>NZ_CP094879.1:2960000-4317714 GCF_022832715.1 Venatorbacter sp. C2-1
GCGACAAAACAGAGATCCTTGCTGACGGTCTGAAGATGGGCCTGAATTACGGTAAGTCCTGGACCTGCTACAACGGTCGTGAGAAAGCCTGCGGCAAGTGCGGCTCCTGCGTCGAACGCCTGGAAGCCTTTGCCCATAACCATGCCACCGATCCACTGGCGTACGAGAACAGCTGATGGCCGACCGCTACCGCGTTAAGGAAGTTTTTTACACACTGCAGGGCGAAGGCGCGCAAGCCGGTCGCCCTTCTGTGTTTTGTCGCTTCAGTAAGTGCAATCTGTGGAATGGCCGCGAAGATTCACGCAGTACCGCCGTCTGCGATTTCTGCGACACCGATTTTATCGGCACCGATGGTGAAAATGGCGGAATCTACAGTGCAGCGGAACTGGTCAGCCTGATCAGCAGCCTGTGGCCAGACCCCGCTCAGGGAGTTCCCTATGTGGTCTGCACCGGCGGTGAACCTTTGCTGCAACTCGACGAACCTTTAATAGAAGCACTGCACAATGCGGGCTTCGAAATCGGCGTTGAAACCAACGGCACACTACCTGCACCGGCAGGCATCGACTGGCTTTGTCTGAGCCCCAAAGCCGATGCCGGGATTGTTATTACCGCGTGTGATGAACTGAAGCTGATCTATCCGCAGAGCAAAGCCATGCCGGAACGCTTTGCTTCTTTTAATGCGCGGCATTTCTATCTGCAGCCGATGGCCGATTATCAGGCCATGATTCTGGCAACGGATAAGAATGAAGGTGCGAAAGAAGGCTTATCAACCAGCAATATGCGCAAGGCCGTCGAATATTGTCTTGCTCACCCGCAATGGAAGCTGAGCCTGCAGACGCACAAATGGCTGGGGATCGACTGACCCCCGGCGGATGCTCCTTATGCCTGACTCCTGTTGATTCAGAAGTCGGGCAGCATCACCGCCTTAAACGGTAATTCTCCGGCTTCATAACGGGCATGAATCTGTGCCACTTCAGACATAGCAAAACGCCGCACAGGCAGACCTTTAAGCTCACCGGCTTCAATGCCGGCTGTCAGAGTTCTCAGGCACTCCCCATGGACCGCCATATTTTCCTGCCGCAACAGTGGCAACAGCATAAAAACAGCATGCAGGGTCAGCGCTTTGGCATGTGCCTTGGATAAATCGTACTGATTACGGGCATTGATCGTCGCCACCTGCGCATAAGGTGCTGCCAGTTCAAGAGCGGTTTGTAGACCCACCCCACCAAAGGTGTCCAGCACTCTGGCGAAACTCTCCCCCTGCGCCACCAGCTCACTGCACTGGGAATGCAGCCAGCCACGGCCACCAAAGGCTTCAACCTGAGCGATACGTTCGCGACTGCCGGCCGAGCCTTCAACCAGCGCACCCAACTGATGCGCAATCTGCGTCATCATCAGACCAACAGCACCGGAAGCGCCCACCACAAACAAGCGCTCTCCGGCCTGAAGCTGCAGGCGCTGTACTGCGTTGTAAGCCGTAATAGCAGCAATGGGCAGACCAGCGCAGTCTTCCAGCAGCAGATTATGAGGAGCAGGGGCCAGTAAATCGGCATCGGCGACCATATATTCAGCCAGCGCACCATGATGTCCTTTAACCCCGCCGGCGCAGCCATAAACAGCATCGCCCGGAGAAAATGCACTGACGCCTTCGCCTGTTGCTTCTATATAACCGCTGACATCACAGCCCAGCACACCAGACTGTGGCGCAATGGCCGCAAGCCCGGCGCGGATTTTGGTATCTACCGGATTGAAACCGGCAGCCACCACACGAATCAGTACCTGGCCGATGCCCGGTTCAGGTAATTCAATCTCAGCTTTCTGTATAACCTCAGGCCCACCGGTCTGTGTCATAACCCATGCCTGGCAACGGATACTCATCTGGATTCCCCCTGTGGCGATGCCAGTGCAGCCGCGGCAGTGACATTGGTTGCAATCTGTTCGATCACTTTATTAATCAGCTCTTCACGGCCACTGCTGGCATGAAAGCTGGCATAAACCGTACGGTTGATGACCGGCGCATCGGGCACAACATGCATTTGCCCGCTGTCGAGGTACGGCTGAATCAGACTCGAGGGCAAATACGCCGAGCCGCCATTGCTGAGAATACAATCCAGCGCAATCCGTCCGGTGTTGGTTTGTAATACCGGTGGTTTTGCCCCTTTGAATTCCTGCGCGTGCTGAATCTGAAACGACGTTCCCCAGTCCACCAGCACATAATCCTGCGCCAATGCATCCTGCCAGCTGTCACAGGGTTCAGCGGAAACCAGATACAGAGGGATGTTCATCACTTCAATGGTGGTCAGTTCGTCCACTTTGGGAGCATCGAAGACAAAGGCCAGATCCAGGGTGCGTTCAATAATCTGCCGCACCAGATTGCCACTGCTGTGCGCCATGGCGTTCAGGGCAATCCCCGGAGAGCTGCTCATAAACAGGCGCAGTTGCTCCTGCAGAAAGGCATCCCAAAGATTCGGGGTCGCTCCGAGTGACATCTGCTGGCTTTTGCCATCCGCCATCGCCACTTCCTGGCGGATACGCTGTTCCAGCAGAACGCTGCTTTCAGCCAATGGCATGAGTTTTTCACCTGCCGGGGTCAGCTGAATGTTATTGCGCTGGCGGGAGAACAGTTCCACCCCCAGAAGTCCTTCCAGCTGGCGCACCCGGAAGCTGACGGCAGACTGCGTCAGATACAGGTTTTCTGCCGCCCGTCCGAAGTGCCGCGTACGTGAGACTTCCATAAAAGTTTTAAGCAGTTCTGTGTCCATATCGACCAAAGAAAATTTTCGTTACGATAAGTTTTTTTTGTTTTACCGACGAATCATGGCTGACCATACTCCGCCCAAAATTACCTCATCGGGATAGTAGGTGCAGAATGGACAATAGCCAAGTGAAGAGTTTTGACTGCGATAAAAAGTTCTTTGACGACCGCAATTTTCCACGTGGTTTCCAGCGTTCAGGGGATTTCACCCGTATTCAGGCGCAGATTCTGGAAACAAAAGGTGTGGCCATGAAAGCGCTGCACGAAGGCAGCCGCGCGCCACAGAATGACGAAGAAGAGCGCTTTGTTGCCACCTGTCACGGTAACGAGAAGCCAGCCTCTGATGTCGAGAAAACCTGGGCCATTTACCTCAATGCATTACGCCGTAAGCAGATCTACTTCACGGCTTCTTCCGCTGCTGTGGCTGAAACCGGCTCGGACAGCATAGACAGCGATGATTAAGCCTGTACTCGGCTACATAGAACAAGTCTCTCTCCCCGACTTTGGCATTCAGTGTCTGGCCAAAGTCGATACCGGGGCCTGCACCAGCAGCCTGCATGCTGAACGCATTGAGCCCTTTAAACGGGACGGAAAATCCTGGGTTCGCTTCCATGTGTTGTTTGATAACGACACCGCAACCCTGGATCAAATCTGTGAAGCCGAGGTGGTCGACCGTCGTGTGATCGCCAGCTCCAATGGCCAGCGCAGCCATCGCTACATTATTAAAACTCAGCTTTTTGCTGCCGGGAAAACCTGGACCATCGAACTCAGCCTCAGCCACCGCGGCAGCATGAAATACCCCATGCTGATTGGCCGCCGGGCCATCAGCGGGCGTTTTCTGGTCGATGTCGAACGCCAGTATCCAGGAACAGATTCCCTATGAAGATTGCTATTCTGTCGCGTGACGCCAACCTCTACTCCACCCGTCGTCTGGTGGAAGCCGGCGAAGCGCGCGGACATGAAGTCAGTGTTCTGGATACCCTGCACTGCTATATGAATATCAACAGTCTGGATTCCAGCATTCATTATCAGGGCCACGAGCTGGATGATTTTGATGCTGTTATCCCGCGTATCGGTGCTTCCATTACCTTTTACGGCACTGCAGTACTGCGCCAGTTTGAGATGATGGGCGTCTATCCGCTGAACGAATCCGTCGCCATCAGCCGCTCACGCGACAAGCTGCGCTCTATGCAGTTAATGGCGCGTAAAGGCATTGGTCTGCCGGTTACCGGTTTTGCCCACAGCCCGGATGATATTCCCGACCTGATCCGTATGGTCGGTGGCGCCCCACTGGTGATCAAACTGCTGGAAGGCACTCAGGGCATCGGCGTGGTACTGGCGGAAACACGCAAAGCCGCCGAAAGCGTGATTGAGGCTTTTATGGGGTTAAAAGCCAACATAATGGTGCAGGAATACATTAAAGAAGCCGGCGGTGCTGATATCCGCTGTTTTGTGGTGGGCGATAAAGTCGTGGCCGCCATGAAACGTCAGGCGCAGGAAGGCGAATTCCGCTCTAACCTGCACCGTGGCGGCAGCGCTTCTTTAATCCGTATTACCCCGGAAGAACGTGCCACCGCGGTGCGCGCCGCACGCACCATGGGCCTGAACGTTGCCGGTGTGGATATTCTGCGCTCCAACCACGGCCCGGTGGTGATGGAAGTGAACTCATCTCCCGGCATTCAGGGCATTGAAGAAGCAACCGGTATCGACGTGGCCGCCAAAATCATGATCTTTATTGAGAAAAATGCCCGCGCTAACCGCACCCGTACCCGCGGACGCGGCTGACCACGGTTTACAGGCCGTATTGCTGCAGACATAAACGTACGTAATCGGCCCGGTCGGACCCTTCCAGCTCCATTGACGTCGCCTGGGATTCACATTCCTGCTGAATCTCACGGCGATAGGCTTCATCACCGTCATCCACAGTTGCCGCTACCGGCTCATCAGGGTCCTCTGCCGGTTCTTCAGCAACACATAGAGTGCCACTCAGTCCCCAAAGCACGGCTGTTATGTACAACCAGCTTCTCCCCTTGTTCAGTTTCTGCATACCAGCCTCCGTAAATAGTCACATTCTGCGAAGTGCGGTGGCCGTCAGCCAGCAAAGGATTTTTGTGGCGACGATCAGGGGTTCTGACCGATTCAGCTCAGCGGAGCTGCAATATCTCCTTCCAGTGAGCGCTCGGCAAAATCGGCGGTTTTCACCAGATGCGGATAAGCCGCTGCAACCTGAGCGACAATAAAATCAACCGGTACATCAGCAAAGGTGCCATGATCGTTCAGATATTCCATATGCGCCCGGCCCTGTTCATCAAACGGCTGAAACACCGAATCCTGCTCGCCATCGAACTCCAGCACACCCACGCCCATTCGCTCACACAATGCTTTATTGAAGGCCGGTGTCGCTTTTACCCAGCGCTCATTCAGCCACAGCTCGATATAGCCATGCATCACAAACACATCGGAACGCAGAAAAGCCAGCAATTGTGGGGAGGACAGGTGATTGCGCACATCCGCTAATCCCAGCCGGGAAGGAATACCCAGCGCCCGCGCCATAGTGCCGAGCAATACCGCCTTGGGAATACAGTATGACTGACCCGCAGCCAGACAATGACTGCCGCTGAAACTCTGCGGATCATCACTGAAGGTATAAGGGTTGTAGCGCACACCATCGCGCACCCCAAGATACAGGCGGCGGGCAATCTCCAGCGGATCAGATGCATCACCAGCCAGCGCGCGCGCCTGTGCCACAACCTGCGGATTGGCTGCGTCAAAATAGCGGGTGCTTTGCAGATACTGCTCCATACGGCGACCTTTCATTAAAAAGAGAAGCCTTCACCCTACTCAGCTCCCCCGGCACTGACAATGATCACAACGCCGCAGGCGATTGGCCAAAATGCTCAGCCGGAATGGGGATTAGCCTGTCAATCGGGCAACATTTACAAAGTTACGGCCCTTTCGTATGATGCTGACCCTTCCGGGGCAGCCAAGGCTGCCTTTTTGCGTTTCAGAGGATTTGAGTGATATGCAAGCCATCATGAATACCTACGGGCGGTTACCCGTGACGTTTGAAAGTGGACAAGGCAGCTGGGTTATTGATACTCAGGGCCGACGCTATCTGGATGCGCTCAGTGGTATTGCCGTATGCGGTCTGGGCCATGCCCACCCGGCGGTCACGGCGGCTATCCGTGAGCAGGCTGACAAGCTGATTCACACCTCAAACCTGTATGGCATCAGCAAGCAGCAGGCGCTGGCTGAAGCGCTGGTACGTGTCTCCGGTATGGAAAACGTGTTTTTCTCCAACTCCGGTGCCGAAGCCAACGAAGCGGCGATTAAAATTGCACGTAAATACGGTCACGACCGCGGCATCCATGAGCCCGTCATCATTGTTATGACCAAGGCCTTCCACGGCCGTACCATGGCCACCCTGACCGCTACCGGTAACACCAAGGTACAGGAAGGTTTTGGCCCGCTGCTCAATGGTTTTATCCGTGTGCCTTATCAGGATCTGGATGCCATTAAAGCCGTCGTCAAAGCCAACCCGAATGTCGTTGCGGTAATGCTGGAACCGGTACAGGGCGAAGGCGGTCTGGCGACTGCCAGCGCCGACTATCTGACCGGCGTACGTGCCCTGTGTAATGACCACCAGCTGCTGATGATGCTCGACGAAGTACAAACCGGTAACGGCCGGACCGGCACCTATTTCTGCTACCAGCACTTTGGTTTCCGCCCGGATGTCGTAACCACCGCCAAAGGTCTGGGTAACGGCGTGCCTATTGGTGCCTGTCTGGCTCAGGGCAAAGCGGCTCAGGTACTGCAGCCAGGCAATCATGGCTCAACCTATGGCGGTAACCCGCTGGCCTGTGCGGCAGCACTGGCGGTCGTTGAGACCATTGAACAAGAGAATCTGTGTGATCACGCCCGCACTATGGGCGATTACCTGCGTGACGGTTTCCGTGCGCGCCTGAACAACAGCGAGCGTCTGCTCGAAATCCGTGGCCACGGCCTGATGATCGGTCTGGTGCTGAACCAGGACTGCCCGTCACTGATGGCCACCGCTCTGGAACAGGGTCTGCTGCTGAATGTGACCTCCGGCAATGTGGTGCGTCTGCTGCCACCGCTGAATCTGTCACAGAGCGAAGCTGACCAGATCATCGAAACCGTGTCCGCCCTGATTGAGGCGCTCGGTTGAGTTTGAATAAGGAACTAACGTGAGACATTTTTTAACCCTGTTAGACCATTCTCCGGAAGAGCTGAACTGGCTTATCCAGCGCGCCATCGAGCTGAAGCAGATGCACAAACGCGGAGAAATCTACGAGCCTCTGCGCAACCGTGTACTGGGGATGATTTTTGAAAAATCCTCCACCCGCACCCGTGTTTCCTTTGAGGCCGGTATGGCACAACTGGGTGGCCATGCCATCTTCCTGTCGCCGCGCGATACCCAGCTGGGCCGTGGTGAGCCGGTTGAAGACAGCGCCCGTGTGCTGTCACGCATGGTCGATGTCGTCATGATCCGTACCTTCGAACACGAAACCGTCGAACGCTTTGCGGCGTTCTCCGAGGTACCGGTAATCAATGCCCTGACGGATGACTTTCATCCCTGTCAGCTGCTGGCCGATATCCAGACCTACGTCGAGCACCGTGGCTCCATTCAGGGCAAAACCGTGGCCTGGATCGGCGATGGCAACAATATGTGCCAGTCGTACATCAACGCGGCGCAGCAGTTTGATTTCAAACTGAACATTGCCACGCCGGAAGGCTTTGAACCGTCACAGTTCCTGGTTGATGAAGCCGCTGACCGTGTAACGCTGATGCGTGATCCGAAAGAAGCGGTACGCGGTGCCGATCTGGTGGCAACGGACGTCTGGGCGTCTATGGGTCAGGAAGATGAACAGGAACAGCGCCTGCGTAAATTCCGCGATTATCAGGTCTCACGCGAGCTGCTGGATCTGGCCAACAAAGACGTGCTCTTTATGCACTGCCTGCCGGCGCATCGTGGCGAAGAGGTAAGTGAAGACTTACTGGATGACCCGCGTTCGGTGGTGTGGGACGAAGCAGAAAACCGTCTGCATGCACAGAAGGCCCTGCTCGAATTCCTGCTCTGTCAGGAAGACTGAAAGATAACAGGCTCACTCTTGTAAGCCTGAACTTGTAGGCCTGAACAGCGCATCAGAAACAGCGCCTCAAAAGCCCCGTAACCTTCAGGTTCGACGGGGCTTTTTTTTGCTCAGGAAGACTGAGCTGAGGTTTGCTCCAGCGTTTCGGTGCGTACGCGGTTGCGTCCGGCGCGCTTTGCTTCATACAGCAAACGGTCAGCACGGTTGAGCAGCTCATCGCCCTCCTCACCGGCATGATATTGCGTCACACCGATGGATACCGTCAGCGGCAGAGAAGACTCGGAGAAATTTTCTTCCATCACGGCGATGCGGATACGGTTCAGCGCATTCTCAGCAGTAGCCAGCGTCAGGCCACTGAGCAGCAGCACAAACTCTTCACCACCATAACGTGCGGCAAGATCGACTTCCCGTACCGACAGCCGCAGCAATTGCGCCAGTTCCACCAGTACCTGATCACCGATACGGTGACCATGCTGATCGTTAATCTGTTTAAAGTGGTCAATATCGACAAAGGCCAGCACAAAGGGCAGCCCTTCACGATTTGCCAGAGCCCGTTGTTTTTCCAGCGTACGCAACAGATAACGGCGGTTGTATAAGCCGGTCAGTTCATCGGTAATGGCCAGCTCTTCTATACGCACCATCGCACGGCGCAACTCGCGGTTCTTCTGGCGGTAGGCTTCACGCAGCAAAGCCACTTCACGCCCAAGAAAACTGTATGCCAGCAGGCTGATAAAGAATGCAGCCCCCAACAAAGCCTCCTGGCTGGCTTGCCACTGACCGGCATTCTGGTGATGCAGCACCAGCATCACCAGGGTGTAAGACGCCATGGTAAACAGCGCAACACCGAGAAAACCGCGCCAGGTCAGGCGGAACACCCCATACGGCATCACCGCCAGATAGCCCAGCATCACCACGTTGCGGTTATCACTGCACAGATAAAGAATGATGGAGACAAAAGAAATGGCCCAGACCATAAAGAAAGCGGTCAGGCCGGGGTCCTGATAATTCAGGGTGCGGCCCGAACCAACCCAATACAACAGTAATGCCTGTCCAAACCAATAAACCGCAATGGCAGAATACAGAACAGCCGCATCCGCGGGGTCGCCCCGCAGTTGAAAGCCCGCCATAAAAAGCAGCGTAAACAGCAGCGCTCCACTGCTGGCCAGCCCATGACGGCGAAGAATGTCACGTTGTTGCTGTCTCATGGCGGCATCCCGTGCACTGAGAACAAAGCGCACGATTATAGAGACTATTTTTTCGCCGGCTATGTCAATTCGCGTAATCTTCGTAACAGAAACTGGCGTAACTGACATCCGCCAGTTCTGTTACCCGGCTACAGCTCAGGCGCCGCAGCGTACCCGCTGAACCGCATTCAGCCAGCCATCGTATAAATGCTGACGCTGACTTTCTTCCAGCTTGGGTTCATAAGCACGATCGTGTACCCAAAACGCTTCCACATCATCCAGGTTCTGATAAACCCCGGCCTGCAAACCCGCCAGAAACGCAGCGCCCAATGCTGTGGTTTCCGTGACTTTCGGGCAGGCGATAGGAATACCCAGAACATCGGCCAGAAACTGCACCAACCAGCCATTCACCACCATGCCGCCATCAACCCGCAGCTGCGCCGGCTCAACGCCATCCAGTGCCATAGCTTCGAGCAGATCACGGGTCTGATAACACACGGCCTGCAAGCCTGCCGTTACGATTTCTTTAATACCGGTATCACGTGTCAGCCCCATAATGGCGCCACGCGCCTGCGGGTCCCAGTACGGGGCGCCAAGACCGGTAAAGGCCGGCACCATATACACCGGGTTTTCGTAACCTGTCGCTTCCGCCAGTGACTGCGTCTCACAGGCGCTGGAAATCAGGTTCAGGCCGTCGCGAATCCACTGAATCGTGGCACCCGCCATAAAAATGGAACCTTCCAGTGCATAGGTGGTTTCGCCATTAATACGGTAGGCCACGGTGGTCAACAGACGGTGGGTGGACTTCAGCGCCTCGCGGCCGGTATTCATCACCATAAAACAACCGGTGCCGTAGGTGCTCTTGGCCATTCCCGGACGGAAGCAGGCCTGACCCACCAGCGCCGCCTGCTGATCACCGGCAACACCACCAATGGCAATCTCAGCACCAAACAGACTGGCATCAATACGGCCATAATCGGCAGCGCTGTCTTTAACCTCAGGCAGCAGTGCGGCCGGAATGCGGAACAGCTGCAACAGTTCCTCGTCCCATTGCTGGGTATGAATATTAAACAGTAAGGTGCGCGAGGCATTACTGGCGTCGGTCGCGTGTACTTTGCCGCCGGTCAGACGCCAGAGCAGAAAGGTATCGACCGTACCAAACGCCAATTCGCCGCGCTCTGCCCGCTCACGCGCACCATCGACGTTATCCAGAATCCAGGCCAGCTTGGTGGCAGAAAAATATGGGTCCAGCAGCAGGCCGGTTTTCTCGGCGATACGCGGCTCAAGCGCCGCATCTTCTTTCAGCTGCTGACACAGTGCCGACGTCCGGCGGTCCTGCCAGACAATAGCGTTATATACCGGCTTACCGCTGGCGCGTTCCCAGACAATGGTTGTCTCGCGCTGATTGGTAATGCCAGCCGCGACAATATCACTCAGCCCGCAGCCGGAAGCCGCCAGTGCCTCCCGGGTACTGACAAGGGTGGTTTCCCAGATTTCTTCCGGGTCATGCTCGACCCAACCCGGCTGTGGAAAATGTTGAGTAAACTCGCGCTGACCAGTGGCCAGAATATGACCTTCGGTAGAAAACAGAATGGCGCGGCTACTGGTGGTTCCCTGATCGAAGCTCAGCAAACAGCGTGGCATAGAATGTTATCCTCATTATTTTTTGCGGCAGTTTACTGACTGAAACGAAGATGACCAAGGCCCGAATGGAAATGTAGCGAAATCCGGCAGAATACGCTGACTGAACTATAGTTATCCAATTAACATAACAGCCTTGATAACAAAATGCGTAATAACCAACCGGTAACCCAACGTGAAGTAACTTTGTCCGCCGATAACCATCTGGTGTCGTCCACAAATCTCAAAGGGGTTATCACACACTGTAATGACCACTTCATCCGCATCAGTGGTTTCACCAAAGAAGAACTGAACGGCAGTCCGCACAATCTGGTCCGCCATCCTGATATGCCCACCGCCGCGTTTGCCGATTTGTGGAATACCGTAAAAGCCGGACAACACTGGATGGGCCTCGTTAAAAACCGCACCAAAAACGGTGATCACTACTGGGTCGATGCTTACGTCACACCTCTGTACGAAGGCGATCAGATTGTCGGCTATGAATCCGTGCGCATTGCTCCCAGCCGCGAGCAGATCAGTCGTGCTGAAAAAGCCTATAAACTGCTGAACAGTGGTAAGAATCCGCTGCAACGCTGGGGAGCTCTGCGGGCCATGCTGCCTCAGGCACTGCCCTGGCTGATTGCCGCAGGTGCTGCGTTGTACTGGTCTGATAATCTGATACTGCAGGGTATCGTTGGCCTGAGCGCCGCCTTCAGCCTGTTCCGTCAGTATCAACAGGAAGAAGCCTTCACCCGCTATGGTCAGGATGTTATCAACAACCGTCTGATGGCCTGGATTTACACCGGCCGTGACGATGCTCATGGCCAGCTCGCGTTTGCCCAGCATGCCATGCGCCGCCGCCTGCAGACCGTATTGGTGCGCATTGCCGACAATACCAGCTCACTGGTCAGCGCCACCAGCAATACCCTTAATCTGTCACAGAACACACTGGAGCGCGTCCGCCGTCAGCACAGCTATACCCAACAGGTCGAACAGGTCAGTACCGACATTCAGCATACCGCATTACAGCTCAATGAAAACAATCAGCAGTCACAACAGGCCAGTCAGCAGGCCGTTGGTAATGCCACTTCCGGTGAGAATGACATCAAAGTAATGATGACTCAGACCGAAGCCCTGCAGGTTGAACTGAAAGGTACGGCCGAAGCCATCAGCCGGCTGGCAAGCGAAACTCAGGGCGTTGACCGCTTTCTGCAGGCTATCAGCGATATTGCCGAGCAGACCAATTTGCTTGCCCTGAACGCCGCCATCGAGGCCGCACGCGCCGGGGAACAAGGGCGTGGGTTTGCAGTAGTCGCTGATGAAGTACGCAATCTGGCACAACGCACTCAGGAATCCGCTGCCGAAATTCAGCTGATCGTAACCGGCCTGAATGAGCACAGCGGTCAGGCTGTGGAGGCTATGAACAAGGGGCAGCATTCGACCGAGCAGACTCTGGAGCGGGCCCGTCAGGTGAATGGCGTCTTCTCCACCATCCGCCATGAGCTCAGTGAAATTCAGGCTATGACCAATGCTAATTCACGCTCAGCTTCCGAGCAGAACCTGGCGGCCGATCAGATCCGTGATCATCTGACACAACTGGAGAGTCTGGCTCAGGAAGCCGAGCAGCTGGCCGGCAGTATGAACAGCGAGTGCGAGCAACTGGCACAATTGATGGATGAGCAGAATCGCATCATTCAGCGCTTTCAACAAAGCCTATGAAAAGCTAACATTCAGAACTCAATGTCTATGAATTTCATTCATGCTCGATATCAAACATCTGCGCACCCTCGCCGCCCTGCGTGATGGCGGCACTCTGGTGGAAGCCGCCAGACGCATGCACCTGACCCAGTCTGCGCTCTCCCATCAGTTAAAAGATCTGGAAGAGCGCCTGGGCGTATCGTTGTTTCTGCGTAAAACCAAACCTTTGCGCTTTACCCGCGCCGGGCTGGAGTTGTTACAGCTGGCAGATGATGTGCTGCCGTTACTGCGTCAGTCTGAACGTAATCTGCAGAAAATGGCCGGTGGGCATAGTGGCCGCCTGCATATGGTGATCGAGTGCCACAGCTGCTTTGACTGGCTGATGCCAGCCATCAACAGCTTCCGTGATCACTGGCCTGAGGTTGAGATTGACCTCAGCACCAGTTTTCACTTCGAGCCCATCCCCGCCTTAATCCGCGGGGACGTAGATCTGGTGGTAACGTCCGATCCGGGACCGCATAACGAAATTTATTATCAACCACTATTCCGCTATCAGTCTGTTCTCGCGGTCGCTAACCAACATCCGCTGGCTCAGCAGGACTGCATACAGCCTGCCGACCTCAGCAGCGAAACCCTGATTCACTATCCGGTCGACCGCAACCGGCTGGATATATTTGAACACTTTCTGTCACCCAGCGGCATTGAGCCACGGGCGACCCGCCAAACCGAGTTAACGCTGATGATGGTGCAGCTGGTTGCCAGCGGACGGGGCGTCGCCTGCCTGCCAAACTGGGCACTGCAGCCCTATATTGATGCCAATCTGGTTGCTGCCCGGCCTTTGGGCAAAGAAGGGGTATGGCCAACACTGTATGCGGCTGTGCGTAAAGATCAGCAGGACAGTGCCTATATTCAGGATTTCTTTCAGCAAGCGCTGGAGACCTGTTTCCGCCACTTACCGGGAATTCTTCCGGTCAGCTAAAGGCCTGTCGCGGCCATTTCCCCGGATTTCAGGCAAAAAAAAGGGCTCTGAAAGAGCCCAAAAAAGCGAATAATTTCGCTACATTCTCACCACGTCTCCTAGGGATACGCGGGACATATAATGATCCTGCCATGCTTTTCAGTCTGTAGTGTAAAAGTGTCTTTGTGTAACGCTTTGTATACACTTTTGATATAAGGCCATCACGTTATTCGTGATGACGGCGCGGCCAGATCAGACTGAATTTTGCACCGCCAAGCGCCTCGCTGCGGCTGACCATTGCCCGCCCACCATGCCAATACGCAATACGGCGAACAATTGATAATCCCAGACCATAGCCACCGGAGCTGCGGGTACGGCTGTCATCCAGGCGGGCAAAGGCTGTGAATACGCGATCCCAATCCTCTTCCGGAATACCAGGACCATCATCTTCCACATCAACCCGGCAGGTATCCGTTCCAATGGTACAACTGACCCGGACACGGGAACTGGCGTAGCGCCCGGCATTACCCACCAGATTCTGAATGGCACGATGAATATAGCGCGGCTCCACCTCGGCATAGTGGGCATTCTCCGGCGAAGCGCCGGCATAGCTGACGCTGACATGGGCCGGTGGACGCGCTTCTTCAACCACCTGCACCGCCACATCGGCCACATTAACCTTCTGGAAGTCGAGCAGCGGCCCACCTTCCTCCAGACGCGCGTACGTCAGGATCTCATCAATAAGCTCATCCAGCTCCTGAATATCCGAATCCATGCCAGTCAGCTGCTTACTGACGTAAGCATCGTCGACGCTGTCTTCAATAATCTGTAAGCCAAAACGGATACGGGCTACCGGAGTACGTAATTCGTGGGACACGGCACGCACCATCTCGCGCTGAATAGAAATCAGGCGCTGGATGTGCTCTGCCATTTTGTTAAACGCCTGACCGAGGCGACTGACCGGGTCGGTACCGGAAATCGCTACCCGCGCACTCAGATGTCCCTGCGCCAGGCGACTGGTGGCCTGTTCCAGCTTACGCAAGCGGATCTCAAATGAGTTCACAACCCAGTAAACCCCAAGACCCAGCAACATGATGCCGATGGCTGTAATGACGAAGATAGCCTGCCAGGAGTAGGGGTTGAACGCATCAATAGGCCCGAGCCGCAACGCCCGTGGCTGACCTGGCAGCTTCGCCAGCGCTTCAGCCTGCTGACCTTCAATGGAAATTCTCACCAATACATCGCCGTACTGCATCCGGGCAAAATCGGAATCTGACAGGAAGAGTTTGTCGATATCCACCACCGACAACGGAAAACCAAAGCGCGGCTGCATGCGTTTGATAAAGACTTCGATGCTCTCTCCGGAACGCTGCCAGTCTTCGAGTAACAGATAGGCCGAGGCCTGCGCCTGAACCTCTGTCACCGTACTGAGCTGCACATCGAGTAATTCAGACTCAGACATCTGATACAACAGACGCGCGGTGCGTCCTTCATTGGTGGTATCGACCAGCAACTGCCCGCGAGCCAGACGGTTCTGCTGATATTCGTCCACCGGGCCTTCAGCCAATGGCAATATCCGGATATCAGCATCAAAACGTGCGGATAACTCAGATAAAGCACCAGGATCCTGACGCAGCCGCTGGGCAAGCAGCGCAACACTGCCGCCCACCATGTCTTCATTGAACTGCGCGCTGCGCACAAAGTTAACGAGCTGCAAAGCGACCGTGCAGATGATTCCCACCATCAGCAAAGCGCCCAGCAGCCCTGAATAAACCCGGATAAAAATGACGATGTCTCCTGACGTCAGATTTCTTTAACGAACAGGTAGCCTTTACTGCGTACGGTTTTGATACGCTTGGGATTCATCGGATCATCGCCCACCTTAGGACGGATACGTGACACCCTTACGTCAATAGAACGATCCTGGCCGTCATATTCAATACCCCGCAACTGATGGAAAATTTCTTCCCGGGTCAGTACACGTCCGGCGCTGCTGCTCAATAACCACAGCAGATCAAATTCGGCACTGGTCAGATCAATGCTCTTGCCTTCGAGCCAGGCTTCACGCATGGCGTTATCGACAACCAGATTGCCAAAGGTCAGACGGTTATCAGAACCGCCTTCAACAACCTGCTCTTCCGGTACTTCTTTAACCCGGCGCAATAAGGCGCGGATACGGGCCAGTAAGACACGCGGACGAACCGGTTTGGCAACATAATCATCTGCCCCCATTTCCAGCCCCAGTACCTGATCGAGATCTTCGGTACGGGCGGTCAGCATCAGAATCGGGCCTTTGTAGTAAGGACGGACAATACGGCATACCGCCAGGCCATCTTCACCCGGCAACATCAGATCCAGGACAACAAGGTCAGGCTGCTCCGTTTTAATACGTTCAATTGCACGGCTGCCGTCACCTTCAACCGCGACTTTCAGACCGTTACTTTCCAGATAATCCTTGGTAAGAGTCGCCAGGCGTTCGTCATCTTCAACGATGAGAATGCGCCAGTTTTCTTCAAGGCTTTGACCATTTTCTTGCTTCAACATGGTTCCTTACCATTCCTTAAACAGGTTCGTACCCCGGAACATTGCCACAGGCATCTGATATTAACTCTAGACCGAGTTACGCTTTGTTGCATAGTAACCAATCTATTCATTATTTGGTAAAAATCAGAGGGCATAACGACTTAGAAAAAACAGCCACATCCTGTCCACCAACTACACACAAGTTATCCACATGGCAAAACCGATAACCCACTATATCTTGGGGTTGAATTCATAGGTATACCGCATTATCTTGTGGATCGACTTAAAAATATGTCGGTAACTCAGTTACTTACACCGGCACCTACAGACTATCAGGCCAGCCGTCAAGCGTTTTACGGAACCCATACCGATCAAGGACAGATGGAGTAGTTTCCCTTGGATACAGGCACAGAAGAGATGAACAGCGAGCTAAAAGTCACCAAACGTGACGGCACCCAGGAACCTTTAAATCTGGATAAAATCCACAAAGTAGTCACCTGGGCTGCCGAGGGTCTTGATAACGTATCTGTGTCTGAAGTGGAGCTTAAGGCCCACCTGCAGTTTTTCGACGGCATCCAGACGTCTGAGATTCATGAAACCCTGATCAAAGCCGCCGCCGATCTGATTTCTGAAGAAACACCCGATTATCAGTATCTGGCCGCGCGCCTGAATATTTTCCATCTGCGCAAAAAAGCCTACGGCCGTTTTGAGCCACCGGCCCTGCTTGATCATGTGAAGCGCATGGTTGAGTCCGAGCGTTATGACCGCCATCTGCTCGAAGATTACACCGCTGAAGAAATCACAGCGATGGACGCCTTTATCGATCACAGCCGCGACCTGACCTTCAGCTATGCCGCGGTTAAGCAGCTGGAAGGCAAATATCTGGTACAGAACCGTGTGACCGGCGAAGTCTATGAAAGCGCCCAGTTCCTCTACGTGCTGATCGCCGCTTGCCTGTTTGCCGGCTACGACAAAGAGCGTCGCCTGGAATACATTCGTCGTTTCTACGATGCGGTATCTACATTCAAACTGTCACTGCCAACGCCAATCATGGCCGGTGTCCGTACTCCGACCCGTCAGTTCAGTTCCTGCGTACTGATCGAAGCCGGCGACAGCCTGGATTCCATCAACGCCACCGCCAGTGCCATTGTTAAATATGTTTCCCAGCGTGCCGGTATTGGCATCAATGGCGGCCGCATCCGTGCCCTCGGTAGCCCGATCCGCGGTGGTGAAGCTTTCCACACCGGTTGTATCCCGTTCTACAAACACTTCCAGACCGCCGTTAAATCCTGCTCACAGGGCGGTGTGCGCGGTGGCGCAGCTACCCTGTTCTACCCGATCTGGCACTACGAAGTTGAAAACCTGCTGGTTCTGAAAAACAACCGCGGTGTTGAAGAAAACCGTGTACGTCACCTCGACTACGGCGTACAGATCAACAAGCTGATGTACGAGCGTCTGATCAAGAACGGTAATATCACGCTGTTCTCACCATCCGATGTTCCGGGCCTGTATGACGCCTTCTTCGAAGATCAGGAGCTGTTTGAGCAGCTCTATGTTAAATACGAGCAGCAGGACGGTATCCGTAAGAAAACACTGAAAGCGGTCGACCTGTTCTCCAGCATGATGCAGGAACGCGCCAGCACCGGCCGTATCTACATTCAGAACGTTGACCACTGTAATACCCACAGCCCGTTCAATCCGAAACTGGCTCCGGTGCGTCAGTCCAACCTGTGTCTGGAAATTGCGCTGCCAACCAAGCCGCTGAAAGACGTGAACGATGATTCCGGTGAAATCGCGCTCTGTACTCTGGCCGCATTTAACCTCGGCACACTGAACAATCTGGATGAGCTGGAAGAACTGGCTGATCTGATCGTGCGTGCCCTCGACAGCCTGCTGAGCTATCAGGACTACCCGGTTCCGGCCGCCAAACGCGCCAGCCTGAGCCGCCGCACCCTGGGTGTGGGCGTGATCAACTATGCCTACTATCTGGCGAAAAACGGTGTGAAATATTCCGACGGCAGTGCCAACGGCCTGACCCACCGCGCTTTTGAAGCCATGCAGTACTGGTTGCTGAAAGCATCCAACAATCTGGCCAAAGAACAGGGTGCCTGCGAAGCATTCAGCGACACCACCTATGCCCAGGGTATCCTGCCGATCGACAGCTACAAGAAAGAAGTCGACAAGTTCTGTGAAGAACCGCTGCAGTACGACTGGGAAGCCCTGCGCAAAGATATTCTGGCCCACGGCCTGCGTAACTCCACGCTGTCTGCCCTGATGCCATCTGAAACATCCTCGCAGATCAGCAACGCGACCAACGGTATTGAACCGCCGCGCGGATATATCAGCGTGAAGCAGAGCAAAGATGGTATCCTCAAGCAGGTTGTTCCTGAGTTTGAACGCCTGAAGAAAAACTACGAGTTGTTATGGCAGATTCCGAACAACAATGGCTATCTGCAGCTGGTCGGTATCATGCAGAAATTCGTCGACCAGGCGATCTCCGCTAACACAAACTACGACCCGTCACGTTTTGACGGTGGCAAGGTACCGATGCAGCAGCTGCTGAAAGACCTGCTGACCGCGTACAAAAACGGCCTTAAGACGCTCTATTACCATAACACCCGCGATGGTATGGAAGATCCGCAGAAAGACGCTGTGATCGAAGAAGACGATGACTGCGCAGGCGGCGCGTGTAAGATTTAATTATTTCAGACCTGTCGCAGCCACCTCTCGGTGGCTGCTTTGAGAAAGAACCCCGTATGGCCTATACCACATTTAACCGCAACGAATTTGATACCTTTTCCCAGCCCATGTTCTTTGGCGAACAGGTCAACGTGGCGCGCTACGATCAGCAAAAACACAAGATTTTTGAAAATCTGATCGAAAAACAACTGTCTTTCTTCTGGCGTCCGGAAGAGGTCGACCTGACCAACGACCGCAAGGATTTCCTTGATCTGCCAGAACACGAGAAGCATATTTTCGTCAGCAACCTGAAGTATCAGACGCTGCTGGATTCCGTTCAGGGCCGTTCACCGAACATCGCCCTGTTGCCGGTTGTTTCTCTGCCGGAGCTGGAAACCTGGATTGAGACCTGGTCATTCAGCGAAACCATTCACAGCCGTTCGTACACTCATATCGTGCGTAATATCGTGCCTAATCCGGCGCAGATTTTTGACGATATCACCCGTAATGAGCACATCACCCGCCGTGCTATCTCGGTTACCGAGTACTACGACAGTTTTATCAATCTGAGCAATTACTACATCCAGCTGGGTGAAGGCACGCATCAGGTAAACGGCGAAACCATCGAAATCACTCTGCACGAACTGAAACGCCGCATGTACCTGATGATGGTGTCGGTGAACGTGCTCGAAGCGATTCGCTTTTACGTCAGCTTTGCCTGCTCTTTTGCCTTCGCCGAGCGCGCAAAAATGGAAGGTAACGCCAAGATCATCAAGCTGATTGCCCGTGACGAAGCTCTGCACCTGACCGGCACACAGCATATCCTGCAGATCATGGCGCGCGGTAAAGACGATCCGGAATTTGCCATCATCGCCGAAGAATGCCGCGATGACGTTGTACGCATTTTCAGCGAAGCCGCACAGCAGGAAAAAGAGTGGGCCGAATATCTGTTCAAAGACGGTTCCATGATCGGTCTGAACAAAGACATTTTGTGTCAGTACGTTGAGTACATCACCAATCAGCGTATTGCTGCTCTGGGTTTTGATCCTGTTTTCCCGCCGCGCAACAACCCGCTGCCTTGGATTAACGCCTGGCTGAACAGCGATAACGTTCAGGTAGCACCGCAGGAAGCTGAAATCAGCTCTTATCTGGTAGGCGCCATCGACAGTGAAGTGGATACCGCCGATCTGGGTGATTTTGACCTCTGATGTCTGCTGCTTTGAAAAAACTGCCTGACACCCCGGACAACGATTTCGAACTGACCGGGGACAATCAGCCCGACAGCAATTTCGAACTCGAAGCCCTGCAACCTGAAGCTGAGCAAGCTGCTCCGCTTCAGGCTGAGCTGTTTCTGCCGGAAAGCAATCCGGAGCAACCGGAAACCAGCCCGCAGATCGAATTCGATGGCATGCAAAAGCCACTGTTCAATGTATTGCTGGACGATGGCCGTGAAGTTCACTTCCAGCATGCAGCCACCCTGCTGGAGTCACTCGAAGCTCAGGACGTTGCCGTACATTATCAGTGCCGCGAAGGTTACTGTGGCAGTTGTCGTGTGCAGCTGCTGGAGGGCGATGTCCACTACGCAGAAGAGCCTATGGCCTGGCTTAACGAGGGCGATATTCTGCCCTGCTGCTGCATTCCTAAAAGCAATATCAAAATTAAGCTGTAAAACCTCCCTGTCCTGCGCTGAATCAACATTTTTGCCGCACGCCTCCCCTACTATCAGGTGGCAGTTATAACAATACGCAAGGTCAAGGAGTTCAGCGATGGCTTACATCTGTATTACCCCCAATGTTGCAATGGTACGCATGAATGCCGGCGATCATCTGGAAGAGATGCCCGGCGATTTTTACATCAACCTGGACACTCTGGTTGAAGCCCGGATGCGCAAAGTGCGTAAAGAACACGAAGGGGATTTCTGCTCTGACGTTCTGCTGGTACTGCAAAATAAAACCCATGAGTTTATTTTTCGTAACAGCCCGGCCGGCAATAAAGCCCGTGAAACACTGGAAAAGTACCTGTCCGAACGCAGTATTAATTGTTGAAGTGAAATCAACGTGGCTTGATTTATCAGGCCGCTGCGGTAGCCTTGGTGCTTTTGCACCGAGGCATAAACATGAGTCTGAATTTCCCCCCACTGGAGCAATCTGCTCCCGACTTTACCACCCCTGATCAAAACGGTAATAACGTTACGCTGAGTGCACTGAAAGGCAAAAACGTTGTACTGTACTTTTACCCGAAAGCCATGACCCCCGGCTGCACCGTTCAGGCCTGCGGCATCCGCGACACACGCAGCGAATACGAAGCACTGAATACTGTAGTACTCGGCATCAGCCCGGATGCTCCTTCACGCCTGCAGAAATTCATCGATAAATACGATCTGAATTTTGATCTGCTGTCGGATGAAGACCACAGCATTGCTGAACAATATGGCGTCTGGGGCCTGAAAAAATTTATGGGCAAAGAGTTTATGGGCATCCACCGCGTAACCTTTATTATTGATGCCACCGGGAAACTCCGGCATGTGATGGCTAAGGTCAAAACCAAAACCCATCATGATGATGTGATTAATATTCTGAAAACGCTCTGACGCCTGAAAAAGCCTCAATTCCTGTCCCGGGCGGCCGATACAGGCTGTATGAAAATCCCTGAATTTTTTCTGCTGATCAGCAGTATTCTTTCTGCCGCACCGGCCCTCGCCGGGGCCGGCCATTATGCCGGCTGCTCCGGCGGTTTTGTGCATGCGCCTTATGCCGGAATTCCTGCCCTGCAGGATGAGGGGGATCAGTATGCCGCTGTCGAATGCCACCTTCTGCCACAACCAGCCCAGCATGGGCGACACTGGCTGCCAGCGCTGCCACAACTGGAATGGACTCAGGGTCTGCGCACTGAAATGTCACGCAGCAAAGGCTATAGCGAATTCAGCGACTGGCGCATCAGCCTTCCCCTGTACCGGATCGATATGATGACGGTCGCCTTCAGCGCACAGCAGCAAAAACTGCAGCAATTACACCAGCTGCAGCAACCACTGATCATTTCTGCTCAGTCCTACCAGCAGGGACAGACTCTGTTGCTGAACAGTACGACAAAACAGTGGGGACTGGAGCTGGATACCCGCCGCAGCGGCAGCCCGATAAGCTCAACCGGGCTGGAACACATACAACAATGGCAACCACTCAGTGTCCATCTGCAGAACACTAACCTTGAGACCTTAATACCAGCACAGTTTGATTACTGGCAACTGAACATTAAACACCAGCCATTACTGCCTGGCTTGCGGGGGATCTGGGCATTCAGTCTCGGGCACGGTCAGGTATATGACGACGGTAACGCGGCATTACTGGATGAATCAGCGCTGGCCAATGATTTTATCAGCCTGAAACTACTGCTCGGCAGTGTATGGCGAGTGCGCATTACGCCCAATCTGCACTGGCAGAACAGCCTGTCCGCCGAAAGCCAGAACTTCCTGTTTGTCAGCCGCCGTGATGACGACAGCCTGCGTATTGAAGATATTAACCTGCTCAGTTACCGCTTTTTCAGCGGCATCGAATGGCGGTTTTAGGAGGTGGAGGATTTATACTGCTGGCGGTACTCCAGCGGTGCCACGCCTTCCCAGCGTTTAAAAGCCCGCGTAAAGGTGCTGCTTTCTGAAAAGCCCAGTTGCTCGCTGATCTGAGTCAGAGGCAGACTGGTTGTGGTTAACAGAATCAGAGCCCGCCGCTGACGTTCTGCATCCAACAACTGCTGAAAGCTTGTCTGATCCTCCTGCAATTTACGCTGCAGAGTCCGGCCGCTCATATGCAGACGCTGGGCCAGCTGATCACGATCAACCGATAAATCCGTGCTGTTACGCAGAAAGTGCTGGACCAGCCCGGCAGTATCGGGTTGTTGCAGCAAGGCCAACTGCTCTTCCAGCATCTGCTCATGCATTGCCGCCAGCTTTTCATCACCTAATGCCAGGGGTTCTGCCATAATTTCCGGCGCAAATACCAAGGCGTTCCGCGATGCCTCAAACTGCAAGGGGGCGGCAAAGATACGTTGGTAATTATCCAGATTTTCCGGCTGTTTATGCATAAACTCTGCACGCTGCAGAGCAACCGGTTTACAGGCCAGCCAACTGGCAAAACTGCGTAATAAAACCAGAACGGCATCTACCTGATGGCGGCTGAAATTATCGGCCTGAGGTTCGTAGCAAATCGCAGCTTCCTGCTCATTGAGTTGCAGAAAATAACGCCCGCCATCACTCAGAAGCCGGGTGTAACGGACAGACTTTTCGAACGCTGAACCAAGATCCGGACTGTGCATCAGTGTCAGGGCAAACAGCTGAAAATGTGCCGGTTTAACCAGTTCTCCCATCAGCAAACCAAAATCTTCGGCCGGACACAACGCTTCCGCTGCGCGCCATATTTTTAAGGTTTGTTGCAGAGATACCCGGGCGTAGGAAGTATTCAGTAACTCATGGCTGATGCCGGCCGCCTGCAGCAACGGGGCAGCAGCAATCCCCTGCTGTTCCGCGCCCTGCAGTAAGGCTTTTATCCAGAGAACAGATACTGTTTTTTCCGCGTTATTGTATGGTGTATTCATTAACTGACTTCTGCGGTTAAACCCGGTGTCCTGCGGGGACAATTTTTAATACCGGCATTTGCGCTACATTATGAGCATCTGACAACCGATAACAATAAAACAAAGAGAACTCCGCTATGAATAAAAAAACAGCCGATCAATGGTTTGAAGAGTATGGTGCCAGCCACCAGAACCCGCTGAACAAACTGATTCATTGGATCTGTGTCCCGCTTATTTTTATTGTCATCATGGGGTTGCTGTGGGAAATACCGGTACCGGCAACCTTCACGCAAGTACCCTACCTGAACTGGGCCACCCTGTCAGCCATTGTTGTAGTGGGGTTTTATGTACGGATGTCATTCAGCCTGTCGGTCGGCCTGACCGCTTTTACCATTGCAACCTATGCTCTTATTGCCTGGTTTGAGCAACTGAATCTGGCACCACTCTGGGCCATCTGCGCTGGCAGCTTTGTTGTATTGTGGATTCTTCAGTTTATTGGGCACTACATTGAAGGGAAAAAGCCGTCATTCTTTAAAGACATTCAGTTTCTGCTGATTGGCCCTGCATGGCTGATGGGATTTATCTATCGCAAACTGGGCATTCCGTACTCCTGATCACGTTATGGCGGTACTCAGTACCGCCATTTTCACTGCGCCCCCCCTGAGCAGATAATGCTGACGCTATTTCGGCACACTCCAACCTCGTGCAACCTCCGCTAACAAGCTAAAAATGCAGCGCAGCTTTTACAAGCTCTCTATTTCATCTGAATACAGGAAAGACTATGACTATCGGATATTGGTGCGTCCTGATCGCCGCTTTATTGCCTTATGTATTTACCGGGCTGGCCAAAGCTGGCGGACGTCGTTACAACAATTACTCGCCACGCGAGTTTCTGGAGAAGCAGGAAGGTTATCGCAAACGCGCACACTGGGTGCAACTCAACAGCTTTGAAGCATTTCCGGCATTTGCCGCAGCGGTAATTATTGCTCACCTGAGCGGTGGTAATCAGGAACGGATTGATATGCTGGCTATGGCTTTTATCGCGATCCGGGTGCTGTATGGCGTGTTATACCTCAGCAATCATGCAACCCTGCGCTCCCTGGTCTGGACGGCGGGCATTGGCTGCACCGTTGCCCTGTTTGTCAGCGGTGTTTAAACCGTCATCATATGTCCATTGCGTTTGTAGCAATAAGCTGAATTGCAGTAGATAACAATTTGCCGGCCTTTATCTGACGTCTGGATAATATAAAGGTCGGTAAATTCCGGCGTTTTCTCCATAAAAGTAGCATTACGGATCAGGCTGGCGTGAGCATCCTGCATATGATTGTTCTGTGCTGGCAGTTCTGCAGCAGGCAACAAACCCAGCAAAGTAAATAATCCGATAATCATGAGGTGCAGTGAAGGTTTCATAGCCCAACTCCTGACAACATACTTAAACCAAGTATAGGAAGAGGGAGGGATCGGAGATGGATTGTTTTGTTATAAAGAGTTACCTGCAGACAGGCTTGTTACTTCACACAGAAGATCCCTGCGCTGTATTGGCTGAACCATCACAGCCTGTTCAATACGACCGGCACCGGAGGCATAAAAAAACAGGCTCAGGGCCTGTTTTTTCAATCAATCAGTATTTTAATGCGCTGTCTGCCGTTTCAGCGAAACAATCAGCTCCGCTTCTCCCCGCGCGACGCCACAACTGTCAACCAGATCGCTGGCTGTTGCTCCGAGTCCAACCAGGCGTGATGCCTGCAAAAAGGTAGCCTCGTCTGTTGTAGGCAAAACTACCTTGCGTTCAGCCTGCTGCAGGCGTCCATCCATTTGTTTGAGCTTTCGTCCCATACCAATGGTGCTTTTGCTCATCGCCTGATGTGCCTGTTGTAAGCTGCCAACCGCCTGATCCAGCCGGCTGGCATCCTGATTTTGCTGCCGTTTAAGCGACCACATAAAAGCGCCGACCAATAACAGCAAACCCATATTACCTATCAATAACCAGTGCATCAGTGACAGAGACGCCATGACAGACTCCTATAAACCCTGGATTTCTGTCCACTCCTCGTCGGTCATCAGTTTCTCCAGATCCACCAGAATAAGCAGTTCATCATTTTTATGACAAACCCCCTGGATGAATTTGGCGCTTTCCTCATTGCCGACGTTCGGGGTGGTTTCAATTTCTGACTGACGCAGATACACCACTTCAGCCACCGCATCGACGAGGATACCAACCACCTGACCTTCCGCTTCGATAATAACGATACGCGTCTGATCAGTGGTGTCAGCTGTTGGCAGGCCAAAACGGAGTCGGGTATCGATCACCGTTACAACGTTGCCACGCAGGTTAATAATGCCAAGTACATACGGGGGAGCACCTGGAACCGGTGCAATCTCGCTGTAACGCAAGACTTCCTGCACCTGCATCACATTGATTCCGTACGTCTCGTTTTCCAGACGGAAGGTTACCCATTGTAAGACGGGATCTTCCGCACCTTTATTTCCGGCAATCGCTGACATAAAACATCCTCGCTAAGAAAGGCCGATGCCTGACTGTGTCAAAAAACATGACGAACCTTTCTTAACTATAGAACAGAGCACAAAGTGTACCAGTTAAAACAGGGAATTTTTTCCGGGGCTAAAAGCTGTAATCCATTGAACAGAAAGGATATTGCAACGCTGAAATACCGGAGGGCTTTACGCCTGACGCGCAACCCGGCGATTTTCTTCCAGCAGTTTTAATAACCCCGGTACATCCAGTAAAGCACACATTTCAGAGATCACCGTTCCTGCAAGCCACGGGCGCTTACTGCCATCCCCACGCCATTTAATGGAATCATGTACCAAGGTTACGGTATCGCAGATTTCCTGACACGCCAGCGCCCAGGGCGAGCGGTCCAGCTGAATAAAAAAGCTGTAGCCGTCGTCATTAAGACTGATACGCCTCTCAGGCATGATCAGTTGAGCGCTGTCGATGATAGTAAGCTTGGCCTTATCGCCCTGCCAGACGCCCAGCGACCAGCTGGCCTGGCCAAACAGCGGCGTCACCTTGTCTGTTACGTTATGCACACCGCCAAGCAGTGGCAACGGAATGGCGAGCTTAAGACCAGCGACTTTAAAAATAAGACAATCAATACCCTGGCTGGATTGCCAGTTTAATGAGAGCGTTTGCATTGCCTCGTTAGTCAATTCATTGACGTCATGAGCCCTGCTACTGCTCTCATCCTGGATATCTGACGGAGTTTCGACATCCGTTTCGATAGTAAATGCCGGCATTGGCTGCTGCGGTATAACCTCAGCAAAGGCGGCACGCGCAGGACTCACCGTGCGTGACGCTGTCTTTACCTCTGCTGGCGAAGAAGGCAGCTCTTCGCTGATGGCGACAGAAGGCGTTTCTGCAACAGGTTCAGTCACCTGAAGACTGGCAGATCCGGATTTAACAGAAGTAACAGGAGTCACTTCTGTGGCACTAACCAGAAGCTGATCAAGATAGTCCTGCAAGACAAAGTCGACCTGATTTACCAGATCTGTCTTAGAGTTAGCATCAGCCATTAAGCACGGTCTCCGCAGCAACGGGCAGACACGCCGCTAACATACAGCGACGCAGCGATGATTCCGGTAAATGGCGTATCAACCCCAGTGCAGTCAGCAGCTGGGTGCGCTGAGCTGCTTTACCTCCCTCACCTAACGGACGTAAGAGCACAGGGGCATAGCCACTTTGTAACGTGCTGCTGGCCAATGCTTCCTGCAGATGATGAGGACTGACGGCAGAACGCAGTAAGTCATCCCAGTTCACTCCCTGATCTGCTACTTCGCCATCAGCAGCCAGCAGATGATCAAAATAGTCGTCCAGCGGATGGCTGACATTGGCCGGTAACGGTGGAATATAACTAGCCACGACCCGGGTCCGCCACATCCAGTTCACTCAACAGGTGACGATATGCCCGCACCCCACGGCCCTGCTCATCCATCTGATGTGGAAACACACCTTCATGACTGGCATCACGCAGACGGGTATCCACCGGAATTGCCTCCTGCCACAGTGAATCCTGATACAGACGGCGCATTTCTTTCAGCGTGGTCACAGAGGCAAGCGTCCGACGATCAAATAACGTCGGTACGATCATAAAAGGCAGATTACGGTTCTGCGAGCGCATCACCATTTTCAGGGTATGGATCATTCTTTCCAGACCTTTCATTGCAAGATGCTCTGTCTGGGTAGGAATCACCAGGCGCTGACAGGCAGCCAGCGCATTGACCAGCAGCACGCCAAGAATGGGTGGCGTATCCAGTAAGGCGTAATCGTATTCATCCCACAACTGAGCGAGCGACCGTGCCAGAACCAATCCCATACCATCCTGCCCACTGACCTGACGTTCAAGTGTGGCCAACGATGTCGTCGCAGGCAGCAAAGATACATTGGGAAGACTGGTGGGCTTGATGACGGTCTGAATAAAAGCTTTGTCTTTGTAGCGTTGCTCAAAAAACAGATGATAAAGACTGCGTTCCAGATTATCGGGATTCTGCCGGAAGTAACTCGTCAGGGAACCATGAGGATCAAGGTCCACCAACAATACGCGTTTTCCCTGTTCAGCCAACAGACCTCCCAGAGCAACCACGCTGGTTGTTTTGCCAACCCCACCCTTTTGATTTGCTATCGACCAGATCCGCACTAGTTTCACCCTGTTCTCTGTGAGCACATGACCCGCAAGGGTCACTAAAAGTACTTTTTGCTGTAAAACATTGATTAAGCAAAAAGTATGTCAATTCTTTGCAGCAGGACGGGACCAGGGTGCAGCTTCGCTCGTTTGCGTCATAAAAATCACAACACGACGATTCTCTGCCCGTGCTTCTTCGGTATTTTCAGTATTCAACGGGTGGTAGTACGAAAGCCCCATAGCGGCCATACGCTGCGGTGCTACGCCATACAACACCAGATTCTGTACCACCGATGCTGCCCGTAACGCTGAAATTTCCCAGTTGGTAATGCCTTTTGCCGGTGTATCGTCCGAATGCCCCTGAACATTGATTGGAAACGGAAAATCCTTCAGTTCAGCGGCAATAGCCTGCATCAGCGGCAAAGCTTCGTCACGGATACGTGTTTCACCACGGGCAAATAAAAGATCGGCATTCAACGATACGGTAATCCAGTCTTTGTCCCCTTCTATTCTTATATCGTCCGATTCCGGAATAAATTGAGCAACCTGACGGATATCCGCCAATAAAGGTAATAATCCATTGCCCTTTTCCAGGGGCGTGGAAAGCGTTGGCGGAGTGACGGGCTCGGGGGGAAGTACCGTAGAAAAGACACCTTCAAGCTCGCTGCGGATTGCTGAGCCCTGCTCATCATCAATCAGTTGCACCGCATACAACATGATAAAAAAGACGCACAGCAGCGTCATATAGTCGGCATAAGAAACCAGCCAGCGATGCGGATCAGGACCATGCCGTCTCACAACACAATTCCCTGCATGCGATAACGCAGCGCCATCGGGTTAACCCCATTTCTTAATGCCACAACACCTAACATCAATGCTTCATAATACCGGCTGCGGATAGCCAGACGCTGACGCAACGTGCTGCTCAGGGGAATAACAATAAGATTCGCACTGGCAACGCCATAAAACGTTGCCACAAAAGCGGTGGCGATTCCTGCGGCAAGAGCTTCCGGCTGTTTGATACTCGACAAAACCTGCATCAAACCCAGTACCGCGCCGACAATTCCCAGAGTGGGTAAATAACCGGCAAAATTATCCAGTACAGACAATAAGTCCTGATCACGTTCTTCCCGGCTTTTCAGCTCCAGATGGAGTGCAGACTGCATGGCTTCAACATCATTACCGTCAGCCAGTAATAGCAACGCTTTACGGAAAACAGGGTCGGTTTCTGACCCTGCTACTTTTTCCAGAGCCAAAGGGCCATCACGGCGCAGAGCATTGCCGCTGACTGTTAACTTACTGATGAGTACATCAAAGGAGTATTGAGGCGGAGCAATCAGCCAAAACAGCAATTCACCCAAAGGGCGGTATTGGCTTACGGGAAGTTGGGCAAGAGTGGCCAGAATACCGCCACCAAAAACAATCAGAGCTGCCGGAGGATTCCACAACGCTGTGAGGTTTCCTCCTTCAAGGGAAAAGCCGGTTAATACTGCAATAACTGCCAGTAAAACAGTGACTAACGCCCAGCGATCCACTAGCCGACCTCTTCAACCAGCCTCGGTCCGATATCTTTAAGGGGTAATATATCGTCACTCAACCCTTCCTTGATAACGGCCAGCGGCATGCCAAAAATAACGCAGCTTTCCTCATCCTGGGCCCAGACAGTTGCCCCACCTTGCTTCAGCAGGCGGGCACCTTCACGACCGTCAGCTCCCATTCCGGTAAGGACAATCGCCAGTGTTTTATTACCGTAATGTTTAGCCGCTGAAGCAAACGCAATGTCAACGCTCGGGCGGTAGTTGACCCTTTCGTCGCTTTCCCGGATATGAATAACACCGCCGGCACGCCGATCCACCATCAGCTGCATACCACCAGGAGCAACATAAACATGACCTGCTTCAATTTTATCGCCATCAGCCGCTTCTTTAACAATCAGGGGACTGAGAGAATTCAAACGCTCAGCAAAAGCTTTGGTAAAAGATCCCGGCATATGCTGCACAATAATAATCGGTGTTTTGAAACTGCCGGGGATATTTTTAAACAATGTCTGCAGAGCTGCAGGTCCGCCGGTTGATGTGCCGATAACAACCAGCTCCGTCTGAGTCAGACGCCCGCGCACCGCAGGCCGGACAGCCTGAACCGTTGTCACTTTAGTCTGGCTGCGCGCAACGGCAGCAATTTTATCGGTCAGTGCCCGCTTAATCTGAACTGCATCTTTAGCAATCTGATCAAAATTCTTGGGCAAAAAATCTAATGCACCAGCATCCAGAGCATCCAGCGTAACCCGTGCGCCTTCGAACGTAAGTGAAGAAAACATCAAAACAGGTACCGGACGCCGCTGCATGATATTACGCACCGCGGTAATGCCATCCATGACCGGCATTTCATAATCCATGGTAATAACATCAGGCTTCAGAGATTCATTCATCTCAATGGCTTCAAGGCCATTAGATGCGACCCCGACAACTTCCATACGGCCGTCTGCATTAATGATGTCAGTTACACGGCGGCGAAAAAATCCGGAATCATCGACGACCAGAACACGGATACTCATGAAATCAACTCTTCCTTAGTCCTTGTAGACTTTATGCTGCACTGGAATGCCGGGAGGATGCATAGCGGGTAAGCATACTCGGTATATCCAGAATAAGTGCAATCCGACCGTCACCTGTAATCGTTGCTCCCGCCATACCTGCCGTACCGTGCAACATTTTACCCAAAGGTTTAATAACAACCTCTTCCTGGCCAATCAGCTGGTCAACTACAAAACCGACACGTTTCGTACCCACCGAAACCACAACAACATGCGCTGTTTCATCGGCTTTGGCATAGGCTTCACCTTTAATAAGCCAGCGTTTCAGATGAAATAACGGTATTGGTTTTTCGCGTACAACCACCACTTCCTGGCCATCAACAATATTTGTTTTAGTCAGATCGAGGTGGAAAATTTCGTTGACGCTAACCAGTGGGAAAGCAAAAGCCTGATTTTTCAGCATGACCATTAACGTCGGCATAATAGCCAGAGTCAGTGGTACTTTAATCCGGATTCCTGTACCTACACCGGGACGGGAATCAATATTAATAGTGCCATTCAGCTGAGAAATTTTTGTTTTAACAACATCCATACCGACACCACGGCCGGATACATCAGATATCTGCTCTTTGGTGGAAAAACCCGGCGCAAAAATCAGGTTAAAGCATTCGTTTTCGGTCAGACGATCAGCGGCATCCTGATCCATAACGCCTTTTTCTACCGCTTTCCGGCGCAGAACATCGGCATCCATACCGCCGCCATCGTCCTGAATAATCAGCAGAATATGGTCCCCTTCCTGCTCTGCAGAAAGAACAACAGTACCGACCCGTGGTTTACCATTCTTTTCACGCACGTCCGGCATTTCCACACCATGATCCACTGCATTTCGCACAAGGTGAACCAATGGATCGGCCAGAGCTTCGACCAGGTTTTTATCCAGATCCGTTTCTTCGCCGCGTAATTCCAGATTAATTTCTTTTTTCAGTTGGCGGGCAAGATCGCGGACAACCCGGGGAAAACGGCCAAATACTTTCTTGATTGGCTGCATCCGGGTTTTCATGACGGATGCCTGTAAATCACCGGTTACCACATCCAGATTAGCGACCGCCTTAGCCATCGACTCATCGGTACTTTTCAGTCCCAAACGAACCAGACGGTTACGAACCAGCACCAACTCGCCAACCATATTCATGATGTCGTCAAGACGTTTGGTATCCACACGTACCGTTGCTTCTGATGCGGCAGCATCTTTATCCTGACGCTTGCTTTCTTCAACCGCTGCCGGTGCCTTCGCAGCAGCCGGTTTTGCTTCTGCTTTTGGCGCAGGCTTAGCCTCTGCTTTTGCAGCTGGCTTGGTATCTGCAGCGGGCGTGACCGGAGGTTTTGCAGCTTCTGGTTTTTCCGCCGAGGCTGCAGGTGCTGACTCGGCTCCCGGGGCATTTGAATGCTTGCCTTTGCCATGCAGACGATCAAGTAATTCTTCAAACTCCGAATCACTGATCAGATCATCCCCACCTGCTGCATTAGCAGACGCAGCGACAGGCTCAGCCTCTGTTTTTTCTGGCTCTGCAGTTCCCGATGTCTGTGCACCAGCATGCTTACCTTTACCATGAATCTGATCAAGCAGTGCCTCAAATTCATCTTCGGTAATTTCGTCACTATTGTTATCTGTGCTGTCGGAGCCTATATCAAAGAAATCGTCATCTGCTGTTTCTGCCGCAGCTGCATTCGCTTTTTCTTCGTCCAGAGCATCCAGCAGTTGCTCGAATTCATCGTCTGTAATATCACCACTGTCTTCTGCGGGCGCTGCTTCTGCAGGGCCGGACTCGCTGACAGGCTCCTCTGCGACAGAGTCAGTAGCAGCAGGTTCCGGATCGCTGCTCTGAACTTCATCTTCTGATTCAGGTAATGCCAGTTTATGCAGCCGCTCAATGAGTTCCGGATCTGCTTCTTCAGGTGCAGCACCGGAGCGAACGCTTTCAAACATTTCATTAACGCTGTCTAACGCCTGGAGTACCACATCCATAAGATCTGAATTGACAGTACGATGGCCGTTGCGCAGCGTATCGAAGACGTTTTCCGCTGCATGGCAGCAGTTCACCAGAGGATTAAGTTGCAGAAATCCAGCCCCACCTTTAACGGTATGAAAACCGCGAAAGATAGCATTCAGCAGGTCTTTATCATGTGGGCGTTGTTCAAGATCGACCAGTTGTTCAGAGAGCAGCTCAAGAATTTCTCCGGCTTCAACCAAAAAATCCTGGAGAATCTCTTCATCAGCATCGAAACTCATCCGTTAGCTCCTTTAAAAACCAAGACTGGACAGTAAGTCATCAACATCATCCTGGCTGGCAACTACGTCTTCACTGGACTTATTAATCTGCGGTCCCTCCGCAGCGATATTGGCGCCTTCCGTCGGCTTCTCTGCCGATTCCATATCGGCATGAACAATTCCGGTAATCGAATCCACGTTGCCGGCCATGGCAACAAGCTGTACCAGCCGGCTTTCTACGTCTGTTACCAGCGCAGCCACTTTGTGAATGACCTGACCGGTTAAATCCTGAAAATCCTGAGCCAGTACGATATCGGATAACTGTCCCTGCAAGCGCTGGGACTGACTCGCACTGTCAATCAGAAACTGATTAATGTCTTTGGTTAAAGCACGGAATTCATCCGGCTTTAATTCTTTATTTAAAAACCGTTGCCACTCAACAGATAACGCTTTGGCCCGGTCATGAATGTCGGTTGCCAGCGGCATACCGGCATCAACCAGATCCATGGTGCGGTTGGCCGACTTATCGGTCATTTCCAACACGTAAGCCAGCTTATCCGTTGCATGGTCAATTTCCGATGCAGCACCGACAGAATCAACCCGCATATTTTTAATAGCTTCATGCAGGGCACGGGTCAGTCTGCCGATTTCGTTGTACAACGTGCGGTCTCTAACCTCATTGAGATTATTAACCAACGCTACCGCCTTACTGAGATCACCAAGCTCCAGCTGCTTGAGCATGCTTTCTGCTAGGTTTTTGATTTCAGTGCCGACAGCGCTGTTATCGGTATCCAGATTGATCCCGGCCATCAAGTTGTCTTCCTGGTTAACCTTCGACACGTTCAAAGATCTTATCGATCTTTTCTTTCAGTACCGCAGCAGTAAAAGGTTTCACGACATAGCCGTTAACCCCTGCCTGAGCAGCGGCAACAATCTGGTCGCGCTTGGCTTCCGCTGTCACCATCAGTACCGGCAGACTTTTCAGGCGATCATCGGCTCTCACTTTCTTCAGCAAGTCGAGACCTGTCATGCCAGGCATGTTCCAGTCCGTCACCAAGAAGTCGAAATCACCATTCTGCAACATGGGAAGTGCTGTTGTGCCGTCATCTGCTTCCTGAGTATTGGTAAACCCCAGATCACGCAACAGATTTTTGACGATTCGTCTCATCGTTGAGAAATCATCAACGATCAGAATTTTCATGTTTTTGTCCAAAACGACCTCCAGTAATCGACTCTCTATATTCCAAGTCGTTCCTAAGGTTTAGTGTAGACACAGTTATCGCTTTATCCAGAAACAAAGCGCTCAGAAAAGATTTTTTTCAATAACAGGAAGGAGTTAGGACAACCAGCCGCCAAGGCGGGCACGCAGACGATGAGCTGCCTGACTGTGCAGCTGACTGACCCTTGATTCGCTGACACCCAATACGGCGCCAATTTCTTTCAGGTTCAGTTCCTCGTCGTAGTACAGGGCGAGTACCAGCTGTTCCCTTTCGGGTAAATGACGGATAGCGTCGGCGAGTTGACGCTGAAAGGATTCACGTTCGATACCGTCCAGTGGATTGGGGGACTCTTCTTCAAAGACGTCGAAGCCTGACTCGCTCTTTTCAACAACTTCTTCAAAACTGAACAGCCGGCAGCCGGCGCTGTCTTTCAGGATGGCATGGTATTCATCCTGACTGATGCCCAGAAAACCGGCGACTTCGCTGTCTTCAGCATCACGGCCTTTTTCACTTTCAATCTGTTTAATAGCATCGCTGATACGACGGGAATTACGGTGTACCGAGCGTGGTGCCCAGTCACCTTTACGGATCTCGTCCAGCATCGCGCCACGAATGCGGATACCGGCGTAGGTTTCGAAGCTGGCACCTTTGCCACCATCGTATTTACGCGCGGCTTCCAGCAAGCCAATCATGCCGGCCTGAATAAGGTCATCAAGCTGCACACTGTCAGGCAGACGGCCAATAAGGTGGTGTGCAATGCGCTTTACCAGCGTCGCATGATCACGTACCAGCTGTTCATAATCGTGTTTTTGTACGTCGGAATACACCAGACAACTTCCTACTGACACTCGTTATGCCCCGGCTTCCTGAACCAACCGATCTACAAAAAACTCCAGATGCCCCCGGGGTGTTGAAGGCAGTGGCCATGAATCCACTTTTTTAGCCAGTGCACGGAATGCTGTCGCCGCTTTAGAGCGCGGGTAGGCATCGATCACCGCTTTCTGGCGCTGCACGGCACGCTTAAGCGCATCGTCCTGAGGTATAGCGCCAACATACTGCATAGCCACTTCCAGGAAACGATCTGTCACTTTGGTAAGTTTGGCAAATAAAGCGTTTCCTTCCTGTGGTGTGCGGACCATGTTGGCAACAATGCGGAAACGGAACAGCCCATAGTCACGATTCAGAAGTTTGATCTGCGCATAGGCGTCGGTGATTGAGGTTGGTTCATCAGTGACCACCATCAGTACTTCCTGCGCGGCACGGACAAAACTCATCACACTGTCGGAAATTCCGGCCGCGGTATCAATAATCAGCACATCGATATCATCACCGATATCACTGAAGGCCTGAATCAGGCCGGCATGTTCAAGTGCGTTCAGCTGCGATAATTTTTGCGTACCAGAAGATGCCGGCACTACGCGGATACCTCCCGGCCCTTTAACCATTACGTCACGCAGATCACATTCACCCGCCAGAACATTTTCAATGGTTTTATTAGAGCTGATACCCAGCAGAATATCGATATTTGCCAACCCCAGATCCGCGTCAAGAACCACTACTCTGCGCCCCATTTCGGCCAGAGCGATAGCCAGATTGACCGAGACATTGCTCTTGCCGACACCACCTTTACCGCCGGTGACCGCGATGACCTGCACAGGATGCCTTGCCATTAGTCGTTATACTCCGTGTTGAATACTGGAATGCTGAGTGGCGAAGCTCATGGCTTCGGCGGCCTGCCAGCGGGTACGCGCCATGCGCGCCATCTGCTCCGCCAGTTTCACCAGTTTTTCAGCATCCGGATAATGCACATCATCGGGGATGTGCGGTCCATCAGTCACCAGGGTGACCGGCAGCTGAGTCAGCGCCGAGACACTCATGGCAGGCCCAAGACTGAAACACTCATCCAGCTTGGTAAACACACAACCCGCCAAACCTGCCGCTTTAAAATGTTCATAGTTTTCCTGCAGGCAACGTCCCTGACTGGTCAGAGGTAATACCAGCAGCTTTTTCAGACGCGCTCCGGCCTGTTTAAGCATAGACAATTGCGCAGCAAAATGTGGATCCTGACTTGCCAGCCCGGCGCTATCAACCAACACCAGTTTTTTGTCACGAACACCATCAAGCGCCTTGTTCAGATCACCATTCACCGGCACAACATGCAGGGTTACCCCTAATATGCGGGCAAAGGTCCGCAGCTGATCATGCGCCGCTACGCGGTAATTATCGAGGGTGATCAAAGCCACCGATTCCGCTCCGTGGCGTATCACAAACTGTGCGGCCAGCTTGCCGATGGTGGTCGTTTTTCCCGCCCCGGTCGGGCCAACCAGTGCATAAATACCACCGCGATCAAGCAATCCATTCGGGGCTACCGGCAAGTCTGAAGCAATCAGCTTCAATGCTTTTTTCCAGGCGTCTTCGAGCGGTACATCGCCATCAATACGACTGGCTACACGATCCGCCCAGGCCGCCTCCAGCCCGACATCCTGACAGCGCTGCCACAATTGCGACTGCTGCCAGGTCAGTGGCCGGTGAGTATCCCAGGCACTGCCCTGATGGCTGACCATCCAGTCTTTCAGCTCACGTAATTCTCCGCTCATTTGCTGAATAACGTTGTTGTACCACTCGCCTTCCTGATCCGCGCGGCGACGCAACATGCTGTCTTCAGTGGCGTCGCGGCCGTTATCCGGGCCGGTTTTGCCCGAACCTGCCGGGGCGGCGCGACTGAAATCATCATTTTTCAGGCCACTCAATACCGCCGACAGCGATTCTGTGCTGGAAAGATCACTCTTTCCGGCAAACGCCATACGTTCTTCATAGCGCTCATCACGTTTTTTCAGCGCTGGCTGTGGTTCACGGGATGCCGCTTTCGCTTCCTCCAGTTCCTGCTGCAGGCGCAGCTGGCGTTCGATTTCCGCCCGTTCCTGCTCATGGCCCGGCTGATAGTCCAGAGCGGCGACCACTTCAAATCCGTCCGCTACTTTCTTGCTCGACAGAATGACCGCATCCGCTCCCAGTTCCTGGGAGACCAGACGCAGTGCCAGCTGCATATTGGCTGCGGTGAAGCGTTTAACTTTCATAGTCAGCACTCATGATTCGTAAGGGCCTATTTGCCGCCAATACTGGCGACAATGGTAATACTCTTGTTGTCCGGAACTTCCTGATACGCCAGCACCTGCAGTTGCTCGATGCTGTTGCGTACAAACTGGGCCATCGCCGCACGCAGCTGGCTGGTTACCAGCAGCACCGCCGGATTGCCTGCCATTTCCTGCGCCTGTACTGCTTCGGCCAGAGAGCGTTGCAGGGTATCGGCCATTCCCGGTTCCAGCACCAGACCATACTGTCCGGCCTGTTGTCCGCTTTGCTGAAGGGTTTTAAGCAACAACTGTTCCAGCCCCGGATCCAGCGTCATAACCACCAGCTCATCCGCATTACCAAAGATGTTCTGGACAATCATCCGGCTAAGGGCAAGGCGTGCAGAAGCTGTCATAGCGGCGGTATCTTGACTCTGACTGCCACTATTCGCCAAAGACTCGGCAATAGAGCGCATATCGCGGATAGGTACATGTTCACGCAAAAGATTCTGCAGAACCGCCAGTAACTGACTGATACTTAAAGTATTAGGTACCAGCTCTTCGGCCAGTTTCGGTGATGCTTTGGCCAGCATATCAACCAGCTGCTGAACATCTTCATGACCCAGCAACTCATGCGCATGGCGCTGTAATTTCTGATTCAGGTGGGTCGCGACTACTGTGCTGGCATCCACAACGGTGTAACCAAGGGTCTGCGCCCGGTCTTTCTGGGTTGCATCAATCCAGAAAGCATCCAGCCCAAAGGCCGGATCTTTGGCAGCCAGACCGTCTATTTTGCCGAACACCTGACCCGGATTAATCGCCATTTCACGCTCCGGATAAATTTCGGCTTCCGCCAGAGTGACGCCCATCAGAGTGATACGGTATTGATTGGGCAGCAGATCAAGGTTGTCGCGGATATGTACAGAAGGCATCAGGAAGCCCATTTCCTGCGACAGTTTGCGGCGAACGCCTTTAATCCGGTTCAGCAGCTGGCCGCCCTGATTTTTATCAACCAGAGGAATCAGGCGGTAGCCTACTTCTAGGCCGACACGGTCAACCGGCTCGACGTCATCCCAGCCAAGTTCTTTGACTTCCATTTGCTTGATTGCGGCTTCGGCTTTTTCTTTTGGCGCTGCCAATGCGTTACCACTGCCCGCTGGCAGCGCTTCTGCCGCCTTCGGCTGAGCGCCGATACGCTGGGCGATCGCATCTCCGAGCTTACCGCCGTCTTTGCGCCAGTGAATAAAGTAAGCAACGCTGGCAGCAATCAGGGCGGCGCCAAGAAATACGCCATGCGGCATACCAGGCACGATGCCCATCATAAACATCAGCCCGGCAGCAACCGCCAGAGCACGCGAAGACGCGAACATCTGGCCGAAGATCTGCTGCCCCATATCTTCGTCACCACCATTACGGGTCACCATAATGGCAGTTGCCGTTGACAGCAGCAGCGACGGAATCTGAGCAACCAGGCCGTCACCTATCGCCAGCAGGGTATAAGCGGACACAGCGTCACTGAAGCTCAGGCCATGCTGAGCCATACCGATGCCAAAACCACCGACAACGTTAATGATCAGAATCAGGATACCGGCGACCGCATCACCTTTTACGAATTTGCTGGCACCATCCATCGAACCATAAAAGTCTGCTTCTGCAGCAACATCCGCACGACGGATCTTCGCCTGATCCGCATCGATCAGACCGGCGTTCAGATCAGCATCAATCGCCATCTGTTTACCGGGCATCGCATCCAGGGTAAAGCGGGCGCTGACTTCCGATACCCGGCCGGCACCTTTGGTGACCACCACAAAGTTGATGATCATCAGAATCATAAAAACCACCAGACCCACGGCATAGTTACCGCCGATCAGCACTTCACCAAAAGCCTCGATCACCTTACCCGCAGAATCGCCACCTTCATGACCGTACAGCAATACCACCCGTGTCGACGCCACGTTCAGCGCAAGACGCAGTAATGTCGCGACCAGCAGAATGGTCGGAAAAATAGCAAAATCCAGCGGCCGGCGGGCGTAGACACTCACCAGCAGCACAACGATGGATAAAGCAATATTGAATGTAAAAAAGGTATCCAGCAGGAACGGCGGCAGCGGCAGCGTCATCATGCCCAGCAGTACCAGCAGCATCACGGGAATGCTTAAATTCCCCTGAGCCAGCAGCGACATACCGCCCTTAAGCTGACCCATTACCTGATTTTTTGAGGCTACTGCCATGACCACATCCGTCAGAAAAACATCATTGGCAGAGGGTATTGCAAAAACCTTTCCTATTTTTCCAAAGGCAGGAAAATAGCGATAAAAAAAGCCGGTATTGCCGGCTTTTAAAGGAATTATTGTGGCTCAGGGTCAACCCTGAGGTCGCGCGGAATCGGCATATCCGGTTTACGTTCGGGTCTGGGCCCACGCCCTTTGATATACAGATCCATCTGATAAATGTACGCCAGCACCTGAGCTACTGCTACATACAGACCTTCGGGAATTTCTTCACCGATTTTACCGTGGGTATAGAGCGCCCGTGCCAGTGGCGGTGCCTGCATCTGCGGCACGTTATTTTCTTTGGCGATTTCACGGATTTTCATCGCCACCTGATCAGAGCCTTTAGCTACTAAGGTTGGGGCACGCATCATGTCTGATTCGTATTTTAAAGCGACAGCGAAATGTGTCGGGTTGGTAATCACCACATCAGCTGTCGGTACGTCCGCCATCATACGGCGCTGCGATGCTTCCCGTTGCAACTGTCTGATACGCCCTTTCACTTCGGGACGACCTTCGCTCTCTTTATATTCGTCTTTAATTTCCTGCATTGTCATACGCAGTTTTTTGGTATGACTGTATATCTGCCAGGGAACGTCGGCGATGGCGATAACCACGGTAGAGAGGCAAAGAAAAATAACACTCCAGATAATAATATGAACGGCGCCACTCACCGCCGGCTCAGCTTCTTTATGCTGCAACAGCATTGCATCTTCAAAATAGGCCGACAGCACCAGCCAGGCCATAAGCCCGACCACCAGAACTTTGGCCCAGGATTTCACCAGCTCGACCAATGAATTCATAGAGAACATGCGCTTAAGACCACTTAACGGATTAAGGCGATCAAGCTTGGGGGCCAGTGCTTTAGTGGAAAAAATCCAGCCGCCAACACCGAGCGGTCCAAATAAGGCCGCCAGAAGAACCAGTATCAGCCAGGGGGTCAGCGCCAGTGTCGCCTGCCATAATGACGCGCCAAGATGAGCGTACATAATGCTCTGGTCAAAGGCTGCTTCACGTTCGAGAGAAAAACTGAAGCGGGCAATATGGTTAATATGCTCGGCCATCCAGGGACCAAAAGCCAATAATCCCAGAGCGCCCAATAACAAAACCATGGTGGTATTCAGCTCTTTCGAACGGGGAGCCTGACCTTCCTCACGGGCTTTGTCTAACCTTCGCGCCGTGGGCTCTTCACTTTTTTCCTGACCGGAATCTTCCGCCATATCAGGACATCTCCGTCAATTTTTTGATGAATTCAAACAGCGTGTCCATATAGACTTGAAAACTCTGTGCCATCTCTCCCATGCTGAGCCATAAAATAAATAAACCAACAATCATGGTGACCGGAAAACCCAGTGCAAAAATATTCAGCTGTGGTGCTGCACGGGTCATAACGCCAAATGCCAGGTTAACAATCAGCAGGGCTGTCATTGCCGGCAAAGCAATGACCAGCGCCGCCGCAAACATCCAACCGCTCCAGGTTACCACCAAACCCAGTTCTTTCTGCGTCCAACCATCAAAGCCTATCGGCATGGTATAAAAACTGTCGATCAGGATTTCGATAAGCACCAGATGCCCGTTCAGTGACAGAAACACCAGACTGATCATAAATAACAGCCATTGGCTGATAACAACCACCGATGCGCCCTGCGACGGATCGACCGTCGTCGCAATCCCCAGACCGGTTTGCATCGCAATCAGTTGTCCGGCGATAACAAAAACCTGCGTCAGTAATTCGACGACAAAACCGAGAAGAATCCCAATCAGCAGCTGCTGCAGAATAATAATCAGCGAAGCGAGTGACAGCGCATCGACTTTGATAAAAGGAGGCAGTACAGGAACAACCACCAGCGTGATGGTAATCGCCAGAATCAGACGTACGCGCTGCGATACCATACGCGTACCAATCAGCGGCATAACCATTAACAGTCCGGAAATCCGCGCGAACGGATAAACATAACGACTTATCCAGTGACTGACATCCAGCGCATCCAGTTCCAGCACAGGTTATCCGATAATAAAGGGAATATTGGTGTAAATTTCTTTGGTGAAATCCAGTACAGCATTCACCGCCCAGGGACCAAAAGCAATAATAGCCAGCAGCGTAACGACCAGGCGCGGCAGGAAGCTCAGGGTTTGTTCGTTGATCTGGGTAGCGGCCTGAAAGGTACTGACGATCAGACCAACAATCAGACTCGGAACAATGATTGCAACAACAATCGCCAGAACCAGATAAAGCGCATGGGTAAACAAATCCCCAATCTCTGATGGTGTCATAGCGCCTCCTAAACCGTTCCGAAACTGTTGGCCATGGTGCCCATAATCAGGACCCAGCCATCAATGAGTACAAACAACATTATCTTAAATGGCAGAGAGATAATAATGGGTGACAGCATCATCATACCCATCGCCATCAGAATACTGGCCACCACCAGATCGATAATAAGAAAGGGAATAAATATCAGAAAACCGATCTGGAAAGCCGTTTTCAGCTCACTGGTAATAAATGCAGGAATTAAAATATGGATCGGTGTTTCTTCCGGGCTGGCAATATCATCGCGACCACTGATTCGTATAAACATCTGCAGATCATTTTCCCGGGTTTGCATCAGCATAAATTCATGCAATGGTTTAATTGCCCGCTCTGCAGCTTCCAGTGGTGTAATCGTTTCGGCCAGATAGGGCTGTACGGCTTCCGCATTAATCGTCCGGAAGATAGGCATCATAATAAAAATAGTCAGAAACAAAGACAGCCCTAACAACACCTGATTTGACGGTGTTTGCTGCAAACCAATGGCCTGCCGGAGAATAGCCATTACGACGATAATACGGGTGAATGACGTCATCATAATCAGCAGAGACGGCAACACCGACAGCATGGTCATAATCGCCAGAATCTGAATGGTGACCGTATATTCGCCACCACTATCCGTCGATTTATACACAACCGCCGGAATGCCCAGATAAGATGGTTGCGGATCAGCCGCCATACTCAGCAACGGAAACATCAGCAGGCTGCTGCCCAACAGGATTCTGATCAGTGCTGTTATTTTCATGAGCGTATCGCTTTTTTCAGCAGATCCTGAAAACTGACAGAGCCAGCGCCCTCATCCAGCGTCAATGGCTCATCCAGTTCCGCCAGGGTGGTTATTTGTTGCGGTGTAATCCCCACCAACAGTTGCTTATTACCGACCTGAACAACCGCAATCTTTTCTTTCATTCCCAACGGCAGAACGGCAACCATTTTCAGTTTTGCATTGCCTCCCCCAAGCCGCTGCCCCTGAGTCTTATTGACCAGCCAGGCCAAAAGCAGAATCAAGCCCACAATAAGCAGCAAAAAAATGACGACCTTACCAACTGACGATAACGGATCGGGAGCTGCCGGCAAAGCCGGTTCAGCAACCGCAAGCGCTGTACTCAGAAATACCGGGGTCATTAAGCCCGCTTTAACGCAGGCGCTGAATACGTTCACTTTGGCTCACCACATCGGTCAGACGAATACCAAACTTATCGTTCACCATTACCACTTCACCGTGAGCGATCAATGTGCCGTTGACCATAACATCCAGAGGCTCCCCCGCCAGACGGTCAAGCTCTACCACTGAGCCCTGATTCAGCTGCAATAAATTACGGATCGGAATCTGTGTTGCGCCAACTTCCATTGAAATACGGACCGGAATATCCAGAATGACATCCAGTTCAGGGCCAATGCCGTTGTTATCGCCGGGTTTGCTGTCATCGTGCAGTTCATCCAGCTCAACCTGGCGAATATCGGAAGCGGCATCAGCGCCGTCATCCCCATCCAGTTCACCAGCCTCTTCCATCGCTGCCGCCCATTCATCCGCGAGTGCTTCTTCATCATCACCCGCATCGGAAACACCGGCCGCGACTTCATTCGCCAGAGCATCAGCATCAAGTTCAGAAGACTCTTCTTCTGGCAGGTCTTTTTCGTTGTCATCACTCATATTACTCTCCTGTCAGCGCCGTCTGCTTTTCAGCTGATCAATAATTTTGACCGCTAAATTTTCATCTGAAATACCCATTTTCCCGCGGAAAATCGGTACGCCATTGGCTTGCAAAATAAATTCTTCTGGTAAGTCCACGGGAATAACATCACCGGCTTTCAGTGCTGCAACCTCGCGCAGTGTGATATAGCGGTCTACCAGCGTGCCATGTATCGGAACACGGGCATCCAGAATATCTTCACGTAATGACTGCAGCCAGCGCTCATCGACGTCGTCCACATCACTCTGCACACCGGCATCCAGCACTTCGCGGATGGGCTCGATCATGGAATAAGGAATGGTCAGGTGCAGATCGCCGCCGCCGCCGTCCAGTTCAATATGAAATGTGCTGACCACGACCACTTCACTCGGGCTGACAATATTAGCCATTGCCGGGTTTACTTCGGAGCCGACATATTCAAATTCCAGTTTCATGACCGGCCCCCAGGCCTCGATCATATCACTGAACATCTGGCTCAGAACCAGCTGTACCACACGCACTTCCGTTGGTGTAAATTCGCGTCCTTCAATTTTGGCGTGACGGCCATCACCGCCAAAAAAGTTATCAACCAGTTTAAATACCAGCTTGGCATCCATAATAAATAATGCAGTACCACGTAACGGCCGCATTTTTACCAGATTAAGACTGGTTGGTACGTACAGGGTGTGTACGTACTCACCAAATTTCATAATCTGAACACCGCCGGATGCAACATCAGCACTGCGGCGTAAAAAGTTAAACATGCTGATGCGGGTATAGCGTGCAAAGCGTTCGTTGATCATTTCCAGCGTTGGCATACGACCGCGTACAATACGGTCGTTGCTGGTCAGGTCGTAGGCTTTGACCCCTGCAGCATCAATGTCATCTTCCGGCTCAATATCGCCTTCGTCGACACCGTGCAATAACGCATCAATTTCATCTTGCGACAGTAAATCTTGCACGCTCTGTGTTCCTTACTGCATTACAAAATTGGTAAATAAAAGAGCTTCTACGCCCTCTATACCCGATTCCCGCTGTACGATCTGACGAACCTGCTGCAGCAATAACTCCTGCAGTTCGACCCGCCCTTCCGCCGTCCGTAACCGGTCAAAATTCTGTTCGCCGATGACCCGGATAATATCGTTACGTATCATCGGTTCATGCAAATTCAGCGCATCAACAACTGCTGGTTTACGGGTCATAACATCAATACTGACCTGCAGGTAGCGCTGACGTGAGCCGACCTGAAAACTCACCACAAACTCTGGCTTCAGAATCACATACTGAGCCGGTAGCAACGGCTCTTCAGCAACGGTTTCTTCCGTGTCAGCACTGTTTTCATCTGTACTGCTGTCATCGCCGCCGACCAGAAAAAGCGTCACCCCAACCGCCACTGCAATCAACAGGACGGCAGCGGCAATAATCAGAATCAGCTTCTTTTTACTGCCCCCGGCAGGTGCTTCTGCTGCGGTATTGCCACCATCTAGTTTCAGATCTTGTTCTGCTGCCATGTCGGAAAATCTCCCAGTAAATGTCAATTTAGCAATAGCTGTGCCATAGATTTCCGTCAAAAATCCATCGCATCACGACCAATAACCCGTGAAAGCTGCTGTAAGTCTAGAAGGTTCTGCCGCAGGTGCCGGAATTACGGCGATATAGAAGAGGATTGTGCTCAGCACGGGTAATACGCTGAACTGTTTACACACTCAGCGCATTGCCTGAAAAATTCTGAGCCAATAAGCGGCGTGTTTATCAGTGTGTATAAAAACTGATTAAACACGCCTTAGGGCCACCAGGGCATCGATAGCCACCGGCGGGGAAAGATCAGGCAAAGGTATCCAGAAGATTATTGCTGCTTACCTGTGGCTGTGGCTTATCATCCACAACACCGTCTTCAGCAAACCAGTCATCACCGCCCTGTGCTCCCTGTCCATCGCCGGACTGACCAGAGCCCTCATTTCCCTGACCACGCTCACTGACATCAAAGCCATTCAGCGTAATCCCCTGGGCTGCCAGAGCATCGCGCAACCGGTGAGCATTCGCTTCCAGAACCTCTCTGACATGAGCATGCTGCGCCTGAACCTGCACACTGGCCTGATCCTGACTGACATGCAGTTTAATTTCCAGACTGCCCAGCTCCGGTGGATCAAGCTGGATTCTGGCTTTCTGCACATCTTCGGCCACCATGGTCATAATGCGGGCACCCAGTGCACCACCCCACTCGCGACGATCCTGGCCAAACTCAAGCTTCTCACGGCTACTGTGCAGCCGCTGCGCCTGCAGCTCGGTATCCGTCAGCGTATCTCCACTTTCACTGACAAAACTACTGGCGCTGCTGTTATCTTCCGTACTTGCAGCAGTCATTGCCGCAGTACTGGCTGGCGGAATAAGGGTGCTCCCACTGCTCGGTGATGGCTGAACCGCCCCTTGCTGCCCCTGCAGGCTTAGCCCCTGTCCCTGAAGGCTTTGCGCAACTGGCCGGTCTTCGCCCGGCAGTAAGAATCCAGCGCCTTCATCCGCGACCGTGGCGGTGTCATCAACAGTTGTCGCTACAGCGATGCCTGACAACGGCTCACTTGCCGGCTTTCTGGCATGATCTGTTTTCTGCGTCTGACCAGGCGCCATCATGCTGGCGACAGCGCCCGGCTGCGGCGCCCCCTCACTCTGTGGCACAGGCTTCATCGCTCCGGCTTCCGGATCACTGACAGGTACACTTGTCGCCAGCAGCATCGCGGCTGCCGATGCATCGGCATCCGGTGTTTCAGAATCGTCCTCCGGGTGACTGTCCGTTACAGATAATGCTTTCAGGCTGCCAGCCAGCACCTGAGCTGCAGGTACTGCATCAGCCCTGACGGCATCTGTATGAGCAGCCATTTCCAGACCCAGACCGATTTGTCCCAGCAGATCGTTAACATCTGCGCCACCGTCTACAGCAGCTGACGACAGCATAAGCGGCAAGGTTTGTTGCTCCGGCGGCAAGGTCTGTGCGCCATCAGCCGAGGGGAGCAGCAAAGCGTTCTGGCCTGCGCCAGCGCCCGGCATTAGTTGTGACAGTAAGGATGAAAAACCCTGATCCCCGGCCTCTCCGCCGAGGCCAGACAGCCCGCTGTCGCCGGTCATACCCAGCGACAGCAGAATACTTGTTGCGTTGGAGGTTGATCCCGTCGCGTTCATTCCAATCTCCGTTACTCAGGCCTGCAGAAGGCTTTACCTGTAGCTATAGGCAAAGCACGGGCCAAATTGCCGAAAAGAGGAAAGAAAAAGGAATGGTTGTTACGGAAGAGCGCTGTACATCAGACATAATTGGCACAGCGGCCACAACAGGCACTGCAGCCAGTAACCTACAGCATGTCCTGCAGCAAGGTTTCTACGGCGTAATACTCAGCTTCAATCTGCGCAATCAGCAAATCGGCTCCGGCAAGCTTATCCTCCCGGGCTGCCGTTTCCAGCTGATAACATAACTGCGCCAGAACATTAGCACTGATATTACTGCTGGCACCTTTAAAGCTGTGCGCCAGCTCACGCAGCTGCTGCGCATCCTGCTGCTGCAGCGCCTGTGCCAGCAATGGCAGACGTTGCCGGGAGTCGTCGATGTAGACCTGCATCAGATCTGAAAATTCATCGTCCATAACTTCCCGGAGCATATCCAGTGACTCGGGGTCAAAGTGCTCTGCCAGTGACATCATAGTCTCCCATCCAATATTTGCGGCCATCGTATCACCGCTTCGACGACATTGCCTCTGCCCTTATATTCCAGCGATTCACAGATTTGATCAACCAGAGGAATTCCCCGACCGCAATATTGGGCAGAAGCCGGATCTTTTGGCTCATCAAAAACAGGGGCGAAATCAAACCCCGGGCCACTATCTTCAACCGTCAGGACTAATCGTCCGCTGCGTCCGTCTCCCTGGTGTTTCATGCTGATAATGACATAGCCTTCATTCAGCCCTGCAAGCCGGGTTTCGCGTTCCTGATAGTACTGCATAAAGCCATCCGATGAGCGTTTCAGCTCAGATTTAAGCCCCAGTACGCCATGTTCAAACGCATTGGAAAACAGTTCTGCCATCACGGTATACAGCTGCCCGCCCATTACCCGTAGTCCGGGTACTTCCATCATGATATGAATCATCAGCGGCAACGGATTAAAGTTTCTCAGGGTTTCATGCCCAAGATAATAAGACATCTCCCAGTCTACCGGACCGGATAACGGCCCGGACGCCAGCTGCAGAGCAATATCTTCCAGCTCATGCTCAGCAATCATCCGCAGCTCAAGCAGCGTGGTGTCATCATCACGGGCACTGTCAGCAACAAACTCCGCTAACGCATGCTGAATATCATCAAATACGTGATGCGGATCTGAGGCCTTGCTGAAGACATTCTGCAGACGCTCTTCGCCAAACATCTCGCCTGCCGGATTACGGGCTTCAACGATGCCATCGGACCACAAAAACAGACGGTCGCCATCACTCATAGGATATTCCGTCAGGGTATCGCTGAACTGTTCGTTATTGAGCACGCCAAGTGGCAGATGTGTCGACTTCAGGCTTTCAACCCTGGCACCATCCTGGCGCAGCATATAGCAATCCGGTACGCCACCCATCCAGACACTTGCCGATTTACGGTCAAAATTCAGATCAACAACGACAGCACAGCAGAAAAAACCAACAGGAAGAATGCCTTTCAGCTTGAGATTAATTTCCCGCAGAATATCGCGCAGAGCAAAGCCCTTGGCCGTCATACCATAAAATATTTCTGCCAGTGGCATAGCACCAATCGCAGCGGGCAGACCATGCCCGGTAAAGTCCCCGAGCAAAACGTGCATGCCTCCCGCAGGTTTGCGCGCGGCCAGTAACACGTCGCCATTAAAGACGGCCAGTGGGGACAACATATAACGGATATTAGGTGCCGAAAGGCAGCCGGCATGAGCCACGTTATCAAACACGGCTTTGGCCACATGCTGTTCATGCAGGAGGTGTTCATTATTACTGGCAATCGTATCACGCTGATGCTGCACGGTTCGGTGCATCTCACGCATACGATAAAATGAGCTTATTTTTGCCTGCAGAATAATGTGATTGTAAGGCTTACTGAGAAAGTCATCGCCCCCCGACTCCAGACAGTCTGCAAGGCTTTGCGCATCAGTAAGAGAGGTCAGAAAGATAACCGGAACAAAATCCTCTCCAGCATCAGCTTTGATACGGCGGGCGGCCTCACGACCATCCATCACCGGCATCATAACATCCATCAGGATAATATCCGGACGGTGCAGGTCGAAAGCACGAACAGCCTCTACACCATTCTCAGCTTCCAGTACCTGATAGCCCTGATTGCGCACTATGCGTGACAGCACCATCCGGTCAATCTGATTATCATCCGCAATCAGAACTTTAATGGCATCCATGCAGTATTGGCTTACTGTATCTTGAACAACTGTTCGAAGTTAGAAATGGTCAGTATTTTCCGGACATCCTGATTACAGTTAACAATCCGGACATCGGCCCCATCGCCACCGGCGTGATCTCTCAGCAGCAGCAACATTCCCAATGCCGAACTATCAAGGTAAGAGGTTCCACCCAGATCCACAACGTAGCTCTGAACATCTGCAGCCATGCTTTCATAGGCATCGCGGAATTCCTGATGCGCACTGAAATCAAACCGCCCATCTACTTTAATCGTCAGTTCCCGCCCATTCCCTGCGAGAGATGCTTGTACAGTCATCTGTTCTTCTCCACCGGATAATAATTATTCCTTCAACCAAACGGGACGATTCCGTTTTTGGTCGTGCACCAAGAGAGTTTTCTCTGAGTGTCTGCAAACCTTACTTAACTACAATTTACAGGACTTTCTGATTCTGTCGTTATCCTGTCAGTCCTTCAATAGGTTTAGCACAAAGATGTCTTTTGTCATTGTTGCCATCTGCCCGCAATCTATCACACAGCAGCTTCCAGCATCAGCTCAGCAATCCGTCCCAAAGGAGCTATTTTATCAACCGCTCCAAGATCAACTGCTGCTTTCGGCATTCCCCAAACGACACTGCTGGCCTCATCCTGAGCCAGCGTATAAGCACCCGCATCATGTAATCGTTGCATAGCTCTGGCGCCATCTGCGCCCATACCGGTCAACATCACTGCAACCAGATGCTTGCTATCCAGCTTTTCTGCCAGATCATCAAACATCACTTCAACCGACGGCCGGTGCCGGTTTACTTTTTCTCCGTCATCCAGCACACAATAATAGCTCTGGCCTTCGCGGCGGAAACGCAGGTGATAGTCTCCATGGGCAATAATTGCGCGGCCAGGTCGGACCTCAAGACCGTTACAAGCCTCACGAACTTCAATTGCCAGAGTACGATCAAGACGCATCGCCAGTGAAGCACTGAATACTGCAGGTATGTGCTGGGTGATCACAATGGGCGGACAATGAGCCGGCAAGCGGCTCAGAACTTCTCTTATTGCTTCTGTTCCACCGGTCGAGGAGCCAATAGCAATCCAGCGGCGGTAACTGACCGAGGCCTCGACTACCGGTAAAGGCCGCAACATTTTCGTGCTTTTCAGAGGCTGCACTCTGGCATTAGCGGCCATCCGTACCTTTTCTGTCAGCGCTGCAGCAAAAGCCAGAAAACTTTGTTCATTCTGAGCCTGAGGTTTGGCGATGTAATCAACCGCTCCCATTTCCAAAGCATCCAATGTAGCCGGTGCTCCAGCCTCTGTCAGCGTTGACACCATGACAACCGGCATTGGCCGCAGCCGCATCAGATTATTCAGGAACTGCAGGCCATTCATGCGTGGCATTTCAACATCCAGTGTCAGTACATCCGGATTCAGCTGCTTAATTTTGTCCCGGGCAATAAAAGGGTCTGCTGCCATACCGATTACTTCAATGTCAGCGGTAGAGTCAAACACTTCCTTAAGCATTTTTCTGATGAGTACAGAATCATCAATGATTAACAATCTGATCTTAGCGCTCATAATTCCTCTCAGAACAGATCAATAGAACCAGCATCAGATACTGCTGGTTGAGATACCGCCTTTTGATACGCCTCTTCACGAGCAATCAATGTATCATTCTGCAACTGTTTAATGCGGCGAACTTTCACTGAACCGGTATCGGGGAAATAAAGCACCTTACGGGCGAATACATCACCGACATCCGCGGCTGCCACGGTGATTTTTTCATTGGCGAGATAACTGTAAGCAAACAATATATTACGCTGCCCAATGTCACTCATCGATGCAATCATCTGCCCGCCACCAAACAGTTTTACTTCCAGATTTTCACGCCGCCCCCCACGTTTCAGAATTTCGTTAATCAAATATTCCATTGCCCAGTTGCCATAACGTGAGGCATGAGTCGAGGGGTTGCTACCCCAGACATCGGATGAATGCTCGCCCTGCTCCGGCAACATGAAGTGGTTCATACCACCAATTCCGCGGACACGATCACGAATGCAGGCTGCAATGCAGGAGCCAAGTACGGTGACGATCATTTCCCCATGCGTGGAGACATAAAATTCTCCCGGCAAAATTTTTGCAGCCCAGGTCTGATGAACATTATCCCAGTAGCGGTTAACGTGTTCAAAACCTGAGCTGGGAGGGGGCTGTACAGGACGTCCAGGCTGGATAATGCTCATTTAACCTTCCTGTATATGGTATTTCCCAACGATTCAAACCGATCCGTTATTCCGGATATGTTTTCTGAATGCCCGATCATAAGATGTCCTCCGACAGGCAGAAGGTCGGCGTACCGGTCAAACAGAATCCGCTGTGTATCCTTGTTAAAGTAGATCACAACATTACGGCAGAAAATCACATCGAACGGACCTTTTAAAGGCCAGCTTTCTAACAGATTAAGACGTTTAAAATAGACAAGATCCCGGAGTTCATCCTTCACCTGAACAGAACGTTCATCACGGCTGCGCAAAAAGAAACGCTTCACTACTGACGGTTCCAGCCCCTCAACATGAGAGGCCGGATAAATTCCGGCCCGTCCGGTATCCAGAACACTGGAGTCCAGATCCGTAGCCAGGATTTTCACATCCCAATCGGATGGAAAACCGACCTGACGCAGAGTAATCGCAATCGAATATGCTTCCTGACCAATAGAACAGCCCGCCGACCATATACGTAGGCGCTTGCGGTCTTTATTGGCAAACCTCAGTTGCGGGAAGAGCGTATCCTTTAAAAAACTGAAGTGATGTCCTTCACGGAAAAACGAAGTCAGATTGGTTGTCAGTGAATTAATAAACTCGGTGGATTCCGCCTCCAGATTATTTTCAAGATAGTCCAGATACTGACGGAAGGTCGAGTAACCATGCGCCCGGACACGACGGGCGATACGGCTGTAAACCATATTCCGCTTATGATTCCCCAAAACGATGCCGGTCAGATCTCCTGCCAGATGAGCAATCTGTGCAAAATCTTCATCCGTCATCAAAAATTCGCGGACTTCACTATCTTTATCGGCCGATACCGTTGGAGTTGTCATATCGGTAGAAATCAGAACTCTGCCCATTCATCGTCGTCATCCTTCACCGATAAGCCGGTACTTTTCTGCCCGTGGCTGTGCCCACTGCTTTTCGCGGCAGGCTTAGCTGCAGGAACAGAGGAAAGCACAGGCGCAGACTGGCGCTGATGACCATCGATACTGAAAAACTCCATCATCTGCAGCATCGACTGAGCCTGCTCGGCCATTGCTTCCCCTGCTGCAGAGGCTTCTTCAACTAATGCGGCATTCTGCTGAGTCATTTCGTCCATTTGTGCAACAGCACTGTTAACCTGTTCAATACCGGACGATTGCTCTCTGGCTGCCGTGCTGATTTCCTGAATCATCACCGACACCCGATCCACAGCCTGGATAATTTCATTCAGTGTTTTCCCTGATTCGTTAACCAGCGATGTACCTGCATCAACTTTATCAACGCTGTCACGAATCAGATCCTTAATCTCTCTGGCAGCTCCGGCTGAGCGCTGAGCCAGATTACGGACTTCGCCTGCAACAACAGCAAACCCCCGGCCCTGCTCTCCGGCCCGGGCGGCCTCAACGGCAGCATTCAAGGCAAGCAGATTAGTCTGGAAGGCAATTTCATCAATCACACTGATAATGTCTGCAATCTTCTTACTGGCTGCGTTAATTTCGTCCATTGCAACCACGGCCTTGCTTACAACGTCGCCTCCCACCTGAGCTTTTTGTTTCGCAGAGCTGGCCAGCTCATTGGCATGCACTGAATTTTCGCTGGTTTGTTTTACCGCACTGGTCATCTCTTCCATGCTGGAAGCAGTTTCTTCCAGGCTGGATGCCTGCGATTCTGTCCGCTTACTCAGATCGGCATTCCCCTGAGCGATTTCACTGGCACCGGTTGAGACCGTTGATGCCGCTTCACGGATACGCGTAATAATATCGGTCAGACGATCAACCGTGGCGTTAGCATCCTGTTTGAGCTTATCGAATGCGCCCTGATAATCATCGTCAATTTTTCGCGTTAAATTACCGTGTGCAAGTGCATCAAATACACGGATTGTATCGCTGATAACACTATCGGCGATGGTCAGCAGACGATTCAGCCCCTGACCAAGATTCAGGAAGAACCCTTCTTTGCCGCTCAGATCAATACGCCGGGACAAATCACCGGAAGCTGCAGCTTCTACAATACGATCAATTTCCTGTTCCGCTGATACCTCATCAGTACGGTCTTTCCACTCAACAATTGTGCCGATGCGTTCTTTTTCATCATTGAAAATGGGGTTAGCGATGAGGCCAAAAGTGCGGCCACCAACAGTGATCTGGGTTTTATACGTATTCTGTAAGGCAGCCAGCATAGTGCGCTGGTGCTCTGGCCGTTTGTGGAATACATCAATATTCTGTCCTTCCAGACGGCTGGCATCAAAGCCGGGAATATCCCGGCGAAGGTCTGCCTCCGCGTGTTTCATCATGTCTTTCACGGCCTGGTTCATATACACGATGCGAAGATCATTATCTGCAATCATGGCATTGGTAGTGACGACATCAAGAGCCTGCTTAACCCTGGCATTAGCATTGCTGATATCACGTTCTCGTTTTTCATGAGCCAGTTCGTTAGTTTTATCAAACCATTCGACAACTGTACCAATCCGCTTTCCGGAAACGTCCAGCCAGGGAGTTGCAGTTAATGAAAACGTAAGATCAGAAACTTTGATATTGGTTTTATAAGGCTCATTCAGAGCAGCAATCATCTTACGCTGATGACCCGGCTTCTTGTGAAAGACATCAACATTAGTCCCGACCAGAGAACTCATATTAAAATCGGGAAGTTCCTTTCTGATTTCTTCCTCCCTTTCTTCAAGCATCTCTCTCAGGCTTTGATTAATGTACGTTATTTTCATATCGTTATCGGCCAACATAACATTTGCCTGGCATATCCCCAGTGCACCGGCCATGTTTGCATTAACTTTATTTTCCCGGTCTTTCTTAACACGCTCGGTTATATCAGTGGCATACTTAACGACTTTAAATGGTTTGCCACTATCGTCCATAACCGGGTTATAAGTGGCCTGAATCCAGACTTCACTGCCATCTTTCCTGATTCTCAGGTAATCTTCCTGGTGAAACTTCCCCTGATTCAAAATAGTCCAGAAGTCACGGTATTCATCACTTTCACGATACTCCGGAGTGACAAATATCCTGTGATGTTTACCAACAACTTCATCCAGCCGGTATCCGAGCAAATCAAGAAAGTTACTGTTAGCATTAAGAATAACACCATCCATAGAAAACTCGATTCTTGCCATACTGGAATCGAGCGCTTTTAGTGTTGATTCCATTTCACGCGCTCTTGCGGAGCTTCCGGAACTAAAGATATTATTCAAAATACTCATCTCACTCTCCTTTTCTGCACTGCCCGGACTCAGTCCTGACAATGAAGAATTATTATTGGTGGCCTGTTGATATTAATTAAACAGGCTCTGATTATCTGTAAAACCTGAATGATATTTATCTTCAGAAATATTCAGCAGATCATCCACATCAAGAAGAATGACCATTTTTTCGTTAACATTAACCAGCCCCTTAATAAATCCGGAGTTTTTATCTTCGGTAAGTTCCGGCGGTTTCCGTGTGGATGCATCGGCAATGGTATAAACATCAGAGACTGCATCAACTACAATCCCCATTACCCGCTCACCATTTTCGCGTTCTACCTTAAGAATAATAACAACGGTTACTGGGCTGTATTCAACACGTTTAAGGCCAAAGCGGATACGCAAGTCCATAATGGGAACAATAGTACCGCGAAGATTAATCACTCCCCGGATATAATCAGGAGCATTGGGTATCAAAGTCGACTCTTCCCAGCCACGGATTTCCTGTACAGCAAGAATATCGACCCCATATTCTTCATCAGACATCATAAATGTCAGATATTGCTGATCATCTGAACTACCCGGTTCTTTTTTTTCTTCAATTGCTAGAGCATCCATAAGATTTCCTATGCAGCCTGATCTGATCGGGACTGGCCTTTTGCAGATTTGTCCAGATTTTTACCAACATCTGAAACATCAATAATGAGTGCAACGGTTCCATCACCAAGAATAGTTGCGCCCGATATTCCGGTAACACGTTTATAGTTCTGTTCCAGACTTTTAATTACGACCTGCTGCTGGCCAAGAAGATCGTCAACAACGATGCCGACTTTTTCATTATCCCCTTCAACCACAACCAGCATTGGATTTTCAAATTCATCATCACTTGCACGCAGGTTAAACAGCTCGTCAAGACGGACAATAGGAATGTACTCGTCCCGCAATTTCATAACGTACTGGCTTCCCGTTACATGATTCAGTGAGCGTTTCTGCAGCTGAATGGATTCGACAATAGAAACCAGCGGGAAAATATAGGTTTCGTCCTTAACCTTAACCAACTGTCCATCGAGAATAGCCAGCGTCAGTGGCAGACGGATGATAAAAGTAGAACCTTTACCGCGTTTGGATTTAACTTCGATGCTGCCATTAAGTTCGGCAATATTACGGCGGACAACATCCATGCCTACACCGCGGCCGGAAATATCACTGACCACATCGGCGGTGGAAAATCCGGGAAGAAAAATCAGCTGGTGAATTTCTTCGCTGCTGAGTTCCTGAGTTTCAGGCACCAGGCCCTTTTGTCTGGCTTTATTCAGAATCCGTTCTTCATTGAGGCCGGCACCATCATCTTTAACTTCGATCACGATATTGCCGCCCTGATGATAGGCATTCAGAGTGATGGTTCCCTCACCCGGCTTACCTGCAGCCAGACGCTGTTCCGTTGTTTCCAGACCATGATCCAGAGAATTACGCACCAGGTGCACTAACGGATCACCGATTTTCTCCATCACAGTTTTATCCAGCTCGGTATTTTCACCCAGCATGACCAGATTTACCTGTTTGCCCAGCTGTCCTCCCAGATCCCGGACCAGACGAGGAAAACGACTGAAGGCAAAGCTGATCGGCATCATGCGGATTTTCATCACGCTTTCCTGCAGCTCGCGGGTATTCTGTTCTAACTGTGTCAGTCCTTCCTGCAAGCGGGCAAGACGACTCATATCAAAGTCCTGCCCAAGCTGGCCAAGCATGGATTGCGTAATTACTAATTCGCCAACCATATTGATCAGACTGTCGACTTTATCGATCGATACCCGGATAGAAGAGGGCTCGTTAGATTTTCCTGCTGTACGGGCAGCCGGCTTGGCTTGCTGCGCGGCCGATGCGCTGAGTGCTTCTGAAACTTTATCCGGTATAACAGCAGAAACCGGCTCGGTGCTGTCGGTGCTGACTGCAGACTCAGCCACCTCTGTCACTGCAGTATCAGCAGTCGGGATATCAGGAGCAGCAGCAACAGCTAATGGTTGATAATCGATATCACAATCGTCAGCTACCCACTCGAAAACAGCGGCAATATCATCACGATTCACATCACTGCGGACTTCCAGAACCCAGCTGAGATAACAGTTTTCAGGATGCAGGCTGGTAAATTCCGGAAGGTTATCGGTTAACGGGATAACGGTCAGGTTGTCAGCACCGACCAGTTCCTGCAGCTCTCGGAACATGCGGAATGGCTCGTTACCGGTTTGCAGAATATCTTCTGCCGGACGAAAGGTTATACGCCAGCCGTTACTGCAGCCCTCATCAGCAACAGTGGTTTTTTCTTCTGTCACCTGGAAATCGCTATCGGCTGATTGTTGCAGAATTTCTTCAAAGCTGGCTTTTAAGGTCGCCGCACGCTCACCATCAGGTTCTGAACCGGATTGCAGACTGCCAAGCATGGCTCTCAGACAATCAACAGATTGCAGAAACAGATCGATGTAGTTGCGTTGCATACTGCGGGTACCACTGCGGATTTCATCCAGCAGGGTTTCCACTACATGGGTAAATTCCGATACCTGCATAAAACCAAAGGTACCGGCACCGCCTTTGATTGAATGGGCAGCACGGAAAATAGTATTCACACTTTCTGCATCGACCTCCTGCGGCTGCAGGTCGAGTAACTGGCTCTCCATCACATCAAGGCCTTCGAAACTTTCTTCGAAGAATATCTGATGAAACTGCGAAAGATCGATGCTCATACCGGTTACCCCAGAACGCGTTTAATCGTGCTCAGAAGCTGCTCCGGATTAAAAGGCTTGACGATCCACCCTGTTGCTCCGGCCTGCTTTCCCTGTGCTTTTACATCGCCTGCAGATTCAGTTGTCAGCATAAGCACAGGCACAAACTTGTAATCGGCCAGTTGGCGCAATTCCTTAACTAATTCGATGCCATTCATGTTGGGCATGTTCACATCGGACAGTACAAGGTCGTATTTTTTTTGACCGGCAAATTCAAGGGCCTGAACGCCATCACAGGCCTCCTGTACATCATGCCCGGCACCACGCAGTGTGAAAGACACCATCTGTCGCATGGATGCAGAGTCATCGACAGCTAAAATACTCGCCATATTTACAGCTCCTGTTGTTTAAAATAGCTCGTTATCGGGCTGATTAATCTTGTTCACTAAGATTTAATGCTTGTGTCAGGCCAAGATAACCGGATATTTCCCGCACCGAATCACTGACACTTTGCCAGTAAATTCTGTGGCCGGTTTTTTCCAGTGTTTTTTGCAAAGCCAGAACCAGCTGCAGGCCGGCACTGTCACAATACTGAACCTGACCCGCGACCAGACTGATATCTCCTGCGGTGGCCAGCGCCTGCTCTGCACTGGCATATAGCTTTTCTACCTGCTCAATACTGAGCCGTTCTCCGCAGTCAATAATGACGTTATCAGTCATAGCAAAGCCCTGTTTAATGTCTGATAACTAAGATTAGACGCTGATTACAAAGCTGCTAGAGAATCTGTGAATAACAACCCGTTCAGCGTTTATATGTTGCGCGATTCAGGAATTGATTGGGGGCAAGTACGACAGGATGATTCGTATAAACCCGCAGGTAAAAACACCGGTCTGCAGGAACACGGAGAGGGGAATCGTAAAATTATCAGACTTTAGTATCAGTACGCGCCATTCATGCGCTTAAATGAAATTACTTCTGGTTGCTGCGGGAATTTTGAAAGGCTGCACGGTTAGCCCACTCATCAGACTGCTTCTGCAGTTCTTTATCAGCTTGCTGATCGTGCTCATGATCCAGCCGGTCCATCAATCCGGATAGTGCTTTAACCTTGCCATGATGCTCAAGATAATGACTACGGGCCGTCGCTACACGCTCCTGCAGCAATTTGATCTGCTCATTCTGAGTCTGCAGCGCAGCTTCTATCTGGCCAATAAAGCCCAACGTGTTATGCAGAAAGCCAGAACTCAGAGCCTTATCCGTGGGGGATGAAAGCTGCTGTTGGTATTCATTGGCATAACCCGTAAGTTGCGCCCGTTGCTGCTCTTCCTGTTGCAATTTCTGTTGCAGTTTTCCCCACTCCTGCAGCGCCTGTTGCTCGGCTTTTTCAGCCATATCCAGCAGTACCTGCAAACGGCGCGCACGCGGGTGCTTTCTCATGACTTAGCCTGGGGCGGGGACGGGAATAAATCGTTCAGCTGCTTTTCGCTCGACGCCATGTCAGCACCTTCGTGCAGACTCTGACGCAGCATCGCTTTGATTTTTGGCAGTCGTTCAATCGCCACATCCAGCAGGTTGTCGCTGCCGGGCTGATAGGCGCCGACACTGATCAGATCCTGGTTCTGGCGGTAATGCGACATCAGCTGTTTACACAATTGCGCCTTACGCAGCCATTGCTCACTGACAATCTGTGGCATAACCCGGCTGACCGATGCTTCAACATCAATGGCGGGATAATGGCCTTCTTCAGCCAGCTTACGCGACAGCACAATATGGCCGTCAAGAATTGCCCGGCTGGCATCGGCGATCGGGTCCTGCATATCATCGCCTTCGCTCAGTACGGTATAAAACGCAGTAATAGAACCGCCGCCTTCCTGACCATTACCAGTGCGTTCAACCAATTTAGGTAATTTATTAAACACCGACGGTGGATAGCCTTTGGTCGCTGGCGGCTCGCCTACCGCCAGGGCAATCTCACGTTGTGCCTGGGCATAGCGGGTAAGCGAATCCATCAGCAGCAGAACGTTCTGCCCCTGATCACGGAAGTATTCGGCAACGGAAGTGCAATACTGCGCGGCACGTAAGCGCATTAATGGCGAATCATCCGCCGGAGAAGCCACCACGACTGAGCGGCTCAGGCCTTCTTCACCAAGAATTTCGTCAATGAATTCTTTTACCTCACGGCCACGTTCACCGATCAGGCCGACCACAATAATGTCGGCCTGGGTAAAGCGCGTCATCATACCGAGCAACACGCTTTTACCGACGCCGGAACCGGCAAATAAACCGATACGCTGGCCGCGGCCAACGGTCAGCAAGGCGTTGATAGCACGGATGCCTACATCCAGGGTTTCGCGGATCGGGGCGCGGTGCAGAGGGTTTATCGGGCGGCCCTGCAGGTTGCCCTGATCAACATCCTGCAGCGGTCCTTTCTGATCCAGTGGCCGCCCTGTGCCATCCAGCACGCGGCCAAGCAGGTTAAAACCCACCGGAACATCAGCAGCAACCGACAGAGGCCATACCCGTGCTCCGGCACGCAGGCCATCGACCTGCTCAATCGGCATCAGAAAAATACGCTCACGGTCAAAGCCAACAACTTCGGCCTCGATATCCTCCGCCTGCTTGCGTTCGACCATACAGCGGTCACCCACCCGCACACTCAGCCCGACCGCTTCCAGGGTCAGGCCGACCATCCGGACAAGCCGTCCGGCGACTTTCGGCTGATAGGGTTTATCCGGTAACTGAATATGTTGCCAGCGCTCACTCAGGCTCATGTCCGTCGCCCTCAGGCCAAACGTTATCCGTCTCGTCCTTATCTATTGGAAGCGAATCGGGTGCCGGAGCTTCATTGTCAGACTCAGCAGGGACAAGTTCAGCCGCAAAATCTGCTGGCGAATCGATATCCATAACCGCAGCACTGACAACGGATTCGGGCTCCTGCCACCCGGCCTGCTCATCCTCATCCGGGAAACTGGCGGCCTGATGCATCAGTTGCGGCAGCACGCTATCCAACAACTGATTCAGATATTCGGCCGATGAATACTCGACCAGTGAGTGTTCACTCTCGATACGGCAATTACCCGCCGGAAGCTTATCGTCAACGCTGTAGTGCAATTCCTGACCGCTGACTTCCAGACTGGCCTGCAGATGGCGGGCATCATCCGGACCAACAAACACTTTGACCTCTTCCTCACCTGACGGTAATTCGGCGAGCGCATGCTGCACAAAGCGGTGAATATTCACGGCGCCATCGGCAAGCTGTGTACCGATGACCCGCTCACAGATTCCCGCGACTAACGCTGCCAGAACTTCCGGCAATTGCTGGTCACGTTCAATCAATCCGCTCTGCAGTTGTTTCACAACCCGTTCAAGACGCCCGACCACGGCATTGATATCCGCCTGACCTTTGCGTTTGCCATCGGCTTCACCGGCGCCGAACCCTTCTTCCCGGCCTTCGGTATGGCCCTGATCAAAAGCTGCTTTATAACCTTCGGCATGTCCGGCGTCATAACCTTCGCGCTGCCCCTGCTGGCGCCCCTCGATCAGCCCCTGCTCAAGACCCGCGTTATAGGCATCGCGGCGGATATTCTCCAGCTCTTCAGCCGTCGGCAGGCTGACATCAGCAATATCATCGCCCTCGTCAGAGGACTGTTCTGCCGCTGCTTTCTCAGCGGCTTCTTTCTCCACCAGCCAGGCCGGAGGCTCGGTCCAGAATGGCAGGCGCCAGGGTTTTACCTCCCTGGCTTCTTTCGCAGGAATGGGCGGCAGATGATGCTTCTGATGAAGTTCTGTCATGTTACATCATGGCCTCACCGCCACCGCCCAGCACGATTTCGCCGGCATCGGCCAGACGACGGGCGATGGTGAGAATTTCTTTCTGTGCGCCTTCCACTTCGCTGACTTTGACCGGCCCTTTAGCCTCAAGGTCATCACGCAGCAGCTCGGCCGCACGCTTCGACATATTTTTGAAGATTTTTTCCTGTACCAGCGGATCGGCGCCTTTCAGCGCGACCACCAACAGATCGGTAGAGACTTCGCGCATCAGCGCCTGGATACCACGGTCGTCGACATCCACCAGGTTGTCGAACACGAACATAAGGTCCTGAATCTGAATACCCAGATCTTCATCAACTTCTTTGATCTGCTCAAGCAGATCACTGGCCATAGTACTGTCGACGAAGTTGACGATATTGGCCGCCACTTTGACACCACCAATACTGGTGGTCTGTGCGCCCGCTTTGCCGGAGAACTGACGCTCAAGAATATCGTTCAGTTCGTGCAGCGCTGCTGGCTGTACCGCTTCCAGTGCGGCAACACGCATGATGATATCGAGACGTACTTTTTCATCAAAATTGGAGAGGATTTCTGCCGACTGATCGGCATCCAGATACGAGACAACAATGGCCTGAATCTGCGGGTGTTCGTGACGGATCAGGTCAGCCACCTGGCGCGGCTCCATCCATTTCAGGGAGTCCAGACCAGTGGTATTACCACCCAGCAGGATGCGGTCGATAAGCGCACCGGCTTTATCATTACCCAGTGCCTGAGTCAGCATATTGCGGATGTAATTATCAGAGCCCAGCCCCATACCGGTCTGGCCGCTCACCGCTTCGAGAAACTCGGCCACCACACCCTCTACCTGGGTCTGATTAATGTTATTCAGGGTCGCCATCGCGGTACCGACGCGCTGTACTTCTTTCGGCCCCATATGCTTCAGGATTTCGGCCGCATCTTTTTCACCCAGACTCATCAGCAATACGGCGGCACGTTCCAGCCGGCTGAGTTTGGTCAGGCCGCCATCAGCTTCCGCTGGTGTGTTCTCATTTGCCATGATCTTCGTTCACCCACTTGATTACGACCTGAGCTACCCGCGCCGGATCTTCGGCAATCAGCCCTTTCAGTGCATCCAGCTGGCGCTCAAAACTTTCTGACGCCCCCGGCAGCAGGAATTCATCCATACCCGCCAGGGTTACTTTGTCATCGTCCAGACCGGCTTCAGCGTCTTCCAGCTCATCCAGCAGGATCGAAGCTTCGTCGCGGCCACGGTTGGCAATACTCTTGATAGTAGGCCTGATCACACCAAAGATCAGCACCAGAATAAACAGGCCGGCAAGAATTTGTTTCATGATTTCCCAGAACCATGGCTGGGTCCAGAAATCCGGATCACCCAGTTCAATCTCGCCTTTGCCCATAAAGGGTGAGTTGATAACGTTGACGCTGTCGCCACGGGAGGCATTAAAACCAACGGCATCTTTTACCAGTACTTCCAGGCGTTGCAGGTCGTTATCCGTCCAGGGGGTATAGACCGTTTCGCCTTCGGCATTCACACTGGCGCGATCATTCACCACCACCGCAACGGTCAGACGGCGGATACGGCCAATCTGCTGTTGTTTATAACTCAGAGTGCGGTCAATTTCGTAATTACGGGTCGATTCCGAGCGGCGGTTAACACCTGCGCCAGCGCCTCCGGCACCACCGTTAGCCACTTCCGGTGCATTCGCCGCAGCCGGCGGCTGATTGGACAATGCTCCCGGAATTCCGCCATTGGTTTTATCGGCATTTTCTTCGTTGAGTAATTGCTCGCTGCGCAGGGCAATTAAGTCCGGGTTGTACAGTTCTTCACTCTGTTCCTGTACGGTGAAGTCGACATCGGCCGAGACTTCTGCCTTATAGTTTTCGCTGCCCAATACCGGTTTAAGAATATTATTCACGGCCTGGGTAATAGAACTCTGAACTTTTTCGGTATATTCGAGCTGTTTATGAGCCAGCATTTCGCCGCTCTGCTCTTCTATTTTTGACAGCAGATTACCCTGCTGATCAACCACCGACACATCAGCCCGGTCCATTTCGCTGACACTGGATGCCACCAGATTAATAATAGCTTCCACCTGATCGCGGGATAAATCACGGCCGGCATATAATTCAATAAAGACCGACGCCCGTGGCTTGCGCTGGTCGCGGACAAAAACCGATTGTTTGGGCAATGCCAGATGTACACGGGCATTACGCACCGATTTCACACTGGCAATAGTGCGCGCCAGCTCACCTTCCAGGCCACGGCGGTAACGGGCATTTTCAATAAACTGGCTGGTCCCCAGCGTGCTGTCTTTATCCAGCACTTCAAGACCAACGGTTTTATCGTCAATTAAGCTGGCGGCGGCCAGTTTCATTCTGGCTTCATGCAGATCGCCGGCCTGCACCATTAATATCTGGGTAGTGGGATCAATTTCGAAGGGAATACTTTCACGCTGCAGAACTTCGACAATATCCTGCGCATTGTGATCCTGCAGACGATGGATCAGTGGCTTATAGGTTGGTTCGCGCGACCACATTAAAATGGCAATCGCCAATGCGATAACCAAAGCAATACCGGCAATAACACCGATCTGACGAACGATGGACAGACGATTAAAACCTGATAAAACCGGATGCCCGGCTTCTGCTGTTTCCTGCTTTGCCGGCGGAGAAACTTCCAGATCGTCGGTCGTTGATGCGGCTGCGTTATCCATAAGTCAGTACCAGAATTAAACCGGCATATTCATAACGTCTTTATAGGCTTCGACCAGTTTATTACGTACCTGGGTCATAGCCTGAAAAGAGACGCTGGATTTTTGCAGAGCAATCATCACTTCCGGTAAATCAACGGAAGGATCACCCTGCTCAAAACGGGTTGCCAGGTCACCGGCAACTTTCTGGTTGGCATTGACGCTGTCGATGGCATTTTTAAACATGCTCTGAAAATCCGGTACAGTATTGTCACCCCGTACCGCAGTTTCATTCTCACTCAGCTTTGCCTGCCGTACCTGATTCAGAGTGGCTTGTGGATTGACTGACTGCGGTGCATTGGCACTCTGGCTGCGCAGCTGGCTTTTCACCTGCCGCATCTGCATCAGAACCGAATTAATATCTACGCGATCAACCATGTTTTTACCCTCAGCACTGCAATGATGGTCTGCCTGTTACTTCAGAAATTTGACGCTTTTAGTCACTTTTCTTACTCCTTTTACTGACACTGCAATAGCCTTGCCAGTTTACAAAGGAGAATCAGGAAACCAGCATGGCCTCGACATCCACACCTTCATCACGCAATTTCGCCATTTTATAACGCAGAGTACGCGGGCTGATTCCCAGGCGGTCGGCTGCTTCTTTACGGCTTGGCTCTTCTTTTAAAGCACGCACAATCAATTCCACTTCACGGTGGCGCAGATCATTCCCCAGCTCACCATCATCCACCATGACTTCCGTCATCACAGGAGTTGCCACACTGATATTTTCCTGACGGTTTTTCGGCACCGGAGTCAGAATAAAATCATTGGCGAATAATTGCGGGCCGGTTTGCATAATCAGTGCACGCTGCATGGTGTTATCCAGCTCACGGACGTTGCCCGGCCATGGATGCGCCAGCAGTTTCTGTTCGGCATCTGCCATCAGACGCGGCACCGGTCGTTTCATTTTACGCGCGTGGTGTGCCAGCAAGCGTCCGGCAAGTGGCAGGATATCGTCTTTACGTTCACGCAGTGGCAGCCACTGCAGTGGGAAGACACTCAGGCGGTAATATAAATCTTCGCGGAATTTTCCTTCGGCAACGTAGTCGGCCAGCTCACGGTTGGTGGTGGCGACAATACGCACATCCAGATCGAGCACTTTTTTTCCGCCAAGACGCTCAACCTGACGTTCCTGTAATACACGTAATAATTTGGCCTGCAGACCAAGGTCCATTTCCGTGATTTCATCAAGCAATAAGGTGCCACCTTCTGCCTGCTCGAATTTACCCGGCATGGCATTATAGGCGCCGGTAAACGCGCCCTTTTCATAACCAAACAGCATGGCTTCCAGCATGTTTTCCGGAATAGCCGCACAGTTAATGGCAATAAAAGGTTGGTGACGACGGTCTGATTGCTGGTGAATATAACGTGCCAGAACTTCTTTACCGGTTCCGCTTTCTCCACTGATTAATACTGTGGAATCGGTCTGCGCAACCCGCTGCGCCAGCTGGAATAACTGCTGCGATGCCAGCGCTTCACATACCGGTTCGGAGTCATCGGCCACCGGCGCATCGTTATTAAACGGACGCAGCAAAGCATCCAGTTCCTGTAATTCGAAGGGTTTCATTAAATAATCATTGGCCCCGCGCTGCATGGCTTTAACCGCCTGCCCAACATCTCCATAGGCCGTCATCAGTACCACCGGCAACCAGGGATGCTCCTGCTTAATGGTCTGCAGTAATTCCAGTCCATCCATGCCCGGCATATTGATATCCGACAGGACCAGGTCAAGATTCTGACTGCGGACAATGGCAATCGCCTCAACACCATTCGGCGCTTCACACACCTCGTGGCCTTTCAGCATCAGGGTATCAACAATGGCTTCGCGCAGACGCGGATCATCTTCCACTACCAATAAACGCATAATCATTTCCTCCGTTCTGACGGCTTAAACCGGCAAAATTAATTCCGCCGACACGCCACCGGCCGGACTGTCAGTTAATAAAAAGTCTGCCCGATGGGCACGGGCAACTGCCTGAACGACAGCCAGGCCAAGACCTGTACCATTGGCTTTAGTGGTATAAAAAGGCTCCATAATTTTCTGCTTCTGCTCCGCGCTCATACCCGGGCCGTTATCCATTACCTGAATACGGACACGGCCTTCGCGGGTGGCACTGACCAGAATTTCCAGATGCACAGGACTGCTGCTGGATTCCAGCGCGTTATTCACAAGGTTCATCAGCGAGCTGATTAATGCATCACGGTTGCAGATAATGCGGACATGCGGAATCTGATTGTCGATATGGCAGGTCGCAGCAAAATTCGCCAGCGGCACCTCCATCGCAGCGGAGACCCCCTGCATCAGTTGCTCAAGGGTCACTTCATCATTCAGCGGGGCTTCGCCACGGGCAAAAATCAGCATGTCGCGAACCTGATTTTCCAGGTGACGCAGACGCTCCTGCAGCTTTCCGGCAAAGCGGATACGGGTATCTTCGGCGATCTGCTCACCGGCCAGATGCCCGGCGTACAGCGTGGCTGCAGCCAGTGGCGTACGGATCTGATGGGCCAGCGATGCCACCATCTTTCCCATCGCCGACAAACGTTCATGCTGACTCAGCTGCGCCTGCAGGGCACGGGTTTCGGTCATATCCGTTAACAGAATCAATTGCCCCGGCTCATTGGCCATTGGTGCTGTACGCAGGTGTACACGGCGGCCATCAACCAGAGAAATCTCATGACCATCATCCCGGCGGGGCTTAAAGCACTTCTGAATTAACGTGCGCCAGCGCTGACCACACAGAGACTCGGCTCCGGAAGCGGCTAACAGCAGCTCGTCCGCGGCGGGATTGCTCTGACGGACATAGCCGTTTTTATCCAATAGCAGAACGCCGGCTGGCAATAACTGCAACAGGCTTTCCAGACGATGCGCGAGCCGTTCTTTTTCCGCCAACTCCTGCATACGCTGCGCCGAGACATTGGCTAATTCACCACTGAGCTGCTCAACTTTATTTTCCAGAAAGCTGTAAGAATCCGTCAGTTGCTGAGACATTTCACTGAACAGCACAAAGGCCTGGCGTAACTCTGCCTGATCCATATGCCCTGACGCTGGAGGAAGATGCTCTCTTACCTGACTCAATGCTGCATTTGCCATGTCCACCTCAGTTGTTTGTCGAAAAACCGACAAAAAAACAGTCTGAACAGGGGTTGAGCAATTAGCGTGCCGTTTTTCTAGCGCCAACCCCTAAGGAAAGCGTCAACAAAACAGACAGGAAAGCAGAACGGAATACAGAGAGAAAAAGAAACGCCGCGCAAAGCGCGGCGTTTCTGTGGGCGGATCAAAAAAGAAGACGCTCTCAGGCGAAATCTTTTTCTTTGCGCTGCAGATTATACTTGCGCATTTTTTCGACCAAAGTCGTACGCCGGATATTTAATTTCTCAGCGGCGCGGGCAACGATGCCGTTAGCATCATCCAGCGCCTGCTGAATTAATGAACACTCAAGATCCTGCAGATATTCACGTAAATCCAGACCATTAACCGGCAGTAATGCCGGAGAGTCGATACCCGCCAGGCGGCCATCATTCTGGGTTACATCAGCAATAACCGGCACCGACAGGCTTTCATCATTGTCATCCACATGGCGGAATTTCTTCGGCAGTTCATTAACCCCGATCACGCCATAGGGATGCAGAATCGCCAGCCGCTCCACCAGATTGGCCAGTTCCCGAACGTTACCGTGCCAGTCATGACGGCACAGAGACATAATGGCAGCAGAATTAAAGCGGATAGAACCGCGTTTTTCGTTTTCCAGGCGGGAAATCAGCTCATTCAGCAATAACGGCAGATCTTCGACACGTTCCCGCAGGGAAGGCATATCAATCGGGAATACATTGAGACGGTAGTACAAATCCTCGCGGAAAGTACCATCTTCAATCATCTGTTCGAGGTTTTTATGGGTAGCCGCAATGATGCGCACATTTGTCTCGATGGTTTTATTGCTGCCCACCCGCTCAAAGGTATGCTCCTGCAGAACACGCAGTATTTTTACCTGCATATTCAGCGGCATATCGCCGATTTCATCGAGAAAGAGCGTACCGCCTTCAGCCATCTCGAAACGCCCGGGGCGGCTGTTAATGGCTCCGGTAAAGGCGCCTTTTTCATGACCGAACAGTTCACTTTCCAGCAATTCAGCAGGAATAGCGCCACAGTTAACCGGCACAAAAGGTTTATTTCGACGATGGGAATGGTAATGCAGATTGCGCGCAACCACTTCTTTACCGGTGCCGGATTCACCCTGAATCATCACGCTGACGTCTTTATCCGCAACCTGCATAATCAGTTCACGGACATGCTGAACCTGACGGCTGGTGCCTACCAGACTGCGGAACAGCTGTACCTCTCGGCGCTCTCCGCGACTGCGGTTATGCGTATATTGTTCGCGATATACCTGGCAGCGATGCAGGCTGTCGAGCAATTTGTTGTAGCTCGGAGGCATCTCCACATTAGCTAATAAAGCACGGTGAATATGCTCAGGCATACTGTCTGGCAATGAGCTGTCGCCCATAAAAAGAATCGGGATGCCTTTATCCCAACTCAGTAAACCTTCTATTACATCTTCCAGCGCAATGGAACTACTGTCACCAAGAAGGACGGCGCTGATTTCTGTACTGTCTTCGATTTTACCTTCCACCTCCCTGCGCCAGTCGGTGGTCTGAGCAACAATTGCTTCTTCGCCAAGAAAATCAAGAATGACTTTCATGTCGTGTCGCCGCTGCGCATCATCGTCTACCAGCAGTACTTTAATTTCTCTCCACATGGTGGTCAGCCTTTCCTTCCCAATGTGACTATCGGTCAATTCTTCTTTTTATAACGTCATAAGATTGACTGGAACTACGTAAGTTAAGTAGCAATCCATAAGCAAGTCAAACTTCTGACGTTAAATAATAATTTGTTGTTAAGCATTCACGCTGGGGGCATTTATAGCTGAAGGTGTCGTCAAAAGACAAGGCACAATCTGTCCACCGTGAACAAATTGCGCCGGGATTCCGAAGGGAAATGATTAAATTTCAGACAGAAATATGGCTTTCCAGGCGAACATCGCTGACAGAATTAACAGAAGGTGATGCAGTTGTGCCATTCAGACTTTGCAGATATTCCTGACGGATACCATCCCAGCCCTGTTTAACTTCCAGTAACAGGCTCATCACTTCATCAATCATCGCCAGGTTGTTCTGACTGGTGGCTTCCAATAGTCGGCGATTCATATAGTCATAAAGACGGTCAAGATTCTGCGCCAGTTCACCGCCGGCCGAGTGGTCCAGACTGCCCTGCAGAGTCTGGATAATTTCCATTACCCGTCCCAGCAGATTGGCTTTGGTATCCATCTCTTTACGCTCAATCGCTCCTTTCGCCTGTGACATACGCGTCAGCGCTGCCTCCATCAGCAATTGAATCAGGCGATGAGGGTCTGCATCCAATACTTCGGAAGTCACATTAACCTGCTGATATTGCTTAGCACCGCTCTTATACATGTCACGTCTCCTGAATTCGCAAAAGCCTGTTACCAATGTTACGGCCGCATGGAGAATATCTTTAGCCTCTGTTTCATTCCTTACACACCAACAGAGCCACTCCAGTATTCCATAAAAACGGCAATGCCTCGCCGGACGGCAACCATAGCCACCCATTGTTGCCGCTATAAAAATAGACAAACCCCTTACTATTCAATCACTTACAAAATGGCACACATTATGCTGACAGAGAAATTGTCAGTGCATTTTTTAACGAGGCTTTATTATGGCTAGCGCACAACTACAGACCGTCGCCCGCAGTGGTACAGGGGAACACCGCCACCTGTACGAACTGGCGAGCAAGCTGTACAGCGATGCTGTTGCACAGCAGGATGAGCACCTGCTGCAGGAAGCCTGTGCTCTGGCTGAAGCAGCACAGCAGCTGCGGCCTGACAACCTTGCCGGATTAAACCTTCTTGCCCGTATCGAACTGCAGCGTCAGCATGTCAGCGCTGCAGAGTACTGGGTTAATCGCGGCCTGAGCATAAAGCCTGACAGTGCCAGCCTGCTGTACAGCGCTGGCCATATCGCTCTGAACCAACATCAGCTCGATAAAGCCGAAGATTATTTCACCCGCTCCTGTCGTATATCGCGGGTGGCCACTAAAGCAGCTAATTTCCTCGCCCACGTAAAATTACTGCAGGGAGATTATGTTGAAGCTTTCCGCCATTACCGTGAACTGATCAAAACCCAGTCACGCGACAAGCAGATCCGCAGTAAATTATTTGAGTCTGCTTCCCACGTTATAGCGGACTTTTATTCAGAGGAGCTGGAACAGGATCTGTTACGCTACTTCGATTTTACCGATAGTGATCACAGCCAGTTACGCAGTCTGACCACATCACTGCTGAAACATAAATTACGCTTATCTGAAGCCGGGTGCCCGCTTGAACTGGAAACCATTGCCAACGACAACCTATTACTACAGGCACTGACGCGCTTTTATTTTTGCGATCCATTAATTGAGCGCTTGCTGCTGACTCTGAGAAAGTCTTTGTTACTGTCCTGCAGCAGCAACCTTGCTATTAAAAAAGATCTGCTGCCACTGGTCTCAGCATTGGCATACCAATGCTCATTAAATGAATCTGTCTGGTATATAACCTCACAGGAAGAAGCTCTGGTACAGCAACTGGAAATACTGTGCACAAAGATGCTGAGTATTGATGAGCTGACAGCAGATGACATCTATCCGGCTCTGTTGCTGCTGCAAATGTATAAACCATTAATTCAGTGCGAATTTTTTCCGGCGTTAAGCAGTAAAAAACTGCAGTGGCCAAAAGTAATGGATAGCCTTATACGTCAGGCGATTACTGAGCAACAGAATCTGAACAGCATTATTAACAGTATTCCGGCGTTAGGGGAAAGTGCCGACAACACCTCACGAAAAGTGCAACAGCAGTACAATCAAAACCCCTATCCCCGCTGGACAGACATCGGGTACAGCCAACCGGGTAATTACCGGGCGGCTTTACAGGCAGCATTCCCTGAGCACGGACTGCTCGCTCAAGCTGACGGCGGCTCCCTTGATATTCTGGTTGCCGGCTGCGGCACTGGCCGCCATGCAATCCGTCTTGCACAATATTTCACGCAGGTAAAAGTCTGCGCACTGGATCTGAGTTACAGCGCACTGGCTTATGCGAAATATCAGGCAGAAAAGCGCCACAAACGTAATATTCAGTTTATTCAGGGGGATATTCTGCAGCTTGATAAGCTCCACGAAACCTTTGATGTAATTGAATGTTCCGGCGTTTTACATCATATGCACTCTCCTGTCACTGGCCTGCAGGCACTGACACAGAAACTGAAATCCGGTGGAGTTATTAAGCTTGCCCTTTACAGCGCAACTGCACGCCGTCAGATCAGTGAATTGCGCAAACTCTGGGGAAATAAACAACCAGGAAAACCTGCAGAAATGCGTCTGGTACGTGAAGCTTTATTACAAAGTTCGATTGAAGGTGACTGGACTGAGATCTATAACTCACCGGACTTTTACAGTCTGAGCGCCTGTCGCGACCTGCTGTTTCATGAGCAGGAGCATGTGTTTGATGTACTGGAATTAGAAGATTTTCTGGCCAGTGCCGGACTGGAATGGATTGGCATGCTGCCGCCCCCTGAATCGCAGGAATTACTCAGCCTTACAGGTAAACACAGCAGCCGGCTTACCGCCGCAGAATGGCACACACTGGAGCAGAATAATCCGCAGTTATTTGCCGGTATGTATCAGTTTTATGCGCGTAAACCATAAAAACGGCCAGATGACAGCAGAACCTGAGCTGCCATCTGGCCGCGCTCCCTAAATCCTGCGTTTTATTTTCCTGCGCTTAAAGCTGCCACTGTATCGGTGCTTCACCACGGGAAATAAGGTAATCGTTAATACGTGAGAACTGGCGATTACCAAAAAAGCCGCGGTGCGCAGATAACGGTGAAGGATGCACCGACTTCAGCACCAGGTGCTTTTGCGGATCAATCACGGCACCTTTTTTCTGCGCATAACTGCCCCAGAGGACAAATACCAGCCCTTCACGCTGCTCATTCAGCGCACGGATAGCAGCATCAGTAAACTGCTCCCAGCCCTTACCCTGATGTGAACCGGCATTGGCCTGTTCCACCGTCAGCGTTGCATTCAATAATAAAACGCCCTGATCAGCCCATGGTGTCAGATCACCACTGCCGCTCATACGCAGCCCCAGATCACCTTCAATTTCTTTAAAAATATTCACCAGTGACGGTGGAATTTTTACCCCGGGCTGTACCGAAAAACTTAAACCATGGGCCTGCCCCGGACCGTGGTACGGGTCCTGGCCAATAATCACCACACGCACCTGCTGAAACGGCGTGTGATTAAATGCATTAAAAATCTGTGGACCCGGAGGGAAGATAACCTTACCCGCCGCCTTCTCTGCCTTGAGAAATTCACGCAGATTATGCATATAAGGCTGCTCCAGTTCAGAACCAAGCACTGCCTGCCAGGATGGATGTAATTCTCCGGCTTTTCCCATGATTAATATCCTTAAAAACTGTCTGTTAACTGTCCGGGTTGTCTGTGGCAACAGGCCCTAACAAAACAGGCAGCCGAAGCTGCCTGTTGTTATCGTCTGCTCAGTGTTAATCCGCCAGAGGCTTCATGTGCGGGAACAGAATAACGTCTTTAATGGTGTGGCTGTTGGTAAACAGCATCACCAGACGGTCGATACCAATACCTTCACCGGCCGTTGGTGGCAGACCGTATTCCAGCGCGCGTACGTAGTCTTCGTCGTAGTGCATCGCTTCATCGTCGCCGGCGTCTTTTTCTTCAACCTGCTTACGGAAACGGGCAGCCTGATCTTCAGCATCGTTAAGCTCGGAGAAGCCATTGGCCAGCTCACGTCCGCCAACAAAGAATTCAAAGCGGTCGGTCACAAACGGGTTGTCGTCATTGCGACGCGCCAGTGGTGACACTTCCCACGGATATTCGGTAATAAAGGTCGGCTGATCCAGCTTCTCTTCGGCGGTGGCTTCAAAAATTTCACACACCAGCTTACCGGCACCCCAGCCTGCTTCTTTCGGCCCCAGATGGATACCCACGCTGCGGGCATACTCTTTCAGGATTTCGATGTTGTTTTCAGCATCGCGCAGAACAGCCGCGTCCATTTCCGGATTATATTTGAGAATGGCATCGACCATGCTCATACGGGTAAATGGCTGGGCAAAGTCGTAGGTCGCATCACCGTATTCCAGCGTGGTGGTACCGAGTACGCTTTCCGCCAGGAAGCGCAGCATGGCTTCGGTGGTATCCATCATGTCGCGGTAATCGGCATAGGCCTGATAGAACTCGATCATGGTGAATTCAGGATTATGACGGGTGCTCAGACCTTCGTTACGGAAGTTACGGTTAATCTCGAACACGCGGTCAAAACCGCCCACCACCAGACGTTTCAGGTACAGCTCCGGCGCAATACGCAGGAACATATCGATGCCCAGTGCATTGTGGTGAGTTTCAAACGGCTTGGCCGAAGCGCCACCGGGAATGGTTTGCAGCATCGGGGTTTCCACTTCCATAAAGCCGCGCTGCGACAGGAAGTAACGGATACCTTCAATAATTTTTGAGCGGATCAGGAAGGTACGACGGGTATCTTCGTTAATGATCAGGTCAACATAACGCTGACGGTATTTCATTTCCTGATCGGCCAGGCCGTGGAATTTATCCGGCAGCGGACGCAGTGCCTTGGTCAGGATGCGGAAGTTGCTGAGCTCGTCGATATCGACATACAGCTCGCCTTTACCGGACAGGTGTAATGTACCGGAGCCGGCAACGATGTCGCCCAGATCCAGAACCTGCCAGGCTTCGCTTTCTTTCTGCATGCCTTTGGCCATGTAAATCTGGATCGAGCCGGTGCTGTCCTGAATCCCCACAAAAGGACCACCGCGGCGCATCACTCGACCGGCAACAGCAACACGGATACCGGCAGCGGCCAGTTCTTCCTGACTCTTGCTGCCATGTTCGGCTTTCAGTTCACCGGCCAGATGTTCACGACGGAAATCGTTCGGGTGAGCATTCGATTTGCAGTTGCTGCGCAGCTGTTCGAGCTTGGCGCGGCGCTCGGCGATCAGTTTGTTCTCATCCTGAGCTGGCTGCTCGGTCACTTTGTTGTCTGTCATGGTGTTACCCTAAAAATTAGATGATACGAAGCGTGTGGTTACAGGCCTTTTTTCAGGCTGGCTTCGATAAACTGGTCAAGGTCGCCGTCCAGTACCGCCTGGGTATTGCGGGTTTCAACCCCGGTACGCAGGTCTTTGATACGGGCATCGTCAAGCACGTAAGAACGGATCTGGCTGCCCCAGCCGATATCCGACTTGGTATCTTCCAGCGCCTGAGCCTCAGCATTACGTTTCTGCATTTCCAGCTCATACAGCTTGGCTTTCAGCTGTTTCATCGCCTGGTCTTTGTTCTTGTGCTGCGAACGGTCGTTCTGACACTGAGTCACAATATTGGTCGGCAAGTGAGTAATACGCACTGCAGATTCTGTCCGGTTAACGTGCTGACCACCGGCACCGGAGGCGCGGTAAACGTCGATACGCAGGTCGGCCGGGTTAATCTCGATGTCAATGTTATCGTCCACTTCCGGAGATACGAACACCGATGAGAATGACGTATGGCGACGGTTGCCTGAGTCAAACGGGCTCTTACGCACCAGACGGTGTACACCGGTTTCGGTACGTAACCAGCCGTAGGCATACTCACCTTCGACGCGGATAGTGGCGCCTTTGATGCCCGCGACTTCGCCTTCAGACACTTCCATCAGCTCGCCTTTGAAGCCATGCGCTTCGATCCAGCGCAGGTACATACGCAGCATCATATTCGCCCAATCCTGGGCTTCAGTGCCGCCGGAGCCGGACTGGATTTCAACGTAGCAGTTGTTCGGGTCCAGTTCGCCGGAGAACATACGGCGGAATTCCAGCACTTCCAGTTCTTTCTGCAAGGCAGCAAGTTCGGCGCGGATATCTTCTACCGAGTTTTCGTCATTTTCCTCAACAGCCATGTCCAGCAGGTCACGGGCGTCACTCAGGCCGGTATCCAGGGTATCAATGGTTTTGACCACATTTTCCAGAGCTGAGCGTTCTTTGCCCAGCTCCTGCGCACGTTCCGGGTTATCCCAGACGTCGCCCTGTGACAGTTCCTGTTCTACTTCTTCCAGACGCTCAAGCTTGTTGGCGTAGTCAAAGATACCCCCTAAGCACGTCGGTGCGCGCTTTCAGGTCTTTGATGGTTTCGAGGATCGGATTAATTTCCAATGTAATACCCTGTTGTCATCCGGCAGACAGGCCGGTCGGAGTCAGTACGGCCGGCGCTCAGGGCGCTGGCGACAAAAAAGAGGCAGCATTTTACAGAAGTCAGGAGCCAGATGCGAGTGTGTTTCAGGCTGAGACCGCGCAGCAAGACAGCTCAGCCGGGGCCTGAAGAGCACAGCGGCTACAGGTGGTGATTGAAACCATGGCTGCTCTGGATGTTGCTACTGCTTATGACGTAGATAGGAAATATCTAATAAGGCTATTGCAAATCCTTCGCATTAAGATTAAATTACAAATCAAAGTGATTCGCATCCGGATTTGATTACCATGTACGTATGTTTGTGCAAAGCCGTTACCCAGCAACAGATTGAGCAGGCTGTCGAGCAAGGCGACAGTTATGCCCAGATCCGTCAGAAGCTGGGCGTTGGTACCGACTGCGGCTGCTGCGGTCAGAGCGCTAAGCAGATGATCCGTGAGCATACATCCCGCCTGCCACCCTGCGAGTTCGCAGTAGCCAGCTGAGAAAACAGCCATTCAGATGCAAAAAAAGAGCGCCCTGGGCGCTCTTTTTTATTGGCTGACAATCACGACACAAAGCTTTTATCCGGCTGCCCGTACCGGGCCGTTTCCCCAGTCCTGAGCCATCTGACGCTGCAGCCCGGCCAGATCGACCAGCGTATTCTGGCTGCAGACTCTTCCCCGGCGAATTTCCCAGGTAGACACCGCACTGAAGCCAATAACTTTATTATTTGGGGGAAAACCAAACAGTGGCTTCTGAAAAGATCCACTGAATGTCGATATCGTTATAACGCGATCACCTTCCGCCATGATTTCTTCAATGGAGACATCAAGATCGACGATGGAAGTGCGAATTTGTTTGACGTATTCGACGAAGGAATCAATGTTCTTAAACCCTTCAGCAAACGTCGTATGGTAAACAAAATCGGGGGTGGCAATCTGACGCAACAGACTGAAACGTCCGGTATTCCAGGACAGATTAATAAAATGCTCTACGAGTTGTTTATTATGGTCTGACATGGCACATCCCTGCCCTAAAAGTGGAACTCCTGCCGAACCGATGTGACCGGTTCAACTAAGTACTCAGGCATTCTGTACCAGGGTGGCGCAATTTGCCAATCTAATCTTATGTGCGATATATCTCACATTCAGGTATAGCCCGCGACGTCCCTGTCCGGGTCAGGGGTTATTTCTTGGAGTTATTCATTGCTTCAAACTGCTGCTTCACATAATCCAGCGTGGTATTGAGCGTCTGAATGATGGAATCGTTGTACAGGAACTGGGCTTTAAGTCTGGCTTCCTGCGCAGAAATACGTGCTTCCATCCGGTCACGGTCTTTATCCACCGCTTCCAGTTCATCATCCAGCCCCGACTGTTTAACCCCGATGACGCTTTTCTGGCCATTAAGGAAACTGTCCATAATATCTTTCAGCTGATCGCCAAAACCGGTGATATAGGTAACGCTACCGCGCTCGCCGATATTGCCACCGGTAATTTTCAGACGCAGACCGGAAGCATCATCGATCGTACCCACCTGATCTTTACCCGGCTCACCATCCCCGGCACCGCGAACAAAACCAAAAATGGCCGCCGCTTCATTGGAGAAATCCGTCATTTCAACAGATGACGATGCACCGGTTGAAGCTGAAATAATGCCGAATTTATTATTTGCAAAGGATGCCGGATCGCTGGTGAATTCCACTTTGACGGCAATGCTTTCATCTTTAAATGCCGCGGTATCATTAATCGCCTGTTGCAATGCCTGCGCCAGCGTTGCGCCACTGTTATAAGTCGCAGGCTGATTTAATGTCACCTCGGCTTCAACACCATCGATCTTGATCTTAAAAGTGTTATTGGTTGCATCGATATTCACCGGGGTCGAAAAGTCCGCCGCTTCATTACCGATGTAATAACCGTTACTGGCTTTCACATTACCATCAACGGCTCGCAGGAACTGGCCGTTACCCGTTGCTTCTATGCCGTTAATGGTACCGGCAACGTCTTTGCCTTTAGCCGTTGAGGGCGAGTACTGGCTGACATCCTGCAGACCGAGGAAAGCAATAGACGAACTGTCCAGTCCGGTAAAACCAACGGCTGTGCCCTGACCACCAATGGTGATATTCAGGGAGCCAAGATCTGATTCCGGATCGTAAACATAATCAACCACTGCATCCAGATCGTAGCCAAAGGTTCTGGAGGTGTCGGTCAGGCCAAGTCCATCATAACCATTGCTGACAGTTTCAGCCGCAAGACCCAGTGAGCTTACGGCGGTGCCACCCAGATTTTTAATTTCCAGAGCAGCTCCGGAGCCAAAGGTCGCCGCGGTTTTAACACCGTCTTTACTCTGGGTTTCAAAGTACAGCTGGCCACTGCCATCAACACGGGCTTTCACATCTCCGGCAGCAAATTGCCCGGTCGCAGCCAGTGCAGTATCCAGCGCCTGCTGGATAACGATCAGATTGGAGTCGGCATTATTACTGCCGGTTGTGCCATCGCCGTTTACATCCACATTGATATCGACGCCATCCAGCGTCAGGGTGAAGGTTGCATTCTGCCCGCCACTGAAATCAATACCGGCAGAAATATCAGCAAAGCTGCTGCTTTGCGCGCCGCGGCCGTCGCTGACAACTTCAATATATTCTTCGTGCCCGGTTGCTACCGTAGTTAATTTCAGCCCGGTTCCATCCAGACTGGCACTGACCACTCCAGCACCAAAAGCATTATCCAGTGCGGTCTGAATATCCACGATATTGTCACCGGAATCGCTGTTAACCAGCACATCTTTTTCCACACCCGACACATTCAGACGAAAGCCGGCATTAGTTGTGGAAAAATCAATATTGGTGCTGATATCACGGGTTGCCGTTGCGGTTTCCGCACCTTTAACCGCACCGGCAAAATTAGCATCACCGGCCAGCGTAATATTTAACTGATTCTGAATTTCTGCTGCTAAGGCATCGCCTGTCGCATAGGTACCGGCCGGCACAGAAACCTTGGTAGCACTTTCGATCCCATCGACCTGTACATTAAATTCAACCGGTGAGCCAAAGGTCAGGCCCGGATCTTTACCGTTAGTCTGTACGCCCTGAGTACCATTAAGACCCAGCTGTACATCCGTGGTATTACTGCCAACAGCTGTCAGCTCAATACTGCGTGCAGTGCCCTCAGCAACGGTCTCAAAAATCAGATAACCGTTATCATCAAACGACGCCGTTACCTGACCATTCAGAGCGGTTGCATCGATGGCAGTCTGGATAGCCTGCAGGGTATCTTTTCTGTCACCAAATACCCCGTCACCATTCAGATCCTGGCCATTGGCATTCTGATTAACCACCACTGCTACCGGACCATTTCCATCAACATCAAGAGAAAAGGTGGCGTTGCTGACCGAAAAATTGATTCCGGTACTGGCTGACACTGACGTATTGCCGATCTGAGTCGTGGCGCCTTTGCCATTAAAAGCTTCGGCATTCAGTGTGGTCAGTTCGACGCCTTTATAGGTCCCCTGACCGAGCTTATTAAAGCCCAGTGTGTTGGCCAGATTAGGATCGACAGCCGCAAAATACACCTGCGACTCAGAGCCGTATTTGTTTGAGGTAATGGAAAAATTTTTATCCGTGGCACTGTAATCAACAGAAACACTGTGCCCATATTTAGACAGGGTTTCACTGCTGTTAATCTGCAGCGCCAATTGCTTAGCCAGATCCTCACCAGAGCTGTAACTGCCATGGGTAAGTTCAATACTGGCTGTCTGGCCATTTACGTTAATACGGAAATTATCGTTGCTTTCGTCAATCACAACCGGTGAAGAAAAATCCAGCGAAGACAGTGATCCACCAACGTATTTAGCCTGACTCGCTAACTGAGTAATGTTGACGTCATAGGTGCCTGGCTTGGTATTGATAGAGTCGTTAACGTAGGTAATCTGGCTGTCGGTGGTGGTACCGGATTTAGCCAGCAGGCCCACAATAGACGCCCGGTCTTCGGCCATCGCTTTTTTGAATTTGGTGGTATTAAAATCCAGCTGGTAGTCATTATCCCGGTTAGTATCAACCCCAAGCTCAGTCAGCGAACGGTATTTACCGGTTAAGCCAACAATGGGCTCACTGATCATGGCGCGGATCTGCGACATCATGCTGCGAATTGTCGAATCCCCCAGCAACAGCCCCGCCTGTCGTTTATCAGCATCATAACCGGACAGATCATCGACAAAGCTTTTCAGCTCGTTATAGGCATCGACAAAGCCCTGAATACTTTCGGCCAGCTTATCGGTATCGGCACTGACTGTAACGCTTATGTTTTTACCGACATCGGCATTTTTAAGATTAAGGGTCACCCCTTTAATCACTTCATCTACGGAGTTACTGCTGCGGGTAATGGTCAGGCCGTTAACATTCAGCTGCGCGTCTTCGCCGCGGCTGGTCTGGCTCATATTGGCAGCAGTGTTCTGGTTTTCATTAAATGCCAGCGCTCCCAGCCCGCCACTGAGCATGGCGCCAGACTCGTCCAGCGCGACAATACGCATGGCATTTTCAGCCCCAGTTTCTTCCGAGGTCATCAGCAGACGATAGCCGCTTCCATCGTTGATGATACTGGCGGTTACACCCATATCGGCATTATTGATCGCGTCGCGGATACCACTGAGGGTGCGGTTGGAGTCGTCAATGGTAATGGTTTTGCCGAGACGATCCGGATTCAGGTCCTGGCTGACAAAATTTCCGCCGGCGCCATAGGTGATATCACCAAAGGTGAATACCAGTTTTCCGGTGCCAATAATTTCGTCAAAGCTGCTGTAGGTTTGTGTTGCCAGGGAATGGGATTTAGCCGTGTTCAGCACTTCGACGTTATAAGTGCCCGGCTCAGACAGACTGGAAGTTGTTGCGGTCAGAATATCTTCATCAGACGAAGTCGCCGTGGTTGAACTTACCAGACTCGGGCTGGATAAGCTGTTGGCCGCAGACTGTACCTTCGCCATCATCGACTGAATTTCACCATAGGCGGTGATTTTGGCTTCCACCAGCTGCTGACGGCTATCCAGACGCAGCGAGGTCGCTTCTTTCTCTGCACTGATGATTTTTTCCACCAGATCAGTGGTCAGAACTCCAGACCCTAATCCCAGTGATTCTATGGACGCCATACCTGTTCCCCCGTGTTACCGAACCATCCGGTCTGTATCAAGCGTAGATGGCCCTGAAACAAAAAACCCTGTACTGGCTTTATCGGCCAATGCAGGGTTTTCTGAAGGGTTGTTTACCTAACCCATACACTGATCACCTAAACTTGTGCGCTGAACAATAAAGATGGTTCTTCATCATTCAATTTCTGCGCCAGTTCCAGAGCCAGCTCACTGGGAATCTGTCGGATCAGTTCCGATGACGCCCGGTCATAGACGCGGATAATGGTCTTGCCGCTATCTTCGTCCAACTGGAAATCCAGTGTTCTTTCAGTTTGCTGTACATACTCATTGATACGGGAAATTGCTTCTCTGACCTGGTCCTTATTCAGTTCCGCAACTTTCTCAGTTCCAACCGGCAAAGACTTGCCGCTATCGGAACCTGCAACCGGATCACTTGCCGCCTTGGCGTAAGCTTTCTTTCCGGCTGTAGCTGAGGGTGATACAGCTGTATGGTCTACCACATTCAATTTCAGCTCGTTCATAAGTCACCTCTCAGGTTCTTGGTTAAGCAGCCTGGGGAAGGCTGGCCTTCCCCATCAGTCCGCTATTATCCCAGAAGAGACAGAACCTGCTGACCGGCAGCGTTCGCCTGAGCCAGAACCGAGATACCTGCCTGCTGCAGTACCTGAGTACGGGACAGCTCGGCGGTTTCAGCCGCGAAGTCCGCATCCTGAATCCGTGAGTTCGCGGAGTTCAGGTTCTCAGAGGTCACCTGCAGGTTACTTACAGTAGAGCTCATACGGTTCTGGATCGCACCGAGGTCGGCACGCTGGCTGGCCACCTGACCAATCGCGTTGTCGATCGCAGTGATCGCAGCAGTCGCACCTTCGAAGGTCGAAATATCGATCTCTGTCAGGAACTGACCGTTTTCGCCACCACCGTAAGTACCGGTGTTGAAGCCCAGAGCTTCAAGCTCGGTATTACCGTTGCTGCCGACGTTGACTTCAATTTCTTTCGCAGAAGTCAGTTTCACGGTTGAGTAAGTAGTTTCGTAAGTATCTGCTTCAACAGAAGACTTAGTACTTGTACCACCCTGACCAAAGGTCGCTTCACCGATACCCTCTACCGCAGAGTCCAGACCGAATACACGACCGATTGAAGATGAAGAACCAGACTTATCATCAATCGCGATCGAGATGTTGCGGCCATCGGCAGCGGTCAGAGAGATAGACTCACCGTTATCGATTGCAGTAACACCGGTCTGACCTGCGCTCTGATTGATCAGTGCAATCGCATCAGCACGGGATTTAGCGTAATCAATGTTACCGCCGGAATCAGTCTGCAGGGTTACCGAACCAAGAGACACACCGTTGATGTAGATACCAGCCTGATCACCATTCTCGAAGGCATTCGCCTCTGCCTGGGTCACCGCAGTACCACCAACAACTTCGGTTGGATTCACAGTCGCCTGCACACCAGTCTCATCCGATACTTCATTGATCGCGGCGGCGACAGCGATACCGGACAAGGTTTTGTTGGACGACAGGATACGGGAACCGTCAGATGCAAACTCGGCACTCGCCTTATCTTCGCTGGTTTCTGCAGCTTTGATACTGACGCCGTTAATGGTCAGGTCACCGTCTTTCAGACCATTCACACCATCATAAGCAGTGGTCACACTGGTGGTGCCTGATGCCAGTAACTGGCCGGCATCATCCGGATCAGACAGAGCAACAGTCACTTTAGTACCGTCGTCAGACTGGAAGGCCAGAGAGCCCTGTACAATATTGTTAGTACCGGAAGCCTGGAATGCAGCAGCAGCGTTAGTGCCCACCGCTACGTTACCAATCGCGCCTGAAGTATCGAATACCACCAGACCCGCAGAGCCTGCTGTGGTTGTGGAGAAGTTCTTCACATCCAGAACCAGTGCACCGGCAGAGTTTACGGTAGCGCTTACATCCAGATTCTCAGCAGAGAAGTCACGGGCGTTGATTGCATCAGCAGCATTCTGTGCAGCAACGGTTGCGGTTGAACCCGCAGTGAAGCTGATCATCGCACCACTGGTACCGGTACCCAGCTCAATGGCTGTCGCGGTAGTTGCCATAGTGACAGTCAGTTTGACGCTTTCATAAGCGGTCACACCGGCCACATTGGAGATGGCTGCTGCCAGGTTGTTCACGAAACCACCACTGGCCATAGTACCGATGGAAGTAGCACCGTTAACGGTTACTTCATAGCCAATAGAAGTGGTGGTATCGAAACCGGATGCTGCTGCGCTGGCAACACTGACGAAAGTACCGGCAGGGGTTGCGTTCGCGGCAGAGATATCCTGAGTCTGGGCATCGCTGACCACACTGGCCTGACCTGATTCATAAGTACCTGCAACCAGACCAGCATTGGACAGGTCGCCGTTACCGGTACCGTTACCACCTTCGATCACGATTTCTTTCACGTCACCATCGGCGATCAGAGTGAAACCACCTTCGTACACGCCGGTAGCAGCCAGACCAGTCTGAGCGGCACTCAGAGTGCCCAGGTTGATGTCAACGTTACGGCCATCAGCGGCAACCAGCTGCACACCACCTTTATCGAAGCCGGTATCAACCGCAACAACACCGGTCTGATCAGACACAGCGTTAATCGCTTCCAGTACCGAGGCACGGGTAGTAGAGCCATCGTTAGAGGTTTGAATATCAATGTTCACACCGTTCAGGCTGATGGTTCCGCTGGCAGCAGAAGCCGTCATTTCAGAACCGGAAACAGTGTTTTCATTCACCTGCGCAGACACACCGGTCTCTGCGGAGTGACGGTTTACTGCAGCCGCTTTGGAGATAGCGGAAGCATCCGCACCACTGGTGGAAGCAGAATCGTCTTCTGCACGGGAAGCGGTAATCGCTACACCGTTAATGATCAGGTCGCCGTTAGCCAGCGCGTTGTCAGTACCGATGGCACTGATACCGCTTTCTTTGCTGGAACCCAGCTTGCTGGCCGTCAGTTCGGCAATGGATACGTCCACAGTCTGACCAGCGTTAGCACCGATCTGGAAGGTTGCTTTGAAAGAACCGTCCAGCAGTTTACGGCCGTTGAAGTCGGTTTCATCAGCAGTACGTGAAATTTCAGCAACCAGCTGATCAACCTCAGCCTGAAGAGCTTCACGGTCAACGTCGGAGTTGGTGGCGTTAGCAGACTGTACCGCCAGTTCACGGATACGCTGCAGGTTGTCGTTCATAGAACCCAGCGCACCTTCAGCCGTCTGAGCCAGTGCGATACCGTCACCGGCGTTACGCACGGCCACATTCAGACCTTTGATCTGAGATGTGAAACGGGTAGAAATCGCCAGACCCGCGGCGTCATCTTTGGCACTGTTAATACGCAGACCAGAAGATAAACGTTGCAGAGCCTGTTGGTTGGCAGACTGGGATTTATCCAGATTGCGCTGCGCGTTAATAGAGGCAATGTTGGTATTAATAATTTGAGGCATGGTGTTTCTCCTGTACCTGCGTTACAGAGCCAGCGCTGTGCTGTAGTAGCAACGTTGCTGCACTCCCTCTGTCTTTGTCATACCTTTTAACGGCACACCCGGCAGGATCTTTAGAATTTTTTTTGCGCCAATATCACGACACAATTCCAACAAACACAGAACACTTAAACGCTTGAAACCATTGGAAATTATTCTGAATGTCAAAAAAACGACAAAAAATCAGCCAGAATAAAAACAGCGACACATCACTCCCGGAACGATGGCTCCCAGGGCTTCACAGGCATGTATATTGCTTTGTTCAATGAAAAGAGAGGCTTTTATGACGCACCCTGCCGAAATCAGATTCAACAAGAACATCGCTTACCTGCAGCAGCACTACCCCTATCTCTACAATCTGGCGCAGAACACGCCCCTGCGGAAGCTGACGCTGGATATGGACGATCATGGCCGGGTCGATATTCACAGCGGTAATGCTTACTTTTATAACGGTGATGCCAGAGCGTTCGCCCGGCAAGAGGCCGAACAGTTCAACACTATCGTCGCTCCGGGTAATGCCATCCATGGTCTCAGGCCCCATGGCGCGAACGCCTTTAAGGCACAACGCTATTTCTCCCGCTCAATCACCCGCCTGTACCAGGACACACAGGTTGATCAGAGCGAGGATTACCAGATCCCGGACTTCCTCGCTCTGGTGGCCATCATGGGGATTGGCGCCGGTTTCCATATAGAAGAGCTGGTCAACCGGCGGGAAATACTCGCCCTGATTATTTACGAAACCGATCCGGAAGAATTTGTCACCTCTCTGTACTGCATCGACTGGGAAGCCATTTTCCTGAAATTCAGCGAGCGCGGAAAATCCATCCAGCTGGTCATTGGTGACTTTAAGCTGGCCACCGATCAGTATGCGGTGCTCTGGAATCAGCTGATTGATCATCCGCCCAGCTTTTCTCTGTGTACCTATTTATATAATCACCGCAATCAGGATAAGTACCGCAAGGTCATCAAAAAAATCCAGAAAGATCTGAAAGTGTATCTCTCGCTCTGGGGTTATTACGACGACGAAATCAATCAGATGAATAACGCCCTGCATAATTTCCGCGCAGGGAACGAACTGCTGCCACTGGCCGATAAACAAGCCATGAACTGCCCGGCTTTTATCATAGGTTCGGGGCCATCCCTCGATGACCGCATCGAAGATATCCGCAAATATCAGGGCAAAGCCGTGCTCTATTCGGCCGGGACAGCACTGCGTGCATTATACAAACAGGGCATTAAGCCGGATTTCCATATCGAGATTGAATCCCACTATGAGCCTTTCCGGGTGATCAGTGAAATTAATGATCCGGAATATCTGCAGGACATCACCCTGATCTGCTCGGCGCAGACAACGCCGAAAATTCCGCCGATGTTTGGCAGGGTAATGCTTTTTACCAAAGACTCCACCGCCATTCACGAGCTGAGCAAAGACTTAACCGACCAGATCCGTGGCACAACCCCGACCTGCACTAACGCCGCGCTGGCTATCTGCTATCACCTGAACCACCAACAGGTATTCCTGTTTGGTACGGACTACGGTTTCCGTAATGCCGGTTCACACCACTCCAAGAATTCGATTTATTACAGTGAGCAGCGCTCTGATCTGGTGAAGCAATCCACCAATTACCAGCAGCAGGATCTGATTGAGATTGAATCGGTTGATGGCTTACCAATGCAGACAACCATGATTTATAACGCCTCCAGACGCCGGCTTGAATCAGACATCAGTTATTTCCTGAAAAACAGAACGATTGAAGTTTATAACTGCGCTAATGGTGCAAAAATCGAAAACGCTGAGTACATGGAGCAATCCCGATTCTGTTCGCTGATGGAGTCATCGGCAGCGAAAAAGGAAAACGATCTTCAGCTTATGTCAGACAGAAAAAGAGCTGTCTTTTCACCGGAATTCCTGCAGCAACGGACTGATGAACTGGAAAGTAATCTGAGAAAGATCGCCGATGATATTCTGAATATGATGGGCAGTGGCCAGAAAACCCTGACACAGCATTATCAGAATCTGCATATCGTCGGTCAGTATCTGTCCTTTGGCCTGAGCCGCTATGGTGCTCTGCAGTTCTTAATCCGCGGAGCCATATGGCATTACCTGCATGCCGGTGCCTCTGTTGCCCTTAAACTGCAGAATTCACCGGAAAAAATGGCGGAATATATAGAGCGCTGGGAAACCAATTTCCGTCACTTTATTAATACCGTACCGGATCATGTGCACAACGTCGTCAGCAAAGAATTTAACGACTCAGATCCATGGATTCATACTGCGATTGATGACCCGGATTGTCCGGAATATGAACCATAGCCACCGGGCTATGGTTCACAGCTGAACTATTCCAGCATAAGTATTAATAACGATAAGGATAAGTTGCATCGCCATGCCAGCCATAAGCCTGTAATGACTGTGCAATTTCATCATAGAAGGACGACGCGACCACCATAATCCACTGGCTGGCGTCGTCTTTATTCTGAGCAATCCATTCTTCGGCCGGCTGAATCCGGCATTGTTCATAACCGGCAAAAATTCTTTCTGATTTATTCGGGTTACCATCAAGAATAACGTCCGGGACAAAATCCAGAAAACTCATTAATGCCCGGCCGCCGGCACCCGCTCCCCACATTGCAATCTTCCGTCCGGAAATCTGCTCAGCCAGCCGTTGCTTCTGCGCATCAATACCCTGCTGAAAATGACCAATATTCTCTGGTACCGAAAAACTCAGTGCCTGCTCACGGTCACGGGTACAGAATGCAATCAGGTTACCAACATCGGAAACCTGATATTTCTGAATAAACCAGCCATGCCGGGCCAGCAGAACCTGCAGCGAATGCTTGCAAAACAGACTTACATGTTCAACATGAAAAGGCGCCCGGCTTTCATGTTCGATTGCCCAATCCAGACCCGGAGTTTCAATAAACATTGCCCCGTCGGGATTCAACAGCATGGATGCTGCAGCGATATAATCATCGAAGTCAAAGACGTGTTCGATCACATGGCGGCTGTAAATAATATCCACTTTCCGCCCCAGTGCTTCTGCAAATGAGCGGTTGAAAAAACTGTTATAAACGCAGAACCCCTGCCCCTCGGCTTGTTCCCGTGTTTCATCATTTGGCTCGATGCCCAGATACTCCATCTGCGGATACAGTGTGCGAATCTCACTCAGCACCTCTGCAGCAGAACAACCGATTTCCAGCACGCTCTGAAAGCGTTGCTCCTGCCCGGCGACACATTCCTTGAAAAAGCCGACAAAATCCTGAGTAAATTTTGTTCCTATATGGCCTGGTCGTGGCGTGTAGTAATGCTGTTTATACAGGTTTTCCAGCACAGATTTATCATAATGCCGCTGATAAGCCTGACCGCAATCACGGCATAATCCATATTCAATATCGACCTCAAAAGGTGGCTGCAGTGTTGCACCGACCGGAACCGGATGCTGATACACCGGAAATTTTTTCAGTGTTAACAGAGTTTCTGACTGTTCGCCGGCACACACCGGGCAGATAGTTTTTTGATCCGTCATACTCAGTTCTCCAGCCAACGTAAAATAGTTAATGCCTCTGCCCGCTCAACCCCCGCACTGGCTCCGCGCATCTGCGCCAGTGCATCGATCGCCTGATAGGAACGATAATGAGGATAAGCCCGCATTTCCGCATCGTAACATTGCAGAGCTTCCTGTTTTTTATTCCAGTCCTGCTCACTCAGCGCGATATAGCAATTGGGATTAAAAGCAGCACTGGCCGGATTCCAGCCGGTTGCGCTCACCACCTCGAAGCTGGCAATTCGCCGCACCGGATGATCGGGTAAAGGCCGGCAAGCTGTCAGCGTTGCCTCCAGTGCCCGGCGGTGATCAGCATTAAGATCGGCGGCAGAATGGGTCAGTACCGTATCCGGTGCATAAGCGGCAATATGGGGTTCAATTGCCTGCACAATATCCAGCAAAGGAACCTGGTCAAGCCGGTTATCGGGAAGGTTCAGCGTTGCCAGAATCTGATGACCCAGTACAGCAGCGGCCGCCTCTGCACCACAGGTCCGCTGGCCGATGCGCTCTTCGCCACCGGCACGCGATGTCTCACCATCAGCAAGAAATAAACAGCCAACGTCTTTACCTTCCCTGACCCAGCGATGGATTATTCCTCCGGCACCCAGCACTTCATCATCGGCATGGGCGGCGATAATCAGTATCCGTTTCATTCCAGTCATTCCAGAAGCTCCCAGCTCATAGCCGTACCACGCGCAATATCGGCGCGGGCTTTTTTACCGATCACATCAGGTAAATGCTTCGGCTTAAGGCCAAAACCCGGGCGAATGACGCGCACATTATCCGCGCTTATATACTCACCGGCTTTAATATCTTTAACACAATAAACCGAACGTGAATGCTGATTGCCCTGACGGGATGGGGCATCAATAATACGGTCGCTGCCCAGCGCCTGAAATAATGCCCGCGCCTGCACTGCCATCGATTTAAATTCCTCTGGCTCAAGAGAAAACTCCGCATCCGGGCCACCATCGCTGCGCTGCAGGGTAAAGTGCTTTTCAATGACTCTCGCCCCTAAAGCAACAGCACCGAGTACCGCAGTATTGCCCAGGCTGTGGTCAGATAAGCCGGTAATAACCGGTAAAGTGGCCAGACGCTTAAGAACATTCAGATTCATATCCGCTTCGCTGGCCGGGTAACTGCTGATGCAGTGCAGAAATACCAGATCCTGCGCCCCGGCCTGCCTGAGCCAAAGCAGCGTTTCCTGAATTTCATTCCAGTTGCTGACCCCGGACGATACCAGCACCGGTTTTCCGGTTCTGGCGACATGCCCGAGCAACTCAGGGTCCTGCGCCTCAAATGAGGCAATTTTATAGGCTGGGCAGTTAACCTCTTCAAGAATCCGCACGGCTTCTTTATCAAAAGGTGAGCTGAATAAGGTTACGCCCTGCTTCCGGGCGTAACGGAATAACTCCTGCGTCCAGGATTTTGGCGCAGCAATATTTTTATAAAGCTGATAATAACTCTGCCCGGCCCAAAGCGGATCTTTAATAATAAAATCATCCAGATCACACTCGATGGTCAGGCTATCGGCATCATAGGTCTGAATTTTTACCGCATCGGCACCGGCATTCATCGCCGCGTCAATAATGGCTTTGGCACGATCCATATCCTGCATATGATTATTGGACATTTCCGCAATGATATAGGGCGGATGGTCGGCACCAATGATCTGATTATTAATGTTCATAGGAATACTCAAAGCGGTAATAGTCGATGCCCGCATTACGGGCAAAACCACCGTCTATTGCCGGAGAATCTCCGACGTACAGCGGATGGCTGAACTGGTAATCCGCAAGCAGCCTGTCCCAGGCCCAGCGGGAAGGCTTCAGTTGCTCCGGACTGTGTTTATCACAATAAACAACTTTGCTGGCCAGAGAATCCAGACCAAGACACTTCACTTTATGCTGCTGTAGTGCCGTGTGTCCGTTGGTTACGATAAACAAAGGCCGCCCCTGTAAGTTAGCCCTGATCTGTGCAATCAGGTTATGTTTGCTGACGAAGGCCGGTCGCTCATCACGGTAAAACTCAATCGCCCGGCTGACAATATCCGGACTGAGATTAAAACCGGCGAAAACGTCATCGAAAAGATGCGGGTAGCTCGGCCCTAATCGTAATTTTTCGGCGGACATTTTTCTGGCCAGTCCGGAAACCGCCTCTCCCTGCTGCCTGAGCCAGTTCTCCAGCGCAGTAAAGATGCAATGGTCGTACTCCGCCTGCGCGTACAGGGTATTATCAAGATCAAACAACCATTCCTGATAAGGCTCCAAATGGATAAATAACTGCCTGATATTATCGGCAAGATCAGTAGACATACTCACTCCAGTAACGGCAGAAGGTTTTTTCGGAGAGAGTAAATGCCGGTGGTTGTTCATCATTCAGCCAGAGACGGATAGCAGCATCGGCCAAATCAGCGCCGGCCAGTATGGTAAACATCAGACTTCCGGATAAGCGCGGATTAATTTCGATCAGCTTAGGTCCTGCATCTGTCAGCATAATCTGAATATTCACCAGCCCACGGAAATTCAGTTTCTTACTGACAGCGGTCACTAATTCAAGTACCTGTGGATTCTGATCAATGCGGCCAATGGTCGATACACCGGCTGCCAGAAGACGCTGACGGGCAACCGCAGACAACAGTGCCGAGTCCTTGCCGAACAGACAATCAACAGTGTACTCAACGCCTTTAAGCTGCTGCTGCAGAATACCCTGCTCTTTTGCAGAAAGAAGTGCAAAAACAGCCTCATCATCAACCAGCATCACACCTTTTCCGCCACGACCGTTACGTGGCTTATATATCGCCGGAACACCAATGGCCCGCGGAGCAATGGCTAAATCATTATTCTCACAGAAAGTCTGAAAATTCAGTTTATCCAGACAAATGTTCATGCTCTGATCGGCAGACAGCATTATTTTGCTCTTCTGAATCCGTCCGGCGCCGGCATTGACAATCGCCAGCAGCTCTTCATCGATAAACGGCAGGAAAAGATCACAGTGATCAAGCTGCTTTGCCAGAAATGGCAGATAACCACTGTCTGTCGCCATGGGCGAAAGTACAAAATCATCGCACATAGCCGCCCCCAAAGGCGCAGCATATTCATTGGCATCCATTCCGATAATGTAATAGCCCTTTGAGCGCAGATGCTGCACCAGCGAGGCGGCGGCAGGTGAAGCGGCGGCACTGATCAGAATACGGGGTTTATTACTGATGTCTGACATACATTTCTTTTCCTGATGGCCGGAATCCGGCACGGCGAAAACTGCGGCGCGATGCATAATTGCCATTTTTTATAGCCGCATATAAACAGTGTTCTGAATGCATAGAGGCACAGAGATTCAGGGCAATTCCAGCCAGACCAAGTCCCTGAAACCTGCGCGTTACAAGTACCGATATTTCAGCATCCCGGCGATTATGAATATCCAGACGGATATAACCCGCCGCCATTCCGCACAGCATGATTTTATAAAGAATAACGGCGTGGCTGCGTAAAACATTCAGATACCATGAGCGGTGATCAGACCAGACCGGTACCTGTGGATTACGGAAAAAGCGTCTGGCACCGGGCTCTTTCTGCCACTGATAAAACAGAGTGCAATCCTGTGGCTGTGCTGCTGTTAATTGCAAATCCTGGCAGCTTTTACGCAACATTTCCCGCACAATGCGCTCTGGCCCACAGCCATCAAATAATGCAGCTGCACACTGACTCATATGCTGTAACTGCTGAGGATTTTTCAGAACGTCAGCCAGTGCAGAAAGGTCGAGCTTTGCTGAACAGGTAAAATCACCAATTTTGACTGCCATTCCCGCACTGACCGCAGCCTGTGCCGTTGCCTGCTGATTATCCGCGATGACAACCAGCGCTGCTGGTAAACCACGGCTTGCTCTCTCCCAGGTTGAACTGCCGCCGGCACCAATCGCCAGATCGACGCTGTCATAGAGCGAACACATATCCTGACAATAAGATTGCAATTGCACTGCGAAGGGGTAATACCCTGTGGTTATTTTTTCTGCGATCTGCGTATAGGAGACCGAGCGCTGATTGACCAGAACAACCAGCTGCAGATTCAGGCGTTGCGCCAGAGGCATCAATTGCTCAACGATGTCGGCGCTGTAACCCGGTAAATCGGCACCACCAAGGTTAATCAGGATTTTCAGCTGATTATTCTCTGAATAAATACGGTTTACTTTTTTGCGCATAAATTCCGGGCGCAGCAAAGAGAAACAGGCGCCGGTTAAGATCCGGCAAGTGTTGTCAGTCCAGGCTGAATAAGCCTCTGCATCGGCGGCCAGATTCTGATCCAGTAACAGATCACTCTGATGTTCCCTGTGCGGCCAGTCATCCAGAGCCAGCAAACGACAACCAATGCTTTTAAGCGCAGACTGCCACTCCGTATTCAGTTCATAATGATCAACAACGACCCAATGGGGTTGCCATAATCCTGCGAACTGCAGTGTAAGCTTTGCATCTTCTGCAATGGCTTCAGCAGAAGAAAGCTCAGAACCCGGAATCAGATTAACCGGGAAGCCATAGCGGCTGATTAACGCCTGAGCGTGCCCCGGTAGTTCGCGGCAGATAAAATGGCATTCAGCTCCGGCTTTGGCTAAAGCAGCGGCCAGAGTCAGACAGCGCATGATGTGCCCATGGCCTATGGCCTCAGAAGCATCGGCCCTGATTAATACTCTCATACGGCTCGTAACAGGCGTACTAATCGGCGGATTCATCAGCGTATTCAACCCTGCGTTCCGGAAAAAGTCTGCATTTCCTGCATGGCACGGAACAGGTACTCCGCTCTCTGCCAGTCTTCCTCGGTATCAATGTCCTGTACCCGGTAGCGGGGAATAACCAGTGGCACAGAATCGGTGGAAAAAATCATTTTTTCCTGCAGCCAGGCTTCTGCTTTTCCCCAGTAAAACTGAGCGGCATCATGATAAGCCTCTTCAAGTTCCTGCGAGCGCTTAACAAACAACTCCGGATTAAACATCTCACCCCGCCCGGAAGGCAGAATTCGGAGAGCACGCTGTACCGGAGAGGGAAAACTGGCAACAGGAAACACATAGCTGACGCTGCTATCGCGTAAAATAGTCTCCGCCTGCTGAATGTCAGTGGCAGAAATAAAAGGCGCGGTAGCATAAATACAGCAAACCTGTTCCGGCTCTTCACCCTGTTGCTTAAGCCAGTTAATAGCATGAGCGACTACCGGAATGGTCGCCGCCTGATCCGTTGCCAATTCCTCCGGGCGGGTAAAAGGCACTTCGGCGCCAAGAGCCCTGGCAACAGCCGCGATTTCCGCATCATCGGTCGACACAATAATGCGATCAAAGCAGCCACTGGCACGCGCCGCTTCAACAGACCAGGCCATTACCGGTTTTCCGAAAAATGGCCGGATATTTTTTTTAGCAATCCGCTTGCTGCCACCACGGGCAGGAATTACAGCTACCCTCATAGCAAAGCTTCAGAAACAGCCTGGATTACTTCATCCTGCTGTTCCTCGGTCAGAGTGTGATACATAGGCAAGCTGATTGCTTCCCTGTAATATTCTTCTGACAAAGGATAGTCCCCCGGGACAAATCCCATTTTTTGATAAAATGGTTGAAGATGCACTGGAATGTAATGTAAATTCACTCCAATTTCAGCGCGCTTAAGGTATTCAAACACTTCAAGATGAGTCTTTTTAATTTTTCCCAACTGAAGACGAATCACGTAGAGGTGATACCCTGAATAACTGTCAGGATGCTGCCAAGGTGTGATTACCGGAAGAGCTTTTAGTTTCTGATCATAACGCATGGCTATTTCATGACGGTGAGCAACGAAATAGTCCAATCTTTGCATCTGACTGACTCCCAATGCCGCCTGAAGATCGGTCATACGGTAATTAAAACCTAAACCAATCTGCTGGTAATACCAGGGGCCATCTGGCTTATGTGTCATCTGATCCGGATCGCGGGTAATACCATGACAGCGTAAAAGAATCATCTTCTCTGCTAGCTCTGAAGAGTTAGTCAGTGCCATCCCCCCCTCTCCAGTCGTAATTATTTTTACAGGATGAAAACTAAAAATTGTTATATCGCTGTATGTACAGCAACCAATAATTTTACCTTTATAACGACCACCAACAGCATGGGATGCATCTTCAATAACCCGGAAGCCATAACGTTCGGCCAGCCGGCTGATTGCAACCATATCACAGGGTTGACCGCAAAGATGAACAGCTACGACAACTTTAGGTAAGACGCCATTTTTTTCAGCCTGAATCAACTTTCGTTCCAACGCATCCGGACAAAGGTTGTATGTTCTTGGATCAATATCAACGAAATCAACCTGAGCACCGCAATATAAAGCACAGTTGGCCGAAGCAACGAAGGTAACGGGAGAAGTCCATAAATAGTCTCCTGGACCAAGCTCCAGAGCCAGACAAGCAATATGCAACGCCGAAGTCGCACTGTTAACGGCAATCGCATGAGAAGCTCCGGTATATTGTGTAAAAGCTTCTTCAAACAGTGGCACCTTAGGCCCTTGCGTCAGAAAATCTGATGTTAATACCTCCACAACGACATCGACATCTTGCTTATTTATATCCTGGCGGCCATATGGAATCATAATTATATACTCCCTATAATATCCCGGTGTTTATCAATCCAGTCAGAGAGTTCCTCATCCGTCATCCATTCCTGATTATTATCGCTGGCATAGACAAAACCTTCAGAAACTTTAACGCCATTTTTAATCCGGCTTGGGCAGTGATCCCAGTCGTTGATTGCCGGTAAAATTTTAAAGTGCTCATCATACTCATAGGTATGGTAAGAATCTTCAACACCAATCATCTGTTCATGCAGTTTCTCACCCGGACGAATGCCAACGAACTCAATATCGGCTTCCGGTGCTACTACTCTGGCAATATCAGTGACTTTCATTGACGGAATTTTTTTAACGTAAATTTCACCACCAATCATGTCTTCGAAGGCATGCCAAACCAGCTTTACCGCTTCATCCAGAGAAATCATAAAACGTGTCATGCGTTCGTCGGTAACCGGCAGCGTTCCCTTATCACGTATGGACATAAAGAATGGAATCACTGAGCCACGGGACCCCATTACGTTGCCATACCGGACCACGGAAAACCGCGTGCCATGCTCACCAGAGTAGGAATTGGATGCGACAAACAATTTATCGGATGCCAGTTTAGTCGCACCGTATAAATTAATCGGCGAACTGGCTTTATCGGTCGACAGAGCAACACATCCTTTAATATCATGATCGATACAGGCATCAATGACATTCATTGCGCCATTAATATTGGTCTTGATGCATTCAAAGGGGTTGTATTCAGCGGTTGGTACAATTTTCGTCGCAGCGGCATGAATCACATAATCAACACCATCCAGCGCCCTGTATAACCGGTCTTTATCCCGCACATCACCGATAAAAAAACGTACCCGCTTGTCACCGGCAAACATCTTTGCCATTTCCCATTGTTTCATTTCATCACGGGAAAAGATGATGATCTTTTTCGGGTTATATTTTTCCAGAGTCATCGGCACAAAAGCATGGCCAAACGACCCCGTTCCTCCGGTGACAAGCAATACCTTGTTATCAAACATTATGACTCTCCTGGAACGCTATAGCGGAACCGGTGACTATAAGTACCAAGCTACTACAGCTGATTGAACAATGACAACCTTGAGATGGTGGTATAGCTTTGCTGCGCCGCTTCCAACAGAAAGCTCTGCAGTGACAGGCGGCTTACCGCCTCAGCAAAATCAACATCCGACAGTTTTGACAGTACTTCTTTGTTAACCAGACCAACATCCGCCGACAGGTTGCGGGTGTTATCCACAACATTCAGCCGGGCGCCGACCTGACTGCGGATTTCTGACACCGATGACTGGGCAAATGCCAGGTTGGTCAGTGTATCTTCAATCAGAATATCCAGTGTTTCCGAATCCACCACATTATCTTCCAGCGTATTCAGACCAGCGGTCAGACGGAAGATAGTGTCAGTGATACTCTGTTTGGGCGTCGAATTAGCCAGCACTTCATCACCCGGTTCCGGGTCACCATTCAGGGTAATGGTGAGACCGGCAACCACCACATCGGTACCCGGGCTGTATGCCTGATTACTCATACCTTCAACAACCCGGTTATCAGAAGCGCGGCGCACGGTGTAATTGGGACCCGCTGGTGTAATAGCAGACTCCGGATTAAAAGTGATGATCAGGTCATCAGGATAAAACTCTGCATATTTTTCTTCATCAATCACAAATCCGGGACTGATGCGCATGGTGCCCTTATTGAGCGGATTCAGCTCAGCAGTAAAGGTATTTTTAGCTGCTTCCACATCGACAAAAAGACTTTTACCGTTATCCCCGGTTGCAACATTGGTAGAAGCGCCAATGGTCAGAAAGCGTTGTCCTTCATCACCTTTGTAGTCATAGCGTCCACTGTCGTTTTTAACAAAAGGCGCATTGCCGCCTTTAAAACCAGCAAACACATATTCACCATTGGCATCACGGGTATTGAATAAATCGACCAGACCTTCCTGAATCTGATAAACCTCAGCGGCAATCGCCTGACGGTCAGTCAGGGTCAGAGAGCCGCCACCGGCTTTAACCGTGAGTTCTTTCAGGCGGGTCAGGTTATCGGTAATAGACCCAAGGGTTGCATCCTCAAGTTTCAGGCGGTTATCGGCCGCTGTCATGTTGCGGTCATACTGATCCCGCAATGCCTGGTCCTGCTGTAGTTGAAGAATTTTTGTAGCAGCAATAGGGTCGTCGGCCGGCGTCAGTACGCGCCGGCCACTGGAAACCTGCTGCTGGGTTTTATTAACCGAAGACTGGTTATCCAGAATGCCATTAAGACCGGTATTAAAACTCTGCAATGTTGCTATACGCATCAGTAATCTCCTGCCAAAGCCTTAACGGAAGGTCGAAATCAAGGTATCAAAAATACTGCGTGCAACCTGAATTACCTGAGCACTGGCGTTATAGGCCAGTTCATATTTAATCAGGGCTGCCGCTTCTTCATCGAGGTTGACGCCAGACAGGCTGGTTACTGCTCCCTCAGAATTCCGCAACAATACCTCGCTGGAATCACGGTTAATCTGAGCGCGGCTGGTTACAGAGCCAATTTCTTCGACCAACCGGGAGTAAGATTCCGAATAACTGGTATTTCCGGCCACCGTGTCTTCATTCTGCAGTGCTGCCAGAGCCACACCATTACGGCTGTCTGAAGTACCATCAGTATTAAATCCAACGGTGAATTCGTCACCTCTTTGTGCCAGGCCACTGATTTCAACATCAAAACCAAAGTGTACTGGTTCGCCCACCGGATTCTCGGCGAACAAATTATTACCCGGTGGTTCGATATCCAGACTGTAACCGGGATCGGCAATCACTTTGATCTGTCCGCCCATGGATATTTTGGATGAGCCATGCACACCGGTGGCATTCATCGGCAGACGCGGCTGAAAACTGATGGTGCCACGCTCATCAATATCCACATCCAGATTGCCGGAAAAAGTAAAACCAGAATTTTCCAGCTGGGTACGGATAGCATCGACAACCTCAGCTCCCGTTGCATAGGTATCATTCAGCTCGATATTAAAGGTGCCCTGTCCCGGTACATCAAATTCGTAGGTGTAAGGGCCACCCTCACTGAAGTCATAGCCATCGTACTCAGTCAGTGGCGTAAATGGCGCTTCGCCGGTTTCACGCAGAATAATGTCCTGACCATTACTGACGTTGAACCCGTCGCCATTGTCACCGGATATTTCCAGATTAATATCGTCACCATTCAGTGCGGTGATCACGACTCTGCTGCCATCACTGCGCGCAACGATCCCCAAATCCTGCAGATCACGATTGCTGTTAATACGGTCGGCAATAAAATCCGGCGTTACCGGGTCGGGTACTTCTTCCGGGTAATTGGCATCGTATTTCGTCTGATTCGGGCCAAGGGTATCGGTCAGAACAATTCCGTTCAGGCTGAATGTCATAGGCTGAAAAGGATTCGCATCGCTGCTGAAATCACTCAGCTCAACCGTTGTCCGTGCCAGAGCTTCAATCCCTTCACGCTTGCTCAATTGCTCTGCAATTTCTTTTGCCGAGGCATTTGCCTTGGTAATTAATGTTGGCTGTGTAGTCACCTTGCCACTGACCGGGTCGGTATGGCTGATGACAATGCGTTCCGGGAAAAAGCCATTCTTCGGTGTCACATTAGTGGCCGGTGGTGGCGCCTGATAGGTTGTATTAACCGGCAGATAACCACCAAAGCTGGTAAAGGCTGTTTTGCCTTCATCAGCTGGCAGAATCGAATTACTGATACCCGGCACGTAAGTCTGATTCATCAGCGGCGGAAACAGCGGAATAGGCTTCCCCGGATCGGTGTTATCCAGCACATCGTAAGTGGTTGGCGAAGTGAAGCGGATCAACAGCGGTGGTGTCAGTTCACCTTCACGGGAAAAATAAGGCGTATTAATGTCATAAACACCACCCTGAGATATCGCTGCATTTCCCTGATTACCAATAGCGGAATCGGTCACAATCGGAGAAGCAACGGCAACCTGCTCGGGACGGGTGATATTAACCTGAACCTTAGTCGACTCATTACGCGTCGGCATGATGCGGAAGTCATCGCCCGCCTGAAAACTACCGGCTTCAAAGCGGATTTCAAATCCATCGACCTCTACGGAATCCGGAAAACTGCCGGTCAATGCTCCGCTGCTGACGATTTTATCGTCATCCAGGCGTTTAATACGGTAGGTGTAATCATCCGGACCGGGAAATTCCACCTGATACTCACTGGTGGTTAACGCTCCGGCATCTTTAATATGAACACTCAACAAGCGGTCATTCGGGCGGGCATTCTGACTGTCACCCAGAACACGTGTGTAGGTTTTTTCCGGTGCGTTAATATCGGCAAAAAAGTTCTCGCCCATTTTACCGTCGTAATCGATGCCCAGCTTGTGTTGTTCGTTAAAGGTCTGATTTATGACCAGCGCCAGACGTCCCAACCCACTGAGTACCGGATCCAGAACTTCATTACGGAACTCCAGTGTTCCCCCCAGCTGACCACCAACAATTTCGTCGGTGACATTCTGAATCACATCGCCTTTACGGAAGTACAGATCGGAGCGGGATGGATCAGAGCCGCCGGCATCGGCAAATACTTCGTTGTAGTCATTACCAATAACCAATGCCTGGCCATTGCCGATAAAAACGTTCCAGACCGAATCGTCTTGTTCTACAACATTTACTTTTACCAGTTCGGAAAGGTCTTTAACTAATTTATCACGGGCATCCAGTAAATCGCTGGGTTCGATACCATTGGCCGATGCGGTGGCAAACTGAATCTGCTCATTCAGCTCAGCGATGCCTTCTGCAATGGTGGTAATCTGCCCGGCCATGACATCCATCTGGCCATTAATAATATCGTTCTGTGCGTACAGGCGGTCACTGATCGAGGTAAAACGATCAACCAGACCATTACTCTCTGAAATTAATACTGCCCGTGCCGGCAATGAAGCCGGATCATCCACCACGGCCTGCAGGGATGAAAACATACGCTCCAGACCCGGCTGCACACCAGTGCCGGAATCGGCCAGTAAACTGTCAATCTGTTCTGCGTTTAAAGCCAGCGTATCGAAGCCATTAAAGGTTGAGGTATCACGCCAGAGTTGCTCAGTCAGAAACTGATCATAAACACGATTAACGGTATCGACATTAACGCCTGAACCTACCCAGACACCGCCTTTATTCTGCGGACTGACTGCACTCTGGCCAATCACCTGACGGCTGTAACCCTCTGTGCCGGCATTGGTAATATTGTGGCCGGTAATGGTTAATGCCGTCTGGCTTGCGCGCAGGCCGGAAATACCAATTTCAAGAATACTAGCCATCGTTGCGATCTCCGGTCAGCGGCGCTGACGAACGCAGTTGTTCCAGTGCAGAATTCAGGGTTGTACTTTGTGAAATACGCTGAATTTTTGCTCCATATTGTGGATCGGTGGCATAGCCGGCCTGCTGCAGGGCATAGCCATAATGTCCGGCGCCCAGATTCTGACCAATGGCCTGCTGATAACGCTCGGCGCCCTGCAGGAAGTCGGCATAGTCGCGCACACCTTCTTCCATCGACGAGTAAGAGCGGAACGGTGCCCGTTCCTTTACTGCCAGACCGTCGCGGTATTCGTGGGTAACCACGTCGACCCGCTCACCCTGCCAGCGGCTGTCGGCTTTAATACCAAAAAAATTAAAACTGTTACGACCCTGATCATCGCTGATCATATATTTTCCCCAGCCCGTTTCGAGCGCAGCCTGGGCAACGATGGCTTTTGGTTCGACCCCCAACTCAGCGCCGACTTTTTCTGCCAGCGGATAAAGAGCGGCAACGAACTCTGCCGGAGTGGCAAACTGTTGCCCTTTATTACCGCTGCCGCTGGCTGCTACAAGCGGTGTTGTATCCGCAGCAACAGAATGTTCACTGGCTGTGACCGCTGCCTGAGGCCGAGGACGAAGCTGATGCAGTTCAGCATCAACGGCATCCATCGTCGCATTGAGGGCAGTAACATGAGAGGGAGAAACCATCGGTAACGGTGAACGTGTGCGACGGTCAAATAATTTGCCCTGATCCAGCTCTTTGGCTTCGTTATTGTTGTCACCGTAGCTGGACATCAGCTGGCGATAGATAACCTGAGAAAGCCCCATGCCCTGCTGGCCGGAGAGCGACAGCGCCATCTGATCGTCATACATTTTGCGGTAGAAATCGGTTTCCGGAGAATTGAACATCGAGTCTTCTTCGAACACCTTGTTGGCGTCACGCATGGACGACATCATCATGTTCAGAAACATCGATTCAAACTGCTTGGCAACTTCCATCAGCGCGGCGTTTTTATCGTCTTTTCCCAACGAACGAATACCCTGCAGGGCATTCAGGTCGGTATAAATCTGGGCGCTCTGTGGTTGTGTCTGGATCATAGCAATCTCCTTTGTTAGGGAAACTGCAAGATGTTTGCCAATTGACTGATTAAGCGAGTGTAAAGAGAGAAGAAAAAATCCGGACAAAAGCCCGGATTTTGAGTTTGAATAACATCAGCATCTGAGCCATTTCTGCCAGTAAAGTCTGATGGGCTGAACAGGCATTGCCTCAGTGTGACAATTGTTCGTATTCAGAAGGTTTTTTCTTTTTCTCGTTCCCAGGCTCTGCGTGGGAATGCGACGGTGTCAGCAAAGACTACCACACAGCGTGGGAACGAGATGTACGCTTTCAATGCGGCAACTGTTCGTATTGGGAAAGCTTTTTCTTGCCGCTCTGACGGCTGGCAATGCTTTTCTGCTCCTGCTGCAGATCGGCCAGCAACTGCTGCTCTTCCTGCAGCAAACCTTCCAGAAACTCCTGCTGCTCATTGGTCATATCAATCAGCTCACTGATCTGGGCAAACCACTGCTGCAGTAATTCGTTGCGCCGCTGAATCCGCTCATCGACACCCTCACGAACCCCCTGACGAATCAGCGAGCGGAGTTCCAGGGACAGGTTTTTTACCTGCTCAAACAATTCAGCACTCATATTCGTGTTCTCTTATGTTTATTAGGGCCTGTTAACACTAATTAAACAGGTCTGTTATCGGCCAAAAATTCCTCAGACAAGGCGCTGAGAGTGTGGGATGTTCAGCACATCCCTGTGCTTCACCCCTTCTGGGTTGGCACGCCAATCTGTTCCAGACAGATTGGTAACGGGTTAAGCAAACGAACAGCAACGCAGGATGAGGGATTTTTAGCCATAACCCTTCGGGCTGAGGCCAGTTTTCCCCATTAACGTCGTCGTTCGTCATTCATTTAGCACACTACCCATCTGCCCGGAGCAGATGGGCGCGAAGCCCGAAGGGTCAGGAACATGGATGTTCCTGACAATATCACTCCTCTCTCCTTGTTCTGAGAAAAACTGGCTCTCAGCAGGCCCGATTCACTTAGTGTTAACAGGCCCTAGTATCAGATAACAATCAATTCAGCCTTTAACGCACCGGCCTGCTTCATTGCTTCAAGAATAGCCATTAAATCACCGGGCGCAGCCCCTACTTCATTAACGGCTTTAACAATACTGTCGAGGGATACACCAGGACCAAATTTAAACATGCGGTTATCGCCGCCGTTATCGATATTAATATTGGTCTGCGGTACGACGACGGTTTCGCCATCAGCAAGGGCATTGGGCTGGGAAACCTGAAAATCTTCGGTAATGGTTACCACCAGGCTGCCGTGGGTAACCGCCACCGGCTCAATCATTACATTCTGACCGATCACAATAGTACCGGTGCGGGAGTTGATAATAACCTTGGCCCGTTCTTTACCGGTTTCAATTTCCAGATTTTCAATGATGGATAAATAACTGACACGTTGACTGGTATCACGCGGTGCACTGACGCGGATCGACGTTGCGTCCAGCGCTTCAGCGGTTCCTGGTCCGAGTAAGGTATTGATGCGCTCAACCATCGCACGGGCCGTGGTAAAGTCCGGCTGGTCGAGGTTAAAAATCAGGCTGTCACCACGGGAAAAATTGCTGGGTACGGTTTGCTCCACAGAAGCACCGTTAGGAATACGGCCGACACTGGGTACATTCACGGTAATTTTTGAACCATCATTACCTTCAGCGCCAAAACCACCAACCACCAGATTACCCTGGGCAACCGCGTAAATATTTCCGTCGGCACCTTTGAGCGGCGTAAACATCAATGCGCCACCACGCAGGCTTTTGGCATTACCTAATGAGGCAACGGTGACATCCACCCGTTGTCCGGGCTTGGCAAAGGCCGGTAATTCTGCAGTAACCGATACCGCCGCCACATTTTTTAATTTCGGATCAACACCGGCCGGCAGGGTAATGCCGAATTCGGCCATCATGTTGCGGAAAGTCTGAGTGGTGAACGGTGCTTTATCACCGGTACCATCCAACCCCACCACCAGACCATACCCCACCAGCTGGTTGGTACGCACACCGGAAATACTGGTGATGTCTTTAATCCGTTCAGCCTGTACGGCCGGTGCCAGAAAAACCGACACCACAAACAGACAACTCAGAAAACGTAACATGGTTTTTCTCCTCGGCCGGCTTACAGTGGCCACCAGGGCGAATTAAGAATACGGTCAAACCAACCCTGCTTGGTGGCATTATTAAGATTACCGCGACCACCGAAGGAAATACGGGCATCGGCCACTTTACTTGATGAAACGGTATTGTCCGGCGTTATATCCTGCGGGCGGATCAGGCCACTGATGCGGATATATTCTTCCCCTTCACTCAGGGTCAGCCATTTTTCACCGCGGATGCGTAAAATACCGTTAGGCATAATTTCCGCGACCGATACCGATATCTGGCCACTCAGACTGTTAGAGCGATCAGCTTCGCCCTTGCCGTTAAATTTACGGTCAGCCGAGGTATCGGAATCCAGACCCAGATTTTTCCAGCCTGGCACCGTCCCCATCACACTGTTAGGCACAATACTGTTGCTGGAGGTTTTATCCGACTTGGTTTGCGCCGATTTTGATGACTGATACTGCTCATCAAAAATCACCGTAATAATATCGCCGACACGACGTGCCTGCTGATCGGTGTACAAACCAAAACTGTAGCGCGCCTGAAATAAAGAACCATTGGCCATTGGTGGTGGCTGCAGGCTTTCGGCGGATACCGGCGCGTAATCCGGATCATCCGGATAAACCTCAGGCTCCAAAGGTACTGAAGTACAGGCCTGCAATGTTATAAGCATCAGCGCGGCCAGAGATAAACGGGATGAAAACAGCGTATTCATAACAACCTCCTTACACGTTCTGCGTCAGGAACTGCAGCATCTGATCGGCGGCGGATACAACCTTCGAATTCATTTCGTAGGAACGTTGCACGGTAATCATTTTTACCAGCTCTTCCACCACTTCAACGTTAGAGTTTTCCAGTGCTCCCTGCTCCACCGTACCAAAGCCTTCTTCATTCGGTACGCCTACCTGCGGCGCACCACTGGCGGCGGTTTCATAGAACACGTTACCACCCACTGCCTGCAGACCGGCCGGGTTAATAAAGTCGACGGTTTCAATCTGGCCCAGCTCCTGCGGCGTCGGATCACCAAACAGGGTGGCCTGCACAATCCCGTCTTTACTGACGGTGAGTTTATTGGTCTGCTCAGGAATGGTTATCTGCGGCTCCAGCGGATAGCCGTTAACGTTCACCACCACCCCTTCATTATTGATATGAAAGGTACCGTCACGGGTATAACCGATGGTGCCGTCCGGCATTGTGATCTGAAAAAAACCACGGCCGTTAATGGCCATATCCAGTGGCTGATCGGTCAGCTGCAGAGAACCTGTGGTGAAAATCTTTTGCGTACCCGCAGTACGTACACCGGTACCCAGCTGCAGACCCGACGGCAAACGGCTGTCAGCCGAGGAGTTGGCACCGGGCTGGCGCTGGATCTGGTACAGCAGGTCTTCGAATACCGCGCGGTCCTTTTTAAAGCCGGTGGTTGATACGTTGGCCAGGTTGTTAGAAACCGTGGTTAACGCCAGATCCTGTGCTTCCAGTCCGGTTTTACTTACCCAAAGTGCATTTAACATAGGTCAGCTCCTGTTACTGGTTGGCCAGAATTTGTGTGGTTGCGGCGGTATTTTCATCCACCCGTTTCATCAGCTTTACCTGCATTTCGTACTGGCGGTTAAGGGCAATCAAACTGGTCAGCTCGCTCACGGCATTGACGTTACTGCCTTCAACAAAACCGTTAACCAGTGTGATATTGGGGTCGGCAACCGCTGGCGGTGTGGCCGGATCACGGAAACGGAACAGGCCGTCTTCGCCTTTTTCCAGCGCCTGCAGATCCGGGCGCACCAGCTTAAGCTGCACCGGTTCGGCGACCGCCGCCGGGTTTTCCCCCAAAGGCTGGATCGTCACGATACCGGCGCGGCTGACTTCAATACTCTGAAACTCTGGCAGCACCACAGGCCCGCCATCGCCAATCAACTGCAGACCACTGCCATTCACCAGACGACCATCAGCATCGACGCTCAGATCGCCGGCACGGGTGTAAGCTTCCTGGCCGTCGGGTCCCTGCACCGCAAACCAGCCATCGCCTTCAATGGTCACGTCCATACGGTTGCCGGTTTCCATCAGAGGGCCCTGACGAAAATCACTGGCCGGGCGTTCAGTCATGGCATAAGCACGGGTTGGAAAATGATCGCCAAATACGCCCATCGCCCGGCTCTGGGTGTAATCGGAGCGGAAGCCTGTGGTACTGGCATTGGCCAGATTGTTGGCGTGTGCGGCCTGCCCCAGCGTATTTTGCTTGGCACCTGACATGGCAATGTATAAAGCGCGGTCCATAGTTCTGCCTCTGTTCTTGCGGGTAAGACGGAAAATCCACCTTACCGAATGAGTTACAGGAAACATTGCAGAGGACGTGCCAAAACCATAAAAGTCATTATTTTCAATAACTTATGATTTTTTGACGGTATCAGACGGGAAAAAGCGCGGAAAAAACGGCAGCCTCTTCCGCCAGAGGGGAAGAGGCTTGCCGCCAGGCAGTCATCAGATATTCAGAATGGTCTGAGTGACCTGATCGGTAGTTTCAATGGTTTTGGCACTGGCCTGGAAGTTACGCTGGGCAATGATCAGCCCGACCAGCTCTTCCGATAAATCCACGTTAGAGTCTTCCAGTGCCGATGAGCGCACCTGACCAAAGGAAGCCGTGCGTGGAGAGCCAACCGTCGGATCACCCGATTCAAAAGACTCGGCCCAGGATGTGTCGCCCAGCGGGGTCAGACCTTCCGGGTTGCGGAAGTTGGCCAGAGCCACCTGCCCCAGCGTCTGTGCCTGACCGTTGGTAAAGCGGGCGAAGATAATCCCTTCCTGATCCACTTCCAGTCCGGTCAGACGGCCGGTGGTGTAACCATTCTGGCTCACTTCGTTAACCGCAAAAGCACTGCCGAACTGAGTAGAGCCACTCAGGTCAATCTGGAAGTTGGAGTTGCTTGGCGGATCGGACAGAGGCAGACCACCTTCCAGCACGTTCACCGAACTCAGGGCACCGGTCGGATTACCATCGGCATCCTTAGGGTCCCAGTTGGTAATGTAGATATCACCTGTCGATACCGGATCAAAGCTGCCGTCCTGATTAAAGAACAGTTCAAAACGTGCCGGCGTTGGCTCCAGATTCTGCGGGAATGGCAGAGTCGGATCAGGATCCCCCACATCGAAGCCATCCACCTGAACATACATTGCCCACAGGTTGGCCTCGTTCGGACGGCTCGGATCAACCGGTTCCTTAACGAAATACTGTGTCATGACATGGGTATTACCCAGACTGTCATAGATATTCATCGAGGTGGCGTGGTTGTAGGTGTCCTGATCTTTCGGATCAAAAGCATTCAGGGTGTAAGGGGTAAACTCATCCGGTGTCAGCGCACCGAAAATACCGGATACCACCGGATCAGGCTGACTCAGGGTGTAGTTCTCGTTCAGGATAAAGGTCACCACACCACCCACCGCCGCAGACAGGTCAGCACTGGTACTGCCGCCCAGTACCACCGGACCGGTGTTATCGGCGCCCTGCACCACCAGCGAATCGGAAGTGACCGGACTGGAAATACTGAGCTTGATATCGCGGCCAATTTCGTTGGTGATGACCAGATCACCGGCAGCGGTAATTTCGGCGTTGAAACCCGGCAATGTCGTGCCGCGGTAGGAGTTAATTTCGTCGGCAATATCTTCCAGCGAGGTAGAGGTTAATACCTGACCATTCAGCGTCAGCTTCATATCATTGCCAGGGCTGTTATAACCCGACAGCGGAATATTCATGGTGGTCAGTGCCGATGCCGTGACCCCCGGCTGCTTGTTGAACAGCGCAACAATGGCATTGGCCTCACTGCGTTCAGGAATAACGATTTCAGTTTCTTCACCGTCCGGATCAGTCAGTACGACCGTCTGGCGCGGATATTCATTATTCACACCCTCAATACCGGTGGTCAGCAGCGTACCGTCAGACGGGTTAGCCTGCAGCAGACCATAGAGATCGGCAGCGGTAATATCCGGGCCTGAGGCACTGATATTACTGATCGAAATAATCGACGCTTCACCGGCTTCAGTGGCACGCAGTTCCAGCTGATACTGTGGCGGCACCACATTCGGTTCGATTTCGACTGCGGCCGCCTGCACACCGATGTAACCATCGGCATCCTGGCTGTTCAGCTGGCGGTTAATACTGGCCGCCAGTTGCTGCACCGAACGATATTCTTCATCCAGCGTAATCAGCACAGAGCCACTGCGGTTTTCGTTATCCGGAGCCGGTACTGTCAGGTTAATACGGAAGCTGTTGGATTTATCCACCTCGTCTTCACCGGTAACCACAAACAGACTGTCAAAGCCCAGTGCTGCAACCGCCTGCGGTTCAGCTACGGTTGGTGTCACCGAGATACCTTCACCGGAGCCCACATTGGTGTTGGTAAACACCAGCTGACCGCCCACCGCATCCACGGTGACCTTACCGGCGATACCCGCAGCACCGATATACACATCAATCTGTTGCTGAATGGCCACTGCCAGATCGTCCAGCGAGGCATAATTCGCCGGCGGAATGGTAATGTTGAACGGACCGCCACCATTACCGGTTGTGCTGGTGACTTCCAATTGGAAAACGTTATTGGCCTGAACCGGTTCAACGCCATTGTCGAAGCGGTTACCTGTCAGGAAGCCAATGCTGTCCAGACTCAGACCCACAGAAGACACCGAGTTATTGGCAATCTGCAGATAGTCACCCTGTGTTGCCGGAGCCTGAACCTGAAACTCAATACGGCCGGCATTATTAACAGCCAATACTTCTTCGTTACCTGCCCCCGCAGTCGCAGTGATCTGCGTATTAATCTGCGCCACGGCATCAGCAATACTTAAAGTGGCATAACCCGAACCCGGAGCCGCGCCCTGCCAGGCTGCCTGACTCAGGTTAATCGGATAGGTAGCACCGGTTTCGGTAGCGATGGTAAAGGCCAGTACGTTACCGCTACCGGCACTGATATCCAGCGCGCCATAGAGGTTACTGGCGGTCAGCTGGGCAAATTGCCCGGGATCAGAAGCCACGATATTCAACGATGGTGTGGCGGTAGTACGGGTCGTCGTAGATGTGCCGGGAATGCTGCGGAAGTCAGCGGTCAATGCACCGGAACCTACAAAGAGCAGTGAGCCCTGAGTACCTGCGGTCACGGCACCGGCCGCACCAAAGGCCGCCATAGTGGCGGAGTTGGTAAAGGCAAAGCTGGAACCATCCGTTGCGCTGTAGCCAGCACGCTGGAACACCAGATTGCCGGTGCCATCAGTTGTCGCTGTCAGCTGCTGGGAACCCAGCACGGTATCAATCGACTGCTGAATCAGAGTCAGGGCTTCTGCCTGAGTAGAACCGGCCGGAATCGCCTGCAGCGTTATGGTCTGCACGCCGTTGCCGTCACCAAGGTCAACATCAAAGGTTTCACCACCGGCGGTACCGGCAGTGGCCACGTTGGCGACGGTATTACCACCACCCAGCGCACCATCAAAAGCCACCGCTGCCGGCGTGCCGCCGGTCGTTGGCTGACCGGCAGAATCCAGAATACTGCGGGTCGACTCGGCAATACCGGAATCTGCAGCACCGATTGCCAGACCATTGGATACCAGCTGCAGACCCTGCTCCTGCAATACCTTTTCACTGGCATTCAGGTTCAGAATGGCCGATGCCAGATTGGTCAGTCGCGGTGGCTGATTGGCAACCTGAATACGGATGTCGCCCAGTACACCATTAACCACACCATTCTCATTGGCAGCGTAGCCCTGTAAACGGGAGCCGTTATTGGCCACCACATAGCCATTTTTATCGAGAGAAAAAATCCCGGCACGGGTGTAAGACACACTGCCGCGATCTTCCAGAACAAAGAAGCCGTTACCGTCAATGGCCATATCCAACGCACTTTCAGTGCCGCTGATATTACCCTGGCTGAACTGCTGACGGACGTTATCCACCATAACCCCACTGCCAACCGGTTTAACACCGGTACCCAGCAATGTGGTGGTGTACACGTCGGAAAATTCCGCCCGTGATTGCTTAAAGCCGGTGGTGCTGGCGTTGGCAATGTTATTACCTGTTACCTCAAGGTCGGTCGAGGCAGCCCGAATACCACTTAAACCAATATTAAAAGCCATAATCTAGTCTCCGTTGCCCGTTCCGAACTACTCATCCAGAATCTGTTTAATCTGATCCAGCGAGGCACTGCGACCGCCCGCCAGATTCAGAGTGACCGTTCCACTGCCGCTCATGGTGACGCTGTCAACCCGTGAGCTCATCTGCATTCCTAACTCTTCTGATTTGCCACCCATAGTGCCAGTGACTTTGAACACGTACTCACCAGCCGGATAAGGCACAGGAATCTTGTTACCTTCAGCATCGAGGACCAGCTCACCGTCTTCGTCTTTGTAATATTCCTGACGGTTAAGCTTATTCACATCGATGTCGATAATTTCACCATCGACCATCATATTCAGACCGTCCCAGCGAACGGACATCGAGCCGGCGGTACGGTTACCCAGTGGAATCTGTTCCAGCAGAACGCCATTTTCGTCTTCGATGCTCAGCTGCAGATTGCTGGCACTTTCCGGCACCTCGGTGTAGCCACTGACCACCCCGCCACTGAGCAGCAGACCGGTTTCATTGCCTTCCACAATGACCGACTGGCCGACAAGGCTGGATGCCTGTAACGCCGAAGCCGAGTTAAAGCGCGACATCATGCTTTCGCTGGTGGTATTGAGTTTGTCGATCCCTTCTACCGTGGAAAACTGTGCCAGCTGTGCCACAAAGGCCTGGTTATCGGTCGGTTCCAGCGGGTTCTGATTGTTCAGCTGAGCAACCATCAGCTCCAGAAACGCATCACGTCCCAGTTCGTTATCTTTTGGCTCCGCACTGTTGCTGGGCTTGCGGTACTGATCCAGCGCAGCAGTGTTATTACCGACTTCATTAATTGCCATAACCTGCTCCTTACTGTCCCAGAGTCAACGTACGTTGCAGCATCTGTTTTGCGGTCTTCAGCACCTCTACATTCATCTGATAGCTGCGCGATGAAGACATCATATCGGTCATTTCTTCAACAATGTTCACGTTCGGGTAGTACACATAACCATCTTCATTTGCCATTGGGTGATCCGGCTGAAAACGCTGCTGCAGCGGCGCATCCTTCTCCACAATTCCCATCACCTGAACACCGGCTCCGGTGCCATCTTCAATGCTTTGAAACTCGTTATTAGCATTCACTTCCATAAAAGTTTTATGCATCACCGCAAACCAGGGCTTACGTGCACGGTAGGTTTCATCGACCGAGCTGGATGCACTTTCTGCGTTGGCGATATTACTGGCGGTCGTGTTAATCCGGATCGACTGAGCATTCATGCCGGAACCGGCGATATCAAATACGTTGGATAACGACATAATTATTCTCCCCGGATCGCACCTTTCATGCCTTTGAACTTGCCACTGAGAAATTCAAAGCTGGCGTTGTAATTCATGCTGTTACGGCCATACAGCGCCTGCTCCATCTGCGAGTCGACAGTGTTGCCATCAATGGAGGGCTGAATCGGATTGCGGTACAGCAATTCATCATCGCGCTGGCTGTGACCACCGAGATGACCGGAGTGAGTGCGCTCCAGCGCTACGCTGTTACGGGAGTTAATCTCTCCCGCCAGTACGGCCTGAAAATTGATGTCACGTGCTTTAAACCCCGGAGTGTCGGAGTTAGCCAGATTATTCGCCAGAATTTCTGCCCGCGCCGCGCGCAGCTGCAGTGCAGAAGGATGAACGCCGAGAGCGTTGGTGAAATTGATAGAGGCCATAATCTGATTCTCTTACGTGACTATGACTGGAAGATAGCAACCCCTGTGCCAAAAAAAATAATCCTTATTTTTCAATAGGTTGAAAATAAAAAGCCGCCCTTTAAGGCGGCAATGGAGCGGCAATTCAACGGCAACGGCAAACCTTTACCGACCGGCGGCAAACAGGTTATACACCTCCGATCTTCTTCGCCCGGTACACAATCCCCGGATGGCATTGCACCATTTCGAAATAATCGCTCAGGTTATTCATTGCCTCTGAAGCTCCCAGCATCAGGTAACCACCAGGATTCAGGCTGCCATGCATGCGTCTCAGAATGTCGTGCTTCAGATCGGCAGAAAAATAGATCAGTACGTTACGGCAGAAAATAATGTCGAATTTTCCCAGCAGAGAGAAACTCTGCTGCAGATTCTGGGCACGGAAATCCACCCGGCTGCGCACCTGGCTGTTGATACGCCAGCGATCTGAATCCACCTCATCGAAATACACTTTAAGATGCTGATCGTTCATACCACGGCGGATAGCCAATTGTTGATACACCCCCTCTTTAGCTGCAGCCAGAGAACTGGGGGAAATATCCGTTGCGGTAATACGCTCGCCGGTCATCAGCTGACCCGGATTCTTTTTTCTGAACTCTTCAATCTCAATACTGAGAGAATAAGGTTCCTGGCCGGTAGAACAGGCTGCCGACCAGATTTTCAGCGGACGCCGGTGTTGTGCCAGTTCTGGCAACAGCTTCTCACGAAAAATACGGTAAGGGTGTTCGTCACGGAACCACAGGGTTTCGTTGGTGGTCATCGCATCAATAACACTTTCCTGCAGGCTGCGGTTGCGCTCCATAGCAACCAGCAGGTCTGAAATACTGGCAACCGATTCCCGTTCCATCATGCGCCGCAAACGACTGGTAACCAGATATTCTTTGCCTTCGCCCAGCATAATACCGCTGCTTTTTTCCAACATCTGACGGAAGCGGTTATATTCATCCACTGACATGTCTTTGGTCATAATTTCATCCACATAGCCTAACCGGCTGCATTCACTTGTCGTACTACCCGTTCAGCCAGAATGTCCGGATCAAACTTGGCAATAAAATCGTTGGCTCCCACTTTTTCCACCATCGCCTTGTTAAAGACACCACTGAGAGAAGAGTGCAGCACAATGAAGAATCCTGCCATACGGCTGTCACCACGCACACGCGTGGTCAGGGTATAGCCGTCCATCTCCGGCATTTCGATGTCAGAAATCATCATCATGTAATGATCACTGATGTTTTCTCCGGCCTCGGCAATGGCATACAGATGCTCCCAGGCTTCACGCCCGTCATTCAGTGCAACGACTTCTACACCGACATTTTCCAGACAACGGCTTACCTGTTTACGGGCAATTTTAGAGTCATCAACAATCAGCACTTTTTTGGCTTTCGCCTTGGCATGAACATCCTCGCTGACCACCCCTTCACTGATCTGTTCATTAACCGGCGAAACTTCCGCCAGAATTTTTTCCACATCAATGATTTCGACCAACTGCTTATCCACTTCAGTAACCGCCGTCAGATAATGCTCACGACCGGTTCCCTTTGGTGGCGGATGAATATCTCCCCAGTTCATATTGATGATGCGTTCCACACCAGCCACCAGAAAGCCCTGAGTTTTCAGGTTGTATTCGGTAATGATGACGAAAGCATTTTTCAGATCCTGCAACGGCGTATTCCCCGTTGCCATGCTCATATCCATGATCGGAATCGTGCCCGAACGGATATGCGCCACACCACGGACCACCGGGTTACTGCCCGGCAGAATTGTCAGTTTCGGGCATTGCAGCACTTCTTTAACCTTAAAGACGTTGATGCCATAAACCTGCCGTCCATTGACGCGAAACAGCAGCAGCTCAAGCCGGTTTTCACCAACCAGCTGCGTGCGCTGATTCACTGTGTCTAACACACCTGCCATAACAAGCTCCCAAAAAATCGATCCGGCATGACCTTTGCTGTACCTGCTGAACCCACAGATTTAACGCCAGATAAATGACATTCAGTATTACGTGTTTATGAGCATAGTAGAGAACCAGCGCCGTTGTCGGATATTTGCTGCAATTTTCCTTGCTGCAATTCCGCTGCTGTACGCACCGGCGATCCAGGCTTCCGGTTGGCAACAGGATGTTGAACAACGCCTGCTTATTCGCTGGCAGGAAATCAGTGGTCATGAATCTGACAGTGCACTTTCCTTCCCGGGGCTGCCGGCAGACTACCAACTTCCCGATTGCGAGGGAGGCTTCGATCTGGCTCTGGTCAAACCTCTGCAGGCCGGGCGCAACGGACTTGAACTCAGCTGTAATACGCCCTACTGGAAGCAGCACCTGGCCGTACAACTGCACATTTACAAAGCGGTTGCCGTACTACGGAAACCCGTCAGCGCCGGCCAGCCCCTGACCGCAGATGATATTTCCATGGTGCGCCATGACACCGGAGAACTGACCAAAGGCTATTACCTCCATCCGGAAGATGTTCAGGAGCAGATCAGCCGCCGCAGCCTGCGCGCCGGCACCGTACTCAGTCCGGACATGCTCGATCCTCCCGTCATCATAAACCGTGGCGAGAGGGTCAAAATCCGCGTCAACCGCCCGGGTATCCGCATTGAAATGAACGGTACCGCGCTGGAAAATGGCCGGCAGGACGAACGAATCCGGGTGCGTAATGAGCAGTCACAGAAAATCGTTTATGGCCGGGTGGCCGGACGGGGCTTAGTACAGGTCGAATAAAATTTCAAAAAATTGCTAAAGTTCCAACTATGGCCGCCGATAACACCTATGCAGGAGTGTAAAATGCCTAACTGGCTCGGAGATTTGTCTATGAATATCAATAAGTTAACCGGTGGTGTAGATAACAGTTCACGCACCCGTAACGAACCGGTAAATAAAGACCCGGCACCAACCGCCAAAGCGCAGGAAAGCGCAGTCTTTACCGATCAGGTCAAGCTGAGCGCCAGCAGCAAAAGCATTCAGCAGGTTGAAGCGGAAATCCGTGAAATGCCTGACGTCGATGACGCAACCGTAGAACGCATTCGCGGAGCCATCGAAAAAGGCGAATACAAGATCGACTATGAAAAGCTGGCAGGAAAAATGCTTGATTTTGAGGATCGTCTCAACTGAAGCAGTGAACTCCCATGAGCACAGACATCGCGCAATTCGCAGCTTTCCTGCAAACCGAGCTGGAATTAACCACGGGAATCCACGCGATTCTTAAACAGGAACGGGATGCTCTGGCCAACAACGACCTGCAAGGCCTGCAAACACTCCAGCAGGAAAAAACACTCTGCCTCCGCCAGTTACAGGATCACGCCGAACAACGCCTTCTATGGATGAAAGCATCGGGCCTGCCACAATCTGCGCAATGCCTTCAGCATCCGGATATTGCCGCTGCGGCAAACATCCGCCTCCTATGGTCCAACCTTGAAAACCAGTACAAACAAAACCAGAAGCTATCGGTTCAGCTCTCCGATATCGTCCTTCACGCCCGTCATCGCACCCTGCAAAAACTTAAAATCTTGCGTGGTCAGCAGAATGATCCACACTTATATAACGATAAAGGGAAAGCAAGCAGCCTGAAGCAGGGACAAGGGTACATTCAGGTCTGATCATGTCTGGGAACCAAGGGCAATGTCTGAGGAAAAAAATCAAGAATACCTGCTCGATGAACCGGAAGATATTTACGGAGCATTGCGCAAAATCGTCCTGATGGGCACACCGGTTAAAGTACGGATTGACGGCAGCGACGAAGAGTTCACCTCCGCCATTCCACAAACAGACTTTAAAAGCCGCAGCTTTTTCATGGACAAAGTCATTCCGCAACATGGCAATGATCTTATCCGGGCGGGAAAACGCTTTCATATAGAATGCGACAGCCAGGGGGTGCGTATTGAATTCCGCATGACCGGCCGGCTGAAGTACCAGCCCCAGAAAGAACAATACCGTGCGGAGTTTCCTGAACAGGTTCTGTATCTGCAGCGCCGTACTGCCTATCGCGTCGCCGTTCCACCTGCGCACAACATTTTGCTGAAAATTAAAATGAACGATGGTGAAGGCGATTTGCTCGGTCGTCTGCTTGATCTGTCATCAAGCGGCTTCAAAGCTCACTTCAGCGCTAATGTTAAAAAACGCCTGGAAGAGCAGCGTGATTTTCCTATCGCGCGGGTAAGATTTAACAAAGAAAACACCATGGACTGCAGCCTGGAAGCCCGCCATATCATCAATGATGACGAAGGCAATACTATCTGCGGCTTTGCCTTCACCATGATATCGGCCATGGCACAGCGCTACCTCGACCGCCTGATCACCGAATTTCAGTGGGAAGAGCGCCACCATAAAGACCTCGAAGAAGAATCTCTGGGCGACGTTTAACAACAAAGGCTGACAGCACCGCTGTCAGCCGTTAAAATGCCCGCCTCTCCCTATAGTTCAACCGGATAGAACGGATGCCTCCTAAGCGTCAGATTCAGGTTCAAGTCCTGATGGGGAGGCCACAACCTGTTTTTGTATAACCTTTAAACATCCCCGCCTCGCCGCAACCCCACATAAAATCTAAGATCCACAGCCATTAACGTCCATAGCGACATTAGACAACCATTACTCTCTGGGAAGGGCTGCTATGAGGAAGGCAATCCCCGAAATCAGCTTTATAAATCGCTTGAAAATGAAAACCATCACCTGATCCCCCTCAACGATCAGCCCATTGACGTTCTTAAGTAACTTCGCACACTGACCTGCCATACCCGCTCTATTGTCAGAAGCCCCAACACTATCGACAAACCGCTGTCAGAAAACGCTTTTCTGGTGCTGATCAAGCGGATAGGCTTTCAGGAATACACCACCGCCCAAAGACTACGCGCAACAGTTTCTACTGTCCTGAATGAACATGGATTCAGGCCGGAAGTGATTGAAAAGCAGCTAGCCCATGAAGAACGCAATCAGGTACGCAAAGCCTACAACCGGGTGGATTATCTGGAAGAATGCAGGGAAATGTTGCAGTGGCGGGCGAATCAATTGGAGTCACAGGAATGACGGGGAAGGATGCTCAGAGCCATGATGAGTGGCTAGAAGAAAATTTTAGGCTCGCTAAAACTCAAACTTCCGAATGGGCCAAAAAAGAGAACGCGGAACTCAAATATCAGTCCCCTGATGGGAGTATAGAAATATATCAATTTGGAAAATCCAAAAGTCGAAGACTCCAGACATTCTATTACCGCAGTGCTATTGATACACACTGGCAAGGCATTGAACCCGAAAGTATTGAAAAAGAGGCCATCAAAGCAATTAATTTTGCATCTCGCAGACTGCTTGACGACTACAACATTTCCCCAGCTTCACATAAAGGATATTGTAATACCCTGTTTCGTTATCTTACTTCTACAGCCAAAGGTTTTCCTAGATATAAGAGCGATGACCCTCCAGCGCTTTTGGCAGAAATAATCATGTATGCTGAACAAATCCTTGATAAAAGTAATAGCGAAGAATTCAGGTTGTGGAGAGCCTTCTTGCTGGGCCAAAGAACAATGCTTCATGACTTCTATCGTCGCTCCAGCGAAGATAATCAGAAAAAGGCTCGACAACCAAGAAATCCCCTTATCACTGCAATCCTAGACAAACTTGCAAGAAAAGAAGATGCCAAAGCGGAAGAGTCATGGGAGGAATTCAAAAATCAGCTTCGTAACGATATCGAAGTAGATTTTGAGGATAAAACAACGAACCTACACAACAAGGAAACATGGGAAGTTGAATATAAGTATTCAGTCGACGGTATCAAGGAGACCAAATCTCACACGATGAAATACAGTACCTTCAAAGAAAAATTATCAAAAGCACGGAAGAAGTTTAAACGTTAGTGTACCCGCGGCTACGCTAACACCTGACGTTCACTGGGACTGTTCCTTTCAAAGACGCCCCAGGAGGCCTAGCATTGAACAGCACTAACCAGCAACCCTACACTACCGCCGCCAAATCGGTTCACCGTCCATCGGCGGGCCCCCAGACAAGAGAATTAACGCAATCTAATACACTCTGCTTAATGCGGCGCTGGCCTAAAGTCCACCACCTCACCGGCCTTTGCCGTTCTCATATTCACTCAATGGCCGCCACAGAGCTTTTCCCGAATCCTGTAAAGCACGGAGCGCGGGCCAGCGCTTGGCTGGAATCTGAGATCAGCTCATGGATAGCTGACCGTATTCAGGAAAGCCGATCCATCAATGTTAAACAGGAGAGCGAAGCATGATTCTCCCAGCATCGCTCAGTTCTGAAGAAACTTGCGTGTTATCTCAGAAGCGCTGCCAAAGTCAGTGCAACTACAACGCTGAAAAACAATGTTTAACCAATGTTAAACCTATTGCATGTCCAGCACTGGCTATATGGCTGTTATCCAAAAACACCAAAGGGAAAACACCATGAAAAGCAAAAAATGGCGCAAAGCTCTAAAATTTATCACCTATATAGTTTTGAGAGTTATTCTGGAGTTGATAGGGTATGAGAGAGATAACAACTGCTAGACCTGAGAAGCAACTATCAGTTGTAGTCGTTTCAAAACCAAACGACAGATCACTGAGAATACAGTAATTCCCGTGATATTCAGGCTTCCTCCCTGGAGGCCATTCTCCTTACTATTTCCTGCATCACCTTTAATTCTCCTGTGTCGTGTTACACTGCCGCCTGATTACAGGAGGTACAACATGAGCAAACAAATCCGTTCCCTGCTGCTGTTTACGTGCATGGTATGGCTGCTGTCTGGCTGCAGTAATCTGCAGAACATGGCCAAAGCACAGAAGCCCCAGGCGCAGATTTCATCGGTAACCGTCAGTCAACTGTCCTTAACAGAGGTTACTCTGCTGGCTAAAGTGACAGTTAAAAACCCTAATCCCATTAAGCTACCGGGGGTTGGCCTGACACTGGATCTTAATATTGGTGGCAAAAAGATCGTAACCGTCGCGCAGCCGGACAGCAGTATTTCGTTGCCTGCCAAAGGCCGTCGTGACATCACCTTACCGGTCACGCTTAAATTTACCGATTTATATAAAACGGTGTCGGGCATTAAAGATACATCATCCGTTGCTTATGAAATAACCGGGCGCATTAACATGAAGGTGCCATTACTGGGTGACGTCAGCCTGCCTCTGAGCCACAAAGATACACTGCCGATTCCGCAGTTACCGGATGTCAGCCTGCAAAAAATCAGCGTACAGGAAGCCAGTTTTACCTGCCTGCGTCTGACGGTCGATATTGCCATCAGCAATCCGAATGCTTTTGCGCTGAATATAAACACGCTGAATTATCAATTATCGGCTGCTGGTAAAACCCTGACCAGCAGCAGCATTAAACCGCTGAAGCTGAATACGGGTGAGCGTAAAATGCTGTCGGTGCCGTTGTCGCTGAGCTTGTCTGAGGCGGGCAGCAGTGTGCTGCGCTTGCTGACCGGAAAAGCCGCTGTCACGTACACACTGAACGGAGAAATGGGAATTGCACCGGATTTAAAGGCGTGGAAACCCAAACCGCTGACGTTTAAATCGGAGAAAAGCCTGAGCCTTTAACGCTCAGGTAATAGGATAAAACGGATATTCCTGTTTAAACAGCTCCAGCGAGAATTGCTCTCTGATCTGTTCAGAAAACTCCGCACGCCGTAAGCGGCGTGCGTCCACGCCCTGATATTGCAGCACAGACAAACACTCAAGGCATACGCCTTCGGTCTTTTTAGCCGACAGCGCTCCGGTGCCAATCTGTAAACGATCCTGATGATGGCGCAACGCCTGCACTTTCTGACAATAGGCAAGATGATAATCCTGCTCATAAAAAAGCCAGACACGGGTGTTTTTAAAGGCCAGGGTTTTATCTTTTAAGATACGTAATGCCTGCCCTTCGGCGGTCAGCATGCCGTTATCGAGCGCTTCACGCTCGGCATAGGTCAGCTGACGGGCGGGATCGAATAATTCAAAGTTGCCCAAGGCATCGGTTCCCATGCGTTCACGCAGACGGTTAAAGCCTTCATCCTGAAAAAAGTCGGTAATCTTCACGGCAATACCCGATCCAGAATGGTGGCAATCCGCCCTTCTGCATCAGTGCGGACTTTAAACTCCACCCGTCGTGAGCGCTCGTCATTTTCCACACCGTTATCGTCGCGCACAACTTTGGCTGATGACAGGCCATTCGCTGTCAGGTGAGATTTAAGCCAGTCTTTATTGGCGCTGACATCCGGTAATTCGAGCACGAAACCCAGAGCAGAACGCGTACGCTTTTGTGATAAATCCATATTGCGGATATAGGCATCATCATCACTCAGTGCACCGTACCAGGCGCTGGAGGTATGGCCCTCTATACGCACCTCGAGAATATCGTCACGGTATTTTTCACGGGTAATAATACCGATATAACGAGGAAAAAAGTCCGCCAGTATTGACTGAAATTCCGGCTTAAGATCAGCGGCACCTTTATCGAACAGCACTTCGGTATTGTTAAAACGGAAGGTCAGGTCTTTATCCAGTTCCGCTCCCCAACGCTGCATATCATCAGCAAATTCGCTTTTTAAATCTTCGTATAACTGCACACGCAGATGATCGTACAGAATGGCGACGTCGCGTATTTTATCGCGTTCCTGTTCGACATTAATCATGAAGACGATGGAAATCAGCATAAACACCATCATCAGGCCAGCCATTAAATCGGAAACGGCAACCCAGTGCCCTTCCTGCTCTTTCAGCTGCTCCAGTTCATTTTCATTCATCGATCTGTTCTGCCATTTGCACCAGTCGTTGCAGTTTCTCAGTCAGTGGTGAGTAATCACTGACAAATTTTTCGGACAACGCGGTCAGCTGCATACCAAAGGATTTCAGGGCTTTATTCAGCTCCTCTTCCATACTCTCATCCAGCACCACCACCTGACGTTCAACCCGCTCGCCGATACGCTGCAGTTGCTGCAGACTTTGTTGCTGCTGATCCTGTAAACGCTGGCCACTGTCAGTCAGATTCTGTTGCAGTTGCTGCTCAATGCTCTGCTGCATTTTACCCAGTTCATCAACCGCCCAGCGCTGCTGCATCTGCACGGCATCGGCCATTCCCTGAGTTAATGCAACAATACGGTCTTCAAGCTTCGGTAAACCATCGGCGGCGTGATTAACCAGATCGGCCAGACTGCCAAGCTGTGACTGAAGATTCGCGCGCTGGGCCTCCAGGCCGTTCAGCAGATCCTGCAACGACTCAGAAATACCATTGAACGCATTGGCATGTTTCACCATATATTCGAACGCCTGACTGGCTTCCTGCATAGAACCCGAGGTGCGCTCCTGCTCGGTAATCAGGGTATTTAACTGGTCTTTGTAATTCTGTTGCCACTCAAGCATGGCAATAACCGACTGGTTCAGGCGTTTGAAGTTATCGCCATACTGCTCATTAATTTTGGTATTGAATTCACGCATTACGGCTTCAATCGCATTAACCAATGCTTTAGCGTTGGCTTCTGCCATGCGTTCCTGATAACTGTCGAGGGCACCAATCACCTGATTCATACGCTCCAGAGTCTGCAGATGCTGACGCTGTAATAAATGCTGCAAACCGTTTTCCTGCTCCGGATTCATCTGGTCGGCAATATGCTTCAGTGAAGCATCCAGATCGTCGATGGTTGCCACCCGGGTCTGATTGACTTCACGCCGTCCGGTCTGTGCCAGAGCAGCGCGGATTTTCAGTGTCAGAGCACCCAGCAACCCCACAATGGATGACCAGAACGCGGTTTTCAGACCGTCCATCAGCTTCGGTACACTGCCCTGAATATCAGTCGTATCAAAATGCCATAAGCCAAGAGCCACACCGAGGAACGTGCCGAAAATACCAATACTGGTCAGAATATTGGGGGCAATTTCAGCGGTGCGGTTGGAATAACGGTAAAAGTGGAAGAACAGGGACAGCGCCGCTATTGCGATCATCAGCCCCAGTGTCCATCCGGAAAACTGCTCCATCATGAGTATCTGCTCTCTGGCCAGAGTGAGGTTTATTCCCAACAAGTCTAGTTCATGTTGGTTGTTTTGCTTCCCGGCTATAAAAACCGCCATATTCCCTTTTTCTGCCCCACAGGGCTTAATAAGGCGACCAAACACAAGGAGCCAGTATGCTGATCAGTAATATGGAAGTCGTCCCCGGTAAAAAAATCGCCACCCATCTCGGACTGGTACAGGGCAGCACCGTGCGTGCCAAGCATGCAGGCCGTGACATTATGGCAGGGCTGAAAAACATCTTTGGTGGTGAACTCAAAGGCTACACCGAGCTGTTATCCGAATCCCGCGATGAAGCCCTGCAGCGTCTGAGCGAACAGGCCCGCGCTCTGGGCGCCAATGCGGTAGTCAATGTGCGCTTTTCTACCTCATCCATCGCCGCCGGAGCATCCGAAATCTTCGTCTACGGTACGGCGGTGATTCTGGAGGATCGCTGATGGGTCAGCTGATTGTCTTTCTGACGCTGCTGGCGCTGGGCTATGGCTTTGGCCGGCTGGCAGAATCACGTCATTACCGCAGCATTATTGCCCGCGAAGACGCCCTGCGCAGTCTGCTGGTACTACCAGACCGCATGCCACCCATTCAGTTTCAGAACCATGCCAGCACGCTGGTCACCGGCTCAGTGGTTATTTCGGTGGATTACTTTAAAACCGTTGCTGCAGGCTTACGTGGTTTATTTGGTGGCCGTGTGGGCGCCTATGAAAGCCTGCTGGATCGCGCCCGCCGCGAAGCCATTCTGCGCATGCAGGAAGAAGCGCAGAGCCTGGGAGCTGAGGCGGTGTTTAACCTCAAGTTCGAAACCAGCCGCATCGGCCAGAATGCCGGACAGGGGTTAGGGTCAGTAGAGGTACTGGCATACGGAACGGCTCTTATTCCAACACCGGTTTCTGCTTCTGCTGCGTCGGCAGTGGCACGCTGAGATGAGCGTCCCTCCCTTACACAACCATGCGCCCAACCATGCGCCAAGGCAGAGCTCACCTCTGCCACAGGGCAACCCCAAACTGCCCGAACAGATCAATAACCGTAACGAACATCCGCTCAAGGACTTTCTGCTGCTGGCCGGCGCACTGCTGGCTTTGATGTTCGTGCTGACCCTGCTGCTGGGCTGGAGTGCCCAGTGGCTGGGGCCTAAGATTCCTTATTCCTGGGAAAGCCGCTGGTTCTCTTCCGCCCCGGAAGCCGTCTCCGACGCCCTGCAGCCCACCACTCAGGACGCGCACGCTGCTGATACAGAACGCCAGCAGGCACTGCAGCAATTGCTGGACAACCTGCTCAGCCAACAAAGCGCGCCATTAAAGGTGCGGCTGCACTGGTTAGCGAATGAAGACACACCCAACGCCTTTGCCACACTCGGTGGCCATATCTTCGTGACCCGTGGCCTGTTAACTCAGGTGTCGTCGGAAAATGCTCTGGCCATGGTGCTGGCCCATGAATATGCCCACGTGGAGCAGCGTCACCCAATGACTCTGGCGCTGGAACAACTGGCAATCACTCTGCTTGGCAGCGTCATCGGTGGTGAAGGGGCGGCCAGCATGATCGGCCAGCACACCAGTCTGCTGACGCTGTTAAGTTTCAGCCGGGATATGGAGCGCAGCGCCGATCAGCGCGCACTTGAAATACTGCAAAGCCATTATGGCCACAGTAGCGGAGCCGATGAGTTCTTCCGTAATATGTTCGCAGAACACGATGAAAGCCGCTGGGCGCTGATGTTCCAAACCCACCCATTAACCAGCGAACGCCTGCAACAGATCAGTCAGAGCGGTTCAGTCGCCGTGCCTGTAACGACCAGCCAGCTGACGCCACTACCGGCTCTGCTGCAGCTGAATAGCGCAGCAGGCAGCAAAGACGCTCAGATTCCGCAGCCATAAAAAAGCCCGGACAATGCCGGGCTTTTTTATTCGGTCAGAAACCAGAATTACTTCAGGTTATCCAGGTAACGCTCGGCATCCAGTGCGGCCATACAGCCGGTACCGGCCGAGGTAATGGCCTGACGGTAGATGTGGTCGGACACGTCACCGGCCGCAAACACACCTTCAACACTGGTTTGGGTTGCATTGCCGTTAGAACCGCTCTGCACGACCAGGTAGCCGTCTTTCATTTCCAGCTGGCCTGCGAAAATGCCGGTGTTTGGTGAGTGACCAATAGCCACGAAGATACCTTCGAGCTCAATATTCTGGGTCTCACCGGTTTCACGGTTTTTGATGCGCATACCGGTTACGCCCATGTCGTCACCCAGCACTTCGTCCAGTTCACTGTTCCAGTGAATAGTCACGTTACCGTTAGCCGCTTTTTCCATCAGTTTATCGGCCAGGATTTTCTCAGAGCGGAAGCCTTCACGACGGTGAATCACCACCACCTCAGAAGCGATGTTCGACAGGTACAGCGCTTCTTCCACGGCGGTGTTACCACCACCAATCACGGCGACGCGTTTTTTGCGGTAGAAGAAACCATCACAGGTCGCACAGGCAGAAACACCTTTACCTTTAAAGGCTTCTTCACTTTCCAGACCCAGATACTTGGCGCTGGCGCCGGTAGCAATGATCAATGCATCGCAGGTGTATTCACCGCTGTCGCCTTTCAGGCGGAAAGGACGCTGCTGCACATCAACTTCGCTGATCTGATCGAACACAATTTCAGTTTCAAAGCGCTCAGCATGGGCTTTCATACGCTCCATCAACTCTGGCCCCTGAACGCCCATGGCGTCACCCGGCCAGTTGTCCACTTCAGTGGTGGTGGTCAGCTGACCACCCATCTGCATGCCGGTGATGATCACCGGATTCAGGTTGGCGCGCGCGGCATAAACCGCAGCGGTGTAACCGGCAGGACCGGAACCCAGAATCAATAACTTAACGTGGCGTGCTGCGCTCATGCTGATGCGTCTCCAATGTCAGAATTCGGTGTCAATGGCGGCCATTATAGGGAGCAATGCCGCCGGGATAAATCGATGGACGATTTAAATGCCCGATAATGCCCGATACAGAGTGTTTATCCGGCAACAACAGCCTGCCGTTTACGGACCAGCCACGACAATTGCCCGCAGAGTAGCGGTAAAAAGCCCAGGGGGTAAATTAATATTGTCAATCTGCTCATCCATCCTGCCTATCACTGGGTTCCAGACCTGCAGCCCTGACATTCCTGTCTATACTCGCAGTGTGGGGAAAATATCCAGTCCCCGGCAACGTTCAGTTACAAATTGGCCTGCTTTTGTATTTCCGTTTAATTTCAATGAGTTAAAGAGGCCAGATGACAAATAAACGGTTTCCGTCAAAGTCCTTTTGTTGTTCCCTTTGCGCCACTGGGGCAGCATAACCGGACACGGAATAACAAGAACCCATAAAAGGTCGGCTAGCATGCAAAAGCGGCAAGAAATACAACAGCGCTCACGTCTGGGCACCCTGCTCATTCATAAAGGACTGATCACCCGCCAACAACTGGACGAAGCACTCACACTGCAGGCCCAAAGCGGCATGCGCCTTGGTGAAGTACTGGTTAACAACGGTTGGTTAACCGAACGTCAGCTCAGCAAAGCACTGAAGAAACAATCCCGTTATCGTCTGATTGCCGCCATCAGTGCCGTCCTGCTTGGCCCTATTCAGCCATTTATGGCCAACGCCAATGCCGCAACAGATAACAGCGCCATTGCAGAGCAGCAGATTACCGAGCGCAGTGGCATGCAGATGATGTCCGACAGCGCAATGTCTGATATTACCGCTCAGGGCGCAATGACCAACTATGAACGCCTGCTGGATATCGTAAACAGTGATCTCGACAGCGATGATGCAGCCATTACCACGCTGGAAAGCCTGGCGTCATCATTGATTCCCGGCACCAACCTGCTGGATGCTGAAATGGAAGTGTCCGGTGTTGAATACGAACCCGGTCCACGTACCACCATCAATGCCGACGGTTCACTGGAAGTACAGATGCCGACCACCATCAAGCAGATTGCCTTCCGCAACGTAAGAGTCGCTGGCTCTGAAGGTCAGCATATGGGCGATGTTATCATCCGCGATATCAGCTTTGGTGCCGGTACCAGCGTCAAAATTCAGCTGCGATGAATTACTGCTGCATTAGTGCACAGAGAAATAAAAACGCCGTATACACGGCGTTTTTTATGCCTGTTATCTGCATTACTGAGCAAGAAAGCGCTGAATTAACATCGCCTTATCGGCATCAGCGCTGTCGCTGGCGATCTGATCCAGCTGACCACGTTGTGTCTGACTGAGTTTACTCACATCCATATTGGCCAGAATAGCCTGACTCACCAGGTTGGAGGTTTCCCCCTTCAGGTGTTCCAGCAACAGCGGATAATGCTGCGGATTACGGCTCAGGGTCATCCCGGCGGCATAACGCTCACGACTCGACGATGAACCCAGATGAGCGATGATTTCAGGCTCCAGATTGGTCAGTCCGGCGTTATTGGCCGCCATAATGGCTGAGGCTGCCTGCGGGCCGTCCAGACGCTCACTTAACAGCTGTGTCAGTTGTTGCTCCTGACTGCTGTTATCGCTGCCCTGCCGTTCGAGCTGACGCACCATGCTGCCCATGCTGATCAGGGCATTAGCCTGAACGTTAACGCTTTCCTGTGTATTGCGCGCCAGTGCATCCAGTGCGGAATACGCCCGCGGCGTAACCTGCCCTGAGGCAGACAGGGCCACCATCAGGCGTACTTTCTGCATATCCACCGCTTCACCGGCGCCCTGTGGCAGGGTCTGCAATACGTCGAGCATAAAGTCCTCAGCCTCCGGCCGACCACTGATGCCGAGCGCAAAAATCAGATCACGCCCGGCCTCATCACTGAGTTCCATCCCCTGACCCTGCAGAGCGTCGGCCAGTTCATAAGGCGAGAGGTTATCCAGCAGATATTCCGCGGCACGGATCAGGCGGGCGGTATTACGTTCTTTGGCAAAACCGGCAAACACTGCCCACATATCAGCGGCAGAATTCACCGGTGAAGCAAACTCGGCGGTACTTACCTGACGCATCTGCCAGCGCTGTGCAGCATTGGCACCAGCATTAAAGGTGTAACGGCTCAGATCGGCATACGACGGAATAGCTTCAGCCTGGATACGGAATTCGATATAGCCCTGCTGCCCCGCCACCTGCAGCGCCTGACGCTCGGTGGATGTCAGCTGCTGCGGCAGACAACCACCATCGCTGACAATACGCCAGTCGCTGCGGTTAGCGGCAAAATCCCGGCTGAGCAGCGATAAATCGCTATCCGCGCGGAACACCGCCCGTTCACTGCCCGCGGCCGTCTGGCGGTAACGGTATAAGCGCTGCAGCGAGTCATAGGCATAACGGTAGGTTTCGCCTTCATGACCGACCGACAGTCCTTTCAGCAGCTGGCTGATCACCGCCAGCGGGTGCTGCTCCATCAGTCCCAGATCATTAAACGCCACAAACACTGCCCCCTGGGCACTTTGTACGCGGCTGAGATAGGGCAGATCCGGCAAGGTCTTCGCGCCATCGCCTTCATCAACCCGGATATCCGTGGCCACTGCGCGCACAAAATCACCATTGGCCTGCTGCAGCTGAGTGCGGAAACTCACATTAGAGGCATACACCTGCTGACCATTCAGGCGCGACAGCACCTCAACCCGCACCCGGTACGCAGCCTGCAGTGGCTGACCCGCCGCACATTGCAGTGGTTGTGCAGTCTGGCTCTCATCAAGATCGGCCGCACTGACAAAGGCCGGTGGTTTGGTTGGCAGGGTCTGCAGATAAAGATAAAAGCCTGCTCCGCTCAGCATCAGCAAAGCCAGCAGTGACAACAGAATTCGTAGCAACCAACGCATGATGATCAGGGCTCCGTTTTTGAGCAGTCTGTCTGTAAAAGCAAAAGGCCCTTCACAGGAAGGGCCTCGGGTTTACCGTTCAGGCAGCGTTACTCAGAAACTGAGCGGACGGCTGGCCTCTTTATCGAACAGTGTTTTGTCTTCGTGGTAACCGTCCCACTGCACATCGGCATTATCACCGAACGCGTTGGTTTCGATACCGAAAACACGCAGGAAAGTATCCACATAACCACGGCCGGAAGACAGCAGGCTGTGCAGGGATTCCTGCTTGTACATTTCGTAGCCTTCAGCACCGTTACGCATACCTTCTTCCAGCTGATAAGGCATTGCCAGTTCCAGAACCCAGACTTTGAATTCTGCGCCCAGCTGCAGCAGATCCGGAATAAAACTCAGGATGCTGGTAACACGCAGATAAGCTTCCGCCGACAGCCACAGATCCATGCCCGGAGTCACCGCCAGCGCGGTGCTGTTGGCATGCTGTTTACCATCGATAATCAGCGGTGGCATGCTGCGGTCAACCACAGAGGTCAGGGTCGCATCGGTGCTCATGGTGCTGCCCACAGTGCCGTACACACGGAACGGAATCAGCTCATAAACAGAGACGCTCATAATACCCAGATCCACACCGGCCATATTGTGCAGCACACTGTCGAACATGCGGGTGCTGGCTTTTACCGTTACGCTGGGCTTGAAATTCAGAGACGCTTTGGCCACTACGCCATCGTCTTCACAACCGGCCTGAGCCGAGAAATCCAGTACAACGGTCTGTGCCAGACTCGGTACAAACCAGGCGCCGCTGCTCACCGAATCCGAAATCGCGTTGAGGATGGCATCACCGGTCGCATCCACTGCCAGACCGCCAATGTTCACCGGGTCCGGTACCGGCAGACCGAAGGCACCTTCAACTGCTTCCAGGCCGCAGACAATCGGCGCAAAAGACATATCGGTCTTCAGCTGTGGCTGCTGACCTTCCGGCACCACAATGCCGCTTTCGCCCAGATTGGCCAGAACATCAGCCTGCTGTTCAGCGGCCTGCTGGCGGATACGCTCGGCACTGTCGTTATTGGCAAAACGGCCAAAGCACAGCGGGCCAACCCCGGTAAAGGTATCGGCACAAGGCTCGTAGCACAGACCAGCCTCATTCACGGAACCCGGCGCACACTGCATAGCGATGCGTGGCTGAATCCAGGATTGTTTGGCACGGGTTTCCGGCCACCATTTCCACTGGGTACACAGGGCACCACCATCCGACCAGCCTTCCGGGCACTGTTCCCAGCACACGCCGGCAACGGAATCAAAACCCGCCGGGCATTGCTCAGCACACAGGCCGGCATTGGCGTCATAGCCGGCCGGACAGGTATTGGGAATGGTACCGACACCACGGTTGTAGCTCCATTCAAAGAAGCTTGCCTGTACATCGGCAACGGTGGTGTTGATAGCCGCTTCAACCGCGCCAAACACATCGGCAGTTACCGACAGAAACTGGTTTCCGTCACTGCTCTGCCCGGTCACAGTCTGAATATTCATGGGGAATTGCACACCGGCATCGGCATCAGCCGCCAGTGTCATCGTTTCGGTCGCCGCCTGAACAGTCATAGCCGTCAGGAACAGCGGAGCCAGCAAACAGCGGATCCATTTCATTGTTATAGTCCTCAGGTGAGAGCGCCTGAGATTAGACAATACTGGAACCATAGTACAGCGTGAAAAGTGAACGATTCGCGCCGATGTGGTACTCAATTGCCAACTGGCCTGAAGAGCCACCTGAAGCGCAGAATCAGATGACAAAAGCGCGACTGACAGATGAATTTTTCATGGCTGTTTGCAGCCGGATTACCTGACCTGCGCAGACACAGGAGGATAAAAAACGGGAGCTGCTGCTCCCGTTTTTCTGTTCTTGATTATTTACAACTCACCCTCAGTCGTAACCAATAGCCAGCGGCACAAAGGCAACAATCGCCAGCGCAATAGCCATGGTGGTCAGCGGCAGAAGAATACGCTCATGGCGATACCAGAAGCTCATACCGGCGCTTTCTTCTTTCGCCAGACGAACCTCTTCTTCGCCAACCACCTGCCGGGTAAGCAGATGGTTAAGCGCCACCGGCGGACTGAGATAACCCAGCTCAAAGGCCACCAGCGTTACCATCCAGAAATGCACCGGATCAATGCCGCTGTCATAAGCGATAGTGGCAATGGTTGCGCTGACCAGAATCACCGCACCGTATGGGTCCATGACCATACCAATCACCACCAGAATCGCGACCAGCAAGGCCATTGCCAGCCAGATCGAATCGAAGGTTGTGGGCACCATGCTCATCAGTTCGGCACGTTCGACCACACCACCGATGCTCACCGACAAGCCCATCAGCATCAGTAACGCACCAATGTGACCGGTGGTTTCAGTGGTGGCTTCACGGATGGTTTTTTCGATGGAATCGTTACCGCGGCGCAGATCACTCCAGGATTGCTCCAGACGGTTTTCAACGTAATCAATATTCAGGTTTTCACGTTTCAGTGCGGCTTTTTCCTGCCCCAGACGTTCATAAACCAGAATCACCAGCAGCAGCACCGGCAGAATAAAAGGCGCAGAAAACTCATCCAGATACGCATTCAGAGCCACGGCATAAATCGCCAGCGTAATACCGATGATAAATACATAAGGAATCAGCGGCTTCAGTGCCCGTAAAAACTCAGGGAAAACATTGTCCGGTGTTTCCAGACGCATCGGACCCTGGCGTGTTGCCAGCGCCATCAGGGCAAACAGCAGCGTGGTCAGGAAGAAGACTTTAACGCCCCAGCCAAACAGCTGATCGGTGGTTACTTCGTTATTCAGTGCGGCGATGATCACCACCAACAGACAAGGACGCAGAACCACACCCAGCGAGCCCGACATCGCCGTGGCTGCCAGTGACAGCTGACGACGCGCGCCGGCGCGGCGCATCTCGTTATAAATCAGACCGCCAACAGCGATTACAAAAATACCCGAGGCACCGGTGTAAGCGGTCGGAATAGCCGCCACCGCAACCACCGCTACTGCCAGCATTTCCGGTGGCAGTTTGAACGGACGGAACAGGTTAAACACCACCTGAGCAAGTTCAGTACGCTTCAGCAGCATACCGATCCACACATACAGCCCCACATTCAGGAACAGCTGTGATAGTTCCATCATCTGGTTCAGGTAGATACCAATACCGGCACTGTGCCCCGCCGAAATAAAGTACACCCCGGAAATAATGCACATGGTGGCATACAGTGGTACAGCCAGCTGTGCCTTCAGGAAGCTGCCGCCGGGCTTGGCATCTTTAGGAATAAACAGGAACTGATAGAGACTCAGCAGCAGAATAAAGGCAAAACCGATAATCCACAGATGATGCAGAATACTGTGCTGGGTGGTGACTTCCACACCGGCAGAGAACGCGACTTCACGGAAGCTGTAGACCGAATAAAACAGAATCGCACTGGCCAGCAGCTGAGCACCGGAAGCAACGCGGTAATCCATCACCGTTTCCATCGGACGCAGCGCAATGTGATGGCGGCGGAATAACGCGGTCAGGCCGCAGATAAGCACCAGTACCGCCAGCATAATACGCTGGGCACTTAAGCCGAATTCGCCGAATTCGGCCACGCTTAATTCAATAGCACGGAATACACGGACGGCCGGTGTTACCCGGTCAACGGTGCTTTCATAAAGGGCATGTTTTTGCTGGCACTGTTCCTGCGCGGCCAGTAACGACTGACGCATAACCGCAGGATCGGCCGGCTCTTCTTCAAATAAATCCCACTCATCATCCTGCTGAGCATTGGCTTCTGCCACCAGACGCGCTAACTGCGCATCAATATCCATGGTCGGGTTACAGGAAGGCTGTACCGGGTCGGTGCGCAGCTGGAAATAACCATCCCAGACACCCTCACCCAATTGCAGCAACTGAGCATGCAATGCGTGACTGCTGTTGAGGATGACAACAAATACCAGCACCAGAAATGCGGGTAGAGCGGCGAGCCATTCGTACGCCGTGCGGTTGCCTACACGTACTGTCTGCTCCATGGAAGAATACCTCTGAAAATTACTGCTGCCGGCGCGCAGGGTATCCGCAACCGCAGCTCCGGACGGAACCGCGGTGTTGCCGGCTGTTTATTGTTATTCGAGTTTTTCGACACACTCTGCGGCGGCCGGTGTTTCGGCACAGCGCAGTTTACGCATCAGGCGCAGCATATTGCCGTCGTAAACGCCTTCATCACGCAGAGAGATGCGTACATTGCGCAGCATCTGGTTGTATTTATCATGATCATCCTGTGTCAGATCGACCCAGTATTTCTGATCAATTTCGGCAGTGTCTTTATCGATATATTCGCGCATGCGATCGAATACGCTGGCGATTTTCAAACGTGATTTCTGGCCGAATTCTGCCGGGAAACGGTCTTTATGCAGAATCAGCTGGAAGTCCAGATAGGCCAGATTAAAGCGCAGGATACCGCCCTTATTACCCAGGCCCTTGTACATTTCCAGTGGTTTGTAAGCCACCGCCGGCGCGTAAGCCGCATCCACACTGCCGTTATTGAACTTACCGGAGAAGTTAGCCGAGTTGGACGGTACCACCGAAGCACCGACATGATTGACCAGCTTCATCGATGGCTCATCGTATTCAATGGTGGCAATACGCTTACCCGACAGCTCTTCGACCGAATCGACGGTGCGGTCGCGCAGGAACAGATAAATAGGCCCAGCCGGCAGAATACCCGCTACTTCATAGCGGCCTTCAGTCATAAACTTCGCGGCTTTCGGTGAGGCAATGGTGTTCACCAGATTACGCATCACGTCATCACTCGGCACACCGCCAATGGCTTCAACCGTAGCGGTAAACTTGTTGAACGGACGCGCACGCGCGCCGGTCATCAGCACCGCGTCACATTGCTCGGCTTTAAAGTCATCGACCGCGATTTTTTCATCGGTATAGGCGCGCAGGTGGAAATCCACACCCCATTCCAGAGCAATGGTGCTGTAATCTTTGGTCATGCCATAGATTGAGCCATTGGCGCCCAGTGGGTCATACACACAGAATGTACGTTTTTCCAGTGCTCCGAAAGCCAGTTGACTGGTACCCAGAGCCATCAGCAGTAATGCCCGTAACATATTCAGTCCTCCAGCAGATCGTCGATATCCAGGGTGTTCGCTTTTGGCTGAACATCATCCCAGAAAGTACCCAGACCACCGGTCGGTGTGCGGGCGCCGGTTGCTTCCGTCCACAGACGGTCGGATACAGCCATAATCTGACGGCTGGCCATAATATCCATCATGCGGTAGTCCGGATTGCTGGAAGTGGTCTTCAGCGAAGCTGCATGGCGGCGAATAGCATCACGCAGCTGCTCGGTGTTGCCTGAACCGTCGGCAATCACCACTTCGATGGCATGGGCCATACGCACACCGGAGGCCGTGGCAATACGGCTGGCGTTAGCCATTTCCTGCCATGGGTCGGTGCCCTTCGGAGCGGTGTCCGGCATCATTACCCAGATACCAGCCTGCAACGCCTGCGGCAGGCCCCACCAGCGCACGTTATCCACACACTGCAGACCACGAACGGCTTTCATGGCGATGTCTTTCGGTACGTTAACGCTGCTCTGTGAACGCAGGTCACTCATTACCGACTGCATACCGGCAATAGAGCCCAGTACCCAGTAAATTTCTTCATCTTCACTCAGATCAGGACACTTATCGCCCGGCTCGCCAAACTCGGCCACCATGTGCTGATACGCCATGTACTGGCGGCTGGCTGCCACAGCAAAGGCGCGTTTTTCGCGGATACGGGCATCTTTGGCTTCGGCAATGTTCTGGCTCTTAAAGGCCCGTACGTAGGTCAGTGCTTCTTCATGGGCTTTTTCTTCGGCACAGGAGCCGGACATCATGTACATGGTCACCGCCGCGCGGTCCGGAGCAAAAGTGACTTCAGAGAACGACATCAGCGTCGGAGCCATAGCCGTGGTCATGCCGCAGGCCATCTCCGGGTCGCTGCTTTTCATGGTATAGGGAATCGCATACTCTTCGGTGTAATCGTATGCAAACCAGCCGGTTGTTTTGTAGATCATGCTGCAGCCGGACATGCTGCTGATCGCCAGCACTGCCAGCGAAATACGCGCGAGGAAAGACATGACGCCCCCATTTTCTGATGAGTAATTTTTTTTATTCTGTTCAGGATAACGGTCATCCTGATGGGTCTTACCTGAGTGTCTGGCACTGTGGTTAAGCCCGGCCCCAGTCTAACGCTTAAGCCGCCAAAAAGCTTGGCCCAGTAGTCATCGGGCCCGCGACAATAGAGTCAATCAAGGGTCTTAGAAAGGTTAAAATGCGCCAACAGCCAGCATCTCCGCACCGTCAAAAGCGTGCACAAAACGACACGTTACCGGCTTCAGAACACAGCCGGGCGCTGCAGCAACTGCTCGACCAGCATTTCGCGCTGGCCAGTCAGCGTGTGGATACGGTCTATCGCCGCCACTTTGCTCCGGCCAGAGCGGTTTTTGCCCGCCACTGGCGCCACCGCCGCGATATTCCCGGCGATCTTCTCGCCTTGCCGCGCACGCTGCTCGGTCTGCTGCACCGCCGTCCGGGAGGCATTGCCAGCCCCAGCGGCAAGCAACAGGAAATGCGCCGTATTCTGGAGCAGGAGCTGCTTGATCTGCCCGCTCTTGAAACCAGCCTGCAGCAATACTGTGAGCGTATCATCGAGCATTACCGTCATGATCTTGAAGACCAGCAGGCACTGACACCGGCACAACGGCAGGAATTCGAGCGCTATGTTGAACATCAGCTGGTACGCCTGCATCTGCCCAGCGAAGGGCTGCGCGAAGGCATGCTGGCACTGACCATCATGCTCACCGGCCGCTTACTGGGCGATAAAGCCATGCTCAGCAGCGCCGCCAGTCTTGGCGGCACCGTCGCCGGCAGCGTGTATCTGGGCCAGCAGAGTTGGTGGGGAGCGTTCTGGGCCGGCTGGTTCGGTGTACCGGCCTGGGTCAGCTGGGTCGGAATCGGCAGTGGTGTTCTCTCCGCCCTGCTGTTATCGCCATTACTGGCACCGGGAGTTGAATGGGGCATGAACCGCCTGCGTGCACGCCGGGTGCTGCAGCAGACCGTACAGCAGGCACAGGAAAAACTGACCAGCAAAGACGGTGTACTGCTGGCCAGCCGGCTCGGCGTTTATCTGCAGTTATTGCCGGATCTGGCACAGTTTCTGGCGCGGCTGAAAAGCTGACTCAGGCCAGATCCGCTGACCATTGCCGACAAAGCGTTGTCATAAAACAAACACTTGGCAAGGAGTCTGCGTAACGCCATAGTAACTGAAGGCGTGTTTTTGCTGTCGCATAAGTGACACATGCATAGCGGCGGCAAAGCGTACCGATCACCCACGGAGGGAGGGTAAGTTGCTACCCGAGAGCAGTATCAACCTGCCAGGATATGGCAGATTCAGAGTGCAGGCAGGCCACACAGACCTGTGCACACAGAGTATGCAACCACCGACGCTGAACCTCAGTTGCAACGTCCACTCCCCTTCCATCGTTGTTCACCCCCTTGTCGCTCAACCCGTTAACCCTTTCGTCGCAAAAACCATCGTACTGCAATCCGCTCGGCCACACCCAACCAGACCTCAACCCACCAGCCAAGCCATTGACGACCGCAAGCCCGACCCATTGCGCGCGCTGTGCGCACCGTGGCATTCCGCCATTTCTGTATCTGATCAGCCCAACCTGCAACCAGGAGAGTGCTTATATGGCCGCAAGTAAATCCGCAACCAAGCTGTACGTTCTGGACACCAATGTTCTGATTCATGATCCGGCCGCGATCCTGAATTTTGAAGAGCATCAGGTGGTGATCCCTATGACCGTTCTGGAGGAGCTGGATAAACTGAAAATGGGCAAAGCGTCCATTGCCACCGACTGCCGTGAGGCAATCCGCAAGATCGACCATATCATCGGCGATGCCACCCCTACCGAAATCGCCAAAGGCGTGCCCATTGCCCGCCCGGATGGCTCGGTGCAGGGTCATTTATCGATTCTGCTGGATAATTTCGAGGCGCCGAACCGCTCGCTGCCGCCCGACCTGAACGACAACAAGATCATTAACAGCCTCGTAGGGCTGCAGGAAAAATACCCGCGCCGGGAAGTTGTTCTGATTACCAAAGACATCAATATGCGTCTCAAGGCCCGCGGCTGTGGCGTCGGCGCACAGGACTACCAGAACGACCAGCTGCTGACCGACGTATCCCTGCTGGAAACCGGCTATCACGCCTTTGCCGATTCGTTCTGGGAAACCCAGTCACAGGTTGAAACCTTCCACGATGAAACCGGCACCTACCACCGCGTACCACTGGAAAACCTGCCCGACGAACTCTATGTGAACCGCTTTATCGTCGACGAGAAGGGCTTTATCGGCCGCGTGGTGCTGATTGAGGAAGGAACCGCCCTGCTGCAGGATCTGCCGGCCGAGCAGCTGTTATCGCAAAGTGCCTGGGGGCTGACACCGCGCGATATTCCGCAGGCACTGGCCCTGCATCTGCTGATGGACCCGGAGGTACATTTGGTCACCCTGACCGGCCAGGCCGGTTCCGGTAAGACCATTCTGGCACTGGCTGCAGCCATCGAAATGACCGTCGCCACCAAACAGTTCCGCCGCATTATTGCCACCCGCTCAACCCGCGGACTGGATGAAGATATCGGCTACCTGCCCGGCACCGAAGCGGAGAAAATGGAGCCCTGGCTGGGCGCCATCACCGATAACCTTGAGGCACTCCACAATGACGATGAGCACGCCACCAGCAGCGTTGACTACATTCTGCAGAAAGTGCCGCTGCAGTTTAAATCGCTGAACTACATCCGCGGACGCAGTTTTCAGCACAGCCTGATTCTGATTGATGAATGCCAGAACCTGACCCCGCATCAGATGAAAACCATCATCACCCGTGCCGGCGCCGGTTCAAAAGTGGTTTGTCTGGGAAATCTGGCGCAAATCGATACGCCTTATCTGAATCCGATCAGCTCAGGTCTGACCTATCTGATTGAGCGTTTTAAAGAATTCAGCAGCGGCGGCACCATTCATCTGGAAGGCTCACCAAGATCCATTCTGGCGGAATATGCAGAGACCCATTTATAACGGTTATTAAGGAGTTGCTGAGTATCAGATCTTTGACGATATAAGAAGTCTGAACTATATAACTAACAGGGCTTTGAACATGCCAGCATGATTCAAAGCCTTTTTTATCGCCCCTAAATTCACCATCCCGGAGAGATCCACGGAAGGTTCATATTATGAAAGCACTTGTATTCGCCGCCCTTACTGCCCTGTCCGCCAGCGTTGTTGCTGCGCCGGCAGAAGAAACAATCTACGAACTGGAATTTGAAACCGATTCCAACTGGACCAGTATTGAAATCCGCGACGATGCGGCCTTCGTTAATGCGCCCGCCGGCGAAAGCATGAATGTGACCGCCAAAGATGGTTTGCGCTCGTTTACGATTTCGCCGAAAAAAATCCACCTGCGCTCGCGCACCCGTGGTCTGGTAAACATGAATCTGTTTGTAAAATCCAAGAATAACGTGCTCGGCCTGACCATCTGTAAAGGCTCACCCAGCAGCTATACCTGGATCAAATCCGGCCAGTCAAAGCAGAAAAACGATCTGAAAGAAAAAGATCACTGCGAGCAGGCTGCACTGGTACTGCAGCTGTTCTGATAACAGCCATCCGGAAAATAGCCCCGCCACCTGAAACGCCAGACGTTTCTGCCAAGCTGCGGGGCTTTTTTATGCCCGTGCCCTGCCGTCAGTGTTCCAAAATATCGCGCCGGAAATCCCCTTTAAACATCGGGATCTCATGCAACTCCTGCTCCCCCTCCATGCTGAAGTACATCGCACTCTGCTCCGGCGGAAAGATTTTCACATTGCCCTGAGTACTGATCGGACGCGCTCCGTGCATCATATCTTTCAGCATCAGATAAATTTCTTCGTAACTGTCACCACGCAGCTCAACTTCTACTTCAGTGGTAAAACGGAATGACATCTTAGCCATGGCGCGGCCCTCCTCTTCAGGCTGTTTTCTGAGCCTAACCCAGAGACAGGAAAAAGCCGCGTGAAAGCCAGCACATAGACACATACAACCTAATCAACCCGGGCAAAAGAGCAGGAAGCTATAAAACAGCGCTGTTACACTTTGCAGGACAATGATGAGGAGAGGTTATGCAACGAATTGCCATTTACTGCGGTGCGCGCAGCGGTAACGACCCCAAATACGCTAAGGCTGCCAGGCATCTGGCGCGCTATCTGGCAAAACAGGGTATCGGTATTGTCTATGGTGGCAGTAACAGTGGTCTGATGGGCATTATTGCCGATACCGCCCTGGCCGAAGGTGGCGAAGTCATCGGTGTGATTCCCGACTCACTGCACAAGCGGGAAGTGGCCCACCGCGGCCTCACTACCCTGCATCACGTCGCCGGTATGCATGAACGTAAGGCGCTGATGGCTGATCTGGCCGATGCTTTTGTTGCCCTGCCCGGCGGTATAGGCACACTGGATGAGCTGATTGAAATCTGGTGCTGGGCCGGCATGGGTGCACACAGCAAACCCTGCGCCTGCTATGAGGTGGATAACTACTGGCAGCCACTGTTTGATCTGCTCAGCCATGTTCAGCAGGAAGGCTTTGCCCACGGCGAACGGCAACTGCTGCGCGCCAGCACTCCGGAGCAACTGCTGGCCAGCCTGCAGGCCGGCCACTGACTCTGACAACGATCCGGGCTTAAACCTGTTGCGCGACGTCCAGCGGCTCGCCTTCATTCAGCAGGTGACGGCTCTCTGCCGCAAAGCCCGCGCCAACCTCGGAGTAGTAGTTAAAAGCCACATCCACGCCGAGTTGTAACAGCTCGGCACGCTCATCTTCATAGCGCGCAACCGCAGCGACTTTGCCCTGATAACCGGCAAGCTTCAGCATTTCCAGCGTGCTGCGCATTTCGGTCTGGGAAGGCAGTGCCAGCATCACCAGACGCACGCCCTGAGTACTGACTTTCTGCCAGAATTCCATATCATCGGAGTCGCCGACCACCACATTGAAACCTTCGGTTTTCAGCGCAGCGACACGCTCAGCATCCGACTCCACCCCCCAGACCCGGCTGCCGTATTCACGTTCCAGTGCACAATAGGCACCTTTACCGACACGGCCCATACCAAGAATCAGTACTTTGGCTTCTTTCGGTTGCTCAAATCCCTGATGGGTTCCCGGCCGTTCGAAACGGTTAATGCTGTCTTTCCGCAACGCATAAATATGGTGCGCACGACGGTAAATAAAGCTGCTGAGAATAAACGACAGCGACATTACCAGCGCGATAATTACCAGCCAGTCTTCACTCAGCCAGCCACGGTTCACGCTGAGACTGGCCACAATCAGTCCGAATTCGCTGTAGTTGGTCAGCGCCAGTGCGCTCAGATAAGACGAACGGCCAGACACACTGAAGCGCGCCAGCAAGGCAAAAAACAGCACAAATTTCACCGCCAGCAGAGCGGTCAGAAGTAACGCCGTCATCGCCATATCAAGGCTCGGCAAGGCGGTAAAGCCAATGGACAAAAAGAAGCCGATCAGGAACAGGTCTTTGAAGTTCATCAGCACTTTATACAGCTCGGCTGATTTGGCATGGGACGCCAGTAACATGCCGACCAGCAAGGCGCCCAGGTCGCCCTTCATATTCACCAGGGTAAACAGTTCAGAGCCGCCCAACGCCAGGAAAAACCCCAGCAACGGCAGTAACTCGCCGTGTCCGGCCTGACTGACCAGACGATGTAACAGCGGTTTGATCAGAAACAGACCGAACAGGCCGAAAGCCCAGACCGATGGCGTTTTACCGGTTGAAGCCACCAGAAACACCACCGCCAGAATATCCTGAATCACCAGAATACCGACCGCGATCTTGCCATGACGGGTTTTCAGCTCGGAGGCTTCCTCCAGCATTTTCACCACACAGACCGTGGACGAAAAGCTCAGGGCAAAGGCCACCAGCAGCGCCGCTGTCAGCGGAATATCAAAATAATGGCTCAGTCCCAGCCAAGCTGCCAGCAACAATACACCCGCCAGTAACACCACCCAGACACCGGTATGCAGCACACTGGTCAGCCACACTTCCTTTTGCATCAGCGCACGGATATTCAGCTTCAGGCCGATGGTAAACAACATCAGGGTAATCCCCAGATCGGCCAGCGCCTGCAGGCTGCCAACCGGTTGCACGCCCATCGCATGCAAACCAAAACCGGCCAGCAGGTAGCCGACCAGGGGCGGCATTCCCAGTTGCTTGACGACGAAGCCACAAAGGAACGCCACTAATACCCACAAATAATCCATGCAAAATCCTGTTACTGATTAAGTCTCGCGCCCAGTATAGCGCGGGCGGAAAACCAGCAGCCTGACCGGTGTCAGGCCCTGTGTGCACAGTGCCAACTGTTTCCGGAAGGTAGCACGATGTCAGAAGAAGACGGCGGTACGCAGATAACCTTTGGTCTCCCCCAGATCCTCATCCAGACCGCGGGCTACCCCGAGAGAGACGGGTAACACCAGGTTGTAGCCCAGCACCACATCAATGCCAAGCTCAGCGCCAACGGCACTCAGCTCTGGCCGCTGCTGACCGCGGAACCAGGCACTGGCTGTCTGCGCCCAGGCGCCGAGGGAGATGTCACCCAATCCCAGCGGAATCATGCCCCAGTTACGTTCAACCCGGGTCAGGAAGCGGTTAACACGCAGCACGCCGTTGTAGTATTTATGGCCAATCTGCACATTGTCCTCATAGCCCGGCAAGGCAAACTGATCGCGGCCAAACAGCAGGGCTTCCTCGCCATTATTACCGCCCAGAGTAAAAGGCTCCGCCGTGCGTTCTGCCACACCACCGGCCAGACCCAGACTCAGCGTATTACGCCCGGGCAGGTCGAAGGTGTGCTTCACACTAGCCTGCCACTGATAACCGTCGTAATCGCTGTTCAGCACATCATTGGTTTCGTACACCAGATCGGCATAGGTTCCCCAGCCGATGCCCGGTACATTGCGGTACAGTTCGCGGTTATCGAAACTCAGCGCAACACCGGCGAGGGTTTCTTCATAGCCTTCACCACGATCAATTCCCGCGGGCGCCCGTTCGATTTTTTCATGATCGGCAACCAGCCCCAGATGCAGCTGCAACTGATCTTCAAAGGCATCCAATACATGGTCACGGCGGACGATCAGCAAATCTTCGCGCTTGGCATAATAATCATCGTCCAGCCCGGTATTCAGGTCGGTGTAGCTGTGAGTACGGTTCCAAAGCAGTGACCAGCGGTTGTCATACAAGTAGCTGGCGGATACATCCGCCCAGTCCTGTTTAAAATCCCATAAGGCGGCAATGCTGTAGGTATGACGGCCAACAGCATCATTGCCACTGGTGGCCAGGCCCAAAGCGGAAGAGTAATCGTCGAAGCTGAATAACGGCAGCCAGTACTTAGGCGCCAGCGTCGGCCAGGGGGAATAGTCACTGCGCTCAGAAGGCACCACGCCGCTGACCGCCGGCGGATAATCATAGCGCCCCTGCCGGCTGGCAATACTGAAACTGGCCAGCGCCCGCGGTGTCAGGATTTTCAGCTGATAACCTTCGCTGGTGTAATCCTGATAAGCCACCTGATCACTCAGCCAGCGCGGCTGAAACGCACCGCCGACCACCTGTGTCCATTGATCTACCATGCCGGTTGCCGGCTGCAGCACATAGAGGTTAAACACGCCGTCGTAGTCGGCGCTGTAGAGAATACGGCCATCGGGCAGAAACTCCGGCTGATGCTCAGTCGCCCGAGTGTCCGTTAACGCCTGCCAGCGCAATGTGCCCAGGTCGAGACGCTCCAGATTCCAGCCCTGCTGTGGCCGCTTGACCGACGCCACCAGTGATTGTCCGTCCGGCGCCACATCGAAGCTGCCCAGCACCGTCTGATCTCCGCCCTGCCATAACATGCTGGCATCACCATCGCGCTGCAATCGCCATAATTCACTCAGGCCATGCACCTTGCGGCTGCCAATCAGCTGCTGTCCGTCTGCCAGCCAGCGGATTTTACGCAGGCGCAGATCTTTGCTGATGCGCTTCCAGCCGCTGTCCGTCGACCAAAGGAAGACATCATTCAGGTCACGGCCACTGGCATGGCTGATCAGGCGTGAAACCGCCAATGTGCCATCGGCGGCGATATCGGCATCGGTTACGCCTTTTGTTGCTGTCAGCGGCTGTACAGACCAGCCATTACCAGCCGGGCCGTCCGGCTGCCAGCGGCTGATCTCCGCGCGGTCTTCACCGTTATCAATCACCTGCAGCAGCGAACCCTGTGCTGCGGCGGTCACCTGCTGCGTATTGCTCAGTACCGGCAAAGCATCGCCGGAGATTTCCCGCGCTCGCAGCGTTTCTGTGGCTGGAGTGAAGCTGGCCAGCAGCCACTGCCGGTAGTCATTCCACAGCGCCGGAAAGGATTTGCCAAACACCTTTTTGGCGACGTAGTTCTGCATCACATAAGGAATCAGCTGACCGCTGAACTGGTTGAGATAACGGCTCATCGTCTCTTCACCGTATGTTTCCGCCAGGTACTGCCAGAAATAGGCGCCGTATAAGTAGTGTTTGCCGCGTGGCCAGTCGCGCAGAGGCACCACCACCTGATTCAGGTCGTCGCCCTGATGACTGTCCAGTTCCATGCGCATCTGCATGGCATAGACACTGCCGTCGAGACGGCCATATCCCAGCTTGCGGTTGGTTTCCAGATAGACCGCCAGCCCTTCGGTAAACATCGACGGGGTAAACACATGCGGGAACAGCCAGAACAGACGGCCAAACACTTTACGGCCGCTGCGGGTCACGCCACGGCTCATATTCATATGCAGAATATGCACATACTCGTGACGGATCAGACCGTGCAGCCATTCATCCATATGTTCGAGCCCGGCAACATCCTCAGCCGGGCTGGCAAACAGGCGAATCTGCACAAAAGGAAACGGCGTGGCCCAACCGTTGGAATAGTCGTAATCATCCACCAGCACCATCTGCGTGCGCTCGTCCGGCTGCTGCTGAAAAAACGGCACCAGCTCATCGTGCACACGCTCGGCAATGGTCAGCGCGCGTTGCGCCATCTGATCGTAGCGGGCCGGATAATGCAGCTCGAAATGCGCTGACGTGCGGGTCTGCCAGTTGGTATCCGTGCGGTCCCAGGCGGCCGGAATAGCCAGTCCCTGACGACTCAGCAGAGTGAATAACAACAACAGTATTGCACGACAGATAACAGCTCCGTTCATGGCCCGGCTTCCCTGAAAAATGGTTGCCCGAAAATAGCGGATTCGTATGACAACAACAACCGCAACAACAGGCACAACAACAACCGTCCCACGCTGCTTGCCGCATGGTTCAGGCTGACATAGAGTAGAGATCTGCAGGCATTTACCAATGCGCCTGACAGCAGGGAAAAACCGGTCACCGATTGCGATAAAAAACCTGTTCACAGCCGGGAGAAATATCATGTCATGGTCAGACATTTATCGTCGCTACGCCCGTTATAACCGGACAATGAATCAGCAACTGCTTGAGGCCTGTATGCCCTTAAGCCGTGAACAACTGGAAAAATCCTGCGGTCTTTATTTTGACTCACTGCTTGGTACCTGGAATCACCTGCTGGTAACCGACATTCTCTGGCTCAAACGTTTATCTCTTATCTTTCCCATCCTTGAAGAGCTGCATGATCTGCCCACTCCGGGCGCATTAAACGTGATCCTCGCCCCCGATCTGAACAGCCTGCGTCCACTGCGCGAACGCCTCGACGATACCTATATCCGCTGGTGCGATCTGCTGCGTGCCGATGACGCCCGCGATGTATTGCAATACACCAACAGCCGCGGTGAAGAGATGGCCAAACCACTGGATCTGGTGCTGCAGCATATATTCAATCATCAGACTCACCACCGCGGTCAGATCACGGCTGAACTGAGCCGCCTGGGAGTGGACTTCGGTATTACCGACCTGCTGCTGACTGCGGATCTTAATGACTGAGTACCGGCGGAGCGGACCGGTGAAAATAATAACAATAATAAAAAGTTGCTAAGGAGCAGCCGTGCTTAACCCTAATATCTGGCGCAGTCAGCAACGTGATTTTCATTGGCAGGGACTGCGTGTCGGCTTTCACGATGAAGGGCAAGGTCCGGCACTATTGTTATTGCATGGTCTGCCAGGCAGCAGCTGGGACTGGCACCGTCTGTGGCCGATGCTGGCCGGACAGTTCCGCCTGATCTGCCCCGATCTGCCCGGCTGTGGTGACTCAGATAAACCCACCGAATACAGTTACCGCTTACAGGATCAGGCTCAGCTGGTGAGTGATTTACTCGGCCACCTTAATATCCGCCAGTGCCAGATTATCGGCCATGATTACGGCGCCAGCCTTGGCCGCCAGCTGCTTAAGTCCCCCGGCGATATCGAATTTGGCCGCTGCAGCTGGATTGCCGCTCGCCGCGGCGGCGAAGCGCGCTACTTTCTCTGGCGTGAACTCTGGCTCGCCGGACCGCTGGGCCCACTGCTCAGTCACTGCATCAGTGAAGGTCTGTATGGTCGTTATCTGGAAACCCTGAGTGGTCCTTTCACTCCGATAAGCAGTCAGACCCGGCAGGACCTGTGGCAATTATTATGTGCCCATCAGGGGCTGCAGGTTTTGCCGCAGCTGCTGCACTATCGTTATGAACTGCCACTCAGCAGCGAAACCAGTATGGCCTGCAGCAATACACAGCAGTACATCGACGGCGAATATGATCCACTGAGCAGACACAGCAAAAGCAACGGCGCGCTGCGGGTAAAAACCGGTCACTTTCCGCATCTGGAAGATGCTGAACATCTGGCCATGCTGTTAACGGACTTTCATCGTGATAATGATGCCGGCAGTCAGGCGGTCTTTCAGAACCTGCTCAAGGGTCAGTAACAGTAAGCAGCAGGAAATCAGAGAAAACGCAGACTTTCAGCGGCAATAATGGCCAGCAACGCCAATACAAACCAGCCCCAGTGACGGAACACCGGCTGCGGCAACGGATCGGTGATGGCATTGGCCTGATCGTATTCCAGCATCAGCCGCCGCCCCGCCTCGTAATCAACGTCGTTCACCAGAACCCGTACATAATTCTGCACCGGCAGCTCACCCAGACCACCCGTCAGGTGAGCCCCTTCGATAAATCCCTGAATACGGTGCTGCTCAAGCAGCCCGAGCACCAGATGGGCTTCCAGTGTATCCGCAGCCTGGTAAACACACTTCATTCATCGGCCTCATACGTCAGGGATTCAGATAGGATTCTGCCCTGCTCAGCGAAAAACGGTAAATCGGATAAGGTCCGGCAGCGAGAATCTCTTCACGACTGTGGCCGATCACCTGATGCAAAGCGGAACAGGTAACATAAAGATAGTCGCCCTGACGGCTGAAGCCATCCGGCCAGCGCAGATCCACACTGCGCAACAGCGTCTGTAATTCACCATCCGGCGTGCGGCGCACAATCGCTGAATGTTCCAGATCAGACAGATAGACATTACCGGCGGCATCCATTGCCATACCATCGGTCATGGTTTTCGCACCCAGGCTTTCCACGCGGGAGCTCAGCGTTGCATGGGGCAACTCTGTATCAACAAGATCCGCCACCCGGATACGGTACAGCTGGTCAGCCGCAACGGCGGCAAAGTACAGCCACTCATTGGCGTCATCCAGTGCGATGCCATCCACCCCCGGATTAACCGTAAAAAGCCCGTACAGGGTCATCGCCTGACCCTGCACCACGGGTTCAAACTCTCCGGCGCGAACGCTGACATCGCTCTGCAGCAGGCGGCGGCTGCTGTTGCTGATCCGGTCGTACACCACCAGAGCAGGGGTGCGCGCCAGCAGGCTGGCATCGGTGATAAAGAAATAGCGGCCATCGGCGCTGATGCGGAAATCATTGGCGTGGGCGCCCAGCGGAAACACATCGCGTGGAAAACGGTAGCTGTGCAGCAACTCGCGGCTGTTAATATCAAAGGCCAGCAGACGTACGCTGTTCAGCGCATGACGGCCATTATCCAGCAACCACAATTCATTGTTATGCAGACGCAGCGACAGTACTTCATTCAGCGCACCTTCTTCGCTGCCGCCGGGTTGCCATTGTAACGACGGGAAAGCACTGACTTCGCCATCCGCCCATAAAGCGACGTTGGTTTTTGGTGAGGCTTCCGGGTGAAAGGTGAAGAAGATCCGCTGATCAGCGGCCACTGCCAGATTTCCGGGAGGTTCAGGCAGGCTGGCGACCAGCTCCAGCTCGGTCGATGGCAGACGCGGTGCGCCACTGCGATCCGGGAATGAAGCACTTTCTACATACACCTGACGCAGCGTGCCAAACAGCAGGACCAACAACAGCAATACAGCAATAATCCAGCGACTGATCATGACGACTCCTTTGTTATTTTTAATCTGGACGGACAGTCATTCGCGGAGCACAAAGTAGCAAAGTTTGCCGCCCAATGGAAAACCTGCGCCATATAACCGCGCAAGACCACTCCCGGTAATCCAGCTGTGCTACCCGCACTGCAGCACATAGGGTAAAGTGCCGCGTTTTATCCGGGGGCCGGTGATCACGCCGGGCATGCAGTGGATCTCGATATTCTTTACCTCGATAACGAACTGGTCGTTATCAACAAACCCAGCGGCCTGCTGGTACACCGCAGCGAAATTGACCGCCATGAAACCCGTTTCGCCCTGCAGCTGCTGCGTAATCAACTGGGGCAACGGGTATACCCGGTACATCGTCTGGATAAACCCACATCCGGTGTTCTGGCTTTTGCCCTAAGCCAGGAAATGGCCAGCCTGATTACCGACCAGTGGCGCCAGCGCGCCGTAGATAAACGTTATCTCGCCATCGTCCGTGGCTGGATGCCCGACTTTATCCATCTCGATAAGCCCATGGCGCCACCAGTCGATAAATACGCCAAACATGAAAGAATCAAACCCGAGCAGGAAGCCATCACCGACTTCCGCTCGCTGGCCCATGCCGAAATTCCGGTCTTTATCGATAAATACCCGCAGTCGCGTTATTCACTGGTCGAGTGCATTCCACACACCGGACGTAAGCACCAGCTGCGCCGTCACCTGAAACACCTCAGCCATCCGATCATCGGTGACGCCCGTTATGGCAAAGGCCGCCACAGCCGCTATTTCCGCGATCAGTTGCAGGCGCCACGCTTACTGCTGCACGCCTCGCAGCTGACCATGAGCCACCCTATCAGCGGTGAAACGCTGGTGTTCAATGCCCCATTGGATGGCATCTGGCGACGTCTGGTTCAGCACTTTGACTGGTACGACGCCCTGCCAGAAGCATTGCGTTTCAATGAACAGGATACGCCGCATCCATCGCTGGATTGTTTCCTGAATGTCACGGATGAGGACGACGAGGAGAGCGTCTGAAAGGCCGGAAAAACCATCCACAACGGCGCAGGGTCGCGCCGTTTCTGGTTTTCTTTGGGTTATCAACAAAAACTGTGGATAATTCTCTGGGTAAGTTTCTGATAAGTGCCACAAATCCAGTATTCATGCGGCCTCAGGTCAGATTGGCTGAAATAACAACAACAGCCAAATCTTATATAATTCAATGGCTTATATACTCCCTCCCGATTTGTTTCAGTTTTTTGACTTTTGAATGTCCGTTCAAAAAGAGAGACCCAGCGATGTGCATAACCACTCGGAGGTATATTTTTTAAGTCAAGAGAAAAACAATGCCAGTTGCGCTGAAAATGTCCTCAGTGCCCAGCAGGAAGGGCTGCCAAAATGTCCACAATTTCTGTGTATAACTTTGTGAGTAAGCTCTTGGAAAGTATCCCTGTTTCGCATAAACAGAGGCCCCACCTTAGATTGATCACTTTTTAACCAATATTAAAAATCCTTATTTTTCAATGGCTTATAAAAATCAATAGTCATTTTGCCTATTTTCAGGCCAAATTTCTCCGGAATGAACAAGCCTATGGCCCAGTGTGCATAAGATGCATCATCTGAGTTCATCCTGCGCCAAAATAGAGCCCCCGGTTGCACCAGACCCGCCCCCGTCACTCAGCCTGAGAATAAAAGGCCTAGACGGTAAGTAATCACTTCCCTTAAAAATCTGTGGATAATTCAGGGGGTAAATTCTGAAAAAAGCCGCTGCCATCTGAGCGATGGAATGAAGAGTCAGCTCAGGGGCTGCAATCGGTCAGAAAATATCCATAGAAAACAGACTGTTATGGTTTTAATACAAAGGTATTAATTTAATAGACTGAATGTGAAGTAAATCGGTGCGCTGTGCATAACCTTGCAAAAAGGTATAAAAAAACCTCCCGCAGGAGGTTTTCAGGTATTCCAGTAAACGATACTGAAATTACATCACGCCGAGGCGACGGGCGAGATCATCTGCCGGCATATAACCGGGGAACAGACGGCCATCATCAACCACGATCGCCGGAGTACCGGTTACACCCACTTCCTGGCCAAGATCGTACTGGGCAGCAATAGGAGCACCACAGTCTTTGCTCTTGTCCATCATCGCCACAACCTGTCCCTGCAGGGCACGGTACTGGTCTTCCAGTTCTGCTGAACCACCAGACTGGCGCAGACGCTGACCCAGCATATTCATGTCACGCTGGGTGTTCTTCATGCTGGTCATTGCGGACTTGCGATCAGCCTGACACCAGACATAGTTAATCTTGCGATAGGAATCGGTCAGCTCGCCATTGCGCGGATCTTTGATACCGGCACGTGGATAAGCCAGATAACGCACAGTGATACCCAGCTCGTTCAGACGCGGGATTTCCTGATGCAGCTTCTGGCAATAGCCACAGTCAATATCGGTAAAGACGTTGATCAGGGCTTTCTGTTCGCCCTTGGCTTTGAATACAACCGTCTGACTGTCAGTGACGGCCGCCAGGCGCTCAGCACGCTTCGGATTGTTACGGTTCTGGGTGATGTTCTGCGGGCCTTCGGCACTCAGCTCATACAGCTCATCACGGTAAATAAAGTGGCTCAGATCCGGTGTCATATGCATCACAGAACCGTCAATCAGGACCACTTCCAGAATCTGGTTGCCAGCCAAAGGCGCAACTTCACGTACCTGCAGACGCGGACCGAAAGCCTGCACCAGTTTGGCTTCGACCTGCTTGTCGAGCGGCAGCGCTTTGTCAGCGGCGGCGCCCATTGCCGGTAACGTCAGGCTCAGGCCCAGCGCGGCGGCTAAAAGTGTTTTCTTCATTACTGCAACCTTTACGTCATCATTCAGGCTTGGAGGCCCAGAGCCCTTGTTTGTTCCGGGCCCTACCCTTTCAAATGCGCCTGCCAGTGTCAAGAAAGTAAGTGTCAAACCAGACAGCAGTATATCAGCCGGACGTGCTTTTCTGATGACAAACACTGCACAGATATAACAACAAACATAAAAACGGGCATAAAAAAACGGGCCAGAGGCCCGTTTTTTCTGCAAGAGAAGGATTAAACCTTTTCTTTGATACGTGCAGACTTACCGCTACGCTCACGCAGGTAGTACAGTTTCGCCTGACGCACGTCACCGCGACGTTTAACAGCCAGGCTGTCAATCATCGGGCTGTGAGTCTGGAAAGTACGCTCAACGCCCACACCGTGGGAGATTTTACGTACAGTGAATGCAGAGTTCAGGCCACGGTTACGCTTACCGATAACTACGCCTTCGAACGCCTGCAGACGCTCACGGTTACCTTCTTTTACTTTAACCTGCACAACAACGGTATCACCGGTGCTGAATGCAGGGATGTTGTCTTTCAGCTGCGCATTTTCAATCTGCTGAATGATTGGGTTCTTGTTGCTCATTGTTCGCTCCTTAACAGTCTGCTGAGTTCTGTTCTAGCTCTTGCAGATACTCTGTCAATAACCTTTGTTGCTCGTTTGTCAGTTCCAGCGCTTCCAGTAAATCCGGTCTGCGCTGCCAGGTTCTGCCCAGTGACTGCTTAAGGCGCCACTGGCGGATCTTTTCGTGGTTGCCACTCAGCAACACGTCCGGTACGGCCTGCCCTTCGTAAACTTCCGGGCGGGTGTAATGTGGACAATCCAGCAAGCCTTCCATAAAGGAGTCCTGCTGTGCCGACTGGTCATGCCCCAGCACGCCGGGTACCAATCGGATCACGGCATCCATCAGCGTCATGGCAGCCAGTTCGCCCCCACTGAGAACAAAGTCGCCAAGAGACCACTCTTCGTCGACTTCGCGCTCAATCAAACGCTCATCAATACCTTCGTACCGTCCGGCCACCAGAATCAGTTTGTCGCGCTGAGCAAGCTCTAACACGCCGGCCTGATCCAGCTTGCGTCCCTGAGGTGATAAATAAATCACCTTAGCGCCCTCCCCCGCGGCCGTTCTGGCTGCGTGGATGGCATCCTGCAGAGGCTGAATTTTCATCAGCATGCCGGGGCCGCCGCCGTATGGACGATCGTCCACGGTCTGGTAGTTATCGTAGGCAAAATCACGCGGATTCCAGCATTCGATACTCACTTTTTCCTGTTTGACTGCCCGCCCGCTGACACCATGGTCGGTGAGTGCGCGGAACATGTCAGGAAAGAGGGAAATAACCCCAAACCACATAATTACAACACCGGGCTTAAAAATCCGGGTCCCAGTCAACCTGGATTTCACCGTTATCCAGATCAACTTCAAGAACGATTGTTTCTGCGTATGGAATCAGACGTTCGCGCTTATCAATGCTGCCTTCGCAACCTTTTACGCTCATCACCTGATTGCCGCCGCCGGAATCAAACAGTTCTTTCACCTGGCCCAGCCACACGCCGTCGGTGTTAACCACCTTCAAGCCTTCGAGCTGGAACCAATAATGTTCGTCTTCTTCGAGTTCCGGTAACTCCGAAGTAGGTACACCGATTTCAATCTGGGATAACGCCAGAGCGGCATCCCGGTCGGTAATTCCTGCCAGAGCTACAGCCAACCCTTTTGGCTGGAGTTTGCTGTCGGTCACCTTGAATTCACGCCACTGTCCGTTAATACGTAACAGCCAGGTCGGGTAATCCAGGATGTTGGTCATGGGATCTGTGTACGAATACACCTTCACCCAGCCTTTAATACCAAATGCGGTGGTTACTTTACCGAGGACGGTGATTTCCTCACCCGCAATCTGGTCGTTCAACATCAGAACTCCGGTCGTCGCCAATTAAGCCTGAGCTTTTTTGGCTTGCTTCAGTAAGCTAGCTACGCGATCAGTTGGCTGAGCACCTTTGGCCAACCAGTATTCAACGCGTTCCGCATCGATGCGGAAAGCAACTTCCTGGCCGCGAGCAACAGGGTTAAAGAACCCAACGCGCTCGATAAAGCGACCGTCGCGAGGGCTACGCGCGTCAGCTACGTTAATGTGATAAAAAGGACGTTTTTTAGAGCCACCACGGGCCAAACGGATTACTACCATAGTTTCAGATCACTCCGATCGTTTATCAAGGGACAGGTTTTGGGATCGCCTGCCGTTCATCAACTCATCTGCCCCAACACCATTACAGCGGCATGTTATGCACGCAAACATGGCATCCAGCCAGACGAGACCTAATAAAAGGGCGCGTAGTGTATAAAATCTGCCCTGTCGCCACAAGCATTCATTCACGCCTCAGACAGCACTGTCTTTGAGTTTGTTACGGTACAACCACTGTTTAACCAACAGCGCGGTCAGCGGGAAGGTCAGAATGTACAGGGCCACCACCGTCCAGCTCAGATCCAGCCACCAGCCAAGTATCAGAGCAACGCCAACCGCCGAGTCGATCTGATCAAGGGCGATAAACCAGTAACGCTGATCCTCAGGCACCTGCCCCGGCGCAATGCCCAGCCGGCGCTTAAACCAGGAATTGGGCAATTCGCCGAGAATATAGCCAGCGCCTGCAACCGCACCGGCCAGCAGCAGTGAGTAACCACTCCACACGGTCGGCCAGCCCAGCGCCTGAAATATCAGTTCCAGTGGCCACAGACAGAGCGCGCCCAGCGCCGTCAGCAGCGGCACCAATAAAACGCCGCGCCAGGTTTTGTTGGCACCAAAGGCCGACTTCGACACCGGCCGGGCAAAAGAAGGCAGCACGTCATTGCTGACACACCACATATGCGCCACACCGCCAATCACCACCGGCACCTGCAGGTACAGCGCCATCAGCAGCGGATGCAACGGCGCCTGTGCGCCCTTAGCTGCCAGCGTGGTGGCGCACAGCAGTGAGAAACCACCCAGCGTAATCCACAGCATCTGCGCCAGTGAGGTGAACTTAAAGAACGGCCGGGCGCGCAGCATCTGCACAGAAAACCACAGCAACACCAGCACCAGCAGACCTTTGATAAAGGCAGTCCAACCCAGCCAATACTCCAGCAATACCAATGGCGCAATAATCAGCAGGCTCCAGAATACCGGCATGCCCAGATAGGCCGGACGGGCGCTGCCCTTACTCGCATCCTCGATATTGCCGGTCTGATTGAATACCGACAGACGGATACAACCCGCGGCGACCATAGTCACCAGCGCCACGGCATAAGCACCATCAAAACCCCACTGCAGTAAAATCAGCGCCGGACTGACCAGATAAATCAGCACGTCCATAAAACCATCGAGGTAACGACCAAACTCACGGGTCAGCCCCCAGCGCCGGGCCAGCAAGCCATCCAGCGCATCGGCGGTCATCGCCAGAAACAGCAACGCCAGCGCCGTCAGCAGCTCCTGTTGCAAGGTAAAAAACAAGGCCAGCAAGGTCAGCGGAACACTACTCAGGGTGATCAGATCAACCCGGTTCAGGCGGATAATCCAGCCACCGGCCGGTAAACTGCTCATATTGATGTACTCTCCGTTTTGTTCCAGGTAACCACCATGTCGGTACGGCCTGCAGCCGCCATCTGACGCAGCAGCGGACGGTCAATCTTGCTGTTGTGGCGACCATCCACCGGCATGTACTTCAGCCGGGCAACCTGCCATTCACCGGCCGGCAGCAAAGCCAGCAACGCACTTTTCAGGTTTTCCAGAGGCTCGTCACAGCACAGAAACAGCCAGCTCTGCTGTTCATAGCCAATCAGCGCGCTGCGCTGTACACCCGCCAGCGCATCCAGCTGTTGTTCCAGCCAGAGCGGCTGCAAACGGCGCTGGCTGCCAAGCTGCACAGCATCTTTTACCCGGCCACTGAGCCACAATCGGCCCTGTTCATCGAGCCAGCCGGTATCGCCGGTACGGTGCCAGACCAGGCCATCGGCGCGCGGGATTTTGTTTTCCGCATCGGCCTGAGGGTTGTGGTAATAACCACGCAGCACATGACGGCCGGCAACCAGAATTTCGCCCTCTTCGCCCACATCACAACGGCCATCCCGCACATGATGTTCATTAACAGGGCTTTCGTTAACCAGACTTTCATTGAGAAGGGCATCGTTGTTTGCAGGCAGATTGCAGATCAGCACATCGGTGTCTTCGGCAATGTCCCCCACCAGTAAACCGGCCACACCGGGCTGCTCGCCACTGTGCAGATAATCCTGCAGCAGCAACGAGGCAATGGGCTCAGCTTCGGTGGAACCATAGGCAATGCGCGCATAGGCATTGGGGAAAACCTGCAGCAGATCGCGCGCCAGCAGCTGGCTGACCGGCGCACCGCCAATTACCAGACTGGTGATCTGCGGTAAGGTCGTCTTACGCAGTAACAGCTCATCACAAAGGGCGCGGAAATAGGCCGGCGCACCACTAATGCGGGTAACACCCTGCTGCTGCCAGCGTGTCAGAACCGCTGCCGCATCCACCTGTGCCGGAGCGGCCAGATCCACCTCTGGCAAACAGCTGCTCATGCCGCAACTGAGGTTATGCAGCACCATCACCGGGAAACACGGGCTGTCACGCTCGCCATCGGCATCCGGCCAGTGATGACGGATCGCTGCATGCTGGGCATCCAGACTGGCATGAGTCCGGTCGGCGCCTTTCGGCCGCCCGGTACTGCCGGAGGTAAAGGAAATAAGACAGTGATCGCCTGTGGGAGGCGCCGCCAGCTGCGGCCATGTGCCGCTATCAACAGACGCCAGTTTGCCCTTAAACGCCGCCAGCGCTTTACTCAGCGAACGACTTCCTAACGTTGTCCGGTCAATACTGAAGCGCTTTAAAGACCAGAGTTCAGGGATCAGCCAGAACCAGCGCAACAGCACCTGCATACTGACAATCGCCACCGGGCGGGCATCGGCCAGTGCCATGCGGATTTTCTTGCGGCCCATGCCGGTATCGATAAACACCGCCACCAGACCGGAGGCCAGCAAACTCAGCACCACCGCATACAGATCAACCGACGGCCGGGCGATCACCACCACCCGCTCGCCGGGCTGCAATCCCTGCTGCTGCCACAGTAACTGCAACGCACTCACACGCTGCATCAGCTCACCATAGGTACATTGCTCAGCGCCCAGACAACGACGCCCCTGCATTAATGGAATATCCAGCGCCAACCGCTGCGGATTACGCCGTGCCTCCTCAAGCACATGACGGCAGAAATTCAGCCCGCTCATATCAGCCTTCCTGAGCAGCCGCGCTGCCTTCCTGAACAGCCGCGCTGACCAGCTGTTTGGTAAACAGACCATATACCCGCACTTCTTCGCCGTTGTGGGCATAACGCAGTGACGGGTTATCTTCACGCACCAGGGCTGCAGCCACACGCTGATAGTGTGGTGCCGCCCAGCAGGTCAGCTGCATCGACATCAGGGTGAACAGACCAGCCTGACGATAATCGGGATGAATAGCCCCGGTTTTCGCCAGCGCCAGACGCGGTTCAGGCAACAGTGCCGCATGCTGGGCGTAGCTGATATCCGCAGCCTTCATCAATGAGCCAGCAACCTGTAGCGGACTGTAATCCGGATAGCACAGGAAAAAGCCAGCAATAGCACCGCTTTTATGCCGTACCAGTACCGACGACTGCGGGCAGAGCTTGCGCGCAAAAGGCTCACCACAGGCGGCGACAAACTGTGCTTCGCTGATCGGGCTGTAGGCAAAGTTCTGGCGGAACATGCGGTCGATTAGCGGATACAGCTCCGGCAGATTATTCATCCAAGTGTCGCCATCCAGACGGCTGACAATAAATTCACCCTGCAATTGCTGTAACGCCTGCGCCAGTGGTTTTTCCATCTGTAGCGCCAGTGCCGGTAAATTATTATTAATGCGGGTGTAATAGCGGTAATGAATGTCGTAACCCAGCGCCTGTAATTGCTCGCCATAACTGAGCGGATTATAGGGTTCGCCGGCAAATACCGGCCCCGGCATACCGCCCTGCTCATCAGCTAAGCGCAAACGGTACGGGCCGTAGGTATTAAAATTAATCGGCCCGTAAATACGCTCCGCTCCCTGCTCCGCGGCCCAGCGCTCAAAGCGGGCGAATAAATCCCGCTGCGCATTCAGTACCGCGTCGGTGTCGCCGCTGTTTTCCCAGAAACCGAAATAGGCAACGGCTTCATCATTAATACGCTGCTCGGGATTAAAAAAACCGGCTAAACGACAACCTTCTGCGGTTTCTGCCCAGGCACGGCCAGTGCGGAAATAATCATTTTCCGTACTGAACTGACGGCGCACTGCGGCTTCGTCTTCACCCAGCCAGAAGGCATCGTCGCTGTAACGCTCACGGGCAATACGAAAAAAATCATCACTCAGTTCCGGGATACTGTTCATGCCACCGACTCCTCGGCCGCAGCCACAGACTCAGCGGCATTAAATTCCAGCCGTTCTACCCGGCCACTGGAACCATCCATGCGCACCAGCTCCTGGTCTGCCAGTAATTTGGTTAAGCCCGGAATGCCCACCACCGCAGGAATTCCCAGCTCACGGGCCACCACCGCCGAGTGACTGAGGGTTGAGCCACGCTCCACCAGAATACCGCCAGCGGTCGGGAATAACGGTGCCCAGCCCGGATCGGTACGTACGGTGCAGAGAATCTGACCATTTAAATTCAGCTCATCGTCCGGCGAGAAAATCAGCCGCACTTTCTGCTCAACAATACCCGGATAACAACCGGTGCCCTGCAGACTGCCATCGGCGGCTGCGGTTTCTTCCTGAGCATGCGGATATTCAAAGCGGTTATTGCAGTACAGTGGCCCACGGGTGTGGAAATGATGCGGCGGTTCATCCGCTTCGTAAGACGCAAACTCCGCACGACGGATTGCCACCAGCGGTTTTAAATCAGCGGTCACTGAACGTCCGTCGGCATAGGCGTAGATTTCTTCCAGAGTCAGATAAAAAATATCCCCGGCCTGCTCAAGCTGTGAATAAAACGCCAGCTGCTCACCGAGCTGACGGAAAATATCGCGGTACAGACCAAACATCCGGGTACGCGCCAGACGCATATTTTCGCGGTTGCGGATGGCATCGCGCAGACGGCTTAAATCACGCTGGAATTTTTTTAAGCCACGGCGACCAAATTGCTTCTGCAACGCTGGTAATACGGCCTGCTCTGCTTCGGCACGGAAACGGGCTTCGTTTTCGGCCAGTGTCGCCAGGGTCAGATCGTCACGGCTTAAAAAGTTTTTCAGCACCGCAAACATAAAGGATGCATCCTGACGCAGCGTTACCGACTCCAGTTTCAGCTCGCCCATGGTGCGGTCGCCGTACAGTTCAATGTACTGCAGACAGCGGCTGTGGAAATCCGGGAATTTTAATTGCAGCAGAACCAGAAGCTGATCGTTTGGCTGATCTTTTAAACACGCCAGCAATTCCGGCTGCGTGCGCGCTTCATCGCATAAACGCAGCAGGAATTTGGTAGGTTCAGTACTTTCGATGCCTTCTTCACCGGACAGCAGGTTGTTCTGTACCAGCGCCGGATTTTCTACGCCGAGTTTTTCCAGCCAGCGGTGTACCTTGCCATTCATCATCATTACGTAAAAATCGTTAACGATGGGCGTGGTCCAGTTATTCAGCAGGGTTTTATCCAGCGTACGGCTGAGGCTGATTAATGCATCCATGCTCAGGCTGTGCAATTTATTGCGCTCGACCCGGGCATATTCAGCGGCAAAGTGCGCGCGGAATTCAGCCACCAGATCATCCATACGGCGGAAACGGCTGAGCATGGCAAACAATGCGCGCAACATCTGCGGCAGGCGTGCCAGTTTTTCGCGGCCACTCAGTTCGCGATCCTGAATCAGATCTACCGGATCGGTCAGGCCCATCATGCGTTCCATATCGGCTTTATTGGTACGGAAAGATGGCAGGAATAATAAACCGCGATACCAGTTATTAATGTTGTAATACACCCGGCCACGAATCAGGCCGAGCATATTTTCCAGCATATCCTGATGCTGCTGTACCACATTTTCACGTACACCCAATAAACGCAGGGTCTGCTCGTATACGGTTTTATAAGCGCGGTTGGCAAAGCTGAAGGTCAGCGGTGTGGTTACCCCACAATAGGATTCCTGAATATTGGAATTATCCCAGACCTGCAAACGGTCGGTATCGGGGTTCTGTTCCGGTAAACGCGTCACCGGACGCGCCTGCAGAATATAAAACGCACCGTCTTTCAGACACCATTCAATATCCTGTGGTGCGCAATAGGCTTCCGCAATGCTGCGCCCCAGATCACGCAGGGCAAAAATCTGTGTGTCGGTTAAACAGGCAACCGCACGTTTATCGGCGGCCACTTCCTGTTCACGGGTACCACCCTGCTCAGCATCCTGCACCAGACACAGGTCTTTATCGTTGACCTGCACGCTGAGTTCATTGCTGTTTAAACGCACACTGATTTCATCGGCATTGCAATGGCCGGAAACCAGACCTTCGCCACAACCCCAGGTAGCCGAAATAAAGGCCTCGCCGCGATCACCATTGACCGGGTTGGCGGTGAACATCACACCGGCCACATCGGCATCAATCATGCGCTGAATAATCACTGCGGCATTAATATCGGTCAGGCCCAGACCTTTCTGGATGCGATAAGCCAGAGCGCGGGCATTAAAGGCACTCTGCATCACGGTAATAATGGCCGCGGCAATCTGCTCTTCACCACGCTGATATAAGCAGCTGTCCATCTGTCCGGCAAAAGACGCGCCTTCAGCATCTTCACCCACCACCGATGAGCGCACCGCCCACCAGCCATGTGCCAATGCATCGCTGCCAATGGCTGTGCGAACGTCGTCGGCAATGGCAATTAATAAACCGCCATCACGGATTTTCTGCTGAATTCCCTGGGCAACCTGTTCCAGCGCACTGCTGTCGGGCTTATCGCCCAGTGACGCCAGTTCGGTTTCAATCCACTGCTCAAGATTCAGCGAGCGTAACTGTGCACGGAAAGCCGCAACGGGTACCACCCACCATTGCGGCACCTGAAGACTATTAATCGCCAGAGTCTGGCGGCTTAAAAATGCCAGATTAAAGGCTTTGCCACCCACCTGATCAGCACTCAGCGCTGCGGCCTGCAGCGCATCCAGACAATAATTAGCCGGGCTGTTTACAGTGTCTTTTTTCACAGGCTTTGATCTCCGTTTTCCAGACGCTGAATTTCCAGATCCAGCAGACGACGGAAGGTACGCACCACCCGCTCCATAAACGGATAATGACGGAAGGTATGTGCCATCACATACATAGGTACACGGTTAACAACCAGATCCCACAGTGTCAGGGTAAAGCCATAACGCCATTGTGCAGCATCCAGCGTAACGCCAGCGGCCTGTTCCAGTTGCACACGGTGACGCTCAATTAAGGCTTCCACCAGCTGCGGATCAAAATCCGGATTCAGGGTAAATACCAGCAATTCAGCCAGATCGTGTTGCGGTGCCTGAACGGTCGCCAGTTCCCAGTCGTAAGCGCAGAGTGTCAGTTCACTACCCTGACGACGGAAGGCAATATTGCGCGGATTAAAATCGTTATGGATCAGGGTTTTCGGTAAGGCATCCAGCTGCGGATACCACTGCTCCATGCTGTACACGCGATCGCGGAAGCGCTCCATATCACCGGCACTGAACCACTCCGGGAATTCCTGCTGGGCGTGGGCACCAAGCATTTCCCACAGGCGGGTTTTTTCCAGCATATTGGCGGTATTCGGTGCGTCGCAGATCCAGTCCTGAGTCAGCAGTTCGTCTTCGCGGTTCAGCCAGATACTGTGCACCTGAGCAATGCCATCAACGGCGGCATTAAAGTGTTCGGTCGTCCAGCCGGAAGTGTCATCAGCGGAATCCATTAATTCCAGACCGTCGAGATATTCCTGCACCAGAACATAGGCTTCACGTGAGGCATCCGCCCAGGCCATATAGGTGGTCGGAGCAACGCGGCGGAAACGTTCATCCTGCTGCGCCATCACTTCCAGCTCACGCACATGACAGCCACGGAAACCAACATGCTTGCGGAATTCGTTATAGGCGTGCGCCAGACGGGCATCACACATCGACGCCATAGAGTTAAGCATCAGGATAACTTCATCATCCAGAGGCTTTACTTTGACCATTACATCCAGCGTCTGATCGGCATCGTCCAGTGTCAGGCGGAACGGATAATGACCAACCAGTTTATTGATTTTATGCGCCGTCAGTTCGGTAATAATACTGCTGCCTTTACCCGACAGGCTCAGGCTCTGCTGCGCACTGACCTGCACGTTGCGGTTTAAACCCTGTGATAATGCACGGCTGAAAAACTCCGGATTTAAATCACCGAGTTTTAACCATTCTACCGGGCGGTTACGGCCAAGTTTTTCGTGAGCGCGGGCAAACTGGTCGCTGGCAATGGCCGACAGCGTGGATAAATCCAGCGCCAGACAGTAACCGGCAATCACTTCAGCCAGTTTATGCGCACAGCCGGGGCCCGCACAGCCAATCATCTGCAGGCATTCTTTCTGCTGCGGCAGACTGGTGCCGCCGCCAACCGTACCGACCACCAGACTTGGCAGGCGCAGCGTGGCGTAAATCGCATTATCATCGGTCATTTCCATATGCAGCTGGCCGATGGCCGACTCGTGAACACAGGCGATGTCCTGACCGGTGGCAGTAAACATCGCACCGATCACGTTGGCGATATTAATATTCAGACCGACCATACCAGCCGCAATACTGCCGCCAACAAAATGGTTATAGGCGGTGAACAGTTCGCGCGCGCTGACTTTTAATACTTTACGGCAGACATCATCGCTGAGTACGGCTTCTGCCAGTACGCGCACACCACGGCCACGCAGGAAAGAGTTATAGGTAACTTTTTTATCGTTGGAGAGGTTGGCCTCAACCATAAAGTTTTCAAACTCAATCCCTTCGAAAGCACGCATTTCGGCCAGAATCCACTGGCACGCCTGCCAGGTGCAGGTGGTGGTCATATTCTGACCCGCAGCATCACCGGTTTCATACACAAACTGTACGTGCACCGTGCGGCCCATTAATTCGGTATGCACTTCCACCAGATTGGCATAGTTCGAATATTTACGGGTTTGGGCGGCAATTTCGTTCTGATGGTCTTTTACCCATTCGGCAAAAAATAACGCCGAAGATAAATCGCTTAATACGAACACCGGTACACGCAGCATACGCTGACCCAGTACCCGAACATTCACACCACCGGCACGGGAAATCGCTGTGGCACCACGGGTAGCCGATGCCACCAGTGCACCTTCAGAAGTTGCCATAGGTGCATAAAATAAACCGTTCGCGTGTTCGCCACGGATATGCAATGGCCCGGCCACACCCACCGGAATTTCGACCGTACCGATTAACGCTTCGATATTACTGACCAGCGCTTTCGGATCGAGAGTAATGTCCGCTACCCGCTCCATCGCCGCACCGGTTTCTGCGCGGACAAAACCCAGACGCTCCTGACGGGCCTCTTCGGTGTATAAACCACGCGCCGGTACTTTCGGCAACGTCAGTTCGTCGTATAAACGACCATCATCTTCTGCCGCACGCTGACGCAGTGCATAACTGATCTGCCACAGCTGCCGGCTGTTTTCGGCGGTGTTTTCACCATCGGTATCGTTACGCAATACCAGACGCCATAATTTAGAATTCTGCGCGACTTCCAGTTTGCTGATAATTAAATCGCGCAGCACATATTCTTTGTCGGCCAGAACCAGAGTCACCGTGGTAAAGGCAGCATCCAGCTGCCATTGTTCGCAGGGCTCAGCCAGCACGCATAAATGGCTTTTGGAAACATCCACGGCTTCGGCATTGCGCCAGTTATCACCGCACTGCAGACGTACGCTGGCGTTCTGTTCAGGGCTGAATTCATAACGGGCTTGAGTAGTATAAACGCGGGCCTTTTTCATACGGCAGCTCCCAGCAGGTGAATGTTTAATGCAGCGGCGATAATCACCACCAGATAGCCCAGCAACATCGTCAGGGCGACGGCTTTCTCGTTATTTTCACGGCCGCGTTCATGGGGGGATTGTTTGAATTTGAAAACAGCTTTAAGAGCCAGTACCAGAACCAGTACCAGCAATACGGCATAAACCACTAATACTGCGACATCCAGCAGCCACAGTAATACCAGCTGGTTCACCACCATGGCGCAGACCAGCGCAATGACCAGATTAGCGGCACCCTGCACGCCAAGGATGCGCGAGTAAGAATCGACCGTTTCGCGCTCTTCTTCCGGGCCACGAGTTTTACGGGTAATTTCAAAACAGAAGCCGCTGATAAACGCCAGGCTCATCATGGCCATTAAGGGTGCAGAATTCAGTAACTGCATCACCGGCAGTTGTGGTTGTGCCATCGCCGCCAGCCAGAGCACGATCAGCGGCATAATCGCCATATGACTCAGGGCATACAGCAGCAGACGTTTTTCCAGCCAGGCGCCACAAAAAAACTCGGCACCCATTAAACACAGATAAACAAACATCACGGCCCAGACGATCAGGGTATCGGTACCCAGAAACAGGCTCCACAGCAGCTGGGCAATGACCGCAATAATGCCCAGACCTTTCAGGTGCGTCAGAGTAATGCGGCCACTCTGCAGTACACGTTGCGGGTGGTTTTTAACATCCAGCTCGTAATCTTTATGTTCATCAAAAATACGGATGGTTAAAAACAACGACCAGGTAATCAGGCAGGAAACGATATCGCTCCAGTTAAAAAACCATTCGCCCTGACTGGCACGAACAACACTGGCGGTGACCAGATAAAGAATAAAAAACAGCAAGGCATTGGCGAACGGAAAACGTTCGTCCATCCAGGCGCGGATACGGCGCAGCAACGGCTCGCCGGCAATAACAGCAGAGTTAGTCATAGAGAGGTCTCATTAATTGAATAAATCAGAAAAATTCAGTCGCGATCCAACAGCATCAGCAACAAAGGTAAAAGAATAAGATCGGCCAGTAAGGCAACGATAACCGTCAGAGCCATCAGCCCACCCATGCCCCAGGTGGGCGAAAAAGGTGACAACAGCAACAGTGCAAAACCGGCGGCCAGTACCAGGCTGGTAATAATCATGGCCACGCCAACGGTAGAAAATGCGTATTCGATAGCCGCTTCGGTGCTTTCACCTCTGGCCCTGGCGCTGCGGTACTTGGCAAGAAAATGCACGGTGTCATCAACCACCAGACCAAGACTCATACAGGCAACAATACTCAACCCCAGATCAACATGGCCGCTGATATAACCCCAGATACCGTAGGCCAGCAGTGCCGGCAGTAAATTCGGCACCAGACTGATCAACCCGAGGCGTACCGAACGCAGTACCAGCATCATCACCGCCGAAATTAATACCAACGCCAGTAATGTGCCCTGAAACAGGCTGATGCTGTTACGGTCAGAAATCTGGGCGAACACCATATCCAGACCACTGCCCGGAGCGATACTCAGCGCCGGAGTATGTTCTGCCGCCCAGTCGAGTAACGCCTGATCAAAGGCCACTAATTCACGCGATGTACGCTTGAATAAGTGCACGGTAAAACGGCTGGCGGTCTGATCAATAGTAAGACGCTCATTCAGGCCCATGCCAAAAGGCAGAGACATTTCGTACAACAGCATTGCCTGAGCGACCTGCTCATCGGAAGCGGGAATGCGGTAGTAATCTTTATCGCCATCATGCAGTGCCTGATTCAGTGTCAGTAATGGCTGATGCAGACTGTCAACAAAACCGACTTCGGCAAAGGTTTCCAGATGCTCAGCCAGTTGCTGCAACTGTTGCATAGGTTCGGTACGGTACAGCGAGCCACCATCCTGTGCCGCGATGCGGTACTGAATAAAATTAACGCCGTTAAGTTTATCGTTCTGCAAATCCAGTGCCTGGCGAACCGCAAAGGATTCATCGTAATACTGATGCCACTGCTCATTGAATTTCAGGTGGCTGACACCTGCTGCCAGCATCGCTGAAACAATGACCGCCCCCAGCAGTAACGCCCGCGGATGCGGCTGTAATACCCGCTGCCAGAATGTCAGCAATAAACCACTGAGCCATTGTCCGGGATGCGCCAGCGTCCGGCCCGGCTGTATTTTTGGCTGTGGTAAAACACGCAATGCAGCAATAAACAGAGTCAGACTCAGCACCGCAGCTAACAGCGCGGCAAAAGCGACTAAATTGCCCAGGTCGCGATATGGCGGAGACTCACTGAAATTCAGGCACAACAAACCAAGCGCAGTAGTAATCGAAGTAATCCACACCGGACGGATATTGGATTTAACCGCTTCCGCCAGTGCAGGTACTTTGCTCATACCGGCACGCAGCCCATGCTGATAGGTCGCCAGAATATGCAGACAGTCAGCAATTACGATAATCATAATCATCGATGGCACAACACCCACCACCGGAGTCAGGCGTGCCGTTGTCAGTCCCAGCGCACCGGCCCACCCCAGAGCACCAAAGGTCGCCATTACACTCAGCAGCGTCAGGGTTAATGCCAGAAAAGTACCGGCCAGAGAGCGGGTCAGAAAAAAGATACCGGCGAAAATCAGTAAATAACTGGCCGGAATCAAGGCTCCCATATCGCGCTCTACGGCTTCAGCCAGCGCCAGATTAATAATCGCCGTACCAAACAGCTGCACATCCAGATACTGCAATTCTGTGGCGGCGAGTAATTCACGGGTATAGGCGACCAGTTCGGCGGTTGCTTTTTCGTCACCGTCCGGTAATGAAAGGCTGACAATAATTAATGCCAGATCGCCGTCTTTATTGACCAGACGATTCAGCAGATCGGGCTGAGTCCGGATATATTCCAACTCACCCGCAATATCCCAAGCAGACGCTTGCTCGGGCCGATAGAAATCATCGATATTAATATTGTCATCAGCAGACTGAATACGCTGATAATTGGTAAGAGAATCTACCCGACGGGCGTAGGGAATTTCCCAGGCGGCCTGGGTGAGTTGCGCAATTTCATTCAGCGCAAGGGGATCAAGCACAGTGGCTGACGATGACGGCTGCAACAGAAACGTCAGCGTATCCTGTTTATTAAAATCCTTTTCAAGCTGCTCAAAGCTCAGCAGCTGCGGATTATCAGCACTGAAATAAACCCGGAAGTCTGACACAAATGACAGCTTTGTCGCCCCTGTTGTCAGACTTATTATTAGTATCATGGCGGCAACAATAACCAGCCACGGATAACGCAGTGAGAATGACACGATAAAATCCTTTTAGCCTTGCTAAAAAAAACTGGCACATCGTTTGCCATCAGCGGCTTTAGAATAATCGTTGTAACAATGCCCGGAACGGCCGCGGATATTACCCAGAGCATTCCCTTAAGGCCAGAGACAGGAACAGAAAAAATAAGAATTAATGCAACTTATCCGACAATTTTTTACTGAGGACAAATAGCATCCGGAATGCAATCACGCATCCGGACAATATTACTCACCAATCAGGACAGCTGCGCAATATCTCAGACGTTGTTAACAAATTTATAAATCTAATAATAAAGAATTATATAAACAAATTCGGGATGGATAATTGACGCAAAACGGGCCGCAGGAAACTTTCGGAAGCGGGCAGGTTTACCGGCCAGTTGCAGAATCGGCAACAAAAAAGCCGCAGCCGGAAAACTCCGCCTGCGGCTTTAATAACAACCGGCAATATTAATGAACAGCGGCTTCAGCCCCTGCTGCCTGCTTATCAGCCGAACGGATTGCCAGCGATGCCAGGGCAGCAACCATCAGGGTCAGCCCGAGCACAAAGAAAGCCTCGTTATAAGACATCATCATGGCCTGCTGAGTTACTTCCTTCATCAAGACACCATAGCTCTGATCGGCACTGCCCCCGCCACTCTCCAGAGCGCCTCCGAGCAGGCGCAGGTATTCCGCCAAATTCTGACTGCCACTGACCAGCGTCTGCTTAAGCTCAGCCAGATGGTAATCGGTGCGTTCCGACAGCAGGGTTGCCAGCAGAGCAATCCCCACAGCGCCGCCCAGATTACGCATCACATTAAACAGCGTAGAAGCCGAGGGAGCATCTTTGGGGTCGAGATTCTGCGACGACATAATCGACAGCGGCACCATAATAAATGGCTGCCCCAGAGCACGAACCAGCAGTGCCGGAATAAGATAAGAGCCGTTGTAATCGATGCTCATATGCATATTCATCCACATACTGCCGCCAACCACAAAGAAGCCAAAAGCCACCAGATATTTGGCGTCAATAAATTTCAGCAGACGGGGAATCAGCGGAAAGAAAGGCAACTGTGGAAAGCCGACCCACATTAATACCAGGCCAATATCCAGCGCTGTATAGTCATGTACCGATGCCAGATATAACGGCACCAGATACACCGAGCCGAATAAACCTGCACCAAGAACAAAGTACGCCACACAGGCGAGAGAAAAATCGAGACTGCGGAACAGGCGCAGGTCCACCAGCGGATGTTCCGTAGTCAGCTGTTTGCGCACAAACAGAAACAGGCTCATGGCCGAAACCAGCCCCAGCCAGCGGATATATTCGGCGTCGAACCAATCGTCGCGCGCGCCTTCTTCCAGCATGATCTCCAGACAGCCCAGGCCGAGAGCCATGGTCAGCATGCCGAAAAGATCGATTTTTTTAAGCTGTTCCGGATCACCTTCTTCTTTATCCAGACCCGCCGCCAGCAACATTAATACGGCGATACCGGGAATAACATTCAGATAGAAGATGTAATGCCAGCTGAAGGCTTCGGTCAGCCAGCCGCCCAGCGTCGGGCCAATGGTTGGCGCGAAGGTCGCTGTAACACCAAACAACGCCATTCCCAGAGGACGCTTATCCAGCGGCAGCAGGGTAATAATCAGGGTAAAGGCCATCGGAATCAGCGCGCCGCCACTGAAGCCCTGCACGGCGCGGAAGACAATCATCGACTCCAGATTCCAGGCAAAAGAACAGGCCAGTGAGGCGAGAATAAATATCGTACCGTTCCACAGCAGATAACGCCGCGGCGATAGCCAGGCAGCAAAGAAACCACAGAGCGGAATAGCGATCATCTCGGCGACCAGATACGAGGTCGCAATCCAGGACGATTCTTCCAGCGTCGCACCCAGCGCCGCCTGAATATCCTTCAGCGATGAGTTGGTAATCTGGATATCGAGAATGGCCATAAAAGCGCCCAACAGAGCGCCACTGATGGCCAGCCAGTGCTTGGGAAAGCGCTCGCTCATTCAGTAAAAACCGTCACTTCCAGCGACATGCCCGGACGCACCGCGCTCAGATCCTGATCGTCATCAAACAGAATTTTTACCGGTAAACGCTGAATCACCTTGGTGAAATTGCCGGTCGCATTTTGTGGTGGCAGCAACGCAAATTCAGAGCCGGTGGCAGCAAAGAAGCTGTCAATATGGCCTTTCAGTACTTTGCCGCCCAACGCATCCACATGAATATCGACGGCCTGACCCACCACCATAGCGGCAACCTGGGTTTCTTTAAAATTGGCGTACACCCAGATCGGTTCAGTCACCAGACTGAGCAGACGAATACCCGGCTCAACACTCTGCCCCACCTGCACCTGACGACTGGTTACAATCCCCGCACGCGGCGCACGGATGGTGGTGTAATCCAGCTCCAGCTGCGCCCGCTGTACCGCCGCCGCAGCCTTGGCCACCTCGGCAGCCAGCTGTGGCTTTTCACCACTCAGCGTCACCAGGTTGGCCTGCTGTGCAGCCAGCTGAGCCTTGGCCTGATTGAGGCGCGCCTGCGCCGCTGCCTTATTCAGTTCGGCCGCATCCAGATCATCCTGCGACACATATTGTTTACCCATTAACTGCAACAGGCGATCAGCCTGCTGCACCGTACGGCGCCATTCGGCATCGGCGGCAGCCACGCTGGCACGGGCGGCGACAATCTGCGATTGCTGAGCGTTCTCACGGTCGGCCAGATGCACCAGACGCGCTTCCGCCTCAGCCTGCACAGCCTCCGCCTCCGCCAGCTTCGCCTGATACAACGCCGGGTCCAGCTGCAGCAGCACATCGCCTTCGGCTACCAGGCGGTTGGCCGGTGCGGGAGTCGCCGTTACCGTCCCCTGAATACGGCTCATGACCGGTACGATATCGGCTTTTACATAGGCGTTATCGGTATCTTCACGGCCCTGATGCCACCACCACCAATAACCACCGGCCAGCAGCAGAATGACCAGTAACACGCTTAGTTTTTGTTGTTTAGACATGTCAGACCCAGAAAATACTACGAAAATCGTAGCAGTCTAACGGTAATGTGTTCAGTGTAAACAGAGGTTTTGTAGCCAAACTGTTTCAATATTCCGACCAATTCTGGCGAATTAGACACCTCAGCGGATGAAATAAGACAATTCCGCGCAATATTCCAGCAAATAAGCCCACACCAACAGGATACTCCCCCTCCTTTAACTGGCGGCGCAGTCAGTTAAGCAGGTTAATATCGGCCATTTTTCTTGTATCTCGCCAATATTCTGCTATAAAGCGCCCCTCTGGAGTCTGACGGACGCCCGACTCCCGCTCTGTGAGCAATGAAATAATCCCGAGTACCAAAGGAAGGATCCATGAAAACACTCTTATTTATATCAGCCCTGATACTCCCGGCCTTGTCCCTTGCTGACGGCATAAACTGCAGTAATCTCAGCGAGTGGAGTACTCCAATAGAAGGCATGCAGGTTAACCAGCATCATATTTTTTGTGGTGAACCAGCAAAAAGCGGTAATGCCAAAGGCTTTCATTCCATGCCGCAAAACCAGCCGCCCAGTGACTACCTCAGCTCACAAAAAGGGGACTCCCCGAATGCCTCCGGCATCTACACCCTTAAAAAAATTGCCCTGAGTTTTAATAAAAGTACTCACATTAAATCTTTCAGCTCCATGTTCCCGGATCACTGCACCCAGGCTCAGGTCAATGCTTCTATCGTATTTGCACAGCAAAACGCCAGCGGCAACTGCGCCAATCCGAGCTGGGCAAAATGCGGCCCGAACGCACCGGATAACGATAGCGAAAATAAATACTGCAAAGGATTTCCGGCTAAGCACTTTGAAATTGCCACAGCGGTTCTGCCGGACGACAGCAGCAAAATCAACACGGGCTTCCCGATCTACACGACAAATACTTATCCGTGAGTACAGAAAATTTTCGCTGGAGCAGCTATGACGCCAGCCCCGCGCATCAGGCATTACAGGGTTTTCTGGTTCTGGACGTACAGCATTCAGCCACACAGGCAGAAGAACTGATTACTGGTATCCGGCGCTATACCACAGGAAACATTAAAGAATTTTCCGGCTGCGGTAACGGCTATGAATTCGAATGCAACGCAGAAGGCTTTCTGCTTGATTGCTTATATCCGGGTGACAACCTGACCCCGGTTACCCTGCCCTTTCCGCTGGTGCTGACAGCACTGGAGGAATGGGCAGCGTATTGCCGCCAATAGCTATTAACCCGCTAAAACAGATACTCCAGGCCAGCCATTGTCACTTTTGCAGGATTATGGCTGCCACTTCCATGAACAAAAGACGCGTACACAGACATCCGGTAGGTAAGATAGGCGCCACCCTGTAAAGCAATCCCCTGATTAAGACCACGGGAATACTCAGTCTTAATGTAGGAATAACGATTGGGGTACCAGGTTGCATAGTAACGCCAGAGCTCTTCGTCAGAGGATCGCTTTACCGACACTTTGTTGACTAAAGCACCCGGGAAATCCGGATCACTACCCAGCATTAATGGTACGAAATAATTCAGATCTGATATTTCCTCATTAATATCAGAAAAAACCAGGCTCATACCCGCCGAAAAATACGTTCCATCCGACATGCGGTCAGTATACATCACTGCCAGTTCATCAGATGTTTTCCTGCTATCCACCTGTAAGTAATAATGATCACCTGCAATGGGAGACAATCCAGAAATATGTATGCTCTCGCCATATTTGTACTTCAGCATTGAATCCAGCTCAGTGCGACTGAAACGCACAAAGAACTCATCAATATATATTCCCAGAGACTTAGTATCTGCCGCCTGATCCGCCATCGCATCCTGACGACCAGAGAAGCTTACCAGCGCATTTACATCGGCATCCTGCGTCTCCAGTTTTGACCAGCTGAATACAAGGGGGCTTTGCGCTGAAGCCAGTGTCAGTCCTTTACCAAGATGATGACTGCTGGCATTAATGACTGATTCCTGAGTGGCGGCGGTACGGCTCAGATACACCGAACTGCTGCGGTTAAAATACTCCTGCAGCTCCATAGGGTAGTCATTACGGGTATTCACTGGCGAAAAAAATAATTTCCCTCTCAGTTTGCGGCTATCGGTCTCCATACTGTCTGAGTCGGAAGAACGTATATCAAAACCAATAAGGGCACGGTATTCTGACAAGCCATCTGCAGTGGCAAAATGGGCGAATATAACGCTGCCCAGCAGGGCAATACGCAAAGCAGAACGGAAATCCTTCAATGTAGTGCGCTCCTTAGTCCTTCAAGTCGGCGCGCATTCTATAAGCAATCCATTGCAAAGAATACTATCAATGATTGCAGCACTGACCAGCCAAAGCCTCAGTGCCGTGCTGCAGTCATATAAATTACAGGTCCTTAAGAATATCCTGACGCTTTAACTGGTATTCCGTATCCGAAATCAGGCCTTTGGATTTCAGTGATTCCAGCACCAGTAAACGCTTCTCTACGGTGCTCCAGCCCTCAGAGTCTTTTACTACAGTTTCCGCAACAATTTCCGCAACACTGACCGCTGCAGCACAACGGTAATAATCTGCCGACACTTTGGTGGTAACCACGGTTTTCATACCGGTCAGCGAAGGCTTATTACGGCGCGAGTCTTCTGACCCACGAATCAGCAGGGCATCAGCACCGGCATCGGCTGCCTGCTTTTTATGCCAGGCCAGACATTCTTCGGCCGGATTCATACTGGTGGTTGAACACACCTGCTGGGATACCAGCTCACAGGATGCTTCATCCCCCACTGCCAGAACTCTGATTTTATCTGCCGCATAACCACTTAAAGGCAGCAGCAGAGCCAGCATCATTACACCTGGTCTGATCATGTTTATTTCCACCGTTAGAGAATCACTGGCAAAACTCTACCACAAATTGACAGGCAGATTGTTGGCTTCGTTAAGGTGTTTTTAACCGCGAAAAAATCAGGGCACCTTGTTTCCTGAAAGCTTATCGTCCGCTACAAAAAGCGGACAGACTCAAGGCGGTCAAACGACTCTCCCATACTGTAGGTAAAGGGCCGCCCCAGCTTCTCTGCAGCCATTTTCCGGCATGTGTCTTTAAGAGCAAAAATCGACATATTATTCATTTTGCCAAGCTGATGTTTCACTTCTTTTATCGGCCCTACCTGAATTTCCAGCGTTTTAATTTCACCACGGTTTAACGGCGACTGATCACTATTGGTCAGTTCAGTGGAAATAAGGGCTTCTTTATCATCGAGTTTTGTCTGTAACAGCGGATAATCCACATGGATATCCGCCGGAATATCGTAGCTGGCAAAGCCACGGTTCATCGGCTTAACCAAAGCAAATCCGGTAACCTGATTATCCTGCGACACAATCTTAATATCGCGAAAAGGCAGCAATGGCGACAGCGTCATACTGACGGTACATAATGCCTCACCGCTGCTTTCTCTGTTGCCCTGCAGCGCAGCCATATAGGTATCACTCAGGCTATATGCGATACCAATGATCACATCATCCAGTGTCAGCTCAGTATTATATTCTGCCTCAAGCGTGGCGACAGCCTCACGGTAGCTCTCGTTTTCTGTGTCCGCTATCTCACTGTCCGGCGCTTGCGGATGCAGGATAAAGCGTGCATTAAGGCTGTTGCTTCTGCCCGCGACTACGCTATCCAGTGCGGTTTTAATGGCTGTTTTCTGCTCTGTTGTAATACCACCAAACATCGGTGTGCTGAGCAATATGGTCTGGCCACGGTAATCATCTTTATCGTGGTGTATTTTTACCAGATCCGGATCGGCGCCGGCTGCGGTGAGAATACTCTCAATCTCCTGGCGGTATACCGGTCTGATCCAGCTGCCGTTACTGTAATCGACCTTATCGGCCACCACCGGGCTGCCGAATTTAAGCTCAGCAAAATCGCTGTCACAGCCGGTTAAAAGGACAACCAGTGCAATTAATGCAATCTCAGAAAGCCTGAACATTTGCTATCCCGTATTGATAAGTTCGCCCGGAGTTTAAAGGTTGCAACTGATAAAGGTAAAGATAAGATCAGGTAAACGCTGCACTCACCATGCAGTTTGCGATGGCCGTCGCACTTACTATCGACACCTGCTGGCATAATCACGCAGGCCTGTTAATACCCATTAAGCCAACCTGACAGCAAACCGGATTTTCCGTAGTTTCCTGTATATCCAGATCCGGTTTAAACGGCGTTCGGACAATACGACTAACATTCAGCCAAGAACACAACAATGAACAGCAAAGCCCCTGAGCCACAGAATCATCCGCAAGACCAGAACGGCACCGATTTGCGCATGCTCCCACCGGTCAGTTATATCACCGGCTTTTGCAACCGGGTGCTGGGCAGGATTTTTATGGCCATGCTTAATGCTCCGTGGGCCAGCCTGATCACTCTGCTCAGCCTTTATCTCTGTGCGCTGATTATTGTCAATATTCCGGCACTGGATATTGCCCGCGAAAATATTTTCCTGGTCGTTATCTCACCGCTGGCGATACCGGTGTTTTTATCACTGGCGTATCTCGGCATCAGCCTTGTTCTGCTCGCTCTTTTTGCACGCAACCCCGGTACCCGTGTCAGCTGCGCCGTCATTCTGGAAGTTCTGCTTATTGCTCCCATGCTGTTGATGGCAGTCAGCGACACACGCTTATTTTTGATGCTGGGCGATACGGTGTTATTTGTGCTGCTTGTTGGCAATATGGTCGCCGTTCCCTGGCTGGCTTTTCGTTATAGCAAAGCCGTATTGCACCATGCTTACCTGTGTTTGCCGCTGCTGGTGCTGTTAACCCTGTTTATCTGGTTTGAAAGTACCGCCGGGCTTTCATATGAAAAAATAAGCCATGAACATATCTCGGTGATCGACTGCGAATGGGTAAGAGCCAAAAGCAAAAGCGGCGCCCCCAGCGGCCCACCAATAAAAATATGTGATGTACTGGTGGCATACCGCGGTAGTGATCACCGCTTTTATGGTATGCCCGCGCCGAATGGAAATATTAACTATATGGAAGTGCGGCAGGCGCTGTTCAAACATTTCAGGCTGCAATAATGAATCTGCACTGTCGTATCGCCAGAAGCCAACAAATAAACAAACTGCAAACACACCCGGCCATCTGAAAAAGCAGGTCTGAGCACCTGCGCGGCGGCATGCAGCCACACACCAGAGCGCGCTATAGAGGTAGAATCTACTGTCAGAGTTCTCTTGCAACAAAACCAGGCAAGACGAGCAAACAGCACAGCCGTACATCACCCTGCCGCCCCGCACTGGAATAATGGTCCTTTCTGTGAAGCCTTTGTCATTGTTACAACGTAATTCTGTGAGCAAGGCCGCAATAATAGCTGAATGGCAGTTCAGCCAAGCTGCTAGTATTTTCCCATCAGCGGATAATTCCGAAAGATCCGTACCCGGGTAAAAATCCGTAAACAAAAGATACAAAGCGTTGCAAATAAGGAGTGCTCATGAGCATCGAAAACTGGCTTCACCTTCTGGCAAAACACGATGGCTCTGACCTCTACCTGAGCAAAGGTGCTCCACCTTGCGCGAAATTTCAGGGACAGTTAAAACCCATCAGCCGTGACGTGCTGGGGCCAGGCGACATTGAAAAAATTGCCTATTCCATTATGTCGGAGGCACAACGGCAGGAATTTGAAGAAGAAATGGAACTGAATATGGCCATGTCCAATTCATCCGGCCGCTTCCGTATTAACATATTCAAACAGCAGCACGAAGTGTCACTGGTGGCACGCAATATCAATACCGAAATTCCCGATATTGCCCAGCTGAATCTGCCACCGGTTCTGAAAGACGTCATTACTGCCAAGCGTGGTTTAATTCTGTTTGTTGGCGGTACCGGTTCTGGTAAATCCACTTCGCTGGCGGCACTGATTGATCACCGAAATGCCACCACTTACGGCCATATTATTACCATCGAAGATCCGATTGAATTTGTGCACAAGCACAAAAAGAGCGTGATTAACCAGCGCGAAGTTGGCACCGACACCAAGAGCTATGCCGCAGCATTAAAAAATACCCTGCGTCAGGCACCGGATGTCATTCTGATTGGTGAAATCCGCGACGCCGAAACCATGGAACATGCCCTCGCCTTTGCCGAAACCGGTCATCTGGCCATTTCCACTCTGCATGCGAACAATGCCAACCAGGCCTTTGAGCGTATTGTGAATATGTTTCCGGAAGAGCGCCGCAATCAGATTTTATTGGGCCTTGGCCAGAATGTACGCGCGATTATTTCTCAGCGTCTTATTCCCACTGTTGATGGTAAACGCGCTGCCGCCGTGGAAGTACTGTTGGGTAATAAAACCGTAGAAGATCTGATTATTAAAGGCGATTTCCCATCCATCAAAGAGATTATGAACAAGTCCGAAAACCTCGGCATGCAAACCTTTGATGGCGCACTCTACCATCTGTATAAACAGGGCAAGATTACCCTTGAACAGGCACTGAAAAACGCCGACTCAGAAAACAACCTGCGCCTGCGTATTAAACTGGGAGACAACAAACCAGAATCCAAGCCAGCAGCAATAAAACAAACAGCCCCAAAAGCCGCAGCTCCTGCAGCATCCGGGCTGGAACTCAGCCTGATGGATGACGGTGAGAAGAAAGAAGCGTACGCCTGATAAGGCGATGTTTCTGGAAATAAGAACGGGCCTTAAGGCCCGTTTTTATTGTTCGTTATTCAGACTGAAGAATCAGCCAGGCTCCCGCAAACATTGCAGCCAAAAAAAGAAAAATACGATATTCTCGACTCCCGCACATTTACAGGAGTTTACTATGCAAAGGATTCTGATTCTTCTGATCGCCGCCGGCGCTGCTTACTACGTGCTCAACCCTTCATCTTCCGGAACAACGCCATCAGCGGCGTCCGGCAGGGTGTATATCGAGCCCGGTGCCTACCGTAATGTTCAGGTTGAGCTGTATGCCACCGACTGGTGCCCTTACTGCAAGCAAGCGCGGGCCTTTATGGATAAAGAAGGCATCTCGTATATTGAGTACAACGTCGAGCAGGATGTGGCAGCACTGCAACGGCAAAAGGCTTTACTGGGTGAAAAATACAACCCGAGCAAAGCCAACGTTCCCTTTTTTGTTGCCAACGGTCACACCAAAAAAGGTTACAGCGAAGCACGTTTTATTAAATTTCTGCAAATCGCTGCCGCTGCGCCAAAATAAGCGCGCGGCAAGCTATGGCAGAAAAGGCAAACATTAAACGCTAAAACTCTCTCGATTTAATCATCCAGGCTGGTTCCGTTGCCTGACTCTCATGGTTCGAAGCCAAGCGACGCAGCCGTTTGGCTCATTTACAGGATCACTGAGGTGGCACTGAGGTGGCACTGAGGTGGATGTCCTATTAGAGCCCCCGGAACAGGGCCAGCCCTGTTCCGGGAGTCCGTCAGAACACATCAGCGGCGCGTACTACCGGAAAATCGATATCGGTTCTGGCTACCTCATTCAGATAATTGGTAAAAGTATTTTCGGCAACCAGCGCCACGATTTCGATGATCTGTGCATCGCTGAAACCAGCCGCCCGGACAGCCTCCAAATGAGACGGATTCACGTGCCCGCGCTCCCCGGCCACCAGTGCCGCAAAAGACACAGCAGCCGCGGCCTTGCTGTCATCTGACGTGCCCAGACGATTACGGGAAATCTCTTCCTGACTCAGCTTCGCCAGATTCAGCCCCAGATAAGCGTGCGCCGACAGGCAGTAATCACAGCGGTTAACCTGAGCAACCGCCAGGGCAATACGTTCACGGGTTTTCACGTCCAGAGTGCCGGACAGTGCCGCGTTAAAACCGCTGTAAGCCTGCAGTGCTGCGGGGCTGACACCGATCAGACGGAACAGGTTAGGCACCGAACCCAGTTGCCGGTTAACAGCCTCCAGCAGAGGGCGGGAATCGGCAGCGGAATTTTCCAGAGTGGGAATATCAATAAGGGACATAGCATTTTCCTCAGTTAAGTTCATCGGGCCCGTTGGGATACGGACCAGAACCAGTCTAAGGTCTTCCAATACCGACAATAACCAGACAATATTGACTAACACCCTCTCAGAAACTGGAAGAGTATATGGATCGCCTGGAAGCCATGGCCCTGTTTATCAAAGTGGCCGAGTGCGGCAGCTTTTCGGCTGCCAGCCGTGCACTTAAGGTACCGCTGGCCACAGTCAGCCGTAAGGTATCCGATCTTGAGAATCACCTGGGTACGCGTCTGCTGGTACGTACCACCCGTAAGCTGACGCTGACCGACAGCGGGCAGACGTATCTGGATTCCGCCTGCCGGATTCTGGAACAGGTCGACAGTGCCGAGCGCCTGGCAGCCGGTGAAAATGCTGAACCACGCGGTGAACTGGTGATTGCCGCACCGGTGATGTTTGGCAGCCGCCATATCACCCCGCTGGTGTCTGCGTTTCTGCAGCAACATCCGGCCATCACCGTCCGTCTGCTGCTGTCTGACCGCAACATTGATCTGGTGGATGAACATGCCGATCTCGCTATCCGCATCGGCAAACTGCCGGACAGCTCCATGATTGCCACTCAGGTCGGGGTTATGCGCACGGTCATCTGCGCCAGTCCGGCATTACTGCAACAGACCGGTGTTCCGCAGACAGCAGAAGCACTGGAAAAGCTGCCGGCAATACTGGTCGAATCCCCGTTTCAGTCTCCTTCCTGGCCGGTATTTATCGCTGGCGATGGCAGTTACCGCGAAATCCAACCATCCCCGAGACTCAGGGTCAGCACAACCGAGGCGGCACTGGCCGCGGCCTGTCTGGGAACCGGTGTCGTACGTCTGCTGCATTATCAGGTGGCCGATGCCGTCGCCGCCGGCCAGCTGAACATCCTGCTGGCCGGCGCTGAACCTGAACCTGTGCCGGTCAGTATCCTTTACACCTCGCGCCGCCACTTACCGGTTAAAGTCCGCTATTTCCTAGATTATGCCGTCCCCCAGCTACGCCAGTTACTGCAATTTAAGCGCCGCTGAATGCGCAGCACTTCCCGTCGGCGCTCAGCAGAACAGGCATGCAGTAACGGAATTATGCCAAAGGTAAACGCAGCAGCGGCAGCGATGCAGAACATCTACAAAATGTTAAGCCGCTGATCAGGCAGGAGCATTATCAGAGACTCCGGGAGTGGGTGTCCTTTTAGACTGGGTATCCTGTGCATCTCTTTATAAAAATCAATTAATCACAATAATTCTGGATATTTAAAATTTCCGACTTTCTATTTCATAAAAAATAATGGCTGAAGGAATTACAAAAACCAGAAAATTACCAACATTTATCTTCCAGTTACGTTTACACCTGAGAAAACCAGTAGCAACCAGAAATGTCTCACGATAAGTAAGATCATTTACTCTCCGTATATACAGAGAAAGAGCAATAACTTCTACAAAAAACACCACAACTGCAAGATCCATCATACAACACCTCCTGCACAAGAATTTCCAACCTATTCAATATTGAACAAGCCACATTCTATCAGTCAGAATCATCTATTAATCATAGTATGAACACATGAGAAATTTTCGCGGGGCCAGCACTGATCTGAGAATTCCCAGGATTAAGCACCATCACCCCTTACCCTTCCGACTACCAACAATATCGCCATACAATCGTTTAGTGATTGAAAAGTTTCCTTTCACTACACTTTCAGCATCCTTACCACAACTCCTGTACTTTTCCATTTTTGAGACCTGCTCACCATTTCTTTGCATGGTATAGAGGTGTGCGAGAGGAGCAATTTGTTCTTTTTGTGCAACCTTATTCAGCTCTCCCACATAGAACTCATATTCTCTTGTTTCTTCGTAAGACAAGATGAAACACTGACTATTTATAAACCAGGTAACTGTCATTGATTGGTAGTGATGGAGAAGAATCTTAAGCAGCTGCTTCCTATCGAAATCAGGATTTTCAACAGGTTTTTCTTCATCAGATACTGCTGAGAATGAAATCAGCGCTGTAGATAACAGGATAATATTTATTAATTTTTTCATGACATTCCATTGCAATCATATATCTGTTTTTTAAAACCTAATGAGCGACCGCGTTTAAATTTCAACCACAGAGTAGTCATATTGTAACCAGCCTCTACAATACTCATCTTTATACACTGAAAACCGTCAATATTGCTGACAATCATCCTTAAACGAGATATGCACAAAAACCGTATACTTCTCAGCCCGGTCAGCTTCTGCACCGATATACTTCACATTCATCCCCTTGACCAGGGTAAGCAAAAGCTGATCTGTATTGTCATCACCAATCGATTTATAAGTCACCGGATTCGTTACTTGTCCATCTGCTGTCAATGTGAATTCAACAGCCCCTTCACCTTCTTTATCTAACGTGACATAGCGCCCCCCCTGAAAATCAGGTGGCACGGACAGCGTAATATCCGGACTGGAGAAACCAAGGCCCAAAGACAGCGTACGCTGACAGACCTCGACTTTAGACTCAATGGTAACTCCCCCAGCTCCGGTAGTCCCACTCAGGCTGTCATCGGCGATCGGCTCAAGGGCATGCAGTGAACCGCTGATAAGACAGAACACCGACAAGATTAATCTGGCAAGCATCAAAACGTTCCTTGTGGCTTATATGTTATTTTTTAATGGCGAACGAAGTACCAATTCTAACATATTGAGCAGATCTGGCGCTCACCATAAACAGCAGATTGAGCAATGCTTCAGCACCTTTGCTGGTAAAGAAGATAAGTCTCGGTCGGCATACAAGAATAGATTGCCAAAGATCATCCGGTTTTGGGTCGATGTAAAGCAGCCTCTGGCCAGAACTGCGTCCTTATTTCAACAGCTGATCAGGCAAACCTGAGAAATAGATATATCTGAAATCCAGCCTTCAAATCAGAGAATCTAAGGGTAGGCGTCCTACTTATTGGACATATAAACGCCCGGAATCAAGGCATAGCTAGCCTATGACACCGGCGGGGTCTCTATACATGTCATATTATGCCCGTAAATTTAACAGCGAAAAGTCGATATTAATTCGGGTCGAGCTACTCCAGCCTGGGTTAGCTGACTTCATCAGGTAAGTATTCTCCACCTTCCCGCCAAGAGCCTTGTATACAATTAAATCTCCACTGGGGTGCATTGCTACAGGAATTGCGTTTGAGCAATACTCTCGAAATTTATGTGCGTGATACATATCCAAGGCCATCTCTGCACTGAATAACATTATGATATCAGAGCTATTGATATTAGGTGCTGCAATCCCATTCTCCTGAAGCAGAATGTCTTTCAGCTCTTCTGGCATTGCAACACTAAAGAAAGACTCCCATTCAGTTATTTCTAATTGAGTTACTGGCTTTTTCCTTTCTTCAAGTTTTTTCCAGGCATTCTTTCTTTCCTCTTCCTTCTTATACATTTTCTTAGCCAGACATGAGAAAAGATATGACATGCCGCAATGACGGCAATAAATTGTAAACTGCCCTATCTGAACCGAATCGCTACCGCACGCACTGCATATAAAAGGATTGGCAATTTTGTAGTTTACATACACAGCAATACAGAGTGATAGCGGCGGGATAGCAACCCAAATAATGTGATTATAGTGATCGCTCAGTATTTGACCAATAAACAAACCTGCCAAAAAGAGAGAAACAAGTATAGCGATGGCTGCAATATGCTTAACCCACCATTTAAAGTAAGCCTTTCTCCGAAAGCCTTTGTCAGTTTTATAAAGGGACTGTGCTTCGTCAGCTGTCAACGTCTTATGAATTTCCATCTTCTGATTCGCGATCCAGACTCTAAAAACTGCTGTCATCTTATTGCCACAGACAAACAGCATCTATTCGGAAATCCACCTTATCACAGCCATCGCCGATGGCAAACGCGCTGACTCCGTTGAAGTGTTACTGGGCGATAAAACCGTAGAAGATCTGATTATTCGCATTGACCTCCCATCTTAAAAAGATCATAAGTAAATCCGAGAAGCTCGGTATACAGACCTTTGATGGCGCGCTCTACCACTTGTAAAAATAGGGCGAGATCACACAGGAACAGGCGCTGAAAACACTGACTCAGAAGCAGTCTGCGTTGCACATTACACTGATCGATAACATGCGGTAAGCCAAACCGGCGACTTCGAAACAGGCCGCACCGGAAGAGACTGCGGCAACGACCGAGCTCCCACTGAACCTGGCGGGAGAAGGTTCTGCTGATAAAACGGGCCTGATGACCCGTTTATTTTCCAGACTAATCAACACAATCTGGGGAAGATATCCAAATTAAAACTTGCCTGTTTTTTCAACCGATATTAATCGGGTCAACTGATTGGATATATCCTCCATAGATAGAATATGATCGTGCTCCACACAAGTAATCACATCCCATCCTGAAGATATTGAAAGGCGCTTATATGCAGCATAGACTTTGGCCATATAAGTATGATCAGACTCATGAAGATCTTCGGCATCTGCTGTGTAGACGCGCTGTTTTTTTCTCAGGACCAAATCTTTAGATACACTAACAGGAACATCCAAAAATATAACTTTATCTGGCCTAGGAAGACCAAATATTTCATACTCTAATGTTTGAACCCATGTTGCAAAATCTTCAAAATCAGCATCCTTTAACTTGGCAGCTTGATGTGCAACATTGGAACCGACATAGCGATCACAAATAACATAAAAACCATTGGCTAAATCTTCCTCAATGCATTTTTTTAATTCCAAACGATCAGAAGCGAAAAGTAGCGCTGCCAGCTTAGGATGCACAGCATTTAATTGGCCATACTCCCCTCTCAAAAAAGCACCTATTTCTTTTCCAAAAAATGTGGAGTCATAGGCTGGAAAGCTATATAACTTTGCCTTAAATCCACTTTTATTCAGAGACGAAACCAGCATTTGAGATTGAGTACCCTTTCCGCTACCATCAATTCCCTCAATAGCTATCAACCTACCCATTAAGATCACCAATTATTTAAAATGTGATTATACAAATCTTCAGTAAGACCTATTTCACTTATTGCAGAATTTATTTCTCGCTCTCTCATGTCTTGCGGCAAATAGCAAAATGCAGAAAACTTAGTTTCTATCAAATAAAGGGCTCTATAAGTAACACTGAGTAAATCAACATAAGCCCCCCCACATTCAAAAGTTTTTAAATTTACAATAAGAACATTTTCTAATTTTCCCTCAATATGGCCAGCCCAAACATTAAGATTACCTACCTCAAAATTCGAACTAACATACGGAAAGCCATTCGCTTTTAAAAGCGCCCCAATACAATTGCACAAAACATCAACGTTACTAGACGCCAATCCAGCAAGCATAGCGTGAAAATCCACGTACTGCTGGGTTTGAAAAATTTCCTGTAACGCATTCTTTCCATCACGAACGTTCATTATACGAAACCTCACCTACGAATTTATGAAGCCTATAGCACTGCCCCATCTACTGACACGCCCCACACTTAACACAATAACCGTCCGGATCATGGTTAAAGTAATTAGCTGGATTATTTCGACTTAAAATATATGCGCTAACACAACTGGATTTTCTAAAAACTTTAACCCCATACCGACCCAGTTCTCGCTCAAAATTCACAAAGCCAGACTTATCAGCAACTTCATATTTATTCCCTCCGGAACAGTCAAGCGACTGCCGCCCCCCAGACGAACATAGAACACCAGGTAAGCGATTAGCCTTAAATACCCTAGAAACCCTACTATCAACAAGTAAGTCACCGACAACACAGCAATCAACTAGTGCTTCCTTCAAAGCAATAGCTATATCATGTGACTCACAATCTGTCACTCCAGACAAATAAGGCTTAATCATCACATTTACAGCAAGGCCGTTCATCTTCAATTGCTTTAATGATGACAATCTCATCGCAGGACTATCCGCAAATGGCTCGAGCTTACCTGAAGAAGCGACTGAAGTTATTGAGGTAGAGTAAAGTATGTGGCCAAAATATTTATTAGCCTTTGACAACGAATCAATAACATAATCTGAAAGTTTATATTTACTCATTATCTGAATAGGATTCCCTAATTCAGAGAGCTCCATAAGCCATTCCAAGGTATAATGACAGGCCTTTTCGTCATGGCTCGGAAATGGGTCCCCCCATGCACCTATTGCCAATATAGATCCATGAACTCCAGAGACAAAAGCTTTTGACTCTGTTAAGTAACCTACGCACCCTGAAGCGGGACGCTCATTCAGCTCGACATTCGTTGTCAATCCACAACCATATATATAGCAATAATGGCAACGAGCAGCACACCCCAAAATTGGACTAAAAAAGTATCTACCTTCGTAATATTCTGGAAGCCTACTCACTGGCAGAATTCCAATTTTTTTCAAAATATGCTTTCCAGTAATTCACCCCTTCACCACCTACGTATTCGTAGGAAATAGCATACTGGCTCTGCATATTTTTTAGATAAGGCCCAACAAAAACACGATCAGCCACGCGAAAATAAAACTCTAGCGGTAAGGAATCGTAATACCTGATACAAACTGCTTCACGACCAAGCTCTTTATTTATCTTATCCGCCCAAGACTTTAAATCTTCAATTGACTTTCTAGTCGCCCCCTCGACCAGGGACTCACTTTCATCAATATTCTTAAGCATTGCACTACCAGGCGCCAAGCTCAAAATCCTAAATGTTGCACCACGAGATAATAAAGCATTAATCTCTAATTCACGCGCCTGTCTAAATCCGCTAAGGCCAAATGCAATAATATCGACGCGGCCGCAGTAGTTTCTTAAAGCTTCATTTGTAGATTGGTTCATCTCAGCCCTTGTTCTATAAATGGCCTCCAACCCCCAGATATCAACAATCTGCTCTTTGATTACATTCCTAATAATATATTCAGATGTAATATAAATAATAAAAACACTCGAGACCAATGAACCCGACACACCTAGCAATACACTTTTAACATTTGCATAAGAATCAGATAAACACAGAGCAACCACGAATAAAGTAATCGTTACCAATGATGTTATGACTAGAACATTACGTGTATTCCAACGACTCCTATCCTTTATTATTGCCATTTTTCTTTTGTAATCATCCATAATCAGGACTCACTGTTTATCCACTCAAATATTGATTTAGAAAATTTATTAGTAGTTAAACAAGGCGCCCATATTCTTATAAGCGCCTTAGGTGTCTGTAATTTCAGCTGTTCTCCTCACACCACACCCGCGCATTGCGGAACATCCGCATCCACGCGCCATCTTCATCCCAGCTCTCCCCTTCAGGACCAGCTGGCACGTAGGAATTCTGAATCGCGCGGAATACCCGCTCTGGGTGCGGCATCATAATGGTCACACGACCATCGTTGGCGGTCAGACCGGTAATGCCCTGTGGTGAACCGTTCGGGTTCGCCGGGTATTGTTCGGTAACGTTGCCGTAGTTGTCGACGTAACGCAGGGCGATCTGGCCAGCCAGTTCGTCAATGGCGCTGTCGTCGGCAAATTCGGCGCGGCCTTCGCCGTGGGCGATGGCAATCGGCATACGTGAACCAGCCATACCAGCGAGGAATACCGAGTCGGATTCCTGCACTTCGACCATGGCAACACGGGCTTCAAACTGCTCGCTCATGTTACGCACAAAGTGCGGCCAGTGTTCGGCACCCGGAATCAGTTCATGCAGGTTTGACAGCATCTGACAGCCGTTACACACGCCGAGGGCGAAGGTGTCTTCACGTTTAAAGAAGGCTTCAAACTGGCTGCGCGCCTGGTCGTTAAACAGGATGGACTTGGCCCAGCCTTCACCGGCGCCCAGTACGTCACCGTAGGAGAAACCGCCACAGGCAACTAAGCCGCGGAAGCCTTCCAGGGTTACGCTGCCCGACAGAATGTCGCTCATATGCACGTCAACCGAGGTGAAACCGGCGCGGTCAAAGGCGGCGGCCATTTCGATCTGACCGTTCACACCCTGCTCACGCAGAATTGCGACTTTCGGGCTGTTTTCAGAACCGGAAGCCGGTAAATCGGCGGTGATATCGTCGTTAATATCGAAGGTCAGCTCAGCGTGCAGGCCCGGGTTTTCAGCGTCCAGCAGGGTGTCGAATTCCTGCTTGGCGCAGTCGGCGTTGTCACGCAGCGCCTGCATTTCGTAGCTGGTCTGGCTCCACAGGCGCTGCCAGTTCACACGGCTTTCGCTGAGGAATTCTTCGTCCTGGAAGCTGAAGGTAATCTGGTCGTCGAAGTTCGGCTTACCGATCACGGCGGTGCAATCGCCCAGACCGGCGGCTTCAAACTGGGTCAGCACTTCTTCCAGATCGTCGCGGCGAACCTGCAGCACCGCACCCAGTTCTTCGGCGAACAGTGCAGCGGCCAGACCGGCTTCGTCATCGGCCAGCAGATCCATGGAGATATCCACACCGCAATGCGCAGCAAAGGCCATTTCGGTCAGGGTGGCGAACAGACCACCGTCGGCACGGTCGTGGTAGGCCAGCAGTTTATTGTCGCTGTTTAAGCCCTGCACCACGGCGAAGAAGGCTTTCAGGTCTTCGGCGTCGTCGAGGTCGGCCGGTACATCAGCCACTTTGCCGAATACCTGAGCAAAACAGGAAGCACCAATACGGTTCTGGCCACGGCCAAGGTCAACCAGAATCAGGTCTGTTTCACCACTATCCAGTTTCAGCTGCGGCGTCAGTACACCACGGGCATCGGTTACCGGAGCAAAGCCGGTAATAATCAGCGACATCGGCGAGGTAACGGCTTTATCGGTACCGGCATCGTTCCAGCGGGTTTTCATCGACATCGAGTCTTTACCCACCGGAATGGTCACCTGCAGCTCAGGGCAGAGTTCCATACCCACGGCTTTTACCGTGGCGTAGAGTTTTTCGTCTTCACCGTCGTGGCCTGCCGCACACATCCAGTTAGCCGACAGTTTAATGTCAGCCAGTTTGGCAATCGGCGCCGCCGCCAGGTTGGTGATGGCTTCGGCCACCGCCAGACGACCGGACGCCGGAGCATCCAGCAAGGCGACCGGCGTACGCTCACCCATCGCCATGGCTTCGCCGGCATAGGTGTCATAAGAAGAGGTGGTTACGGCAACGTCAGCCACCGGCACCTGCCATGGGCCAACAAACTGATCACGCGCCACGGTACCGGTAATAGAACGGTCGCCGATGGTGATCAGGAAAGATTTGCTCGCCACGGTTGGCAGCTTGAGTACGCGCGCAGCGGCATCGGCCAGATCGACACCGGCACCATTAAAGGCATCGCCTGCGGCGTTGCGGCGGCTGGCTTCACGGTGCATACGCGGTGGCTTGCCGAGCAGTACCTGCAACGGCAGATCAACCGGCTTATTATCGAAGTGGCTGTCGGTGACGGTTAAATGCGGCTCTTCGGTGGCGTAACCCACTACCGCATAAGGTGCGCGCTCGCGGGCACAGATGGCATCAAAGGCCGCCATATCTTCCTGCGCCACGGCCAGTACATAACGTTCCTGGGATTCGTTTGACCAGATCGCCAGCGGGCTCATGCCCGGCTCATCGTTCGGTACGTTGCGCAGTTCAAACTTACCGCCACGGCCGCCATCGTTCACCAGCTCCGGGAAGGCGTTGGAAATACCGCCCGCGCCGACGTCGTGAATAAAGGCAATCGGGTTTTTATCGCCCAGCTGCCAGCAGCGGTCGATCACTTCCTGACAGCGGCGTTCCATTTCCGGGTTTTCACGCTGTACAGAAGCAAAGTCGAGGTCGGCATTCGACTGGCCAGAGGCCATAGAAGATGCCGCACCACCGCCCAGACCAATCTGCATGGCCGGGCCACCCAGAACGATCAGGCTGGCGCCTACCGGGATTTCGCCCTTCTGTACGTGTTCGCCACGGATGTTGCCGTAACCACCGGCAATCATGATTGGCTTGTGGTAACCGCGGACTTCACCGTCGTGCTGCAGTTCGAAAGTACGGAAGTAACCGCACAGGTTCGGACGGCCGAATTCGTTATTAAAGGCAGCGCCGCCCAACGGGCCGTCGATCATGATATCGAGGGCCGACACAATGCGGTCTGGCTTGCCGTACTGGCTTTCCCATGGCTGTTCAAAGCCCGGAATTTTAAGGTCGGATACGGTAAAACCGGTTAAGCCGGCTTTTGGCTTGGAACCACGACCAGTCGCGCCTTCGTCACGGATCTCACCACCGGAACCGGTAGCCGCACCGGAGTGTGGTGCAATGGCGGTCGGGTGGTTGTGGGTTTCGACCTTCATCAGGATGTGCATATCTTCCTGATGGTAGGTGTAGGCACGGCTGTCAGGATTCGGGAAGAAACGACCGGCTTTATGGCCAACAATCACCGAGGCGTTGTCTTTATAAGCCGACAGAATGTTTTCGTTGTAACACTCGTAGGTGTTTTTGATCATCTGGAACAGGGACTTGTCCTGATCCTCGCCATCCAGCGTCCAGGTGGCGTTAAAGATTTTGTGGCGACAATGCTCGGAGTTCGCCTGAGCGAACATCATCAGCTCTACGTCGGTCGGGTTACGGCCCAGAATGTTGTAGTTCTCGACCAGATAATCCACTTCGTCGTCAGCCAGTGCCAGACCCAGGTTCTTATCGGCTTCGATCAGCGCCTCACGGCCACCGCCCAGAATATCGACGGTGCTCAGCGGCGCAGGTTCTGCGTGGGAGAACAGGTCAGCCGCAGCCGAGCTGTTATCCAGCACCACTTCGACCATGCGATCGTGCAGCACAGCCGCAGCCGCTGCACGCTCAGCGGCACTGATGCCCTCTACATAGTAAGCAATACCACGCTCCAGACGCTGTACCTTGTTCAGGCCGCAGTTATGAGCGATGTCGGTAGCCTTGGAAGACCACGGCGAGATGGTGCCGAAACGCGGCACCACCAGAAAGAGTTCGCCCTTACCTTCTTTTACCTCGGCTTTCGGGCCGTAACGCAGGATACGCTGCAGTACCGCCAGCTCGTTATCGGCCAGAGCTTCGTGCAGCTCGGCAAAGTGCATAAATTCGGCATACACGCCGCTGACCTGTGGCAGCACTTGCTGCAGTTTGTTCAGGACTTTGTTCTGACGGAATTCGGAAAGCGCCGGTGCGCCACGCAGCTCGAGCATCGGGGGAAAACTCCAACGTAAGGAGGTGGGTCAAAATGAGCGCGAATGATACCGGAGAGTGCCTGTTCACACCAGATTTGTGCGGCCGACCGGCCAGAGTGGCACGCCGGGCAAAGGCACCACGCGGCCGCCGGGCAAACGGGTTGCTGTAAACATATCAGCGGCCACGAAAAAGCGCTTATCGTTGCAAAATCAGCAACAGTGCGTTGCTGACCAGCCCGGATTCCTGAGGCCTACAGAAAAAACAGAAGCGTTTCAACAGGTTAGGTCACTATAACGACACGAAATAGTCATCATTTTGCAAACATAGCCCGCCTTTCGGTTGTTTTTTAAGCGATCAGCACGCTACAATGACCCCAGATTTCAGAAAATGCACCATATTGGTGCGCATTTACGGAAAATTTGCATGCGATCTGGCATAACTCGTCTACTATCAACTACCGCGATGGCGGCCCTGTGCTTAACCGCACTGACCGGCAGCGTGCGTCCGAACAACCTGGAGCAGGTGCGGATGCATGGTGAGATTGTGATGGTAACGCGTAACAGCCCGACCAGCTTTTATGAAGACCGCAGTGGCCCGGCGGGCTACGAATTTGAACTGGCCCGCGCCTTTGCCGACCACCTTGGCGTTACCCTTAACGTTGTGGTGGCCGATAATCTGAATGACATTTTCAGCACCCTAGAGACAGGAAAGGCGGCCTTCGCGGCCGCCGGTCTCACTCATACCGCCGAGCGTGAACGCTGGTTCCGCTTCTCACAGCCTTATATGCAGGTTACCGAACAGGTTATCTACCGCCGTGGCGCCCTGCGCCCGCAGCAGATTAACGACCTGGCCAGTGGTCAGTTAGTGGTCGCTTCCGGCTCAAGCCACGCAGAACGCCTGCGCACTCTGCAGCACAGCCAGATTCCGGAACTCACCTGGAGTGAAACGCCCGATCTGGAAGTCGCCGATATGCTGCAGATGGTGGCCAGCGGCAATATCGATTTTACCGTGGTCGATTCCAACGAATTTGATGTGCTGCAGGCTTATTTCCCCAATCTGGCCATTGCCTTCGATTTAAGCGAGCAGCAGAACATTGCCTGGGCTTTCAGCCACAGCCGCGATGACAGCCTGCATCAGGCCGCGAATCAATTTTTCGGCAATAAAGAAAATGCCGCACTGCTGGCCGGTCTTGAAGAACGCTACTACGGCCATCTGGATAAGCTCGACTATGTTGGCGCCAAGCGCTTCCTGCGTCAGACCAGCAATAAACTCGATACCTACAAGCCGCATTTTGAAAAAGCCGGTGCCGATCACGGTTTCGACTGGCGCCTGCTGGCTGCCGTCGGCTATCAGGAAAGCCACTGGAACCCAACCGCCAAGAGCTTTACCGGCGTACGTGGCCTGATGATGCTGACCCGTAACACCGCACGCGAACTGGGTGTAAAAAACCGCCTCGATCCTAAGCAGAGTATTTTTGGCGGCAGCCGCTATCTGGCTAAACTGCGTGAACGTCTGGGCAGTGATGTGCAGGAGCCAGACCGCACCTGGCTGGCACTGGCCGCTTATAACGTCGGTTTTGGTCACCTGACCGATGCGCGTAAAATTACCGAACAGATGGGCGGTAACCCGAATTTATGGCTGGACGTTAAAGAAGCCCTGCCACTGCTGAGCCAGAAACGTTACTACCGTCACACCCGCCACGGTTTTGCCCGTGGTCAGGAGCCGGTTGATTACGTACAGAATATCCGCCGTTACTACGACGTCCTGGTCTGGAATGAAGAGCAGAGCCCAACCTTCAGCGACGACGAAAATGCTATGCAGTTATCGTCATCACTGATCACCGTTATTCCTCCACTCCTATAGCAATAGTGAGTTTCGCGGATAAGTTTTTATCCGCTTTTTTTATTCCCCGTTCTGAGCCGTCTGCGACGGTTGCAGGAGTTGCTGCTGAGGCGGCAATTCCTGCAGGAATGTGCGCACCACCTGTGCGCTGTCATCCGGCACTTCCAGCATCGGCGCATGGCCGACATTGGCAAAAATATGGCTCTGGCTGTGCGCCAGGTGCTGCTCAAACACGCCCACCGAACTGACATCCAGCACGCGGTCCTGCTCACCCCAGAGAATCAGTACCGGTTGCTGAATCTGCTGCAGTAAACGCAGGTTATCGTCACTGTGGCGTGCGGCTTCGGCCACCGCATGAATATCGGCAAAGATGTCGGTATTAATCGCATTGCGTGCCATCGCCCGGCGCGCCAGAACATCCGGCGCCGGCCACGGCAGGAACGGCTGCTGCACCATGGCAAAGTTACGCAGCGCGTCGTAGTCGTCCATGTTTTCGACCACCAGCGGATTGCGCCCGCCGTTATCAATAATCTGCTGGAATTCACTCAGATGCGGTGGGTACACACCAGCGGCATCAATCAGCGTAATAGAAGCCACCTGCTGCGGATGCGCAGCGCTGTACAGCAGGGCAATGCCACCGCCCATGGAATTCCCCAGTACATGTACGGGTTGCGGCAGTTTAAGCGCGTCGACAAACTCCGCCAGCCAGCCGGCCTGAGCAGCGAAATCGTAGGTCACCTGCGGGTTATAGGAGCTTTCACCATGGCCGGGTAAATCCGGCGCGATCACCCGGTAATCTTTAAAATGGCGGGCAAAACGCAGCCAGTTATCTTTATCGACGGCAAAGCCATGCAGCATCAGCAGCACCGGCGCATCGGCGGTTTCTGAATCGAGATACACCCAGTGATGACCCGCCACATCCAGCTCATGGCGGTTAAGCGCCGACATCGCGCGCTCGGCTTTCAGGCCGGTTTCAAAGAGGGTGTCCTGCATTTTGGCGCAGGCGAGTAATTGCAGTGACAGCAGTGCCAGAAGCACTGAACGTAAAACAGGCATAAACGTATTCCCGGTAAGCGTTTTAATTGTTCTTTTTGTTTCTTATTATTGGTACGGGTCGTCGTGATCAGGAATGGTTGGTCGTTTTTTTATTATTTTTGTTCTTACTTTTTATTATTTTTTGCCCAGACGATCAGTCTGCCGCCGGAGGCACCGCCTGCTTCAGACGCTTTTTCGCTTCGCGGCGCATGGCAAAGAAGGATGACATCATAGCGGAGCATTGCTCGGCAAGCACCCCACCCTCAATTTCCATCACATGATTATAAAAAGGCTGTGCCGGTAACTGCAGCGCGCTTTCAACAGCACCTGCTTTCGGTTCGGTCGCACCATAAACCAGCCGTGCAATGCGGCTGTGAATTAATAAACCGGTACACATGGTACAGGGCTCCACGGTGACATACAGCGTAGCGCCCGGCAGGCGGTAATTACCGATATTTCTGGCGGCATCACGCACGGCAACCATCTCAGCATGAGCACTCGGATCAAGGCTGGTAATGGGCTGATTAAACCCACGCCCTACCACCTCGCCATTCAGCACCACCACCGCACCCACCGGCACTTCACCGGCATCGTAGGCGCGCTGCGCTTCGGCCAGCGCCAGCCGCATGCCCTGCTCGTCGTTAACAATCTGTATGGCTGAATCTGGCAAAGTGGCCTCGTATTATCTGACTGAAATCGTGAATGGATGGCTCAGGGCGCCGGGCATCTTGTACTCTTTGCCATTTTATACTCTTTGCCAGTACCGCTGACAGACTCAGCAGGTACAATCAGTGACCTACTAATAACAGGAATAATATTATGTGGACGCACCACCTGAGCCCGCGCTTTGTTGAAACCGATGCCCTGGGTCATATCAACAACACCGTTTTACCGGTCTGGTTTGAAGATGCCCGCACGCCGCTGTTCCGCCTGTTTACTCCGGATCTGGATATCAACAACTGGCATCTGATCATCGCCAAAATCGAAGTCGAATTTGTCGGTGAACTGTTTTACGGCAAAGATGTGGAGATCCGCACTTACCTCACCAAGCTGGGCAACAGCTCGATGGTGATTGCCCACGAAGCCTGGCAGGAAGGCCGTATGGGCGCCCGCGGCTCGGCGGTGATGGTGCATTTTGATCACGACGCCAAGCAGTCGGTGACGATTCCGGAGCCTATCCGTGCCCAGCTGAGCGAGCACTTACAGGCGCTGTAAGCGCCTGTTTTATCGCGTCATTCAGATACAGCCTGAGATACAGGCTAGTCCCGATCCCAGGCCTGATCACCACTTTCGGCATCGACCTTCTGGTCGTTTTTCAGTACCTGTTCCAGATCGACGGCATGCTGGCGCGCGCGGTTAATAAAGGCCGATTCATCGTCCAGCACTTCGCCCAGCGAGCGCACATTCAGCTCATCATGGTGGCGGAACAGTTCCGCCGCACGCTGCGCCTGATAAGCGCGGAAGCCAAGCGAACGCAGTGCTTCGCGCCCCAGCGCCAGCGCTGAGTTAAAGGTTTCACGCTCCACATGATCAGCCCCGGCACGCAGCAGTTCCGCCGCCTGACGACGACCTCGGGCACGGGCAATAATGCGCAGCTGCGGGTAATGGCGGCGCACTACTTCGACGATTTGCAGACAGCGTTCATGATCGTCGATGGCGACGACCAGCAGCTCGGCGTCGGCCAGTCCGGCGGCTTCGAGCAGATCGAGGCGCGCGGCATCACCGTAAAATACCTTATGGCCAAAACGGCGCACGGTATCGACCTGAGTCGCGTCGTGCTCCAGAACCGTAATGGCAAAGCCGTTCATACGCAGCAGACGGCCAACAATCTGGCCGAAACGGCCAAAGCCGACAACGATAGCCCGCGCCTCTTCCGATTCGATCTGATCGTGCGGGCGCGTGCTGTTATTGCCCGACAGCCGCGGCAGAATCAGGCGCTCGTTAAGGATAATCAGCAGCGGTGTCGCCGCCATGCTCAGCGCGACCACCAGCACCAGCGGCTCAATCATCGTCGCCGGTAAAATCTGGTTATTACCGGCAAAGGTGAACAGCACAAAGGCAAACTCGCCACCCTGAGCGAGGGCAAAGGTAAAGATACCGTTGCTCTGCGCCGACAGACCAAACAGCCGCGCCAGCACAATCAGCACCAGCATTTTGATGATGATCAGCCCCAGCACCAGTTCCAGCACCAGCCAGGGGTTCGCCGCCAGCAAGGCGAAGTCGATGCTGGCACCAACGGAAATAAAGAACAGCGCCAGCAGCAGACCTTTGAAGGGCTCAATCTCCGCTTCCAGCTCGTGGCGGTATTCACTGTTGGCCAATACCACCCCGGCAACGAAGGTGCCCAGTGCCGGTGACAGGCCGACCAGCTCCATCAGCAGCGCAATGCCGACCACCAGCGCCAGTGCGGTGGCGGTAAAGGTTTCGCGCATACGGGTGTTGGCAATAATGCGGAACAGATGGCGGCTGACCCAGCGGCCAACAATCACAATGGAGGCCACCACCGCCAGTACCAGCAGGGTTTTCTGCCAGCCGGACAAACCGGTGTGCGAAGCCGCAGCCACCAGCGAGCTGTCCAGTGCCAGCAGCGGCAGAATGGCCAGCATCGGAATCACGGCAATATCCTGAAACAGCAGCACGGCAAAGGCCGATTGCCCGGCTTCGGTTTTCAGCAGTGATTTTTCATTCAGGGTCTGCAACACAATGGCGGTGGATGACATCGCCAGAATCATGCCCACCGCCAGACTCTGCTGCCAGGGAAAGCCCAGCTGCACACCGACCAGCAGAATCAGCACACTGGTGACCACCACCTGCAGGCCGCCGAGTCCTAAAATAGGCACGCGCATACGCCACAGCAGCGATGGGTCGAGTTCAAGACCGACCAGAAACAGCATCATTACCACGCCGAATTCGGCAAAGGCCATCACTCCTTCAACGTCGTTACCGATTAAACCCAGCGCAAAGGGGCCGATCACCGCACCGGCACAGAGATAACCCAGTACCGAACCAAGACCAAGCCGCTTGGCCAGCGGCACCGCCACCACCGCCGACAGCAGAAAAACAAAAGCCTGCTGCATTAAGCCACTGTCATGCATCGGCATTCTCCTGTGACGGGCGGTTGCTGAGGTCGCGCAGGTGCTGCAACAGCGCCGCACGGTATTCTTCGGCGCGTTCCTGCAGATAAGGTTTGGTCAGCTTGCGGATGCGGTACACAGCAAACGGCTCCAGATAACGCATATCGCACAGTGCGGCACTCTGCTCAAAAGGCAGCAGATAGTCGCTCAGCGGACGGCGGCTGATGCCTTCTTCGCGGAAGGAGTTCACCGGCCCACCGGCGGTAACCGCCAGCCACAGCGCCTTACCCGCCAGCGCCTGAGATTGCTGTTCCTGCTGCACGTTCTGGCCATAGGCAAAGCCAAAGTCGAACACCCGGTCCTGCCATTCTTTCAGTAAGGCCGGGGCGCTGTACCAGTACAGCGGAAACTGAAAAATAATCAGGTCGTGGGACAGCAGCAGCGCCTGCTCGCGCGCCACGTCGATATGAAAATCGGGATACTCTTCATACAGGTCATGCACGGTGACCTGCTCCAGCCCCTGCACGGCCGCCAGTAATTCGCGGTTGCCGTAGGAATGCTGATGCTGGGGATGGGCGTAAACGATCAGCGCACGCGGTGCTGCGGAGTCTTTCTGAGCGCCAGCAGAAGTGGCCTGCATCTCAGCCACCTGCTTTTTTAACGGTGAAACCGCGCTTGCTCAGCTCGCTGACCAGCAGGTCACGCTGATCGCCCTGAATTTCAATCAGACCGTCTTTTAACGCACCGCCGACGCCGCATTTCTGCTTCAGCTCTTTCGCCAGCGTCTTCAGCTCGGCGCCTGCCAAAGGCACACCGCTGACAATGGTCACCACTTTGCCGCCACGGCCTTTGCTCTCGCGGCTGACACGCACAATACCGTCTCCGGCGGGTACTTCTGGTTCGCCGCAACGACACTGACCCTGGGGTTCGCGACACTCAGGACAGGCACGGCCAAACTCGGTTGAATACACCAGACCACCGGAAGAAGATTTTTTTGCCATGGGAACACTCACACTGCTATGCGACAGAACTGGCCAATAATGACCGTAAAGAAGCGGCAAACTAAACCATCCACCGCCCTGACGCAATCACGGATTTCAGCGTGCCGGAGCGGATTCCACCGTGCTTTTCTGCCTGCAGGTTGCTGCTTTCAGCAGAGGTGAATCCGCCGCCAGTAACAGGCCATACCCCAGCAGTAACTGAGCGCTGATATAGATGCTGACGATCACCGGTGTGGAGTGCTCAAACGGCAGCCAGAAGCGGTTTACGCCGATCAGACTGTCAGCCAGCATAAAGAGCACACCGCCGCCGGCAATCCAGCGGTTGCCACTGCGTAACGCCAGCACCGCCATGCCCCATAAACACAGCACATAGATCAGCACCGGCCACCACAGCGCGCCGGTATTAGGGTAAAACTGACACAGCAGAAAGGCCGCAAACAGCGCCGGCAAGCCGGCCCTCAGCGCATCCCCACGGCGGCTCTGCCGCAGTGGCCACAGCAGCGCGATATAACTCAGCTGCGCCAGTAAAAACGCCGCCAGCGCCTGCTTTAAATACAGGCTGCGGTCGAAGTCGAGAAACACATCCCCCGCGGCTGAGGTCAGCATCGCCAGCGCGTACAGCCAGGCTGCCCGTAAACTGATTTCAGCGTTCCTGTACTGCAGCCAGGCAACAACCGCCAGCAGCAATACCGGGCTGGCTTTCAGGACATAGCTGAGCGGATAGGGATGCAGCGGCCACAGCAGGATATAGAGCGCGCCGAGAATCACGGCCAGGCCAAACAGTGTCTGTTTCATCGGTTTTTCTCCCCGGATGTCGCCCGATTGCCCGGTGCGCGCCAGTACAGTGTGCCCAGCAGCCAGTCGAATAACGGCAGGGTGATATTGAAATTGCACTGCGCCATACGCTCGCGTTCATGATGCAACTGATGCAGATGCCGTAGCCGCCACCAAATCGGCGTGCGCTCAACAAAACTGCCTGCCGGCAGGTGGTAACTGAAGTGCATCACCTCATAAAACAGATAACCACACAGTGCCGCAGCGGCATAAATCCAGCCGGCGTTATCCGACCACAGCCATTGCAGCAGCAAAGTACCGGGAATAATCAGAAATACTAAAAACACATAAATAAGCCAGGCCGGAAACAGCACCACGCGCCAGTCGCGCACACTTTCAAAGGGCATCGCCGACTCAATAAAAAAGCTGTGGTGATCGCCGGTATGGCGCGAATAAAACAGCCGGCCAATACGGGTTTTACGGTGCCCGAGCCAGCGATGGGTCGCGTATTCGCCGAAATTCACCAGCACCATGGTCAGCGGTAATAACAGCCACTCAGCGACAGTGCCCTGCTCAACCTGACTGAAGCTGTACAGGATCACCCCCAGCCCGGTAGCCGCCACCACCAGCGCATGCAGACCACCGGAATAAAAACGTGCAATGGAGGCACGGTAACGGGCGCGGAAGGCCAGATGATCAAAGGCCATAAGCATCTCCTGTCGTTATTACAGTTGTTATTATTTTTAAGTTGTCTCCACTCTATCGCCGGCGGCTAAATAAAGGCCAATCAATAATTAAAAAATGTATTATCACCATTATGAATAATGCGTGAGAAAGCCATGAGCCTGCGTTCCCTCGATCTGAATCTGCTACCGCTGTTTACCGCCTTAATGGAAGAACAGCACCTGACCCGTGCCGCCGCACGTCTGCACCTCAGTCAGCCGGCGGTCAGTAACGCCCTGAAACGGCTGCGTCTGCAGCTGGGTGATGATCTGTTTGTGCGCACCGCCAGCGGCCTGAAACCGACCCCGCGAGCACTGCAGTTGTACGCCAAAGTGCGTGACGGGCTGGAACTGATTGAACAGGGCTGGGCCGATCAGCAAAGCTTCGATGCCGCCACCAGCCGCCGGCATTTCCGTCTGTGTGCCAATGGCGCAGTGGAATATCTGGCTGCGCCCTGGCTGATGCAGCAGCTGCGCCAGCGCGCGCCGGGTGTGGCATTGCAGATAGAAACCGACCAAAGCCCGGATATTGTGCAGCGCCTGCAGGATGGCCGCCTCGATCTGGCCATCGATTATGTCGACCAGCCGCAACCGGGTCTGTGCCATGCGCCGCTGCTGCAGGAATCGTTGGTGGTGATTGCCGCGCGTAACCATCCGCAGTTCCACTCCGATCTCAGCTACGACGAGTTTATCCACCTGCAACATGTCAGCCTGTCGCCACGCAACCGTCAGGGCACGCCGATTGAGCAGTTGCTGGGACATAAAGACCTGCCACGTCAGGTGCAGCTCTGGGTCAGCAGTTTTGTATCGATTCCGCCGGTGGTCGCCAGTACCGACCTGATTGCCGTGGTACCGCAACAGCTGGTCAGCCACAGTCTCTGGCAGCAATTACTGCAGACCGCCCCCCTGCCCTTTGCCTGCCCACCGGTTGAACTGCAGCTGATCTGGCATCAGAGCCGTGAGCGCGATCAGGCACACCGCTGGTTACGGGAATTATTGAAGGAATTGGTAAATCTGACGGGAGCATAAAGCCCCGCAAAGAAAGAACGGGAGGATATTCAGAGCCTGCTCAGTGCCTGTTAACAGGCACTGGCGACAGGCTCTGTCAGCTGCGTGGAAAACGCAGGGTAACCACGGTGCCCTTACCCGGAGAGCTGTCGATCAGCAGCTCACCGCCATGATTGACCATCACGTTGTACGCCACGGTCAGACCAAGGCCGGTACCCTGACCGATTTCCTTGCGGGTAAAGAAGGGATTAACCGCACAGCTCAGGTCTTCTTCGCTCATACCTGTGCCGGAATCTTTGACCATGACCGCTACCCAGTCATCCTGCAGATCGCCGGCAATTTCAATGGTGCCGCCATCGGGCATCGCATCGGCGGCGTTGTGCAGAATATTGTTAAACACCAGCCGCACCTGTTCCGGGATGCACGACACCTGCGGCAATTGCTGCAAATAGCTGTAAACCCGTAAATCGTTACGCGCACTGATGTTTTGCTCGGCCAGCGCCTGCTGCATCAGCTCATCCAGTGCGGTGATTTCTTTATGCTGATGCTCGGTATCGGCAAAGGTACGCAGCTCGCTGACAATATTACGCACGCGCTCCAGACTCTGCTTGGAAGTACGCACCAGATCCGGGGCGTCGTCGCGTACAAAATCCAGATCAATAGCGGTGCGCATCTGCACCAGCGCCTGTGTCAGGGCTTTATCGGCAATACCATGTTCGGCGGCCTGATACTGATCGGCCAGGCCAATCAGCTCGGTCAGATACTCGCTCAGCGTGGCGATATTGGAGTACACCACCGCGATGGGATTGTTGATTTCATGGGCCATACCCGCCGCCAGATGACCCAGCGACGCCATACGCTGCGCCTGCAGTAACAGATCCTGCGTGCGCTGTAATTCGTTCAGGCTGCTCTGCAGCTGGCTGTTGCTGTCATGCAATGCCTGAGTACGGGCTTTTACCTTTTCTTCAAGTTGTTCATTCAGCTGACGGATACGGTTTTCGGCCTGCTGGCGCTGGCTGATTTCGCCTTCCATTGCGCGTAAAACATCGTTCATTTTGTGCGCCAGATCGTCCAGTTCACTGTTGCGCAGCGAGCCTTCCACCACCAGCGGTGCGGTTATTGGCTGGCGCGGGTCAATGGCCATCAGGCGTTCCATCAGACGTTTCAGCGGGCTGGTCAGACGCGCACGGAACACCAGAATCAGCACCACCGCCAGCGTGATATTGCGCAGCACATCCAGCAATAACGTAATACCGGCGCGGCGTTCAAAGCCCTGGCGGGTCAGACGCTCATCCGACCAGACTGTCAGATGGCCAATCACCCGTGGATTTTTGGAATAGATCGCCGGTTCCAGCAGTTCGACATCGTGGGCACGGTAATAAAAGGAATTAGCGGTATCGCTCAGCTCGCGCTTGCTCAGACCGGCACGTTTCTCGAAGCCGGTCTCGTTTTCCACAATCACGCTGGCCACCACCGCCGGGTTCATCAGCAGACTGTCGAGAATACTCTGCATCGAACTGCCATCGTAGTTATAGAGTGTCAGCGCCGCCGGGCCACTCTGTCGCTCCAGCAGTTGCGCAGTAAGCTCATGATAACGGCGACTCTCGGCGGTATAGTCAAAACCAATCTGCGCGGCACTGAACAGCACCCCCAGAAAAATACTGAAGCTCAGCACATAAAAGGTCAGCTTACTTTCTATCGATGACAGACGACTGGTCAAAGTTGGCCCCTGTTGGTTGGCAACGCAGCGGTCCGGCTGCGATGGAGATAGGCTCTGATCATTATAGCGAAGATCCTCCTGCCGGCATGACAACACTGGCCGGTTGACGCAAAACCCGGCGGCCAATCAGCAGCAGTGCCGGTATATTCATCAGGATGCCATAAAACAACGCCACCAGTGCCAGGTCCGGCCGCTGCAGGATGGTCGCGCTGATCAGCATGGCGGTACCGGCATTCTGGATACCCACTTCGATCATCAGCGTCAGCGTATGCCGTTCGCTCAGGCGCAGCAAACGACTGATTAAAGCGGTCGCTGCCATCGCCAGCACACACAGCCCCAGACACACCAGTGTCGCCTGCGACCATAATTGCGGCAGGCGCTCGCTGTTGGCCACGGCCATGGCGATCACCAGAATAATAAACAGCAACAATGACAAACGGTTAAACCAGGGTAACGCCCGTAATACCGGCTGCGGATAACGCGCTGCCAGCACCATTCCCAGCAACAGCGGTACTACCGTCACCAGTAATAAAGGCATTAATGTCGGCAGCCAGGGCAGATACAGTTCAAGCTGATCGAGGCTCAGCCAGTGCAGCTGGGTATTCACCCACAACGGTAACGTCAAAGGTGCCAGCAAGGTAATAAGAGCCGTCAGGGTGACCGACAGCGACGCATCGCCACCACTTAAATGGCTGATAATATTTGAGGTGGCACCACCGGGACAGGCCGCCAGAATAATCAGGCCGATGGCCAGCGTGGCTGGCAAAGAAAGCATCATAACCAGCATCAGCGCCAGCGCCGGTAACAATAATAATTGCAGCGCCAGACCAAGCAGAATCAGCTTCGGCTCACGCGCCACCGCGATAAAGTGCACCGGGCGCAGGCTCAGCCCCATCACCAGCATCATCATGGCCAGAGCCAGTGGTAAAGCAACCTGGGTTAACACATCATCTCCTTACAGAAAAATCATCCCATCAGCGCGTTGCTAATGGCAGCGCCGTGCGGTCGATGACTTTACGCATTACAAAGCTGGAATGCACTCCGCTGACGCCTTCAATACGGGTCAGGGTGCCAAGCAGAAACTGCTGGTAGGCATTCATATCACGCACGATCACTTTTAATACATAGTCGGCCGACTGGCCGGTAATCAGGTAGCACTCCAGCACTTCCGGACAGGCCGCGACCTGCGATTCGAAGTTATCAAAACGCTCCGGCGTATGGCGATCCATGCTGATCGAAATCAGCGCCAGCAGATCCAGCCCCAGACGCCGGGCATCCAGATGGGCACGGTAGCCCTGAATCATACCGCTTTCTTCCAGCGCTTTTACCCGGCGCGAGCACGGCGAGGGCGACAAGCCGACTTTATCGGCCAGCTCCAGATTGCTGAGACTGCCATCCTGCTGCAGTAATTCGAGAATGCGCTGGTCAATACGATCAAGCCGGGCCATACCATCGGGCATATCTGAGTTCATAAAACGACCTTCTGTTGAGCTGATACAAGTCGTTGCCGGTCAGGGCAATCCGTGCCACGAACAGACATTGGCACAAATCGCCAAAGACAATAAACATCGCGCAATATTGTATCAAAATTAAGGGTTATCAATAGCAACTTTGCAATCATAAATGCCAGCATGCCGCATATACTGTGCACATACTGTTAACCAGATCTCTTCCTTACCGGAAGGCATCTGAACGCGCTGTTCACAAGACACCGCGTCCGCCCAGCCACCAAAAGTGGCCAGGGCCAGAGAGGACTCACAAGGTCTGAGCAAAGACAGTCAGAAAGGAAACACGAACAAGCTCAAAAGGCTTAAAACACGCAATCAATGACCAGTTTTTATAAAATCTGAGCAAGGACCGGATATGAATACCCCGACCACCGCCCGCTTTAACCATCGTAAGTACCGCCCTGCAACCGTTATCGCCAAAACCGATCGCCGCTGGCCGGACCAGACTCTGACCACCGCGCCGCTGTGGTGTTCAGTTGATCTGCGTGATGGTAACCAGGCGCTGATCGAGCCCATGTCCGTTGCGCAGAAACAGCAGATGTGGGCGTTGTTGGTCAACATGGGCTTCAAAGAGATTGAAGTTGGTTTTCCTGCCGCCTCACAGCCGGATTTCGACTTTGTACGCTGGCTGATCGAAGCCAACCAGATTCCGGAAGACGTTACCATTCAGGTATTGGTGCAGGCGCGTGATGAATTAATCGAACGCACCTACGAAGCCCTTGCCGGCGTACGCCGCGCGGTGGTGCATGTGTATAACTCCACCTCACCGGTACAGCGTCAGCGTGTCTTTAATCTCGACAAACAGGGCATTATCGACATCGCCGTGAACGGTGCGCGTAAAGTTGCCAGCGAAGCCAAACGCCATCCGCAGACCGAGTGGGTATTCCAGTATTCACCGGAAAGCTTCTCAACCACCGAAGTCGATTTTGCCGTTGAAGTCTGTAACGCCGTGATCGATGTATGGCAACCGACTGCAGAGAAAAAAGCCATCATCAATTTACCGGCCACCGTCGAAAGCAGCATGCCCAACGTGTTCGCCGACCAGATTGAATGGTTCTGCGACCATGTGAACAAACGCGACAGCCTGATCATCAGCATTCATACCCACAATGATCGTGGTTGTGGAGTAGCCGCCGCCGAGCTGGCGATGCTCGCCGGTGCCGACCGTATCGAAGGCACCCTGCTCGGCAATGGCGAGCGCACCGGCAATATGGACATCGTGACCATGGCGATGAACCTGTACAGCCAGGGCGTTGATCCTGAGCTGGATATCAGCATGGCCGATGACATCATCGCCACCGTAGAAGCCTGTACCAACATCAAGACTCATCCGCGCCATCCGTGGCTCGGCGAGCTGGTGTATACCGCCTTCTCCGGCAGCCATCAGGATGCCATCCGCAAGTGTCTGAGCAAGCAACAGGACGACGAGCCATGGGATGTGGCTTATCTGCCAATCGACCCGCGCGACCTTGGCCGCAATTACCAGTCGGTGATCCGCGTCAACAGCCAGTCGGGTAAAGGCGGTGCTGCTTATCTGCTCGAGCAACAGATCGGCGCCACATTGCCACGCTGGATGCAGATCGAACTGGCGCAGCCGATTCAGCGCCGCGCCGAAATGCAGGAAGGCGAACTCAGCCCGGAACAAATTCTGAGCGTATTCCGCACAGAGTTTATGAACAGCGATGGTCGCTACTCGCTGGCCGGTTACCAGATCGACAAACAGGGCAGCCAGTATCATGTGCAAGCGTCTATTAATGACGGCAGCCAGTTAATGCTGATTCATGGTCATGGCAACGGTGCCATCAGCGCCTTTGCTGACGCCATGCACAAAGCCACCGGCGTGGACGTGCAGATTGTCCAGTTTGACGAGCAGGCCATCAGTGAAGGTTCCGATGCCACCGCCATGGCCTTTGTGCAGGCCAGCATCCGCGGCAGCCGTTATACCGCGGTCGCTCAGGATGGTGACACCCTCTCGGCCAGCCTTAATGCCATCCTGTTTACTATTAACAAGGCAATCATTGACAGCCGGGCCGTCGCCTGAGAACCAAGAAAAGCAGCGCGGCAAAAAAACCGCTCTGCTAGTCTGAAGGTAATCCAATGCAACGGAACTGCACCGCCGGCACGATGCCGGCGGATGCATTTATGCCGTTGTCTTTACTGACACGACGGGGGAATTTCTTATGACGTTACTGGCTATGCGTTTTGAAAACCACGAAATCCGTATTGCACTGCGCCGCACCCCAACTGCTCAGGCCATTCTTAAGGCAGTGCCTTTTACCGCCACGGTACAAACCTGGGGGCAGGAAGTTATTTTCGACTGCCCGGTACGGGTAAGCTATGAAGATAATGCGGTGAATATCGTGCAACCCGGCGATATTGCCTTCTGGGCCGATGGCAGCAGCATTGTCATTGGTTTCGGGCCAACACCTATTTCCCGCCACGGTGAAATCCGCCTGTCCAATGCCTGTAATATCTGGGGCGATGCCCTTGATGAAGTCAGCGCACTGGCCGATGTAAAAGCCGGTACCGTCGTTGAAGTGGATATTGCCGAACCACTGGATCTGAAAAAAGCCAGCGGACAATAACCAGCCGTTATTTTTTAAGCAGAAATAAATATCCGCAAAAATAAATTAAAAATGCATAAAAAAAGCCGGCGATAAGCCGGCTTTTTATTAAGTATTTTACCCTTGGGCAAATACTCAGTGGTGATGACCGCCTTCACCGTGAACATGGCCATGAGCCAGTTCTTCTTCGCTGGCGTCACGGATAGATTCAACTTTAACGCTGAAGCTCAGAGACTTACCGGCCAGAGGGTGGTTGGCATCAACAGTAACGATGGCTTCATCAACTTCGGTCACGATCAGGTTGATCGGGCCGTGTTCAGTCTGAGCGGTAAAGGCCATACCAGGCTCAACTTTTTCGACGCCTTCGAACGCTTCCATTGGTACCTGCTGTACGCGCTCTTCGCTGTACTCGCCGTACGCATCGGCAGGAGCAACAGTGACTTCAAATTCATCACCAACCTGCTTGCCTTCCAGAGCCTGTTCCAGACCCGGAATAATATTCTGTGCGCCATGCAGGTAAGTCATTGGCTGACCACCTTCAGATGAATCGATAACTTCGCCGCTGGCAACATCAACAACTTTGTAGTGAATGGTTACGATTTTGTGTTGTGCAATGGTCATAAGGTGTTGTCCTTGTTGGGCCCGGCATCACCGGACTGAAATATAACCGCCCTGTCTGAACAAGGCGTTGTGGCGTTACGCAAAGGCGACCCGGATAAACCTGTACGACCGATCTCTACGAAAGCGCTCAGTATAACAACTGGCTATCTGAGTACCACCCCCTGCCGCGCACCCAATCCTGTCATCAGTAATAGTGCGTGGTGAAATGCCCGTCCTGTAACCAGCGGGCGTAGCGCCCGTTTACCGCCGCCAGCCCACCGGGGTAGGCCTGATTAAAGAATTGTGACGGTATAAAAGGTGCACAGGGATGCTGCGCATAATGGCCCAGAGTCTGCCGCAACCAGCGCTTACCATCGTCATGGTCAATCAGAAAAAACACCATCGCTGCCGCACGGGCGTAATTCTCATCCTGCGCCATGCCGTTAAACTCAGCATGGCTGCGCCCGGCCAGCTCGCTGAAACCGGTCAGTCCCTGGGCGCTCAGCCGGTTAAAACCTGCGGCATCGGCTTTTATCTGGCCGGCATTCATCTGCCACTGCAGACCTTCAAGATATTGTGCCATCCCTTCGCTGAGCCAGATCGGTGTTGTGCCCAGCATGCCGGTCATCATCGCGTGGGTCATTTCATGGCGGGCAATACGCAGTGTCCATTCGTCACGCTGCTGGCGGGCAAGATATGCCTGATTATGGCCGCCACTGTAATACGCCATCCAGCCACTGTTTGCCCCCTGCTGCTGGCGGAATTCATCAAAGGCGCTCTGACTGGCAAACAGCACCAGATTCAGGTTGATCTGACGCCAGGCTTTCTGCGGAATAAAGCGCGTTAATACCCGGTAGAGTAAATCGGCTTCACGGCGCAGCTGAAATTCGAGCTGGGCGTCACCGGCCCAGCCCGGGTATTCCATCACCAGACGCACACCCTGAGTCGCCGCGGCGTATTTTTTACTGAGATCTTCCGCGCCGTTCTGTTGTGGCCGATCACCAAAGTGAACCTTGCCTTCGCTATCGGTCCAGCGATAGACCGCACCGCGTTCAACATCACGGATATCCTGTGTCGGTGGACGCACACATTCCGCGCCACCATGATTGCGGTAACCTGTGGGCATGCTGTCCGCCAGACTTTTGGCCGGCGCGGCGCTGGATGAGGAAGCCGCTGGGGCAGTATCAGACCAAGACTCATAACGGCCCGGAGCGCGCTCAGAAGCGACACCCGGCCCCGTCGTCACAGAAGCCGCTGTATGTGCATTGAATAATTGCGGTAACAGCCAGCCGTTGGGCTTAATGTCCAGTGGCTGCGGACTTAAACTCAGCCAGTGCTGACGCTGCTCAGGCGTGCTGTTCAGCCAGAACAGTTCCAGCGCCAGCGCTGCTATAAAGGTAACAAACAGCGTGGTCAGCATAATGCGCAGCAATGACTTCATGTCTCTTTTCTCCTGCAGCTTGTCGGCCTGTTTCAAGGGCTATAAACCGATCAGGCCGGTTATTCATTTTCCATAAAAGCACTGGCAGTTTTTTTATCCAGCGTACGCGCCTGAGCTTCGCCATCGAAACGGATTTTAATATAACGCTCATCTTCCGCCAGCACGACCCCTGCCCCGAGTGTGTCATGGCGGATACGGCGCTGTTCTTCTGCGGCCGAATATTTACGTTCGATAATATAATCCGCCGGCGCTTTGGGATAACCCGGTGCCGCCCGCCGCGGTGTACGTTCTGCCGATGCAGGCGCAGAAGTATCCAGGGTAAACGTCAGGTTAATATCCAGCTGGCGGCAATAATCCTGCAACCAGGATGCGGGGCTGCCATGGGGTATTTTTAACGCAACAGAGTCCGATTTCGTTTCAATAGCGCGGGCAATATCAACGCTGCGTTCAACCATCAGCTCCTGCTGAAAGCGGCTGCTCCAGTCGCGGGCGGAAGTTTGCCCGCCACCACGTTTCTGATCTTTAAACGGATCTGGCGCAATTAAGTGCAGTTGCTGTTTGGCGCGGGTCATCGCCACATAGAGCAGACGCCGCTCACTTTCTTCGCTGGCTGGCGTGGTGAATTCACCTTCGGGGGTATAAGGATAATAGTGGGCATTTAAACCGGGAATAATCACCACCGGCCACTCCAGACCTTTGCTCTTATGTATCGAGGTTAAATGCACACCGCCTTTTTTCTCACGGCTTTGCTGCAGACGCTGCGCCTTTAATTGCTGCAGATAATCCAGCGCGTTGCGGCTGTTCTGTTCCGACTCACGCATAAAATGAACAAAGGCTTTAATGGTTTGCAGCCGGTCTTCAATCTGCTGCGCCGAGAAAGCACTGTCGGCAATGCCGTCTTCCAGACCCGACTGATCAATATACTGCTGTAATAACCGGTGCGCCGGCATCGCCACATGTTCAGCACTGGCCAGCACTTCAGCACGGGCATCCAGCTGCTGACGCTGCCATTTACTCATATCGTCCGGCACCGCCGCCTGCAGCGCCTCACCAAAGTCGGCATCGGCCTGCGCCATCGTGCGTGCAATCTGCTCCAGCGTTGAGCGTTTAATCTTCGGGTATGGTGTGGTCAGTAACTGCAGCCAGGCATCGGTACGCTGTTCGGTATTACGCGCAGCAAAACGCCCGGCCGATATTTCCAGCAATATCCAGAAAATCTGCAATTCCCAGCGATCCAGTACCGACTGTGAATTATGCAGCTGATAAGGTATACCGGCCTGCAGAAGCCCCAGCTCAATCGGCGCACATAGCGCCCATAAGCGGTTAATAACGGCGATATTTTCCAGCGGCTGCTTTTCTGCCTCGCTTTTAATCAGGGTTAAAATCAGCGCTGGTTCATAACGGGCAAAATGCAGTCTGGCTTTCGTCTGCGGCGTGGACGGATGCGACAGGCACAGCACCGGCTCACGCTCTTTATTATGGGTAATCAGATGATTGGCCAGCAGCGACAGCGCATGACCATAGCGAAAGGTGTGCGGCAATTGGTAAGTGCTGACCTGCTGCATCTGCTGATCAAATTTCTGCACAATAAATTCCGGCTTCGAACCACGGAATTCATAAATCGTCTGATCCGGATCACCGATTACCATCACCGAACCGCGGCCACCGTACAGCACTTCCAGCAGATGCTGCTGAATGGCATTAATATCCTGATATTCATCGACCAGAATCCACTGCATATGACCGCCAAACTGTGCGGCGATTTCCGGCTGATAAATAAAGGCCATTACCGGATCGTGAAGCATATCGGCATAACTGATGCGCCGTTGCTGACGGCGCCAGTCTTCAAACAGATCAAACAGGTCGATAAAAATTTTGCAGCTGTCGGGCAGTTCCAGCGCGGCAAACACCTCAGCCGGCGGCTGCAGACCGGATTTCACCAGATCAATAAAGGCCAGTGCCGGTTCGACCCATTTTTTCCGCTGTGACAGAATTTCCTGACGGGTATCGTCATCCGCCAGCTGCTGCAGTAAACGCCAGACAATGGGCTCCATTTCGCCATCGGATAACGGTTTACCCTGAAACGGCGGCAAGACACCCTGAGCAATTAAGCGCTGATAAATACGCAGCCCCAACGAATGAAAGGTACGTACTTCCGGCAACGCCTGACGAGGCAATAAGCGACCTAATTTGGCCTCAAAATCCTCCCGTGCGGCGCGGTTATACATCAGCACCAGCAGACGCCGTGGGCTTACGCCCTCGCTCAGACGGGCAGCAATAAAGTGCGTCAGCGTCGTGGTTTTACCCGCACCCGCCACCGCCACCACCTTGGCATGACCCTGCTGATGCGCAATCACCTGTGCCTGCTGCGGTGTCAGCTGCGCCTGCTGCGGTGCCCGGCTTACCTGCGCCGTTTGCTGTTCCTGTGCAGAAGACACAGCAAGCGCATGGCTGGGGGGCGTATTGGGAGGTAAGTTACTGTTGGTCAAAGCGGGCACGGGCCTCTGGAGTTCAGTCGCCGGATTCTAACAGATTGGCGACACAGATTGATGCAGAGAGTGCCGCTCTTCGGCCAGACACGGTTCTCTGGTAACGGAACCTATCCATAATCCGGATAAAGAAACGCAGAACCGGCATACCTGCAAGCACCCCGCAGGTTCAATCCAGCCCAGCCTCTCCTCCCACGCATTGACTACCCACTCAACAACAGACAATATGGGCAGCGATAAACACGCCTGATAATGGTGTAAAAGGGGCGACTGACTGTTTGTGCGATGAAACCGGCCCGGCATTAAATGACCAACTGTCAGAGGGAATTTAAACGTGCTTAGCGTTATTTCTTACACGGGAATCATTGCTTCCATCTGGATCGTAGCAGGCGTTATTATTGCCTCATTGTTCTATCCGAACTACAGCCATTCCAGGCAATTTTGCAGCGAGCTGGGTGCTGCTGGCAGTCCAACCCAGAAACTCTCACCACTTATTAACAATTACCCTTTAGGCCTCTTATTTATCCTGTTTGGATATTACCTGATCAGCACCCACGCCGAGAGCACAGCAACCGTTGCTATCGGCATTATGGTTGTCATTCATGGATTAAGTACGTGGATTTGTGGCCTTTTTCCTATGGATGCAGATCCATATACAACGACCCCGACCATGCCTTGCCAGATTCATTCATGGTCGGGAATGGTTATGCTGATTTCGTTTATTGTTGCCCCGGCAATTGCTGTATTTTCAGATACCTACCCGACAGCCATCCGGGTCTTTTCATTTATCTGCTTGCTCGGCTGCTTTTATTTTTCATACCGGCTGAGCGTATCCTTTAAAGAAAGAACCAACCCGGGCACTCACCAGCGGCTGAGTTACGGATTCCAGATTCTCTGGCTGTTTGTTTACTCTGCCTTCATGATCGCATGAACATTAAAGCCTTAACGCTGTTCGTACTGCTCATCTCTCAGGCGCTGTACTCCCGAAGCTTACCTGCTGCGGAATCATTTAAAATAGCCAGAAGCGATGGTACAAACATCACCTACTATCTGCTTACTCAGGATAATCCGGAGAAGACACTGCTGGTATTAATACAGGGTTCCGATTGCAACAGCGTCCGCCACAATAAGCGGATTAACAGCGAGTTCCCGGATGTAGTGCCGCAAGCCAGTATTTTAACGGTTGAGAAATATGGCATTACCGCCGAATTCCCCTGGAGCAACACTTCTGAAGGGGATGACTGCCCTGTGGCCTATATCAAAAATGACTCACCAAAGCAGAGGGTGAAAGACTACACCCAGGTGTTAAGCACCTTACGAAAAGAAAGAAAATATAAAAGAATCGTCCTGCTCGGAGGGAGTGAAGGTGCTGTCGTAGCCAACCTGCTCGCGTCAGAATTGAGTTACATTAATGCCACCGTATCACTCAACGGTGGTGCCCCAAGATTTATAGACGATGTTCTGCACAATATAAAATCCCAGTCACCATCCGCTGAGGCATACCAGGAAGCCGAAAATGGCTTTACCGGCTTTTATAAACATATCCTCAACAGCGAACCCTTTGAGCTTAGTATGAGCGGGCATGGTTACCAGTGGTGGCGAAACATGTTTGAAATTGACCAAAGGGCAATACTTTCCAGAGTAGAAACTCCACTGTTACTCATTCAGTCGGGGCTGGATAAAAATGTTTCCGTACGTCTGGCTCAGGAGCAAGCAGCAGAACTCGCTAAAGACCAGCCCAATATTGAATTTAAGATGTATAACAACCTTGATCATTCATTTAATATGCCCGACGGAAGCAGCAGGGTTGACGACGTTATACAGGATATAAGGTTATGGCTGGACGGTTCTCATAAACAGCTTAACAGCGATTTTTAATAAAAACTGAAGTGTGGTACCAAATTGACGATTCAGAGCAGGGAAGAACTCATTGACCATATCGGTCACGGTAACCCTGTGACCTATGTTTTCTTTTGGGGCCACCAAAAGCCCAAAACAGGTGTCTCAAAATCCTGTTTCAGTCAGTGGTACGAGTCACCATTTGTCGATGAACAGCAGACATACCTGACGGCAGAACACTATATGATGGCCAAAAAGGCTGAGCTTTTCAGCGATAACAGTGCGCTGAAAGTAGTGCTTGCCAGCAAGACACCGAACGAAGCAAAAAAAGCGGGACGTGGCATACCTGGCTTCGACGAGGATAAATGGCTACAACACCGCTTTGAAATCGTGGTATCAGCTAACTTTGCTAAATTTTCGCAAAACCCGGAGCTGAAGGAATTTCTGCTCAATACCGGGGACAGTATTCTGGTAGAGGCCAGCCCTGTGGATTCGATATGGGGAATTGGCCTGACGGCCGACGATCCGGCAGCCTCTGAGCCACATAACTGGCAGGGCCAGAATTTGCTGGGTTTTGCCCTGATGCGGGTACGTGACCAGCTGAAATGCTAAACCACTACCATTCCAGCCTATTACAATGCCAGGCCACTACAATTCCAGACACTAAAAAGCCTTGCTAACCGTTGCCATCTTATCCCTCCGGCATCCCTCACCTATACCTATACCCTGCCCCCGGCCAGACCGTTCCGGATAGCGGAAGCCAGTTGTGACTATTTCTATCAATTATTGAACCCATCCTAAAACTTCAGTACTCTCAAACCACAGCAGGGATGCCGCCATATCGTACGAACACACCGTCCAAACAACCGCCCTCCCCGCTAACAATCCCGAATGATAAAGCCACGCGATTCCTGCCCTGCGTATATAAGGATGGGCGGCAGCGTGTCTGGAATACAAGCAGACTTGAGTGATTTTCACGGCCGGAAAAGCACTGAAAATGACCAGAGAAAATAATGCCACAAACAACCAGTATATTTTACTGTTTACAGAATCTGATGCGCGTTTACGCTCCGGTAGCAAAACACGCATGCGCGGATTGACACTTTCGGCCTAGGAAGAATGTAAGAAAATCAATCACTTAGGATTCTACAAAAAGTGATAACGCGCAAAATGTAAAGAACACTTCAGGGTAAAAGCGCGCATGCGCGTTTATATCCTGACAAGAAAGAAAATAACGATGATTTTTACAGCCCGGACAATGGGTTAGGCTGGAAATCTGAATAAAGGCTTAGGTGTGTTAATGAGCATGCCTACTAAGAAACTGTTAGGCTCCATTAAATTCACAACTCATGGTTAAAGGGAAGCTAAAAAGTGAGTAGAAAAAATCCATGGGATGTACCTGAATGGCACGCTCTTGGCCGAGAAGCGTCATTAGTTAGGCATTTAATTGGCTCTGGTGCAACGGCTATAGGCAGGGCAAATTATGCAGATAAGATGGGCGAATATTACACGGCTTTTTTTGGCCTATCGGTTGGGTTAGAAAGACTTTCAAAGCTAATACTGGTTGCGCATTATGCTATCGAAAATAGCGGGAAGATGCCTGATGAGAAAGTGGTTAGGAAATTTGGTCATAAGTTAATTGACCTAGCCAATGAGGTTGAGAGTATTTCCGAAAGGATGCAGCTATCGCTTCGCTATTCTCGTCCTACACAAGAAATTCCACAAAAAATTCTTGAGTGCTTAGATTCATTTGCTGACGCTAGACGAGGTAGGTATGCAAATTTTGCTTCACTAGACAATCCTAATTTAACTGCAGATGAACCAATAAATAAGTGGTGGGGCGAGGTAGCTGAGTGCATATTAGAAAAGCACTATTACGGAAAGGCTGCGCAAAGGCGAGTTGAAAGTAGAGCAAAATTAATAGATTCGATGATTTCACCATTTACGATGGTAATACATACGAATGAAAGTGGGCATACCATGCAGGACGTTGAGTCTGCCTCTATACGTACCGGCCAGAATGAAATCGTGCAAAAGTGGGGTAGGTATCATTCTTTGGCTATCTCTAGGTGGCTTTCAACTGTTCTGTCTGAACTTTCTCATGTCGCTTGCTATACACATGGCATAGATGGTTTTTTTGGCCTGAATGAATATTTTTATAGTTACACTGTCGACGATAGTTTTCTAAAGACGAGAAAAGTATGGCCTTTGTAGCAGTGAAAAGCCTAACAAATCAATCAACTTCGCGCCTACGGCGCCGGACGCAGCAAAGCTGCGCCGGTTATTGAGGCGTTATGTTTTAGGAGATAGCGAATAACTATGGAAATACAGCCAAGGCATGTTGTTTGTATCCTGAACAATGATCAGGATGTCATTAGAAATCTGTGCAAGGAATACCCGGGGTTTGAATATGACGAGGAATATTCTCATGGTAATTTCCAAGAAGGAATGAGTACAGCTTTTGCGGCCTCTATGGAGTGCTTAATACCGTCCTTTGTACTTGAAGATCAGGAATCTATATACAAGCATACAGCTGTAAACTACGTCCTTTCTCCGAGAATGCATAAACAAGATGCGGTAGATATATCACAAAAAATGCTGTCATTTGTTGCGGAGGCATTTAAATTGGGGGCACTAGCTGTCAAAGGAGAGAGTTCAGGTATAGCGCATGGGAAGTTACGGTGGCTGGAGCTTTCAGAGCGCTCAAAAGAACCTGAAAACCAATTAAGTTCCCTATACCGAGCATGGGTACGATTACCAATTTCTGACGATAGTAAACTCTATTCCGTTGGAATGCATTTAATCGGAATGAAAGATGTTGAAATAAACAACTGCGATTCCGCAATTGATGATTTGGATATGTTCCTATTGTACCTAGTCGTAGATCGGGCTGAACCTAATATCAAGAACGGGCAAACGTTTAGTAAAGACAATGAATCAATGGTTTATACAATTAATGGCATTGACTGTAATCGATATGAAAGCGATGACTTTTTCTATAATCCATATGGATTGTGGTCACTTACAAGTAAATAAACATAACAAAAACAGCCAAGGCGACGCCAAAAAACGGCGCGCTTGCTGTTGGCGTTATGTGTCAGTCTAATAAGTGAGTACAGTGAACGATAAAGTAAATGAAAACCCTGAGTGGGTTACTCGTGGAAAGACAATCAAGCAGCTAATTAAAGAGCTGCAAACATTCGAAAACCAAGATCTCGAAGTTAAAGTGTCTACTGACGGTGGTGAAACATTTAAGTGTATTAGTCTGGTCGGCAAACACAATGATAATGGCACACCAATATGTGGGCTAGAGAACTGTGAGTAAACACATAACAAGCAAAGGCAGCATCGCCCTGCGGGCTGGACGCGCTAACGCGCGCCGCTGCTTTGGGCGTTAAAAGGCACCCACGGAAATGAGTAAGTTCAAGCATCATAGTAACTTTCCAAAGGAGAAACATATACAAAGCTACCTCTTTCCAAACTTGTGCTTTGAATGCTGCAAGAGCTTTAAAAAACCGCAAGCGCCGGAATTAAGAAAGTGTCCTGAGTGCGGTGGGGTTCTAATTGAGGTGGGTCAAAAATTTTCTGCGCCCAAAGCCACTGATAAGGCTCAGTGGGAGAAAGTTAGATTTTTAGTGGAGCATGGTTTCCTGTTCCAATCAGTCTACGAACAAAGGGAAGATGGTGGCTTTTATCATGTCGCATACCCAGCGTCGCTCAAGGAGGCAAAAGAGTTTGTAGTAAAGTATAAGGAGCAGGCCGTTGACTCTACCTTTTAACAAGTCAATCAACTTCGCGCCTACGGCACCGGATGCAGCAAAGCTGCGCCGGTTATTGAAACGTTAAATTTACGAGAAAATGATGAGCTACGACTTAAATTTCTGGAATGAACCGGCAGGTTTTAAAGCCGCACCTGTGGATGTTTATCGCAGCCTGTCAGAGGGAGTTCCTTTTGATGGCCTATCCCAGATTGATGTTACTGGCTTCTATAAGAGAATCATTCAAGAATTTCCAGGTACTGAAGAAGCTAACGGGGTTCTAAATTGGGAAGGTGAAGAGAATTCTTTTCAAGCTTCTTCAAGCGCGCAACATGTCAGAATTGATTGTTATGGTCAGCCCGGAGAGTGGATGAACGTATTCATAGACATAGGTAAAGAGTTCGGGTGTCGATTGTATGATCCACAGACTAATGAACGATTTACCGGATAAAAAGTTAACAAGGCCATCATAGAGCCTCAACACGAGTCTTTTTACCCATGACCTTCGGCCCGAAACCTGCCGGTACCTGGACCGGCCATAAAGCAGCAAACTGCGGTGATAATCATAATTTTCTGCGCGCCGGTGAGCGTTATGAGGTTATTCAGGAATTTTCCGATTACGATCAGCATCTGCACGCCGTTGGGGAAAGCTGGGTATTTCTGGGTTATTCATTTCTGCCGTACGACGACGGCATGTCATTTTTCGTGTCGTTCGACGGCGAACAGGAGTGGCATATCCGTCTGCAGTGGCGCCCGGAGGAACAGGGCCAGCTGCTGGACAACTTAGAGCAGTATATCCGCGCTCTTTAGTCCGTGCGCTCTAGTCCGTCCGTGAACTCTAGTCCGCACGTTGTCAGCGGGCAGTCGGCCTGTATGTGTTACGACATACCGTTAGAAAAGTCCGCCAGTCCTGCACACAATCTGTCGCGTACCGGTTTCAGGGCTTCGGTGTAGGTCATCAGTAAGTCCAGCGCGTAACGGGTGCGCTTTTCCAGATAAACATCACTCATACGCCCTTCCTGGCCCATCCAGAGGTCATTCACATCACGCAGCAGCAGATGCTCAGGCAGATATAACAGGCGCGAGTTTTTATAGCCGCTGTGGCGTAACTCGGCAATCACAAAAGCGCCACCGGCCGAAGCCGATACACCAACCAGTAATACCGGTTTATGCGCCAGTTCTTTCATCCCGCACCAGAGCAGAAAATTTTTCAGTCCTGCCGGCACCATGCCGTGCCATTCGGGCACGATAAATACAAAAGCATCGGCGGCTGCAGCACGGGCTTTTACCTGAGCCACGTCCTGCTCTTCTGTACTGCCTGCGGCCAATGGCTCGCCATCCCAGAGTGGCAGCTTACTCTGATACAGGTCGATCAGACTCGCCTTACCGGCCAGAAAATGCTGATTCATATAATCGGCAATACGGCGACTTTGTGAATTGGCACGATGGCTGGCCACCACCAGACAAATATTAAGATCGGTATTCATAACAACCTCCCTGCGCAATGGTAATCCGCCAGGCGGCTGCCCGGCGGACTGAGACTGTTATGCAGTATAGGACGGACGCGCTTTCATTTGCGCGTGCCAGCGCTGAATAGCCGGAAAATCTTCGGTAATACGCAACTGAATCACCTTACCGAACTCCAGCGAGCAAAGAGCCGTGATGTCTGCCACAGAGAAGTGATCACCCGCCACAAATTCATGCTTTTGCAGCTGCTGTTCCAGAATGGGTAAGAACGCAGCCGCCAGCTTACCGGCTTCTTCGCCCCAGGCGGCAACCGGTGTCATACGGTCTTTGAAAAAGCCGGTCGTATGCTGGAAGCAATGGCCAATCGGCATTAATAAGGCGTTGTCGAGGCGGCGATCCCACATCTCAATCAGCGCTTTCTCTTTGGCATCGCGCCCCATCAGATTCGGTTCCGGCTGAATTTCTTCCAGATAACGGTATATGGCTGCGGTTTCAGCAATACAGGTGCCGTCATCAAGCTCCAGTACCGGTACTTTCGCCAGACGGTTACGCTCGCGGAATTCAGGCTTGAGGTTCTCGCCTCCGGCAAGATCGATATTAATCACCTCGACACCGGTAATACCCTTTTCTGCCAGAGCCATACGGCTGCGACGCGGATTGGGTGCCATATTGGCGCTGTACAGTTTCATACGGATTCCTTGATTGACGGGTTAGCGGATCAGACTCTTTTATTTTCAGAATGACCATTCTGGATTACACTAGCCAATATCAGAATGATCAGTCAAGAAAGAATTCGCTTAGCTGCCTGATCCTGCCGGCAATCTTCAGAACATACAGGTAATTCAATGGCCAGAACCAAGTCATTCGATCCCGCTCAGGTACTGCATCAGGCCATGCTGCTGTTCTGGCGCGAAGGATTCCGCCAGCTATCGATGGAAAATCTGGTGCAGAAACTCGGGGTTAACCGCTACAGCCTGTATCAGACCTTTGGCAATAAACAGGATTTTTTCCATCAGGCACTGGTGCTCTATACCGATAATATTTTTAACCGTATGCTGCGGCCACTGCAGGAACAGCAGGGAAAAACCGCCATAATTGCTTACTTCCGCCTGATACAGCAGCAGCTGCAGCACGATCAGGCCAGCGCCGGTTGTATGCTGCTGAACGCCAGCCTGAATGCGGGACAATTACATGAAGAAAGTCTGAACCTGATTAAAAACGGCCTGCGTCGCCAGGAAGAAAGCCTGAAGAAAGCCCTGCAGCAGGCAATTGATAATAACGAGCTCAGCCGCCCGCGTGACCCGCTGACCGCCTCACGTTTTCTCGCCAGCCAGGTACATGCCATGGTGCTGTTACGTCAGAATGCCGGAAAAAAACGCGTGCATGACGTACTGGAATTTATGCTGGCCGAGCTCGAAGCCTGGTAACAACTCAGGGCCTGTTAATTCACGCTCTAACAGGCCGTTGATTTTCGTTTTCGAGGCAGTCAATGCAAGGCAAAAACCGGCGAAAAAGCGCAGTTTACAGGTCGTAAATGAGCATTTTGAGTCGGTTTTTAACACTGCAGTGGCAACGCAGATAGGAAATCAACAGCCTGCTAATGGTTAACCGCCAGTACGCCAAGGCTGACTGCTGCCGCCGAGGTGCGGTTTTCTACTCCCAGCTTACGGAATACCTGCTCCAGATGTTTATTCACCGTACGCGGGCTCATGGTCAGAATCTGGCCAATATCCTGATTGCTTTTTCCCCGCGCCAGCCACAAAAGTACTTCTGATTCACGCTCGGTAAGGCCAAACTGCTGACGTAAGTCCTGACACAGCAAGGTATCATCCTCCTCCATCAGGCGCAGTAAAAATTCTCCCGGATAAGGCTGCCCCAGCAAGCGTAAGGTCAGCGTCTGTTCACCCAGCTGTAATTTAAACTGGCTGTGTTTTTGTGGCGCGCGACTCAGCCAGCCAATTGCCTGCTGCTGCAATGCCTGCGCTAAGGCATCACCGTTGTAATTCAGTGCCGCCAGTAATTCCTGCGCACGGTTGGTAGACCACAGTATTTCGCCATGCAGTGAGCAGGAAAATGCCGGCTGTGCCAATTCATTTAATGCGCCGCGGGCACTCTGGGTTTTACGGGCATTATTAATATGTACCTGCGCACGGGCGAGTAACTCATTCAGCCTTACCGGCTTGGTAAGGTAATCCACACCGCCACATTCCAATCCGCGGATAACATGTTCGCTGTCACTCAGACCTGTCATAAAAATAACGGGAATATCCTGCAAATCGACGTTGTCCTTTAACGCTTTACAGGCTTCAAAGCCATCCATATTCGGCATAATGGCATCCAGCAGAATTAAATCCGGTGCCATTCGTTCGGCAATATTCAGTGCCTGTATGCCATCCATCGCCACCAATACGGTGTAACCGGCAGTGCTTAATGCCTCATTCAGCATGGTTAACGATTCGGCGGTATCATCGGCGATTAATACCAGCCCTTTGCTTTCAGCCCGGATCATTGGCAAGTACCTTCTGGCTGATGGAAATAACGGATGCAAACTGATAGTTACGCACATATTCACGCAACTGATTAATACAACGCTCATCGGCGCCTGCACTGGCCATACGCTGTAATACCAGCTCTATTCCGCCGACATAACCGATCTCGGCCATTGCCTTAAGTTCACGCGCCTCTGCTGGCGGAATATTCTGCCAGTTAAGGCTGTCGCTCGTGGCGGCTATAAAACGCTCGCCGCTGGTCGTTTCACTGTGGTAATACCATTCCAGTTCCAGCACGGTGGCAATTTTATCCAGCAGCGCCTGATCACGGATGGGTTTAATCAGGTAGGCATCGTTTAATTGTCCGGACGCCGGGATGGCACCGCCCTGATTCGCTGCCGATTGGCGATCTTCGGCATCCGCTGACACCATAATAACCGGCGCTTTAACACCACGGCTGCGCAATTGCCGCAATAATTCCCAACCGGTCATTCCCGGCATGGAAATATCCAGCAGAAAAACATCCACCCCGGCACCGGCAAATGACTGCAGGCAGGAAAAGCCATCCGGCGCTTCCAGCACCACAAAACCGAGCGGCATTAATATCTCGCTGATAAGGCCACGATGAGAAGCATCATCATCAACCACCATGACTGTTTTTTGCGCACCTTTTAAGCCACTGATTTGCCGGGCCGGTGATGATCGTTTAGAGGATCTGGCAAGGCTGGAAAGCATCATCGACAGGCGGAACACACTGCCCTTACCCGGCTCGCTGCTGAGAGTAATTTCTCCCCCCATAATATCGGCCAATAACTGACTGATGGTCAGCCCAAGGCCCGTCCCCGGCATTTGCGGCAAGCCGGGTTTGCGGATGCGCTCAAAGGGCTGAAATATGCGTTGGCACTCAGCTTCTTCAATCCCGACACCGGTATCAATGATGGTAAATTCGGCAACCTGACTGCGATAACGCACCGCCAGTGTCACCGAGCCCTGCTGAGTAAATTTAACCGCATTGGATAGCAGATTAATCAGAATCTGGCGCAGGTGTTTTTCATCGGTGGCGACCATTTCCGGTAAATGAGCACAGGACAGATAAATAAACTCCACACCTTTGCTTTCTGCCTGCAGGCGGAACATATCCACCAGTTCCTGTAATAAATGGCCGATGGCGACTTCATCGCGGCGGATTTCCAGACGCCCAGCTTCAATTCTGGAAATATCCAATAAGCCTTCAATCAGATCCGCCAGATGATCACCACTGCGACGGATAAGGCTGATTTTATTACGCTGACCCGGCAGTAGCTGACTGTCTTTTTCCAGCAGCTGTGCATACCCCAGAATAGAATTCAGCGGGCTGCGTAATTCATGACTGATTCCACCAAGATAACGGCTCTTGGCCTGATTCGCAGCCTCAGCCAGTTCTTTGGCCTGCTGCAATGCCCGATCGGTTGCTTCGTGGGCAGCGATCTCGCGGGTTAATAACTCTGTCTGCCGCACCGACTCGTCCAGAGCAAACTGGCGGCTTTCGTTGGCCAGAACAAACAGCCAGATTAAAACGCCGACAATAATCAGTAATAACAGGTACACCTGTATTAATGTTGCCCCGACCAGATGCTGACCGGAATCGGCAGCCGGTACCTGCACATACACCAGCCAGAACAACACCGCGACAATACCGGCAATTAATAACAATAAACCGCTGAACTGCATCAGACGCGGATTCATTTTCTGTACCAGCCAGACAGGCAACAGGGTTTCCAGCAGGGTCTGCATCTGCTCGCTTAAGCGCGACCTGTCTTTGCACTGATCATGGCAGCGGGATTCCAGCGTACAGCATAAAGAGCAGATATGGCCTTTATAGGCCGGACAGCTGGCAATATCTTCACTGTCAAAATGGTTATCACACACCACGCACTGCAGCGGTGCGGCGGCCACAGCAGATGCCGCTGTCTCTGAATTTTCCTCTGCTGTTTCTTCTGCCGCTTTTTCTGCCAGGGGAATAATATCGCGCGCCAGATAAAAGCGGCCACGGGTAATAATGGCCAATAAAGGCGATGTAATAAAAGCCGTCGCCAATGCCAGATAAGGTGACAAAGCCTGCGGTAGCTCGCCTAAAACGCCGACATAACAGACGATACCAATCAGCGATGCCAACAACATAGCGCCGAAGCCGACCGGATTAATGTCGTATAAATAGGCTCGTTTAAACTCAATATGCTTAGGGCTTAAGCCCAGAGGTTTATTAATGATCAGATCGGCGACCAGAGCCCCCACCCAGGCCACGGCAACATTGGAGTAAATACCCAGAATATGTTCCAGCGACTGATAAACCCCCAGCACCATTAACAGCAGTGCAATCATCACGTTAAACACCAGCCAGACCACCCGGCCCGGATGACTGTGCGTTAAGCGCGAAAAGAAATTCGACCAGGCAATAGAACCGGCATAAGCATTGGTTACGTTAATTTTTACCTGACAGAGAATGACGAAAATACCGGTCAATGCCAGCACAGCCATAGGCGAATCGCTGATATAACCAAAAGCTACACGGTACATCTGGGTTGGGTCTGCGGCATCGAGCACAGATAAACCATGCTGCACCGCGAGCACCGCCAGAAAAGAACCCGCGAGAATTTTCAGTGCTCCCACCAGAATCCAGCCCGGACCGCCACCAATCAGGGCCAGCCACCAGCGCAGTTTATGCCGGGGTTCTGGCTCCGGCAGAAAGCGTAAAAAATCGACCTGCTCACCGATTTGCGCAATCAGTGAAAAAACCACCGCTGAGGCTGCACCAAAGTAGATCAGATTAAATTTTCCGCCACTTTCCGGTGCATCTTCTGTGCGGTTGCCAATACCGGGAAACGCAATCCACTGCTCTGCAGCGGACCACTCGTGCCAGAGAATAAAGATAAACGGCAGCAACTGCAGAATCAGCCACAACGGCTGACTCCAGAGCTGAAAGCGGCTGATAAAAGTAATGCCATGGGTCACCAGCGGAATCACAATCAGTGCGCTGAGCAGGTAACCTGCGGCCAGGGGCAGGCCGAATAATATCTCCATCGCCGAGGCCATAATGGCTGATTCAAGGGCAAAAAAGATAAAGGTAAACGAGGCATAAATCAGCGAGGTAATGGTTGATCCGATATAGCCGAAGCCGGCACCGCGACTGAGCAGATCAATATCAACACCATAGCGTGCAGCGTAGTAACTGATGGGAATCGCGGTCAGAAAAATAATGGCTGACACCACCATAATGGCGCTGACGGCGCTGTTAAAACCGTACATCAGCGTAATTGCCGCACCGATGGCTTCGAGCGCTAAAAAAGAAATGGCTCCCAGCGCCGTATTGGAAACACGCGCGGCCGACCAGCGCCGCGCCTTTTTGGCGGTAAAGCGCAGGGCGTAATCTTCCAGTGTCTGGTTTGCTACCCAGCGGTTGTAACTGCGCCGGGTTTTGTACACCACTTGCTCAGACATAGTCTGTTCTGCCTCTCTCAGCTTATTGTCAGCTGACCTGTCGCCACCGCGGTGACGCCGATAGAAAGACATCCTGTCCACAACACCTGCTTAAGCGCAGAAAAATCCATCTTGTGCCGGCCCGCAGGCTCTTCCTCTCAGGCCTCAGGACTCTAATCACATCCCATGCCAACTGCTATGCGTCAAATGACGTAGGTGACTGGAGCAATTGGCGAATTCTTACAGGAAGCCCACTGACGCATTCTGAGCAGGCTTAAGTTCAACTCAAAAACGTACTCAATCAGTCATCAAGAGGCCTGACTATGCACTCCAAATCCAAACCTTTTAACGGCAGCGTCCGCCGTCGTTTTTTACAGAACCTGCTGGCAATACCTGCAGCCGTTATGCTCGCCAATGCCAGCCTGCCAGCTTATGCCGACAGTGCTAACAGCACAGGTCTGGCCGTTACCGATAAAACTGTAAAGGTCGGTATTCTGCACTCAGTAACCGGCACCATGGCCATCAGTGAGACCGGTTCGGTGCAGGCAGAAAAGCTGGCCATCGAACAAATCAACGCCATGGGCGGTGTGCTGGGCCGTAAAATCGAATTTATTCAGGAAGATGGCGCCAGTGACTGGCCGACCTTTGCTGAGAAATCAAAGAAACTGCTGATTAACGATAAAGTCGCGGCAGTATTTGGCTGCTGGACCTCAGCATCACGTAAAGCCGTACTGCCGATTTTCGAACAGTATAACGGCATGCTGTATTACCCGACCTTTTATGAAGGTCTGGAACAATCCCCTAACGTTATTTATACCGGCCAGGAAGCAACCCAGCAGATTCTTGCCGGTATCGACTGGGTAGTAAAAGAAAAAGGCGCTAAATCTTTCTTCCTGCTCGGCTCAGATTACATCTGGCCACGTACCTCCAACAAAATCGCGCGTAAGCATATCGACAAACTCGGCCTGAAAGTCAGTGGCGAAGAGTATTACCCGCTGGGTCACACCCAGTTCAACTCGGTCATCAACAAGATCAAGCTGAAAAAACCGGACGTGATCTTTGCCTCAGTTGTGGGTGGTTCCAACGTTGCGTTTTATAAGCAGCTGAAAGCCGCCGGTATTGATATGACCAAAGAAAAACCACTGGTACTGACTATCTCCGTTACCGAAGACGAGATTCTGGGTATTGGTGGTGAAAACATCGAAGGTGCTTACGCCTCGATGAAATACTTCCAGAGCCTGACCAACGACAACAACAAAAACTTTGTTAAAGCCTTTAAAGAACGCTGGGGCAAAGACATCGTTATTGGTGACGTAACCCAGGCAGCTTACCTTGGCCCATGGCTGTGGAAAGCCGCCGTTGAAAAAGCCGGTTCCTTTGATATCGACAAAGTTCGTGCGGCCTCTCCGGGCATTGAACTGAAAACCGCTCCGGAAGGTTATGTACGGGTTCATGAAAACCATCACTTATGGTCAAAAACCCGTATTGGTAATGCCCAGGCTGATGGTCAGTACAAAATTGTGTACGAAACCAAAGACCTGATCGAACCAGACCCATTCCCAGCCGGTTACAAGTAAGACATTAAGCGGCCTGCGGGCCGCTGCTTACCCGCTTTATTCACCGGAGAATTCATTATGTTTGCTGATTACACCATGACCGAGCTGACCTCGATCTTTGCCATGCAGGGGTTTGCCGGGCTGATTTTATTTTCTGTATTTGTACTGATGGCGCTGGGTCTTGCCATTATTTTCGGCCAGATGGGCGTTATTAATATGGCGCACGGCGAATTTATGATTCTCGGTGCCTACGTTACCTACCTTACCTCAACCCTGTTTGCCGAATATCTGCCATCCATTTATGGCAGTTACTTTTTTATCGCAATGATATTTGCCTTTATCGTCACCGCGGCCCTTGGCGCCCTGGTCGAATGGGCGATTATCCGCCACCTGTATAAGCGTCCGCTGGATACCCTGCTGGCTACCTGGGGTCTGAGCCTGATTTTGCAGCAATTGTATCGCAGCGTATTTGGTGCCCGTGAGGTCGGTGTCACCCTGCCTGACTGGCTGATGGGTTCTTACGCACTGAACGACAGCATTGAAATTCCGATTAACGGTTTATTCGTTATGGGCCTGACCATTGTCATCACCGTTGGTGTTGCCTTAATGATGCAGAAATCCCGCCTCGGCAAACAAACCCGCGCGGTCGTACAGAATCGCCCGATGGCCGCCGCAGTCGGTATTAATACCGAAAAAGTCGATCGCATGACCTTCGCTCTCGGTTGCGGTATTGCCGGTATCGCCGGTTCTGCCTTCACCATGATCGGTTCGACCGGCCCAACCTCCGGTCAGCTTTATATTGTCGATACATTCCTGGTCGTTGTGTTCGGTGGTGCATCCAGCCTGATTGGTACTGTTGCCTCCGCATTTACCATTTCACAGGCGCAGTCGACGATGGAATTTTTCCTCAGCGGCTCGACAGCCAAAGTTCTTACCCTTCTGACCGTGGTTGGCATTCTGATGCTGCGTCCACAGGGTCTGTTCTCTCTGAAAATCCGCCGCTAGGAGTTTGTTATGACAAAAATCAAAGATTTTATCGGGCGTTATCAGCTCAGTCATTTACTGATTCTCGCCGTTATATTGTTAGTCGTTATGCCACTGGCGATGGATATTTTCCGCCTGAATCTGGTAGGTAAATATTTAACCTACGCCTTTGTCGCACTGGGTCTGGTTTTATGCTGGGGTTATGGCGGCATTCTCAGCCTGGGTCAGGGTGTATTCTTTGGCCTGGGTGGTTATTGCATGGCGATGTTTCTGAAGCTGGAAGCATCTTCACCTGAGCATACGGCTATTCAGTCAACACCGGGAATTCCTGATTTTATGGACTGGAATCAGCTGACTGCTTTGCCATGGTTCTGGGAACCTTTCCACAGTTTTGGTTTTACTTTACTGGCCGTTGTTCTGGTGCCAGCCCTGTTCGCATTTATCATTGGCGTGGCAATGTTTAAGCGCCGGGTCAGCGGTGTGTACTTTGCCATTATTACTCAGGCCATTGCCGCTATTCTGACAATTTTAATTATCGGTCAGCAGGGCTATACCGGCGGCGTTAACGGCATTACCGATTTACGCACACTGCACGGCTGGGATATCCGCACCGACAGCGCCAAATACATTCTGTATTTTATTAATGCGTTCCTGCTGATCGGCTGCCTGATTGCTGCACGCTACATTATCAAAAGCAAACTTGGACGGTTACTGGTTGCCATGCGTGAACGTGAAGACCGCGTGCGTTTTTCCGGTTACGACGTGTCCAGCTTTAAGATTTTTATCTACTGCGTTGCCGCTGTGTTTTCTGCCATTGGCGGAGCCATGTTTACCCTGCAGGTTGGCTTTATGTCACCTTCGTTTGTCGGCATCGTGCCTTCCATTGAAATGGTTATCTTCTGCGCCGTTGGTGGCCGCCTGTCGATTCTGGGTGCGGTTTACGGAACCTTACTGGTGAACTGGGCCAAAACCAGCTTTTCAGAATCTTTCCCCGAGTTATGGCTGTTTGCCATGGGCGCGCTGTTTATCGGCGTAGTAATGGCTTTCCCTAATGGCCTGGCAGGTCTGTATCAGACCTACGTTGAACCACGCCTGCAGCGTTTCAGAAAACCCGCACCGGCTGCCAGCCAGTCTCAGGTCGTCAGTCTTGAAGCCGGCAAAACCGCAACCACAACCAATTCTGCAGACAAGGAGTACAGCCATGCTGGAAACCAATAAATCCATTCCGCAAAAAGAATTTGTGCTGAGTATTGAAGGTCTGACAGTTTCTTTCGACGGTTTTAAAGCAGTAAACGATTTATCGCTGTATGTCGAAGAACAGGAAATCCGCGTCATTATCGGCCCAAACGGGGCCGGTAAAACCACGGTACTGGACCTAATCTGCGGACGTACAAAAGCCACTGAAGGCTCAATTAAATTCAAGGGCACGGAGCTGACCCGCCTGAATGAACACCAGATCGTGCATGCCGGTGTCGGGCGTAAATTCCAGAACCCGTCTATTTATGAAGACCTTACGGTATTCGAAAACCTCGAACTGTCTTTTCCCCGCGGTCGTAATGTCTGGGGGGCACTGACCTTTCGCCGCGACACTGAAGTAGTCGCCAAGGTTAAAGAAATTGCCGACATGATTTTCCTGGGTGACAAGCTCGATATGAACGCCGACCTGCTCAGCCACGGCCAGAAGCAATGGCTGGAAATCGGCATGCTGCTGATTCAGGACCCGGAGCTGTTAATGCTGGATGAACCTGTAGCCGGTATGTCGGTATCGGAACGCAAACAGACCGCCGAATTATTGCAGCGTATTACCAAAGACCGCTCGGTGCTGGTTATTGAACACGACATGCAGTTTGTCGCCGATATCGCCGACCGGGTAACGGTACTGCATCAGGGCCAGGTTCTGTCAGAAGGTTCCATGGAGCGGGTGCAATCCGATCCTAAAGTCATCGAAGTTTACCTCGGTCACTGATCTTAAAAGCGGAGTTATTTTATGTTCCAAGTATCCGATTACAGCGTTGCCTATGGTCAGAGTGATGTTATCCGCAATCTGAACCTGAGTATTAAACCCAAAGAAATTGTTGCCATTCTTGGCCGTAACGGCATGGGTAAAACCACGCTGATGAAATCATTAATCGGCATGATTCCCAGTAAAGAAGGCAGCCTGACACTGGCGGGCAAAGAATTATCCGGCCTGAAAAGTCACGAGCGCGTTGGTGCCGGTATTGGTTTTGTGCCGCAGGGGCGGATGATTTTCTCCACCATGACGGTATCAGAAAATATCGAAACCGGATTGACCAGCACAGGTGAACGCAAGATTCCTTCCGATCTGTACAGTTTATTTCCCGTTCTGGACGAAATGAAAAACCGTCGTGGCGGTAATTTATCCGGCGGACAACAGCAGCAGCTTGCCATTGCCCGCGCTCTGGCAAGCAATCCCAGCGTGTTACTGCTCGACGAACCGACTGAAGGTATCCAGCCATCCATTATTAAAGAAATGGCACGCACGCTGAAACAGATCCGCACTCAGCGCAATTTATCCATTCTGGTATCCGAGCAGGTGCTGAGCTTCGCCCTTGATATTGCCGACCGCATTCTGGTGATTGAAAAAGGCGCCATTGTGCTCGACGTTCCGGTCGCCGAGGCCGACCAGGCAACCATCAGCCGTTATTTATCCGTTTAAAAGAATATGCATGACGCCTGTTCAGCACATCACTGACAGGCATAAAAACTTTAACCGGCGTTTTCCAATTTGCGGTAATACGCTGAACCAAGAGGCTGTTAAGGCCACTCAAGGAGCAAACCATGACTGATACCATCATCAAGATTGATCTGAATAAATCCGCTTATGAGCACGACAATGTGCACAACCGCTGGCACCCGGATATTCCGATGGTTGCTACGGTAAAACCGGGCGATGATTTTATTGTTGAGTGTTTCGACTGGACCGGCGGACAAATTGAAAATAACGATGACGCCTCCGATGTCCGTGACGTTGACCTGACCAAGGTGCATTTTCTTTCGGGTCCGATTGCCGTAGAAGGCGCCGAACCCGGCGATCTTCTGGAGGTCGATATTCTCGATATTGGCGCCTTTGCTGAACAGCAATGGGGCTTTAACGGCTTCTTCTCCAAACAGAACGGCGGCGGTTTTCTGGATAATCATTTTCCGGAAGCGCAGAAATCCATCTGGGATTTTAACGGTATTTATACCAAGTCCCGTCATGTTCCCGGTGTCGAGTTCGCCGGTATTCTGCATCCCGGCCTGATTGGTTGCCTGCCATCCCGTGACATGCTGGATATGTGGAACACACGGGAAAAAGAACTGTTTGATACCGACCCGGAAAGAACACCGCAACTCGCCTGCCTGCCGTATGCAGAAACCGCACATATGGGCCGAATGAAAGGCGACGAGCGTAATTCCGCTGCGGCAGAAGGTGCCCGTACCGTACCTCCGCGTGAACACGGTGGTAACTGCGACATTAAAGATTTAACCCGCGGAGCCAAAGTGTACTTCCCGGTGTATGTTGACGGTGCCGGTTTATCCGTTGGCGATCTGCACTTCAGCCAGGGTGATGGTGAAATCACTTTCTGTGGTGCCATCGAAATGGCCGGCTGGATTCACATGCGGGTTAATCTGATTAAAGACGGTATGGCCAAATATCAGATTAAGAATCCGATTTTCAAACCGAGCCCGATGGTACCGAAATACGATGACTACCTGATCTTTGAAGGTATTTCGGTGGATGAAAATGGCAAACAGCATTATCTGGATACCAGTATTGCTTACCGCCAGGCCTGTCTGAATGCGATTAAATACCTCACCCAGTTTGGCTACAGCGAAGCACAGGGGTACGCGATTATTGGCTGTGCGCCGATTCAGGGCCATATCAGTGGGGTGGTGGATATTCCGAACTCCTGCGCCACCCTGTGGTTGCCGACGGATATTTTTGAATTTGATATCCAGCCGAATGCCAACGGGCCGGTTAAACATCTGGATGGTTCGGTTGATATTCCGAAAGCTCCGGATCTTAAATAAGGAGGAAGCCGCATATGCCACTGTATGACTACAAATGTCCGCAGCATGGTGTGTTTCAGGAACTGGCGAGCATGGAAAAGCATGATCAGCCAGCCGCCTGTCCACACTGCCAGACGCTGTCGGCGCGCATTATTATGCTGCCGCCACAGCTGGCCAGAATGCTGAAAGAAACCAAAGAAGCCATGGAGCGTAACGAAAAAGCGCAGCATGCACCGGAGGTTATGACCAGCAGCCAGTATCACGAACGTGAACAGGAAAAGCTGGCGCGCCATCAGCATAAACATCGTAATGGTTGCGGCTGCGAGCCTAAACGCCGCAGTAATCTGATGTATACCGCTGACGGCAATAAGATGTTCCCCGGCATGCGGCCATGGATGATCAGCCACTGATAATCCGCACACTTTCGTCTGTCCTTTTCCCCGGCTTTGCCGGGGCTTTTTATTTCTACGGGGAAAATATTGGTGTGGGGAAAAATACTGGCGCAGGAAATATTGGCAGATATAAAAAAACCGGCCAGTGGCCGGTTTTTTTATTAACGTTGCGCAGTCTTAATTAAGCTTCGCGACGCTTACGTGGAGCACGGGTACCCGGTGCCGGAGCGCCGTTATCGCGTGGCTTGCCACGGTGTGGTTTCTTGGCGAAACCGTCTTTCTGGCCTTCGGTACGACGCGGAGCACGGCGTGGAGCACCAGCACCACCCTGCGGTACTTCAGACTCTTTGTAGACTTTAATTTCCAGCGGACGACCACAAACGCGTGCTTTACGCAGTTTACCCATGGTCGGGGCCGGCATACCTTCCGGTAAATCGATCACGGCGAAATTATCAAAAATTTCGATATGGCCGATGTAATCACTGTCGAGGTCAGCTTCGTTAGCAACCGCGCCAACCAGGTTACCCGGCTTCAGACCGTCGTCATAACCAATGCCAACCATATAACGGGTCATTTCCACTTCCGGATGACCTTTTAATGGCTTCGGACGCTCTTCCGGCAGAGCCTTGCTGCGCGGACCACGCTCGCGTGAATCACCACGGGAATCACGGTCGCGGGACGGACGCTCACTGCGGCTTTCGTTACGCAGTTCACGCTCACGGGCGTCGGCCATACGGGCATCAGTCTGTTCATTAATAAACAGTGATTTTTCACCCTGCAGCAGAGCGGCCAGTGCGGCAGCAACGTCCAGTGCATCGACCGGGTTCTGACTGAGAATGGTCTCAATCATTTCGCGGTACTGGTTATTACGCTCAGGATGAATGGCATCCAGAATCTGTGCCTGGAAGCGTTCACGGCGTTTTTCGTTAACCATTTTGGCGGTCGGCAGTGGCATTTCTTCAATGCTCTGACGGGTCGCTTTTTCGATATCGCGCAGCATGCGTTTTTCACGGCCACGAACAAACACAATGGCTTCACCATTACGGCCCGCACGACCGGTACGGCCAATACGGTGAACGTAGGATTCGGTATCCTGCGGAATATCGTAGTTGATTACGTGGCTGATACGTTCAACGTCCAGACCACGGGCAGCAACGTCTGTCGCAACAATAATATCGAGCTGACCGGCTTTCAGTTTTTCTACCGCTTTTTCACGCAGCGCCTGTGGAATGTCACCGTTTAGTGGTGAACATTTAAAGCCGTTAGCCTGCATAAAATCAGCGACTTCTTCAGTTGCCTGTTTGGTGCGGACAAACACCATCATGGCGTCAAATTCTTCGGTTTCGGCAATACGCAGCAGTGCATCATTTTTATGAGCACCGGCAACAAACCAGTAACGCTGACGAATTTTATCGTTGGTGGTGGTTTTGGTCTGAATTTTTACTTCAACCGGATCTTTCAGGTGTGTTTCAGCAACGCGCTGAATTTCACGCGGCATAGTCGCGGAGAACAGAGCCACCTGACGGGTACGCGGCGTGTGTTCCAGAATCCAGTTCACGTCGTCGATAAAGCCCATGCGCAGCATTTCGTCGGCTTCGTCCAGAACCACGGCTTTAATATCGGCCAGGTTCAGGGTGCCGCGACGCAGGTGATCCATGACACGACCCGGAGTACCCACAACCCACTGCGGACCACGCTTCAGTTCACGCAGCTGGCTGCCGTAATCGGAACCACCATAAATAGCAGTAACACCAATACCCGGAATGTATTTGCTGTAGGTTTTGATGGCTTCAGCCACCTGTTGTGCCAGCTCACGGGTAGGCGCCAGACACAGAACCTGTGGCGAATTAAAATCAGCCTGGGTGCGGCTCAGCAGTGGCAGTGCGAAGGCAGCGGTTTTACCGGTACCGGTCTGAGCCATGCCCAGAACGTCTTTGCCTTCCAGCAGTGGGGGAATACTTTCGGCCTGAATCGGAGACGGAGCTTCGTAGCCCAGCTCTTCCAGAGTACGAAGAATAGAAAAAGGTAAACCCAGGCTCGCAAAGCCTGTAGGAGTAGAATCGGTCATATTGTACCTGTGTAGTAGAGGAAGGGCTTGGCCGTTCTGGTTCGCACTCTACTGCTCACACGGCTAGGCCCGACTCGTCGGTTTTCTTAAGGGGGGCGTACTATATAGGAAACCCTGCCCGCTCGCCTTAATTATTTTGTCCCGGTGTAACAATTGTCTGGTTGTAAAGGGAGCAATTGTTCCTCTTCTGCAGCAGCCGGACACAGGTTCAGATGTGGCCACACGTGCCAGTTATCTGCATGCGGCTGAATTTAAAGCCCTTTCAGTGCTGACGGGCGGGCATCTTATTGTGAATAGTGTCAGAATTGACGCTACGCAAGCCGCACAGTTACTGCTAGTCTGGCTTTAGCGCTGATTCAACAGGCTCAGGTGTCAGCAGGCCCAAGATTGGTATCAAGATGTAAAACATGAATATCAAAAACCGTATTCTTCTGTGTGTCATCATTCTGCAGATTGCAGGCTTTACTGCCCTGCTGCTGCATTACAACAGCCGCGCCAGCAACTCCGTTCTGGAGTTCAACCGTCAGCAGATAATGTCAGCCGTTGTGGCCAGTGTTCACCATCTGGATGCAACCGCCGCACAAATGGAGCGCACCGCTCTCGGGCTGGCACGCAGCGGCGAGCATCACCAACAGCAGCATCACCGTACACATCCGGCAGAGGTTCGCGCTGTCCTGCAAAAATTACTGGTGCGCACCTTTCAGTCATTCGATCAGGCACTGGGTGGCGGCATCTGGTTTGAGCCTTACACCATTGATCCGGATGCCCGCTACTTTGGCCCTTACGCCTACCATAACGGCCAGGATGTTATGGCCACCTGGGATCTGAGCAGCGAGCGTTACGATTACCTTAACCAACCCTGGTACAGACTGGCGATTCCTGCCGACTGGCCGCGCGACCAGCCACGTAATGCCGATCTTTTCTGGAGCCCGCCTTACGTAGATAACGCCGGCACTGAAGCTCTGATCATGACCGTGGATGCGCTGATGTACGACAACCAGCAACAGCTGATCGGCATTGCCACCGTCGACTGGGCTATGGATGAACTGCGTCAGCAGGTACGTGAACTCAAACTGACGCCGGGCACGCGCCCTTTTCTGCTGCATCAGAGCAGCGGCCGCTATCTGGTTGGCCCGGAGCAAAACAGCGAATTAAACACCATCGTTAACAACAGCAATCTGCTGAACCTGAAGACCAGTAACGCCAGTGAGCTGCAGGAAAAAGACGGCGAATATCTGTTTGCCGCCCGCAGTCAGACCGGTCTGGTGCTGGGCGTGCGCATCCCCTATGCCGACCTGGCCCTGGCCGTACAACAACGGCTGGCTGACGGTATGACCATCAACATCGGCATCGCCGTGCTGTTTATTTCCATTATGGCGCTGGTACTGGAAGTGCTGTTCCGTCCGTTCGAACAGATTCTGAACCGCCTGCAAAGTACAGTGGCCTACAACCGTGAGGCCAGTCAGCCGTCGTTCCGTCCGCTGCAATACGATGCCGACAACGAGTTCACACCAATCGTTAACGCCTTTAACACCCTGGTCGGCCAGGTTGATCAGTTCACCCGCCGTCTGTCAGACAGCAACAATCAGCTGCAGGCTGAGCAACAGCGGGTTGAAGAGCTGAACACCACCCTCGAATCCAAAGTAGAAGAACGTACGCGCGAACTGGAGCAGAAAAATGCCGAGGCCAATGAATCGCTGCGTAAATTGAAGCTGACGCAGCAACAGCTGGTGAATCTGGAAAAACACGCGGCATTAGGCGAAGTCGTCGCCGGTCTGGCGCATGAAATCAACACCCCGCTGGGTATCAGTGTTACTGCGGTCAGCGCACTGGAAGACCAGCTGAAAGAGATTGCCCAGCAGTTCCGCAACGGACAACTGAATAAAGCAACCTTTGATGATTTTATTCAGTTCTCGGAAGAAGGCGTGCAGATTACCGCCGATAACCTGCGTCGTGCTGCTGATCTGGTGGCACGCTTCAAACAGGTGGCCGTCGACCAGTCAAGCGAACAGCGGCGGGATTTTGAGCTGGGCGATTATCTGCAGAGCATCATTGTCTCTCTGCGGCCGAATTATAAATACCGCCCGATTGATGTCAGTGTTGAATGCCCACAGCGTATTTTTATCAGCGGTTATCCCGGTGCTGTGGCGCAGATATTCACCAATCTGATGATGAACTCACTGACCCACGCGTTTGATGACAACAGCTCAGAGCGTGGCCAGATTCATATAGAAGCACAGCAGCGCGATCAGCAGGTAGAAATCACCTTCAGTGATAATGGCCGCGGTATGGATGAAGACACCCTGAAGCAATTGTTTGATCCGTTCTTTACCACCAAGCGCAATCAGGGCGGCAGCGGTATAGGTGCCTATATTATTCAGGATCTGGTCAGCCACCAGCTGCATGGCTCGCTCGAAGTCAGCAGTGCTCCCGGACAGGGTACACGCTTTGTTATCCGCTTCCCGCTGAGCCGGCAGAGCGCCGACTGAGCAGAGCGCTGATTGCCGCCCGGCAGCGGATGCGTATAATCGCCACTCCAATTCACGAGGAGTGCTTAACTGTGCTGAAAGTAAACGAATATTTTGATGGCAAGGTAAAGTCTATTGCCCTGCAAACCGCGACTCTGCCAGCGACTGTTGGCGCAATGGAAGCCGGTGAATACGAATTTGGCACCAGCCAGAAAGAAGTGATGACTGTCGTTTCCGGCAGCATGGACGTACTGCTGCCAGGCGCCAGCGAATGGCAGACCTTCGCTCAGGGCGAATCTTTCGAAGTGCCGGCCAACGTTAAATTCCAGGTAAAAATGGCGACTCAGACCGCCTATTTCTGTACCTACGAATAAGCGACTGGCACGCAAGCGGCCAGCCCTGCTGGCCGCTTCAGTGCTGTAACAACAGTGCCAGTTCAGCCAGCGGCAATGGCCGGCTGAAATAAAACCCCTGATAGGTTTCACAACCGTTACTGCGTAAAAACTCCAGCTGCGGTGCCGTTTCCACCCCTTCTGCCAGAATCTGCAAACCCAGCCCGCGCGCCATATTAATAATGGTGCTGGTGATCACCCGCCCTTCTTCTTCACGCTCAACACTGTTAATAAAACTGCGGTCAATTTTCAGTTTATCGACCCGATAACGGTGCAGATACGCCAGCGACGAATAGCCGGTGCCGAAGTCATCCACCGCCAGCATCACCCCCAGCGCTTTAAGTCCGGCAATGGTCGACAGCACCTGCGCGGTCGGTTCCAGCAAAGCCCCTTCGGTGATTTCCAGTTCCAGCCAGCTGGGATCAAGCTGATAGATATCCAGCAAGGCTTTAAGGCGCTCCACCAGTCCACCGGCAACAAAGGTCGGCTGAGTAATGTTGACCGCCAGAATCAGCGGAGCAATCCCCTGCTGCTGCCAGAGAGCAAGCTGCCGGCAGGCTTTATTCAGCACCCAGCTGTCCAGTTCCGGCATCAGGCCGTTGTCTTCTGCTACCGGCAGAAAACGTCCCGGCTGAATCATGCCTTCCTGTTCGTGCTGCCAGCGGATTAAAGCTTCAACACCGGTCACCCGGCCGCTGCGGATACAGACCTGTGGCTGATAATGCAGCTGCAGCTCGTCATCGCGCTGTAACGCATGACGCAGTTCATTACCCAGCTCCAGCCGGTCAGTCGCCGCCTGAGTCAGGTCATTGGTATAAAACTGATAATGGTTACGGCCTTTGCTCTTGGCCTGATACATCGCCACATCGGCATTACTGATCAGCTGGGTAACATCACGGCCATGATCGGGAAACAGCGTGATACCCAGGCTGGCGCCAATAAACAGTTCGCGGCCGATACCCACATCAAAAGCACTGGCGAACAACTGCTGAATAATCTCAGCCACGCGTCTGACCTGATCCTCGCTGACGATATTTTCCAGCACCACCACAAACTCATCACCGCCCTGCCGTACCACGGTATCAGAGTCACGCAGGCGTTCACGCAACCGCCGGGCACACTCCTGCAGCAGACGGTCGCCGGCCGGATGGCCAAGGCTGTCATTAATGTGTTTGAAATGATCCAGATCGATGGTGATCACGGCGACTTTACGCCGTTTCTGAGTTGCCAGATCAATGGCAGTCTGCAGCTTAACCAGCAGCGAGCTGCGGTTGGGCAGACCGGTGAGTGAATCGTAATGGGCCAGATAATCCAGCTGCTGCTCGGATTCTTTCTGACGTGAAATATCGGCAAACACCGCCACATAATGGCTGATTGCCTGACGCTCATCACGGACACTGGTTACCGTTAAAAACTGCGGAAACACCTCGCCGTTCTTACGCCGGTTCCACACCTCGTCACGCCAGAATCCCTTTTCCTGCACTTCACGGCGGATATCCTGCAAAACGTTACGCTGTCGCCGCTCGGGGTTGAGCATATCCACAGACCGGCCACGAACTTCCTCTTCACTGTAACCGGTAATGGTGCTGAAGGCCGGATTGACCGCTTCAATCAGACCATCCGGATTGGTAATCACCACCCCTTCCATGGTGGATTCAAATACCCGCGCCGACTGCTGCAACCGCTGCTCACGGGCATGAGCCTCGGTAATATCCTGCACGGTACCGACCCGTGCCACAGCAATGCCGTTTTCGTTTACCAGAATTTCGCCGATGCCGTGAATCACTTTGACCAGCCCTGACGGCGTGCAGATGCGATAAGTCATATCAGAGGGTTGCAGCGTTTTCAGGCTGTGCTGCAACGTGCTGATAACCCGGTCCTTATCTTCCGGATGCAGATAGGCAATGTAATGTTCAAGGCTGACCTGAGTGATCTGTGGGCTGAGCTCAAAAATTTCGCCCGCCTGAGGGGTAAAGGTGATGCAGTTGTTGAGTACGTCATCGTACCAGCTGCCGATTCTGGCCAGACGTTCAGTCTGCAGCAATGAGCGCTCACGCTGCTCAAGATGATTCATAACCGCCAGACGGTCGACCACCAGAAAACAAAGCTGGGTAAAGGTTGAAAGCAGCGAGCGCTCACCTTCACCCGGTACCGGCGTGGCAGCATTAAAGCCCAGCAACATACAGCCAGCGGCATTATGACCGCCGGTAACCGGCAACAGCAGCACCTGATCACAAGCCATCGCCTGCAGCACCAGGCGTTCATCCTCACCCGGCGCTTGCGCTGCTGACAGCAACCGTGGCTGCTGGCCATTAACCAGCCCACACCATTGCTCCCGCTGCGCGACAAGCCCGTGTAATTTTCCTGTGCTGGCTTCATCCTGACTGGCCAGAATGCACAACGGCTGCGTATGAACACCTTGCGGGCATAACAACAGAGCGATCTGAGAAGCCTGTAAATGGGCAGCAATCCGCTGTAAAGAGGATTGCAGATCGGCGCTTAAGGTAGCGGAGCGACTGTGTAAAAAACGCTGCGCACTGCTTTCCAGCAACGACTCCAGCCGCGCACTGACAACCAGGGCCGGTTTCTGCAACCCGTTATCAGGCGCTTTGCCGCTGATCAGATCTTTCCAGATCTGACTCCAGTGGTCCTGCCGGTCGGCAGAAAATGACATACCAGTCATGCAACTACTCCAGAACTGGAAAACGGCTACTGCCGGTGGATATTGGAAAGCACGTAAGCGTGCAATGTGATGCGATCAGAATCACTCATAGCCTGAAACTGCAGCCCAACGCCGACGCCGCCGGTTTCTTTCGTAATCGCGCGGACAATAGCGTCGAGCTTAATAATGCGTTCAATACCACTGACCGCCACCTGCGCCGTGAGCTGAACATTTTCACCAACCTCGACCGGCAGCATCTTTGCTTCCAGACGCGCACCACCCAGGCTCAGGTCTTTAATCATGGCTGAACATTTCTGCGCGAAGTTATCGCCGTAATGTACCGACGTAATCAGCGCGACCTTGGCCCGGACCGAGCTGCGTACTTCACCCAGCACCAGAGAAGATGGCATTGCCAGATGCAGGTGCGGATAAGGTGCACGGGAAATATGCGTAATTTCGGTACGGAAGGCACAGGCACAATTCATTTGCGTGGCAAATAAACGCACAGCCAGTGGTGCTCCGAGCTTAAGCACCATGGGTGAGCCATTAACAAGTGGTGTGGTAACAACAATGCTTTGTCCGGCGCGATAGCCAATAAGAACGGACCTGTCACGTTCCGTGGTATAGCCCTCAAAATCCAGCTGCAACGGCTGGCCCGGCGTCAGCCGCAGATCCTCAAATCGTGTATTTTTTTCTTCCATGCCCGGTACATCTGGCCAAAGTGGTTATTGATACTTTAGTGTAGACCAGAAAAATGCCTGACAAAGTGCCCAAGCGTTTTGCAGCACTTGCAGGCTGCGCGACCACCGCTCATCATGTCGATGGTCACACCACAAACTGATGGGAATGGCCCCTTTTAACAGCATTCTGAGGTAGCCTGTGTTTGATAAATCCGACCTGCTCCGTCTGGTCACCATGACCATGCCCTTTGGCAAATATCAGGGGCGGGTGCTGATCGATATTCCCGAAGAATACCTGTTGTGGCTGAATAACAAGGGCATGCCGGCCGGCCAGCTGGGCATGCTGCTGGCATTAGCGCTGGAAATTAAAATCAACGGTCTGGAAGATATTCTCAAACCGTTACGCGGCCAGTCAGCGACTGTACTGGTCAACCCTGCTTCCGACACTCTGCACTGACGACACACGCTATGAAAACGCTGGGCCTGCTGGAAACCGATACCCTCTACCCCGATTTGCTGGACGAATACCGTTCGTACGGCAATATGTTCACGCAATTTTTTTCCCGTCTGGGCATTCCCCTCGAATACCGCTTTTATCAGGTACAACAAGGGGAATTACCGCAGGATATAAAAGAATGCGACGCTTACCTGATTACCGGCTCCAAAGCCGGTGTCTATGACGACCTGCCGTGGATTGCACCGCTGCAGGACTGGATCAGACAAGCCTACGCCCAGCACAGCAAAATGATTGGTATCTGCTTTGGTCACCAGCTGCTGGCGCACACCCTCGGCGGTTATGCTGCGCGCAGCGATAAAGGCTGGGGCATCGGCGTGCACACCACCCGTATTGAACAGCGTCCGAGCTGGCTCAACGATGACCTGTCGCATTTACGTCTGATATACAGCCACCGTGATCAGGTACTGACCCTGCCGCCTGAAGCACGGCGTCTGGCCAGCAGTGAATTCTGCGAAAATGCGGCGTTTTATATCGACCAGCGGGTGCTGACCTTTCAGGGGCACCCTGAATTTACGGTGGACTACACCCAGAAATTACTGCCACGGCGGGAAAACTGCATCGGCCCGGAGCTGTTCCGCGAAGGGATGAATACCCTCGCCCAACCTACCGATGCCGATAGCGTTGGACGCTGGCTGGCAGAATTTATCCGCCTATAAATTTATTCGCCGTTAAAAAAATTCTGAAAAATATCTGCTGGCCAGAACAGCCATCAGAGAAACTTACGCACATACCAGCAGCTGGCCTGAATGTCATACCCCTGACCCTTTGCCCAGGCCAGCCCTTCTTTTACCAGCTCTTCGGCCAGACCTTTACCGCGCAGACGGAAAGGCACATAGGTGTGGGTAAAATCAATCTGTTTGCCTTCAACCACATAGTCCAGCACACATTCGTGGCCGTCCTGTTCAATAATAAAACGCTGCTGCTCTGCCTGATGAATAACCATACAACCTCCGCCTATCAATAACCCGGCTTTAAATCTCCTGATCCTGAAATACCTGTCAGTACATTCCCGGATCAGTGAATACGATGCGCCTGTAACTCCAGCTTTGCCACCCGCCGGCCAATCAGCGTCAGCAGTCCCTGATAACGTTCATCACCGGTAGAAGAAAATTCGAAACGGTAAGTCCTTACCAACCGCCAGCCGCCGGGCTGACTGCGGCCCTCGCCTTTTACCAGCTGCAAAGATGGAATGCGGCGGATGCGTATCCGCTCCAGCACCAGGGTATCGTCCAGCAGCTGTACATCTTCCTGCTGACAATGACGACGCACCGACTGCAGCGCCAGAAGCCGCGCCTGCTGTTGCCGGTTCCAGAAAAGATACGCCAGCGCTACGCAGGCAAAAAAGAAAATCCAGCCAAGCATCATAATGTCCGCCTTTAATTCCGCCCTTGCGGACATAAATTACCGATGGGCAGAATATGGAGGCAAAGCGGGCAAATTAAAAGCCCGGATCAGCACCACTGTTGTCCCACGGCTTGGAATGAGATCGTGTCACTCCAGGCTGCAGCTTCATCGATTATTGTTTTTCAATCTGAAACGCCTTTCCGGGGCTCCGCCCCTGGCCCCCTGTAAGGAGAGGTATCTCCTTACGATCCTCTCTTTTCGGCGCGTCCGGCTTTATCCAGCCAACGGCAATAATTATGCGGCACGCAAAACAATTCGCCCCGGAACGACATTTTAAAATACCAATAATTTGTATCGTTCCGGGGCAGGGTTTTGCTCTGAAGGCCGCAGAATCATCTGGTTGTCTGGCGCCGCACGATCGCCGGTTACAGTAACCCGCTCAGCCGTATTTCATAGGAAACCGTGTTTGAGACATGATATTTAAAAGAATGCGTTTGATTTGAAAAACGGCATTGCGGTGACGGTTTTCTGCGCCTCTGGGGCCGCCGCAGAAACCGCTGAGATGTCTGGCCTGTCCGCAGGGATGCGGACAAGCGGCTCCGGCCATGGATGGCCGATGAGGCGCGCGGCCAGTAAATATCAAGGTTTCAAGGGTGACGGCCCAGAAAGCGCGAAGCTGGGGTCGGCCCGCCGGCAAGGGGATAAGTTCCCCTGGGAGGCATCGGCCTGGATGTTAAAAAATGCTGTTTTTATCAGTTATGGTGCTGATTAAAAACGGTGGGACGGTTGTGAGACAGCGACATAAAAAAGGCGGAAACCCACAAAAGGTTTCCGCCTTATTGGCCGCACGCATCAGCGCGGCGGCTTACACCTATGGTTCCTTACTGACTACGCCTCTGGCTCTTCCGGCATTTTACCCAGAAAACGGTACAGCACCGGCACCACTATCAGGGTCAGCAGGGTCGAAACCAGCAGGCCACCAATGATGGCCCAACCCATCGGCGACCACATGCTGGAGCCGGATAAGGTCAGCGGCAATAAACCACCAATAGTGGTCAGCGTGGTTAACACAATAGGTACAAAACGGGTTTGCGCCGCAGCGGCAATGGCTGCCAGTTGTTCCATACCTTCGCGCCGCATCTGGTTGGCATAATCCACCAGAATAATGGAGTTATTCACCACGATACCCACCAGCGAGGTCAGGCCGATAAAGGCGGTAAAACTGAAGGTATAGCCGGTAATAAACAACGCCAGCAAAGCGCCGATTAAGGCAAAAGGAATGGCGGCAAAAACAATTAATGGCTGCACAAAAGAACGGAACTGCAGCACCAGTACGGCAAAAATCCCGAATACCGCCAGAATCAGAGCCTGGGCCATACCGCCGAAAGCTTCTTTGCGGTTGGCCTGCTCACCGCCAATAGTAAAGTGCACACCTTCCGGCCAGGCATATTGCTGCAGTTGTTCAACCACGGCGTTAGTCACGGCTTCGGTGGTAAAACCCGGTAACACATCCGAGGTTACCCGTGCCATACGCTCGGTATCAAAATGCTGGAAGCGGGCAATGCTGGTTTCCAGTTCCAGACTGGCAACCTGCAAAAGCGGCACTAGTTTTCCCTGCGCGGTGGTGATCTGAATATCGTCAAAGGTCGCCAGCTCCGGACGCGGATATTCCGATAAACGCAGCACTAAATTGTATTCTTCACCGTCATCATCGCGGTAAACACCCATAGGTAAACCCACCAGTGCGGTACGGATGGTACGGTCGATGGTGCTGAGCGGAATACCCAGCATGGCGGCTTTATCACGGTTAATCTGCACATGCAGATCCACCTTATATTTGCCGACCGGATTATCCACACCAACGACGCCCGGGGTCTGCTCCATAATACTGGCGACATCCAGCGACACCCGCTGAATCTGCTTCAGCTCTTCACCCATAATGCGGATTTCAACCGGCGCCTCGACGGGAGGCCCCTGCATAAATTCCTTAACCGTAATCTGTGCACCGGCAATCCGGCCCAGCTCATCACGCAGGGATGAAACCAAAGGTTCGACCTGTGCCAGCTCATGCGCACTTAAGGTGACAAATAATTGCGCAAAATTCACCGTCTGCCGCGATGGCATAATGTTGTAATAAATCCGCGGATTACCGCGGCCAACGTTCTGCGCAATATCCACCACTAAAGGCTGTTTACGCACCAGCGCTTCAACCCGTTGTGCCATGGCTTCGGTCTGTTCAAAGCCACTGCCTTCCGGCATATCAATATTCACCAGAATCATTGGTTTTTCGGCTTTCGGAAACAGGCTGACACCGATTAACGGAAACAGCGACAACGAACCGATTAATAACGCCAGAGAAATACCCAGCACCCGCTTAGGTTTGGCCAGCGCGCGGTTCAGCCAGCGCAGATAAAAACCATCGGCGATTGCTTCCAGTTTTTTCTGGCTGCGGGTGGTGGTTTTTGCGGCTTTACCTAATTTACTCGCCAGTAACGGCGTTAAAGTCAGGGCAATTAATAACGATGCAAACAGGGTTAATACCACGGTAACCGGCATAGCGCGCATAAAAGTGCCGGAGCCATTCTGCATCAATAACATGGGTAAAAAAGACAGTACGGTGGTCAGCGTACCTGAAGCCACAGCCCAGGCTACCTGTGAACTGCCTTTAACCGCGGCTTCGGTCGGACTGTCGCCGTCACGTAAATGACGGGCAACGTTTTCCACCACCACGATGGCGTTATCCACCAGTAAGCCCAGCGCAATCACCAGCCCGACAATGGACATCTGCTGCAGACCAAAGCCGGCTAAATCGACCCAGCCAATGGCAATAAAAATCGATAATGGAATCGCCGCGACCACCACCAGCGCCGGACGCAGGCCCAGCACGATCAGTGACAATACAGCGACCAGAATCAGGCCCTGATTTAAATTATCAAAAAAACCGTCAATCTGACGCTCAACACTGAGCGACTGATCCATGACGGTTTTTAACGCAATATGCTGCGGCAGACGCTTATCAGTGTAGGTATCCAGCACCTTCTGAATGCCCTCGCGTACCTGAAAAATCTGGCTGCCTTTACGCTGCACCACAGAAATAAATACCGCTTTTTCGCCATTTAAACGCGCACGGTAACTGGGCAGACTTTCGGTTAACGAAATCTGCGCAATATCACGCAGATAAATCAGACGCTGGCCCTGACCGCGCACGGCTGTATCGCCGATAGCATCCAGCGATTCATAATCGCCACTGGTACGCACGGTAAAGCGCCGCTCACCGGCATTGGCGTGACCACCGGGTAAATTCTGCGCGGCACTGGCTACCGCCGCCTGAATTTCATTCAGGCTGATGCCCAGACCATTTACCTTGCGCTGATCGACCTGAATCTGCACTTCCAGTGTTGGCAGTGCGGCAATATCCACCCGCTTAACACCGCTGACGCGCTCCAGTTTTTGTTCCAGGGTTTCAGCGTGCTTTTTTAATTCCGGATAATCCGCCTGCTCTGATACCAGTGCCAATTGCAGAATACTGACATCGGCCGGGGATATTTTGTCGATATCCAGATCGACAATACTGGCCGGCAGCTGATCGCGTACCTGCGATACCGCGCCAACCACATCATCGTATTTATCATCAGGATCGGTGCCGTATAAAAACTCCACACGGATCACCACCAGACCATCTTCCACGCTGGTTTTAATTTCGCGCAGGTCATCCAGTTCATTCAGTGCTGCTTCCAGCGGATCAACCACCAGCTTTTCCATATCCAGCGGCGTTGTTCCCGGATTCACCACTTTGATTACGGCGGCAGAAAAATCGAATTGCGGGTCTTCTGAGCGCGGCATGGTAAAAAATGACACCACGCCAAGCAGCACCAGCAATAAAAACATTACCCAGGTGAACTGGTGATTGCGGATCGCGAGTTGAGGTAATTGCATAACCCGCTCCTTATTCAGCCACAGCCGGTACCGGCACAGCAGGTGCCGCTTCCACCAGCGCAGACTCCGGCAGCGTCACCACACGGCCATGGCTCAGATAAGACGCACCCGCCACCACAACCTGTTCACCATCCTGTAAACCACCGGTAATCACCAGCTGATCATGATCCAGCGCCAGAAGCGGCAGACGGCGTAACTGCGCCTGATACTCACCGTCGTTGTTCTGCACCACAAACACTTCCACTTCGGCGCGAGCCCCCTGATGACCGCCCTGATGAGCACTCTGGGCCGCAGGCTGTTTGTTATAGGTCCGGACCATAGCACCAACCGGCAGCAACACCGCCGGACGGGTCTGTGCCGGCATAATCACCGCATGGCCAACAAAACCGGCCAGCAACGGCTGCTCAGGTTTAGCGCTCACACGTAATTCGATCTCAAAGGTCTGACTGGCATCGGCGCGTCCGGCCAGCTCGCTCAGCTCCGCCTGAAATATTTCACCGGGGTAAGCATCAAAGGTTACTTCGGCGTGATCCTGCAGACGCAGACGAACGATATCTTTGTCGGTCACTCCGGCACGCAGCACCCAGCCACTGGTGCGGGCGGCAAACAGAAACACCGGCTTGCCATTGCTGACCATTTCATTGGCTTCTACCGAACGCTTCAGCACCCGGCCATCAGCCGGTGCACGGATAACCGCATGGCGCTGATTAAAACGCGCAACGGTCAGATCGGAACGGGCAACATCCACCTGGGTTTCGGCACTCTGTAACTGCTCCACCGACAAGGCATCCAGCCCCTGTAATGACTGAAAACGTGCCAGATTACGCTCGGCATTGGCCAGCACCGATTCGGCCTTGGCCACCTGCGCGTCGATTTCTTCCAGATCAAGGGCCGCCAGCACCTGTCCGGCTTTTACCCACTGGCCTTCATCCACAGCGACGCGGCGTACCAGGCCATTGATTTTAAACGCCAGATTCTGTTCAGACTTATTTTCCAGCACACCGCTGATACGTAGCGGCCGGGCATATTCCTGCCATTGCACACTGACGGTTTCGACCGGTAAGGCCGGTTGTGCCAGAGCAGATCCGGCCAGAAAAAGGCCAATTAAGGTAAAAAGAAAACGGCCGGAATGACGACCTTGCAGACGCAGAAAAAACATAGGGCGCTCCTGTTGTAATTATGCAAACCCATTGATCACGACGAACACCGCCGGGCGCATTAACAACACCGGCATGTTTACAGTGAAAACATACTATGACGACAATGTGAGCATCGTCAACACAACAAAAATGTCCCATCCGGAAAATCTTTGGGTGGTTACAGGCCATTTCTGGGTAGATGTCTGCCAGATAACACATTGTTAAACGTTTGTTTTGCCGTACAGTTCTGCACTCTCACCACATAAAAAAAAGACACACCATGGGCCCTTTAAACTGTACTGCTAACTCACTGCATATTTTGCTGCGCCTGTTGGCCAGCAAAGGCATTAAAAATCAGCAACTGCCGCCAATGGATTTGCCGGCCGATGCATTGTTTAACAGCCGCAGCCGCGTTGCGGTCAGCCAGATCCTGAACCTGCTCGACTGGGCACAGGAACAGCTGCCGCAACAGAATCTGGCACTCGACTACGGTCTGGCGCTGGCACTGCATCAGGAAACGCTGTTTAACACTCTGGCGCAGGGCTGCGCACTGCTGCGTGAAGACAACCTGCTGACGCGACTGTTTGGTCTGTATCAGGAAGACGATGGCGAAACCTGCCATATCGAGCTGCGCTGGCGCGCCAATCCGACGGTGGCCGAGCAACTGCCGGCCAGTGTGCTGGATGTACTGGTTGCCTGGCTGCACGCCACCTGCCTGCCACTGACCGCCACCAGCCACAGCGATATTCAGCTGTTCCTGCCGCAAGGCTGCGAACAACCACAGCGTTACGCCGCTTATGTGCCGCTGAAGATTCATTTCAACGCACCGTACCTGGCCATCCGCCTGCCGACACGCCTGCTGCACAACGAGGCTGACCCGCATAATCTGCCGCAACTGCAGCGCGAACTGCCACCGCGGCCGAGCATGCTGGTCGCCAGCAAAGCGGCCAATCTGCTGCGCGCTGAACTGCCGGAGCCGCCATCACTGGAGCAGCTGTCACAGGCGCTCAGCCTGAGTGAACGCACCTGTAAACGGCGCCTGCAGGACAGTGGCACGCACTACCAGAAGCTGCTGTCCGAACTGCGCCTGATTCAGGCCCGCGACTGGCTGCAACGACGGGTTTATAACGTCACGCAACTGTCCGCTGAACTGGGCTATTCCAGCGTTGCCAACTTCTCCAAAGCGTTTAAAAAATGGTGTGGGTACTCTCCCAGCCAGGCGCATCTGGCGAAAAACGGCAGCGTCAGCGGCACGCCGGCGGAACAGAATAAACAGCTCAGTGAAGTTGACGCTTAAGGCGTAACTGGTTTGAATAGCGGGAATCTTTTATGGATCTCCCGATGACCAGCGTCGCCTCAAACCAGAACAACGCCAGCACCAGCTACCACCACGGTAATCTGCGTGAGGCTTTGCTGAGCGCAGCGGTCGACAGCATCCGTGAACAGGGCGCCGAGAATCTCAGCCTGCGCGCCCTGGCACGGGTGGTCGGCGTTTCACAAACCGCCCCCTACCGCCACTTTGCCGATAAAAATGGCCTGCTGGTCGAACTGGCACGCCAGACCTTCGATGAACTCAGCGGTATTACCAGCGACTGTATAGACCCCAGCCTGAGCAGTGCCGATAACCTGCTGCGGGCCGGCGAGGCCTACCTGCGTTATGCCATTGCCAACCCGGAAAAGTACCGTCTTATTTTCGGCAGCAGCATCACCAACCGCGAACAATATCCGCAACTACGCACATCCGCCCACAGTGCCTTTAATGTGTTGCTGCAGCTGATGGCTGAAGGGGCGCAGCGCGGCGAATTCCTCAACACAGAGCCGATGATTCTGGCCAATAACTGCTGGTCGTCGATCCACGGTTTTGCCCTGCTGACCATCGACGGCGTGTTTGCCCGCAAGGAACAACCGCTGGGCTTTGACGATATGCTGCGCACACACCTGCAGCTGACCCTGCGCGCAATTCAGTACGCCCCACAGCACATCCCGCAAAACCTGCCCGGTGCCATACCTTTTTCTGACTGAACAGTCAGATTTCCACCATTTAAGGTAACAGCATCAACCCAGCGGCCATGCGGCCCGCAGGCTTAAACAGGCCAATATTTACAAAATGGAACCATAGTCCAGCTATTTACAGATTGGAGGGTGCCTAAGTCCGTTTTAGGCGCTATACTGCCGCCCTTTTTTACGATCTGAAACAAAGCATTCGTCCGCTTTTACAGCAGACAAAGCACCCTCCGCCAGAGCGCTGGCGGGGCAGAATAAAGACAGCAAACGATCACATCACGACTGACTACAGCAGGACATAACATGGCCAAGCAAACCGCTCTGTACGCCAAGCACCTCGAAGCCAACGGCAAAATCGTCGACTTTGGTGGTTGGGATATGCCCATCCATTACGGCTCGCAGATTCAGGAACACAAAGCTGTGCGCGAGCAGGCCGGTATGTTCGACGTATCGCATATGACCATCGTCGATGTGCGCGGCCCGGATGCCACCGCCTACCTGCAGAAACTGCTGGCCAACGATGTCGCCAAGCTGCAGGAAACCGGCAAAGCCCTGTACTCCGGCATGCTGAATAACGAAGGCGGTGTGATCGACGACTTAATCGTCTACAAGATGGATGGCTGGTACCGCACCGTGGTGAACTGCTCCACCCGCGAAAAAGATCTGGAGTGGATGTCACGTCAGAGCAAAGGCTTTGAAGTCAGCCTGACCGAACGCCCGGAACTGGCGATGGTTGCCGTGCAGGGCCCGAAAGCTATTGAGCTGGTAAAACAGGTAAAAGCCGACGCCGCCGAACTGATCGACAGCCTGAAAATTTTCCAGGGCAAAGGCAAAGGCGAGTGGTTCTACGCCCGCACCGGTTACACCGGTGAAGACGGTCTGGAAATCATGGTGCCGGAAGCCGAAGTGGCTGATTTCTGGCAGCAGCTGCTGGATGCCGGCGTTGCTCCGGCCGGTCTGGGCGCACGTGATACCCTGCGTCTGGAAGCCGGTATGAACCTGTACGGCAACGATATGGACGAAAGCATTTCGCCACTGCAGGCCGGCATGGGCTGGACCATTGCCTGGGAACCGGCAGAGCGTGATTTTATCGGCCGTGCCGCACTGGAAGCCGAAAAAGCTGAGCGCGCAGCTAACCCACAGCAGGCGCTGAAGCAGGTTGGCCTGGTACTCGAAGAGCGCGGCGTGATGCGTTCGCACCAGAAGGTTGTGGTTGAGGGCGTTGGCGAAGGTGAAATCACCTCCGGTACCTTCTCCCCGAGTCTGGAGTATTCCATTGCCATGGCGCGCGTACCGGTTGGCACCGCAGACAAGTGTCTGGTGGAAATGCGTGGTAAATTAGTGCCCGCACGCGTGGTTAAGCTGCCATTCGTCCGTAACGGCAAGCAGCAGTTCTGATACCTTAACGAATTCGTTTTACGCTTTTTATTTTTGAGTGGAGATCAACATGAGCAATATCCCAGCCGAACTGAAATACGTGACTTCCCATGAGTGGATCCGTCTCGAAGCCGACGGCACCGTAACCATCGGTATTACCGATTTTGCCCAGGCTCAGCTGGGTGACGTGGTATTCGTTGAACTGCCGGAAGCCGGTACCGAAGTGGAAGCCGAGCAGGACATCGCCGTGGTTGAATCGGTGAAAGCCGCTTCCGACATCTACGCGCCACTGGCCGGTAAAATCATCGCCGTTAACGACGCGCTGGTTGATACTCCGGAAATGGTTAACGAAGATCCGTACGGCAACGCCTGGTTCTTCAAAATGGAACTGGCTAACGCCGACGACCTGAACAACCTGCTCGACGCCGACGCTTACGCGGCTGCCTGCGAGTAAGACGACACCACTGGCGCCTGCCGCAGCGCAGGCACAGTGATTAAGAAGTGCCGTTAAGACGTGCTGTTAACTCCGTTAGCAGCACTGCCTCACCAGCTTAACTTTTTTGAGTTCTCCCATGACCACACTGTCTCTTAAAGATCTGGAACAACGCGATAATTTTATCGGCCGTCACATTGCCTCCAATGGCGCAGGCCCGGACAGCAACGAAGAAGCCGCTCTGCTGGCTGCCGTTGGTGCCGACTCGCTGGAAGCCCTGAGTGCCGAAATCGTGCCTGCTGATATTCTGCGCCCGCCTTTCCTCGACATTGCCGACGGTAAAAGCGAATACGATGCGCTGAATTATTTAAAGTCGCTGGCGGCGAAAAATAAGATCTTTAAGAGCTACATCGGTCTGGGTTACCACGACACCATTATTCCGCCGGTGATTCTGCGCAACGTGCTGGAAAATCCGGGCTGGTACACCGCCTACACCCCTTACCAGCCGGAAATTGCCCAGGGCCGCCTCGAAGCCCTGCTCAACTTCCAGCAAATGGTGATCGACTTTACCGGCATGGAACTGGCCAACGCCTCGCTGCTGGACGAAGGCACCGCCGCTGCCGAAGCCATGGCGATGGCCAAGCGCTCGGTGAAGAAAAACAAATCCAACACCTTCTACATCGATGAAAACTGCCTGCCGCAGACCATCGACGTGGTGAAAACCCGCGCCGAAGCCTTTGGCTGGGACGTACTGGTTGGCCCGGCGGATGCCGCTGCCGACGCCGATGTATTCGGTGCCCTGTTCCAGTACCCGGGTAAAAACGGTGATGTACGTGACTTCACCGATGTGATTACCGCCCTGCACGCCAAAGACGCACTGGCTGCGGTGGCCACCGACCTGATGGCGCTGGTGATGCTGAAAGCACCGGGCGAAATGGGTGCCGACATCGTTCTGGGTAACGCCCAGCACTTCGGCGTGCCGATGGGCTTTGGTGGCCCGCACGCGGCGTTCTTCGCCACCCGCGATGCTTACAAGCGTAATATTCCCGGCCGTATTATCGGTGTTTCTATCGACGCTCAGGGCAAACCTGCGCTGCGTATGGCACTGCAGACCCGTGAACAGCATATCCGCCGCGAGAAGGCCAACTCCAACATCTGTACTGCGCAGGTGCTGCTGGCCAACTTAAGCTCGTTCTACGCCGTATACCACGGCCCGCAGGGTCTGAAGACCATTGCCGGCCGTATTCACCGTTTAACCGATATTCTCGCTGCAGGTCTGCAGGCTAACGGTATTGAACTGGTCAACAACCACTGGTTCGACACCCTGACCTTTAACGCCAGCGACAAAGCCGCGGTTCTGGCCCGTGCCGAAGCGCGTGAAGTGAACCTGCGCGACGACGCCGCTCTGGGTATGGCAGCAAACACTCTGGGGGTCAGCCTGCATGAGAAAACCTCCGCCGCCGACGTTCAGGAACTGTTCGATATTATTCTTGGCGAAGGTCACGGTCTGGACGTGTACGCACTGGATGCGCAGATTGTTGCCAACGGCTCCAACAGCATCGACGCCGGTCAGGCACGTAACACCGCCTTCCTGACCCACCCGACCTTCAGCCGCTACCATACCGAGCATGAAATGCTGCGTTATATGAAGCGTCTGGAGTCGAAAGACCTGGCCATGAACCACAGCATGATCACGCTGGGTTCCTGCACCATGAAACTGAACGCCACCACCGAAATGATTCCGGTCACCTGGCCTGAGTTCTCCAATATTCACCCGTTCGCGCCTAAGTCACAGACCGTTGGCTACGAACAGATGATTGCCGAGCTGGACGACTACCTCAAAGCCGTTACCGGTTTTGACGCCATCTGTATGCAACCGAACTCCGGTGCGCAGGGCGAATACGCCGGTCTGCTGGCGATCAAGAAATACCACGAGAGCCGTGGCGAAGGTCACCGTAACGTCTGTCTGATTCCGCGCTCTGCCCACGGTACTAACCCGGCGTCGGCGCAAATGGCCTCGATGCGCGTTGTGGTCACCAACTGCGATGACGAAGGTAACGTCGACTTTGACGACCTGAAGAAAAAAGCCGAAGAAATCGGCGACCAGCTGTCATGCCTGATGCTGACCTACCCGTCGACCCACGGTATTTACGAACAGGGCGTGCGTGAAATCTGCGATCTGGTACACAGCCTCGGCGGCCAAGTGTATATGGACGGCGCCAACCTCAACGCACAGGTGGGCATTACCCAGCCGGCCTTTATCGGTGCCGACGTATCGCACATGAACCTGCACAAAACCTTCGCTATTCCACACGGCGGCGGCGGCCCGGGCATGGGCCCTATCGGCGTCGCCAAACACCTGGCGCCATTCGTGGCCAACCACGCGGTACGCCCGCTGGAGAACGAAGCCAAAGGCAATGGTGCGGTATCGGCTGCACCATACGGCTCCGCCAGCATTCTCACCATCAGCTGGATGTACATCACCCTGATGGGCGGCAAAGGCCTGCGCCGTGCGACCCAGAACGCACTGCTGAAAGCCAACTACCTGGCTAAGCGTTTATCGGCCCACTACCCGATTCTGTACTCCGGCCAGAACGGTCGCGTAGCGCACGAATGTATCGTTGACCTGCGTCCGCTGAAAGCCGAAAGCGGCATTACCGAAGTGGATATCGCCAAGCGCTTAATGGACTACGGTTTCCACGCGCCGACCATGTCGTTCCCGGTTGCGGGCACCTTTATGATCGAGCCGACCGAATCCGAATCCAAAGCCGAAATCGACCGCTTTGCCGACGCCATGATCAGCATTAAAGGTGAAATCGACGCGGTACTGCGCGGTGAACTGGATGCGGAAAATAACCCGCTGAAAAACGCTCCGCACACCGCACCGGTCATTGCCGGCGAATGGGATCGTCCGTACAGCCGCGAACTGGCCGCTTACCCGGTTAAAGAACTTGGCGCACATAAATTCTGGCCAACCGTTGGCCGTATTGATGACGTGTACGGCGACCGGAACCTGATTTGCTCTTGTCCGGCGATTGAGAATTACGAAGAGTAATTCGTAGGGTGCGCACTGCGCACCATCTCCTCGTTCCCACGCTCTGTTTCTCGTTCCCACGCTCCGCGTGGGAATGCAGTGGACGATATAAAACATCAAAGCCCGCAATTGCGGGCTTTTTATTGCTCAAGAATTTAACGCCAAATTCAAATAGATGATTCTTTAATCACCGAGACAAAATGCTCACGGTCCTTACCACGTTTCAACTCAATATTTAAAAGTTTATTTAAATTATTTTTATCTAGAAACCTTCTACAATAACCAATAGCAACTTCAGCTTTCTCAAAAAGCTCTTCAATCTTTCCCGACCACAACGCCATATCTTTCAACTCTTTAGACGTAGCAGAATCAATATCCATTTCACGTAATCGAGAAAAATTCACTTTCAAATCGCTAATAAGTATTTTTTTGAGATCACTATCTCCATGCAAAGATTCAATCCCATCAACTACACATATAGGCTCACTAACATAATATGGGCGTTGAACACGCCTTCCGATTAGAGCCTCCTCTATGGCAACCTCATCAGCAGTAGCAACCCTACTGTGGTAAATCACCGAGTCTCTAGTTCTAACTGCACTCCTTAAGAAATCTCCCACCTCCCTAGGAATCCGATAGTTAGATCCTTTAAATGCTCTCAATTTCCTTTCAAGCGCTACCGCGCCCGCATTCCCATCGAGAACTCCAGCCAACCTTTCATCATATCCATCCAGCTGGTTTCTTATTAACCATAATTTCTCTCTATTACCAGAATCAGCCAAATCCCTATCAAATATTTTTTTCTTCTCCTTAAATTCAACGTTAAATATCTTACGACCACAAACATTTCCAATATTAGTAACAGAGCCGCTAACTGTTTTGACAATATAACCTTTATTATGCTGTTGATGACATGTAGATATCCCACATCTAATTTTAAGAGGAAAATCATAAACACCAATGACTTCACTGAGTTTTTCATCGTCTGAAATATGCAGATCTTCGGTATATCCAGGGATAGATTCAATATCATCCCAGCTATCAACCCTAACAAATCCAATGCCGTCAACATTAAGCTGTATCATGCATTCTCCATTTTAAAATCCCTACCGAGACACCCACTATATTTGAGCATGGACTATCTGGAAATCCACTTTAATGTACGACCTGTACTATCGGGCACCCACATTAATGATCAATTGATAACAGAAAACTCAACTTCACCATCTAGATATAAGGTACTGGTTTTCGCAAAAATGGGGAAGGAGCATGGTGATTTATTATTCCCACGTACTAGCGTGGGCTAGCACACGAAGCATGGAAGCCAGCTACGCTACAACTTCTTCTGCTTCACGCGTAATCGCCAAACTCTCCCGATACTCCGCTGCTTCCGCCTTCATAGTCCAGTGCACTTCTTTCATGCCCATCTGATCGACTTTCTGCCGGATAACTGGTAGCGATACGCCAAAGAATTCTTTGCGCGGATTCACTTTGTTAACGGAATCCTTATCGAAATGGCGGTGGAGTTCTTTTTCCAGTTTTGGCGCATCTTCACTGAAGATCATGGCATGCACATCAAATTCAAACGGTACTGAGGCATCACCCAGCTCTTTCACCCGATCCAGCGGCTCTAAGCGGCGGGTCATTCCGATTTTAAAGACGTTTTCGCCAAAGCTGCCGATATTGGAGATCACATAAACATGACCCCGACGGGTTTGCTCGGCCATGGAAATGGCACGCTGGCCACGTTCTTCTGCCGCCAGCAACTTATCCTGCAGTTCAGCCAGCTTGGCTTCATACTCCGCTTTCTCATCACCATGTGCAGCCGCCAACTGGGCTTTTGCTTCTTTCAGCGCTTTTGCTAACAACCGCTCTTCTTTTTCAGCCTCTTTGATGGCTTTTTCGATTTCACGGCGGGCTTTTTCTTCTTCGCGCATTTGTTCACGAATGGCCCGCTGCTCTTCCTGTTCAAGACGCTTCAGCTCCTGCACTGCTACAGCCCAGCGCAGTTCCTCCAGACGGGTTTTAAGATATACAGCTTCAATGCGGGCATTACGGAAAGCGCCGCCATTATTGTTAACCAGAGCAAAGGCATCTTTAATTTCCTGCTCCAGCTTGCCGTAGTTATCGTGTTTAACTCTGGACAGTGCCGAATCCACTTTGCCGTTAAAGGCATCCAGCACAAAGTGAATGGCTGTTGTACGGCGATTGATCTCCGCATAGTCACAGGTTGCCGCCTGCTGTTCTTTCACCAGCATTTTTACTGTCTGGCGGGTTTCTTTGAGTTTTTCACCGGCTTCTTTATGGCTGAATTCTTCGGCCAGATCATCAACCGCAGTGTGATTGGGGATTATGTAATCATCGCGATAACCTTCGATCTGATTACGCATTGCAGTAATTGCTGCTTTATAGGTATCGGCTTTTTCTTTGGCTTCTAAGGCATCGCCAGCAATACGCTGAGCTTCTTCACGGGCATTACGCAGCAAACTATCAGCCTGATCTTTGGCGAGCGTAATAATTGAGTCGCGTTTTTCTTCTGTTTTCTGAGCAAATTCATCTGCTTTGCGCTTGCGCTCTTTTGCTTCTCCTACAATGGCAGCGGCGGTTTGCTCAGCTTCCTGACGGCTGGTCTGTAAAATTCCTTCACGGGCATCAACCGTCTGCTGCGCAAAGTGGTCGGCTTCCTGCCGCAAGCGCTGGGCATCCGCCAGAATGGATGCGGCATGCCCCTCGACATCGAGGATGGGGCCATATTTGGTTTTGAGTTCATTCGCTTCGGCAACGGCAGCATCACGTTCGCGCTGCATGCGAATACGGCGTACACGGGAAATAAACGCCAGCAAAAGTGGCAGGCCAAAAACGACCGCAACTATGATCAGCGGCCAAAGGCTGCTTTCCTGTTCCATCAGACATCCCTGTTGATATTAAAAAAGTTATTAACGCATCCTAACGGAAAGGCGTTGATTGTCCAGCCTAATAACAGGCCAAACCCTCGCCAAGAGGACTACCACGCAGAGCGTGGGAGCCAGAGGTAAAGACGGAGTGACTTCTCGTTCCCACGCTCCGCGTGGGAATGCAACGGTGCCAGCAAGGGCTACCACGCAGGACGTGGGAGCCAGAGGTAAAGACGGAATAACTTCTCGTTCCCATGCTCCGTGTGGGAATGCAACTGTGCCACCAAGGGCTACCACGCAGAGCGTGGGAGCCAGAGGTAAAGGCGGAGTAACTTCTCGTTCCTATGCTCTGCGCGAGAATGCAACTGTGCCAGCAAGGGCTACCACGCAGAGCGTGGGAGCCAGATGAACGTGGAGCCGGATGAGCGTGAGAGCCAGTCAGACCTATTCTGACCACCAGCTTTTATCCACCGCCAGCAATCCTTCGCTACCTGCGTAGTCTCTGGCACTGGAGTAACGCCAGTGTTCGGCGTGATCAACATAACCCCGCTTGACCGGGTTCTGATGAATATATTCGATCTTTTGTCTCATCATGTCCGAACTGCCGCTCCATTCAGGATGAACACCTTCTTGCCAGAACTGCCATTGACGGTCGGTTTTATGGGCCAATTTCAGTTGCTGAAGTTGGTTCAGCAACGTCGTGGCTTTTCGCTGCTGTAAGTAACCCAGAAGCTGACGGGCGGTGAAGGATTTGAACCGGGCGATGTCATTATCAAGCTGCTGACTTTGGGCTATCAGGTGCAGGTGGTTTTCAAGAATAACCCAGGCGTGAATGCGCAGACCTTCATTCATCAGAAAGCGAAACGATTGCAGCAGAATGTCCACAGACTCAGGTCGGGTAAAGACAGGCAACCACCCCTGCACCGTCAGGGTCATAAAATGCGGTTGATCGGGATAAATAAATTTGTAACGACTGCGGCCCATGAAACACTCCTTGTTTCTTGCTTACTCCCACGCTCCGTTTGGGAATGCAACTGGCTCAGCAAGACTACCACGCAGAGCGTGGGAGCCAGATGTTAAGTAAAGACTACCGCGCAGAAAGTGGGAGACAGATGTTCATCACAATTTATAGCTTATTGTGCATTACGGTTTATAGCTTATTGTGCTGCTCGCTGTTTTTCTCGTTCCCATGCTCCGCGTGGTAATGCAACTGTGCCAGCCCGGGCTACCACGCAGAGCGTGGGAGCCAGATGAGAGCGTGGGAGCCAGATGCTCAGCCTTCCACCCGTCGCCACAGATTAAACACCGCATTATCTGCGGAGCCCATAGCCATAATAAACGTCTGAAAATCGATACCGGCAAAGTGCTTTTCCAGCACGAGCAGTATCTGCTCTTCCCCTTTAATGCCCTGCGGTAAATACACCGGCTTCTCTTCATTGCTCAGGTAAAAACACCACCAGACATCTTCCCGCCACGGGCCCTGATCAGTGGTGATAATGTCGATCTGTTCTACGGCGCTGTAAGCAATATCCCGCTCACCGCAATTGCCCTGGGTTATATGCATACTGCTGTCAGTGAACTGCACGCTCTCCTGCGCACTCTTCGGCACTATCTCCTGTAAACCAGACTCGCTCACCGCTTTACCATTAACCGCGCGCTGCCAGCCGTTGCTGATTTTTTTAAAAAGGCTCATAACCATTCCTCCAGTTCCCAGTGAATATTGGCGCGGGCAACCTGCTCGCTGTGCTGTCTGAAATACGGGCTGGAGAAGATCCATTCACGCTCTAAAAATTCCTGCAGAAAGCGCCGGCGGCCAAAGCGGTAAACAAAGTCGGGCAGAAAATATTCTTTGCGGCACTGGCTGGCATAAGCACGGTAAGCCGCAGGTTCCGCGGCCAGTATCGACAGGTCGATATCCATAAACAGCTGCACATCACTGTCAGCCTGATACTGATGAGTTCGGGTTGCCAGAATCAGTTGTTCGGCTTTGGCGATCACCGCTTCAGGAACCGCCAGTGGCTGCAGATATTCACGCGCCAGTGCCGCACTCAGCTCTTCGTTATTGCCTTTGTTCTGCTGAATCAGATCGTGAAACCAGATGGCAAAGAAGAACGCGGGCCAGTCTGCTATCGCCGCGCGCTGTTGCTGCGCCAGCTCCAGCATCTGCCGGATATGGCCAATGCCGTGGTAGAAGCGCTGCGCGCCGCTGTAGCTGCTCTGCAGCAGGTTAAACACCTGCTGGCAGGCCTGACTGTCGGCCCCCCACTGCTGCGCCTGTTGCTGCCATTGCTCGCTGAGTTGTTGCATCGCTGTTCTCCTTACCATTCTCTCTGGCGTGTTCTCTCTGGCGCTTTCGCTCTGCCAGTCACACCTTATAAATTGGTTGGTCAACCAACTTAAGTCCAAGATAGGTTATCCACTTCCCTGTCGTCAAGTATTTTGGTTGAATAACCAAAATACTTATCCGGGACCCACCATGGCCAGACCTTCCAATACCGGGCACCGCCGCCAGGAAATCGTCAACGGCCTGATGCAGGCCATGGCCGACAAGGGCTACGAAAAGGCCTCCATTCAGAGCATTGCCAAAGCGGCGGGCTTATCGCCGGGGCTGATTCATTATCACTTCAAAACCAAGCAGGAGATTCTGATTGCGCTGATTCATCAGATCAGCGAGCAGGCCGCGCAGCGTTTTACCCTGCTGGCAGACGCCGCCGGGAATGCCCAACAACAGCTCGATGCCTATATCGACGCCGCACTGGCGTTAGGTGATGGCAGCAACCCGGAGGCGGTAACCGCCTGGGTCATTATTGGCGCAGAGGCTGTGCGTATTGAGGAAGTGCGCGCGCTGTATCAGCAGATTATCCGCCAGCACAGCCAGCAGCTCAGCGAATTATTACAGCAGGCGGCGGCAGAGAATGGCGTAACGCTTAGCCCGTCACAAACGGCAGATATCGCCACCTTTGTGATCGCCAGTATCGAGGGCAGTTACCAGCTGGCCACCACAGCCCCGGCAGCTAACCCGGGTTATGCGGCCCGTTTACTGAAACAGGCGCTCACAGGTATGTTGCAGGCAAATAATTCATAAGCCGAACCACTCAGCGTACGGATGCGCCAATATACGCCTGAAGTTATATTGCAGTAATATGCACTGCGGCGTTTTATTGCAGAAAATCTGCGAAAAATACTGTTCCGGAATTTTGCATGCTTTTTATTAATATCATCATCAACCCTTAACAATCAGGTGATTTCCAGTAAAAAAACGGCCATTAATGACCGGATTGAAATACTACCGACCCGCTCAATAAAAAAACCATCTGCTTAGAAATAATAGCAAGCCATTAACGGAGCCATTCTGAAACCATTTGAAACCTGAAGAAAACATTATTTCGCTGAGATTTTGTTTATATTAAAACTGTCACGCCATATTAATAAACAAGCCTCTCAATGCGTCCTTCAATTAAGAAGGAGTCCACCTGTGAAATCACCCCACTTACTTATCCCGCTGGCGCTGATAGGCAGCAGTTTGCTGACTGGCTGTAATGACGATTCATCCAATAAACCGGACACCACCGCCGTCGTTGTCGATGAAAAACACTACCAACCTTTTACCATTGGCCTGCTGCCTGACACTCAGGGTGGCAGTGATGCCTCCGGCCAGGCCCATGTAGCCCTGCACCCATTGCGTGAAGTATTAAAGCATCAGTCAGCGGCAGGCGCTGATATGGTTATTGCGTTAGGTGATCTGACCGATAAAGGATCGGCCGTTGAATGGCAGGAATGGACATCCGTAGCCAAAACCTATCGTGATCAGGGTATGGAGTTTTTACCGGTTATGGGTAATCACGAAATGAACTACAGCTACACCCACGCCTGGGTGGAAACAATGCGGGATTATATTCCTGAAGATGCGGTTCATATGCCAGGCTACGAGTGGATCAATTATTATGTCGTGCGCGAAAATGTTCTGGTTATCGGCCTTGCTTATTACAACCTGCCGATTGCTATCGACTGGATTGAAGAAACATTAGAAAAAACCGCCGGGCAAGTCGACCACGTGGTGGTTGCCAGCCACGATGGTCTGATTGGTGCAAAATACGGCCTCACCCGCGAACAGATTGTTGAAGGCACCAAAGACGATGACTGGGTATATGCTGTTGCTGATCAGATCCGTGCGCTGTTTTCACAACACGATGTTATTTATGTACAAGGGCATGAGCATCAATATCAGCGCTCATTAATTGCCAAAGATACAGCGCAAACCACTTTTCCGTCCGGCTCAACACCTTCCGGTGGTAATTACCGGATGAACGCTTACACGCAGATCATGGCGGGCAATGCATCCTATAAAGGCTACGAATTCCGCTATGGCGAACGTGAATTGGTGCAGATGATTATTGCGCAGAAAAATGCAACCCAAAGCGGTGGTTCAACCCACTTTGACGTAAATTCCGGGCTGCTGCATTTTGATAACGACCGGGTTAATTATCAGGGATATTTTGCCGAACATACCGCCACCAGCAATAACAGTGATCAGGCCTTTACCGCCGACTGGCAATTGCATGATCAGTTCACCCGCACCGGCAACCGCTGTGAAACCGTGGTGTATCCAAACAGCATTCCTGACGGCACCCGCTCGGTAATGGTTTTCCAGCCAGATTACATCACGGATATTTGTCTGGCAGATGACGGCTCTGTGGCACGCCTCGCCGGTGGTGTGAATAACACCTTTAACCGTACCGATACCCGTGGCCGGGATATGGAATATATGCCCGGTTTTTCACGCGCAGAAACGCTGACCGATCTTACCCGCCTGGCGTATCAGTGGATGTATCAGTTTCATGAGAGCTGGACTCCTAACCTGAACGGTGAACAGCGGATTATTCCTAATACCGTTGATAATGTGCTGGATATCCCGGAAACCACTATTGATCTGAAAGAGCATGTAACCCTGAGCTGGACACCGGCAACCGCTGATACCCTGTCCGATATTCTGATTGTCAGTGGTACGCAAAACCAGACCGGCGTTTATCAGGGCGATTATGGTGAAACCAAAGATATCCTCACAGACGCAGGCCTGCCCGGTTCGACCACCGATGCATCATCCGCTAAAACACCGGTTGTTCTGCCAGCGACGGCAACCCGTAGCTGGAATATCAGCGATGCCGTTGCCGACGCTTACGCGGTTGAATTTAAAGGGGCAGAAAATCTGACCGCTGATAATGCTCAGCTTGCCAGCCTGAAAGCCAGCCAATGGCAACCCCTGACCAGCGGCAATTGTGTAACCGCTGGCCGTTGGCTGAAAAGCTACCTGCAAACGCCACCGGTCCGCCCGGCAGAATGCGCCAATCAACCACTGGTAGGCTACGATGCCGGCGAAAATACCTGGTGGACGGTTCTGAACCGGGATGCCGAACTGGCACTGATCACTCTCTGATATCTGTATCTTGCACAATACAGAAACAGATCTCAGCGGCCCGCCGCTGAGGTCTTTTTTTTAATTCGTTTCCATGCTCCGCGTAGCTCGTTTCCATGCTCCGTATAACTCGTTCCCATGCTCCGTATAACTCGTTCCCATGCTCCGCGTGGGAATGCACTCCGGGCAAAGACTACCACGCAGAGCGTGGGAGCCAGGTGATACTCCGCGTGGGAGCCAGGTTATGTATTTTTCGCTGTATTATCTGACACCTGTTTTATAGGCTGGCAAAAAATACCCCATCCGCTAACATGGCCGATTGTTTAATCACTGCGCTGTTTTATGTCTTCGTTACGCCCCGCTCTCATAACCGATATTCCGGAAATTCTGCGCATTCAGGCGCTGTGCTACACCAGCATCGAACCTGAGAGAGCCGAATCTTTTATTAATAAATTACAGCAGGCACCCGGCTGTGCTTTTGTTGTTGAAGATAAAAACGACATTATTAAAGATACGGGCAACAATAGTGATGCAGAGATAAAAGAAAACAGAAAATTACTGGCCTATTTATTTGCCCTGCCAATCCGCACAGAACAGCCACCCGCGCTGGATGCCGATGATTTTATCGTGCCACCGGAGGCTGATTGTTTGTATCTGCATGATTTAGCCATTGATCCCTCCGCGCGCGGCCTGGGTTTAAGTTCACCACTGCTGGAGGCATTTTTTAATACTGCCAGAGCGCGGTGTTTTACCCAGACCAGCCTGATTGCCATTCAGAATTCGGTGCCGTTCTGGCAGCGTTATGGTTTTCATAACCGCCATCCGCTGTCACAGCAGCCGGAGCTGCAGGCCAGAATCAGCGTCTATGGCGAAGCCGCTTATCTGACCTGCGCGCTTTGATATAACCGATACCGGATTAAGCCGGATTAAGCCGGATTAAGCCGGATTTACGCTTCGGCTTTAAGGGTCGGTTTGCGGTTCGGTTTGCGGATCAGAGTGACACTCGGAACAGGATTCCTGCAGCCAGACATCATCCGTCTGCTGATCCTTGTCAGATACCGGCTGATCGTTATCTGCACCGGGAAATGCAACCCCATACAACGCCTGCAGCACAGAGAAATCCATAAACATATCCGAGCGGTTACTGCTGACTGAGCGCCGGCTCTGCGAGCGCATGGAATATTCCTCGCCTCTTACCACCAGTGGCAGCCAGTGCGCCTGCTTACCATCAGAAATAACCCTGTTGCGCTGCAGATCAAAAATCTGTGCCTGCCCCTGCTCATCCTGAACCCAGTAAATATCGCTGCCGGCAAACGGCAGGCTGAGCGGAAACGCCCAGCCGCCATTATCATGATTAATCAGGCTGTGTAATTCATTCACCGTCGGCAGGCGCCACTGATCCTGGCCACAGAAATGCTGCTGCGATAATGCATCCAGACGCTGCTGCAGCGCATTCAGAGTCAGCGCGGTGGCCGATTCTTCACTGACCAGCCAGCGCTGTCCCAGCTGCAGGTAATCGACACAGCCCCAGGCCTGCTCCTGATACGGGCGGTGCTGCCAGCGCAGTGGGGTGCCCCAGCGGTCGAGGCGCACCATACGTTGCTGTTCAGATAAATCGCCATGGCCAAAATCCGGCCGCTGATGCAGCAAGGCAAAACTGTCGGCCAGTGCCTGCTGATGACGCAGCTGAAAACCAATACGGTGTACCGGGCTGCGCGCCAGCACCTGTGCCAGTTGCCAGCTGCTCTGATAGTGCGTCAGCAGCGGTCCGGCAGGATGAGCCGCCGCTGTATCCGCACCGTCACTGATACCCTCCAGCAAGACGGCATGCAGAATATTATGCAGAGGTTCCAGCTGTGGATTGGCCGGTTCGGCACGGCTGCCATTACTGAGGGCCGCACGGGCAGTGCTCAGAGCACTGAGCTGCAACTGCCCGTGCTCGTCCGGGCGACCACGTAAACGGTAAGCGCCGGACCAGGCTTCAGCCCAGAGTCCGGCCGGAGCATCCTGTACTGGTCGCGGCAGGCGGAAGTGGCCGTCAGCTGCAACGCTTACCGCCTCACCCACAGGTTCATCATCAAACAGCCACTGCACCCGAAAACCAGACCAGTCGACCGTTGTTGCCGTCAGTATCAGCTGTCCTTCAACCAGTGCACGCTCATGCAGTTGCGGAATCGGCGGCAGGGCCGAGAAGCCCAGACGCGGTTCAGCAGCGGATTTTACCTGCGGGGTTTTATCGGCCCGAGTGTCACTATCGCAACCTGTCAGCCCCGGCAGAGAAAGGGCACACACAGCCATAACAGCCGGAAACCGGACAGAAGATGAAGGAAAATAACGACTGAACATAAGAAAACAACGACTTATGGAAAGCGCGCATTATTGCACGAATAAAAACCAATATTGCAGAACTGACTCTCGCTTACGGGTAGTGAAGACCATTTTACGGTTATCAGATCAGCGGGCCTGAAAGCGCCTGCTCACCCAGCCTTCCAGCTGCAGTATCAGTAACAGTACGATGCCACAGCCCGCCGCCACCAGCAGCGCTGCAATATCCGGCGCGCTGCTGTTAAAGGTACGCTGAAACAGCGGCAGCCAGTTAAATAAAGACTGCATCACAATCAGCGCCGCAATGGCCGCCCAGATCACCCGCGTACCTTTAAAACCCTGTAAGCTGATGGCCTGCCCCGGCGGGTAACGCACCGCAAACAGATAGAATAACTCCATCGCCACCAGCGCATTTACCGCCACGGTACTGGCAAAGGCTTCGCTGCCGGAATGCGCCATCCCCCAGTGCCAGGCGGCAAAAATACCGGCCAGAAACAGCAACGACACCTTCAGTACCTGCCAGGCAAGACGCCGGCTGAGCAGAGGCTCGAAGCGGGCACGGGGTGGCTGCTGCATCATGCCGGGTAAGGCCGGTTCAAACGCCAGAGTCATGGCCAGAATCACCGAGCTGATCATATTTACCCACAGAATCTGCAGCGCTGAAATCGGCAGGGTATGCCCCAGCAACAGCGCCACCACCAGGCTGATGGATTCACCGCCGTTAATCGGCAGCATAAAGGCGATGCCTTTTTTCAGGTTCTGATAAACCGTGCGGCCTTCCTTAACCGCAGCCACCAGACTGGCAAAGTTGTCGTCCAGCAACACCACCGCCGAGGCTTCACGCGCCGCCTGTGAGCCTTTGTGTCCCATGGCAATGCCTACGTCGGCGGCTTTCAGTGCCGGCGCATCGTTCACGCCATCGCCGGTCATCGCCACCACGGCGCCGCCCTGATCATTAGCGCGCTGATTGCCACGGTCATTCCCGCGATCATTGCCAAGATCAGTGCTGCTCTGCAGCGCCTGCACCAGCCGCAGCTTATGTTCCGGGCTGGTGCGGGCATAAACATTCACCCGCCCGACGCAATCCTGCAGCGCCTGATCATCCAGCTCGTCCAGTTGTTTGCCGGTCAGTACCTCACCGCTGTTACTCAGCCCCAGCCTTGCCGCAATGGCACTGGCGGTCAGCGCGTGATCACCGGTGATCATTTTCACCGCAATACCGGCAGCATGGCATTCAGCCACGGCGACGATGGCTTCGGCGCGTGGCGGGTCCATTAAACCGACCAGACCGATCAGCTGCAGCTCATTCAGGTCGGACATTTCCAGCTCACTGCCGCTGTATTCTTTGCAGGCCAGAGCCAGCACCCGCTGGCCATCGGCGGCCAGCCGCTCAATCATTTCAAGCCAGTATCCGGTTTGCAGAGCCACGCTGTTACCGGCGTCATCCAGCTGCTGGCGGCAACGCTGCAGCAGCGCTTCCGGCGCGCCTTTTACCCACAGCACATGCCGCCCCTGATGGTTGTGATTCAGCGTCGCCATCAGGCGGTATTCGGCATCAAAGGGAATTTCGTCACGCCGTGGCCAGTGCTGCGCCAGACGAACCGGGTCACCATCCAGCCGGTGCACCAGTACCTGTAACGCGGCTTCCATCGGGTCGCCGTGAATTTTTACCGCGCCTTCGGCGGCCTGCAGACTGGCATCGTTACACAGTGCCGCCGCCAGCATCAGGGGGGTCTGCAGCGCTTCCGGTAAGGGTTTATCCAGTCCGCCATCGAGGGCGTAGCCATCGCCACGCACCTGGCGGTAATGAGCGCCACAGGCCAGGGCCGCCACCATCATTTCGTTGCGTGTCAGGGTGCCGGTTTTATCCGAGCAGATCACCGACACCGCACCAATGGTTTCAATCGCCGGCATGCGCCGCACCACTGCCTGACGTTTGGCCATACGCCGCACCCCCACGGCCAGGGTAATCGACAGAATGGCGGGTAACCCTTCCGGAATAGCCGCCACCGTCAGACCGACAACGGCAATAAATAAATCGGCAAATGGCAGCCCGCTGAGCCAGTGGCCAAGCAGCAGAATCAGTAAGCCACCGGCCAGCACCAGCGTTGCCATCAGCCGCGCAAAGCGATCCATCTGTGCCAGTAACGGGGTTTGTAAGCCGGTTGTTTGCTGCAATAAGCCTGAAATGCGGCCGATTTCTGAACGGCTGCCGGTCGCCACCACCACGCCGCGGCCGGTACCGCGCACCACCAGCGTGCCGGAAAAGGCCATATTGGTCTGATCCCCCAGCGCACTAGCAGCGGCCAGAGCCTCTGGCTGTTTTTCCACCGCCAGCGATTCGCCGGTCAGAATGGCCTCATCCAGACTCAGACTGTGGCAACGTTCCAGACGGATATCCGCCGGCACCCGGTCGCCGGGCTCAAGCAGCACCGTATCGCCGGGCACCAGATCGGCGGCGGCAATGCGCTGGCTGTGACCATCGCGGATCACACTGGCCGCCGGTGCCAGCATATGGCGGATAGCCGCCAGCGCCTGTTCTGCACGGCCTTCCTGCACCAGCCCGATCAGCGCCTGGGAAATCACCACCGCCAGAATCACCACACTGTCGAGGGTGTGGCCAAGCAGCGCGGTAATCACCACCGCCGACAGCAGCACCAGAATCAGCAGATTACTGATCTGTGCCCATAAGCGCTGCCACCACGAACGTCCGCGTGCCTGCGGCAGACTGTTGCTGCCCAGTTGCTGTAACCGTGTTGCGGCTTCGCTGCTGCTAAGACCCTCTTCCGGTGCCTGCAGCCGGGCGCGAATCTCGGCCACAGCAAGCTGACTGGCCGCCATAGTAGTGGGGTCATCAACAAGCCGATCGGCGGTTTTGCGGTCGCGGGCAAGGGTCATAGCTTCGTCCTGAAATTAGGCTGTTCAGTGTGCCGTTTCTGCAGGCAGGAGGGGTTGCGGCGGGTCAAGATTAAGGCGGGCAAGTTACGCCAGCGGCGATTACGGGCCTGCACAGGCCAGAAACCGCCGCGGCAGCGGATAACTCAGGCGCGGCTCATCGCCAGTGCGGTATCCAGCATACGGTGGGCAAAGCCCCATTCATTGTCGTACCAGGCCATCACATGCAGCAGATGGCCCTGTGCATGGGTATGGTTAGCATCAAAGATGGAAGACGCCGGATTGCCGTTAAAGTCGACCGATACCAGCGCACGGTCGTTATAGTCCAGTACGCTGCTGGCCGCTGCGGCAGCGCGCATCACCGCGTTCACTTCATCGCGCGACGGCGTGTCGTGTACGCGCAGCACCAGATCCACCAGCGACACATTAGCGGTCGGCACGCGCACCGCCATACCGGCAATTTTGCCATCCAGCCCCGGCAGTACCAGACCAATGGCTTTGGCCGCACCGGTACGGGTCGGGATCATCGACAATGCAGCCGCACGCGCACGATACAGATCATCATGCCCCAGATCGAGCAGGTGCTGATCGTTGGTGTAGGCATGGATGGTGGTCATGCTGCCTTCTTCAATGCCGAACTGCTCGTGCAGTACCCGCGCCACCGGCGCCAGGCAGTTGGTGGTGCAGGAAGCGTTGGAGACAATGCGGTCGCTGGCCTGCAGCACGTTATCGTTAACGCCGAACACCACCGTGGCATCGACATCTTCCGCCGGCGCTGAAATCAGCACTTTGCCGGCACCGGCATCCAGATGCGCCATGGATTTCACCGCACTGGTCATACGCCCTGAGCATTCCAGCACGATGTCGATATCCAGCTCGCCCCAGGGCAGCTTCAGCGGTTCGGCTTCGCGCAGCAGAATAATGGCGTCGTCCCCCAGCGCCAGCAGGCCGTCTTCGAGACGGATACCGGCATTAAAATGACCATGCACTGAGTCGAACTCCAGCAGGTGCGCACAGGTTTCGGCATCGCCCAGATCGTTGATCGCCACCACCTGTATCTGCTCGCGGAAACCCGACTGATACAGCGCCCGTAAAACATTGCGGCCAATACGGCCAAACCCGTTAATTGCTATCCGCAGCATAGTGACTCCGCACTGATGTATGTTCTGTCAGTGTAGTTGCTGCGGCGTAAATGCCCGCTTGATCTGGCACAAAAGAACAACCTGTTGCAGGATCAATGGTTTGACCATGCAGGCCGTTTCCGGTATTTTTCGCGGCCTTAAACGTCGCTGTGTTTGTGGTAAGACCGAGGTCTTCCGGAAACTGACATTCCTGCTGAAACACCTTGCCCTATGCGGCAACCAATCTGTTTCAGCCAGTCAGCGGAAGCCGGCCCCGGCACAGCCACTCCTTACCCCGCCATCCGTTGTTCTGCCGCCCGCTTCTCCGGCGGTGACCGTCATACCCAGCTATGGCCGGATTGGTAACTGATTTTGTGCATGACGATGCCTGCTACCAGTGCTCAGCCAGTACGGAAAGTCACGGGATAAACCCGCGCAGCGCTTGAAAGTTAGCGCCCCGGCGACTGGAATATACATTAGTAGTAGCTGTCTCATTAGCGGTTGTAAGCCGTTAGGGCGCTGTGTATAAAGCGTCGATTTATCCTTCCCCGCTGCCCCGGCCACAAGTCCCGGCAGAGTTCAGGCCATAAGGCTATAAGCCGATGCCCATGGGGACGCCAGTTGTCTGGCATGCACGCAGATTTTGATTTTCTGATTTAAAGGCGAAATCCATGACTATACAAAAGGTCGATGTGCTCCTCGTCGGAGGCGGGGTCATGAGTGCTACTCTGGGAACCCTGCTTACCAAGCTGGACCCATCACTCAAAATCACCATGGTCGAACGTCTGGACCATGTGGCTCACGAAAGTACCGACGGCTGGAACAACGCCGGTACCGGTCACGCAGGTTACTGCGAACTCAACTACACCGCCGAAGATGCTCAGGGCAACGTTGCCATTGACCGCGCGCTGGTGATCAACGCCAACTTCGAAGTGTCGCTGCAGCTGTGGGCGCACATGGTGGAAAACGGCGTATTGCCGGAACCTACCCAGTTCATCAACCCGACACCGCATATGAGCTTTGTCTGGGGCGAAGACAACGTTGCTTTCCTGCGTCAGCGTCATGCCAAAATGAGCGCTCACCATCTGTTTAAAGAGATGGAATACAGCGAAGACCCGGCGGTGCTGCGTGAGTGGATGCCACTGGTGATGGACGGACGCGATCCGTCCGAAAAAGTGGCGGCTACCCGTGTGCTGCACGGTGCCGATGTCGACTTCGGCTCACTGACCCGCAATCTGGTAAAACGCCTGCAGGAAAAAGAAAGCTTCACCCTGCTGCTGAACCATGAAGTGGATGATTTTGACCATTCCCACGACGGCAGCTGGTTTGTCCGCATTAATGACCGCAAGAGCGGCAAAGCTTCAACAATTAATGCCAAATTCGTCTTCCTCGGTGCCGGCGGTGGCGCTCTGCCACTGCTGCAGGCTTCCGGTATTGACGAAGCCAACGGCTATGGCGGCTTCCCGGTTTCCGGCCAGTGGCTGGTGTGTAAAGACCCGGCCATCGTCAGCCAACACCACGCCAAAGTGTATGGTAAAGCCGCTATCGGTGCGCCCCCGATGTCGGTTCCGCATCTGGATACCCGCATCATCAATGGCGAGCCTGCCCTGCTGTTCGGACCTTATGCCGGTTTTACCACCAAGTTCCTGAAAGCAGGCTCCAAGCTCGACCTGCTGAAATCGGTCAGCATCAGCAACCTGTTGCCGATGATGTCGGTTGGCATTAACAACATGGATCTGACCAAATACCTGATCAGCGAAGTGATGCAGTCACACGAAGACCGCGTAGCAACCCTGCGTGGTTACTTCCCGAGCTGCAAAGATGAAGACTGGACCCTGGCCGAAGCCGGTCAGCGTGTACAGGTCATCAAGAAAGATGCAGAAGGCCGCGGTAAGCTGGAATTCGGCACCGAACTGGTCGCCGCCAAAGACGGCAGCTTAGCCGCTCTGCTGGGGGCTTCTCCGGGGGCATCGGTATCGGTACAGGCGATGATCGAAGTACTGGAACGCTGCTTTAAAGACAAAATGCAGAGTGAGTGGAAAGCCCGGTTAAAAGAGATTATTCCGTCCTATGGCGAAGATCTGAAAACCAACGAAGGCCTGCTTAACAGCATCCGCGAACATACGCTAAGCACGCTGAAGCTGAAGTAATTTCAGCTTCAGTCAGCAGGAATAAAAAAACGGCGTCTGTGCAAACACAGACGCCGTTTTTTTATGGCTGAATAATGTTAAATCATCAGAATTTAAAGACCTGACTCAGGCATAAGCTCCGATATACTGTCGTCACCAGAACAAGGAGTTATCTGATGCATACTATTCAGCTGCTGGCGCTGTGTGGCAGCCTGCGCCGGCAATCCTATAACCGCGCGGTGATTGAAGCCTTACAACAACTGGCACCGGCGCATATTCAGATTGTTAGCGCCGACATGATGGCTGATTTACCGCTGTTTAATCCCGACCTTGAAGACAGCGGCATTGCAGCTGTGGATGCTTTTAAACAGGCAACGGCACAAGCCGATGGTTTTATTATTGCCAGCCCCGAGTACGCCCACGGCATCAGCGGCGTATTAAAAAACGCACTCGACTGGCTGGTCAGTGGCCCTGAATTTGTCGATATGCCGGTGATGCTGGTGAATACCTCGCCACGCGCTTCCCACGCACAGGCAGCCCTGCGTGAAGTCATTACCACGATGTCAGGTCATCTGGCTGAGGAGGCCTGTTTGGCCGTGCCATTACTGGGCAGCGACCTAGACAGCAGCGGCATTGTTGCCCGGCCGGATCTGGCCGAACGTCTGCACAGTGCACTGCAGGCGTTTTATCTGAGCATTGGCACCCGCACGGCAACGGTATAAATACCCGTTAAACCCGTTCATAAAAAAACAGGCATAAAAAACAGGCATAAAAAAAACGGCATCTGTGTAGCACAGACGCCGTTTTTTATTGGCTGCATATGGCGGGCAAAGCCCGCAATAATGCTTAGCCGAAGTAGGAAATCATCACCCCGGCAGCCACCGCCGAACCGATAACACCAGCCACGTTCGGGCCCATTGCGTGCATCAGCAGGAAGTTCTGCGGGTTGGATTCCAGACCCACTTTATTGGATACGCGGGCGGCCATTGGTACAGCCGATACACCAGCAGAACCAATCAGCGGGTTGATAGGTTCTTTGCTCAGCTTGTTCATCAGTTTGGCCATCAGAACACCGGCTGCAGTACCCACACAGAAAGCCACCAGACCCAGCGCAATAATGGCCAGCGTGCTGCCATTCAGGAAGGCATCGGCACTCATTTTGTAACCAACAGACAGACCGAGGAAGATGGTCACAATGTTGATCAGCGCGTTTTGCGAAGTATCGCTCAGACGCTCAACCACACCGGATTCTTTCATCAGGTTACCGAAGCAGAACATACCCAGCAGCGGTGCTGCAGAAGGCAGCAACAGTGCCACCAGAACCAGTACCGCAATCGGGAAGATAATCTTCTCGGCTTTGCTCACAGTACGCAGCTGGCTCATGGCAATCTTACGCTCGCTCTCTGAGGTCAGCGCCCGCATGATTGGTGGCTGAATCAGCGGCACCAGTGCCATGTAAGAGTACGCCGCAACCGCAATTGCACCCAGCAGTTCAGGCGCCAGCTTGGAAGCAATAAAGATCGAGGTCGGGCCGTCAGCACCACCGATGATGCCAATCGCCGCCGCCTGCTGCATGGTGAAGTCCATCAGGCCGATATCGGTCATCCACACGGCACCGAACAGCGTACCGAAAATACCAAACTGTGCGGCAGCGCCGAGCAGCAGGGTTTTAGGGTTTGCCAGTAACGGACCAAAGTCGGTCATAGCGCCCACACCCATAAAGATCAGCAGCGGTGCAACACCACTGGCAATAGTGACCTTATAGAAGGTGTACAGCATGCCGTGTTCAAAACCGGCCGCCGCGCCCATGCTCAGCGCTTTGTTGTATTCGGCCACACCAGCGTGGTGATAAGCCTCCAGCATCGCGCCGATGTCGGCATTTGCCGCCAGGCCAAACAGCTCGCGGAATTGCGCCAGCAGCGCCGCATCACCACCACGGATAGCGGCTTCGGCTGCAGACCAGCCCATACCCGCACCCGGAATGTTTACCATCAGCGTACCAACGGCAATCGGCAGCAGCAGCAAAGGCTCAAAGCCTTTCTTAATGGCCAGGAATAACATAACGAAGCCAACCAGCATCATAATGATCTGGCCCAGCTCGATATGATAAAGCCCTGTATCGTGCCACAGGTTAATCAGACTATGCATGACAGCTCCTTACCCGATTGTGTACAGAGTGTCGCCCACTTTGACAGCGCTGCCTTCTTTAGCGCTTACGCTGCCAATGGTGCCTGCCTTCGGTGCACGGATTTCGGTTTCCATTTTCATGGCTTCAAGGATGATCACCAGATCACCTTCAGCAACCTGATCACCAGGCTGAACCATCACTTTGAAAATGTTACCCGCCAGTGGAGAACCCACCGGATCACCGCCACCGGCTGCAACCGGAGCAGCACCAGCGGCTGGCGCAGCACCACCCAGTGAAGTTGGTGCGCCGTTAACAGCCGCCAGCTGAGTGACATCGCCGCCCTCATCGACTTTAACAACGTATTCGTTGCCATCGACGGTGATGGTGAAGGTATCTTCAGCGTCGCCTTTCGGAGCCGGTTCAAAGGCATCCGGGTTGCCACGGTTGGCCAGGAACTTAGGCGCAACCTGCGGGAACATGGCGAAGGTCAGGGCGTCGTCGATCTTGTCAGTAGCCAGCTTGAAGCCTTTTTCGGCCGCCAGTTTTTCAACATCAGCAATCACTTTGTCCAGCTCGTTTTCGAGCAGGTCTGCCGGACGGCAGGTAATTACTTCAGCGCCATCCAGAACACGGGCCTGCAGTTCGGCGTTCATTGGCGCAGGGGCTGCACCGTATTCGCCTTTCAGGATGCCCTGGGTTTCTTTCGAGATAGACTTATAACGCTCGCCGCTCAGTACGTTCAGCACCGCCTGGGTACCCACGATCTGAGAGGTAGGAGTAACCAGTGGGATAAAGCCCAGATCTTCACGCACACGCGGGATCTCTTTCAGTACTTCATCAAACTTGTCAGAAGCACCCTGCTCGCGCAGCTGGTTTTCCATGTTGGTCAGCATACCGCCAGGAACCTGAGCCACCAGAATGCGGCTGTCGGTGCCTTTCAGGGCGCCTTCAAACTTGGCGTACTTCTTACGTACGTTACGGAAGTAAGCAGCAATCTCCTCCAGCAGCAGCAGATCCAGACCGGTATCGCGCTCAGTACCTGCCAGTGCAGCAACCACAGACTCAGTGGCGGTGTGGCCGTAAGTCATGGACATAGAAGAAATAGCGGTATCCACACGGTCAATACCGGCTTCTACAGCTTTCAGAATGGTCATATCCGACAGACCAGCGGTCGCGTGAGCGTGCAGCTGAACTTCAAGGTCGGTTTGTGCTTTTAAGCGGGAAACCAGTTCAAAAGCAGCATAAGGGGTCAGCACACCGGCCATATCTTTAATGGCGATAGAGTCTGCGCCCATATCTTCGATCTGCTTGGCCAGGCTTACCCAGGCTTCCAGTGTATGTACCGGACTGGTGGTGTAAGACAGAGTGGCCTGCGCGTGTTTACCCTGTTTTTTAACCGCTTTTAACGCGGTTTCCAGGTTGCGCGGATCGTTCATCGCGTCGAATACGCGGAATACATCAACACCGTTGGTGGCAGCGCGTTCAACAAATTTTTCAACCACGTCATCGGCGTAGTGGCGGTAGCCCAGCAGATTCTGACCACGCAGCAGCATCTGGTGCTTGGTGTTCGGCATGGCTTTTTTGAATTCGCGGATACGGTCCCACGGATCTTCACCGAGGAAACGAATGCAGGAGTCGAACGTAGCGCCGCCCCAGGATTCGAGAGACCAGTAACCAACCTGATCAAGTTTTGCAGCGATTGGCAGCATGTCATCAATGCGCATGCGGGTAGCCAGAATGGACTGATGGGCGTCGCGCAGAACGACGTCGGTAATTCCTAAAGCTTTCTTAGAATCGGACATGGGTGATGGCCTTTTCTTCCGTTAACGTTGTAAACGTTTGGGTTGTTATTATATCGCTCGCTACTTTTGGCGCGCGCGATGCTCTTTTACCGCTGCTGACAGTACTTTCAGCAATTGCGGGTCCACACCCTGAGGCTTGGCGGCACGCACGGGGGCGGCGACAACTTCCTGCTCAGGCGCGAGTTTATTTACCAGCTTGGACATGAATCCGGTTACGAACACCAGCATCGTCAGGAAGACGAATACCACGCCCATACCGAAAATCATCAGCTCCAAACCCTGTGATACGAGACTAGGCTCTGACATCAGGGGCTCCTTTGAATGATTGGTTCTGTGCTCCCCACCCGCCACACGGCTACAAAATCACCTTCCGGGCTGGGCGGCAAAACCGACGTAGATTACTGAAAAGGCTATACCAGCGCAACCAGATCCCCCCCAATCCTGACCCGCGTCAGGTATTGCAGCCCTCCAGACTTAAGCCCAGATCTGGTGCAGCCTGAGCTGACCATCCGGTCAGAAAATGATCTGCCGCAGGGCCCCGCGCTGGAGCTGCCACAGCGCCACCGCTATAATGCCGGCCCGATCACCAAGACCCGCCGCCATGTTTACAGGCCAACTGCCTTTCAGCACCCACGCAGACCGTCCATATATTGCCCTCGCACCGATGGAAGGGCTGATGGATCACCACCTGCGCGACCTGTTAACCCGCGTCGGCGGCATCGACCACTGCGTGACCGAATTTATCCGCGTAACCCAACAGGTGTACCCGGCCAAAGTATTCCGCCGTTATTGCCCGGAACTGCTTAATGGCGGCAAAACTCCCGCCGGCACACCGGTGCATGTGCAGTTATTAGGCTCCGATCCGGAATTAATGGCCGCCAACGCACGCAAAGCCGCCATGCTGGGCGCCCCCGCCATCGACCTGAATTTTGGCTGCCCGGCAAAAACCGTTAATAAAAGCCAGGGCGGCGCCGTACTGCTGCAATACCCGGATTTACTCGCGCGCATTACCAGCGCCGTACGCGCGGCCGTGCCCGCGCATATTCCGGTCAGCGCGAAAATGCGCCTCGGTTTTGCCGATAAAGAACTGGCGCTGGACAACGCCCGTGCGCTGGCCTCCGGCGGCATACAGTGGCTGACCGTTCATGCCCGCACCAAAACCGAAGGCTATAAACCACCGGCCTACTGGGACTGGATTGCACGAATAAAAGAAACAACCGACATCCCAGTGATTGCCAACGGTGAAATCTGGACGCCACAGCAGGCGCGTCAGTGCATGGCCGAAAGCCACTCCGACCTTATTATGATTGGCCGTGGTTTAGTCGCCGTGCCCGATTTAGCGCTGCAGATTAAAGCTGACCATGGCTTACTTAGTCACAACGCCCACCACTGGCAGCAGCATCTGGAGATGATGCAGGCATTAATACCCTGCCTCGCACACCTGCCGGAAAAAGCCCAGACCGACCGCTTAAAACAGTGGCTGCATTATTTCTCACTGCAATCGCTCGAAATCCGCGCCGTGTTTGAACAGGTAAAACGCCAGCGCAGCCTGCAGGACTTTTTCAACAGCCTGGCCGAAACCAGCGCCGACGTTGCCGCTAATCCACCAAATGCCTCCGACTACAAGGCTTACCAGCATCAGGGATTCTGATAGTCTGGTCAGCAGTTAGGGCCTGTCACACTAATTAAATAGGTCCTGCTGAGAGCTAGTTTTTCTCAGAACAAGGAGAGAGGAGTGATATTAGCGGGCTAAATGAATGACGAACGACGAAGTTAATGAGGAAAACTGGCCTCAGCCCGAAGAGTTATGGCTAAAAATCCCTCATCCTGCGTTGCTGTTCGTTCGCTTAACCCGTTACCAATCTGTCTGGAACAGATTGGCGTGCCAACCCGAAGGGGTGAGGCACAGGGATGTGCTGAACATCCCACACTCTCAGCGCCTTGTCTGAGAAATTTTTAGCCAATAACAGGCCTGTTTAATTAGTGTCGACAGGCCCTGGTAAGGAGGATAACCATGACCACATCGTATAAAGGCTCCTGCCTGTGCGGCGCCGTACAATTCACCGTAACCGGCGACTTCCAGAGTTTTTTCCTGTGCCACTGCCAGCACTGCCAGAAAGACACCGGCTCGGCCCATGCCGCCAACCTGTTCTCCACCAGTGCCACCCTGAACTGGGATCGCGGCGCAGAACAGGTAAAGGTGTTTAACCTGCCCAACAGCCGCCATTGCAAAAGTTTTTGCCGCGAATGTGGCTCTGCCCTGCCCACCCAGCAGATGGACGGCCAGTTACTGGTGGTGCCCGCCGGCAGTCTGGATAACAGCCTGAGCATGCGCCCCAATGCGCATTTATTTATGGCGAGTAAGGCCGACTGGGATCACGATTTAGAGGATGTGGCCAAACTGGATGGTTTGCCGGGGTGATGGGCAGCCTTACCGATACGACTGAGTAGGAACGGGCAATGCCCGAGAGGCTGCAGAAACAGCTTTCAGTTGTGAAGCGGCTTTCTGTCGTGGCAGCGACTTTCAGTTGTGGGAGCAGCTTTCAGCCGCGATATTGCTCGTCCTGAGCCGCGAGCCATTCGATAAACTCAAGAGAGTGTGTCGAAAGGCTTATTGCCGCTACGCGGGCTGGCTTTTGTAGTTGAATTAAAGCCAATGCGGGGCGAGCCCCTGCGCCCCATGCAAGGAGAAGTATCTCCTTCCGATTCTCTCTTGCGGCTGTCCGGTGCTGTTCAGCCAACTGCGTGGCCAATCCGGTCCGCACAGCAATGACTTCGGGCGTCCTGCCCTTCGCCCTACGGGCCTGCCTGCGGCTGTTGAAATGGCTCCTGCCATTTAGCTCGCCCGGAGCTTGATACTGTAAAACATTGAGAAGAAAAAGCTCCGGGCCGTACTGTGCTTTCCACCGGATTGCCTGCCTGGTTGACTGGCACCGCACAAATGCCGCGTTCATTCAGACGCAACGCCGGATTTAAAAACAAACTCCGAATGGTAGGAGCGGATCTTATCCGCGACCTGAATCAGCAAGTACGTTTTTATTAAGACGCAAAGCGGTTTTTCAGAATAAATATTTCACTTATGAAAAACCGCTTCCCTTTATGCGTATGTAAATAAATACGGCAACAACGCTGTTATTACTCTCGCTGCAACTGCATGGTCGCGACATATAAACCGCTGCTGCGGTGTACGCCGTTATTAAAATCGGTATCGCTGACATCACTGCTTAACAGACGGATAATGCCATCGCCACCGTCACTGTCGGCACTGGTAAAGGCAACACCAAGATCGGTGCCGGCATCGTACAGCGCCAGATTAAATGTCGCCGACTCAAGCCACTCACCACCCTCACGCAGATTCACATCACGCAGGCCAACAAACCAATCCGGGCTCGGTGCGATCATGCTGATAATCGACAACAGCGGAAATTGCTCGCTGGCACGGAAGCGCAGCACGGTTTCGCCCGGACTGCCCACACCACCACCGGCCAGCAGAATATTCTGCACATAGCCCTGGGTTTTACGCTCCTGTAACTCAGCCCGGAACAGCGAAGTACCACCGGTTTCCGCAACCTGCTCAATGCCTGCGCTTGATTGCTGATCCAGCGGTCGCCAGATCACCGTTTGCTCATTATGAGTGGCGCCGACCAAAGGCGAAAAATGCGGATTGGATGGAAAGCCCTGTGGAAAATCCTCTGCATTCCACAATGTGGTAAAGGTCAGTTTGTACTGCACCTCACCCTGACCCTGCGGGTCATTATCTGAAGAGTCAGAGTCGTTTCCGCCACAGCCCGAGAGAGCCAATGCCAGAAGTGCTGCAGAAAATGAAGTCGTGAGAAAGCGGTTCATAGCGTTATCCTTTTTTTGAGATAACCCGGTAGTCGTGTGGAGGGGAGGTTTCTTACAGAGCACAGCTCGCTACTACAGCTCACTACGACGCTCTGCGTAGTAGCGCCTGCCGCTTTGTTGGTTCAGGAAAGAATTGCGCTCTGAGTTGCAGCCGCTGGGCGGGCTGGCTTTTTGGGCTGCCACCCGGCCCAATGATTTCTTCTGTTCGCGATAAAGCTGGGACCTGTGGGAGCGGCTTTCAGCCGCGATAGCTGGTTTGTTTTGTGGCCGCTGGGCGGGCTGGCTTTTTAGGCTGCCGCCCGGCCCTATGACCTCTTTGAGGGGTCTTACCCCTCACGCCGGTCGGGCAAACTCCCCGCTTCTCGCTGTGCAGGACTTCATCCGCCCTGAATAATCCTGCGGTCGCGGTAGCGCGAATAATGGGCCGTCCATGGCCCTATTCGCTCGCCCGGCATCCATGCCGGGACGTACCGGCGCAGCATTATTCAAACCGGCGTCCTGCAGGCGCACAAACCATCAATCACGCAAGGCCTTATATAAAAGCAAACGCCCAACTGTGGGAGCGGATTTTATCCGCGATACCGTGAACTGCAGACGCAGAAACTCAGACGCAAAGCCGAATATGAAACAAACGCCGAATTGTAGGAGCGGGCCATGCCCGCGAGACTGCAGGAACAGCTATCTGTTGTGGGAGCGGCTTTAAGCCGCGGTAACACCGTGACCACCACCATCATGCGAGGCAATCAACCTAAGCTATCCACAGCCATTTAAAGAGATTTCCGCGTCGCTGCGACTCCTCGCAATACAGCACTTATAAAAACACCGCACTGTAGGAGCGGATCTTATCCGCGACATCAGATGAACATAAATTCAGGCTGAAATGCCGATAGGTAGGCTGGGCACCGCCCACAGACCACCGCTTTCATTATCAGGAAGAGCCAAAGCAATACCTGTCGCCATTTGCCACTTGTAACCAAATTTATCAACAGATTGAACCCAACTCCGAACTTCAGTAATCTCAAACCATCGCAGGGATGCCACCATATCGTACGAACACACCGTCCGGACACACGCCCTCCCCGCTTACAATCCCGAATAAGAAAACCACGCTATTCCTGACCCGCGCTTATAAGGACGGGCGGTAGCGTGTCTGGAATACAAGCAGACCTGAGCGATTTTCACCGCCGAAAAAGCACTGAAAATGAACAGAGAAAACAATGTACAAACAACCAGTATATTTTACTGTTTGTGGAATCTGATGCGCGTTTACGCTCCGGCAACAAAACGCGCATGCGCGGATTGACACCTTCGATCCAGAAAGAGGGCAAGAAAATCAATCACTTAGGATTCTGCGAAAAGTGATAACGCGCAAAATGTAAAGAACGGTTCAGGGTAAACGTGCGCATGCGCGTTTATATTCTGACAAAAAAGAAAATAACGATGACGTTTCCAGCCCGGACAATGGGTTAGGCTGGAAATCTAAATAAGGGCTTAGGTGTGTTAATGAGCATGCCTACGAATAAACTGTTATGTGCACTAGTGAGACTTGGCCTTAAGTCGGGAGTTATAGTGAAGATAAAAGAAGTCAAATTAAATCGATTTAAACGGTTTACAAACCTTACCCTAAAGGGGATGCCTGAAACCGCGAAGCTTATAGTTTTAGTCGGGCCGAATGGGAGTGGAAAAACATCTCTTTTTGAGGCGTTAAACCACTGGTATAAGTTCAGGGGCTTTAATAATCTAGGTGCTCAGGACTATTTGGAAAAGAACGACGGTGAGATATCCAGTCCGCAAAACTGGCGCCATATTTCACAAAATAAAGTAGAAATTTCATTCCATAATAATCAACAGTTAAACCAAGAACAAATTAAAGGTAAGTTCTATTTTCGTACTGCCTACAGAAATGAGGCAGACTTTACTGTTTCCAATCTAAATAAGCAGAATAACCCCGTGGAAACAATTAAGCTTCAAAATTTAATGCAGAACGACCAAACTGTTTCTGAAAACTATCAGCGACTAGTCGCTCAAACTTTAGCTGGTGTTTATCAACCTTCAAACAATACGAAGACAGTTGAACAGCTAAGAAATGAACTTGTTGGAAAGATAAAAAGTTCACTGTCTAATATTTTCGATGATTTAAATTTAAGCTCTATAGGTGATCCACTTTCAAACGGAAGCTTCTATTTCGAAAAAGGGTCAGCCAAAGATTTTCATTATAAAAACCTATCAGCCGGCGAAAAGTCAGTTTTCGATTTGGTGCTTGATATGATAATTAAGTCGAGCTTTTATTCAGATGCGATATTCTGTATTGATGAGCCAGAAGCGCATATGCATACAAGGCTTCAGTCTAAGGTGCTGAGAGAACTCTACAATTTAACCCCAGAAAATTCTCAACTTTGGGTTTCAACCCACTCAATCGGAATGCTCAAAGAAGCAGAGGATATTGAAGATGAAAATCCTGGTACTGTAGTTTTCCTTGATTTCGATAATAGAGATTTTGATCTTACAGAAGTTATTCAACCAACGCAGATCAGTAAAGCTATTTGGGATCGATTCTTTGATTTGGCATTTGCTGATTTCTCAAAACTAATTTCTCCTCAAAAAATCGTTTTCTGTGAAGGCACCAGCCAAGGTAGGAAATACAAGGATTTTGATGCATTTATTTATGGAAAAGTCTTAGGTGAGAAATATCATAGCGCATCATTTGTTTCCGTGGGATCGTGTTCAGAAATAGAAAATTTAGAAAATACATCTGTCAAGATTGTTTCCAGCATTTTGAAGTCTTCAGAAATTATCAAGTTTGTAGATAGAGATGATAAAAGCGACGCTGAAGTAAAGGAACTTTTGGAAAAGGGAATCAAGACCTCTATTAGAAGACACATTGAATGCTACTTACTCGATGATGAAATAATTCGCAAACTATGTATTAGTTCAGGGATGGAAGATCGTATAGATGAGTGTATAGAAGCTAAGACTTTAGCTATTCAGGAAAGTGTAGAGCGTGGTAATCCAAGAGATGATATTAAGTCAGCAAGCGGAAAGATATTCACTGAAGTCAAAAGAATTCTTGGTTTAACTCAATGCGGTAATAATAAGTGTGCATTTCTTAGGGACACTGTAGCGCCGCTAATTACCGAGGATACTCAGGTATATAAAGAAATCGAGAATGAGATATTTGGTTAGTATGAAAACACATAACAAGCGGCAGCAGACGGAATCGGCAAAACTGTCACCTTTTGTGCTTTTCGCACAAAAGCCGCCATTTTTACCTCGCCGCTGTGCCGGGCGTTAGGCATTCCAATAGACATCGAGATGGAAATTAAAGAACAATTTTGGGCTCTATGTGATCGAGTCCAGATAGAGGATGATAAGGATTACGGAATAACACCGGAGTTCGGTGAATTGCTATTTGAGATTCTTGATTTCGTAATGTCAAACCCAGAGAGTGAGGAAATCTTCAAAGAGTGTTTTGTTGAACTTGGTTTGCATCCAGAAAGATATACTGAATGGATTCTTTTGTATTGTATGAGGGATTTGCGCTATCCCGAGGTACAGATGGCAATAAACAAGAACTTTGATGACCTGGGTGGAGTCAATGGTGCGCCCCGTTTAATGAATTTTGTCAGCCATGTAAACTGGGCATACGACAATACTCCCTGGGAAGATGCGGATTTTTTTAAATACCATTGGGAAAAAGAGCATCCAGGTGAGCCGTGGCCATTGGAGCCAAAAAATGCCTAACAAAGCCAACCAAGATAACCCCAGCAAGCTGGGGTCGGACCTCCGTTCCGGTGCTTCGCGCCTACACTACGGCCCGTGTTGGCGACGTTAAATGCTCATGAACTATGTAGCTAATATCGAAGAAAAGATTGAGTTCATTCGTAACCAGTTTTCGCCGTTGATTGGCAGAAAGGTGCGTGGGTACGAGCTAGCACAGTTGTGGTGCGAGGATGAATGCGGGTGGGATTTCTGGATGGATCTCCCAGTTTTTCTATCATTTGATGACGCAACACTTTCAATCTCTTGGAAGAATTTTGATGAATTGGCGATTGCGTATGATAGATGTCTTCCATTTTCTCTAGAAGGCTCAACTGTTCGCTGGGTATGTGAAGGAGTGTCGTCGCTTGATAGCGCAATTGGAAAAACATTGTCGTTTGTTTCCATTGGCAGAGGCGAGATGAGTATTGAAGAAAAAGAAGTTGAAATATGGACCCGGCTTCTCATTGGTTTTGAAGGCGGCAATGTATTGGAGATATACAATGCCCTTGATGAGAACGGCATCGAATTTCACCAAAAGGGAGTTTTGGGAGAGTCGCGAAAATGCATTTAACAAGCCCAAGCAAGGGACCAAACTACGCTCCACTAATTTGTGGTTCGCTGCGCTCACTCTACCACAAAATTAGTTCCACTACGTTTGGCCCCTATTGGGGGCGTTATGCGTAAGGACCCTCTGACTCAAAGGCATAGAGAGAAATATGGCTATACATACTAGAACACCGGAAGTAAAAAAATCCCATGGGGAGTCTTTGGTGAAATTAGGTGAAAGACTTCAAGAGAGTGTCATATACTCTTGTTTCCTAACACCTTTTCTTTATTTTGGTAAGGCGCTCTTTGAGGGAGATAATGAAAAAATTTCAAACTATATAGCGGTAGTTGTTGATGGTTCTGATTTTCTAATAGTGTTGCTAATCCTAATGGCAGTCGCAATTTGTTTTGGAATTTGGTTTAAAAATAAAGGCTACGACCTAATTGAGGCTGCAAACCGTGAATTACTCAGATAACAAGGCCATTAAATTCGCTCCCTACGGTCGCTGGACGCTCGCAAGCTCGCGCCATTTATGGCGGCGTTAGGCAAACAGGATAATTTATGGGCAAACGCACCCAAGTGTTCGTTAGTTATAGCCACGCTGATAGTGAGCATCTTCTTCGGCTAAAAGTTCACCTGAGGCCCTATGAGCGAAATGGGCAGGTTGACCTTTGGGTCGACACCAAGATCAAAACAGGCCAAAAATGGCGCACAGAAATTGAAGGGGCCTTAGAACGCACCGCGGTAGCTGTGCTACTAGTATCAGCGGACTTTCTTGCGTCTGACTTTGTAGTGGAAAACGAACTTCCTCCACTGCTCTTAGCAGCACAAGAAGAAGGCGTCACCATTTTACCGGTTATCTTGAAACCATGCGCCTTTAACGCGACGAAAGAAATTTCGTAGTTTCAAGCCGCAAATGCACCGTCGAGCCCGCTGATATCTTGTAGCGAAGCAGAGCGAGAAGCTATTTGGGTTAAGGTCGCTGAAGCTGTAGGTGAGGCTGTGGATAGGCTTAGCCTAGTGCCCGACGAAGAAGATAAACCTGTAATCCCATACTTTGAGACGTTCGACTGGGCAACTGAAATCATCCGTTCGGAAATAAGCGATCCATCTGTCATTGATGAGTATTCAGTTTACGAGTACCAACATATTGATTGCTTGGAATTCATGCCTGCCGCTGCTGCGGTTCTCCAAGGTATTCCTAATCAAAGCGAAGTTTTGAAAGCAGTTCGAGCCAAGTTTCTATCCTCTGGCTGGGAAGGTGATGGAGAAATTCAAATCATGTGGATTCCTCCTTTCATGGGAGCAGGAGTTGAAGACACGTGGGGACTTGCGGTCTGGTTTGTAAAGCAAGCGAACAACGGAACTGCTTTCTTGGCGTCGCCAGTCAAGTTGCCGTTCTCACGACTCCTGGATCAGCAATGGTAAGTTCGCCTAACAAGTCAATCAACCGGAAGCTGCTAAAGCGAGCCGGTTATTTCCAGCGTTAGCTGCCGAAGGAAGATATGACCGTAAATTGGATTACCGCATATAACCGACTATTTAAAATCATCAATACTGATGGTGATTACTACTATAGCGGTTCTGCGTTCATACAAATGGCGCAGCAAGTTGATGATAGCGTCCCAAGCTACAATCAATATATACAGCTTAGAAATCAGCAAGGGAAAAGTACTTCACGTAAAGATTTCTACTGGGACAGTATAAATAGCTTGGAAGAGCCGCAGAAGTATCAGCTATTCCGAATTTTCATAGAGGCATTGGAGCCTTACGTTAAAGATGAAGTTGAAGGTGTTCGTTCAGTTATTTTCGGCGGAGGCTCTGCGGTACCAACAACAGTTATTCCACAGAAACTGTGGAGCTCAGAGAAACTTAACTTATCTCTGAAAGATATTGATAAGGCCATTGATGCTCAGCAATTTAACCGAGCAGTTACATTGGCATATACATGCCTGGAAGGCTTATACAAAGCTTACGTCCGTGAGAACATCCCTGACCAAGCGCACGTAACCAGTTTAATTCCTCTGTCAAAGCTGGTGAAAAATGATATTTCAGAAAAGCTGAAGGCAAAGGGTAATTTCCCGGAAGAAATTGTTAATACCATACCAACATTAACTAATGGCATCGCTAATTCTCGGAATAGCTTTAGTGAGTCACATTTCGCTAAAGATGCGAACAAATGGCTTGCCATTTATGCCAGAGACTTAACTAATTCAATAGGTAGGCTGTTATTGCACTTCGTATAGCAGCTAACAAGACAAGGCAAAATCGCCCTGCGGGCTGGACGCGCTAACGCGCGCCTTTGCTTGCGGCGTTACCAAAAACCAAAAAGCCTGCCGGTTTCCCGGCAGGCTTTTTTATTTCACGCTTAATCTAACAACCATCTCAGGCGTAGAAGGATTTTCCTTCAGCCGCCATTTCCCGCAGCATTCCCGGGATTTTGTAGCGGTCGCCAACATTGGCGGCCAGCTGGTCGGCATTGGCGATAAAGGTATCGATGCCTTCCATGGTTTCTACAAAGGAGATTACGCCGCCGGTCTGTGGCGCAAAGCCCCAGCCGAAAATGGAGCCGATATCGACTTCATGGGCGCGGGTAATTACGCCTTCGGCCACACAGTGCAGGGTTTCTACCGCCTGTGCGTACAGCAGACGCTGTTTTACGTATTCCACCGATGGCTGTTCAGCCGCCAGCGGGAAGCGTTCTGCCAGTCCGCTCCACAGGGATTTTTTGCCTTGTGGGTCTGCGGGGTAATCGTAGAAACCAACACCGGCTTTTTTACCAATGCGCTTGGCTTCGTGCACCATGTACTGCACCACTTCGTCAGCCGGGTGCGATACATAGGCGTCGCCCAGGTCTTTCTGGGTCTGGCGGCCAATGCGGTCCATCAGTTCCAGCGTAACTTCGTCGCTCAGCGCCAGCGGGCCGACCGGCATACCGGCCAGTTTGCCTACGTTTTCGATCAGCGCCGGTGATACGCCTTCTTTCAGCAGGGCCATACCTTCGAGCACGTAGGTTTTAAATACACGCGAGGTGTAGAAACCACGGCTGTCGTTAACGGTAATCGGGGTTTTCTTCAGTTGCTGCACATAATCCAGCGCCCAGGCCAGGGTATGCTGCGAGGTTTTTTCGCCCATAATAATTTCCACCAGCGGCATTTTGTCGACCGGTGAGAAAAAGTGCAGACCAATAAACTGCTCAGGGCGTTTGCTGGCTTCGGCCAGACCGGTAATCGGCAGGGTCGAGGTGTTGGAAGCAAAAATAGCATCATCACCCAGCACGGCTTCGGCTTTGGCAGTAACGTCGGCTTTAATAGCGCGGTCTTCGAATACCGCTTCGATCACCAGATCACAACCTTTCAGGTCGTTATAATCAGTGGTGGCAAGAATGCGTGCCAGTGTGGCATCGGCTTTTTCCTGCGCCATTTTGCCGCGTGATACACGTTTTTTCAGCAGGCCTTCAGAATAGCTTTTGCCTTTATCGGCGGATTCCTGCGCGGTATCCAGCAGCACCACTTCCATACCGCTCATGGCGGAAGAATAGGCAATACCGGCACCCATCATACCGGCACCTAAAATACCGACTTTGTTAAACTGTTTTTTCTCCACTCCTTTGGGGCGGTTTTTCAGTTTATTGGCATCCTGCAGCGCCACAAAGAAGGTGCGGATCATGGCTTTTGCCTGATCAGACAGCAGCAGCTCGGTAAAGTAACGCGCTTCAACATCCAGAGCCTGATCAATTGGCAGCTGACAGCCTTCAAACAAGGCCTGCAGAATACGCTGTGGTGCGAGGTAATTACCCATGGTTTTCTTGCGCAGCATGGCTTCTGCGCCCATAAATACCTGCGCTACCTTTGGTGACTGTACTTCGCCACCCGGTAATTTAAATTTCTTCTCATCCCACGGCTGTACACAGGCTTTCGGGTTATCCAGCAGCCATTGTTTGGCCGCTGCAATCAGTTCTTCCGCGGCAACCACGTCGTTAATCAGACCGGCAGCTTTGGCTTCTTTCGCTTTGGCCTGAGTCGCCTGCAGCAACCACGGCATCGCCGCCTGAATACCCAGCATACGTGCCAGACGCTGAGTACCACCGCCACCCGGCAGCAGACCCAGATTCACTTCCGGAAAACCGAACACGGCTTTTGGATTATCGGCAGCAATGCGGTGATGACAGGCCAGCGCGATTTCCATACCGCCACCCAGTGCGGTGCCGTTTAATGCAGCCACAATCGGCTTACCGCCCTGTTCCATACGGCGCATAATCTGATGCAGGCTGCGCACAAAGCCGATAATGGTTTCGGCATTTTGCGGCATGGTCTGAATTTCTTTTAAATTCGCGCCGACAACAAAATCGGATTTACCTGAGGTTAATACAATGCCTTTTACCGCATCGTTGGCCAGCAAAGTTTCGAGTGCTTCGTTCAGTGCAATTACTGCACTCTGTGCCAGTGAGTTTACCGGCCCGTTCTGATCGTCCCAGGTTAAAACCGCAATACCTTGAGCGTCGATTTCATGCGTAAATGTAGTCATAACATATCCTTTAATCTGTCAAAGCCTGCGCTTTTAAACCCGTTCGATAATGGTGGCAGTCCCCATACCGCCGCCCACGCACAGATTGATTAATGCGGTGTTCAGGTCGCGACGCTCCAGTTCATCCAGCACAGTGCCAAGAATCATGGCACCAGTTGCCCCCAGCGGATGGCCCATGGCAATGGCACCGCCGTTGACGTTGATTTTGCTGTGGTCAATATTCATATCTTTCATAAACAGCAGAACAACCGAGGCAAAGGCTTCGTTCAGTTCCCACAGGTCAATATCGCTAGCCTGCATCATGCCGTTTTTCAGCGCTTTACGCGCAGACGGCGCCGGACCGGTAAGCATGATGGTTGGTTCAGAACCAATAGACGCTGCCGAGCGGATACGGGCACGTGGTTTTAATCCCAGCGCCTGACCCATTTCTTTGGTACCGATTAATATCGCCGAAGCACCGTCAACAATACCGGAGGAGTTACCGGCGTGGTGCACGTGATTAATGCGCTCAACCTGCGGATACACCTGCTGGGCAATGGCGTTAAAACCCAGACCGCCGTGCATTTCGAACGATGGCTTCAGACCCGCCAGCGATTCAACCGTCGCTTCCGGGCGCATATGTTCGTCACGGTCGAGCAGGGTTAAACCGAGCTGGTCTTTCACCGGAATAATGGAATTTTTAAAGTAGCCATTATCCCAGGCGTGTTTGGCGCGACGCTGTGATTCCACCGCGTAGGCGTCCACATCGGCACGGGAAAAACCATTCAGGGTGGCAATTAAATCAGCGGAAATACCCTGAGGTACAAACGACAATTTATTGGTTACCGCAGGGTCGGTGTAATAAGCGCCACCACCGGCACCCATCGGAATGCGTGACATACATTCCACACCACCACCGATGGTCATCTGTGCTTCACCGGCTTTAACTTTGGCGGCAGCCATATTCACCGCTTCGAGGCCTGAAGCACAGAAACGGCTGACCACAGTACCGGCACAGGTTTGTGCATAGTCGGCCATTAATACCGCGGTACGGGCAATATCGGCACCCTGTTCCATCACCGGTTCCACACAACCCAGTACCACATCGTCAATCTGAGAAGTATCCAGATCGTGGCGTTCCTGCAGGCCACGCAATAAACCCGACATCAGGCTGACCGGTGTTACTGTGTGCAGGCCGCCGTCTTTTTTACCACGACCGCGCGGTGTGCGTACCGCGTCGAAAATATAGGCATCAGTCATTTAAAAACTCCTTGTGCGCACAGGCTTAAATAGTACGCGAAATAATTTCTTTCATAATTTCAGAAGTACCGGCGTAAATACGCTGTACTCGCGAGTCGGCGTAAGCACGGGCAACCGGGTATTCCCACATATAGCCGTAACCGCCGTGCAGCTGCACACACTCGTCGATAATGCGGCACTGTGCTTCGGTGGCCCAGAGTTTGACCGAGGCCGCAGCGTCGATGCTCAGTTTGCCTTCGCAATGCAGTTCCAGACAGCGGTCAACGTAGCACTGGGTTACTTCCAGTTCGGTGCGGATTTCGGCCAGTTTAAAGCGGGTGTTCTGGAAAGAAGCCACCGGCTTACCGAAGGCTTTACGCTCTTTCACGTAGGTAACAGTAGCGTCGTAGCAGGCACGCGCCGCCGCGGCGCCAATAATGGCCACGCTCAGACGTTCCTGTGCCAGTTCCTGCATCAGATAAATAAAACCGGCGTTACGCTGGCCGAGCAGGTTTTCTTTCGGAATGCGTACGTTGTCGAAAAACAGCTCAGAGGTATCCTGCGCTTTCATACCGACTTTTTTCAGGTTCTGACCGCGGCTGAAACCGGCACGGTCGGCTTCGACCAGAAACAGGCTCACGCCTTTGGCGCCGGCGCTGGTATCGGTTTTTGCGACCACAATATAGAGGTCGGCCATCTGACCGTTGGTGATAAAGGTTTTGGAACCGTTAATCACATAATGATCGCCGTCTTCGGTGGCGGTGGTACGCACACCGGCAAGGTCGGAACCGGTGCCCGGCTCGGTCATGGCGATGGCGGTAATCACTTCACCGGTACACATTTTTGGCAGCCATTTCTGTTTCTGCTCTTCGCTGCCGTAATGCAGGATATACGGGGCAACAATATCGGAGTGCAGGGAGAAACCCGGGCCTGAAGCAAACACATAACCCTGCTCTTCGATGGCAATAGCCGAATAACGGAAATCCACACCGGCACCGCCGTATTCTTCCGGAATATGGGTGCATAAAATGCCGGCTTCACCGGCTTTCAGCCAGGCTTCACGGGAAATATGACCCTGTGCTTCCCACTCTTCCCAGTGTGGCTGAATTTCGCGCTGCATAAATTTGCGCACGCTGTCGCGGAACATGTTGTGCTCTTCGGTAAATACACTGCGTGGGATCATACCGTGGTCTCCTTGGTGCTTGGTGTCGATGATTTGTTATTACTGTTATCGGTGGATGTGGCCATTTCGTGTCCGGCCTGACGGATTACTCCGCGGCTCAGCAGTTGCTGAATATCGGCCTCGGCCAATGCCAGCTCCTGCAGAACGCTGAGTGTGTGTTCGCCCTGCTCCGGGCCGGGTTTATCGGTGATGTGTTTTTGTTCGCCAAACTGAATGGCCGGTGCCGGACAACGGATTTTCTGCCCCTGGGCGGTGGTTAATACCTGCACCATTTCCCGCGCCAGTAACTGCGGATGCTCGAACGCCTGCTGTGGGCTTAAAATCGGCGTGACGCAGCAATCGGTATCGGCAAACACTTCGCGCCAGTGGCTTTGTGGCTCAGAGGCAAAAACCTCTGCCACTTCAGCACGTAATAATTCGGCTTTGGCGCCCATATCCCAGTACCGGTTTTGCCACTCCGGATGACCCAGAACTTCGCAGACCTGATTCCAGAATTTTTGCTCCAGCGAGCCCACCGCCATATACAGATCGTCGGCGGTTTTATAAATGCCATAACAGGGGCGCGCACCGGTCAGCATGTCCTGTCCGCGCGGTAATGATTTACCCATTAAATTCATGGTCGCCAGCGGAATCACATTGTGCGCAAAGGTGCAGTCGGTCATGGAAATATCGAGGTAACAGCCTTCGCCCGCGCCGCCATTTAATTGCGAATTCAGGCGGCCAACCACGCCGCCTAAAATAGCCATGGCGGCACTGAGTGAGCCACCGGCCAGATCGGCAATCTGGAAATTACTTAAGGTCGGCGCACCACCGGCTTCACCGACCTGATCGAGCACACCGGCGGTGGCGCAGTAATTCATATCGTGACCGGCTTTTTCAGCCCAGGGGCCGGTCTGGCCGAAACCGGAAATGGAACACACCACCAGCCGCGGGTTAACCGCTTTCAGTTGTTCATAAGCCAGACCAAGTTTTTTCATCACGCCGGGGCGGAAACTCTCAAGCAGGATGTCGGCTTTGGCCACCAGCTTCATCAGCAGTTCATGACCTTCTGCCGTGGTGAGGTCGAGGCTGATGGATTCTTTACCACGGTTAAGAATATGAAACGCCGGGCTGACAAAGCCTTTTGGCATGCCCAGTGAGCGGGTGTAATCGCCGGCGCCGGTGTCTTCCACCTTAATAACGCGCGCGCCCATATCGTGCAGGTGCATCGAGCACATGGGTCCTGGCAATAAACGCGACAGATCCAGCACCAGCATGCCGGACAGGGGTAAAGTCATGTTGCGCCCTCATTATTGTTATCTGCAGGCTTGTGCCCGTTTTACGGCGGTGCTGTTGTCCATTAACCGCCGTTCGTCGTGAGCTTGCAAGGTATTCCGGCCGGGCCGGAACAGGGGCTAGTGCCGCTGAGTTACCTTAACGTAACTCAGACTACCGGGGGGAGCTGTGGGGGGTCAATGTGCAAATCGCTCAAGCGGATTGACAGATTTGCACTTATGAGAGGAAAAATCGTGACGAAAAAGATCAGCCTGGCTGGTCGTCTGACAATGGCAGGCGCTGCAGAAACTGCTGGTACGCCTCTTCCGGCGCAATATCGAGCTGGCTGAGATCGGCACCGGCGGCCTGCTCGACGTTCTGCAGCTCGGCGATGGTGGCATCGAGATCGCGGCGCTGGTCTTCCAGCTCCTGCAAACGCGTGCGGCACTGATGCATTAAGCCCAGCAGACGTTCCGGATTGGAGCGGTCGGCGTCATACAGATCGAGGTAGGATTTGGTGTCTTCCAGCGAGAAGCCCACACGTTTGGAGCGCAGCACAATTTTCAGCCGCGCGCGCTGGCGGTGATCGTAAATCATGGTGCGTCCGACGCGGCGCGAGGTAATAAGCCCCTTGCTCTCGTACAGACGGATGGCACGGGGGGTAATGCCGAACTCAGCGGCCAGATCGGCAACGGTGTAATAGTTATCGCTCATGTGCATCGGCAACAGGGAAAACGCGCAGTCTACCACTGCGTGAACGGATTCCCAGCATCTGCCCCAGAATCAAGCCCACCATCACCCCCACCATCAGCGGATAACACGGCCTCATGCTATCGGCGTATAATCGGGCGGATTTTTATGTTTCGCCTGCGCTAATAGGTCAATACGGGACAAAAACTGACTATAATCTGACCGTCTGTTTACCCTCTGTCCCGGCTGCAGTTCTGGTTTTCAGCAAGGCCGCGGCGAACAAACAACCCCCTTTTCAACATTTCAGGAGTTCTGTATGGATCTGCAAAACAAAGTGGTCGCCATTACCGGCGCGGGCCAGGGTCTGGGTCGTGCGATGGCGGTTTATCTGGCAGCAAAAGGGGCACGGATTGCCATTATCGACCTCGATCAGGGTCACATGGATGAAACAAAACGCCAGGTCGAAGCGGCCGGCAGCAACGGCAACACTTACCTGTGTAACGTTGCCAATGAAGAACAGGTAGAAAGCACCTTCGCCGCCATTGCTGCAGATATGGGCGGTCTGCACGGTCTGGTGAATAACGCCGGCATTCTGCGCGACGGTCTGATGGTGAAAGTAAAAGACGGCGAAGTCAGCAAGATGAGCCTGGCGCAGTGGCAGAGCGTGATCGACGTGAACCTGACCGGCGTGTTCCTGTGCGGACGCGAAGCGGCGGTACAGATGATTAACGGCGGCGAAGGCGGCTGCATCATCAATATCTCCAGTATTTCCCGCGCCGGTAACATGGGTCAGAGCAACTACTCTGCCGCCAAAGCCGGTGTTGCCAGCATGGCCGTTGTCTGGGGTAAAGAACTGGCGCGCTACGGCATCCGTGCCAACGCCATTGCACCGGGCTTTATCGCCACCGAAATGACCGCCAGCATGAAACCGGAAGCACTGGAAAAAATGACCGCAGGCATTCCGGCCAAGCGTATGGGACAGCCGGAAGAAATCGCCTCGGCCGTCGCTTTCCTGCTGGAAAACGATTATATGTCGGGCCGTATTATTGAAGTGGACGGTGGTCTGCGTCTGTAATCCGCCAACCCGGGTTACTCCGGGGATATTTCCGCAAAATAAAAAACGGCAGCTTTGGCTGCCGTTTTTTATGGCGGCTGAGTGTAATAAAACAGAAATATTTCTGCGGCCATGAATTGGCTGCTTAACAACAACGTATTGTTGCAATAAAGGCTCTGGTTATCGGCAGCGGAGTATTTATTCTGGATCATCTTATTTCATGGATGATGCAGTTTACTTATGCCGACATTAACAGAACGTGCCTCTGCTTTTATGGTTCTGGCAGCCAGCCTTTTACTCACCGCCTGCGCCACCAACACCACGCCCTACTCTTATGTGTCGCTGGAAGATGAATATCGCAGCGATGCTTTTTTTACTTCTACCTTCAATAATAAAAGAGTACTGATTGCCGGTTATCACAAAGGAGACGATGCGGACGAGGCTGAATTAATCCGTTTAATTTCCACCTCGCTGGCCGACCAGCTTAAACGCAGCCGCAATGTCGCCAATGCCACGTCTTTTATTCTCACTAAACCAGCAGCTGCAGCTGACACCACCACAGTATCAGACAGCGAACAACAGGAAGCGCTCAGCGCCGATAAGGAGATTAAAACCACGGAGATGCCTGCGCGCTCTGCCGTCGTCAATAACCTGCTGGTAAATCAGCAACAGCAGTTTGATTATCTGATCGACTTCCGCGTTCTTGACTGGCAACGAATGAAACACGCCGAGCGTACCAGCAGCCGCTGTCAGCATGCCGGAACCAACCTGCAACTGAACATGGTGCTGTGGGATATGTCACAACGGACGATGCTGTGGAGCAGCACCCCGGTTGGAAAAATCGGCGTACATAAATGCGTTGAAGAGCAGGACTCCAACAGTACCCATGAATATCAGTCGGATAATCCCGTCGGTCTGATTGCCGAAGGGTTAATGTATATTCTGATTGATTCCACCACCGATGCCATTGCCACCGGCATCAGTTATAACAGCATGTCACCGGTAAGAGCGCCGCAGATGCGCGAATTAGTCGAACAACTGACCGGCATGATCGCCTTACAGATGAACCGCTACTGACGCTGCTTCACTAACTTCCACGACGGCACCGGGCAGGCATCAGCCTGCTCCCATGGCCTGTACCGCCAGATACTGCTGATTCTCGTGCTGGGCAATGGCTTCACCACCGCCCTGCACCTTCCCACCTTTCCAGCTCAGATTACTTTCCTCGGCCGTTACCGCTTTGGTGGCATTTACCAGCCATTGATTGGCCGTCTCTTCGGGCATACCCGCCGCCAGTTTCTGCAGCCACTGATCATGCAGGGCGCCAATTTTCCCGAAGGTCTGCGCCATCTGCGCCCGCACCAACCCCTGCTGTAACTCGCGCTCGGCAAACAAAGCTTCGATGCGCTCTTTCTGCGGGTGATCATTTGCGACCGTCACACTGCCATCGCTTTCTATCTGCAATTCAATTTCCTGGCTGTTGTCGATACCGGCCTCTGCCAGAGCCTGATTAAACTGCTTTTCAAAACTGCGGATATCGCCCGGCCCCGGCAGCTTCAGCAGCCCAAGATCCAGACTCTGTAAAGTGGCTATCAGTTGCTCATCACGGGCTTCGGCCTGCTGCTGAATTTCGGCGGAGGGCGTATAGCCATCGGCCGGCAATGCCTTGCCACTGGCGGCAACGGCTGTTGTCTGTGGCTGCTGACTCAGTAACGGGCTGACGCTGCCGGACTGGGGATGAATGCGCATATCCATAGGTTTCTGCTCCTTCATGTGACTCTGCGTTCTTGCTGAGAGTTTTGGTTATGAGCAGATGTATCAGCAAAAAGCTTTCCACTTTTCCGGTTCTGCTCCCACGTATAAAGCGAGACTGTTATTATCTGCCCATGCAATCGGATTCCTACGAACGACTCTACACCGCACTGGCAGGCATTCCTGCCGGAAGCGTCGTGACTTACGGCCAACTGGCGGCGCTGGCGGGTATGCCCGGACGGGCGCGCTGGGTCGGGCGGGTGTTGTCACAACTGCCGGAAGGCTCTCAGTTGCCCTGGTACCGGGTTATTAACGCTCAGGGGCGGCTCAGTTTTCCGCCAGGCAGCGCTGCTGCTGCACGCCAGCAGGCGCTGCTGAACGGTGAAGGCGTTGAATTCAGTGCCAGCGGGCGTATCAATCTGAAACGCTTTGGCCTGAACTAACCCCCTTACCTCCGTCATATACGCCCCCGTAAGCCAGATGGCAGGGTTTCACCCGCTGTTCCCCTGTTTACTGCTCCTGCCTCTGCCTTACCCGGCTAAAAGCCCATGCCAACAGGCTTTACAGCTTCGCCGGGACTGATGTTTCCTGCGGTGATCTGGCGCCTGACAGCATTACTTTCCGATCAGGCCAAAGACTGCGACATTACCGCCGGAGCACCACCCAACCCCGAATAAGTGAAAATAAAAGCCGCAAACATGACAGGGGATCACCTGTTTTTTTACACGCCGATAAGAGAAAGTGATCATCAGAACAACGAATAACAATAACGATCACCTCTGAAAAGCGGAAATCACCATGGCTACTGAATATTTTGATGTACTGATTATTGGCGCAGGCCTGTCTGGTATCGGCGCCGGCTGTCACCTGAAAAAAGAATGTCCGGGCAAATCCTTTGCAATCCTTGAAGGGCGTGACGCCAGCGGTGGTACCTGGGATCTGTTCCGTTACCCTGGCATCCGTTCCGACTCCGATATGTTCACCCTGGGTTATGAATTCAAACCCTGGACCAATAAAAAAGGCATCGCCGACGGTGCCGATATCCGTAATTACATCCGTGAAGCATCAGCCGAAAATAACGTTGATCCGCATATCCGTTATGGCCACAAAGTAAAAGCTGCACGCTGGAGCAGTGCTAACGCGACCTGGACTCTGGATGTTGAGCTGGCCGACGGCAGTAAAAAAGAATACTGCTGTAATTTCCTGCTGAGCTGTACCGGTTATTACAGCTATGAAGAAGGCTTTACACCGGAATTTGAAGGCCGTGATGATTTTAAAGGTCAGGTGATCCATCCACAGCAATGGCCGGAAGATCTGGATTACAGCGGCAAGCGCGTTGTTGTTATCGGCAGTGGTGCCACTGCAGTTACGCTGGTACCTGCGATGACCGATAAAGCCGCTCATGTCACCATGCTGCAGCGTTCACCCTCTTATGTATTAAGCGTTCCGCAACAGGATGCGATGGTTGCCCTGCTGCGCAAAATTCTGCCGCAAAAACTGGCTTACCGCATTATCCGCGGCCGTAACGTTTCTATTACTCTTGGTCTGTACCGCTTCTGTAAGCGCTTCCCGAATGCGGCCCGTAAACTGCTGCAGTGGACAGTAAAAAAACAGTTACCGGCTGATTTCGATATGACGCATTTCACGCCGAAATACGCGCCATGGGATGAGCGTCTGTGCGCCGTACCCGAAGGCGATATGTTCAAGGTGATTAAACAGGGTAAAGCCTCTGTTGTGACCGATCATATTGAGCGTTTTGCTGAAGATGGAATTCAGCTGAAGTCCGGTAAAAAACTGGAAGCCGATATCATCATTACCGCTACCGGCCTGAAAGTGCAGATGCTGGGTAATATGCAGGTAACCATTGACGGTGAACCGCTGAAGCCAAATACAAAAATGAGTTACCGTGGCGTGATGTTCGAAGACCTGCCGAATATGGGCATGGTATTCGGTTACACCAACGCATCCTGGACATTAAAAGCCGATCTGATTTCCAGCTATGTTTGCCGTCTGCTCAAGCATATGGATGACAAAGGTGTGCGCCAGGTTACCCCGCGCAACCATAACCTGACCATTAAACGCCTGCCGTTTATTGATATGCAGTCGGGTTATATTTCCCGGGTTAAAGATCAGATTCCGCAACAGGGTGATGAACGTCCATGGAAGCTGTATCAGAACTACTTCCTGGATATGACACTGCTGAAAATGGCCAGCCTGGATGATCCGTCACTGGAATACGCCAACCCGGTCATTGAAGAGAATACAGCTACCAGCGGAGCCGTTTAAGCAATCACGATAACGCTACTCTCACTCCGAACTCCGGATTCATTTTAAGGAGATCGTTTGCGCCGCTACTGCGGCGCTTTTTTTTGCCCGCCGTTTAGTACTGCAACATAAAAGCCCCTCACAACCGGCAATATTCTGTATCGACAAAGGCATCACTTGCCGCCACAGCCCGGTAAGGGCAAAGTAGCTGCCATTGCAATTGTTAATAAGAGTATTATTTTATGAACGCGCGCTCCACGCTGCTGAACATCAGCACCATGGCACTGGCTTTTTCTCTCAGCGCCTGTACCACTCCCACCACCGTCAACCAAGAACCCCGTTTTGTCTGGGATTTACCGGTCAGCGAGTTTTCCCGCTACCACGAATACCACTATCTGTTCGAATTACCCGTGGGCAAAGCAGCACCACTGGATATGTTTGTCAGCTTCTGCACCAATGACGAGGGCCTGCTGATGATTGGCGGTATGTCCGGCATCGGTGAAGGAAACATGCTGGTTCGTCGGACAGACGAACAGAGTGTGGATATTGCTGCCGACGACGTTGAAGAACTGATGGAAATGCTGGTAATGAGTAACGCGCATTTAAGCTGCGACTGGCAGATTGCGCCGGGCAGTAAAACTATTCCGCGTGAAGCCTTGTATTATGTGCGCCATATTAATGGTAAACGCAGTGTGCGTGAGCTGGGTGAGAGTCTGAAAAAAGCAAAATAGTCGTCATTAAAAAAGGGAAGCTATGCTTCCCTTTTTATTACGGATACGGATGCTTAATCACATCGTACGGATCACCTTCGCCACGAATAGCGGCCCACTCTTCTGCACTTAGCCATTCCAGCGGATCACGCTGACTCAGTCTGGCCAGCGCTGCCAGGGCATCGGCCCAGGTGCAGCGGTTGGCAAACAGCAGGCCTTCGGTATCCAGCGTGCCGCCCTGATTAACATAACCCAGTGCAACAGTGCGCTGCGGTCCCAGATCCAGCATACGGCAATGCCCCAGAATAACTTCCGGACGGGTATGCACCATAAACACCCGCTGCTGTACCCGCGCCGGGAATAATGAATCCAGAACCTGCGGGTCGGCCTGCATATTCTGCTCAAATTCATCACGCGCAATACGGAAGCGGCCCGGCTCCAGCAGATAAATCAGCGAGTGAGCCACGCCTTTTTCTTTTAACCGGTCAGACGCTTTTAATGCCTGCTGTAACTGGAATGCACCACAGGCCACCAGCTGCAGATCTGAAGCACAATTTCCACGTACACAGATGGCTCCGTCCTGTACCAGAGCGGCGGCCTGTTTGCCATCAAACACGGCTGGCATGGTGGATTTGGGAACTACCAGATTCCAGATAGTACCCAGATCGCCATAGCAGGCTTTTAAACAGGCCATCGCAGAATTACCGTCGGCCGGGAAAACCACACGCGCCATGTCGGCCATTTCTCCCAGCAGGCTTTCGGCCAGGCTAGGGTCCTGATGGCTCTGTTCGTTTTTACCGTTTTCCCAGACATGCGAAGTCGAAATAACCGGAATACCCAACCACGAAGCGGGCTCATCCGCTTCTTTCTGATGACGGGAAAAAATAATACTCTGACGTAAGGCACCCAGCATTTTGGTGGCAAAGGCTTCGTAAGAAACCACCATATTCAGACCCGACTGATTGGCCAGACAGGCACTGACCACAGCCTCTTCATTGAGTGCGGTAATAACACAACCGTCGACCGCTTCGGCGACGCCTTCTTCCGGATCGGTGACGCGGTGTTTTAATAAATCCAGCGTCTGGTTCATACGGTTGGAACGCAATTCATCCGGATTTCCGACACGCACCCGTAAGTGCGGATTCACTTCCACCAGATCGACAAAGTAATTATCGATGGCAGCCATTGGTGCCAGTGATTCTTTTAACCAGTGCGGGTCATGGCGGTTAATGGTTACGGCAACCGGTTGCAGCGGTGTTTTTGGCTGGGTTAATTCGGCCACCGCAGCACGCCATTGATTTTCTTCCTGCCACAATGCTTTGGCACCACGGTGGAAAAAATTCAGTGCTTCGTTATCACGGCGCGGATTGCTGCCCAATGGTAAACCGTGGGCGGCGTTGGTTCCGGCTCCGGGAAAACCGTAGCCTTTAATAGTTTCGGCAATACAATAAGGCAGAGGCAGCGGATAGCTCGCGGCACCACTGGCAACGGTAGCAGCAGCATGGCTTAAATGCTGTTCCATAAAATAAATGGCACAGACAAAGGCAGCCGGATCGCGGCCATCAATAATAAAAGGCGCAAATCCCTGATTACTCAGGTGCTCCATAAACCAGGCACTGCCGCCCTGCTGCGCCACCGTTGTGCGCTGATCAATACGGCGGCCATTGGCGATCATCACCGGGCTGACCAGACCACTGTCTTCTGCCCGCCACCAGCGTGCCGCCCAGTCGCTGCCGCGCTGTTCTTCAAAGGCACCGTCACTTAAAAAAGCGACCAGGCGCTCGCCCGGTAATGGCTGATGCACATACTGCAAACCGGCAAAACCTAAATAACCACCTTCGATTTTTGCCCCGGCAGTATTAACGTTAACGTGGCTGCCCAGTGGTGATAAAGGTTTGCCATCGGCGCGTACACGGTAATTATAAAAATCCTGTGCGAAACGGCTTAAGCCTTCATCGGTTAACGGATATTGTTTTTTCCGTTCCGGCAAGGCAGTACCGGATAACAACTGCACGGCATCAATGGCCGCGACACAGTGACCCTGCCCCATCAGCCAGTCACGGTGCTGACCGGTTAAACTGTTAACAGCCAGCAACGCAGCATAAGCCGGAACCATATTCAGCGAGCCACCGGTATGTCCTTGCGGATCACGTTTAAAATCATCGGCGGTTAAGTCACGGCCGTCGAGAAAAACATGTTTGGCGTAGGTCATATGCACAACCAGCCACATTGCCTGATTGGTCAGCTGATCAAGAGCCGTCAGTTTGCGGTAGCATTCTGCTTTATGTTCAATCAGACCGGCTTCCAGCAGGGTGGTCGCCAGCTCAAATACCTGTAACTGGGTAGCTGCGGTATGTTTAATAACACCACACCCGGCGGCCCAGGCGGCAAAGTCTTTATCGTATTCACGATGACTGCGTGCTTCCGCTTCGATTTCCTGAGTTTTATAGCGTTCACTCAGTTTCTGATACAGATTCAGACTCATAATGTCTCTCCTGAAGCAGCCGCAACAGTCAGCATATTCTGAATGGCCGGCACGAGTAACGGGCTGATATCAATGCCGTTGGTCGCATGAGGAATGCAGTTGCAGGTAACAATGCCGGCGATAGGACCGGCGCGCATTTCTTCATCGGCCGACGGAACACCAGGCCCGCCTTCGGCAAACACCGCATGCACGCCAATGCACAGTGGCTTATTCAATCCCTGCGCAATCAGTTCATCGGCGGTACGCAGCATGGTACGACCGGTTGAAATAATATCGTCCACCAGAACCGGCTGATGACCGGCATAGGTTTGTACATCCGGTATATGAATGGCGACATCACGGTCACCACTGCGGGTTTTACGCAGTACCAGATAATCACATCCGGCTATATGGGCAACGTCTTTTGCCCATTGCTCACTCTCTTCATCCGGGCCGATCACCAGTGGTTTATTCACATTCTGTTTCAGGTACTGGCCGATGCTGTCGGTGGCATGCAGGGCCTGCGCCGGAATGGAATAAATTTCACTCAGGCTGTGGTAACGATGCAGATGCGGATCAATGGTAATTAAGTAATCAAAATTCTGATTAATAAGCTCAGCAAAGTATTTTGAAGTTAAACACTCACCCGGCTGAAAGCGGATATCCTGACGCATATAAGCGAGATAAGGCGCTACCAGACCAATTCGGCGCGCGCCGAATTCGCGCAGATGGCGTGCCATAAACCACAGCGCCAGAGCCTTATCGCTGGGCTGGTGCAGCTGACAAAGTACGATAACATCGTCACCCTGAATAATATCCGGCAAATTAAAATAGAGTTCACCATCGGGAAAATGCCGGCTTTCCAGAGCCAGCAGCCGGGTTTCTGTACCTGCCTTGCTGAGTTGTTGCGCCAGCGACTCCGCCAGCGACTCATGCCCGTCAAGGCAGAGGAGATGTGTTGTCATAATATTTCTGCCTGTCGTTTTATTATCAGGAAACCGGTGAACGCTGAGGTTCTCCGGCTCCTTTGTTTTTTTAAACCATTTGCTCTTCGATGCGGATAACATCGGTATGGCCATCAAGAAAATCCAGCGCATACGCCAGCTCACCCGGCGCCTCTGCATGCAGGGTAAATAACGGTGCTCCGGCTTCCACCTCATCACCCAGCGTCACATGCAATTCAATACCAGCGGCCTTGGCATTCGGTGCTCCGGCAAGGGATGCCAGACGGGCAATAAAGCGGTTATTGAAGTAGGCAACCACACCGCTGTGCGGGGCGCGGATACAATGGGTAAATTCGGCGACCGGTGGTTCGCTGAAACCGCCCTGCGCCATACAGATGGCTTCGAACTTTTTCATCGCGCTGCCATCCAGCAGCGTGCGTTGCGCCAGAGCATAACCCTGACCGGCAGCGGCTTTTTCGCCCATTTCCAGCAGAATACCGGCCAGTTGCAGGGATTTTTCCCGCAGGTCCTGCGGTGCATGGCCGTCATTGCGCAGCACCTGCAGAATATCCCGCGCTTCCAGCGCAGGACCTATACCACGACCAATAGGCTGATTACCGTCGGTAATAACCGTGCGCACATCCAGTCCCAGTGCCGCGCCGGTTTTTTCCAGCAATTGCTTCAAGGTCTGCGCCATGGATTGCGAACGCACCTTGGCGGTTGGGCCAACAGGAATGTCGATCAGCACCTGTCTGGAACCCGCTGCGACTTTCTTGGAAATGACTGAAGCCACCAGCTGGCCTTCGCTGTCGAGATCCAGTGCCCGCTCTACGCGGATAACAATATCGTCGGTCGGGCTGAGGCTGACCGAACCGCCCCATGCCAGACAGCCACCTTCCTGCTCAACCACTTCACGCATATGCCCGAAGCTCATCGCTACCGTGGTCATGCTCTCCATGGTGTCGGCGGTTCCTGCCGGTGAAGTAATGGCACGGCTGGAGGTTTTTGGCATCAGCAGCCCATTGGCAGCCACAATGGCGACTACAATCGGCGTGGTACGGTTACCTGGCAGACCGCCCACGCAATGTTTATCCATCACTTTGTCGGATGACCAGTCAAAGCGCTGGCCACTGCCAACCATTGCGCGGGTAATGGCAATGGTTTCATCAAGGTCAAGGCGGTCGCCGGCGCAGGCGGTAACAAAGGCTGACAGCTGAATATCGCTGTAGTGGCCGGCTTTGATATCTTCGATAATGGCTTTTGCAGACTCGTCATTGAAGCGCTGGCCGTAGAGCTTCCCACGTACAAAAGACATGGACTCGACCGGACGGGCATGATGAAAGCGCGCTGGCACGCCATCGGCAGGGCAATCCAGCCGGTGCCATGCGGCTTCCGACAGGCCGGCTTCTTCGTGGGATAATAAATCGCTGCACACCAGAACCAGAGTGGCGATAACGCTCTGTTCGCCACAGTGCACTTCTACCCGGCTATGCGCATAAAATCCCTCTGAAATTGCCACCTGACAATCCTGACGCATATAAACCACCGGCTCCTGATGCGTGTTAATTCCGAGCCGTCGCAGATGTAAGAAGTCGAGCTGAGTATCCATAAATACACCCTATTTAGCAGTATGCAGTGTAGGCCCGTGCGCAGCCCATCACCTTGCGGTAAATCAACGATTGCTCTGACAGCGTTTCCCATGCTTCGTTGTATCTGCCAGAATGATTTTTCACTTCACTCATGATAAAGGAAACACTGAGAAATTCGTGGGTAAAAAACCGTCACTGCGGTGCCTTGCCTGTTAAAGAATGACCTCGTGTTCCGCAAGGAATATCCCTATGCAGAGTCCGTTTCAGGTTCAGTTTATCGGCGCTACCGGTACCGTTACCGGTTCCAAGTATCTGGTTAAATATGATCGCTACAAAATTCTGATCGACTGCGGTTTATTTCAGGGAATAAAAAATGTCCGCCGCCGTAACTGGAATGAGCTGCCTTTTCCGGCCGACCAGGTTGATGCCGTATTACTTACCCATGCTCATATCGATCACTCCGGTTTTTTACCGGCATTGATGAAGCGCGGTTTTCACGGCCCGGTTTATTCATCCGAAGCTACTCATGCACTTTGCAAAGTACTGCTTCCGGATGCCGGTTTTCTGCAGGAAGAAGATGCGCGTTATGCCAACAAAAAGAAATTTTCAAAGCATGATCCGGCAGAACCGCTTTACACCGAAGAAGACGCACGCAAAGTTCTGAAGCAATTTAAAGATGTTCCTCAGGGAGAAACCCTGACTCTTCCCGGCGGTATGACCGCACAGTTTATTCCCGCCGGACATATTCTTGGCGCGACCTCTATCCGTCTGGAATTTCAGGGAAAAAGCATTACCTTTACCGGTGATGTCGGCCGCAGTAACGATGCCATTATGTATCCGCCACAGCCACTTCCGGCAACCGATTATCTGGTGGTGGAATCAACCTATGGCGACCGCCGCCACGAAGAAATTGATGCCGAGGAAGCCATTGCCGATGTAATTAACCGCACCTATAAGCGCGGCGGTATTGTATTAATGCCGGCTTTTGCCGTGGGTCGTGCACAGCTGGTTTTACATTACCTGCAGCGCCTGCGTGATCAGCAACGTATTCCATCATTGCCGGTGTATCTGAACAGCCCGATGGCAATCCGTGCGACCTCTATTTTCTTCAGCCATCACGATCTGCACAAGCTGACAGAAGACGACTGCAGCCGTATGGATGATATGACCATCTATGTAAAAACCACCGAAGAATCCATCGCTCTGGTGGAAAAGAAAACACCGGCCATTATTATTTCCGCCAGCGGTATGGCCAGCGGTGGGCGTGTTCTTCACCATCTGAAGGCTCTGGTATCTGATCCGCGTAACAGTATTCTGTTTCTTGGTTATCAGGCAGCCGGTACCCGTGGCGACAGTCTGACCAAGGGGGCGGACCATATTAAAATTCATGGCCAGTACTGTCAGGTTCAGGCTGAGATAGCCAACCTCCAGGCTTTATCCAGCCATGGGGATTATGTGGAAATATCGGACTGGCTGAAGAAAATGCCCGGCAAACCACGCAAAGTCTTTATTACCCACGGTGAAAGCTGTGCCGCCGACGCCATGCGCCGGCATTTAAAAGACGAGTTTAACTGGGAGGTGGAAGTACCTGAATATCTGGATATTGCCTTGCTGGATTAATCCCTGATAAAGCAGCCGGGAAAACCGGCTGCTTGCCATTATTTTATAGCAACTTGTCTCTCCCATATCGCTGATACGCCTGTTACTATCGGTAATACACTCATCGCCGGTAAGCCTCCATGCGTTATTCTGTTTACAAAATTGATGCCTTTATCCGCCAATCTGTTAACGGTTTCAGTGGCAACCCTGCCGCCATCGTACCGCTGGAAGAGTGGCTGAATGAGGAGCAGATGCAGGCCATTGCGGCCGAAAACAATCTGTCTGAAACCGCGTTCTTCGTTAAAAACAGCGACGGTATTTACCATATCCGCTGGTTCACTCCGACGACAGAAGTGGATCTTTGTGGACATGCGACACTGGCGGCCGCCTGGGTTATCCGTAATGAACTGCAGGATTTGCGCGAGATTATCCCATTCTCGACTCAGGAAGCCGGCAATCTGACCGTGCGCGCACTGCGCAGTAATGGCGGCGACAATACTGTGCTACAGCTGGATTTTCCGGCGCGCCCGGGAGAGATGATTAACAATCCGCTGCTGCAGCAACAGCTGGAACAAGCCCTTGGTCAGAAGGTGGTCGCCATCTGTAATGCCCGCGATATGTTGGTTGAGCTGGAAAGTGAGCAGGCTCTGCGCAACTGCCGCCCCAACCAGGCACTGCTCAGCCAGTTAGAAACCTTTGCCGTCATGGTAACCGCCCGCAGTGACAGCGAAGGCTATGATTTTGTCAGCCGCTTCTTTGCTCCGCGTCAGGGTCTGGATGAAGATCCGGTAACCGGTTCCTCGTTCTGTACACTGACCCCTTACTGGAGCGAAAAGCTGGGCAAAACCCAGCTCAACGGCTGGCAGTGCTCAGCCCGTGGCGGAGATGCCATGCTACAGCTGGAACACGATCGGGTGCTGATTGCCGGACGTTGCTTTGCCTATATGAAAGGTGAGTTCTGCCTGCCGGATGAAACCGCCTGAGGCGATAAAAGAACGGGTTAATGACGCTTTTATAAGGTGATAATCCGGCATATTTTTGTCACGATCCGGTAGCGCTACGCTCACAGGGGATCGTGACAGGATATTCCGCCGATTAAATCAGCCACACATCTGACGCTGCATAAATCTGCCGCTATAGTAGCTCTTACGCGCTCAGAATCTGTGAGATTTCCTGCATGAACATCCTGCCTTCATCCGGCTTAACTGGCTATAACAGCAGCCCTGTCAGTCCGCTGAAGGCTTCTGGCACTTCTGCACCTGCCCTGGCGAAAAAGCCGGACAGTCTGGCAGCGGAGGCTGTTGAAAAGACAGCAAGAATTAACAGCCGGGATGACAGTCAGCGTTCCCGCACTCAGGCTGACAGCAATCCGCCTAACCCTGCCGCTGAAGCAGCAGCAATAACAACCGCAACAACTACAGCAACAACTACAGCCACAGCGGAATATCTGCCTGTGCGTGACGAGTACAGCGAGAGTCCCGGCATCAGCACACGCAGTCTGGTCAGTGATCCGCAGCGCCCCGAAATACAGGCATTCCTGAATACCTCAGCAAGCGACGGCACATCCCGTCGCGGTCGCTTTATTGATATTCAGGCCTGAGCTGAGCCCCGCAAAGAACTCAGTTTTCTGACTTAGGCCTGCCCTTAGCCAGAGCCTCAGCTGTACGCCCGCCCTCTATAATGGTTGCTCCTTTTGAAATAATGGTTGAGGTCGTTTGCAGACCAACCGCCACTGCCGTCATAACAGCTCCGGAAATAACCTCACCTTTTATCAGATTACTGGCAATGATCACACAGATCGTTGCCGCGACAGAAATCAGGCTGCCAACCCCCGAAGCAGCTTCAAGGCCAATTCCCCACAAATGCTCATCGTTGCCATTGTTACCATGGGAAATCGCATGCTCGACGATGTTATAGACAGCGTATCCCAGCAAGCCAACACCGGCGATAATCGATAATACATTCAGTATCGTATTCACAACGTAGCCTGGTATTTTGAGTATTATTTTGACGACAACACCGATAATAGCGATCAGCATTGCAACGGCGATAATGGCAAATATCAATATTACCAGACCAGTATTTTTAGCCTTCTCATCCGCATTTAAAGACTCGCCAGATGGAATACGTATTCCCTCATATATTTCATAAAACAGCGTAACAATTTTCTGTGTAAGAACGAGCAATACCGGTATCAGTGTCATAATCATAACAACGACTCCTGCCGGACCGGAACTTGTGGTGGTAATCTCTGCAACCGTTGCAACAGGCTGGGCCGTCATTCCAACCAGAATACCGGCAAGTGCAGCAATAATAGTCAGTGCGGCCATTATCTCCAGAAAACCATAGATATTCTTAAAACTGTCCGAAGGATCTGTGGATTCATCAGAAACAGCGGCAGCACCAAGCGATCTGTGTTTAACTTTCTTCCTGGGTCCCCCGACTGAAGAAAAATCCATTACAGCAGGAAGGTTATCGACCCACGGTATATATTCCTCGTTCATTTCGGATGTCACAATTGCTTTTCCTGAAACAATTTTCCAGATAGCAGTACCGATAAAAGCAAATGGTAAGGTAATAATGTCAAAGTAAGAAAGCTTCCGTTCATTATCGCCAGACCAAAGCTGGACCAGCGTATTCAGAACGGGGATATCAATTTTACTTTCAAATGCTTCAAACAAACGGGAAAGAAGAATATCAATCAGTTTAACAGCCGCTTCAAGAACGTCTCCTGCAAGCTTAGCGATCGTTTTTATAACACCTTTTAATAACCGGATAATCTCCAGTGGCATGGAACTCAGCTTTTCAAGAAACGAGCTGTCCGAGCTGAGTTTATCGCCGATATCACGAATCACTCCAGCCACATCTTTTTCATAGTTTGAGCGGAGTTTCTTCAGTAAATTATTGATTACATCCGCTTCAGTTTTCTCTGCACTGACATCAGGACTCGCTTCATCAAACTTACCCTGATTTCCGCCCATAATGTCACTACCCGCTCTGTTGGTTTTAACCAGAGCTGAAGGTGCAGGAATATCAACCCCGCCAAAAGACATCCCCTGCTCAGCACTTGCTGAGCGTACATTTTTTGCTTTTTGCGACTGATCGATCAATGAATCAAGGTGTTCATCAATAATATCAATATGCCTTTGATACTCCGAGTTCATCCTCGTCCCAAGCTTCACAAGATTGGAAGAAGTTGTCATAAATCCGGATTTGATAGTACTTTGTAAAGCATCGTTGGCAGCAAAGACGTCTTTGCCACCAAAAACAAAACTGACGGCATCAAGGATTTTTTTCCCTATATCCTTTACCACGTCGCCCAGTTTTTCGAACACCTCTGAGAGAAAGTCTGCCAGAGCTTCAAAACCATCTACGATGCTGTCAAACACACTGTTGGTAAATTTCAGGATTTCATTACCGGTCTGAATCAGGAATTCAACACTGGCATCAAAAACCCGAACCACCATTTGCTTAATATCATTAAATCCCTGGCGGATATGATTCAGTATATCTCCGGCAAACCCTTCCAGCGGTACGGCGCTCAGTGTATTTCCGGCTGAGGTTTCATCGACAAACAAACCATTCCCCTGCGAGCTGAGCCGATACTGTTTCCGCAGCGTTCCGTCACAGTTCACTCCCCGCTTCGATTTACTGGCTGCATCACCATAGCTCTTAATCAGTTGATTAACTGCCGTGCGATGCTCCGCCGGAGCAAGCTCGGCGATACTTTTACTGACATTAAAGCCTTTGGCATTACCGGCAAGGCGTTCACTGAGACGGCCATTAGGATAAACCCTGATGGCCGCAGCATCCGCCGTATTCACTGTAAATACCGGCGCTTTTAAACCATCAGCCGGAATAACGCCGCGGATACGACCATAACCATTACTGGTAAGAGTTAACGGCAGTCTTGGTCCCACGCGATAGGTCACACCATCGATATACAGCAGACAAGGGGTATCGCTGGTTAATGTAATTTCCCGGTGTGGACAGGGAATAAAGTTCGCATCTGTAACCTCAATATCAACGACGTGCGCATTTATCGGGGTTACTCCTGCTAAATCGGAGGTTGCTACCGCAAGCTCATTGGTCGTCCAGCTGTAAGTCTGGGGATGCTGACGCTTGAACTCTATTTTTCCGGCCTGCGGCGAAACCTGAAACAGCTCCGCACCGTCAGGCATAATTCTCGGACAGGCAATGTCGCTGACCTGATCACCCAGACATACCCAGGAGCTCTGAGACGCATGGGCATCCAGACGTAACAGCCACAGCGTATTCTGACCTGCCGGTGTCGCAAAAATGGCAAGGCTGGCATCAGTGCTCCCCGGATGCCCTACGACACCGATACTTAAGCGGTCAATGTCAGCGGGGCCTGCCTCCTGCAGAAGCGAACGATAACCCGGTTGGGCTGAGTGAATGTTTTCCAGAATCCCCAGATCACCAGAAGGCTGATGAACCAGCAGGGCATCCTCAGGTCCGGCAGGAACAGAAAAAATTCGGGCTGAAGATAAATCGACACCCTGACTGTCAACCAGTACAGAACCACGGTCAAAACTTAAACGTGGCTGCGCATAAAAGCGGCTGACAGGTAATACTCTGGTAGTGTGGAATTCAATTTTCCCGTTACGCAACCGCAGCAATGTGTAGCGGTTTTCATCACGATCAGCTTCACCGTCCAATGGTGTTGCCAGCTGATAGATACTGGCATTTTCAATACCATCCCAATTCGGAATTTCATGATCGCTGTCGTGCAGGGTATCAAAGGCAATATCCTGATGAGTGATTGCCGACAGATCAGCCGGTTTCCGCGGAATAATCATGAAGAATTCTTCTTCTCCGCGCGCTAACTCCGGATCGCCAAATCCGCGGGTAACTCCGTACAGAATGTGCTGTCCGTCATTGCGGCGATGAATGGACAGCTGACGAACCGAGGACAGTACGGAACGTGCATCATCTCCTCTGTGATCCCATTTTTTTTCCTGCCAGACGGGCCGACCATTCTCCATAACTGACCAGAGGATTTTAACGCTGTAGCTGTTCTGCGATGACGGTGACTGATACTGAACAAATAAATAGGTAATGCCATTCTGATGAAAACCGCTCAGCTCACGCACACCGCTGAGCAGCTTTTCTTTACTGCCCGGATCATAAACGTCTTCCAGCGGAGTTTCTTCATGTGACCAGCCTGAGGCGCTGGTATCATCTTCAAAGTAATGCATCAGAATAGTCTGAGTGGCATTTTTTAAATCCGGATGAGGCTGCTGGCGTACACCGATAAGATCGGTTTTATGGCGAATGTCATTATCCTGAGAACGGTGAATAGCAATAAGCTTATTACGCGAGTCGGCAGCTACCGGAGTCCGCTTGATAGCAAGATGCTCCATCATGGTATCGACGCTGGCATTAATAGATAGCGGTAATTTATAAACTGAATGTGCGGGATTCATAGGCTTGGCTCCTTGCAGGGGCCTGCTGCAACAGGCCCTGATTATGTGGGTAATATCCGTTTATTCCTGAACCTTGCAAAACTTAAGCTGTACATAAGAGAAAATCATCGACGCGTATTCGGTCTTTCCTTCTACTTTCGAAGAGCCTTTGCTCAGTCCCTTCAAATGATCTTTGTAGGGCAGAAAAGTCGAGGTATCCATATCCCAGGTATTCAGGGAAACAGGAATATCAACTCGGTGGAAATGCTCCGGCTTTCCTTCTGACTTTAATGGCTCAGCTCCGAATGCTGTGCCACTTAGAGGTTTTTCTGAACCCGGCTTTTGCTCAGGCAATCCGACAAGAAAACGACCGGCGGAAGACGCGACATTGTATAGTCCCGTTGGGCAGGAAAAGCTCTTTGAAAATACTCCCATACCGGCCGGAAGTTCAGCCACATTAACGGTATTGCTTTCTTTATGACAGGGACGCAGATAGACATAGGGCATCAGAATTTCAAACGATTTTGCGGGAACATCGGTGCGGACCGCATCATCGCTCAGGCGCTCAATTTCCCGCAGAGATGACTTGGCCACATCGGTTTTATGAAAGGGGTTTAAAAAATAAGGATCATCCGTGTGGTTAACTTCAAGGCTGATGTTGTTTTCTTTACCCGGCATATTAAAAAATAATTTATGCGCATGGTTAACCCAGTTCGGGTCTTCATCAACCACAGCAGCAACACTGGTTGCCACTGCATCCCTTGGCAAGGGCAACGCAGTACGTCCTTTATTGCCAATCAAAGGTTCATACAGTGCCCAGCCTGTAGGACAAGAACCACCGGTAAACCACTGCACGGTGTTGCGCGGGAGGAAAATACTCTGCGATGGTTCTCCGGCTTTGGGAACGTCTTCCTGACAAATAAGGTACTGGATATAGGGCATCGCACCGTCAGAGGTATCACTCCAGCCATTAACATTAACGCTACTGTTGTCTACCCTCGCGTGGGGACCACTGATTAAACCCAGCCCTTCTCTTGCCAGAGGGAGATCAGCCTGTATTTTATGACGATGAAGGGGGGCTTTGGCGTCAGCAATAGCATCACCTTTGCGGGTTCCGATCAGTTTTGTATTGTCGGTGCCACGAATCAGATAGCCTTTGGCTGGTTTATATTCACTCCAACCAGTAGGACAGACTTCAGATTCAACAGGAAAAAATGCGACCATCCGTGCGTCACTGGCATTAGCCGACGCGATAACCGGATTAATAAAGAAAAGTACAGTCAGTATTCCTGGCAGGATATATTTCATTTACAGCTCCATTTGTAATCCTTTACGGTAAAAACCATAAAGAGGTAACCACGGGGCTTTAGAAATACACCAATATCGCTCCCCTAACATCCTCCAAAAGGATGGAGCGATTGATCATTTAAAGACAATGACAATGAACATTATCTATCCGGGTCAGTGAGCGGATTTTCAGTCTATAAATATCAGAAATATGGCTTAGATTCTGATTGGTAATTAAACGACTGAAACACAGAGCAACGTATATTCTTTACGGAATCTAAAGCATTAGTGCTTAAGATAAAAAAGGAATGATATTGAATATAACTGGCCGGCTTCGGCTCAGAAAATAATTTTATTATTCAGAAACGCCAACCCAGACCCAGCCAGTATTCCTGCTCATGACTCTGCGTTTCCGGCTCGTGCAGGCTGATGATGTTCAGGCCATTACTCTGTTTTGTGGCCTTGCTACGGGGAAAGTAACGATACCGCTGACTGTGACCCAGCTGTATAAAGCTGATCTCATTCAAAGCAAAACGATAACTCAGTAATAACCCATACTCATAGCCGGCAGGCAGTACAAGAGCCGGGCGACCAAACCCTGAATTCCGCAAATCAACTATCAGCTCACTATCCTGCCAATATCCGGCTTCCGTAGCCAAAGCAAGTTCACCGCGCGATAAAGCCCAGCGGTAACCGAGCTGAGCAACCGGCCCGGACCAGCGGTAATATTCGTTCAAACCCGAAACGGTATTATGGGGCTGAATACGCCGCTGCCAGTCATGCTGCTGCCAGGCCAGCGAGGCTTGCAATCCCTGTTCTGAAGACCATTGCCCGCCAAGCCGGTAACGCTGACGAGCCTCATCGGTTTTTGTCGTGTGAGGCTGACCGGTTTGGGTATAACCGATATATGACAATTCCCCCTGCTGCTGCCCATATTCCAGCAGCACAGAATACCGGGCAGATATATTCAGATCTGCCCGGATTTCAAATGCAGGAAGATAACCCTGCTCCCGATCCAGCTCAGAGCCATCCTGCGAAAATTCCTGATAAAACCAGCGGCTGGTACCTGCCTGGAAATAAACTTCGTGGGCAGACAGCAGCTGAGGAGAGGCAATAAGGAATACACATAAAAAACCGGATACCGCGAAGCGGTATCCGGAGTTTTTTATATAACAATAGCTTGGCATAAAGCGGTTAATTCTGAACTTCCAAAGCCTCAGCAACACCGGAGAACTCGATTGTTGCATCAATACCACAACCACTGAAAGTTACAGTCAGAGCCTGCTCATTTTCATCAGTCAGTGTAATAACACCTGAAGCAATGTTGCCATCATCACACAGGGTTATGTCTTCGGCATTTAATGACACATAGCCGTAGTCTGGATGATAAAAGTTTGCTGTTACATCATAACCACTACCATCATCTGAAACCGACAGGCTACCTGTTTGGTAGATAGTTCCATCAGAGCCAGAAAACTGACCCAGATATTCACAGTTATCTATAGACGTGCATACCAGTCTACCAGCCCAGCTACTGCTAATACCATTTACCGTAAGAGTATAATTCCAGCTGCTTTCTGTAATGACAAAGGTACCAGTGTTAATGGTAGTAACCTGCGTCCCATTCAACACGCTCGTTTCATCATCAGTACTCATGCTGAAGTTTGTGTATTTCATCGTAATGGTTTGCAGGTTAGCATTAGTACTAATGCTAACGCTGACTGTACCATTGAACACAATTTCTCCGCCGTCGAGATTGAGGCAGTAGTTTGAGTACTTAATTGTAGAATTCTTTTCAGTGCCAGAAAACGATGCCGATCCTCCACAACTGACAGAATCAACCTGAGATTCATCGATTGCCACACCTGTCGGAATTTGTCCTATCTGATCCATGACTGTGTCAATGGCCTGCTGCGCCCACAGAGCCTGCTCTGGTTTATCAGAAGCAATGGTAATGCCTCGTGGTAGGTTGCCTACTGCATCTTGAGATTCATCAGAGGTAATAGCTAATGCAACAACCTCTGCGGAACCCGAAGCAAAATCAGCTTTGTTGCTGTCACTCAGAACTGCTGCTCCAGACTTTCCCTTATAAGTCGGAATATCATTTCCTCCTGAACTGCTTCCTGAACCACCACCACAAGCAGTAAGCGAAGCAATCAGAATACAAGATGAGATAAAAGTAACTGGTTTAATCATTTCCACTGTCCTATGAGAAGTTCCTGCCAGACACACTGATATGTGCAAACTCACATACTAATAAACAGACTTCCTTTTGAGCAAATCCAGACCACGAAATTGCTACTTATTTCATAAAATATAAGTGCTATTGAAGAAATCGTGACAGAACATAAATAGAAAACAGTTATATCTACGGATAAATGTCCACAAAAAAAACCGCCGCGGCTTGCACCGGGGCGGTTTTTTTTTAACTCAGAAAGAATTAAGCAGGCTGCTCAATACCTTTCATGGTCAGCTTGATACGGCCTTTAGGATCAACGTCGGCAACGTGTACGTTCACGATCTGACCTTCGGTCAGGAAGTCAGACACGTTCTCTACGCGATCTTCGCTGATCTGGGAGATATGCAGCAGACCATCTTTACCAGGCAGAACGGTAATAAAGGCACCGAAATCAACGATCTTGCTTACTTTACCGGTGTAGGTGGTACCTACTTCGATTTCAGCAGTGATGGCTTCGATCATCTGACGGGCAGCATCAGACGCTTCTTTGCCAGCAGCGAAGATCTTGATTTCGCCGTTGTCGTTGATGTCGATAGAAGCACCGGTCTTCTCGGTGATATCACGGATGGTCGCGCCACCTTTACCAATCACGTCACGGATCTTGTCAGACGGGATCTTCATGGTAGACATGGTCGGAGCATTTTCCGCCAGTTCTTTACGTGGCTCAGCAATCACGGTGTTCATCTGCTCAAGGATGGTAAAGCGCGCAGCTTTGGCCTTCTCCAGAGCGATTTCCATGATTTCTTCAGTGATACCTTCGATCTTGATATCCATCTGCAGAGCAGTGATACCTTCGTCAGTACCGGCCACTTTAAAGTCCATATCGCCGAGGTGATCTTCGTCACCCAGGATATCGGTCAGAACGGCAAACTTGTCGCCCTCCTTGATCAGACCCATAGCGATACCGGCAACCGGCGCCTTGATCGGTACACCGGCGTCCATCAGAGACAGGGAAGCACCACACACAGAAGCCATGGAAGAAGAACCATTAGATTCAGTGATTTCCGATACCACACGAATGGTGTACGGGAATTCATCATGGCTTGGCATCATCGCCTGGATACCACGACGGGCTAAACGGCCATGACCGATTTCACGACGGCCAGGAGCGCCCAGACGGCCAGCTTCACCCACAGAGTATGGAGGGAAGTTGTACTGGAACAGGAACGGATCGTCTTTGGCACCGTGCAGGAAGTCGATCATCTGCGCATCACGGGTTGAACCCAGAGTGGTGACAACGATGGCCTGAGTCTCACCACGGGTGAAGATGGCTGAACCGTGAGTGGTTTTCAGCACACCGGTTTCAATGGTCAGCGGGCGCACGGTGTCGTTATCACGACCGTCGATACGCGGCTGGCCTTCGATCACGCGGTTACGCACTACTTCATACTTCAGCTCGCCAACCATTTCAGCGATTTCGTCAGCGGAGAAACCTTCTTCGCCTTCACCAGCAGCCAGTTTTTCAACGGCGGCTTTTTTCACTTCGTCCAGACGGGCGTAACGGGCCATTTTGTCGGAGATGGTGTAAGCCTCACCGATACCAGCGGCCGCTTCGGCTTTAACCGCTTCGTACAGCGCGGTGTTTTTGGCTTCTGCAGTCCAGTCCCACTTCTGTACACCCAGCTCTTCAACCCACTCGTTGATGGCGGTGATGGCAGACTGGAAGCCGGTGTGGGCGAACAATACGGCACCCAGCATTTCGTCTTCGGTCAGTTCCTGAGCTTCGGATTCAACCATCAGCACAGCGTCTTTGGTACCGGCCACAACCATGTCCAGCAGGGAATCCTGCATCTGGGTCTGGGTTGGGTTCAGCATGTAGCCGTCTTCTTCAGTGAAGCCAACGCGGGCGCCACCGATAGGACCATTGAACGGCACACCGGATACTGCCAGAGCAGCAGAGGTGGCGATCATGGCGCAGATATCCGGGTCCACTTCTTTTTCAGAAGACATAACGGTCAGGATAACCTGAACTTCGTTCATGAAACCTTCCGGAAACAGCGGACGAATAGGACGGTCAATCAGACGGGAAGTCAGGGTTTCTTTTTCTGAAGGGCGGCTTTCGCGCTTCAGGAAGCCACCAGGAATACGGCCGGCGGCGTACATTTTTTCCTGATAGTGAACAGACAGCGGGAAGAAATCCTGGCCTGGTTTAGTGCTTTTGGCAGCAACAACAGTGGCCAGCACCTGGGTTTTACCCATGGTTGCCAGTACTGCGCCATCGGCCTGACGGGCTACACGGCCGGTTTCCAGGGTGATGGTGTCGTTACCGAATTGAAAGGTTTTGGTCTTAGCAACAGGTTTTGTGCTCATGTATTCGTATTTCCTTAAATTTACCGATAAACCTGCTGACTGCCGGTACTTCTAAATATTAACTCTGCTCTGACAGACGCTGTCTTGCCGGAGCAGAACGATGCGTGTGCAAAGCCAATATTTAGAAGCACCACCACATTCCTGTGAATAGTGGGGTTGGCACCACAGCTTGGCAGGTAGTTGTTATTCCGCAGAAGCAGAACAGAATAGCCTGACTGGCCAGATACAACAAAAGCCCCGTAGGGCTTTTGCTGCAAGCTTGAGATCTTAGCGACGCAGACCCAGACGACCGATCAATGCGGTGTAACGGGCAGCATCTTTACGCTTCAGGTAGTCCAGCAGCTTACGACGCTGGTTAACCATGCGGATCAGACCACGACGTGAGTGGTGATCTTTACCGTGTTCTTTGAAGTGGCTCTGCAGACCAACGATGTTGTGGGTCAGCAGTGCAACCTGAACTTCAGGAGAACCGGTATCGCCTTCAGCAGTTTGATACTCTTTTACAATCTCAGCTTTAGTAGCAGCAGTTAATGCCATCTTTACTTACTCCATGAATGTGCGCGGACATCTGTAGAAGTCCGGGATTATATGATCATCGTCACCGTGCACATTAACAGTGAGATGCGTGCCGCCTGATGGCGACGGTTGAAGCAAAACTTCCGGTTAGTGCAGAGTTACCTGCAGCAAACGCTGTGGTTTTACCTTGCCTTCTTCAATGCGGCCAATGCCAAGCAATTGCCGGACGCCTGATTCAACGGCCCACAATTGTACAGAAGGACTGGCGGGCAGGCCAGTACTGACTGGCTGTCCATGCAGGATTTTATCCGCTTCCGCCAGTGTCAGAGCCACTTCCGGCCAGTCGGGCAAAGCGGTTTCGGTCGGCAGCAGTAACGCATCCAGTGCGTCATGCCCCTGCTCGGCCGCTTCCTGCACCTGCTCCAGCGTGACCATCTGCCCGGCGTGGTAAGGCCCGCAGAGAGTACGGTGCAGCTTACTGACATAAGCACCGCAACCAATCGCCTGACCGATATCTTCCACCAGTGTGCGGATATAGGTGCCTTTCGAGCAGCGCACCGACAGATCCAGCTCGGTGGCGCGCTGCTCGCGCAGCAGCAGTTCATAGATGGTGATGATACGGCGCTTTTTCTCAGCGACCGCACGGATATCTTCTTCACTCATACCCTGACGCGCCAGCTCATACAGCGGCTTGCCATCGAGCTTCAGCGCTGAAAACATCGGCGGCACCTGCTCGACAGCGCCACGGAAGCGATCGAGCACCGCTTCCACTTCAGCATGGGTCAGCAGCGGCACTTCGGCGGTCGCAATCACCTCGCCTTCGCCGTCACCACTGGAGCGGATTTCGCCCAGCAGCGCGGTGGTGTCGTAGCCTTTGTCAGACTCCAGCAACAGCTGTGAAAACTTGGTGGCCTCGCCCAGGCAGATCGGCAGTACGCCGGTTGCCAGCGGGTCCAGCGCGCCGGTATGCCCGGCTTTCTGGGCGCCGAACAGGAATTTCACCCGTTGCAGCACCTGATTGGAAGACAGTCCCAGCGGCTTATTGACCACCAGAATGCCGCTGACCGCACGGCCTTTTTTTCCACGCGCCATGTATCAGCCCTGATTGTCAGATGAGTCGGCATCATCCTGATGATGGGCTTTATCTTCTTCCAGCGCTTTCTTGATCAGGCCGGTCAGGTGGTGACCACGGTCCATGCTCTCATCGTAATGAAAACGCAGGTGCGGCGTAATGCGGGTGCGCATGATACGCGCCAGCTCGTTACGCAGGTAACCGGCCGCATCGTTCAGAATGGCTGAAGTCTGTTTGCGGATTTCGGCATCGGTTTCGCCTTTGGCGCCCATCACAGTGAAGTAGATGTCGGCATAGCCCAGGTCTTTGGCAACTTTTACGTAGTTCAGTGTGACCATACCCAGACGCGGGTCTTTCATCTCAAACTGAATCATATGAGCCAGGTCGCGCTGAATCTGTTCACCCAGGCGCGAGGTACGGCTGTAATCTTTTGGCATATTTAAATCCTCTGTTACCCAGCGTCAGGCATGTGTACAGCTCTGGCGCTGGTCTGTCAGAGACAGCAAAGCCCGACACGGAGCCGGGCTTTGCTGTCGGGGCCCGGAGGCCCGTTACAGGTGCTGGTGCAGATCAGAGTGTACGGGCAATTTCACGTACATCGAACACTTCGATCTGGTCGCCCGGACGGACGTCCTGATAGTTCTTCACACCGATACCACATTCCATACCCTGACGTACTTCGGCAACGTCATCTTTGAAGCGGCGCAGGGATTCCAGCTCGCCTTCATAGACCACAACGTTGTCGCGCAGTACGCGAATCTTCTTGTGACGGTAGACAACACCATCAATCACCATACAGCCGGCAATCTGGCCGAATTTCGGTGAGTTGAAGACATCACGGACTTCAGCAATACCGGTGATTTCTTCACGCAGTTCCGGCGCCAGCAGACCAGCCATGGCCTGTTTAACGTCGTCCAGCAGATCGTAAATCACGCTGTAGTAGCGCATATCCACGCCGTTATTCTCGACCACTTTCTTCGCTGCGTTATCCGCACGAACGTTGAAGCCGAACATAACCGCACCGGAGGCAACCGCCAGGGTCGCGTCAGTTTCGGTGATACCACCAACACCGGAAGATACGACGTTTACGCGTACTTCGTCGGTCGCCAGTTTCTGCAGGGAGGCCACAATGGCTTCCAGCGAACCACGCACGTCGGTTTTAACAACCACGTTGAGGTTAGCAACCTGACCTTCACCCATACCGCTGAACAGAGCATCCAGTTTGGCTGCCTGCTGACGCTGCTGTACCAGTTCTTTCATTTTGTTTTCACGGAATTCAGCCACTTCACGGGCTTTCTTCTCGCTTTCAACAACCATGAAGTTGTCACCGGCTTCCGGTGTACCGTTCAGGCCGAGAATCTCAACCGGAATGGACGGACCAGCATCGTTCACCTGCTGACCATTTTCATCCAGCAGTGCACGGGCGCGACCGTAACAGGTACCCGCCAGAACGATGTCGCCTTTTTTCAGCGTGCCGTTCTGTACCAGCAGGGTTGCAACCGGACCACGTCCTTTATCCAGACGGGACTCAACCACAACGCCCTGACCAGGACCGGTGAAGTGCGCTTTAAGCTCCAGAATTTCAGCCTGCAGCAGAACCGCTTCAAGCAGATCATCAATACCCTGACCGGTGTGCGCAGATACCGGGATAAACGGAACGGTACCGCCCCAGTCTTCCGGCAGTACGTCACGGGCGGACAGTTCGCTCTTCACACGCTCAGGGTCGGCGGCTTCTTTATCCATTTTGTTGATGGCAACCACGATCGGCACATCAGCGGCTTTCGCGTGCTGGATGGCTTCTTCGGTTTGCGGCATCACACCATCGTCCGCAGCCACCACCAGGATGACAACGTCGGTAGATTGAGCACCACGGGCACGCATCGAAGTAAACGCGGCGTGTCCCGGAGTATCCAGGAAGGACACCATGCCGTGATCGGTTTCTACGTGGTAAGCACCGATGTGCTGAGTGATACCACCGGCCTCACCGGATACCACGCGGGTACGACGGATATAGTCGAGCAGCGAGGTTTTACCATGGTCAACGTGACCCATTACGGTAACCACCGGTGCACGTGGCTGTTCATCACCTTCGTAAGAAACGGATTCGGTAACGGCCACTTCCAGCGCGTTATCGGCAATCAGCTTGGTCACTTTGTGACCCATTTCTTCAACCACCAGGGTGGCTGTGTCCTGATCCAGAATCTGGTTAATGGTCGCCATAACGCCCATTTTCATCAGGGTCTTGATCACTTCCCCGGCTTTAACCGCCATTTTCGATGCCAGATCGGCAACGGTAATGGCTTCCGGCAGTTCAACTTCGTGAACAACAGGCGCGGTAGGACGGGTAAACGCGTGCTCATTGGCAGACTGCTGACGGCCACGGCCACCTTTCATCTTGCCTTTGCCGCCACGACGTGAACGGTTGCGGTCGTCTTCACCACCATCGGTGAAGCGGCTGTTTTCACGCAGATCAACACGTTTTTTGTCGACGGTTTTATTCGACTTTTTACGGTTTTCTTCCTGACGAGCCTGAGCAGCTTCAGCTTCAGCACGTTTCTGTGCTGCGTCTTCTTCGACGGTCGCAGGCTTGGCCTTAGCGGCAGGCTTGGCATTAGCGGCTGGCTTTTCAGCAACAGCAGCGTCTGCGGCCGGCGCTTCTGCTGCGGCAGGGGCCTCAGCAACAACGGCTGCCGGAGCTTCTTCTGCAACCGGAGCGGCAGGAGCTTCTGCAGCAACCTGAGCGGCGGCTTCAACACGTGCAGCTTCTTCTTTCGCTTTTTCAGCTTCCAGATCCAGCTCTTCGCGTTTTACATACGTGCGTTTTTTACGAACTTCAATGGCGACGGCTTTCTTGCCACCCTGACCCGTTTTCAGGGTCGTGGTGACTTTACGCTTCAGCGTAATTTTGTTCGGCGTTGCCGCTGCTTCACCATGGCTTTTCTTCAGAAAAAGCAGCAAAGACTGTTTCTGATCATCAGAAACAGACTGACTGGCTGCGGTTTGTGGCAACCCCGCTTCTTTCATTTGGGACAATAAGCGCTCAACGCTTGTCCCTACCACGTCGGCGAGTTCTTTAACTGTTACATCTGCCATACGTTTCTCCTATGCCGAGCAGTGGTTAGTCGTTGCCCTCAAACCAGGGCTTGCGTGCGGTCATAATCAATTCCGCCGCTTTTTCTTCAGTCATCTGTTCAATGTCCAACAGGTCATCGATGGATTGCTCGGCCAGATCTTCCATCGTACAAATGCCTTTACTTGCCAGAACCAGTGCCAGGTGTTTCTCCATTCCTTCCATGTTCAGCAGATCGTCCGCCGGCTGGGAATTTTCCAGTTTTTCTTCGGAAGCAATGGCCTGAGTCAGCAGTACGTCTTTCGCGCGGTTGCGCAGTTCGGTAACCACTTCTTCATCCAGACCGTCGATGCTCAGCATCTCTTCCATTGGCACGTAAGCCACTTCTTCCAGCGTGGTGAAACCTTCTTCAACCAGCAGGGTGGCGAAGTCTTCGTCCAGATCGAGGGATTTCATAAATCCTTCGATAAAGCCGGAGGCTTCTTCATTCTGTTTCTCGGATGCTTCTTCTTCGGTCATAACGTTGATTTCCCAGCCGGTAAGCTCGGAAGCCAGACGTACGTTCTGACCGCCACGACCAATGGCCTGGGCCAGATTGTCGGAGGCAACAGCAACATCCATAGTGTTGGTTTCTTCATCCATAATGATCGACGCTACATCGGCCGGAGCCATGGCGTTAATCACCAGCTGTGCCGGATTGTCATCCCACAGCACGATGTCGATACGCTCGTTTCCACCCAGTTCGTTGGTCACTGCCTGAACACGCGCACCGCGCATACCCACACAAGCACCAACCGGGTCGATACGTTTGTCGTTGGTTTTTACCGCAATTTTTGCACGGGAACCCGGATCACGGGCCGCACCTTTAATTTCGATAACTTCTTCGGCAATTTCCGGTACTTCAATGCGGAACAGTTCGATCAGCATTTCCGGAATGGTGCGGCTCAGCATCAGCTGCGGACCACGGTTTTCCGGACGTACGGCATGCAGGATGGCACGCACACGATCACCCATACGCATAATTTCGCGACCAATCAGCTGATCTTTCGGCAGCAGACCTTCAGCGTTATTACCCAGATCGACGATAACGTTATCGCGTGTCACTTTTTTAACAGTACCGTTAATCAGTTCACCAACGCGGTGCTGGTACTGATCAACAATCTGCGCACGTTCTGCTTCGCGGACTTTCTGTACGATAATCTGCTTCGCAGCCTGAGCGGCGATACGGCCGAAGTCAGGGTTGTCGATTTCGATTTCGTAAGTGTCGCCAGGTTGCAGATTGGTATCGATTTCGTGGGCTTCCTGCAGGGTCAGCTCATCGCCCAGCCCCGGAACCACATCATTGCTGACCACCAACCAACTGCGGAAGGTTTGGTAATCACCGGTTTTACGGTCAATATCCACACGGATAGTGGCTTCTTCATCTTCGTAGCGCTTCTTGGCGGCCGCTGCCAGGGCTGACTCAATTGCTTCAAAAATAATTTCTTTTGAAACGCCCTTTTCGTTGGATACCGCTTCCGCGACCAGGAGAATTTCTTTGCTCATCTTCTAGCCTCGCTCTGCAACCTTAGTCCTTGAATTGTGGAACAACATTGGCTTTATCAATCAGTTCAATCGGCAGTAAATATTCGTGATCGTCAACGACGAGTACGACATCTTGCTGCTCGACACCAATTAACTGGCCTTTGTATTTTCGGCGCCCTTCAAAGGGCATACGCAGACGCACATCAATAATGTGGCCGGCATATTGTTGGAATTGTTCGAGTGTGAATAGCGGACGATCCATCCCCGGGGACGAAACTTCCAGCGTGTAATCCTGCGCGATCGGATCTTCTACATCGAGTACGGCGCCCAGCTGTCGGCTGACTTCCGCACAATGGTCGACAAGAATGCCATCGGCATGGTCGATGAAAACACGCAACAGGGAATGACGTCCCTGGGAAATAAACTCCAGCCCCCAATAGGTAAACCCCATGGATTCCACTACCGGTGCCAACAGCTCTGCTAATTGCGTATCTTTTGCCAAAAACTACCCCCACCACAAACAAAAACTGGGCAACGTTGTGCCCAGTCCGCTACTGCTTTATGCAGACCGGAATCCACGTTTACCGCAGATTCCTGTGAGACTCACACATGGCATTGCCGGCGTGAATCGCTTCTGAAAAGCAACTACTAAAAAGCCCCTGACTCGAGGGGCTTTTTAGTAGTGCTCTCTAAAAGCACGCGCATTATAGGCGCTTTAAACAGAAAAAGCGAACCATGTTCGCTTTCCCGGAATAAATTGGTGCGGATGGCGAGACTCGAACTCGCACGAGCTAGGCTCACCACCCCCTCAAGATGGCGTGTCTACCAATTCCACCACATCCGCACTAAAACTGATTTACCTTAATTACCAGTGGTTTCCACGGCAGGTTCATCAGAGGTTGATGCATCCAGTTCAGGTGCATCAGAGGAAGGCGCGTATTCTTCCACAAGTGGGGTATCTTTCTCAAGCTTTTCAATCACTTCCTGACTAGGAATTCCTAAATCAGTGAAACCTTCAGCTTTTTGCTTGGCATAAATACCCAGACCAAGACTGGTTACGAAGAATAATGTCGCCAGAATTGCGGTGGTACGACTGAGGAAGTTACCTGAGCCACTGCTGCCAAAGACAGTCTGGGAAGCACCGCTACCGAATGATGCGCCGGCGTCGGCACCTTTACCCTGCTGCAGCATCACAAAACCAATGATGCCAAGAGCCAGCACGATATGAACGATCAGAATAATGGATTCCATAATTTACCTTATGCCCGACAAATACCCAGAAATTCAGTGGCGTCGAGCGATGCACCGCCGACCAGACCACCATCAATATCAGGCTGCGAAAAAAGCTCCGCAGCATTAGCAGCTTTTACGCTGCCGCCATACAAAATTCGTGTCGCCTGTGCGACGTCCGCACCCAGCACCTGCAGCTGCGAACGGATAAACGCATGAATCGCCTGCGCCTGTTCCGGCGTAGCGGTTTCACCCGTACCGATGGCCCACACCGGCTCATAGGCAAGAATAATACGTTGCCACTGAGCAGTATTCAGTTGCTCCAGTAACAGCTTCAGCTGCTGAGCAACCACAGCCTCGGCCTGACCCGCCTGACGCTCAGCCAGCGTCTCACCCACGCAGACAACTGCCGTCATGCTGTTATCCAGCAGTTGCCGGGTTTTGGCCAGCACAGTGTCGTCAGTCTCACCATATAAAGTGCGGCGCTCTGAGTGACCGACCAGCGCCATGGCGCAGCCTACATCGGCCAGCATCGGCGCGGAAACTTCGCCGGTAAAAGCACCGGACTCTTCAGCTGCACAGTTCTGCGCACCCAAAGCGATGTCACTGCCTGACAACAGTTCGCCAGCCTGTGTCAGATAAGGAAACGGCGGAAATACCGCAACATCACACTGGTCAATCTGAGCGGCGCGGAGTTCCGACAACAGACTCTGGGTCATCGCCACAGAGGCATTCATCTTCCAGTTTCCGGCAACCAACAAACGACGCATGACGTCTCCCTAAATTCAAAGAGCGCAGATACTATCTAAGAAGCCCCGGCGAGACAAGCAACAGCACGCCTGCCGGGCAATTCAGCAGACTTATGCCAGGGCCTGTTCAACCACTGCAGCCAACTCTTCAGCCAGTGTCTGTACCAGTACCGCGTCTTCGCCTTCGACCATTACCCGCACCACCGGCTCAGTGCCCGACGGACGCAGCAGGACACGACCGCGACTGGCGAGCTTTTCTTCGGTAGCAGCAATAGCCTGAATAATTTCCGGCAAACTCATGACATCAGCCTGACGGCTGCGTTGTACATTAATCATTACCTGCGGCATTTTACTCATGCGTTTCTGCCATTCATGCAGAGAGGTGCCACTGTCTTTCAGTGCCTGCAGCACCTGCAATGCGGCAACAATACCGTCACCGGTCGTGTTGGCATCCAGACACAACAGATGGCCGGATGATTCTCCACCGAAGCGCCAGCCGTTTTCGTTCAGCATCTGCATCACATAACGGTCACCGACTTTGGCACGCAGAAAATCGACACCCAGATCTTTCAGCCCAAGTTCCAGCCCCAGATTGCTCATCAGCGTACCGACCACTCCACCATTCAGGCGGCCCTGATTTTTGGCGTGGGTCGCGATAATAAACAGCAGCTGATCACCATCAACCAGTTCACCACGGTGATCCACCATCATTACCCGGTCACCATCGCCATCAAAGGCAATCCCAAGATCAGCCTGTTCCTGCAGCACCCGCGCCTGCAGCGCTTCAGGCTCAGTAGAACCAACGCCTTCGTTGATATTCAGACCATCCGGTTGGGCACCAATAGTAACAACTGTCGCACCAAGTTCAGCAAAAACCGCGGGCGCAATCTGGTAGGTCGCACCATGAGCGCAATCAAGTACGATTTTCAGACCACGCAGATTCAGTGAGCTGACCGTGCCTTTGCAGAATTCAATATAACGGCCGGCGGCATCATTAATACGCACCGCTTTACCCAGCTGAGCAGATTCAACACAGCTCATGGGTTTATCCAGCCAGGATTCAATTGCCAGCTCGGTTTCATCCGGCAGTTTTTCGCCATTGCCGGAAAAGAATTTAATGCCATTATCGTAATACGGATTATGTGAGGCACTGATAACGATACCCGCCTGAGCGCGGAATGTCCGGGTCAGATAAGCAATGCCCGGCGTAGGGATAGGCCCCAGCAGACCAATATCAACACCCGCCGAAGACAAACCGGCCTCCAGTGCGGACTCAAACATATAGCCTGAAATACGGGTGTCTTTACCAATTAAAATACGGCTTTTCCCCTGCTGGGCGAAAACCTTCCCGGCCGCCCAGCCTAATTTCATAACAAACTCCGGGGTAATAGGGTATGCACCCACCCGGCCACGGACACCATCAGTGCCGAAATATTTTCTAGACATGCCCTTCCCTCTGTGTGGCAATCACTACACGCAATGCTTCTGTTGTTTGTTTTACGTCGTGTACGCGGAGTATTTTCGCACCTTTTAAAGCACAGATCACGGCACCGCTCACGCTTCCTGCAATCCGTTCGTCCGCAACCGAATTTCCCGTTGCTTCACCAATCATACGTTTACGCGACAACCCGGTCAGCAGTGGCAGTCCCAGTTCATGCAAACGCTCCAGCCGGTTCAATAGCCGGAAGTTATGCTCAAAGGTTTTGCCAAAACCAAAGCCCGGGTCCAGCAGCAATTTCTCCCGACCAATGCCTGCATGCTCACAGGCTGTAATACGCTGAGCCAGATACTCAACCACTGCATCCTCAATCGGACGATCATAACGTGGGGCCGCCTGCATCACCTGTGGCTCACCATTCATATGCATCAGACATACAGGCAAACCAGAAGCCGCTGCAGCCGCCAACGCTCCGGGCCTTGTCAGTGCACGCACATCATTAATCAGATGAGCACCTGCCTGAGCACTGGCGCGAATAACTTCCGCGTTACTGGTATCAACGGAAACCGCCACATCCAGACGCTGCACGATGGCTTCGATCACCGGAACGACCCGCTCAAGCTCTTCAGCTTCGCTTACCGGTGCAGCACCCGGACGGGTCGACTCACCACCAACATCAACCAAGGCTGCACCTTCATTCAGCATCTGCTCGGCATGACGCAATGCATTATCCAGCACAGTAAAACGGCCACCGTCGGAGAACGAGTCAGGAGTAACATTAAGAATCCCCATCACCCGGGGAACAGAAAGATCAAGCTGGCGATTACCGCAAACAAATTTCACGCAGAGATCCTGTAGACAAATGGAAATACGAACAGAAACAAAAAGGCGGCTTGCGCCGCCTTTTTGTTATGCATAAGCCAAGCGAATCAGTTGCGCTCGCCGGCCGGATCACCCACCGCATCATCATCGGCATCGCGGGCCATATCGCGGCTTTCTTCTGCCGGTGCCGCAGGACCAGAGCCATTATCCCCCCAGGACTTTGGCGGACGTGGCTTTTTACCAGCCATAATATCGTCGATCTGATCCGCATCAATGGTTTCATATTCCATCAGCGCGTCTTTCATCAGTTCGAGTTTATCGCGGTTTTCTTCCAGAATTTTCGCCGCACGCTGATAACAGCTATCCAGCAAGCCCTTTACCTCGGCATCAATAACACGTGCAGTGTCATCCGACAGATGCGACATCTGACCGCCACCGGAAGAACCCAGATAACCATTCTGCTCCTCTTCGGTATATAACTGCGCGCCCAGTTTTTCCGATAAGCCCCACTTGGTGACATAGTTGCGGGCATATTTGGTCGCACGCTCAATATCGTTGGAAGCACCGGTTGTCACACCATCTTTACCCAGCGTCATCTCTTCGGCGATACGACCACCATAGAGCGAGCAGATATTACTTTCGATACCACGCTTACTGATGGAATGACGATCTTCTTCCGGCAGGAACATGGTGACCCCCAAAGCACGGCCACGGGGAATGATCGATACCTTGTAAACCGGATCATGTTCCGGCACCAAGCGGCCGACAATAGCATGACCCGCTTCGTGATAAGCCGTGTTGGTCTTTTCTTTTTCAGACATCACCATGGTCTTACGTTCGGCGCCCATCAGGATCTTATCCTTGGCTTTCTCGAACTCTTCCATAGTGACCAGATTACGGTTTGAACGGGCCGCGAAGAGTGCCGCTTCGTTTACCAGGTTAGCCAGATCAGCACCGGAAAACCCCGGGGTGCCACGGGCAATAATGGATGCATTCACATCATCTGCCAGCGGTACTTTACGCATATGCACATTCAGAATCTGCTCACGACCACGGATATCCGGCAGGCCAACAACAACCTGGCGGTCAAAACGACCAGGACGCAGTAACGCCGGGTCCAGTACATCCGGACGGTTGGTTGCAGCAATAACAATGATGCCATCGTTAACTTCAAAGCCGTCCATCTCAACCAGCAACTGGTTCAGAGTCTGCTCGCGCTCATCATTACCACCGCCGATACCCACACCACGGGAACGGCCAACCGCATCAATCTCGTCAATGAAGATGATACAAGGCGCCTGCTTCTTCGCCTGATCAAACATGTCACGTACACGTGATGCACCAACACCGACAAACATCTCAACGAAATCCGAACCGGAAATGGAGAAGAAAGGCACACGCGCTTCACCGGCAATGGCTTTTGCCAGCAGGGTTTTACCGGTACCTGGCTGACCAACCATCAGTACGCCACGTGGAATTTTTCCGCCCAGACGCTGGTATTTGCCCGGATCACGCAAGAACTCAACCAGTTCTTTTACGTCTTCTTTAGCTTCATCACAGCCGGCGACGTCTTCAAAAGTGGTTTTAATCTGATCTTCGCTGAGCAGCTTGGCTTTGCTTTTACCAAAAGCCATCGGGCCGCCTTTACCGCCACCACCGCCCTGCATCTGGCGCATAAACAGCATAAACACGGCAATGATGATCAGAATCGGCAATGACGCCAGCAACAACTGCGTGAAGAAACCCTGTTTCTCAGGTTTTTCACCCAACACCTGAACGTGGTTATTCAGCAGGGTATCCATCAGCTTGTCATCATAGACAGGCAGAATAGTTTCAAAAGCTTCGCCACCGCTGTTAACACCGGAAATGGTCTGACCAGAGATAGTAACTTTTTCCACCTGCCCGCTTTCCACGGCAGTAATGAACTCAGAGTAGGAATATTCCTTACCCCGGCCCACACTCTGGAAATTGTTGAACACCATCATCAGAACGGCTGCAATCACCGCCCATAATATGAAATTCTTCGCCATACCCGGCACCACCTCATTGGCTGCGGAGTCGGGCCATATCCCGACTTCCCATCTTTTAACTGTCTAGCTTAGCAAGCAATGGCTAAGCGCGGAAACCTTTCCCAACGACGTAAACCTCACGTGAGCGCGGACGCGACGCCTTGGGCTTACGAATCAAAACTTTTGTAAAGGATTGTCTTACATCCTTTACGTACTCATCAAAACCATCACCCTGGAACACTTTGGCGACAAACTGACCGTTAGGGCGTAACACCTGTCGCGCCATATCCAGCGCCAGCTCTACCAAATACATGGAACCGGGCTGATCAATGGAAGCTACTCCACTCATATTGGGGGCCATATCGGAGATTACAAGGTCCACAGGGCGGCCATCGACAATTGCCATCAATTCGTTAAAAACGGCCTCTTCAGTGAAGTCACCCTGAATAAACTCGACGTCAGCAATCGGATCCATAGGCAGAATATCGGAGGCAATGACAACGCCTTTGCCATTCAGCTTGCGCCCGACCACCTGTGACCAGCCACCCGGGGCCGACCCCAGGTCAATAATGGTCATACCGGGCTTTATGAGCTGGTCTTTTTCATCAAGTTCAATCAGCTTGTAACTGGCACGCGTGCGGTAGCCATCCTGTTGTGCTTTCTGCACATAAATGTCATCAACATGCTCTTTCAGCCAATCGGCACTGGTTTTTGAACGCGCCATGCAGGTACTTGCTCCAAGGTCAGGTATACTAGGGTCTGTTTAACTCGTGGAAACAAGCCCAAGGGTCTACGCCGTATAAAACGGTAAGTTTACCACCGAACCACTTTACTACCGAACTACAGAGCTTCCGAACCTATATGGCATTATCAAACGAACAGAAAAAGGCCTATCGTGCCATCGGCCACACACTGAATCCGATTGTCACCGTTGCGGCCAATGGCCTGACCGAAGGCGTTATTGACGAGCTGAACCGCGCCCTGAACGATCACGAACTGATCAAAATCAAAGTGTCGGTCGGTGACCGCGATGTAAAAAAAGAAGTTCTGGCCGAAATTCTGCGCATCACCGGTGCAGAAATGCCGCAACAGATAGGTAACACCGCGTTGTTACTGCGTCGCAACCCCAAAGCGAATCCAAAGCTGTCCAACCTGAAGCGCTGATCGTTTTATCGTTCCGCCGGCGTAACATCCCGGCGGATAACCGTTAGCGGCGCAATCAGCAGCCAGACCAATCCTAAAAGTGATATGGCATGTACCAGTATCATTTGCAGCTTCCACCATGGCATAAATGCGAAATACACCAGTGACAGAAACGTCATAATCAATACCAGCTGCACAGGTAACTGACGCCAGCTGAGAGCACGAAACAATAATCCCAACAACAGAATAAGCCCTCCGCTGACCGCGCCAAGCCCTACCATTACATGCATGACATCCATACCGTGCTGCGGAAAAAAGCCGCGGTGTTCCAGCAATGGCCTGACCACATACGCACAAGCCCATAACCCACCCAACCAGAACGTGCGGAATAAAATCAGATAATGCCGGACCATGTTAATGACTCCGTCCGGATACTCCGGATAAGTGCAGGGGAAAGATAAATCCGTGGCCTGACTGCCCATATCAGACCTGTGTTAACAAGCTTACACCAAAGGGGAGTTGGAAGACCGGACCGTTCCGGTGATAATAGCGAAAAAAGTAAGGTTTCAATGCTCATGTCCGATATCGTAATTTCCGGCTCCGGCCTGTTCATCCCGCCTTTTACCATCACCAACGATGAACTGGTAGAAGCCTACAATGCCTACGCAAACCGCTTTAACGAAGAGCACGCGGACGCCATTGCCAGCGGCGAAACTGAAGCACTGCCACTGTCCAGCAGCGAATTTATTGAGAAGGCTTCCGGTATCAAAGCACGCTACGCCATGTACAAAGATGGCATCGTCAACCCGGACATCATGCACCCTGTATTTCCGATGACACAGGAAGGCGCCACCCCGGAAATGGTTACCATGGGTGTTGCTGCTGCACGTGAAGCCATGGAACAGGCCGGTAAAACCGCTGACGATATTGATATGGTCATTGTATCCAGCACCTTCCGCCAGCGTGACTACCCGGGTATGTCGGTTGAAATTCAACGCGAACTGGGAATTAAAGGTTTTGCTTATGACATGGGCATTGCCTGCTCATCCGCAACCTTCGGGCTGATCAATGCTTACACCGCGTTAAAAGCCGGCACCGCCAAATGTGTGTTATTTGTAAATCCGGAATTCACCACCCCGGGACTGGATTTCAAAGATCGCGACAGCCATTTTATTTTTGGCGACGTTGCTACCGCAGCGATTCTGGAGCCTGCCGAGACGGCAACTTCAGAACATACTTTCCGCATTCTGAGCACCAAACAATTTACCCAATACTCGGATAATATCCGTTGCGATGCCTCTTACGCCGATTACTGCTTTGAAAACGTACCGGCCAACCGCTACGCCTTCAAACAACAGGGCCGCAAAGTATTCAAAGAACTGCTGCCTCTGGTCACTAATTTTATTGAAAATCTGCTGACCGAAAACCAACTGGAAGCTTCTTCACTGAAACGTATGTGGCTGCATCAGGCAAACGTTAATATGAACCTGTTTGCCGTTAAAAAACTCCTCGGCCGCCTGCCTGAAGGTAATGAAGCACCAGTGGTACTGGACGAATTTGCCAACACAGCGTCATCCGGCTCAGTGATTGCTTTCCACCGCTATAAAGATGATTTCAAGGCTGGCGATAAAGGCCTGATCTGTTCTTTTGGCGCCGGTTATTCCATCGGCAGTCTGCTGGTCGAAAAACTCTGATCAGAAACCGGTTTCCCGGCGCAGCCTGCGCCGGAAATACTACCCATTAATTCCTTTTATTCAAAAAACCTTCATTGGCTATCATGCTGTAAATATGTCAGTGTACCGGCATACTTATAATGACCCTAAAGACCAAGACCAGAAGAGGAAACTGCATGACTCACCCAAACTCCTTTAACCGTGAACAACTGCTGGCCTGCGGCCACGGTGAACTGTTTGGTGAAGGCAATGCACGGCTGCCACTGCCTAACATGCTGATGATGGATCGCATCGCGCACATCAGCAGCGAAGGTGGCGCTTACGGTAAAGGCGAAATTATTGCCGAACTGGATATTGATCCATCGCTGTGGTTTTTTGACTGCCACTTTGAAACTGACCCGGTAATGCCTGGCTGTCTGGGCCTGGATGCCATGTGGCAGCTGGTTGGTTTCTTCCTTGGCTGGCGCGGTAACCCTGGCCGTGGCCGTGCACTGGGCTGTGGCGAAGTGAAATTCCGTGGCCAGGTGTTACCAACCGCGAAAAAAGTGACTTACCGTATCGACATCAAGCGCGTGATGGAACAGAAACTGGTGATGGGTATCGCCGACGCATCCATGGAAGTTGATGGCCGTGAAATTTACACCGCCAAAGATCTGCGTGTAGGGCTTTTCACCTCCACCGAAAATTTCTGATTTTCTTCTCCCGTTCAAATAATTAGTGATCAGACTCTGTCATTGTTGACAGAGTCTGATCCTGAACATATTCCCCCGTTCTCTCTGCACCGATTTCCGTTAAACTGGCTTTATCATTCAGTGAGGAATCTTTGTGGGACAGATCATACAAACCGAGATGACCGTACTCGTCACTCCGGATATGGCTAACTTTTCCGGCAATATGCACGGCGGCGAATTACTCAAGCTGCTGGACAAGGTTGCCTACACCTGTGCCATGCGTTACAGCGGTCATTATGCTGTGACCCTCTCCGTTGATAACGTTCTGTTCAAACAACCCATTCTGATCGGCGAGCTCATCACCTGCCTTGCTACGGTAAATTATACCGGTCGCACCTCTATGGAAATCGGCATTAAAGTAGTCGCCGAAGATATTAAGCAACGCACTGTGCGCCATACTCATACCTGTTTTTTCACTATGGTTGCCATGGATGACAACAACAAACCAACCCCGGTACCGGAACTGGAATTAAAAAATGAAGTTCAGATCCGCCGCTGGAACAAAGCACTGAAACGCCGAGAAGCGCAGAAGAAACTGCAGGCAATGATGCGTGCGATTGAGCGGGATGATGGCTCAGATGATTTTGACGATTTACCGCTGATCCCCTGCCCCTGATCAGCTACCAATCGGGCATAAAAAAACCGCGTATAGCGCGGTTTTTTTATGGACTGAAAAGCAGAAATCAGGCGTGTCTTACTTCGTCAATTTCATACTCAACGGTACCGCTCGGAATCTGAACCGTAACCACATCCCCTTCTTCCTTACCGATCAGCGCACGCGCAATCGGTGAAGAAATAGAGATACGGTTAGCTTTAATATCCGCTTCGTCTTCACCAACAATGCGGTATTCCACTTCTGCATCAGTATCCACATTAATGATACGCACCGTAGTACCGAACAAAACCTTTCCGCTATGCGGAATGGTTTTAATATCGATAACCTGAGCATTAGACAGCTTACCTTCAATATCCTGAATACGGCCTTCAATAAAGCCCTGCTGTTCGCGGGCGGCGTGGTATTCAGCGTTTTCTTTCAGGTCGCCGTGCTCACGCGCCTCTGCAATCGCCGCAATAACGCGCGGACGATCAACTGTTTTCAGGCGCTGAAGCTCTTCACGCAGTGAGGCTTCGCCTTCAACAGTCATTGGATACTTTTGCATATATTCTGACTCCCTAATTGAATGCGACCATTAAATGGTCGCATGCAGTTCCTGCAGACGACGAACTTCTTTCAGACCTTCTGAACGCAGCGCTTCAACCACCGCTTCAGCACCGGCCAGAGTCGTTGTGTAATACACCTTGTGCTGCAGCGCGCTGCGACGGATGTCGGCAGAATCTGCAATGGCCTGTGGACCATCGGTGGTATTCACAATCAGAGAAATCTCGTCATTTTTAATCATATCCACAATATGTGGACGACCTTCGGTCACCTTGCTCACGCGTTCAACGGCTACACCAGCAGCCTGCAGCACTTTGCAGGTACCTTCGGTAGAGACCAGTTTAAAGCCGCGCTCGATCAGACCTTCAGCAACGGCAACCACACCGGCTTTATCGGCATCACGTACCGATACAAAAGCCACACCGCTGTCCGGCAGTTTGGCACCGGCACCCAGCTGTGCTTTAAAGAAGGCTTCGCCGAAGGTTTTACCGGCACCCATTACTTCACCGGTGGATTTCATTTCCGGCCCAAGAATCGGGTCAACACCCTGGAATTTATTGAACGGGAATACCGCTTCTTTTACCGAGAAATACGGTGGAATAATTTCCTTGGTAAAGCCCAGTTCAGACAGTTTCTTGCCGGTCATAACTTTGGCCGCAACCGCCGCCAGAGAGGTACCAATACACTTGGACACAAACGGCACGGTACGGGAAGCACGCGGGTTAACTTCGATCACGTAGATCTCGCCATCCTGCCATGCCAGCTGCGTATTCATCAGGCCAACAACGCCCAGCTCCAGCGCCATCGCTGCAACCTGCTTGCGCATTTCATCCTGAACATCAGCCGGCAGGCTGTATGGCGGCAGAGAACAGGCTGAGTCACCGGAGTGAATACCGGCCTGCTCGATGTGCTGCATGATACCGCCAATCACAACCTGCTCACCGTCACAGATCGCGTCGATATCCACCTCAACCGCACGATCCAGGAAGTAATCCAGCAGTACCGGAGAATCGTTGGATACTTTTACCGCTTCAGTCATGTAACGACGCAGCGAGGCTTCGTTGTTGACGATTTCCATCGCACGGCCACCCAGAACATAAGATGGACGAACCACCAGCGGGTAACCGATTTCTGCAGCTTTAATTACCGCTTCTTCAGCCGAAGTAACAGTGGCGTTAACCGGCTGTTTCAGACCCAGACGCTGGATCATCTGCTGGAAACGCTCACGGTCTTCGGCACGGTCGATCGCTTCCGGAGAAGTACCGATGATCGGTACACCCGCAGCTTCCAGCTCGTCGGCCAGTTTCAGCGGAGTCTGACCACCGTACTGTACGATTACGCCTTTTGGCTTTTCACGGTCAACGATTTCCAGTACGTCTTCCAGAGTCACAGGCTCAAAGTACAGACGGTCGGACGTGTCATAGTCGGTAGAAACGGTTTCCGGGTTACAGTTAACCATGATGGCTTCGTAACCTTCTTCTTTCGCTGCCAGTGCGGCGTGCACACAGCAGTAATCGAATTCGATACCCTGACCAATACGGTTCGGACCACCACCGAGAACAATGATTTTCTCGCGATCAGACGGATTCGCTTCACACTCTTCTTCGTACGTGGAGTACATATAAGCCGTGTCGGTGGCGAATTCAGCCGCACAGGTATCCACACGCTTGTACACCGGACGGATACCCAGTTTCTGGCGCTGTTTGCGGAAGGTTTTTTCGGTCACGCCCAGCAGTGCTGACAGGCGCGCATCGGAGAAACCTTTACGCTTCAGACGGAAGATGCGGTCGGCATCCATTGACGTCAGACTGCTCTGCGCAACATTGCCTTCTTCTTTGATCAGATCTTCAATCTGCACCAGGAACCACGGATCGATACCGGAGTGCTGATAAATTTCGTCAACGCTCATACCGGCACGGAAGGCATCGCCCACGTACCAGATACGGTCGGCGCCAGGTACACGCAGTTCAGAGATAATTTTGTCTTTGCTGCCGGCATCGTTCAGATCCACTTTCGGATCAAAACCGGTAGAACCGACTTCCAGGCCGCGCAGTGCTTTCTGCAGAGATTCCTGCTGAGTACGGCCAATCGCCATCACCTCACCGACAGATTTCATCTGCGTAGTCAGACGACCATCGGCTTGTGGGAATTTTTCGAAGGTGAAACGTGGAATTTTGGTAACCACGTAGTCGATCGACGGCTCAAACGATGCCGGCGTGCGACCACCGGTAATATCGTTCTGCAGTTCATCCAGGGTGTAACCCACAGCCAGTTTGGCCGCCACTTTAGCAATCGGGAAACCGGTTGCTTTGGAAGCCAGTGCCGAAGAACGGGATACACGCGGGTTCATCTCGATCACGACCATACGGCCGGTTTTCGGATCCATACCGAACTGCACGTTAGAACCACCGGTTTCCACACCGATTTCACGCAGTACCGCCAGAGAGGCGTCACGCATGATCTGATATTCTTTATCGGTCAGGGTCTGTGCCGGAGCAACGGTGATAGAGTCACCGGTGTGCACACCCATGGCGTCGAAGTTTTCGATAGAACAGATGATGATGCAGTTGTCGTTTTTATCACGCACAACTTCCATCTCATATTCTTTCCAGCCGATCAGGGATTCGTCGATCAGCAGCTCGTTGGTTGGCGACAGGTCCAGACCACGGGTACAGATTTCTTCGAATTCTTCTTTGTTGTAAGCAATACCGCCACCGGTGCCGCCCATGGTAAAGGACGGACGGATGATGCACGGGAAGCCCAGAGTTTTCTGTACTTCGCGGGCTTCTTCCATACTGTGCGCAATACCGGCGCGCGGACACTCAAGACCGATCTTTTTCATCGCCTTATCAAAGCGGTTACGGTCTTCAGCTTTGTCGATGGTGTCGGCGTTTGCACCGATCATTTCCACGCCGAATTTTTCCAGTACACCAGCCGCTTCCAGACCCAGCGCACAGTTCAGTGCGGTCTGGCCACCCATGGTTGGCAGCAGTGCATCCGGACGCTCTTTCTCGATGATTTTGGCAACCGCTTCAACGGTAATCGGCTCGATATAGGTTGCATCAGCCATCGACGGATCGGTCATGATGGTCGCCGGGTTAGAGTTCACCAGAATTACACGGTAGCCCTCTTCACGCAGAGCCTTACAGGCCTGAGCGCCGGAGTAGTCAAATTCACAGGCCTGGCCGATAACGATAGGGCCGGCGCCAATGATCAAAATACTTTTTATATCAGTACGTTTTGGCATAACTCAGTCTGTCCTGTTATTGGGCGGCCTTGGCAGCAACAATCAAATCAATAAAGTGGTCGAACAACGGCGCGACATCGCGCGGGCCAGGACTGGCTTCCGGGTGACCCTGGAAACTGAAGGCAGGCTTATCAGTGCGGGCGATACCCTGCAGCGTGCCATCGAACAGCGACTTATGGGTCGCCTTCAGGTTGGCTGGCAGAGTGCTCTCTTCTACCGCAAAACCATGGTTCTGTGAGGTAATCATCACCTTGCCGGATTCAAGATCCTGCACCGGGTGGTTACCACCGTGGTGACCATGACCCATCTTCATGGTCTTGGCACCGGAGGCCAGAGCCAGCAGCTGGTGACCCAGACAGATACCGAACACCGGGATATTGGTTTCCAGAATCTCCTGAATCGCTTTGATGGCGTAATCACAAGGCTCCGGATCGCCAGGGCCGTTGGACAGGAAAACACCGTCCGGATTCATTGCCAGCACTTCAGAAGCCGGAGTCTGTGCCGGAACAACAGTCAGCTCACAACCACGCTCAGCCAGCAGACGCAGGATATTGCGCTTAACGCCGAAGTCGTACGCCACGACTTTGAATTTTGGTTCGCTCAGCTCGCCATAACCCTTGCCCAGCGTCCAGTCAGTCTGAGTCCAGCTGTAAGCTTCTTTAACAGTCACTTCTTTCGCCAGATCCATACCTTTCAGGCCCGGGAAAGCTTTGGCTTCGGCCAGCGCCTTCGCCACATTCTCTTCAGAATGCGCATCTGCAGCCGCCAGAATGCAGCCATTAAGGGAGCCTTTTTCACGCAGAATACGGGTCAGGCGGCGGGTATCGATATCGGCAATGCCCAGCACATTGCGCTCTTTCAGGTAAACATCCAGTGCCTGTTCACTGCGGAAGTTGGATGCGATCAGCGGCAGGTCGCGGATCACCAGACCTTTGGCATAAATGCCATTGGATTCTTCATCTTCGCTGTTGGTACCGTAGTTACCAATGTGTGGATAGGTCAGAGTGACGATCTGGTTGGCGTAGGAAGGGTCGGTCAGAATCTCCTGATAACCGGTCATGGAGGTGTTGAAAACAACTTCTCCCACTGACAGGCCTTCGGCACCGATGCTGGTACCTTTGAAGATACTGCCGTCCTCAAGAGCTAGAATGGCTGGCGTAGACAAGGCTAAATCCCCGAACAAAGAATAAACTTGCAGACTACCGCACCGGGCCGGAGGAGGTCAGAACCAGAATCTGCAGTCGTAAAAAAGCGGAATGGCGACAAATTGACTCCATCCCGCTTATGACTCGCTATGGACTGATAGCGGATTCCGGCGACAAAAAACGATCACCGCAGTGCGTGTATAAACTAACCCTAAATGATACTGAAAACAGGGTCTTGTGTCCATTAAAGGTGGTGGATTGTACGTTAACAGTGCACCAGCCGGCTGCATTCCGTATTTCCCCCATCCCTCACCTGCAAGCTGAGCCAAAAGCAAGCCAGACCGAGTACTCCCCGAAGGTCAGCAACACCAGGCAAGGCCCCTGAAATTTACTGATAACTCTGGTACTAAATAGCGAGTTACATAAGATTACATTCTGTAACATACAAATATACACTTAATATTACTTCACTCAGAATCAAATGAGTCATTTCATTGTTATCTATTGAGAGGGAAAACTACTGCCTGGCTTATTAACAGTTAAAGATATTTTTAAACAATTAAATATCTGACTGATAAGTCAAAAAATAAGGACAACAACAATTAAAACCAAAATGAAGAGGTCTGCCCCATGCCTGTAGCCGTAGATGGTCGTCGTCGTCTGCAACCGGAAGAGCGTAAGCGCTTATTATTAACCAATGCTGTTGAAGTATTTGCCCGCCGCGGAATCGGCCGGGGCGGTCATACAGAGATTGCCGAGATCGGTGGAGTATCCGTAGCAACGGTATTTAATTACTTTAAAACCCGCGAAGCTCTGGTTGAAGCCGTTCTGGAAGAAGTAGAAAACTTTCTGCTGAATCTGGCCGAGTCCGTTTACGCAGAAGAAGACAACCCTCTGGAAGCCATCCGTTCACACGTTAAAGCATTCCTGAATGCCTGCGAAGAAAACCCGGATTACATTAAAGTCTGGCTGGAATGGAGCGCTTCGGTACGTGATGAAATCTGGCCACAGTATTTGGAATTCCAGAATAAATTACTGGAGCTGATTGCCAAGCAAATCGACAAAGGCATCAAGAAAGGTATCCTGGAGCAGGGGCTGGCGCCGAAAGAACGTGCCCGCTGGGCGCTTGGTAATGCCCAGATGCTGGTATCGATGGTATTTGATCCGAACGGCAAACCGCGCGGCATGGAAAAAATGGTCGAGCGAGGTTTCGATCATATGCTGGGCGTTAAAGCCTGAGGCCTGCCCCCCAGCCATAAAAAAGCCGCTCATTGAGCGGCTTTTTTATATTCAGAAAGGTATCAGAAGCCCAATACATCCTGCATGTCGTACAGACCATTTGGCTGAGTGCTGACCCACTTAGCGGCACGCACTGCACCTTTGGCAAAGGTCATACGGCTTTGTGCTTTGTGCGTCACTTCCACACGCTCACCTTCGGTAGCAAACATCACGGTATGATCACCGACCACATCGCCGCCACGGATGGTTTCAAAACCAATCTGCTTCTGCGGACGGGCACCGGTGTAACCTTCACGACCATAAACCGCGACTTCTTTTAAATCCCAGCCGAGGGTTTCTGCGACCACTTCGCCCATACGCAATGCGGTACCGGATGGTGCATCCACTTTGTGACGGTGATGCATTTCCACCACTTCGATATCGCTGTCTTCACCCATAACTGAAGCAGCCATGCGCAGCAGATTAAGACACAGATTCACACCAACCGAATAATTTGGCGCAAAGACAATGCTCATATCCGCTGCTGCAACTTTCATCTCAGCTTTCTGTTCGTCACTCAGACCGGTGGTGCCAATCACAATACTTTTACCGGCCTTACGGCACAGTTCGATATTGGCCATGGTGGCCGCTGGTGCGGTAAAGTCGATCAGCACATCAAACTGATCCAGCACGGCTTCAACAGAAGTTGCCGCAGCAACATTAAGCGTAACGCCCAAACCAGCAATAGCACCGGCATCAACACCCGCCAGCGGATCATCAGCCAGAACGATGGCTGCTCCAAGTTCTGCGTCGTCAGCATTACGGACTGCTTCGATCAGCACCCGTCCCATACGTCCGGCAGCACCGGTAATTGCAATGCGTGTCATGTAAAAATACCCAGACAGAATTTCAGAATGGCGCTAAGGATATAGCGATTCGGCAGGAGATGCGAGGCGCAGCCCGAAGGCCACGCCTGCAGGGTTTAAAGCCGCTCAGATTTCTTCAAAGAACTTCTTCACGCCTTCAAACCAGCTCTTCTTCTGCGGCGAGTGTTTCTCACCGGTCAGAGAAGCCTGGAACTTCATCAGCAGATCTTTCTGCTCAGTATTGAGGCTGACCGGAGTTTCGACCTGCACACGGCAGAGCAGATCACCCGCCGGGCCACCGCGTACCGGCAGCACACCTTTGCCGCGCAGACGAAACTGTTTGCCACTCTGGGTCTCTGCCGGGATTTTCAGTTTTACCCGGCCATCCAGCGTTGGTACTTCCAGTTCAGCACCCAGTGCCGCATCGACAATACTGATCGGTACTTCGCAATACAGGTTACGCCCATCACGATGGAACAGCTTATGCTCCAGCACACTGACCTGCACATACAGATCACCGGCCGGACCACCCATGGCTCCCGCTTCACCTTCACCGGACAAACGGATACGGTCGCCGGTATCAACACCAGCAGGAATTTTCACCGACAGGGTCTTGGTTTCTTCTTTTACGCCACGGCCATGACAGCTGGTGCAGGGATCATCAATCTGCGTACCCTGACCACGACAGCTCGGACAGGTCTGCTGTACCGAGAAGAAGCCCTGCTGCATACGCACCTGACCGGCACCATGACAGGTATTACAGGTTTTGGGTTTAGTGCCTGGCTTGGCGCCACTGCCGTCACAGGTGGTACAGGCGGTCAGGGTTGGAATGCGGATCTTCTTCTCCACACCACGCACCGCTTCTTCCAGTGTCAGCTCCATGGTGTAACGCAGGTCAGAACCACGCTGCGGACCACCACGCGGGCCACGGCCACCGCCGCCAAAAATATCGCCAAATACATCACCGAAAATATCGCTGAAGTTAGCACCGCCACCGCCAAAGCCGCCGCCAGCCTGACCATCAACTCCGGCATGACCGTACTGGTCATAGGCACGGCGCTTCTGCTCATCGCCCAGCACTTCGTAAGCTTCGGTTGCTTCTTTAAATTTGGCATCCGCATCTTTATCGTCCGGATTGCGGTCCGGGTGATATTTCATCGCCAGCTTACGGTAAGCTTTTTTCAGTGTTGGCCCATCGACGTCCTTACTGACGCCCAGAACCTCGTAATAATCTCGCTTAGACATACTTCACCTGTTTTTTTGTCTGCCGCCACAAGCTGATTAACGCTGGCGACAGGAACAAACCCAGCACGCGCACAGGCGTTTCTGAGGTGTGATAACAAAGCAAAACGCGACAGCTTCCGAAAGAAAACTGCCGCGTCCGCTTAACGACTGATGCAGCCGTTAATTACTTGTCTTTAACTTCTTCGAACTCGGCGTCAACAACGTCATCGTCCTGATTACCGGACTGAGCTTCCGCACCACCCTGCTGGGCCTGAGCCTGCTCGGCATACAGACGCTGAGCCAGAGAGCTGGATGCTTCAGTCAGAGCCTGAGTCTTGGCTTCGATTTCTTCTTTATCGGTGCCTTTGATCACAGCTTCCAGATCGGCGATGGCTTTTTCGATGGCGGTTTTCTCGTCATCGGTTACCTTGTCTTTCGCGTCTTCCAGAGTTTTCTTGGTTGCGTGAATCAGACCATCGGCAGTGTTACGTGCCTGCACCAGCTCTTCGAACTGACGGTCAGCATCCGCATTCGCTTCTGCATCAGCAACCATTTTTTCGATCTCTTCATCGCTCAGACCAGAAGAAGCCTTAATGACGATCGACTGCTCTTTACCGGTAGCCTTGTCTTTCGCACTCACGTTCAGAATACCGTTAGCGTCGATATCAAAGGTTACTTCGATCTGTGGCATACCGCGTGGTGCCGGCGGAATATCGGCCAGGTCAAAACGACCCAGTGATTTATTCTGCGCAGCCTGCTTACGCTCGCCCTGAACCACGTGAATGGTTACCGCAGTCTGGTTGTCATCGGCGGTTGAGAACACCTGAGATTTCTTGGTCGGAATCGTGGTGTTTTTCTCAATAACCGCAGTCGCAACGCCACCCATGGTTTCAATACCCAGAGTCAGCGGCGTTACGTCGAGCAGCAGAACGTCTTTAACATCACCGGACAGAACCGCGCCCTGAATCGCAGCACCAACAGCCACCGCTTCATCCGGGTTCACGTCTTTACGTGGTTCTTTACCGAAGAAGTCAGCAACGCTCTTCTGCACCAGAGGCATACGGGTCTGACCGCCCACCAGAATTACTTCGTCAATTTCACCAGAGCTCAGGCCGGCATCTTTCAGTGCGATACGGCAAGGCTCCAGCGAGCGGGTTACCAGCTCTTCAACCAGAGACTCCAGCTTGGCGCGGGTCACTTTCACGTTTAAGTGCTTAGGACCAGTCGCATCGGCCGTGATGTACGGCAGGTTAACGTCAGTCTGCTGAGAAGAAGACAGCTCAACCTTGGCTTTTTCTGCGGCTTCTTTCAGACGCTGCAGAGCCAGTGGATCGTTGTGCAGATCGATGCCGCTTTCTTTCTTGAATTCAGCCGCTAAATATTCGATCAGACGCAGGTCAAAGTCTTCACCACCAAGGAAAGTGTCACCGTTAGTTGCCAGTACTTCGAACTGTTTTTCACCGTCAACGTCAGCCACTTCGATAATGGAAATATCGAAGGTACCACCACCCAGGTCGTATACTGCGATGGTGCGGTCGCCGCCTTCTTTATCCATACCATAAGCCAGAGCCGCAGCGGTTGGCTCGTTGATGATACGCTTAACTTCCAGACCAGCGATTTTACCGGCGTCTTTGGTTGCCTGACGCTGAGAGTCGTTAAAGTAAGCCGGTACGGTAATAACCGCTTCGGTTACTTTCTCGCCCAGATAATCTTCTGCGGTTTTCTTCATTTTCTTCAGAATTTCAGCAGAGATTTGTGGTGGCGCATATCTTTCGCCTTTTACTTCTACCCAGGCATCACCGTTATCGGCTTCCATGATTTTGTAAGGAACCATGGAGATATCTTTCTGTACTACGTCGTCTTTGAAACGACGACCGATCAGACGCTTAACCGCAAACAGGGTGTTGTTCGGGTTGGTGACGGCCTGACGCTTGGCTGACTGGCCAACCAGCACTTCGTCGTCAGCATAAGCAACGACGGAAGGAGTGGTGCGATCGCCTTCAGCGTTTTCAATCACTTTGGTTTTGTCGCCATCCAGGATTGCCACACAGGAGTTGGTGGTGCCCAGGTCGATACCGATAATCTTACCCATTTTTCAATTCTCCATTCATGGCAGCTTACGCTGCGTGAACTATTAACCGTTGTATTTGTGTTGCTTTCTATATAAGTCCGGGAAACAGGCTTTCAAGGCCCCCGGTAACAATAAAATCAGGCGCTTTCGTCGATTTGTGGTGCGCCTTTACTCACCACCACCATTGCCGGACGCAACAGACGTCCCTGCAGGGTGTAACCTTTCTGCATCACCGCAATAACGGTATTCGGTGCGGCATCCGGATTCTCAACCATGGCCATTGCCTGATGGAATTCCGGATTAAACGCAGAACCAACCGGATCTACACTTTCCACCTTGAATTTTTCCAGACCGGCAACCAGGCCGCTCAGGGTCATTTCCACTCCTTTGCGAATCGCTTTTGTCGCTTCATCATCGGCAACAGCCGCAGCCAGCGCGCGTTCCAGATTATCGACGGTCGCCAGCATTTCGTTGGCAAACTTCTCAACGCCAAACTTATGGGCCTTTTCCACATCCAGCTCAGCACGACGGCGTACGTTCTGCATTTCCGCCTGAACACGCAACACCTGTTCTTTCAGCTCGGCCACTTCCTGCAGTGCGCCGGCAAGCTGATCATCAGCAGATTCTGTGGCAGTGGCATCCGCCGCATCCACCGGAGTTTCAGTGTCCAGTTGTTCCTGGAGTTCTTCTTGAACCTTCTGCTCTTCCGACATCTATCTTTCCTCGGTCACTATTTTCGAAACTGTCGGCTATATGGGGGACGAACGGATGAGATTCAAGGGCAGAGCTGCAACATTCTCTTGACAGAATCTTATACTGTATATAAAAACACTGTATATCCATTCAGATACGGAGCATGACCATGCTGGCTCATCTGTCCATTCATCAGTTTGCGTTAGTCGATCAGCTGGAACTTGAACTGCAACCCGGTATGTCGGTGATTACCGGCGAAACCGGTGCGGGTAAATCGATTCTGCTTGATGCGCTCGGGCTAACGCTCGGCGAGCGGGCCGACGCCGGCTGTGTGCGTAACAATGCCGAAAAAGCCGAAGTGTCCGCCTCATTCACACTGAACGAACAGGCGCGGTTATGGCTGCAACAGCGGGATATTCCCGCCGATGATGACTGGGTAATCCTGCGCCGTATTATTTCCGCCGAAGGCCGTTCACGCGGCTATATCAATGGTCGCCCCGCATCCGCCAACGACCTGAAAGACATCGGTCAGTATCTGATCGAAATTCACTCCCAGCATGCCCATCAGCGCCTGCTGCAGAAAGACACCCCGCGCCAGCTGCTGGATGCCTTTGGCGGGCTGCAGCTGCAGGCAACCGAGGTCGCCCTGGTCTGGTCCGAGTGGCAGCAACACGCCAAACGCCTTGCCATGCTGCAGGAAGAAAGTGCCGAAGTAACCGCCCAGCGCCAGCTGCTGACCTATCAGGTTGAAGAGCTGCGCCAGCTGGCACCGGGAGAGACCGAGCTGGACGAGCTGGAAGCCGAACATAAACGTCTGGCCAATGCCGAAAGTATGCTGCTTAACGGCCAGTATGCGATGGCTGCCTGTTATGGTGACGACAACGGCGAGCTGGCTGCAACCCAGCTGACCTATCAGGCCATTACCCGCCTCGATAATATCGACGACCAGCATCCGCTGCTGAACGAAGCCCGGGATTTGCTGCAACAGGCGCAAATCCAGCTGGAAGAAGCCGGTCGTTCGCTGCAGCACTACCTTGAGCTGGTCGATATCAATCCGCACCGGCTGCAACAGGTAGAAAGCCGCCTCAGTGACCTGTACAGCATGGCGCGCAAGCATCAGATTCAGCCACAACAACTGCACTCTTACTGGCAGGAGCAGGAAGAAGCGCTCGCCAGCCTGAATCTCAGCGACGAAGATCTGGCCGAACTGGAACAGCAGGTACAGGAACTGCAGGCAGAATACAGCACACTGGCACAACAGCTCAGCAGTGCCCGTCAGACCGCCGCTGCGCGCATGGACAGAGAAGTTGAATCACACTTTGAAGCACTGGCTCTGGGTCGCGCCCGCTTTATCACTCAGGTTGAAGCCGGCAGTACCGAGCACGGCAACAAACATGGCATCGACCAGATCGGCTTTTTTGTACAGACCAACCCGGGCATGCCCGGCGGCCCACTGGCCAAAGTCGCCTCTGGCGGTGAGCTGGCCCGTATCAGTCTGGCCATTCAGGTGGTAACCGCTGCCGTCAGCGAAACACCTTGTCTGATTTTTGATGAGGTCGATGTGGGTATCGGTGGCGGTACCGCCGAGCGCGTTGGCCGCCTGCTACGGACACTGGGCAAAGACAGCCAGGTGCTCTGTGTCACCCACCAGCCGCAGGTCGCCGCTCAGGCACATCAGCATTATCAGGTAAGCAAAATCAGTGGTGACAGCGCCACCCACACCCAGCTACGTGAACTGAGTGAGAAACAGCGCTCAGAGGAAATTGCGCGGATGCTGGGCGGCGTCGATATCACCAAACAAACCCTGGCGCATGCGCAGGAGATGCTGGCACTGGTCAGATAGACCGGTGCCAGCACGGCGATACTGATACGCAGAAGCGGTAACCGACAGACATAAAAAAAGCAGCCAATGGCTGCTTTTTTTATGTCTGTCGCGCAGGATTATTTTTTCTTGCGTACGTACAGCACCAGACTGTGCTCAACCAGATCAAAGCCGTGTTCTTCGGCAATTTCATGCTGCAGGCGCTCAATCTGCGCATTGGTAAACTCAATCACGGTGCCGTCATCAACGTTTACCATATGATCGTGATGCTCGCCACGCGCCAGCTCAAACACCGAGTGACCGCCATCAAAATTATGGCGTGTTACCAGACCCGCACTTTCAAACTGGGTCAGTACGCGGTAAACCGTCGCCAGACCAACATCTTCGCCTGCTTCGATCAGAGATTTATAGACATCTTCAGCACTCATATGTGCGTCGATATTGGTTTCCAGAATGCTCAGGATTTTCACTCGTGGCAAAGTGACTTTAAGGCCTGCTTTACGCAACTCCACGTTCTGATCGGACATTGCTTTCCTCGAATATTTCACAGCAACTTGAATTATCGGGTATTATCGCGGGTCTAAGTCACAACGCAACAACTATGCAACTACAAACGCACTCAGAGACAACACCAATTATTATGCGAATCCCAATTCTGACCCTTTTACTCGGTTTTGCAACCCTTTCCGGCTGTGTCTTCCCTGGCGTCTATAAACTGAACGTGCAGCAAGGCAACATTGTGACTGCGGATATGCTGGAACAACTGAAACCCGGCATGAATTCCCGTCAGGTGGCTTATGTGATGGGCAATCCGGTGGTTCGGAATCCTTTTGAGCAACAGCGCTGGGACTATCTGTATACCCTTGAACAGCGCGATAAGGTTATCAAAAATTACACCATCAGCGTTTACTTCGATGCTCAGGGAAACTACACCCATTACACCGGCACTCTGCCAGAGCAGGCTTTCAAAGAAGAAGATCAGCTGAAAACCCTGCCGACAGAGGAAAAATCGGTTAACACCGTGCCAACCGATATCTGAGATACACTCTCTTAAGCACAAAAAAGCCAGGCATCGCCTGGCTTTTTTGTGCTCTGTTTCTGCACTCTCTGGCGTGGCGAGTAAAGCGCTTACTTCTGTGCCTTGGCCGCCCGGTTAGCCCGCGCCTGCTTGGGGTCAATCAGCAGCGGACGATAAATTTCTATACGATCACCATCCCGCACGACATCCGTTTCCGGTGCACGCGATGCTTTGCCAAAGATACCGAACTTCGCCTCCGCCAATACTAACTCCGGGAACTCAACTTCAATTCCCGACTGGCGAGCCGCATCAATCATGCTCGTACCTTCTTCAACCTCAACACTGAGGATTTTTTGCTTATGTGGTAAGGCGTACGCTACTTCTACACGAATCATGTCAGCCATAAATTTCTTTTGCTCGCTTAACAAAGGCATCCACCATCATATTGGCAACCTGTTTAAAAACTGCCCCCAGGGCCACACCCGCCAGTTTATTACCGACATCAAAATCCATATCCAAAGACACCTTGCAGGCTTCATCGGATAACGGATAAAAATGCCAGACGCCATGAAAGTGCGTAAATGGCCCATCCACCAACCGCATTTCCATTCGTTCCGGACGTTGCAGTGTGTTGCGGGTACTGAAGCTCTGATTAACACCCGCCTTGGCAATGGTCAGCCGGGCTTCAATAAAATCCTCACCTTCAGCCAGCACTTCTGTTGCCTGACAACCCTGAAGAAATTCAGGGTAGCGGCGCACATCATTTACCAGATCAAACATCTGCTCTGCGGTATGCATCACCAACGCACTGCGCGTAATACTGGTCATTCGCACTCACTCTCTGCCGTCTCAGGAAAGGCCTTCAACAAAGATAATAAAGATCGCAACCGGCGAAATATAACGCACCATAAATCGCCAGATATTAAACAGCAGTGGGCTTTTTACCCGGGCTTCGGCAGCCACCGACTCACGCGACATAAACCAGCCGACAAAGATGGCGATAAAGACGCCACCCAGCGGCATCATGACGTTGGCAGTAATAAAGTCGAGCAGGTCGAAGAACGTCTTGCCCTTCACGCTGCGCTCAGCCCCGTCCGCCAGCGGCTCAGCATTCAGTTCTGTCGTGTTGGCGTACAGGTGGAATACAGATTCACTGCTCTGGATTTCTTCGCCGGTACTCGCGTCAGCCACGGTCGTGGCGATGGTTTCGGTTACGAAGAACTGTTCATCGCCCCAATCATTGAATGACAATACCGAACCAATCCCCAGCAACCAGGCCAGAAAGCAAACACCAAAGGTTGCCTTGGCGCGGCTGAAACCATTCTCTACTGCCCAGGCTACCGCCGGTTCGGCAATAGAAATCGCCGAACTCCAGGCCGCAATGACGACCAGAACAAAGAATACAGTGCCAATTAACGTCCCGCCCGGTAATGCGCCAAAGGCGATAGGCAGTGTCTGGAATATCAGGCCAGGGCCGGATGCCGGCTCCAGTCCATGCGAAAATACGATAGGAAAAATAATCAGACCAGCGACCAGAGCGACCAGAGTATCCAGAAACGCAACCGCCAGAATAGTTTTACCCAGCGAGGCCTGAGCCGGCATATAAGCGCCGTATGCCATGATCGCGCCCATCCCCAGACTCAGGGTAAAAAATGCATGACCCAGAGCAACCACAACACTGTGGGTCGTCAGTTTGCTGAAATCAAAGGTAAAGAGAAAATCCCAGCCCTGTACAAAACCCGGCGTCGTGATGCTGTAGCCCAGCAGCAGAATCAGCATCAGGAACAGCATAGGCATGAGCAGGCGAACACTGTCTTCAAGTCCGTGCTTAACGCCACGGGCAATAACAAAGCCGGTCATCAGCATAAAAAAGGTATGCAATCCGAGCAGCATCCACGGATCACTCAACAATCCACCAAAGGACGCCTTTGCCACTTCCCCCGTTGCTCCGGCAAACTCGCCCGAGGCTAACTTACCGACGTAAGCGAGCGTCCAGCCAGCAATGACACTGTAAAACGACAGAATAAAGAAACCGGATACTGCCCCCATCCAGCCAATACCGGAAAACAGCCGTGGGGCATTATTCTCGCGCGCCAGCGCCTGCATGGTATGAATAGGGCTCATCCGGCCTTTGCGGCCCAGCAATACCTCGGCCATCATCACCGGAACACCAGCAATCAGAATACAGACCAGATACATCAGAACAAAAGCGCCGCCGCCGTTTTCACCCGTGATATATGGAAACTTCCAGATATTCCCCAACCCGACAGCCGATCCGGTGGCGGCCAGAATAAATGTCCAGCGGCTACCCCAAATACCGTGCATTCCGCGTTTGTCTGCGCTCATCGTTCTTTTTACCCAATCTTCAGTTCGGCGTATTGTCCGGGATTTGCCCCCTCGCCTCAACCCAAAGCAGCGCTACAGCTACTGCCTTTTCTACACTTCGTCAGTTATACTCGCGGCCATGAGTACCAAGAAAAAACCCAAAACAAATGGCGGCACGATCGCCCTCAACAAAAAAGCCCGTCACGATTACTTCCTGGAAGACAAACTGGAAGTAGGACTGGTGCTGACTGGTTGGGAAGTAAAAGCGCTGCGCGAAGGTAAATGTCAGCTGGTCGATTCCTATATCGTCATGCATAAAGGCGAAGCCTGGCTGAGTGGCGCCCTGATCACACCGCTGAAGCAGGCGTCTACCCATATCGTTACCGAACCGCGGCGTGAGCGTAAACTGCTGATGCACCGCCGTGAAATCGACCGCCTGAATCAAAAAATCCAGGCCAAAGGTTACACCTGCGTCTGCACTGCAATTTACTGGAAAGGCCCCAACGTCAAAGCAGAAATTGCTCTGGCCAAAGGTAAGCAAAGCCACGATAAGCGCGATGCATCCAAAGACCGCGACTGGGCCAAGCAGAAAGAACGGATCATGAAGCACACCACACGCTGACAGATGTCAGACAACTGTGGTAAGCTGACTCATCTTGTTTGCGGGCAGACAGGGGTTGAAAAACACCAGACTGCCCTCATATAAGACACTAAGACCTGAGCAAGTAGCAGGCGACGAATTCGGGGATGATTAGGATTCGACGTTGATTACAAAGCTATGGGTGCATGCCGAGAGTGTATAGCGATCTCGTAAATAAACGTTATACATAGTTATAGTCGCAAACGACGAAACTTACGCACTAGCGGCTTAAGCCCGCTTACCTCCGAACTCGGGTTCCTGTAGCCGGGGGACGAGGGCGACGTCTTACAGGATCGCCCGGATGCTTCGCTCGGAGCTGAAAGGTTAAACTTAATCGAGCTCGTTCTGAACGGCCTGCCCCTCGGCCCGTGACGAACTAAATCAATAGAGACGGCTAAGCATGTAGATCCTCTAGTGGAGGATTGGCGGACGCGGGTTCAAATCCCGCCATCTCCACCATACAAATAGAGAAGGCCCGACGCGAAAGCGCCGGGCCTTTTTTACTTGCTGAAGCGGGGATTCTGCACCTGCCACAGTTGGGTTCCAAAAAAGGCTGGACAGCCGTTTTGCACTGCGAAGCAGCCCGAAGGGCGAGGTACATTGATATACCGAGTGCAATCCCCCATAGAACTCGCACCAGGGGCTTTTTATTTTCTTGATTATATTTATGAAATCTAGCAAATGAATAGAACCTGACGAGTCAAACTTGATGATAATTTTTAATTTAAATATCTCGATGCAGCCCCAATAACTCTCCTGCCCAATTGCGAATCTAAGCGAGCTGACGCATCATCCTTGTTTAAAAGAAAATGCGAATACAGTACCGCAAAAGGGATAGTTGATGCCTTTCAAAATTTTCCAACGCGTTTCTGCTGCCCCCACCAATCCGCAACGAGTCACCCGACCGAAGCAGTTTGATGTGGCGGATCTCTATCAGGGCCCTTTGCAATCCGAGTTTGATCCGGCACCAACTGCCATCGCTCTGGATGAGAAGCTGCGTCAGGCGTATTTCTGGATTGTGAACAGTGCGATCATCAGTCCGCACTACGACATTGAATATAACCTCACTCCACCACAGAGTTTCATTGTCGGTGACAGCAAAAGACGCCTTACACTGCCGTCAGCACAGAGCTATTCAAGTTACGTGTTACTCCCTCTGCTTACCTTCGCTACCCGGCGTAAGTGTTTGTTTGTCGGCGGTCCGGGGCGCGGTAAAACAGCCAGTGCCATTCTCATGGGCATACTCGCCGGATACCCGGTAAAAGAAGTACGCAGGGCCATGCAGCACGGCCATCCACAAATGACTATCGCGGATCTGCTGGGAAATCCTCTACCCGCGGATCTCGTCGGTGCCCAGCGTATGGAAGACATCCGTATCGCCTGGCGCAACTGGCTGGGCATGCGGGTCAAGATCATCGACGAATATAACCGCATCCCAACCCGCACTCAGAGCGCGCTGCTAACGGTCATGGGCGACAACTACGCCGAAGTGCTGAACCATGTTTTCGAATGCCCGGATTCCGCCTGGTATCTAACCGCAAACGACGATCAGGGTGGCGGCACCTATCAGGTAATTGAGGCACTGCGCGACCGTATTGACGTGATAGTACAGGCACTGGCGTTCAATCCACGCTTTCTTGGCGAACTACTGGTGCGAATAGAAGAAGGATTGCGACCAGAAGAAGTGGTTCCGAAAGACATTGTGTTCACTGAAGCCGAAATTGATCAGATGAACGCGGATATTCTTAAGATCGAACTGCCGCCACCGCTGCGCCGCCGTCTGGAATTTTTCTCCAGTCAGTTTGAATTGTCAGAAGCCGCCGGTGCTCAGTTCGAGTACATGACCAAAGACACTGCCCGATTAGCGGCCATCGATTGGGCACAACTGGTCGCGGCCGATAACGGTCGTGACCGTCTCAAAGACCTCGGCTGCCAGACCCTGAATGGCCTGTCGGTGCGCAATCTGATGACGCTTATTATTTACGCTAAGTCGCTGGCCTATTTCCGCGGCAACACCTCTGTCGAGCTCGAAGATCTGCGTCAGATTCTGCCGTTCGTTTTGAACGACAAATTGACGCCCGACCTGGATGCACCGTTTTTCGCGTTACCTCAAAATGCCGCCTTCCGTTCAGACAGCATAAGCTGGCTACGCCATCTGTTTGATCTCTCCAATGCAGAATTTGAACGTCTGGGCCTGGATCACGATGATCCGGTGCAACAACTTGATCTCGAGTTTTCTGCTGGGTTAGATGGGCTCACGGAAAGTGAAGTCCGGACAAGAATAGGCAGAATCGAGCGACTGGTCGGAGAATGGTGTAAAGGCCGGAAGCTCTATGGCCATATCTACGATGACTTACTCAAACTGAAATATCTGCACCAGCGTTACACCAATTATCTGCATTGGCTGCAGTTGCAACGATGAGTATTTCTACCGAATTTGCTGAACTGCTGCGTGCTGGCAGGCCGCAGTTTAATGCCCGGGTCGCCGAAGCTCGCCACCGCTACCGCGGTTTTAATACCGATGTATTCAGCCTGTTTCTGCAAGAGTGCGTCGATCCGGTGATCGTCAGTATCGACGCGGCAAACCGCGGTGCTTTTGCCAGCTCGGCGTTCGACATTGCGCTGGATCTCGTGGGCCGCGAACTGACAGGCGCTCACCCCCGGGGGAAGTTACTCGCAGCGTTATGGCAAGACACCCTACCAACCCTGACATCGGCTATGGCTGACCGCCCTTCGAGATTGATCAGCGCCTTGTGCAATGCACTGCTCAATCTCGAAGCTCTGCCCGCTGCCCGCCCTAATCAATGGCTGGAACTACTCAAAAAATACGGTAGTAGCCTTACCGCTCCCGATGATCTGCTGCAACTCGGAGTGCTCGCGGCCTGGCGCGCTGGTGCAGCTCACTTCCGCTTGCCTGCATTACAAGCGGCAGCACGTCTTCCACATATCGGTTGCACGCTGCTTGATTTGGCGCCAGAGCGTGACGTGCAGGAACAACTGCGACTTGCAGAACAGAATCCCTGGCTGATAGCGCGCTCAGACAAGGCTCTTGAGGTAGGCGCGTTCACCGGGCTTGGAGGACAGTTTGCAGAGCCACCCGAAGTACGTGCAAACCACGATGGCTTTATCGTCAAAAGCAGCGACCGTTGTTTCCAGCTGATCGCCGATGGCTTTGGTGCTGTATTGCTACCGGCGACCCTGGCTGAATTTGTCAGTGCCGGACATGCGGCAAGGGAAGGCAGATCACCCAAGCTAAGTGCCAATACTCTGATCTATGCGAATTCTTCGATTGTCATTCCGCTACCTGCCGATGGGTTACAACTGGCCTGGAATGCATACACTGCTGCACTGACTTCGCCCTACAGTTTTTCCATCAGTATCGTGCCCTTATTATGACTGGATCTGCAAAGCCCCTTTCACTGTTGGAACGTTGGCAATCAGCATGGCCGCAGGCTCTGGCCGTCTGGAGTCAATTCACGCGCTTGTCTGATCCTAACCTCTGTCAATCGTCCGTAACTGCAGCCAAAGAAGGATTAACCAGCAGTTTCGCCATGATCCGGCTATCCGATCAGAGTGTGGTCGTCGATCTCGAAGGCATAGAAAGGCTGAAACTGGAAGATTATGCAGTAGAGGTTCTGGCCCACGAAATCGGCCACCATGTATTAGCTCCGGCCAACGCCAGTGATCACTATCGACTGCTGGCACGAATCCGCCAGGGCCTGCCAACACTTGAGCAACACGCGCCAATGGTGGCGAACCTCTATACCGACCTGCTGATCAACGATCGCCTGCAACGACAAAGCGGGCTGCGTATGCACGCCATCTATCAACGCCTGGTCGATCATGACGATCCTATACGGAAGCCAGGTGTATGGGCCCTCTACCTGCGGATTTACGAAGTTTTATGGCAACTTGATCGCGGTGCGCTCGGCGTAATGGTCGAAAACAGTCTGTTCAATACTCATGCGTGGCTGGGAGCGCGTCTGGTGCGGGTGTACGCCAATGACTGGTTGACCGGTGGAGCGCGATTTGCCGCGTTACTGCTGCCCTATCTACATGCGGCAGAGCAGGAAAAAGAAGCGCAGGAAAAAGCTCTTCAACAACTCATGGATACTCAATCAGCAGGTCAGGACTGCGAACCCACAGGTCTGATTGATTTTGACGATGATGAAAAGGTGCCGCAGTTACACCCGTCGGAAGACCCTCTGATCACAGGCATTGAACCCGATGAAGAAGCAGCATCAGACACTCCACGGGATGAACAGATAATTCCCGGCCGGGGACAACGCCGGGAACCGTTCGAATATGGCGAAATTCTGCGTGCAGCAGGCCTGAAGCTCACCGACCATGAACTGGCTGTCCGCTACTACCGCGAAGCCGCTTTACCCTATCTGATCCCATTTCCTAAACGTGCGGCACCACAGACTCTGGAGCCACTGATGGAAGGACTCGATGTATGGGAGATGGGTGACGCTCTGGACGAAATCGACTGGCTACAGAGCCTCAGCTATTCACCACAGCCAGTGCCAGGAATTACCACATTGAAACGCCGGTATGGCATGGTGGCGGGTGCAGAACCTGCGACACGCCCAGTGGATCTGGATATCTATGTCGACAGCTCAGGCTCTATGCCAACCCCGCAGCAACGTATTTCTTATATGGCTCTCGCGGGAGCCGTTATCTGTCTGTCGGCTCTACGCAGCGGAGCGCGCGTGCAAGCCACGTTATGGAGCGGCAAACACCAGTGTATCTCCACCACAGGATTCGTTCGTGACGAAGACAGCATTCTGAGTATATTAACCGGCCATTTCGGAGGGGCTACAGCGTTTCCGATTCACAAACTGCGCGACACCTTTGCCCAGCGTGATGTCCAGGATCGCGACTGTCATATCCTGCACATATCCGATGACGGTATCACCACCATGTTTGATCAGGATGAGCGGGGCAACAGCGGTTGGGATATCGCTGCAATGGCTCTGGAAAAGGGCCGTGCCGGCGGCACCATGGCTCTGAACCTGTATCGCGAATGGACAACACAGAACGCCACCTACGCAAACGACCTGCGCAAGGCACGGGATCAGCAAGGTTGGGAGATTTATGCCGTGACAGATCTTGCTCAATTGCTCGAATTTGCCCGTGAATTCTCCCACCGGCACTATGGTCAGCGCTCAGTTACTCTCCCATCAGCCAAATTTAACGCGGAATAATCCCGGTGAACTCAATGACAAGGATTTCAGCGTGAATAACATTGGACCAGATCTGCAACACCTGTTGCGCCGGATATCTGCCACACCAGCAGATTTTCTGGATGATCCGAAGGTGCATGGCCGTGGCGACCTCGCAGTTGCCGCGCTGGTGCACGATATTCTCCGCCAGGTCGGCCATCAGGCCACTGTTGAACAACTGCAGAGATTCATTGGCAGTCATTCAGAAAAGGATCACAACCGACTGAGGTTGGTAGCATTGGCCATCTGGGTACTGAACGATGAGTGGTTTAAGAGCACATTACATGATGCCGATGCACTGCTGTCCCTGCTCGATAAGGCGATACAGCAACTCGCCGATGTCTGTACGGCAACCAAATACATTAATGACAGTGATCGCCGTGAAGAATTTGCGCGTTTCCTTCTGGCGCGTCTCGACTACCGCCCCGCTGGCGAAAGTATTACACAAGCGACAGATCGTCTCAGTGCCCTGAGCACGACTGAGCGCAATCGTCTGCTGCAGGAAAGTCGCGAAGCAGAAGCCCGCGCACGGGCTATCCGTGAAGCTCTCGCAAAGCAGGCGGCTGCAGAATCTGCCGACAAGTGGACACGGGAATGAATTCGTATTTCGACCCGGAACGTTATCCTACTCTGAGCGAAGACGGCGCCCGGATGCTCAAATTTCTTCGCGAACATCCGCAGGCACCAATCTACCGCAATAGTAGCGGCAATAAGCTGACCTCCGACGACCTGAACCTGCTGGCTGACTACGAGCGAAAACTGAATAACAGCAGCGTCGACTGGAATGATCGTCAACTTCCACAATGGCTGAATACATTTGTTGATAACGTGTATCACGACGTCCCATTTTACCGGTCGCAGGGACAAGTGCCCCAATTTACCGACATAACTCCAGTGACCCGAGCGGATTTCAGTCGCGACATTACCGCCTTTGTGCCTGACAGCGCCCCACTCGATCGCATGATCAATTTTCAGACCACAGGCACCAGTGGCAATCCATTATTGTTACCTTCACATCCCCGTATCGCTGCGACATATCTGTGCTTTCATCGCCGGGCACTCCGCCGGTTCGGAATTGAACTAAGCGAAGGACCTGAACAAGTAGGGGTTGTTCTGGTTGGTCATCAACGTCGTTGCTTCACGTATATTTCTGTCACTCCACAATTGGGCGAGTCGGGCCTGGCAAAGATCAATCTGCACCCAGACGACTGGACTAGCCCTTCTGACCGTGAAGCCTATCTTGATGCACTGAACGCCGAAATATATACGGGTGATCCATTGTCCCTGAGCGCGCTGAAAACTTTGCCATTAAGTACCCGTCCGAAGGCGCTCATTTCCGTTGGAATGATGTTATCGCAAGGCCTGAAGAATGAATTTGAATCCCATTTCAGCGCCCCCGTGCTCGACATTTATTCGCTGAATGAATCTGGTCCAGTCGCAGTATTTGATGCAAATCTCAATGGACATCTCTTACTCCAGCCGGAATTGTATGTCGAAATTCTGGATACTGAAGGTAAACCCGTCCCCCCGGGTCAACGCGGCGACATTACACTGACCGGTGGATTTAACTTCTGCCTGCCACTACTGCGTTATCGTACTGGCGATTACGCTTCACTCGCCTACTCGCCAGAAGGCCCTTTGCTTACAGGTCTTAGCGGACGTAGTCCGGTGAGATTCCTTACGCAAAGCGGAGATTGGGTCAACAATATCGACATCACTCACGCATTAAAATCACTGCCATTGGCTCAGTTCGGATTGCATCAGGACGCGGACGGCTCACTTTGTTTATCCCTAGCACCGGTCTCTATGCATTACTCAACCGCCAGCCTTGACGCTTTAGCGTCTGTCTTTGGAAACCAGCCGATTTCGGTAAAGTCCATTGGGAGCGAAGACAAAATTATGCAATACACAAGCAACCTTAAAGAAGGAACACTGCAATGAGTGCGCTGGAAATCGCCTGCAATCTGATAACCACCATTTCTATTCTGCTGGCTGGGCGTAACAGCGTACACACATGGTGGACCGGCATTATTGGTTGTGTATTGTTTGGGCTACTGTTCTTTCAGGCTCAGCTTTATGCCGATGTAACGCTGCAGATATTTTTTGTTGCCACCAGTGCTTATGGCTGGATGCATTGGCGACGCGGAAATAATGGTCAGGCAAGGCCAGTCACCCGTGCAGGTCTGCGCCATGTTGCACTAATTGCACCGCTTGGTCTGCTTGTCGCCTCGTTATACGCACTAATACTCCACCGTTTCACTGACGCCTATGCACCACTTCTAGATTCACTTGTCCTGACATTCAGCGTTATTGCACAATGGTTACTGATGCAGCGCCGCCTCGAAGCCTGGTGGTTCTGGCTTCTGGTCAACACCATTGCAGTGCCCCTTTTCGCTAGTCGCGAGCTGTATCTCACGTCTTTCCTGTACGCTTGCTATTGGGTGAATGCCATCATCGCATTCTTCTACTGGCGCTCACTGTTCACAAAAGATATAGACGCAACGACATCAGCCAATGCCCCAGCTTAACCAGCAACGCTTTATCAACGGTCTGGTGGTCGGAAAATTCAGTCCTTTGCACTTAGGTCACGAATTTCTGATCACTCAGGCTCAGGCGGAATGTGAAAATCTTTATCTGATTTCGTACAGTGAACCCGAGCTGCCGGAATGCAATCGCTCCCGTCGCGAATCCTGGCTGCGCCAACGCTTCCCAAAACTGCCAATATTGGTTCTGGATCAAAGCGAATTAAAACGCGCCGCCACTAGCCAGGGTATAGACAACCCGCCGGATATCCCTGACAACGATGCCCCTGACAACGACCACCGCTACTTCTGCGGCTGGCTATGTCAGCACCTGTTTAATACTCACATAGACGCAGTATTCACCAGTGAAGATTACGGAGATGGGTTTGCAGCCGAACTCACGAAGTACTTTCGCCAAACAGATCCTCAAGCTCCAGAGACGGTACACCAAAGTGTCGATCGCTATCGACAGAAGATTCCCGTATCCGGGACACAGCTACGCGCTGGCCCGCACAGTTTGAGGCACTTTATGGCACCTGAAGTCTACGCCGATTTTGTAGAACGAATTCTGCTGCTTGGTGGCGAGTCCACGGGTAAAACGACGTTGGCAGAAGCACTGGCTTCGGAGTTAGCGACACAATGGGCACCAGAATATGGTCGGGAGTGCTGGGATGAGCGCAATGGCAAACTTATATTCGAAGATATGCTCCATATCGGACAAACTCAGGTCGCTCGTGAACAGGCTCTCGCACAAAAAGCCAATAAATGGCTCGTATGCGATACCAGCCCACTCACCACAGCTCTATATTCCCAGGTTTTGTTTGACCGCGTAGATCCAGCGTTAGAAGTGCTAGCCACCCGACACTATGACCACGTATTTCTGTGTGCCGCAGATTTTGACTTTGTTCAGGATGGTACGCGGCAAGATCCGGCGTTCCGCCAACGTCAACAGGAGTGGTACGAGAAAGAACTTAACCAGCGTGACATTGCTTACACGGTTGTGAAAGGTAAGGTTTCAGATCGCGTAGAATATATATCTAACCAATTAGGGTTTAACAAATAGCATCGATTTTTACAGAAAATACGATATATCCGAAGTTACATATTCCAATTACGACCTAAAATGAAGTCGATGAAAGCGCGCAAGATCATACATCAACGCCATCGACTTTTTAGGGGTGCAACTAGTGTAATGGTCAATTGTTTCCGGTCCCACTCAGGACCAAAGCTGCCAATGTGGCAAGCCTGCAGCGCGGTTTATCCGTAAACCGGGCATCTACGGAAGTTGCTACCAGGATTATCAGTATTACTACCTATCCAACGGACAGCTGATATGAGCGCCCAACGAAAACTAATCATTGCTTCTGCCCTTCCGGCCCTACTGACGCTGTTTGTGATCATCACGAAAGCGGTCATCGACATGCTTGCCCAACGCGATTACCTGGTCGACAGCCTCAGCCGCAGATCGTCGCTATGCCAGCGGTTCCGGATGAAGACGCTTTGCGCAAGCTCATCAGCCGCGAATTGGAGACAATTTTTTATGAAAAAGCCGAAATCGCGATTCCGGTTCTGGTTTTCGTTGCGCTGACCAGCGTTAAACGCATTACCGCCGGTCTGAATAATCTGGCTGAAGGTGTTATCCGCATCGCCGATCCCGCTACCCCGCTCTCCTATCGCCTGCAGGCACGGGATATGAACGAACTCAGCGCGCTGGGAAATGGCCTGAACCATTTTATGAATCGCATTGAACCCACAGTAAAGGGATTAATGAGGTATCCGACGGACTGAATAACAGCACTTCGGTGCTGAAGACAAATGCCGACGGTAATTTAACCCAAGCAGCAAATCTGAGCTGCATTATGGTGAATGTTACCTCCGCCACCAATGAACTGATCACGGCTTCCAGCGACATCGCCCGGAATGTGCAGGAAGCGCACAATCAGGTTTCCGACGTTGATCGTGATGGTAAAATCCTGAGCAACGATATCCGCACCCTGAATGGCCAGTTTAATGATCTGACCGGCATTATCGCGACGTAGGCAACTTGAGTGCTCAGGTCGACGGTATTTACGGCATTCTGCAGACAATCCGTGGCATCGCCGAACAAACCAATTTGCTGGCGCTTAATGCAGCCATCGAAGCGGCAAGGGCTGGTGAACAAGGCCGGGGGTTTGCCGTAGTCGCCGACGAAGTGCGCAACCTGGCCAGTAAAACCCAGAGCAGTACCGGAGAAATCCAGGGGCTGATTGAAAACCTGAAACAAAGCGCCAGTCGTTCAATTGAGGCCATGACCAACAGTACGGAAGCCAGCGCATCCATGGCCGTATCTTTTGCCAAAGCCAACGAACAGATTCTGGGATTATTCGGCAGCCTGAACACCGTTAACGATCTGAACTCTGAAATTGCTGCCGCCAGTGAAGAGCAAAGCACCGTTATCAGTGGAATTAATCAACACCTGCAGGAAGCCAAGGAAATTGCAGTCTATACCCGCGAAGCCGCCCAATCGACCGGCAGTAAATCGTCGGAGCTGGCAAATATCGCCGACAAATTAAAAACCATGATTCTAAGCTTTCGTCTGAGCTGAATACCCGCCAATGCCGATCATCAGTTACTCAACGGAAATCGCTCCCGTACAGGCACATCCTCCCGGTAAAAAGAACGCCGGGGACAGACGCCTGCTGATGTAATAAAATACGCGCTGTTATCGCTCACGGAATCCGGCAATAACATGACGGATTAACATCAGGCAAGGGACTAAAAATCAGGAACTGGCAATGCGGGTCAATGATCACTCACCGCTGGCAGAATTGCTGCAGCAACATCACTTAAGCCATGGTTGCCCGGAATCGGCACAGGCGGTATGGCAGGCCTATGGCACAACCGCGGCGGTATTAATTACCGATATGAGCCGCTTCTCGGCCATTACCAAAGAAAAAGGCATTGTTTATTACCTGACATTAATTCAGCGTATGCAGGATATCGTTGAAGCCGTTACCACACAGTTTAATGGTACGCTGATTAAATACGTGGCTGACGATGCCTTTGTATTATTTGCCGACAGCGCTTCTGCCCTGAATGCATTGCGCGAAATCCGTCAGCGTCTGAAGCAGGATAATCAGCAATTTCCGCAGCATCACGATATTGAAATTGCCGCAGGTATTGCCTTTGGTGAGCTGCTGAATTTTCACGACCGCGAAATTTTCGGCGACCCGGTTAATGAAGCCAGCAAGCTGGGAGAAGACACCGCCGCTGCCTGGGAAATTCTGCTGACCGAAGCGGCCTACCATAATCTGCCAGCCGATATGCGGGTACACGAAAAAATGTGTGACCATGCCTTCGGAAAACTGACGATCCGCACCTATTATATGAGCTGAAAAACAACACCCGTCCTTTTCAGACAGACATAAAAAAAGCTGCCGGAGCAGCTTTTTTTATGCACGCAAAAACCAATCAGTTTTTTGCACGGCCTTTGAATTCACCGGTACGGGTATCGATTTCGATGGCATCACCGATTTCAACGAACGCAGCAACCTGCAGTTCATAACCGTTTTCCAGAGTGGCCATTTTCATCACTTTACCAGAGGTGTCACCACGAACCGCAGGCTCGGTGTAAGACACAGTACGGACGATGGTGGTAGGCAGCTCGATGCTGATGGCTTTGCCTTCGTAGAAAACCGCTTCACATACGTCGGTCATACCGTCGGTCATGAAGTTCAGGGTGTCACCCAGGTTTTCTTTTTCCACTTCGATCTGGTTGTACTCTTCATCCATAAACACGTACAGCGGATCTGCGAAGTAAGAGTAGGTTACCTGGCTGCGTTCCAGAATGATGGGTTCCAGCTTGTCATCAGCCTTGAAAACCGGCTCCTGCGACGCACCGGTCAGCAGGTTCTTCAGTTTCATTTTTACAACAGCGGCGTTACGGCCGGATTTGTTGAATTCAGCTTTCAGGACAACCCATGCCTGACCGTTCAGGCTCAGTACCTGACCGGCACGAAATTCGTTAGCAGTTTTCATAGAGAATTACCGGATATCAGTCGTTAAAAATGCGCTGCACTATACCCGATCCGTGGCGTAATGCACGAGATTTGATGCAAGGTCGCCAAGCGCCTGTAGCTGCTGTTGCCAGGCAACAGCATGGGTCTGCCATGCTGGCAGCTGTTGCAGCAGCCCGTGCCAGTGTTCATGCGCCTCAGCGCCTGCTGTCAACGCACTCTCCGGTGCCTGATTCCAGTGCCGGAATGCCCCCACCAGATGCTCAGCCAGCACGCGGTCTGACAGGTTATTGCGGTCACAATACAGGCCAAGAAAGGCCTCCAGTTTATCCAGATGCGCATCTTCTTCCTGGCGGTAGATATGCCACAACATAGGCTTGCCCAGCATCTGCGCACGGACAAAGGATTCCTCTCCGCGCACAAGATTCAGATCACACATGGCCAGCAGCTGGTCGTATTGTGGCTGTGACATAAATGGCAGCAGCGAAATACTCAGTCTGCCGCGCTGATAGGTGTGCCCGGCCCGCGTCGTTTCACCCAGCCAGTCATCCAGCCCCGCCGATACCCGTCCTGCCGGAACCAGCAGGTGTACTGTCTGCGGCCAGGCCTGCAGCGCATCCAGCAAACCGGCCAGGGCCGGATTTTCGTAGGCAAACAGGCTGATCTGCAGCGCACAATCTGCCAGAACAGGCGCCAGACCAAAGCTGCTCAGAAACGCCTGACGTGCCGCACTTTCGGCCATCTGTTGTGGCAATAGTGCCAGTTCCGGTTCGCACAACAGGCCGCCGGTGCCCTGAACAAAACCGGGAAAGAAGAAGGTTTTGCTCAGCCCGTGTACCGGCGACTGACTGAGGTGAAAACCGGGCACCCAGTCTTCGGCGCTCAGGTATTCCAGATTGATCCAGCAGGCCGTGCGCTCACGCTGCTGCATGGCTGCGATATAGCTTTCCGGCAACTCACAGGCAAAGGCTTCAATCACCACATCACCGGTCTGCTGCGGGCTGAGCAGTGGAAAATCTTCAGCCCAGTGCCGGATCACAATCCCCTGCTGTTGCTGCTCTGCCAGAGAGCAATCCAGCGCCGGGCATAACGCGCGGAAACTGCTCAGGTCATCCACCCAGAGCGTTACCTGCTGACCATGTTGCTGGTGCAGTTGCCGCGCCAGACGCCAGCACACGCCAATATCGCCAAAGTTATCGATCACCCGGCAGAACAGGTGCCAGTGGCGTTGTGAAGTCGAGTCGGGCATCAGGCTCATGCAAGGGTATCCGGCAGGAAAAAGGCCAGCATCATAGAAGGCCACACAGGGCGAGGAAAGTCCGTAAGTACAGACGGTGGCGATTGGCGGATTAAAGTCATGCTCAGTTATGAGTCCGGACACATATTTCTGCTAATCTTCTGATACATTGGCTAACAAATAACCAATATATGAATACTGTTTTGCATCTGTGCCTGCTCATACTGAGCTGCCTGACACTGACCGCTACCGCCGGGCCGCTGGCAGGCAATCAGGCGTTCGCGCCGGTATCGGCAAATGCAGCACCGGACACCCTGCTGATCGGCGTAGAAACCACCGACTACGCTCCCTATTACCATATGCAGGATGAGCGCTACAGCGGCATGGCACGTGATCTGCTGGATGCTTTTCTCGCCGATGCGCACCTGTTAGCCGACTATCACCCGTTACCGGTGCCACGCCTGTTTCTGCAGTTCACTCATAACCAGCTCGACTTCAAATTTCCCGATAATCCACAGTGGTCAGAAAACCTGAAAGCCGGCCTCACCATTCACTACAGTCAGCCGGTATTCCAGGTCAGTGAAGCCGTAATGATACTCAACGATCACCAGGGACCGGTGCGCAATGTCGGCACCATTATGGGATTTACCACACCGGGCATCAGCTCTGCCCTGAGTCGGGGAGATATCGCCCTGACCGAAGTCACGGGGATGGAGCAGCTGCTGAAAATGCTCGAATCCGGTCGCATCGACGGTATCTACTTCAACGTCCGGGTAGCACAGGAAGCAGCCGCCAGGCGTACACAACCGCTGCAACTGACCATGCTGAAAGACATTGCCCCCTACCGTTATGCTTACCACCTTTCCAGTATCCGTCATCCCCGCCTGATTGAACGCTTCGACCGCTTTATGCGTGAGAACCCGGAAGTGATCCGTGCGATCCGCCAGAGTTATGATCTGCCCTGATGGCTGTCGACTCCTAACAACGGGTCCAGTTCATCATTCAGTTCAAACCCTTCTTCTTTCAGCCAGGCCAGAGCCACATCAACACTGCTGAACGCCCGGCGCTGAAAACCTTGCTCAGAGCCGGTGACCAAATCCTCAAGCTGCAGTTTTTTCAGTAGCGATGGTTGGTACACATGAGCTGCGCGCCGCAGACCATTATCAATACACCAGTGCACCAGCGCCTCAATCACCGGCCCCATTTCCGGCACGCCTAACTGCCAGTCATCGAGTAAAACCATATGTCCCCAGGGCGCAGAGGCCAGCCCGGCGGCATGTTCGCGGAAGTGACGGTCAAAGGCTCTGGCCGCTTCTTCATTCCAGCTGCCGGACAAACGGGCAACCAGAATATTACCGTTGGTACTGAGTACAAATTCGCCATGCTGAATACGTGTGTTGAGCATATAAACCCCCGATATGCCGCTGCCCGATAAGCATAGCTGAGCCGCTGCAGCGCCCTGATGGCCAACAAAAAATAACCTGCAGCGGATGAGTCTCCACTGGCAATACACATAAAAAGCTATACACTAATTATACATAAACAGATTTTTGTATAACTAATGAAATATCTGGGTCTTATCCTCGCCGATCAGCTGAGCTCATCACTGGCCAGTCTGCGCGCACTGAATCCGCAGCGGGACGTGCTGTTAATGGCCGAGGTCGCTGAAGAAGCCACCTACGTTGCCCACCATGTGCAGAAAATTGCCCTGCTGTTCTCGGCTATGCGCCATTTTGCCGAGGAGCTGCGCCGTGCCGGCTGGACCGTAATCTACCGTCCGCTGGATGCACCGGATAATGACCACAGCCTGCTCGATGTCGTTCGCCGAACCCTGCAGGAACAGCAATGCAGTGGCCTGATGCTGACACGCTGCGGAGAATATCGCCTGCAAACAGCGATGGATAATCAGTGGTCAGCAACGCTTGGCGTCCCGGTAAGCGTATTTGAAGACGACCGTTTTATCTGCCCGCCCGCCGACTTCGCGCACTGGGCTGCCGGCCGCAAACAGCTGCGTATGGAATACTTTTACCGCGATATGCGGCGCAAAACCGGTCTGCTGATGGACGGTGACAAGCCCGTCGGCGGGCAATGGAATTTCGATGCCGATAACCGCGCGGCCTATAAGGGCGAAATACCGGTACCGGCGCAGCTCAGTTTTACTCGCGATGCCATCGATAGCGACGTACTGCAACTGGTAAGCACCCGCTTCTCCGGGCCAGACAACCGCCACCCCGGCCAGCTGCAGCCCTTCCGCTGGGCGACTACGAGGAAGCAGGCACTCACTGCGCTGCAGCACTTTATTCAGCACCGTCTGGCGCACTTCGGACGTTATCAGGACGCCATGGTCAGCCACAACAGCCTGGGCGAACGCGCCGATTTTATGTTTCACAGCCTGCTGTCGCCCTACCTCAACTGCGGCCTGCTGACCCCGCTGGAAGTGTGCAAAGCCGCCGAAGCCGCTTATTACCATGGTCAGGCGCCGCTGGCGGCGGTGGAGGGTTTTATCCGCCAGATCATCGGCTGGCGCGAATACGTGCGCGGTATTTACTGGGCCTTTATGCCGGAGTACGCCACCCGCAACAGCCAGCACAACGAGCGTGCTCTCCCCTGGTTTTACTGGACTGGAAAAACGCAGATGCACTGCATGAGTGAGTGCTTCCGCACCACCTTCGCTAACGCCTACGCGCACCATATTCAGCGCTTAATGGTGACGGGTAATTTCGCCCTGCTGGCCGGAATCCGCCCGCAAGAGATTTGCGACTGGTATCTGGCCGTGTACGCCGACGCCTACGACTGGGTGGAATTACCGAATACGCTGGGCATGATGATGCACGCCGACGGTGGCCTTTTGGGCAGCAAACCCTACTGCGCCTCCGGCAGTTACATTGCCCGCCAGTCAGACTACTGCGGCCACTGCCGCTACAACGTGAAAACCAGCGAGCAGCCCGACAGCTGCCCGTTCAACAGCCTGTACTGGCACTTTTTAATCCGCCACCGCGGGCAATTCGCCGCCAATCCACGCATGGCCATGATGTACCGCAGTTACGACCGCATGGCTGCGGCCAAACAACAGGCGATTCTGGCCCGGGCGGAACACTGTCTGATCCATCTGGAGACTCTGTAACCATGGGCCTGCTGAATGGCTTCCGTAACCCCCATAACCTGCCGGTCAAAGCCTGTGCGCACTGTGGCCGGCCGTTCTGCTGGCGGCGTAAATGGGCGCGCAGCTGGGACTACGTGAAGTACTGCAGCAAAGGTTGCAAACACAGGGCACAAAAAACACCGGCCAATATATGCGCCGCCGCTTCCGTGGAGGATGAATTCTGATGACGTCCCGCCCCATCAATCTGGTGTGGCTGCGCAACGATCTGCGCCTGCACGACCATCCTGTTTTTCAGCATCTGGCCGCTCAGGGCGAATGCCCGGGTATGGCGGTGGTGTTTATTCTGCCGCAACACTGGCAGCAGCCGACGGCAGAATATCCGGGCCTGACCCGGCTGGGACTGGCCAGGGCCCGCTTCCTGCGCGCCTGTCTGATTGATGTGCAGCGCAGCCTGTATCAGCAGAATATCCGCCTCAGCCTGCTCGGCGGTGACCCGGTCAGCCTGCTGCGTGACTGGTATGCCCAACAGCCGTTTCACCTGCACACCAGCGTCGCCCAGGCGCCGGAAGAAGAACACTGGCTGAATGCCATTGCCGCTTTTGCACCGGTCAGCACCTACGAAACCCAGACGCTGTTCAGCCAGCAACAGCTGGCGGAATTGCTCAGCTCAGACAACTGGCCCGACAGCTACAGCGCCTTCAGCCGCTGGCTCGATAAGCACGGCTTACCCGGCGCTATAGCCGCGCCGCTGCCGCCCACCATGCTCAGTGCCAATCCCCTCGAAGCACCGCTCAAAGCCGCCGTGCAGTGGCCGGATCATCAGCTGCATCAGGTGCCGTCCTGGGCCGGGCGCGTTCCGGCAACAACCTTTCATGGCGGCGAAGACGCCGGATTACGCCATCTTGCGGCCTATCTGGGGCGGGAAAATGCCATTCGTCACTACCGTGATACACGCAACCAGCTCTGCACGGCGCCGCTCAGTCAGGCTGACAATCCTTACGCCGGCAGCCGCTTTGCCAGCCAGCTCAGTCCCTGGCTAGCCTGGGGCGCATTATCGGTGCGTAAGGTATGGGCCGATATTGTGCGCTGGGAGAGTCTGCATGGCGCAAGCGAACACAATAGCTGGCTGAAAAAAGAACTGCTGTGGCGCGAGTATTTTCACTGGGCGCTGCGCCTCAAAGGATCTGCGCTGTTCCGTAACCCCGCACCTCAGCCGTTCGCTGACACACGCTGGCAAGCCTGGTGTGAAGCGCGCACCGGCTATCCGGTGATCGATGCCGGCCTGCGTGAGCTGATCCACACCGGCTACAGCTCCAACCGTATGCGTCAGTGGCTGGCGAGCTTTTTTATCCATGAACTGAAACTCGACTGGCGCCTTGGCGCACGCTTCTTTGAGCAACACCTGATCGATGCTGATGTCGCCAGTAACTGGGGCAACTGGGCCTATATCGCCGGTTGCGGCCAGGACCCGCGCGGCGGGCGCTGTTTTAACCTCAACAAACAGCTGGAACTGTATGACCCGCACCTCACGCACCTGCGGCAATGGCTGCCGGAACTGAGCAGCGTAACCCTGAGTCAGGTGCAGCAACATCAGAGCGGTGGCCCGACGCTGCCTTTGTGGCCAGCAGCAACCTGTGCAGCGCCAGCCGCTCCGACTCATAGTTAAAAACTTATGAACGTATCATTTTAATAAAATAGCTTCTATGAATAGCCACTCTACAATAGGGGGATTCAAACAACAGACTCCGGCTCAGTGAGGTTTTCATGGACATAAGCCAACGCTCCAGCAACCAATGGCTGGCGATTTTCCGCCAGCATGCGATTGAGCACCCTTATATAGCCGCAGCACTGGCGGCGGCACTGGCACTGGTCAGCGTGTTGCTGGTGCAGAGTCTGATTCAGGTATTGACCACCGACAGCAGCCTGTTCGGCCGTTATGCCTTGTTGGGTGGCAGCGCCGGCTTTATCGCCACCGCGCTGGGCGCTTTACCCGCCTTAATGCTGAAAAGAATCCCGCAGGCTGCGGAAGATGCCATGCTCGGCTTTGCCGCCGGCATGATGCTCGCCGCTTCAGCATTTTCGCTGCTGTTACCCGGCATTGAAGCCGGTACGGAGTTATTGCAAAGCGCCACACAGGGCGGACTCATTGTGGTGTTCGGCATGTTTATGGGCGTGGCGCTGATGCTCGGGCTGGATGAATTTACCCCGCATGAGCACGACAAAACCGGCCCCTGTGGCCCGGGCCATGAACGTTGCGGCAGAGCCTGGCTATTTGTGTTCGCCATTGCTCTGCACAATCTGCCGGAAGGCATGGCCGTAGGTGTCAGCTTTGCCCAGGGCGATTTAACCGTGGGTCTGCCACTGGCGACGGCCATCGCCCTGCAGGATATTCCCGAAGGTCTGGCGGTTGCGCTCACACTGCGCGCCGCCGGCTTCAGCCCACTGTTTGCGGTATTGGTTGCCGCAGGCAGCGGTTTGCTGGAACCGGTCGGAGCATTATTGGGCGTAAGCCTGGGCGGCGGGTTATTACTCGCTTATCCGATCGGACTTGGACTGGCCGCTGGTGCTATGTTGTTTGTGGTGTCCCATGAAGTGATTCCGGAAACACACCGCAACGGCCACCAGACCGTCGCCACACTGGGATTAATGACCGGTTTTGCCTTAATGATGATTTTGGATACCACGCTCGGTTAAGAGCGAGGCAAAAAGACTACTTTTATCAAAGCAACCGCAGGAGCAGCTTATGACCACCGTCAATATTGGCATCAGTGCCGAACACCGTGAAGCCATCAGCCAGGGACTCGGCCGCTTACTGGCCGACACCTATACGCTGTACTTAACCACCCATAATTTTCACTGGAACATTACCGGGCCGATGTTCAACAGCCTGCACGCCATGTTTATGACCCAGTACACCGAACTGTGGAACGCCGTCGATCCGATTGCCGAACGCATCCGTTCGCTTGGCCATGTGGCACCGGGTTCCTACGCACAGTTTGCCAAGTTGGCATCATTGCCGGATGCCCCACAGGTGCCGCCAAAGGCCACAGAGATGATCCGCATTCTGGCCGATGGCCACGAAGCCACCGCCCGCACAGCACGCAGCCTGTTTAAACTGGTGGAGGAAGCATCCGACGAACCGACCGCTGATTTATTAACCCAGCGGCTGGCCATTCACGAGCAGACCGCCTGGATGCTGCGCGCACAGCTGGAAGAATAATCACTCAGGCCCATAAGGCTGGCTGTGTTATTGCAGCCAGCTTTCAATATCCTCACGGTGTGGAATCGAGCCGCTGTGTACCAGCTGCTCATCCACCACCACCGCCGGTGTACGCATAACGCCATAATTCATCATGGCTTCCGGGCTGGTTTCTTTAATTAATTCAATTTCTGTTTGTTTTTCTGCGGCGATAGCGCTGATTGATTGCGCAGTTTTTTCGCATTTACTGCATCCTGAGCCCAGCACTTTAATCACTTTCATTATTGCTCCTTAGCCACGACTATGACTTTTTACAGATAGGGAGTGAGCGCATTCAATACCCAACCAATCAGGGTGAAAGCCACCAGCAGCATGAGAAAAATCAGCGCCAGAAGACGGATTTTCATGACCTGTTTCAGCAGGATAAATTCGGGAAAACTGGCGGCAACCGTGCTCATACAAAACGCCAGCGTAGTACCCACCGGCAGGCCTTTGGTAATCAGACTCTCCATCACCGGAATCACCCCGGTGGCGTTGGAATACAGCGGAATACCCGCCAGTACCGCAGCCGGTACAGACCACCATTCTCCCTGCCCCAAGGTGTCAGATACCCACTGATCGGGCACAAAACCGTGCAATCCGGCGCCCAGCCCCACGCCTAAGATGACCCACTTCCATACGCGGGAAAAAATATCGGTCATTTCTTCTTTGGCAAATTCATGACGTTCTTTCAGAGTCATACTGCCGGCGGTCGCGATTCCGGTATAACCGGCCTGTTGCGCCTGATTGTAAGCACGGGCGGCAAAAGGCTGCAGCCAGCGTTCGGCTTTTAACAAATGCAATACCAGACCACCGGCTACGCCGACGGCCATGCCGGTAACGATATACAGCAGCGTGAATTTCCAGCCGAGCAGGCTCATCAGCAACAGTACGGCCACTTCATTAATCAGCGGTGACGTCAGCAGAAATGCCATGGTAATACCCACCGGAATACCGGCAGAAGTAAATCCGAGAAAAACAGGAATGCTGGAGCAGGAGCAGAACGGCGTAATGGCACCAAAGGCCGAGCCCAGTAATAAGCCCAGCCCGGTATGTTTGCGCGCCAGATAATCGCGCACCCGCTCAACATTCAGCGAGGCTCTGAGCAGCGCGATGATATAAATCATCAGCAGTAACAGGGCAAAGATTTTACTGACGTCTTCAACAAAGAAGTGCAGCGCATCGCCCCACTTACTCTGGGCCGACAAGCCCGCTAAATCGAATACCAACCAGTCGGCCAGACGGGTGAAGATTTCCAACATATCAGTCTCCGCTTATCGTCAGCTAAGCTGTGCCCGACAGAGCACCACACCAGTAACGTTAAGCGCAGTGTAGCGGAAAAGTGCTGCCGGCCTCTTGATCTGCGGCATCAGGATCAGACAGCGGCGCGAAACAGACTGACAATGTATACCCGGCCTTAATCAGCCATGGTTTGCTGCTTTTTCCGCGTTTGCTCCATGGCTTCGCACAACTGACGGGTACCCAGTAAAAAACGCGGCGTCGGCCGGTGCAATAAATCCGGATGAATATGATAAAGACTGCTGGTTTTAACCGCCGTCAGATGCTGGTACTGCCCCCAGGCGTCTAACCAGTCGGGGCGGCTTTCGCCCATGCCGCTGGCTACAATCACATCCGGGTTCATTTCCAGCACCGACTCGATACTGACCTGAGGCGCTTTAATATCCAGATCGGCGTACACGTTACGGCCACCGCAAAGTTCAATAGCACGGGAAATAAAGGTATCGCCATTCTGAGTTAATAATGGCTGATGCCAGACCTGATAAAAAACCGTTAATGGCTTTTTATCGGAATACTGCGCCCGTAACTGCGCCACCTGATGGCGGAAATCGGCCGCTACCTTTTCGCCTTCTGCTTTATGGCCAGACGCCGTGGCAAAGTTTTCCAGATTACGGGCGATGGTTTCGTAGGTATTCGGATCACTGACGAATATTTCATAGCCGAGTTGCTTCAGGCGCGACAAATCGCGGGTCGGATTGCCTTCCGGCCAGGCGATAATCAGATCAGGCTCAAGGGCCACAATGGCTTCGATATTCAGGGCCGAATAGCCACCAACGCGTGGAATACTTTTTGCGTCTTCCGGGTAATCCGAATACTGCACGGCTCCGACAATGGCATCACCACCACCCACCGCAAACAACAGTTCGGTGCTGTGCGGAATCAGGCTGACAATGCGCTGTGCCGGCTGTGAAAAATGATGCACCGTACCGGCATCGTCGGTCAGACTGAATGCTTTGCTGTGCATAGCAACCGGACTTTCCGGATTTTTCTCTGCCGCAGCAAACAGCACAGAGCTGCAGAAAGACAGCACGATTAATGTAGCTGGTATCCGTAATGTATTCAGTATCATAAAAGGAATTCTCTCAGCTCATTCAGCGCTTGCTGTAGCTGTTGTTGTTTACAGGCATCATCGCCCACCAATCCCAGGCGGATTAACTGCTGCTGTTTAAAGCAGCGGCTCCATATATAGCGTTCGGCTAAAAAAGTCTGAACCCGCTCGGCATCGGAAAATTTCAGGGTAAAAAATAAATCACTTTCCCCTGCCAGAAAAAAACCGTTCAGCCACTGCGCCATTAATTCATGATTTTTTTTCAGACGCACACGCTGCCGGGCAATCCACTGATGATCACTCAGCGCCTGCTGTGCCAGCCACAGACTGTGTCCGGCCACCGGCCAGGGGCCGAGTCTGTTGGCCAGATTCTGCAGCACATCGGCCGCGGCAAACACCACACCAATACGCAGCCCCGCCAGACCAAAAAATTTCCCCAGCGAGCGTAATACCAGCATATTATCCGTCAGCGTCCGGGTTAACAGGCTGTCGTCTGGCGTACAATCCATAAAGGCTTCGTCACACAATAACCACCCCTGGAGTTGGTGTTGCTGTAACTGTTCAGCCCAGCCGTGCAATTCAGCAGTACTGAAGCGTTCACCACCGGGGTTTCCCGGATTAACCAGCACCAGCATATCGGGTAATTCGTGGTCGTTATCGGTAGCCGCATTAAATGCCTGACGAATATCGTCTGCGGTTTTTTCATACACAGAATGCCCGGCTTTTTTCCAGCACAATGCATGTTCACCATAGGTACCGGCCAGAATCCACACATTGCCACGACTGAAACAGCCGGGTAATTCCGCAATGGCGCGCTGGCTGCCGGGAACCAGCAAACCGTCATGGCTATAATAGGTGCGGACTGCACGGTTTAAGTCAGGCTGAATGCCGGGTAAATCGTGAATAAACTGCGCCGGGCAGGATAACCCCTGCCCGCGTTCAGACCACCAACAATAAGGGCTGACCGCACTGGATAAATCCAACCACTGCTGTGGTTCACCGCCAAATTGTTTGATTGCGCGCTGCAGATCGGCACCGTGAACAACGGTTTCGGCTACGTTAATTAATTGCATATCAGCCCCCGAAAACCATCTGAATAATGGCGTTCAGCAGCAGAGTGACAAACAGCCAGAACAGGAAAAACAGAGACAGACTGCGCTTAACCAGCTTCACCGCCGGTACAATATGCTGTGGCTTCGCGGCGATACCGCAACCCATCGGCGGCTTATTCTTCCACTCGCCGTGATAACAGGCACGCTCACTTAAGCGGATATTTAATGCGCCGGCACCGGCGGTCATTACCGCGCCACCATTCGGACTGGCGCAGTGTTTTGCCTGTGTACGCCAGCAGCGCCAGGCATCTTTTCTGTTCGGCCCGGCGAGCATAAAACACCAGGCGGTAATACGCGCAGGCCAGTAAGCCAGCACATCATCCAGCCGTGCGGCCGCGCGGCCAAAGTAATTAAAACGCGGATTACGGTAGCCCCACATCGCATCCAGCGTATTTACCCAGCGATGCAGAAGAGCAGGCAATGCACCACCAACAGCAAACCAGAATAATGAGGCAAATAAGGCATCGGATGAATTTTCCAGCAGGCTTTCAATATCGGCCTGAGCAATTTCATCGGCCGATAACTGCGCGGTATCACGGCTGACAATCCAGCCGAGTTTTTCCCGGGCAGAGGCAATATTGTTCTGTTCCAGTGCACTGGCTACGGCCAGTACATGCTGTTGCAGACTTTGCCAGCCAATACAGCTGTACAACACCAGCACCTGTACGATTACCCACAGCAGCAGGGATTGCTGCGCCAGCCAGATAAACAATAAGGCCAGTGGCAGCAGAGGCAACAAAGCCATCAGCAGCGCCAATAAGCCACGCCCGATCGTGGCAGGCTCAGTTACTTTTTCAGGACGATTAAAACGCGACTCCAGCCAGGCGGCCCAGCGGCCGAACGCGACCAGCGGATGAAAACGCGACGGTTCGCCGAAAAGACGATCACACGCTAATGCCAGCAGCATAAGCCCGCCCATAAAGAACAACAGCAACAACGGGGGAAGATGGCTAACGCCGGCGGGAAAAAATCCACTGAACAGGGGAATCATGTCATACAATGGCCGGTAAATTTCAGACGCCAAGTGTACCAGATGTCCGACTTCTCCGCTGTTATGCCAACGCTTCCCTCACACCAGACCCTGATGGTACAGGGCACCACGTCCGATGCCGGCAAGAGCACACTGGTCTGCGCACTGGGGCGTATTCTGGCTGATGCACATATCCACACCGCACCGTTTAAACCGCAGAATATGGCACTCAACAGCGCAGTAACGGCCGATGGTGGTGAGATTGGCCGCGCGCAAGCATTACAGGCACAGGCCTGTCGTCTGGCCCCCACCACTGATATGAATCCGGTATTGCTTAAGCCCAACAGCGACACCGGCGCCCAGGTGATTATTCAGGGCAAAGCGGTCGGTAATCTGCCCGCGCAGGATTATCACGCCTATAAAAAAACCGCCATGAATGCGGTACTGGATTCGTACCAGCGTCTGCAGCAACACTATTCATGGGTGCTGGTCGAAGGTGCCGGCAGCCCCGCGGAAATTAATCTGCGCGCCAATGATATTGCCAATATGGGTTTTGCCGAAGCCGTCGATTGTCCGGTGATTCTGATTGCCGATATTGATCGCGGCGGTGTCTTTGCTCACCTGCTGGGCACACTGGCCTGCCTAAGTGACAGCGAACGCGCGCGCGTGGTTGGCTTTGTGATTAACCGTTTCCGCGGTGATATTGCCCTGCTGCAGGATGGCCTCGACTGGCTGGAAGAAAAAACCGGTAAACCGGTATTAGGGGTTCTGCCTTACCTGCACGGTTTATACCTGGATGCCGAAGATGCCGTCAGCCAGCAACAGGTAGAGCAGGATAAAAATAAAGTCATTAATGTGGTGGTGCCGATTTACCCGCGCACCAGCAACCACACCGATTTCGACGCATTGCGCGTACATCCGCAGGTAAATTTAATTCTGGTCGGCCCGGAACAAACACCACCGCCGGCGGATTTTGTTATTTTGCCCGGTTCTAAAAATACCCGCGCCGATCTTAGCTGGCTGCAAACCCAGCCCGGTAACTGGCCACAATATCTGCAGCGTCATCTGCGTTATGGCGGCAAACTGCTGGGAATCTGCGGTGGCTTACAGATGCTGGGAGAAAGCATCAGCGATCCGCATGGCATTGAAGGAACAGCCGGCAGCAGCGCGGGTCTGGGGTATCTGCCATTAATCAGCGAATTAAAAGCCGATAAAACCCTGCGTCTGGTCAGCGGCGAATTGCGCTTGCCGGATCAGCCCGTTGTTGCGGCTCAGGGCTATGAAATTCATGCCGGAATTTCACTCAGCAACGACGATATTCAGGATATTGGCTGCGGCTGGCTAAGCGATGATAACCAGATTATGGCTACTTACTGGCACGGTGTATTTGATACGCCGGAAGCCCTGCAGCAAATATTACACTGGGCCGGATTGTCCGATGGTCAGACCATTGATTTCAATGCTATCCGCGAACAACAAATCGATCGTCTGGCTCTCAGCGTAAAACAGAATATCGACTGGCAAAAATTTAATGCAGCTCTGCAGGCATTTAACCCGTCAGGGGCGTAACACAATGTCACAGCATTAAGACTAAAGCGCCTTTGCAATTTGCGCCAAAAATCCGTACCCTGCGCCGCTTTTTCACACTCCATAATAGCGCTATCAACAAGGTACAGAATCATGGGCGATGCCGATAAGGTTTTTCAAAGCTATGGGCGCAGCTGTAATAACCCTGTTTTTTATGAGGATTTTTACAACGCATTTATGAATAAGTCCGCCGATATCCGGGCCATGTTCATTAACACCAACATGGAATCTCAGCGTGGCTTATTACGTGGCGGTATTATGTGGCTGGTGATGCACGCACGCGGTATGTCTGACAGCAAAATCCGCGCGCTGGGTGAAAGCCACAGCCGCAAAAATATGAACATTAATCCGGCACACTACAGCCTGTGGATGGACGCGTTGATGGAAACGCTGAGCAAACACGATCCGCTGTTTGATGCCGAGCTGGAACGTATCTGGCGTGCCACACTGCGTCCGGCAATTGAAATGATTCAGAGCATGTACGACCAGTAAAAACTGTGCTCCGACAAAAAAGACCGGAACCGCAGCGCAGTTAACTGGTGTTTTAATCGACAGCCCGGCATCTGCCAGCCCCATAAACCCTGGCGCTGACAGACAGCGGGCCCGTTCTGGCCTGCCGGGCCCATGTTTACTTTTCAATATCCGAGTTCCTGCTGATCACCAGGCAAAACGTTTCTCATTGAGGAATTATGGATTTATTACAGGGCTTATTGCTGATTACTTCCATCCATCTGCTCGCGGCCGCCTCTCCCGGCCCTGACTTTGTATTGGTCAGTCAGCAAACACTGCGCCACGGACGTAAAACCGGGCTGCTTTGCAGTCTGGGTATTTCACTGGGATTATCTGTCCATATCCTGTATTCGGCCGTTGGCCTGGCAGCACTGATTGCCAACTCGGTATTCGCACTGTTGATACTGAAAATTGCCGGTGGCTGTTATCTGGTATATCTGGGGATTCAGGGACTGAAAAGTAAAGCCGGCAGCATAGACAATGCTCCCGCAGAAGCAATACCGGCAAAACCAAGAACGGCCACGCACAGTATTGGCAGCGGTTTTTTATGCAATGCGCTGAATCCTAAAGCACCGGTGTATTTTGTTTCATTATTTACGCTGGTTTTATCGGCCGATATGCCGCTGTATCAGTTAGCGATTTACGGCGTGTGGATCATGCTGATTCAGATGGCATGGTTTTCTGCGGTAGTGATGATGCTGTCCCGTCCGGCGGTGTCAGCGTACTTTAAACGCTTCGGTCATTGGATTGACCGTATTTTAGGCGGAGCCATGATTGCACTGGGCATTAAGTTACTGGCCAGCCGCCAGTAACTTAATAATCCTGGCTCTCGTTAAGCCATTCACTGAGCGGTAACAGCAGCAGGCGCAGACTTTTGCGTTTCACGCGGGATATAGACAGAAGACCCCACCGGCTCACCGACTTTACGGATAATTTCCTGTACCGAGGAATACTTATCCATCGTGTAATAATTCCCGAATGCCAGAGAATCCACTTCGTCTTTATGCGGGTCTTCAGCCTGTTCACTATTGGCTGATACAGCGCTGTCGCTGCCGTAAACAATATCATCCTGCCCATCAGCACAGGCAACGGCTGACAGCAGCAAACATAACGCTACCGGCAAGTATGTCTTATGCACCATCATTCCACTCCCCATATATAATCATTACCGCAATCGATAGGGACATCTTTCTGAATAACATCATCCGCATTAATACGGACAACTTTCAGTGTGTAGGTTTTTCCACATTCAATGCCGCTGATTTCATAGCTCTGGCCGGTAGAAATTAACTTGCCCTCAATCTGGTTCGGGCCATAACCGGTACCATCTGAAATATAAAAGCCGTTCAGGGTAGCAAAGGCTTTATTCTGAATAAAAATCGACGAGGTTGTACCAACGGGCTCATCTGTATCATCGAGTTCCGGGCCACAGCCCAGCAAACAAAACGCTAAAAAGGGGATTAATAGATTACGCACAAAAATATTCCGGACAGTTGGTTTTTATAATAATCAGCAGAATAACATTGCCTTCTGCCAGCGCAAACGATGTTAAAGGGCGACGTTAAAGCGCAATAGCCGCCAGCAGCAGTGCTTCCTGAATTTCAATGGTGGCGCCCAAAGTATCGCCGGTACAGCCACCCAGACGTTTTATCATAGCCGCACGCGCCATCATCAGAATGGTCAGCCACAGGGCGAGAATAAACAGCGCCTGGGTCTGTAAAAACACACCGGCCAGCAACGCCAGCAGCGTTCCGGTAATACCCACCACTAACGGCGTTGCCCCCGCCACCAGCGCACTGGCCAGTCCTTTTTTACGTACATAAGGTGTGGTTGCCAGTAATCCCGGCACTGCGCCACGGGCAAGCATTGGCACCAGCATAAAACCGGCGATTAACAGCCAGATATTCCAGCTGCCACTGCCGCTCTGAGCTTTATCCAGCAGCGCATAAATGGCGGCAAATTTAACCAGCAGGATAACAGCAATAACGGTTACACCCATCGGGCCGCTTTGCGGATCTTTCATAATTGCCAGCGTGCGTTCTTTATTGCCCAGCCCACCCACCCAGGCGTCGGCGCTGTCAGCCAGACCATCAAGATGCAAAGCACCACTGAATACGACCCAGATAAATAACAACAACGCCGCCAGTAACGGCAGCGAAACCTGCGGATTATAAAAAACGCAGGCGGCGGTAAAGGCCAGCAGGCTAAGGCCGAGCAGGCAACCAATAAGCGGATAAAACACCAGTGAGCGGGCGGCTACAGCCTCATCCACACGTTTTAAATACGGCGTCGGCAGACGCGTCAGAAAAGCCATGGCATACCAGAATGCCCACCAGTGCAGATTCACACAGCCTCCTGATCGTCCGGACGTAAGACCGAGCCGTCCATACCTTCGAGGCTGACCCAGACCTGTTCTTTACCCTGATATTCGCTGTGATCAATTTTAAAACGCAGCAAGCCGGCATACGGGATGGCCAGCCGGTTCATGGCTTCCGGCGCCAGACTCAGCAGCTGCTGCGCCAGCACCCGCATCACGCCACCGTGGCTGACCAGCAGCAGATGTTCACCACGATGATCATTGAGCAGCTCCTGCCAGGCTGCGCCGACCCGCTGCTGCAACTGTGGTACCGGCTCGCCATTAGGGGCGCAGAAATTCAGCGGATCAGCCCACAGGCGGCGCGAATCATCGGCATATTCAGCCATCACTTCGCTGACATCGCGGTTTTCCCAGTCGCCGTAATCAATCTCCGCCCAGCGCTCATCACACAGCAGCGGCAGATTACGGGCGCTGGCCAGTTGTTCTGCCGCACTATGGCAGCGGTTTAGCGGCGAGCTGATAATCCGTGTCCAGCGGCTGTCAAAGCGGCGCACCCGTTCGGCAAACTGCCAGCGGCCAAGCTCTGTCAGGGCATGGTCGGTACGGCCACGGAAGACGTTGCCACCTTCCGGTTCGCCATGGCGGATAAGATCGATACGGGTGGTGCTCATCAGCGACTCCCTTATGTCAGTTACCGGACTGTACCGCGGCTTCGGCAAAGGTCGCCATCTGGTTATGCAGCGCCAGCGCCTGTTGCACCAGACCCACCGCCACCGCCGCACCGGAACCTTCGCCCAGACGCAGACCCAGCTGTACCAGCGGCTTGCCATCCAGCGCAGTCAGTAAGGCGCGATGACCCGGTTCGGCTGAACTGTGACCAAACAGCATCCAGTCACGGGCGCCGGCATTCAGCTGCACCGCCAGCAAGGCTGCAGAGCTGGCAATAAACCCGTCCACCAGCACCGGTATACCGAGCTGCGCAGCACGCAGATAAGCACCGGCCATGGCGGCAATTTCCAGTCCGCCCACCTGCTCCAGTGCGGCCAGTGGCGAATCCGCCAGCGCACGGGCACGCTCACAGCTTTGCGCCAGAATCTGCTGTTTATGGCTGAGGGCTTCGCCCTGAACACCGGTGCCCGGGCCAACCAGTGCATTCACATCCTGTTTGAGTAACAGCGCACTCAGGCAGCTGGCTGCGGAGGTGTTACCAATGCCCATTTCACCGGCAATAAACAGGTCACAGCCTTCGCCATGCAGACGGTCGATCTGCTCGGCGCCAATCTGCAGAGCCTGCAGCGCCTGAGCGTTGCTCATCGCGGCCTGCTGTGAAAAATCGTTGGTGCCCGGCATCACCGCGCGCTGAATCACGCCGCTGAGCTGATCGGCCGGGAACGCCGTGCCACAGTTCACCACTGACAGTCCCATCTCATGGAAGCGTGCCAGTACCGAAATCGCCGCACCGCCAGCAACAAAGTTTTTCAGCATCTCAACCGTAACCGCCTGCGGAAACGCCGATACACCCTGCGCGACCACGCCATGATCACCAGCAAACACCACGCACTGCGGGTTATTAATCTGCGGTTTAACCTGCCCCTGCCAGGCGGCAAAAGCCACGGCAACGTCTTCCAGCTGGCCCAGAGAACCCGGTGGCTTGGTTAATTGTGACTGACGCTCCAGCGCCTGTTGTTGGGTTTCAGCAGAAAGAGGAGCGGTGGCCTGTTGCCACCAGAATTCAACGGTCATAACACCTGTCTTATTGATTACATTATGAAAAAAAGCGGGGTACCTTAACTGCGCTTAACCGCCATGGGAATACCCGCAACAACCAGCGTTACATCATGCGCCAGCCGGGCAATGTCCTGATGCAGCCGCCCGGCTTCATCAACAAAGCGCCGGCTCAGCTCGCCCATCGGCACAATGCCATAGCCCACTTCGTTGGACACCAGCAGCAGCGGCTGCTGTAGCTGTTGCAGCTCATCCATTAACGCTGCTTTCTGCCGTTCCCAGTAATCGTTCTGATCACTGAGCAGGCAGTTGGTCAGCCACAGGGTCAGGCAGTCGACCAGTATCACCGCCGCCGGATGCTCTTTACGCACACGCTGCAGCGCGGCGGCCAGCTGCCAAGGCTCTTCCAGCGTCAGCCAGTGCACCGGGCGCTGCTCGCGATGATGGATAATGCGTTGCTGCATCTCGCCATCCAGCGCCTGTGCGGTGGCAATATACACCACCTCTGCGGCCTCACCGGCCAGTTGCTCTGCCTGAGCCTCGCCGTAACGGCTTTTGCCGGAACGTGCGCCGCCCAGAATCAGTTCAAGCCTGTTCATGTTGTTTACGAACCTTGGGTCTACACTAAAAAAATGGAAACTTACCAGAGAAAGATCAATGAGTACGAACTCTGACCACGAACAACGTATGCATCCACGCTGGATTCTGAAAAGCAACGTCAGTGTATTCGAACGGCAAAGTAAGGAATACCTCGGCCTGCTGGTCGACTGTTCAGAACAGGGGGTGATGATTTCAACTTATGAACAACTGCAGCCCGGCACTCAGCTGCAGCTCGATCTGGTGGATATCGCCCCCAATGTGAATGCCCGCCGTACCGGACAGTGCAGTGCAGAGGTTGTCTGGTGCGATAAAATAACCCCCAGCCTGTATGGCAGCGGTTGCCGCATCAGCCAGCAGGACGACATTCTCGGTGTGATGCTGAAAAGCTACAGTCACGCGCACGATTAATTCTTCTCTTAATTCTTCCTCCTGACAGTCTGTTGGCCTGCGCCTGCAGACTGTTACACTGCCGCCAGTTTCTTTCTGATGAGCCTTCACCATGCTGCAATTCGGCATCGACCTGGGTGGCACCAAAACCGAAATCATTGTTCTCGATCCGCAGGGTAACAGCCTGCTGCGTGAGCGCAGTGCTACTCCGGCACAAAGTTATGACGCCATAGTCGCCAATATCGCGGCCATGGTGGAAAGTGCGGCCGGTCGTCTCGGCTGCAATGACTTTTCCCTGGGTATCGGTATTCCCGGAGCGGTCAGCCCCACCAGCGGACTGATCAAGAACGCCAACACCACCTGCCTGATCGGCCGCGATTTACAGGGTGATCTGCAAAAGCGACTGCACCCTCTGCTGCAACGCCCACTGGTACTGGCCAACGACGCCGACTGTTTTGCCCTGTCCGAAGCCAGCGATGGCAGCGGCGCCGGTTTTGCCTCGGTGTTTGCGGTGATTATCGGCACCGGTTGTGGCGGCGGCTGGGTGATCAACGGCCGCCTGCTCAGCGGTCCCAATGCCATCGCTGGCGAATGGGGGCACAACCCGCTGCTGTGGCGTGAAGCCTCTGACAGTGAAATTGACTGTTACTGCGGCCAGAAAGGTTGCCTCGAAACCCTGTTATCCGGCCCCGGACTGCGCCAGCAGGCCGCACAGGAAACCGGCCTCAGCCTCAGCGCGCAGGAGTGGAACACGCTGGCCGGGCAACAGGACCCACAGGCGCAGGCGGTGCTTGCACGCTACTACCGCCGTCTGGCCAAAGCCCTGGCCGGTGTCATCAACCTGATCGACCCGCACGTGATTGTACTGGGCGGTGGTGTCTCCAACCTGCCCGGCATTTATCAGGAAGTTCCCAGACTCTGGGCCGACTATGTATTCTCCGATACCGTCAGCACGCCGCTGAAACAGGCGCTGCACGGTGATTCCAGCGGTGTACGCGGGGCCGCCTGGCTGGGAGCGGCGGCATGCTGATCGGCGCGGCATCAAAACAGACCGGGCTGAGCCAGAAAGCCATCCGCCTGTACGAACAGCAGGGACTGATCCGGCCGCAGCGGATCGGCCGTTACCGCCACTTTTCGGCTGCCGATATCGATCTGTTGCTGCTGATCCGCGAAGCCCGCGCTCTGGGTATTCCGCTGCAACGGCTGAAAGCCGCCATCCGTTATCAGAATCAGCAGCCTGACTGGAGCACACTGCGCACGTTTTTGCTGCAGTTCCGTGGCGAAGTCGAAGCCGAAGTGGTGCGGCAGCAACAACGCCTGCAGCAGCTCGACCATTGTTTGGACAGCATCAGCGATTGTCCGCTGGTGCCAGCAGAAAGCATATAACCCTGCCGCTTAATCCGGCCCACTCTTGACTCTGCCCTTAGGGGCAGACCCGATACTTGAAAACCCAAACATACTTATCGGAGTTTTCTGTTTATGCCTAAACACATTCTGATCCTGAACGGCCACCCGGATCGTAACCGCCTGTGCGGGGCGCTGGCTGACGCTTACCAGAACGCGGCGGCCAAGGGGGCCGAGAGGGCTGAGAAGGCTGAGATTCAGCGCTTTGATCTGGCCGACATGCAGTTTAATGCCAACCTCAGCCAGGGTTATGCTAAAGAAGCTCCGCTGGAGCCCGATCTGCTCAGCTTTCAGCAGGCATTGCGTGATTGCGATCACCTGCTGCTGGTCGCTCCCGTCTGGTGGGGCAGTGTTCCGGCCCGCCTGAAAGGCCTGTTTGACCGCACCTTACTGCCCGGTTTTGCCTTCCGCTATGAAGCCGGACAAACCCTGCAGGAAAAGCTGCTGAGCGGCAAAAGCGCCGAAGTCTTTCTGACGCTGGATACCCCGCCCTGGTATTTCCGCTGGTTTCAAAAAGCTCCGGCCATTTATCAGCTGAACCATGCCACCCTGGGATTCTGTGGTTTCAAACCGGTCACCACCACGCTGTTCGGGCCGGTGATCAAATCCAGCGCGAAACAACGCGAACAGTGGCTGCAACAGGCTGCCAGCAAAGGCCGGAAAATCGCATCTGAGAGCAAGCGGACAGCAGCTCACTCTATGTAGACCTTGTCGCGGCAGCGCCGGGCTGATAGAACTGAGGCATACACCCGTTTCAGGAGGAAGCCATCATGACCAGCCCGGATACCATTCAAAGCAATACCCACCACGGCCATTGCCTGTGCAAGGCCGTGACCTTCAGCGCCAGAAATCCCAGTGAACATATCGGCGCCTGCCATTGCACCACCTGCCGGCGCTGGGGCGGCGGCCCGTTTATGTCGGTCGACTGCGGTCAGGATATTGAATTTCAGGGGCAGGAACATATTGGCGTGTACCAGTCATCCGACTGGGCTGAGCGCGGTTTCTGCAAAGAATGCGGCAGCCATCTGTTTTACCGCCTGAAGCACAATCAGCAATATATTGTGCCGGCGGGCTTATTCGACAGCGGCCCGGAAGCGACCTTCGATCATCAGGTGTTTATTGACGAGAAACCGCACTATTACTCCTTCGCCAACGACACCAAAAACATGACCGCAGCGGAGATGTACGCGCTGTTTAACAGCAGCTCAGACAGATGAAATGAAGAGAGCCGGAAGCGTCAGGGCGCTTCCGGTATTGAGTCAGGATTCTGCTGCTCGCGCTTATGATGGCGCATCAGCACCAGCACCAGCACAATCGCCGGCAGGCCCAGCGCTGCCGCCAGCACGAAAAACTCGGCGTAACCTGCCACATCCACCACCCAGCCGGAAAAGCCGGAGATAAATTTACCCGGCAAGGTCATCAGTGAACTGAATAACGCATATTGCGTAGCGGTGTAGTTTTTATTGGCCAGGCTCGACAGATACGCAATAAAGGCCGTACTGGCAATACCACCACTGAGGTTGTCAGCACTGATTACCAGCGCCAGAGCAGGCAGTGGCGGCGTTCCCAGATCACCGACCATGGCCAGCGTGGCAAACAGCAGATTGGTAACCGCCACCATCACCGCGCCCAGCAGCAAAGGCCGGAAAATACCGTACTTCACCACCAGCACACCGCACAACACCGAACCGAAAATCGTCAGAAAGAAGCCGAACACCTTGGCCACACTGGCGATCTCGGGCTTGCTGTAACCCAGATCCAGATAAAAGGGGTTGGCCATAATGCCCATGGTGATATCACTGAGACGGTACAGCGCAATAAAGCCCAGAATCAGCAGCGCAAAACGGCCGTTACGCTGGAAAAACTCCAGCACCGGGCAGATCACCGCACTCAGCAACCAGCGCTGCCAGCGCGGCCGCTGCTGCAGATGCATCGGCCGGCCCATGATGTCATCGACCAGCAGAAGTTCATTACGCATCCGCTCAGCATCACTCTGATGCGGCGGTTCATCGGCCCAGAGAATGGCCAGCATGCCGACCACCATCAGCAACGCCATCACCAGATAGGTGATATGCCAGTTGGTAAATTCGGCGATATACAAAGCTCCGGCGCCGGTAACCAGCAAAGCCAGGCGATAGCCAAAGACATAGGCAGCCGACATCGCGCCCTGCTGTTCATCGGCGGCAGATTCGATGCGCAGTGCATCCAGTGCCACGTCTTGCGTGGCTGCCGAAAACGCCACCAGCAAGGCAGCCAGGGCAATCAGTAATAAGGAATTCTGCGGATGGGCGATGCTCATCAGCATCAGACCGGCGGCGATGCCGCACTGGCCGAGTAAAATCCAGCTGCGGCGCTGCCCCAGCCGCTGCAGCACTGGCAGACGCAGGCGGTCGACCACCGGCGCCCAGAACACTTTGACCGAGTAGGTAATACCGACCCAGGCAAAGAAACCGATGGTCGTACGTTCTATTCCTTCATCCCGCAGCCAGGCCGTCAGCGTGGTAAACACCAGCAGATAGGGCATCCCGGCGCTGAACCCCAGCAAGGCGATGACCAGAACCGGCTTTTGCCGGTAAATGTCCCAGGCCTCTTTCAGCCAGCGCTTTACCTCCGGCGGGATGCGGAAATAAGGGATGATCATCAGTCTTTAAAGTTCTTGAACGCCAGTGGCATATCAATGCTTTCATCGCTGCGGAACATGGCCATCACGGCCTGCAGATCGTCGCGGGCTTTGCCCTGTACGCGCACGGTGTCGCCCTGTACAGAGGCCTGCACTTTGATTTTGCTGTCTTTAACCATCTTCACCATTTTACGCGCCAGATCGCTGTCGATGCCCTGACGCATGGTGGCTTTTACTTTGACCTGCTTGCCTGCACCTTCGAGCTTACCGAACTCCAGACAGGTGACTTTAATGCCGCGCTTGGTCATGGCGCCGGTCAGCATGGATTTCATCTGATCAATCTGAAACTCATGATCAGCGGTCATGGTGACCACCAGTTCTTTCAGCTCGAAACTGGCGCTTACGCCACGGAAATCGAAACGGGTGCTCAGCTCACGGTTGGCCTGATCGACCGCATTCTGGGCTTCGTGCTTATCGACTTCAGATACGACATCAAATGAAGGCATAGAAAATTCTCCTGCTTATGGCCTGACGGCGGCCGCTAAAAAATCTGTGTCCGGTATGCCTGCCGGCGCAACAACACAACCGGAACAGCACTGCCGAAATAATGAAAGTGCCGCATTGTATACCGTCCGCCGCCGATAAAGCCAAAGTCTCGGAGAGCAGTGCTGGCGGTATGTCCTCACTGGCGACTATACAAAAGTCAGCTAAAATTTTTGCTATGCAAACCAAAATGACCCTGCACGGCGCCGGAGTGTATTACTTCGCAGTGACCGGAGCGAAAGACCAGCCCATCTTCAACTCGGTATTCGAGTACGAATATGGCCTCAGAATTCTGTCCAGAGTGACCGGAACCCGCCTGCTTGCCTACGTGCTGGACGAGCGTCAGATGCAGTTTGTGCTGCGCTGCCAGCGCGACTGGACCGAGGTGATGGACGATATTCAGGCCGCCTTCGACAGCATGCACGAACGCTGCTGGCACAAGCGCCGTCAGGTGTTATCCGATCAGGGCGTAGTATTGCTGGTCGACGAACGTGTCGCACTGACCGAACTGATACTGCAGTTGCATCACTCTCCGGTGCACAAGGGTAAAGTGGCCGATGCCAGCCTCTGGCCCTGGAGCAGTGACCGCTACTATCGCGAACCGACTCCGCCGGCCTGGCTGGATACTGAATCCATGCTCAATCTGCTGGTAAATGGCCGCCGTAACCGCGCCCAGCATTATATTGACGTAATGAAGGCACCGTTCAGCCCTAAGCTCGATCTGAGCCACGGCAGCCACCCGCTGTATCAGGCGCTGGCCCGCGATCAGTGGGTGGATCAGCACCTGAAAAGAGAAGCTTTAACTCAATCTGCCTACTCACGCAGTGATGTGCAGCGCCTGTTCGACGATGCCTGCCAGCTGGTTGCCCGGCAATTTAATCTGACCACCGCCGAGCTTTGTGACAAACATAACCGTCGCCGTTTTCATCACCTGATGCCTTTGGTGATCTGGCTGCTGCGTGAACGCGGTGTGCATCTGGATGCCATGACCAAACTGGTCGACGAAGACGAAGTGCGGCTGCAGCTCTGGTTACGCAACCTGCCCGCCGACCATACCCGCAATATCCGTGACAAACTGGCCCGCCAGTGGTCACCATCGGCGCCGGGACTGACGGCCATAGCGGCAGCCGGCACGGTAGCTGAAGAACCTGAAGCTGAGCCAGAATCAGGATCAGAATTAGAAAACGCCGATAACTCAGCTGCTGATCCTGCGGCAGCGGACAACAGCGCCGGGCCTGATAATCTGAACGCCGTCGAAACCGAAGCCGCCAGCGTCACGCCGCAGTAATCTCCAACCTGCAGGCTGAGGCTGCTTTCCGCGCCCGGCCTGCCTATAATCGCGCGATGACGATTTCATCACCTTCTGCTCAGAACATATCCCGGCAATCCCCGCTCAGCATTGGTCTGCTGGGTACAGGGGCGGTTGGCACACTGATGGCCAGCCACTGGCGCCAGCACAGGGTATTTGCCCTGCCGCGCGATAAGGCGTCTGCAGTAACCCTCAACCTTTATCTCCCCAACAACGAAGCGGGAGAACAACAGCTGCAATGGGCGCTGCCGTGCTGGCAGGGAGAGGCCCTCGACTGGCTGGTAGTCACCACCAAAGCCGCCGATACCCTGAGCGCTCTGCAACCCTGGCTTGGCCGTCTGCCGCAGGTGAAAAACCTGCTGTTACTGCAGAACGGAATGGGGCAGCAGCAGCAATGCGCCGACTGGCTGGCACGGCAGCAGCTGCCGGTCAGACTCTGGGCCGGCATCTCCACCGCCGGAGGCTACCGGCGCACAGCCAATAATGCTCAGGGCAGCGAAGTGGTCTATGCCGGAGCCGGACAAACCATTGCCGGACGCTGGTGCGGAAATGATAGCGAAGACACACAACTGCCGCCGGACATCGAAGCCGTCAGCGATATCCACAACAGAATGCGCGAAAAGCTTGCCGTAAACGCCGTGATCAATCCGCTGACGGCCATCCTGCGTTGCCATAACGGCGAGCTGGTCAGCAACCCGCTTTATCTGCCACAGTTACAGGCACTGGCAGCAGAAGTGGATAACCTGTATCAGCAGCTGCACTGGCCGTTGTCACAGGATCTGACCGGCCGGGTAGAACAGGTCGCCCTGGCGACCGCTGCTAACCGCTCCTCGACCCTGCAGGATATTCTGGCCGGCAGAACAACCGAGCTGCCCTATATTTGTGGCTACCTGCAGCAACAGGCGCACAATCTCGGCCTGTCTTTACCGCTGACCGACCGGCTGATGCAACAGCTGCAGGTCTGAAACAGGAGTAATAGGATGTATCCGCACAGGAGGTTGCAGTCACCATGTTATTAGCACGGCAAAAAACCATGCTCGCCACTGTGACAGTCTGTGCGCTGATTATTATCCTCACCACACTGGCCTACATTGCCGCCGCTGACCGTGTAGGACGCGAACAACTGGCCCCCGAAATCAGCGATGCCTTTGCCGATATCCTGCAGATTCAGCTGACCCATAACATCACTGACCTGCCGACCCTGCAGTCGATGCTGGAGCGTTTTACCCGCCACTTTCAGATCCGTGAAGCCGCTTTATACAACAACCACGGAGAACGCCTGAGCCACAGTTATCGCAATTCGCCACTCTTGTCGGCACGTCTCGAAGACAGCCTGCTGACCGACAAACTGCACCAGTACCGCCTCAGCAGTCCGCGCGGGGAACTGCAATTACTGGTGATCAGCGACCGTTCCCTGCCAGGCTTTTTTATCCTTGATACATTAACCACCACGCTGTTTGTGGTCAGTATTTCTGCCCTGCTGATTTTTGCACTCTATGCCCTGACCCGGCGCTGGCAGAAACGCCCTTACCTGCAACTGTTAAGCAGCGTGCGCCGTGCCACCCGCGATGGCGAAAAAGAAGAAGCCATTACCATCCGCAGCGATGACCCCGATGTACAGCCGCTGACCAATGCCCTGAATGATCTGCTCTGGCAGTATGATCAACGCACCCTGAATTTACGTAATGCTCATCAGCAGGCCGAAAGTGCCCGTCTGCGTGCGACACGTCTGTCGACTGAAACCCGTCAGATTAACGAAAACCTGGCGCAGGAAATTTCGGTGCGGCGTGGCATCGAAACCCAGCTTAAAAATACCCAGACCCTGCTCGACGGTATTATTAATGCCATGCCGTCAGCCCTGTTCACTCTGGATGCCCAGCTGCGCATCGTGCAGTGCAACCAGCAAGCCGGAGACTGGCTGGGTAAGCAACGCCAGCAATTAACCGGCCGCCATCTGTTGCAACTGATTCCGGAGCTTGCTCCCCATGCCGATCTACTGAACGCCGCCGAACAGAACAGTGCCGTCCATAAACTGGAAAGACTGGCGATCAGCAGTTTTATTCAGCCACTGATGACCGACACCATGATCTATCCTCTGCCGGAACAACAGCAGGCCAAACTGGTGCTGCGTATTGATGACGTATCACAGCGTCTGCAGCTGGAAGAAATCATGGTACACAGCGAAAAGATGATGACGGTTGCCGGACTGGCGACCGGCATCGCACATGAAATTAATAATCCTCTGGGAGCCATTCTGCAGAACCTGCAAAATATCCGCCGTCGCCTGCAGCCCGGCCTGAGTGCCAATGAACGCGTAGCAGCAGAAACCGGCCTGCCACTGGGCAATCTTGAGCTCTATCTGCAGCAACGCGATATCCTGCAATTTATGGATAATATCCAGCAGGCCGGCGAACGTGCCGCCAATATTATTGCCAATATGCTGCAGTTCTCGCGCAGTGATAAACAGCAGAAACAGCGTACCGACCTTAATGCACTGATCAACAACACCCTGAGCATTGCCCGGGGTGATTTCGGCTTGCGTCATATTCAGCTGCAGTTCTCCCCAACAGAAACACCGGCCTGGGTCGAATGTCTGCCCGGTGAAATAGAACAGGTTCTGCTGAATTTACTGAAAAACTCGGTCCAGGCGCTGAGCGAGTACCAGCCTGACAATTCTCAGTGGCAGCCCAATATTCACCTCAGCATCGAACAGCGCGATCAACAGCAGGTAATTGTGCTGGAAGACAATGGACCGGGCATCCCCTCCACCATTGCTGCGCATATTTTCGAGCCTTTTTACACCACCAAAGACGTCGGTGAAGGCACCGGCCTGGGCTTATTTGTTTCCTATTTTATTATCACCAGTCATCACCATGGTCAGCTGCGTTACCGGCCTGGCAGACAACATGGTGGCGCCTGCTTTGAGATTGCCCTGCCTGCCGGCGATTGAATCCGCTATGCAACCCCTTACCTCAAAACCTAAGTGAATTATTTTCAAACCAACCATGTGGATAATTCACTGCCTTTTGTGCCAGCGCTATTGACCCATCGCACAGGGCTCTATACCCTTCGCGCTTTCAGGTGCCCTCAGCCTTTTTACTGACGAGGGTTAAACGGGAAGTCTGGTGTCGTGTGTTCTTACCGCCAATCCAGCGCTGCCCCCGCAACGGTGATCGACCATACTGATAACAAATGCCACTGTGCTCTGCATGGGAAGGTGTTGTCAGCGAGCTAATGCTCAGGTCGTAAGCCCGGATACCGGCCTGAATAACGATACTGACGTTGCGGTGGGCGACGGAGGGTGATCGCAAACCGTTGCCTTACTGCAGCGCACTTTGCTTTTTGCACCTCCGCCACTGCAACCCTGTTTTGGGTTTGCGGGTGAGCACTCTGAATACTGCTTTATTACAACGCTGCAGATTGAATTCCCTGATGACACTGACTTACCTGCTCAGTGGCTTTGCTATGCCCGCCTTTTCGACGACCGAACTGAACACTGTTGCTGTTTACGGGCACAACGATTCCGGCTTTTCTCCTGATTTCCTCAGTGGCCACCATCAACGGATTGAAAGAGAAGAATTTACCCGTAAATTTATTCTGCTACCTGAACTGCTCGGGCAGCAAAGTGGCATAGACATTCAGAGCATCGGTGGTATCGGTCAGTATTCCAGCCCGGTAATCCGCGGTTCAAGCGGACAGCAGGTACTGGTATTCTGGGATGGCCTGCAGATTAACTCACTCAACGGCGGTGGTGCTGATTTAAGTAAAATATCACTATCACAGGCTGAAACTGTCGATATATACCGTAGCATTGCCCCGGTAGAACTATCATCGTCGGCCGTCGGCGGAATTATCCATATCCGCAGTCGCAGTCTTGCCGGAGAAATAATAAATCAGGGAGAAGCTCACGCAACCCGTGGCAGCTACGGAACCCGGCAGTACACGCTCAGCCAGAATTTTGGCAGTGCAGAATCTCAGTGGCTGCTCAGTGGTGATTTACTGCAGGCAGATAATGATTTTACCTATCTCGAACCACAACCTGTCGATAACCCGCAACAACCGGGATATGAAAAACGTTACAACAACGAAAGTCAGCAACATCAGTGGCTGATTAAAGGACGACAGGCTCTGGGAGACAGCTACCTTAACATTGCTGTTCAGTCTGGCCGGGGAAAACGTGGATTAACATCACGCATCAACTTTCCAGCCAACCATGCGCAATTAAAAACAGATTCCGACAGCCTGCAATTAAACTGGCAAAAAACATGGGGCAAAGAGCAAAAAACAGAAATATCCGGCAACATTTATCGTCAGGATCAGCTTTATGATGATCGTGACTCTAATATCGGTCTGGGTGCACAGCTGAATCGCTATATTACCGATGGCCAGAAATATCAGATTAACCACTATATGTGTGGCGACAATTTCAATGCCGTTTTTACCAGTCGGTTACAACAGGAAGAAACAGCAACAGATTTCCGCTTACTGAATGAAAGCGAGAAAGAACAGCAATGTCTGAATGGTAACGGTTGCGAAACCACTTATAAGCGACAACAGCTGGATAATGGCGGTCGTTTACAATACACACTGAACAGCCTTGAGTTAACTGCGCAATTCAGCCATATACGTCTATCCGACAAAGATCTTCAGAGACTGGGAAATAACCGTCAGGATAATGTTAACACCTGGTCTATGGGCATCGACCAGCGCCTGCCATCCGGCATTATTATCTACGCCAATATTGCTCATCAGGTGCGCCTGCCAACCACTAACGAATTATTCGGTGATCGTGGTACCAGCATGGGAAACCCAACCCTGCTGCCCGAACAGGCTGAGCACTATGAAACAGGCCTGCGCTTCCAGAACAGTAAGATAGCGCTGACGACCAGTTTGTATCTGCGCAATATCAGCGACGCTATTATTTCCGAAAGCGACAGCCGGGGCGTTATTCATTTTGACAACCTTGGACGAACACGCCATACCGGGCTGGAACAAGACATTCGCTGGAATATCTGGTCAGCGTTATCGCTTTCAGCAAGCATTACATTGCAATCAAACAAAATCATCGAATACACCCCAATACCCTATTACGAAGGGAATCAGGCAGCCGGGTACAGTCAGTTCTCAGGCTATTTCAGTGCATCCTGGACAAAAAACAACTGGGATTTCTCTGTCGGAAATTACCGCCAGAGTGATGGTTATTACAACAATTCGAATTTACTCGAAAAAGATGCTGAAAACAGCTGGAATGCATCCGCAGGCTACCAGAGAAAAAACTGGCGGGTCAGCATGAACGTAACAGATGCAACCAGTAATTCCGCCCGTGACTACCCTTACTATCCTGAACCTGGCCGCATGTTCTTTCTGCGTGCCCACTACCAATGGTGAAAAATCTGATGTCTAAAATTAATTCTCCCGTAATAGCGGCTATCATTTCTTCCGCGTTATTGTTAAGCGGATGTAACGATAAAGACAATAAATCTGAAGAAATCACGTTTACCGATATTGCCGTCGTTCAATCAAAAGGTAAAAGTGAAAGCATGATTGAATTTACCGATGGCAGTACCGATGTTGCCAGCAACTATAATTCAAAGACAGAAACCGATTACGGTATCGCAACAAGAGGCGAATACATCTACCATATTGGCCGTAAAGACATCGATACCATTCAGAAGTATCACATAGATAACCCGCAGCTCGGTTACTACCCTGGTGAAGGCTACTCCATGCGTTCTGCTGGTGAAACAACATCCGCCAATCCATATAATATCAGCTTCATTACCGATGATACCGCAGTGATCACACGCTACGGTCAAGCTAAGGCCTGGGTCGTCAATCTTGCGGCAAAAAACGCGGGGGACTTTCTTATCCGTGAACTGGATATCAGCCATCATGTGAGTGGTGAAAATGATGAAGTACCTGAAATGGATATGGTATTCACCCATAACAACAGAGTGTATATCACTCTGCAGAACCTGACGTCCTGGGCGTCATCCGGCAACGAAAAAGTGGTTGTTTTTGATGCCACCAGCTGGGAAGAAATTGATACGGATTCAGTAACCCCTGGTACACAGGCGATTGAACTCAGTCTTGCCAACCACCAAAGCGGTGTGGTCTATGGCGATACAATGTACCTTGGATCGCTCGTTTACTATCCGCTCTCCGGTGGTATTGAAGCCGTTAACCTGAATGACTTTTCAACAGAAGTTCTGACTGATGAATATGCCGTTAATCGCATCACTGCAACGGAAAGCGGCAAGATTTTTTTCACGACCTACGAAGGCTGGAACGGTGATTTAGGTTCTTCGGTTGACACGCTTTACTCACTGAATGCGGACAACTCTGTCTCATTAGTCAGCAATGATCTTGCTTCCGGTAATATCTCAGCACTGGCCAGCAAAGGAGAAGTACTGTGGCTGGGCCTTCCCGGCTCCGCAAATAAGATTATCCGCATTGATGCGGCCGCTGATTTTTCAGCACCGAAGCCTCTGAACGAAATACAATTAAGTTCCGTTGAAACAGCATTAAAACCGGTTCAGATCGAGTTTCTGACCGTTGAACAGAATATCGGTGACTTCTGAGCCTCCGGGTACGACAACAACTAACATGGTGATTATATGGGCAACCGTTTATCCAAAATCGTAACCAAAACCGGCGACGGTGGTGAAACCGGTCTGGGCGACGGTTCCCGTGTCAGTAAAAGCAGCGAGCGTATCCATGCCATCGGTGATGTGGACGAGCTGAATTCCTGGATGGGATTACTGCGCGCCGAACTGAGTGCTGATGACGACCTGCAGCCATTGCTGCATCAGATTCAGCATGATCTGTTCGACCTTGGCGGTGAACTTTCAGTACCGGGATTTTATGCCCTCAGCGAAGAGTTACTGCAGGATATTGAAGATAATCTCGAAGCGCTGAACGATTCTCTACCAGCGCTGAAGGATTTTATTCTTCCCGGAGGCAACCGTTGCGCCGCCTGTGCCCATATGGCACGTACCGTTTGTCGCCGTGCTGAGCGCTCTCTGGTTGAAATGGCCCGCACTGAAACTGTCAGCTCGCTGGCACTGCGTTATCTCAACCGTTTATCAGATCTGCTGTTTATTCTCGCCCGGGTTCTCGCCCGGCGCGATAATGGTCAGGAGGTTATCTGGCAAAGCCGGCATAAGCGTAACGACGATAATTCCTGATACCGTAGTCTGACGCACCATAAACAACGCCCACTGTATCGTGGGCGTTTTTTATGGCATATCGCTGGTATTTATCGGACCTTAAATTGCTCAACCCGCTGCGCAAGTGAATCGGTAATGGCCTGAGTCTGACGTACGGCCTGCACGGTTCCTTCGGCGTTGCTGGACGTCTGCTGGCCACTGTTACGGATTGCTTCCAGGTTATGTTCGAGATCAGCTGCGCTGCGTTTTTGCTCGTTGGCGGTCACGACAATATCAGTCGTCTTCTTCTGAATATCACCCATACTGATCTGAATTTCATTCAGCGTGGTGCTGACCTGTTCAGAGTGAGAGACGGTGCTTTCGACCATTTTGCGGTTCACTTCCATGGTATCCACTGCACTGACAATATTTTTCTGCACTTCACTGATCAGACCTTCAATTTCCTGTGCTGATCCCTGAGTGCGGCTGGCCAGTGTGCGTACCTCATCAGCAACCACAGCAAAACCACGGCCCTGTTCACCGGCCCGGGCTGCTTCAATAGCCGCATTCAATGCCAATAAGTTGGTCTGCTCCGCAATACCTTTAATGGTCGCCAGAATACTGCTGATGCTGGAAGAATTCTCTGCCAGACGGTTCACCGCCTCCATTGAGTTAGCCATTTCATCGGCCAGACTGCGTACCTGATCCATCACCCGGGTAACAACCTGTCCGGCTTCATCCGATTTTTTATGGCCACTGTGCGCCGCTTCTTCTGCCTCTTCGGCCAAGTGGGTTACCGTAACAGCACGGTCTGCCATATCACTGATAATCTGTGAAACCTGATTGGTTTGTTCAAGCTGAATCTGTACGGCCTGACGGCTGCGGTTGGCAATGCTTTCTACTTCATTAACATTGGCGCTGACCGAGCCGGCACTGTCTTTTACTGCGGTCAGGGTATTACGGATATTGCTGATCATTTCATTAAAAGCGTCACGTAGCTGCCCCATTTCATCACGGCCATTGAAGCTGATTTCATGGGTGAGGTCGCCATTGGCAATATCACGGGCAGTGCCGGAAAAACGCTTAATGGTGTAACGGATAGACATAAAAAATGCGAGATACAGGTAAACAATAATGGTCAACGCTGACAGCAGAACCAGAGCCAGTATTCCGATGCGTTTTTGCTGCCCGTCCAGACGCGACTGTAATTTACGGCTGATCAGCGGGAAGGCTTTATTTTCTATGTCTTTTAATACCTGTAGCTGACTCTGATAGAACTTATCATAATCCTGCCAGCTGGATTCGATGGTCGCTGCCGCAATAATTTCTTCATCTATTTTCATACGGATACTGTCAACTGCCTTAACAGCAGCCTGAGCTGCAGTCAGCAAATCAGCATCACCAACCGCTTCCGCACTGCTGACCATCAGCTGCATATTAGGGTGCGCGGCCAGCAGCTGGTCGTAGACAACGTTCATCAGGTCATAGGTAGCTGATTGCAGATACTGTTCTACAAAGGCATACACCCCTGCAGCATGCCCCATACCGCCGACAAGGTGAGCTTCTGGTAATGTCATAACAATGCCGACAAGGCGCTGAATATCACCATCAGAATCCAGTGAAATACCGGACGACTGGGTGTACTGGCGAATAACCAGATACAGCTCGTCAATTACAATCTGATAATACTTATACTGATCACGGAAGGTCGGCTGACGATGCTCACCGGTCATTTTCAGGCGATGGGCATACTTTTTCTCCCAGCCTTTTAACAGCGAGAGCAGCTCTTCATCGTCAGTACTTTGCAGTAACTTCTGAATCTGCTGGGGAATATCGTTCATGCGCTGTTCTGCACGGGCGCGGAGTTCAGCATTATTCTGATGCGGAACCACCGCAGCCAGATCACGGAATGCTTCAAGCTCATGGGCAAAATTAAATAATTGCTGAGTGCTCTGCAGCCCGCTTAATTCCAGCTCCGTTTTTTTCATCGATTCAAATGCAGCAAGAAAAACCTGCCCGCTCAGAACCACCAGAGGCACCATAAACAAAAAACTGATCAGGCCGAATTTGGCAGCATAACTCAGCTGCCCCATAAATTTGATTGCCGGCCACATTAGTGCTTTCAGCATAGACTCCTCACACCCTTACTTATGCTTGTTATCTGGAGATCCGCCGGTGTAAGAAAACCTTTCACCGACGACGCTCTGGGTACCCTTAATTTATAAAATATTATCTGTCTACAACGTCTTACTCTGGCAACGCCTGACAGTGTCTGCGATATCACTACATCAGAACATTACGTAAATCCTGCAGGTACATTACCAGGTGCTGGCTGAATCGGGCCGCCTCGGCGCCATCAATCACCCGATGGTCGTAAGACAGAGATAAAGGCAGCATCAGGCGAGGTATAAAAGCCGTACCATCCCATACCGGTTGCATCGATGCTTTCGATAAGCCAAGAATGGCAACTTCCGGTGGATTCACAATAGGGGTAAACGCTGTACCACCAATACCACCGAGACTGGACAGACTGAAACAGCCACCCTGCATATCAGCTAATGGTAGCTTACCCAGTCGGGCCAATTCGGCCTTATCGGTAAGCTCTTGTGTGATTTGTGTAACCGATTTCTGATTCACGTCGCGAATGACAGGCACCAGTAATCCTTTCGGCGTATCGACCGCCACGCCGACATGCACATAGTGCTTCAGAATCAGCTTTTCGCCATCGGCACTGAGCGAGGCATTAAAAGATGGAAAATCTTCCAGCGCCTTGGCAATCGCTTTAAGCACGAAGGGAACAATAGAAAACTTTATTCCCTGCCGCGCATAACGTTCGTTCTGTTGTTTGCGATAATTTTCCAGGTCAGTAATATCGGCCTGATCAAATTGCGTGACTTGTGGCACATTCAGCCAGGCCGTTGTCATCGCCCGCGCGGTTGCCCGTTTAATATTATTCAGCGGACTGTCACTGACGGCACCGAATTTGGCAAAGTCCACCACAGGCACCGCAGGTATACCTGAACCACCCGACACGGAGGCTGGCTCACCGTTCAGCCGTTGTTTTACATAACGCTGGATATCATCTTTGGTGATACGTTGTTTTGGCCCGCTACCGCTGACCTGTGCCAGATCGACACCAAATTCGCGTGCCAGCTTGCGTACTGACGGGCCGGCATGAACTTCCGCAGCGGAAGAGCGCACATCAGCAGCAGGGGTCGTTGCTGCAGCTGTTGCAACTGTTGCTTTTGGCGTTGTTGCCTGTGCTGCAGTTTTTTCTGCTGGCGCCACCTCAGCCGCTGCAGATTCAGCGGCGTTGTTTTCCGCAGACACAGCATTACCAGCAGCCGGCTGTAATTTAAGCATGACATCACCGGCACTGACTTTATCACCGGTTTTAACGGCGACACTGATTACAGTACCAGCCTGACCGGCCGGAATTTCCATCGACGCTTTATCCGATTCCAGCACCAGCACTGTTTGTTCGGCATCAATATCATCACCGGCACTGACCTGAACCTCAATCACTTCCACCTGCTCAGAACCGCCAAGATCCGGGATAGCAATATCAACGGCTGCAACAGGTTCAGCACTCGGTGACGGCGCATTTTCTACAGCAGGTTGTACCGGAGCTTCGGTCGTTTTCTGTTCTGCAGCAGGAGCGTTTTCAGCGTTTTTTTCTTCAGGTTTGTTTTCTTCAGTGGCTTTTTCTTCAGCACCTGAGGCATCACCACCCAGCTCGCCGAATACATCACCGCTGCTGACTTTATCGCCCACTTTAACACTCAGGTTTTTAATCACGCCGGCGGCTTCGGCCGGAATTTCCATCGTTGCTTTATCGGTTTCCAGAACAATTAATGCCTGTTCCATTTCGACCGTATCGCCGGGGCTGACCAGAATTTCGATCACTTCAACCTGACTGGCACCACCGAGATCCGGGATTTTTAAAGTCGTCATGCATCCATCCTCAGCTGTACAGTGGGTCAGGTTTGGCGGCATCGATATTCAGTTCGCTGCGCCATTGTTCGAGATCAGCGGCTTTTAACGCACCGCTCCTGACCAGTTCGCTTGCCGCAGCCCAGGCTACGTGTTGCCAGTCCACCTCAAAGAAGCGGCGTAAATTTTCACGCGAATCGCTGCGGCCAAAACCATCGGTACCCAGCGTGCGGTAACGCCGTCCTTCAGGAATAAAGGCGCGTATCTGTTCGGCATAGGTTTTCATATGGTCGGTTGTGGCAACGATTGGGCCTTCGCTGTCTGCCAGCTGACGGGTAACCCAGGGAACCGGAGGCTGTTCCGTCGCGGACAATAACGCTGTCCGCTCACAGGCCAGACCATCACGGCGTAATTCATTAAAGGACGTTACGCTCCAGACATCGGCAGCAATGCCCTTACCTTCCAGCCACTGCGCCGCCTGTTCAACCTGGCGTAAAATAGAGCCGCTGCCCAGCAGCTGAATACGCGCCGGCTTCTTGTTTTTCGCGCCTTTAATTGCCGATTTTTTCAGGCGATACAGCCCGCGTTTAATCCCCTCTTCCACACCTTCCGGCATCGGCGGATGAACGTAGTTTTCATTCAGGCTGGTGATGTAATAGAAGACTTTTTCTTTCTTCTCATACATGCGCTTCAGGCCATCCTGAATAATCACGGCCAGCTCATAAGCATAAGTAGGATCGTAGCTGACACAGTTGGGAATGGTGGATGCAAGAATATGACTGTGACCATCCTGATGCTGTAAACCTTCACCATTCAGGGTTGTCCGCCCTGAAGTTGCACCAATCAGAAATCCCTGACACTGCATATCACCAGCTGCCCAGGCCAGATCACCGATGCGCTGAAAGCCAAACATCGAGTAATAAATATAAAACGGAATCATCGCCAGTCCGTTGGTACTGTACGAACTGCCCGCTGACATCCAGGCAGCAAAAGCACCGGCTTCGTTAATGCCTTCCTCCAGAATGCGGCCTTTTTTATCCTCGCGGTAATACATCACCTGGCCCTGATCGACCGGCTCGTATAACTGACCTTCGGATGAATAAATACCCAACTGGCGGAATAAACCTTCCATGCCAAAGGTGCGCGCTTCATCCGGCACGATTGGTACTACGCGGTCGCCCATGATTTTATCTTTCACCAGGTGCGACATAATGCGCACAAAGGCCATGGTGGTGGATATTTCACGTTCACCGCTACCTTCGGTCTGGGCTTTAAAAAACTCCAGATCCGGTGCGATTAATGCCGTCCAGTTTTCTGTACGCTGTGGTAAATAGCCGCCAAGCTTTTCCCGCTGTTTACGCATATAGGTCAGCTCCGGACTGTCTGCCGGTGGCCGGTAAAATGGCATATGCGGAAGATCCTCATCACGAACCGGAATATCAAAACGGTCGCGGAAGGCTTTAATGCTTTCTATATCGAGTTTTTTAACCGAATGCGCCTGATTCTGCCCTTCAGCTTCGGCACCCATGCCGTAGCCTTTAATGGTATGAGCCAGAATAACCGTTGGCTGTCCTTTATGATTTACTGCCGCATGATAGGCAGCATAAACTTTATAAGGATCATGGCCACCACGGTTCAGGCGGAAAATATCTTCATCGGATAAATCTTTAATTAATTCCGTCAGCTCCGGGTATTTATCAAAGAAATGCTCGCGGGTGTATTTTCCACCTTTGGCTTTGTAATTCTGGTATTCACCATCAACGGTTTCGTCCATGCGCTTCTGCAGCATGCCTTTACGGTCTTTTGCCAGCAGTGGGTCCCAGTGCCGCCCCCACACGACTTTAATCACATTCCAGCCGGCACCGCGGAACTGACTTTCAAGCTCCTGAATAATTTTACCGTTGCCGCGAACCGGGCCATCAAGGCGCTGCAGGTTGCAGTTAACAACGAAGATTAAATTCTCGAGTTTTTCCCGTCCGGCCAGACCAATAGCTCCCAGGGTTTCCGGCTCGTCACATTCGCCATCACCAAGGAAAGCCCATACCTTGCGACCTTTACGCGGCACCAGTCCGCGCGCGGACATATAACGCATAAAATGCGCCTGATAAATTGCCTGCAATGGGCCAAGGCCCATAGACACAGTCGGAAACTGCCAGTAATCCGGCATCAGTTTCGGGTGTGGATAAGAGGATAAGCCCGGTGCTAACGCTTCACGGCGAAAGCGCTCCAGATCGGATTCCTGAAAACGGCCTTCCAGATAAGAACGGGCATAAATACCCGGTGCCACATGGCCCTGGTAATAAATCAGATCACCCAGTGGTGATTCGTCACTGCTGGCGTTGGGTGCACGGAAAAAATGGTTAAAGGCCACATCATAAAGTGTGGCACTGGAAGCAAAACTGGAGATATGACCACCTAAATCGCCCGCGCCTTCTTTGTTGGCGCGCAGAACCATGGCCAGCGCATTCCAGCGTACCAGCGAGCGGATGCGGCGTTCCATAAACAGGTCACCGGGCATCGGCGCTTCATTTTCCGGAGCGATGGTATTGCGGTAAGGCGTATTCAGCGCATAAGGCAGCGGCATGCCATCACGGGTGGCACGTTCGGCGATACGTTCGATCAGAAAATGGGCGCGTTCGACCCCTTCGGCACGGATCACAGAGTGAATGGCATCGACCCACTCTTTGGTTTCCTGTGGATCAGGATCGACCGTAACATCCTGATTTAACTTGCGTTCATCCATTGTGCATTCCCGGTTCAGGCGATGGTTGTAATCCAGTATAGTTAAGGACTGAGTGAACACCCGTTAGCCAGCGGAAATCCCACCTTTCAGGAATCACAAAAAAGTATGAGTAACAGCGAGCAAACAGCCAATACCGATCGCCACCAGCAGAAAATGCAGAAGCATAAAGAGAAGGTCGATGCCGCCATCGCCCGTGCTCAGGAAGAACGTGGCGTTATCATCGTGCTCACCGGAAATGGTAAGGGGAAAAGCAGCTCCGGCTTCGGCACCGTTATCCGCACGCTGGGCCATGGCTATAAGGCTGGGCTGGTGCAGTTTATTAAAGGCACCTGGGACTGCGGCGAAGCCAAAATTCTCGCCACCCTGCCGGGCCTTACCCATGAAGTGATGGGCTCAGGTTTTACCTGGGAAACACAGAATAAAGAGCAGGATCAGCGTGCCTTTGATGCGGTCTGGCCAAAAGCCAAAGCCATGCTCAGCAATCCAGAACTACGCACCGTGATGCTGGATGAAATCACTTATATGCTGGCGTACGATCTGCTGGATTTTGACGAATTAAAAACCGCGCTGGAAAACCGCCCGCCGGAGCAGAATGTAATTCTGACCGGCCGTGGTGCGCCAACGGCTCTGCGCGATCTGGCCGATACCGTCACCGATATGAAAATGGAAAAACACGCCTTTAAAGCCGGAGTGAAAGCTCAGGCCGGTATTGAGTGGTAATTCCGCAATCAGGCCTCGCGGATCATCACCAGCGCAAAACCGCTTTCCGCCATCAGGCTCAGTGACTGTCCGCTGAGCCTGAACAAATCCCCGCGCTGTAAACGCTGCCCATCGGCACTGATGGCCGTGCCACGGAATACATAACCCAGCGCATCATCGTCAAGCGTCCACTCATCGCCTGCCGCCAGTTGCAGCACATCCACCCGAGTTGAAGCCGCAAACAATTCGCCACCGTACACACAGGTCAGGTCGGACGGATTGAGCTCAATAACCTGATAACACGCCTCGCCTTCATGGCTCTGCGGCAGCAGCCAGATCTGCACCATAGCCGGATAATCCGCGCCCGGATTCTGCTCGTTATGACGAAAACCTTTGATGCCACTGCGCTGTAACTGCACCTGGCCAGCCTGCAACACTTCACCATCACCGATACTGCCCTGATGATGCAGCTCACCACGGGTCATCACACTGACGATATCAATCTGCTCATGGCTGTGCAGTCCGGTCGAACCACCGGGTAAAAACCAGGCGTTAGCCAAGTAGGTACAGGCGCCGAAGCCGGGCCAGCATTCTTCGCGCACATGATGACCAAACTGGCGCGGGTCCATTACCAGCACCCGTTCGCGGATGCCGCCAAAACCGGAAATCTCAACCTGCTCTTCAGCCAGCAGCTCTAATGCCACGTTCTTTTCTCCGTTCTGCACCACTACATAGCAACGCTGCGTTACACCACGACATTACAGCGCTGCGTTGCGCTACGACATTACAGCGCTGCGTTGCACCGCCATCGGCTGTTTACACCACTTACGCCAGCCATGCGAACAATCGGGCCAAGGTTGTAAAACGCGCCTTGTAAAACGTAAGTACCAAAGTTTCAAAAAACTGTCACCGCGCTGACACAGAGCCTGCCTAGACTCGCGCATTCTTTAGCACGCACCACACTCACCCGTCGCGTGGATTGTATGCCGATCCACCTATAAAAAAGGAGTCCGACATGGATATCAGCCGCCGTAAATTTCTATCCCGCACCGGCGCCGGCGTTGCCGGTATGGGAGCCCTGAGTCAGTCCGGCCTGAGCATGGCGATGAGCAGCCCGACGCCAATTGAAGCCAATGACCCCGGCCATTTTAACTACGGCGTTGCCAGCGGCGACCCGCGCGCCGACCGCGTCATCCTCTGGACCCACTTTCTGCCGGAAGTGAATATGCCACTGACCGTCAGCTGGAAGGTCGCACTGGATGAAGGCATGACTCAGGTGATACGCAGCGGCGACTTCCGCACCGACGCCAGCCGCGACTTCACCGTTAAAGTCGATGCCGACGGCCTGCAGCCCGGCACCACCTACTTTTATCAGTTCAGTGCTCTGGGCAAAGATTCCGAAATCGGCCGCACCCGCACCGCCCCGGAAGGCGATATCGACAGCGCCCGTTTTGCCGTGGTGTCCTGCTCCAGCTACCCGCACGGTTACTTTAACGTGTACCGCGCACTGACCAACCGCAACGATCTGGATGCCGTCATCCACCTCGGCGACTACATCTACGAATACGCTCAGGACGAATACGGCGAACTGCTGCTGCGCGAAAAACGTGCGCTGGCTCCGGCTCACGAAATTGTCAGTCTGTCGGACTACCGCCGCCGCCACGCCATGTACAAACTGGATGAGGATTTAAAAGCCGCCCACCAGCGTCATCCGTTTATCACCGTCTGGGATGACCACGAGTTTGCCAACGATGCCAACGTTTATGGCGCCGAAAACCATAACGACGGCGAAGGTGACTGGAACGAGCGTAAAGCCGCCGCCAAGCAAGCCTATTTCGAATGGATGCCGATCCGCGAAAACAGCAACGGCAGTATCAGCCGCAATCTGCGCTACGGCGATCTGCTCGACCTGCTGATGCTCGATACCCGTATTGAAGGCCGTGATGAAGCACCATCTGGCAGCGATAAACAGCGCGAAGCTAAAGACGAAAACCGCACCCTGCTTGGTTTTGAACAGGAAGCCTGGCTGCATCAGCAATTACAGAGCAGCAGCGCACGCTGGAAGATCGTCGGTCAGCAGGTGATGATGGCGCAGCGCTACTTTATTAATCTGCCGGATCATTTTGGCGGCGGGGCGTCACTCTGGCTCGACAGCTGGGACGGCTACAGCGCTACCCGCGACCGCTTACTGGCGCTGCTGCGCAACGAACAGATTGATAACGTGGTGATTCTCACCGGCGATGTACACAGCTCTTTTGCTGCCGACCTGAGTGACAACCCTTACGACCGCAACAACTACAACCGCTACAGTGGTGAAGGCTCTCTGGCGGTGGAATTTGTCTGCCCATCGGTCACCTCTCCGGGTTTCCCGCCGGTGATTGCCGAAGCCGGCGCACAGACCATTATGGATGCCAGCCCGCACATCAAGTTTGCCGAACTGCGCCAGCACGGGTTTATCCTGCTGAGCGCCAGCCGCGAACAGGTTCAGGCCGACTGGTACTACGTGCCACAGATCCTTAAGCGTTCTGCCGACACTTACCATGCCCGCAGTTACCGCACCCTGAGCGGCGATAACCGCCTGCAACGGGTGGCAGAGCCTCTGGCCTGATTCACTGAACAGGGTCATGCAACTGAAAACGCCGCTGTGGTTTCCCGCAGCGGCGTTTTTTATGGAGCACAATTTAACCGGCCAGCGCGACCGACTTAACCTGCGCCCAGACGGACATGCCCGCCTGTAAACCCAACTGAGTCACCGAACGCTGCGTCAGCCGGGCACGCAGTAATTCACCATCCGGCAAGCGCAGATTCAGCAGTACCGAGACGCCACTCTGATTGAGGCTTTCAACCCTGACCGGCAGAATATTGAGGATACTGCTGTCGTCCGCACGGCTGAGGCTGATACTCACATCCCGCGCCAGAACCCGTGCACGTAAGTGATCACCCACAAGCGCCTGAGGCGCACTCAGTAACAGCTCTGCGCTGCCAGCGGCTGTTCCGTCTGCCGTCAGAGCCAGCCGCGCCAGCCCGTCCGTTTCCTGAGCAGCCACGGTACCTTCAAGCACCACCCCGGTTTCATCGCCCAGGCTGAGCCTTGCCAGTACATCGGCCAGCCTGCCCTGATCTTTCAGCGTACCTTTTTCCAGCACCAGCAGCTGATCGGCCAGTTGCACCACCTCTTCCAGCGCATGACTGACATAGAGTATCGGCCCCTGATAGACCTGATGCAGGCGACGCAGATAGGGCAACACCTCCTGCTTACGTGCGCTGTCCAGTGCCGACAGCGGTTCATCGAGTAATAACAGCCGCGGATTAATCAGCAGTGCCCGCGCCAGCGCCACCCGCTGCTGCTCGCCGCCGGACAAACGCTGCACCGGACGCTGCAGCAGGGGAAGCAGATCGAGCAGTTCCAGTACCTGCCGGGCCTGCTCTGCTGGTAAGGGGGTTAGCCCACGTTTGCGCGCGCGCTTAACGCCATAATCAAGATTGCCCTGCACATTCAGATGACGCAGCAGACCGGCATCCTGAAACACCAGTGCCAGCGGACGTTTATGCGCCGGCAGGCTTTGCCGCGCACTACTCCAGATTTCATCCCCAAGACGAATCTCGCCGCCCTGCTCCAGTCCGGCAATGCAGCGCAGCAGCGTGGTTTTACCACAACCGGAGGGGCCAAATACCGCCGTCACCCCCTGCCCGGCCAGTGCCGTATTGAGCTGCAGGCGGAAGTCGCCACGGCGAAGATCAAGATTCAGGTGCAGATCGGTCATGGGCGGCTCATGGAAAAATTCAGGCGGCTGTGGCGGTTCAGGCTGTACATCAGCAGCAGCACCACAAACGAAAACAGCAGCATCATCAGCGACAGACTGTGCGCCTGAGCGTAACTCAGGGCTTCAACATGGTCGTAAATCTGTACCGAGATCACCCGCGTTTCACCGGGAATATTGCCGCCAATCATCAGCACCACGCCAAACTCGCCGACGGTATGGGCAAAGCCAAGCACGGCCGCAGTAAGCAGGCCCGGTTTAGCCTGCGGCAGAACCACGGTAAAGAAACGGTCCCAGGGGCCTGCACCCAGTGTCGCGGCGACTTCCAGCGGTCGCTCGCCCATGGCTTCTATGGCGTTCTGTACCGGCTGCACCACAAAGGGCAACGAATACAGCAGCGAGGCCAGCACCAGTCCGCTGAAGCTGAACGGCAACAGCCCCAGCCCCAGTGTCTGCGTCAGCTGGCCGAGCGGACCGTTTGGTCCCAGCGCCAGCAACAGATAAAACCCCAGCACCGTCGGCGGCAGAACCAGCGGCAAGGCCACCAGTGCCGATACCGGGCCGCGCCAGACAGAGCGGGTACGCGCCAGCCACCACGCCAGCGGCGTGCCGATTAACAACAGCAACATGGTGACCAGTGTCGCCAGCTTCAGCGTCAGCCAGACCGCCTGCCAGTCTGCTGCAGTTAACAACATGCGTTACTCCCGGTGATAACCATAACCACGGATCAGTTCCGTTACTTCCGCCGATTGCAGAAAAGCCAGAAATGCTCTGGCCGCCGGATTCGGTTCGCCTTTCTTCAGCTCGCCTTTCTTCAGTAGTACTGCATCCTGACGGATCGGCTGGTACAGAGTGTCGGGCACAATCCAGACGCTGCCATGATGAATATCGCCGCCACTCATCACCTGCGACAGCGCAACAAAACCAAGCTGGGCATTACCACTGGCAACAAACTGCCAGGTCTGGGCGATGTTTTCCCCCATCACCTGCCGGGCGGCCACGCTGTCGGTCAGCGCCAGGGCTGCCAGCGTCTGCTGTGCAGCGGTGCCGTAAGGCGCCAGACGCGGGTTGGCCAGCGCCAGCTTGCGGAACTGGCCGCTGTGCAGCTGCGCGCGCACATCCACATCGGGTGAGGTTGTCCACAGGGCCAGACGCCCCAATGCATAGGTAAAGCGGCTGTCGGCACTGGCCAGGCCAGCACGGATCAGGGCTTCGGGCTTGGCCTGATCCGCCGACAGAAAGACCTCAAAGGGCGCGCCATTGTGAATCTGGGCGGTGAATTTTCCGGATGAACCAAAGGCCATAACCAGCTGATGGCCGCTGTGCTGCTGAAAGCGTTCGGCGATATCTTTCATCGGTGCAGTAAAGTTGGAGGCCACCGCCACCATGACTTCGGCCGCGATGGCCTGGGACGGTACTAACAAACAAGAAAGCAGCAAACAAGAAAGCAGCAAAGAAGAAAGCAGCATACCGATAAACGCCAGCGGAGCTTTGCCATACCGGTGGAGTCTGAACATTCGGGAACCTCTTCAGTGCTGATGTCGTATAAACAGCGCTGTTTATACCTGATTCTCTGCTCGGGAGCATCTTAGCACCCCGGACAAAACAGAGAGATAAAAAGACAGCGTACGCCATTTGCTGTTTTTGTCCGGACAAAACCATATTCTACCCCGGCAAAAGGTCGGCGCCTCACCTGCCTGACGTAAAAATAACCAGCGCCAGAGTTTGCGCCAGCGGTAAAATGGCGGCTCACGCCGATGAAAGGAAGCATCAGGAGCACATATGCATCGCCAGCGCGAACACATCATCGAACAGATGGAAAAGCAGCAGAGCGCCAGACAGCTGTGGCAATGCCTGTTCCGTTCGTTCTCCGATGAAGGCTTCGACCGAATAATCCACCTCTCCGGTACGACCCGCCGTATGCAGATCGTGTCCAACTTTGATGCCAGCTGGAACGAATACTATGTAGAAAAGGGCTTTATGGAACGCGACCCTTTTCTGCGTTACTGCACCACCAGCTACCGCACGGTACGCACCGGCATCGATCATATCCGCGAGCATCCTTATCTGAATGACGCTGAAATGCAGGTTATTGAAGAGGCCTCGGAATGTGGTTTCCGCTCCGGGTTTTCCAGCACCCTGCAGCGTTTTGATGGTAATCAGGTCAATGCCTGGAATATCGGCTCGCACCTGAGTGCTGCCGAGGTCACACGTATTCTGCAGGAAAAACTGCCCTACCTGCAGATGATCAGTTACTACGGCTCCATGTTCGCCAGTAACCTGCACGCCCCCGCTGCCGACAACGACAACAGCCGCCTGCTGACCGCACGCGAACGGCGTTGTCTGGAACTCAGCGCCTGCGGCCTGCGCACCCGTGATATTGCCGACCTGCTGAAACGCTCGGAAGCTACCGTTGAGTTTCACCTGCGTAACGCGCGGGAAAAACTCGGCGCCCGAACAAGGGAACACGCGATTTACCTGGCAATAAAGCTCGAACTGATCTCGCTTTAACAAAACCTAAGGAAATCCTCAGTTAAGTCCCTGCGTCTTTTCTCCCATTATCAGAGTGAGAAACACAGGCAATCGCCTGTGGCTGTCATCCATAAAAGATGCTTTAGGGAAAGACTTATGAAGGGCCTCGACACTCGCTCAGTTTATTTACCGGCGCTGCTCTGCAGCAGTCTGCTGCTCACGGCCTGCGGTGGTTCATCCGATGCCACAGATACCGGTGGCGACAATAATAACGGCAACAACAACCAAAACAGTATCTGCAGCCGCATTCAGCAGGCCGGCATTCCGCTGCCGGAAATTAATGATGGTATTAACGGTAAATTTGCCAATACCTTCGATGGTAATTGCGCGGCGTTTCAGCAATACAGCGGTAGTGAATACCAGAGCTCGGTCAACGGTGTCACCACCACCATCCGCCAGGAAAATAACGGTGATTTCGTGCTGATCAAAAACGGTACATCAAATACGGGCGGCAGCAGCTTCAGTAACTGGGTGGCTTTCCGTTATCAGTCATTCGACAGCGGCGATATTGAGGGCATTTTTTACTATTACGCCGCGGGCAGCACCGATCTCTTTTCTCAGACCACCTATTACCGTGACGGCCGGGCGCACTATGATTTCAGCAGTTCTGCGCCGGATACCTATTATTTTCCCGGCCAGAATGACCAGCGATTTATTACCGACTTTGGCTATATCACCATAGGTTCCAACCAGATCCATAACGGCTATACCGTCGTTATTATCAACAACCGTATCGCCACCAGCTACATCGGCTGTGAAGGCAACCTGACAACATTACAGAACGCTGCAGCCGCCACGCTGAACAGCGCCTGCGACAGCAATTCTGCCGAAAATCTGTGAGGAAATATTTATGAAAAATTCATGGTTATTCACTGCATGTTTCTGCCTGTCAGCGTTATTAAGCGCCTGTGGTGGTGGCGACAACGGATCAGACAGCGGCAGCAATAACAGCAAGACGCTGTCATTACCCAGTGTTGGTAACAATGCCTATGCACAGGCATTTAATCTGGGTTATGCCTCCAGCTCAGCTTTTTCTGCCGTTGATGGCTTTCAGGTTACCGTCGGCGGACTGACCCAGACACTGCACATATCCTCTGGCAATGGCAGCTGGTACGTCAGCTGGGACGGCGAATATGAAGGTGATGTTTTTTCTGACTGGACCGCCTTCGGCTATGAAGAAACGCCAGCCAGTAACGACCTGATCGGGCGCTTCTATTTTTATCATTACAACAGCGATGTGATTAACAGCGAGCTGAGCTATTACCGCAATGGTCGTATTTTTCTGAACGTTCAGGATGACAGCGGTACAACGGAGAGCACTGCGCTGCTGGTACCAAAAAGTAATGGCGGCATCCGCATTATCAGCAAAGATGCCAGCGAAGCATCGGCAACCATCGTTGACCTCAATGATGCCAACGGCAGCAGCGGTACAGGTTATGAAGGCTGTACAGACGACCTGTTTACGCTCGCATCGGATAGCAGCAGTTGCACCAGCGCGGTTGCATTTTAACCCGCATCTAAACGTTAAAGGCCAGCGGCTAACAACCCTGGCCTTTTCTGCCGATTTCTCAGGAGACCGTTATGTCAGCTCTGACCCGCAGTGCTATGCACCTGCCCTCCGTATTATTAATCGCCTCCCTGCTTTGTGCCTGTGGTGGCGATAACAGCAACAACGATGAAACCAACAGTGCAAATAGCAATACAGATAACAACACCGACAACAGTGCTCCGCTCAATATTCCGTTTCAGGCCAAAGGCGGCGATTATGGCTCGGTATTTAATGCCTGGCAGTTTCCTTATTTGCTGTTTCCTGCAGAAGCAAACAGTTTTATTGCCAACGGCATCACCTACACTCTGACCCGTTCGGACCCCGACGGCTGGAGTATCACTATGCATGGCCGTCATACAACGCTGAACACCCAGTACAATCATTTTCTGGCCCAGCGCTGGCGCTACAGCACAGAGCCCGGAACGGCGGGTGTGTTCGAAATGTTCGGCGAAAACGGCAGCCCGGCATTACGGCTGACATACCTTGATAATGGCCGGGTACATCAGCAGCAACTGACTGACGATAATCAGCTGATCAGCGAAAAGTGGTATCTGGATAACGGCAGCGAAATACGCATCGCCTACGATGCGCCGGAGCTGAACAGCGAACTGACCATCACCAACAACGACGGCAACAGCGCGCTGATTTATTACGAATGTGCTTCTGCCGCCACGGCGATATTAACCATGACGGTGCAGGAACTGAATCTGGATTGCAGCAGTAACAGGATGGAATAACAACGACGTTACCAGTTGCTGTTCAGGGCCTGTCAGCCTTTATCTGACAGACTCTGAGGATAATTCACCTTCAAAGACCGGCTCAGTTCCCGGGTGAAACTGATCACTGCCATACAGTTCTGACAGTAATTTTGCCTCGCCATTAGGCTGTACCATACGCGCATGATGGCGGGTTAACTTACGCGGTTCATCAACACCACAGGAGTGGGCAATAATGCCAACCTCCTGATTCAGGGTTTCAACAAAATGCGCAACCCGTGCGGCTTTATCCGTTGGCACCAGCCCACGCTGCAAACGTGGATTATGGGTGGTAATGCCGGTCGGGCAGGTATTTTTATTACACTGCAACGCCTGAATACAGCCGAGGGCAAACATAAAGCCACGCGCGCTGGTAACAAAATCGGCACCCACGCACAGCGCCCAGGCGACGCGGTCGGGAGTAATTAATTTACCCGAGGCGACAATGCGGATACGCGGCCGTAATTTATATTCATCCAGCACATCCACCAGCATCGGCAACGCCTGAGCCAGCGGCAGGCCCATATAATCCATTAACGATTGTGGTGCTGCACCTGTACCACCTTCAGCACCGTCGAGGGTGATAAAATCCGGTGCACACTCAACACCGCGCACCTGAATAGCCCGGCATAAATCCCGAATCCAGCCAATATCACCCAGTACCGCTTTAAAACCGACCGGCTTACCGGTGATGGCCCGAACCTGACCGATCATGTCGAGCAAATCGTCAACCGAACGAACCTCCGGATGACCATTAGGAGAAATTGAATCTTCGCCCACCGCAATATGACGGATCGCCGCAATTTCAGCCGTTACTTTTTTTCCGGGTAAAATCCCGCCTTTACCGGGTTTGGCGCCCTGACTGAGTTTAATTTCAAACATACGTACCTGTTCATGGGCGGCAATCGTACGTAATTTTTCCTCATCCAGTTCTCCGAACTCATTACGCACACCGTATTTTGCGGTGCCAATCTGGAAGACGATGTCGGCTCCGCCTTCAAGGTGATAGGGCGACAGGCCCCCTTCGCCGGTATTCATCCAGCAACCGGCCAAACTGGCACCTTTGGACAAGGCCAGTACCGCCGGACGGGAAATAGCTCCGAAACTCATACCGGAAATATTAATCAGCGAAGAGGTGGTGTAAGGGGTGCGGCAATGCTCACCCAGAGTAATCGGACCGGTATCGGCAAAGTCATGCTTAAGTGCCGGGAAAGCACTGTTAACAAACAGGATGGTACCGGGCACATCCAGCCGGCGGGTGGAACCAAAGGCTACTGTCGTATTTTCTTTTTTTGCAGCCCGGTAAACCCAGGTCCGCTCAGCCCGGTTAAAGGGTAACTCTTCCCGGTCCAGTGCAAAAAAGTACTGCCGGAAAAACTCACCCAGATGTTCGAAGAAGTAACGGAAACGGCCAATAACCGGAAAGTTACGGCGAACGGTATGGCGGGTCTGGGTAATATCCACCACATAGGCCACCAGTATCCAGCCTGTAACCGCCAGCGCCACCAGCCCCAATAAACCAACTAAAACGATGACGCCATAAGCAGCAATCAGGAATACTTCATCAGACATTATCCATCTCCGGCAATTGAACTGAGCAGACTGAGGTCACAGCTTAGAGGCTGGAGGTTTAACTGTCATTACTGTCATGTAAAACGCTGTAGTGCGCTGAAGGATCAGACTCGACAATTTAAAAAAGACAGGCAAAAAAAGAGCAGCCAGGCTGCTCGGAGAACGAAGTTTGATCGGGTGCTGTGATCAAAGGATCATTAGGGTGCTGAATCGGTTAGTGCCAGGACGTTTCTGCCCGCCTCCTGGCTGGCGGTATCCGTACCGCAGGCTTACGCCGTTGGCGTAATGTTTTTCACGTTTTTGGCGGTGAAGTAAGAGAACCCACCTTCTATATCGCCCACTTCCACCCGGTTAGGAGCAAGCGGTGAACTTTTGATCGCGGCAATATACAGGCCGTGGCAGGCAATCAGGTTTTTATCGACATCGTTAAAGTGCGGCTGAGAAAAAGCAAAAGTCTTACGTTCACAGCCACGTTCCAATGTGAGGATAAGTTGGGCATCGGTCAGCTCGTTAGCCCGTGAATAATTCACGTAGGTTACACGATACGCCTGATCGAATTCGTACAGATATTGATCGAGTGTTTGGCGGCTGATACTCATGAATAAATAAACCTATATCGGTGACTGGCGAGTTACCTTTAGGTTTAGTCGTCGCGGGGAGGCATCGCAATGCGGAATAACACAAATCTACAGATATTTTGTAAGTGTCATTTTTCAGTTAAAAAACGACGTTATTTACCTGCGGATGGAGAGCATTGATAGGAAAGTCAGGCGTCAATCTTTTGTTGTGTTACAGGAGATGAACAGAATATTACAAAGAGGATAAATACCCATTTTTTTGCTGTATTTACCCTCGGCTAAAAACCCCGTTATTGTCCGCTACCAGTGGCGGACAATATCTTTGAGTGCGTCACGATTGTCTGCAAAGTCATAGCTGAAGCCCAGTTCCTGAAGCCGCAGCGGCCGTACATCCTGACCTTTCAGCAGCAGCTCACCCATTTCGCCAAACAGCAGTTTAACCACCATCGCCGGCATGGGTAATAACGCCGGACGATGCAGCTCGCGCGCCAGGTTCAGGGTAAAGTCGTGATTGGTCACAGGATGTGGTGCCGTCATATTGATGACGCCATTAATAGTGCTATCAGCATCATGACTGAGCAATAAATCAACAGCCCGGCAATAATCGTGCAGATGAATCCACGACAGATTCTGGCGGCCATCGCCAATGATGCCTCCCAGTCCCAGACTGAACGGCAGCCATAAACGCTTCAGCATGCCGCCATGCACACCCAGCACAATACCCGTACGCAGGATGAGAAAACGCTCAGTGAGAGGCCGCAGGGGTTCTGCCGCCGCTTCCCAATCCGCACAAAGCTGCGCGGAGAAATCACTCCCCTGTGCATCCTGTTCTCCATACGGTCTGTCATCTGCGCCACTGTAGCCACCGTAATAGCCAATGGCTGAACCACTGAGCACCACGCGGAAACGCTGCCCGCTGCGGCTGGCCCAGGCTGCCAGATCGCGGGTCAGAGCGATACGGCTGTCCTGCAGTACCTGCTTACGCGCACGTGTCCAGCGTTTATCAGCAATGCCCTCACCGGCCAGATTGATTAACACATCAAACTGACCGCTGAGTTGCTCAAACCCAGACACCGATTTCACCCTGCCGCCCCAGCGCCGCTGCACCCAGGCCGGGCGGCGGCTGAGCACGGTAATAACCGCACCCTGTGCCAGCCAGCGGTTAATCAGTGTCTGGCCAATAAAGCCGGTGCCACCGGTAATCAGAATGCGTTGTTCTGTCATCGTGTTCTCCTTACCGGTGGTTTGCCTGATCGAATCAGAACTGGCCGACGGCCATTTCCATCAGGCTGTCTTTACCGGCTTCAATTTCACTCATCAGAGCTTCGGTTTGCGGCAGCAGTTTGTCCATAAAGAAGCGGGCACTGTGCACTTTTGCCTGATAGAAGTCGGTTTCGGTTGAACCGGCATCCAGCTGCTGTTGTGCAGTCAGGGCCATACGGCTCCAGAAATAGGCGACCACCGTCAGAGCAAACAGACGCAGATACGGCGTTGCAGCTGCGCCGGCTTGCTCACGGTCACTCATGCCATTCTGCATCAGCCACATAGTGGCTTTCTGCAGGCGACCAATGGCCGCTTTCAGCTGTGGCAGGTGCGGAGCCTGTGGGTTGTCGTTGATAAAACCGTCGAGCATGGCAAAGAAACGCTTCAGCGCCCGCCCGCCATTCATGCCGATTTTACGGCCCACCAGATCCAGCGCCTGAATACCGTTGGTACCTTCGTAGATACGGGTGATACGGGCATCACGCACCAGCTGTTCCAGCGGCCAGTCCTGAGTAAAGCCGGAGCCACCCATTAACTGCAGACCATCGTTGGCACAGAAAAATCCTTCATCGGTGAGGAAGGCCTTAACCACCGGCGTCAGCAACTGCACCATGTCATCGGCATGTTCACGCTCGGCCGGATCTTCTGCGGTATGGGCAATATCCAGATTCAGTGCGGTGAAGTATGCCAGCGCGCGGCTGCCTTCAATGGTGGCTTTCTGACGCAGCAGCATACGGCGTACATCAGGGTGTACGATGATCGGATCGGCTGGTTTATCCGGCGCCTGTGGACCCGCCAGTGAACGGCTTTGCAGACGGTCTTTGGCGAAGCCCAGAGATACCTGATAAGCCGCTTCAGCAACCCCCAGCCCCTGCAGACCGACCATCAGACGTGCGCTGTTCATCATGACGAACATTGCCTGCAGACCTTTGTGCGGCTCGCCAATCAGCCAGCCTTTGGCTTCTTCAAAGTTCATCACACAGGTCGCAGAACCCTTGATACCCATTTTGTGTTCCAGACCGCCACAAAATGCCGGGTTACGGCTGCCGTCTTCCAGTACTTTAGGCACCAGGAACAGGGAAATCCCCTTGGAGCCCGCCGGCGCATCCGGCAGTTTGGCCAGCACCAGGTGAATGATGTTATCGACCAGATCATGCTCACCACCGGTAATCCAGATTTTGGTGCCGGAGATCGCATAAGAGCCATCCGCCTGCGGCTCTGCTTTGGTACGGATCAGGCCCAGGTCGGTACCACAGTGCGGTTCGGTCAGACACATGGTACCGGTCCACTCACCGCTGATCAGGCGTGGCAGGAAGTAATCTTTCTGTTCGTTGGTGCCATAGCCAATCAGCGCATTCACTGCACCGTGGGTCAGGCCCGGATACATACCCAGCGACAGGTTAGCCGAACACATCATTTCTTCGGCCAGCGTGTTCAGCGTATGCGGCATACCCTGACCGCCGTATTCCACCGGAGCAGACAATGCCGTCCAACCCGCTTCAGCAAACTGCTTATAAGCCTCTTTAAAACCATCGGGCGTGGTGACGCTTTTGCTTTCCGGGTCGTAATGACAACCCTGACGATCGCCGTTGGTGTTGGTTGGTGCGATAACATTCTGTGCCAGCTTCGCACCCTCAGTCAGCATGGCGTCCATGATGTCGCGGGTTGCGTCTTCATAGCCTGGCAATGCGGGTAAAATTTCATCACCTTTCAACAGTTCATACAGTACAAATTGCATGTCACGCAGGGGAGCCTGATAACTCATGGGGTATCCTCGTTGTTCAACGGGCCGCTAACGGCAGTTTATTTTCATACAGCTATGCAAGGCATCTGAAACGATGCAAAGCATTTCCAAAGCTATGCAATAGTTATACATCACAAGGAAAAGAGCTACAATGGAAAACTTATACAGAGCCGATAAGGATTTTATATGGCCCGCATAGCAATCATTGGCGCCGGCATGGCCGGACTGAGCGCACTGCAACTTCTTGCCGCACAGGGGCACGAGGTGACGGTATTTGATAAAAGCCGCGGTTCCGGCGGACGCATGGCCACTAAAAAAGTTGGCGATGCCAGCTGGGATATGGGGGCGCAGTTTATCCGTGCTCACAGCGCTGCCTTTACCGCGCAACTGCAGCAATGGCAGCACTACGGCTGGGTTGAGGAATGGAATATGACTCCCTGGATTGCCGATGCCAAAGGTCTGCACCCTTCGCCGGATACTGTGCTGCGCTATGTCGGCATGCCGCGCATGACCGGCCTAAGCCGCTCGTTGCTGGAGCCTGCGGCGGCCTTTATCGCCAGCACCCGCATTGTCAGCGCCAGCCGCGGGGCAAGCACGGGTCAATGGTCACTGAGCTGCGATGATGGTAAGACATTCGGCCCGTTCGACGGCCTGCTGATCAACACGCCACCACAACAGGCCATACCGCTGCTGAGCGCCGCGCCACAACTGGCAGCGCAATGTGAACAGGTGGATATGCTGCCCTGCTGGACACTGCTGCTGACACTACCAGAGGCAATGAACTGCGCTGCAGATGCCGTTTTTGTTAAACAGGGCCCGGTAAGCTGGATTGCGCGCAACAGCAGCAAGCCCGGGCGGGACAAGAAACAGGCCTGGGTGATTCAGGCCAGCCACGAATGGAGCCGCCAGCAGATCGATGCCCCGCGTGAGCTGGTGCAACAGGAACTGCTGAGCGCCTTCTTTGCAGCACTGCAACAGCCGCAACAACAACCCGACACGCAGTGGCTGCACCGCTGGTTATACGCAATACCAGCCAATAGCCTTACACTGGGCGCCTTAAGTGACATCGGGCAGCAACTCGTTGTCTGCGGCGACTGGTGCCACAGCCCCAGCCTTGAAGGTGCCTGGCTTAGCGGCCAGCAGGCTGCACGAACATTACTGACCACACTCCCGAATACGGCAGAAGAACCACTATGACACTGAAAACCGCTTCGATTCTGCTTGCCCACGGCAGCAGCGACCCGCACTGGCTGGCGCCATTCGATCAGTTATTACAACGCATCCGTGACAGCCTGAGTGACCCGGAGGCAAGGGCCGAACTGGCCTATATGGAACTGGCAGAACCTTCACTGCAAAGCCAGATAAGGCGTCTGGCTGAAGAAGGCTATGACCAGATCGATGTATTACCGCTGTTTTTTGCCGCAGGCCGCCATTTGCGTAAAGACGTACCGGCCATGCTGGATAACATGCAGCAGCTGCTGCTGCAGGAAGGCATGCATATCAGTATCCACTTACACCCCCCGATTGGCCTGGAACCTGAAGTCGCCAGAGCCATCAGTCAGGTCGTACTGCGCCAGCTGCAATAGCATCCCCACGGGCAGGCCTCCTGCCCGCATTTCCTGACTTCCGAAGATCCCCACCACGATATTGCAGCCAGTCTTTCTGCGCGCTGTATAACGCCACTCTGTACCACCCCATCCGCCCTGACAGACAAATTCCTTAACAATCATAGCCTTATACAAAAGTGAAAAAATATTATACAAAGATGATTGACTTGTAGAACTTATCAGAGCCAGAATGAACTTATACAACAAACGATGCATAGGTTATACATATGGCTCAGCAGCATCCCTTCAAGACCACACACAGCACCATTGGCTCCGACCGCATCCCGGTTGGTATCAGCGCTTGCCTGATGGGTCAGGCGGTACGTTTTAACGGTTCGCACAAGCGCTCACGTTTCTGTACCGACACTCTGAGCCAGTACTTTGACTTTGTATCTATCTGCCCGGAAGTTGCCATTGGTATGGGCACACCACGCGAGCCTATCCGCCTGGTCAGCGAACATGCCGCCGACAACAACGTCCGTGCCGTCGGAGTGACTGACAGCAGCATCGATGTTACCGATGCACTGGCAGAATACGGCGCCCGTCAGGCACAGCAACAGCAGCAACTCTGTGGCTACATCTTTATGCAGAAAAGCCCAAGCTGCGGCCTGTTTGGCGTTAAGCGCTACCTCGCCAATGGCCATCCTGAAGGCAGCACCCGTGGCATTTATGCCGATGCTTTCTGCAAAGCTCACCCGCTGTTACCGGTTGAGGAAGCCGGACGGCTGAATGATGCGGCGCTGCGCGAGAACTTTATGACCCGTGTATTCGCCTATCACGACTGGCAGCAGTTTCAGGCAGCCGGTATCAGCCGCAAAGGTCTGATCAGCTTTCACTCGCGCTATAAATATCTGGTCATGGCGCACAGCATGCTGCACTACAAGAGCATGGGACGCCTGCTGGCCAATCTGCGGGAAGGTAATCTGAAAGTGCTGGCGCAGGATTATTTTGTGCAGTTAATGACAGCGCTGGCCAAACCTGCCAGCCGTAAAATGCACACCAATACGCTGATGCATTTGCAGGGCTATCTGAAGCAGCTGATTTCTGCCAGTGATAAAGCGGAACTCAGTGAGATCATTGACCAGTACCGCCAGGGGATTATTCCGCTGGTCGTGCCACTGACATTACTGAAGCATCACCTCAACCGCTATGGCGAAAGTAACCAGTACGCCTGTCAGCAGGTGTATCTGAATCCGCACCCTTATGAACTGGGTTTACGGAACGCGATATGAATCGCCTCGATGATCGTGGTACCTACCCTATCCGGGAATTTGCCCGCCTTACCGGAGTTAATCCGGTAACGCTGCGTGCATGGGAAAGGCGCTACGGCATTATCCGCCCGGAACGTACCGAAAAAGGCCATCGCTTTTACACCGATGAGCATATTCAACACGTGCGCCACATTCTGTATTGGCTGGATCAGGGTTACCCGATCCGCCAGGTAAAGTTACTGCTGAAAGATGGTCAGGAAAACAGCGGCAATAATAATGACGACTGGCTGAACCAGCAGCAGCAGGTTATCCGTGCCGCACAGCATCTGAATACACAACATCTCGACGAGCTGTGGAATGCCGGTTTTTCCAGCTATCCACTGGCCGTTTATTACGAACGCTGTCTGTCACCGGTACTGCATTTTCTGCGCAGCAGCAGTACCCCCCTTATTGTGACACATGCATTCGAACATCTGCTGAAGCGCAAATTTGGCGCCATGCTGTTGCAGCAACAACGCCATAATAAAGGCCCGGTATTGTTACTTGCCACCAATCACGAGCATGCCGAAATAGAAACGCTTGCCTGTGCCTGTGCATTGGGAGCTGCAGAATTCCGGGTTGAATACTTTGGCCCACAACCAACACCTTCCGATCTGGGTTTAACCCTGACGATGATCCCCGCAGCCAATGTCTGGATTCATTTTCATCCGTTAATTCCGGCTCACCAGCAACAGTGGCAGGACTACTTCAGCCATTGTCATGTGACACATTTTCTTTCCGGTGCTGCTCCGGATACACAAGTACAGCATAAAACACTGATCAGATTACCTGATCAGTTATCCCGTCAGGTAAGAACCTTTATTACCGGCAACAACACTGAAAAAAACACTGACAACAATGCAGAGAAACATACTCATAACGGAGGTTTCCATTGACTCAGTTAGTCTGGTTCCGTACCGATTTGCGCAGCCGCGACAATCCTGCACTGTGGCATGCCTGCAAACATATTGAAGAAGGTGTCGTCGGCGTCGTTTTTGTTACCCGTCAGCAATGGCTTCAGCATGGCTTAGGCGAGCGAAAAATACAGCTGATGGAAAACACCATGCTGGCATTGAAGGCTGAACTGGAGTCTTTGAATATTCCTCTTCTGATTCTCACGGCTAATACATTTGCTGACTGCAATCAGATTCTTCAGCGCATCATTATTCAGCTGAATATCCGTTCGGTAGCTTTTAATATCGAATATGAAGTCAACGAGCGCCGGCGCGATATTGAGTTTGGCCGCTGGTGCCGTGAGCAGGAAATATCACTGTATAAATTCCATGACCAGTGTGTAGTTCCCCCAGGTGAAGTACGCACTAAACAGGATCTTCCGTTTAAAGTTTTTACGCCATTTAAACGCGCCTGGATTCAGCAGGCAGAAAGCGTTATAGCAGCACCGCTGCCACGGCCAGAGCAACGCGATCAGAAAATACAGTCAGCGTTAACAGATCTGATTAAGGCGCAATCCGGTTTATTACTCAGTGCTCCACCAATAAAAGCCGTTGCCGATCCGCTCTGGCCCGCTACGGAAGACGAAGCTCACCTGCGTCTGAACCGCTTTGCGGAAGAGCGTGGCTGTGCCTATAAACAACTGCGCGATTTTCCTGCCGAAGATGCAACCAGCCGTTTATCGGTTTACCTGTCATTAGGTCTGATTTCTGTGCGCCAGTGCCTGCATGTCGCACTTGATCATAATAATGGCCGCTTTACCGGTGGCAGCCCTGGTTTTGACAGCTGGATCAGCGAGCTGATCTGGCGCGAATTTTATCGTCATCTGCTGGTCGCATTTCCACAACTGTGTAAGCACAAAGCCTTTAAACCCGATACCGAGCAGGTTCCATGGCGCAACAGCGAGGCGGATTTCAAAGCCTGGTGTGAAGGTCGTACCGGTTATCCGGTTGTTGATGCAGCACAAAAACAACTTATTGCAGAAGGCTGGATGCACAACCGGCTGCGCATGATCAGCGCCATGTTTTTAACCAAACATCTGCTGATTGACTGGCGCAAAGGCGAAGCCTTTTTTAATCAGTGGCTGCTTGATGCTGATCTGGCTTCCAATAATGGAGGCTGGCAATGGAGTGCATCAACCGGTGCCGATGGCGTGCCGTATTTCCGTATATTTAATCCAACCACTCAATCACAACGCTTTGATGCCTCGGGTGATTTTATCGCCCGCTATATTCCGGAATTAATCAATCTTCCCGGCGCATCACGTCACCAGCCAGACAACCTGCAACGTCAGCGTTGCGGTTATCCACCGCCATTGGTAGAGCATAAATTTGCCCGCCAACGGGCGCTGGACGCTTTTAAAAAGACGCTAACCACGGCCAATGCCGGAGATGAGCATGAATAACAATGACGGCCTTTCATCATCCACAGGATCACCACATAACGGGAACCTGTGGCGTAACATCATGCGCTGGTTCGATTCTGAAAGCGGTCAGGATGACGACATGCACAGTACAGAATTTAACTGGCTGAGGGTTATGCCATTTATTATTCTTCATCTGCTGTGTTTACTGGCGTTTTTTCTTCCGTTAAGCAGTACGGCATTAGCAGTGTGTTTTGCGCTTTACTGGTTAAGACTGTTTGCTATCACAGCCTTTTACCACCGTTATTTTTCTCACCGGGCTTATAAAACCAATCGTTTCTGGCAGTTTATTTTCGCCTTACTTGGCAATATGGCAGCACAACGCGGACCACTCTGGTGGGCTGCTCATCACCGTGCTCATCACCAGCATGCCGATACCGATGAAGACCTTCATTCACCGGTAAAGCGTGGTTTCTGGTGGAGTCATGCCGGCTGGTTCACCTGTGATGCATCGTTCAACACCCAGTATCAGCGCATCAAAGACTTTGCCCGCTTTCCCGAATTACGCTGGCTGAACCGTTATGACAGCGTTGCTCCCTTACTGCTTATTGTACTGCTGTTTCTGGCCGGCGAATGGATAGCAGTAGCGGCACCGGAATTAAACACCAATGGTCTGCAACTGGTTGTCTGGGGTTTCTTTATTTCTACGGTATTACTGTTTCACTCTACCGTTACTATTAATTCTCTGGGTCATATCTGGGGAAAAAAGCGTTTTGCAACGAAAGATGAAAGCCGCAATAACGCATTTCTGGCCCTACTGACTCTGGGCGAAGGCTGGCATAACAATCATCACCGCTGGGCGGTATCAGCCCGCCAGGGATTTTATTGGTGGGAGCTGGATATTACCTACCTGATTCTGAAACTCATGAGCTGGATCGGAATTGTGTACGACCTAAGCCCGGTTCCACGCCATGTTCTTGAGGAAGGCCGTAACACCTCTCTGCAAACATCGCAGGAGAAATCACTGTGAATATGCTTACCGCAGTTTCCGGCAGTAACAGTGCTGAACGCTTTCAGGCGCTATACCACCACCTTAACCGCGATACCATTTCTCGTGAGCTGTTAAGCACCTGCTATGCCGACAATATTGTGTTCAGCGATCCCTTCCATGAAATCCATGGTATCCGCGAACTGACAGACTATTTTATCGGCATGTACAGCAACGTTAACCATATCGATTTTATTTTCACCAGCAGCTGGCATCAGGATGAGCGCAGTATGTTGCGCTGGACCATGAATTTCCGTCACCCGCGACTGCGTAACGGTGAGTTGATTACCATCGAAGGCTGCAGTGAACTGCGCTGGGAAAATAACCGCATTGTATATCACCGCGACTTTTTTGATGCCGGTGCCATGCTGTATGAGCATATTCCTCTGCTTGGCTGGGTTATCCGTAAGCTGAAGGAGCGCATGCAATGACACTCAGAAATATAAAGAACAGACAAAACCCTTTGCCCCTGACAGATCAGATCATCTGGTTAACCGGAGCATCAAGCGGTATTGGTGAAGCTCTGGTGCATAAATTACAGCAACAGTGCCGTCACCTGATAATCAGTGCACGCAATGCGATAGCTCTGCAAAAACTGGCTGAAAATTACAGTAATGTCAGCATTCAGGTTGCTGACATTACTGATGCCGCACAAATGTTGGCTGCGGCAGCGGCTATTAAGGCCCAGTTCGGCTATATCGATACCTTAATCGCGAATGCCGGCACCTGTGAATATGTCGATGTCGACCATTTTGATGGGGCATTAATCCGGCGCGTTCATGAAACCAATTTCTTCGGTCTGGTCAATACCGTTCAGGCCGCACTGCCCCTGCTGGAAAAAAGCCAACAGGGTTATATTGCCGGCATGAGCAGCAGTGTAACCTGGCTGGCGATGCCACGTGCTCAGGCCTACGGTGCCAGCAAAGCAGCTGTACGCCACTTTCTCCAGTGCATGCAGGCGGATCTGAAACACAAAGGGATTGATGTTGGCATTATATCTCCCGGGTTTGTTCAGACCCCCCTGACAGATCGCAATGACTTTCCAATGCCTGGAAAAATCGATGCTGAAAGTGCTGCAGATATCATTATCCGGGGACTGAAAAAACGTCGCCTGGAAATCCGGTTCCCATTTTTATTCACCCTGATACTGCGCCTGACAGGTGCATTACCCGCCCGCCTGCGACTGAAAATAACCAGCGCTATGGCACGTAACAATCCACAACCTGAAACCGGAGACCATCACCCATGAAAGAACGTATTGCGATTATCGGTTCCGGAATTTCCGGCCTGACCAGTGCCTGGCTGTTACGTGAAAAATACGATGTCCATCTGTATGAAGCCGGTGATTATCTCGGCGGGCATACTCAGACCAATGATATTGAGGTCGCAGGAAAAACCTATCCGGTTAACAGTGGATTTATTGTCTTTAACAACTGGACCTATCCTGACTTTATTCGTCTTATGGACCGGCTGGGTGTTGCCGCTGAAAACTCGGATATGAGCTTCAGTGTTAAATGCGAGCGATCGGGAATGGAATACAACGGCCATTCTCTGGACTCTCTCTTTGCCCAGCGCAGTAACATTTTCAACCTGCGTTTTCTCTGGATGATCAGGGATATTCTGAAATTCAACAAAGAAACCCGCGCAGAACTCGCATCCGGCAGTGTAAGCAACAGCGAAACACTGGGGGAATACCTTATCCGCAAAGGCTACAGCGATTACTTCCGCCGCTATTACATCATCCCCATGGGCGCTGCGATCTGGTCAGCCAGCGAAGCTATGATGATGGACTTTCCTCTGTATTTTTTCCTGCGTTTTTTCAACAACCACGGCATGCTCAGCGTGGATGAAAGGCCACAATGGCGGGTAATCAGTAATGGCTCACGCAGTTACGTACGTCGCATAGAGCAGGATCTGGAAGCGGGCCATATCTATCTGAATACGGAAGTTACCCGGGTAGAGCGTGATGATCAGGGCGTTATGCTCTATTCATCACGGGGAGCTGAGCGCTATTCCCAGGTTATTTTCGCCTGTCACAGTGATCAGGCGCTGAAGATGCTTGCCCATCCGACCGCAGATGAGCAGGAAATTCTGGGGGCAATTCCTTATAAAATGAATGATGTCGTATTGCATACCGACAGCAGTATTCTTCCGGAAAACAAAAAGGCATGGGCGGCCTGGAATTACCATATCGGTCAAAAAGATCAGGATACCGTCGCGGTAACCTACTATATGAACCGCCTGCAGAACTTTGATGATGCTCCGGTTGATTTCTGCGTTACGCTGAATAAGACCAGAGATATTGACCCGAAAAAAATCCTGCGATCTTTCCGTTATGCACACCCGGTGTTCACTCTGCAAGGTATGGCGGCACAACAACGTCATGCAGAAATCAGTGGTCATAACCGCAGCCATTTCTGTGGTGCTTACTGGTTTAATGGTTTTCACGAAGACGGCGTTAAAAGTGCTTTGCGCGTTACTGAATCACTGGGAGTGTCGCTGTGATATTCCAGCAGCAAAAGCCTTCAGGCCGACCATCCGCTCAGATCCGGCACAGCGCGATTTATACTGGCTGGGTTCGCCATCGCCGCTTTACTCGGACAGATAACGCCTTTAAATACCAGGTTTTTATGGTACTGCTTGATCTGGATGAAGCAGAACAGGTACTTGCACGGCATCCGCTGTGGAAATGCGGCAGTAAAGGTATGGCCTTGGTCCGCTTCTGTCGTGATGACTATTTTGCTGCTGAACATAAGATCTGTGACCAACCGTCGGATCTTAAACGTTTATTGGTCAATACTTTTTATCAGGAGTTAAATGAACGGGTCGAGCGGGTTTCCATGCTCACCAACCTGCGCAGCTTTGGTTACCTGATAAACCCGGTTACATTTTATTTTGGCTACCGCAGCGATGGCAGTCTTGCCGGTATTCTTGCAGAAATTACCAATACCCCCTGGGGCGAGCGTTTTCACTACACGCTATCAACCAGCAATAAAACGACCGCCGGTAACACAACTGCCGATAACACAACGATAGAGAAACAGCAGGGTATCGTACCTGTCCGTCATTTGGTTAGTGCTTCTTTTAAAGGATTTCACGGCTACGAATACCGCTTTAATAAAGACTTTCATGTATCACCATTTAATCCAATGGCCATGGAGTACCGCTGGGTCATTCAGAATCCGGCTGAAGAACTGCTGATTCATATGGATACCTTTAACCTTGCGAACCAGGGTCATAAAGATTTCGATGCAACGATGAAGCTGGAAAGGCGGGAGTTTTCCCGTGCCATGATGAGTAAAGTGCTGTGGCGTTTTCCATTGATGACTCTGAAAGTTGTCGCCGGTATTTACTGGAATGCTTTTAAGCTTTGGCTGCGCCGTTCACCTTTTTACGATCATCCGGGTAAACCCTCACCTGAAACCGAACTCAATAACAAGTCTGAGGCCAGCTCTGGCCGGGAGCAAATGCGATGAAAACTCTGACCATGAATCCGGAAAAAATGCACTGGCTCGACCGCTTATGCCGGAATGCACTGTTAAATACACTGGAAAACCTTCATACCGGTTGTATACGCCTGCAAGAAGGAGATCAGAAGCATATTTTTGGCAATCCGGCCGCTACAGAATTCAGTGCTGCAATTGAAATACTGGATGCAGAGGCTTACCGCAACATTGCTCTTAACGGCAGCGTCGGAGCGGGTGAGTCTTATATGACTGGTGACTGGACAAGTGAAAACCTTCCTATGCTGATCCGGGTGCTCGCACGCAACAAAGACGTGGTTGACAGCATCGACGGCGGACTGGCCAGCTTTGGGAAATTACTACTGAAAGGCTTTCATTACCTTAATCGCAATACAGAGAAAGGTTCACGCCGGAATATTGCTGCTCACTATGATCTGGGCAACGAAATGTTTGAGCTGTTTCTGGACCCGACCATGATGTACTCCAGCGGTATATTCCCTGCCGAAACATCCAGCATGGAAGAAGCGTCGGTGTACAAGCTGGATCGTATCTGCCAGAAGTTGCAGCTCACAGCGGCAGATCATCTGGTGGAAATCGGTACAGGCTGGGGCAGCATGGCAATTCATGCAGCTAAACACTATGGCTGCAAAGTCACCACAACCACCATTTCTGAAGAGCAGTATGCCTGGGCTGAACGGCGTGTGCGCGAAGAAGGGCTGGAAGATAAAATCACGCTGTTAAAAAAGGATTATCGTGCGCTGGAAGGCCAGTACGATAAGTTAGTTTCTGTTGAAATGATTGAAGCCGTTGGACATCAGTATCTGGATACCTACATAGCAACCTGCAGCCAGCTGCTGAAAGATGACGGTATTGCCCTTATTCAGGCGATCACTATTGATGACCAGCGCTATGATCAGGCCAAAAATGAAGTCGATTTTATTAAGCGCTATATATTTCCGGGCAGCTTCATTCCCTGCGTCACGGCCATCAGTCAGGCTGTTACACGCGCAAGTGATATGAAAATGATTCATATGGAGGATATTACTCCCCATTATGCGCGCACGCTGGATGCATGGCGTAAGCGTTTTCTCAATAACCGTGAGCAGATTATGACCCTTGGCTATGATGAAACTTTTATCCGTTTATGGGACTTTTATTTTGCCTACTGCGAAGGTGGATTTGCCGAGCGGGTAATCGGTGATGTTCAGCTGGTATTCGCCAAACCATTAAATCGCCGTCCGCCACTATTGGGTAATCTGAGCTGATATGAACCTGCCAATGAATGCAATGGTAAGCAGCAAAAAAATGGCTCTTCTGCTGAATATTATCGGTTTTCAGCTGTGCTGGATTGCCTGTGTCATTGGCGGAAACTTATGGGCTTCTCTCTGCGTTTCGCTATTTATGTTTTGGCACTGGTGGCAGCTTAAAACCGGAGAATTGTGGCTGATTATTACGATCACACTGGGAGGAACGCTGTTTGACAGTTTATTACTGAATCTTGATTTGCTGACATTTCCTTCTTACGAAGGCCCACTGATACCACTGTGGCTGATTCTGCTGTGGACAGCTTTTTCAGCAACCCTGTATCACTCGATGGCCTGGTTGCTGAAAAAGCCATTATTGGCCGCAGCCTTTGGTGCTGTTGCAGCCCCCTGGAGTTATTACGCAGGCTCACTGTTTGATGCGGTACAGCTGACATCACCAGCGTTACTGCTGATAGCTTCCGCCTGGGCATTATTGTTGGGGGCGGTTGCCCTTTTTCGTCGGGAGCGATAATCATGTTAACCACTTCAGTTAAAGTATTGTTGGCAGGACTTATCCTTAATGCACAGGCAGGCGTCACTGAGGTTATGATCTATTCCGGAAAGGCTTATGCACCGGACAACCCCCGGCAGCTGCTTTACTGTGAAAAGCACCGTTTGCAGCTGCGCGCTGATAAACCTTACCGGCGTAACGTCAGTTACTTTAATGCCGATGGAAAGCTGATAGCACAAAAGGAAAATCAATACTTCAGTAACCCGGCAGCACCCGACTTCCGCTTGCAGGACTTACGCCATCATTATCATGAGCAGGCCAGATATAATGATGATGGCAGCCTGCTATTGAGCCTGCAGGAGAATTCTGCAGCAGAAGAGCAGAAGACTCTCCTTACAGAATTACCGGAAAACCTGGTCATTGATGCCGGATTTGACGAATTTGTACGTCTTCATTGGCAATCGTTACTGTCAGGTAAAGAGGTGAGCTTCAGTTTTGCTTCTGCAGCCCGTCAGGATCTTGTTAATTTCCGGCTGGAGAAGACATCGCTGGATGATCGTCAGCTGGTCCTCAGCATGCGCCTGAAATCGCGCCTGCTGGCCTGGTTGCTGGATCCGATAGAGCTGACCTATGAGCGCGACAGTCAGCGCCTGCTGCGTTATCGTGGCCTGAGTAACATTATGGATTCCACTGGTAATACCTATCACACAGATATCCGTTATGAATATCCGGGGGATTGTCCGAACTGATGGCGCCGTCCGGCTTGTTTCTTCAGGCCGCGGCGCAGACGACAGCAAAACCTCTCAATGGTTCACCTTGCATTCATCTTTACCTGCTAACATCACCTCTATTATGACTATATCTGTGAATTATCAACAGGGAAAACGTCCGATGAAATCACCGATGGCATTGCCTAAACGCACCGCACTCTCAGCACAGGTACAGCTGGCTGGCCTGCTGATCTCCGGCCTTCTTTTTGCTGCCCCGGCCAGTGCTGATGAAACTGAAGCTATTGAACTGGATACAGTACAGATCAGTGGAAAAGAGGAGAAACTGACCGAGATTTCCACAGAAAAGCTGTTAAAGATTCCCGGTTCAGGTAATGACCCTTTGCGCGCAATTGAGAGTCTTCCCGGTGTGACCTTTACCGGAGGAAGAACATCGGCACCGGCCGTGCGTGGTTCATCCCCGGATGACAATGCTTATATTATTGATTTTATTCCCGTTGGTTATATTTTCCATACCGACTCGTCCAGTATTCTCAGCGATAACGTCGTTGAAGATTTTACCCTCGAAACTGCAGCGTTTCCGGCGCAATACAACAATGCAACCGGCGCGGTTATTGATGCAACATCACGTTCTCCCTACTACGACCGCAGCCAGTTTATTATTGACGCAAGCCTGCTGAAGGCCGGTATTTTTATCGAACAACCTCTCAGCGAAAATCAGAGTTTTTACATTGCTGCGCGGCAGAGTCTGTTTCAGTACTACATCGAGAATTTTCTCGATGACGAAGACTTCGAATTCACAACCGTTCCGGAATATTACGATTATCAGGGAAAATACGAATACCGTATCAGCGCTACGGAGACCCTGTCATTCCAGGCCATTGGTTCCCGCGATAAAGCCGGACTGGTCTTTGCCGAAGACTCTGACACTGTGTTGCAGGACCCGGGGTTATCCGGCGGACTGGCTTTTGAAGCCTTTTTCAACAGCCAGGGGCTGGTCTGGGAAAAGCTGTATAACAGTGGCATGTCCCATAAAATCGGTCTGTCGCAAATGGAGCAAAAACTTGGTTTCCGAGTTGGCCCCGACAACAAAATCGACGTGAAAGTAAATGACTATAACCTGCGCAGTCAGTTCAGCTACCCGCTGAATTACCAGCATGAATTACGCTGGGGTGTGGAATTAACGGAAAGCCAGATCAGTTACAAAGGCCGTTTTGAAGCTCCGCCCTGTGATGAATTTACGCCGGATTGCCGTATCGTAGATGGCACCGAAGTATTGGAAGGTGACGGTAAACCTACAATTTATCACTACGATGCACACCTTGCAGACGCTTGGGACGTAACCCAGAACTGGACACTGACCCCTGGTGTTGCGCTGTCCTATGATGATTATACCGAGCAGTATTTCGGTGAACCTCGCCTGCAAAGCCGCTGGCAGTTTACCAATAACTGGTGGTTTACCAGTGCCTATGGTCGCCACCATATTCTGCCGGATAATTTTGGTGATTATGTCGCACCTTTCGGTAATCCGGATCTGAAACAGCCAACCGCTACGCACTACGAGCTGGGTATTGAAAACCAGCTGGCCAATGACATGCTGTGGAAATTCGAAGTTTATTATAAAGACCTGGATAACATCATTATCGGCCGCCCGGGTCAGGCCTATTACAGCAGCCTGACAGATGATGAATATAACGACCTGCCACTGTATACCAATGATGCTGATGGCAAAGCCTGGGGCATGGAATTTTTCCTGAATAAAAACCTGACCGAGCGCTGGTATGGCTGGTTGTCGGTGGCTTACTCACGCACCTTCCGCACCAATAATCTGACCGGAGATGACTTCAGTTATAACTACGACCAGCCGGTTATTATCAACAGCGTGGCGAATTACAAACTGAATAAAGACTGGCAGATTGGTTTTAAATGGCGCTATCAGAGTGGCCAGTTAATTACACCACTTGAAGGTTCCGTACAGGATGCCGATGATCCTGCACTGTATAACCCGATCTATGGCAATCTGAATTCCGAACGCTTACCGGCCTATCACAAACTGGATGTACGTGCTGACCGCACCTACCGCTTCAGTGGCTGGGAAATGGACTTTTACGCAGAAATCCTGAACCTCTACGGACGTGATAACGTCACCGGCTATGAATACAAAGGGGCGGATTACAGCGAAAAAGAAGAGGTTACCGATTTACCGACCATTATCTCGTTCGGTATTAAAGCCAAAATCTGAGAACGACAGCCAGACAAGCCCATCAGACGATGGGCTTTTCCATATATTCATGGCTGCCAATGCCGCCGAAAGCAGACTGAAAACCTCCGTGACGAATGACCCGTGGCTTAAAGCCCAAGCGCAGATATAACGCCCGCGCCCGCGGATTATTATCGGCGACATCCAGAGCAACATGGGTCAGACTCAGAGTCTGCGCACGGAGAATCAGTTGCTCTACCAGCTGCTCACCAATACCACGACCACGCATTTCCGGCTTGACGCCCAGCTGATAGATTAAGCCCCGGTTTGCCTGTGGCGGACGGATCACCCGCTCAGTGCGCAAGCCGCGGAACATGACTCCCGGCACTTGCCGGGCAGCATAAAAGCTGCCGATATCACGTATCGCCGCCAGCATAAATCCCGCACTTTCCGACTGCGTGCGCAAGGCGCCGACCCCCACCACTTCGCCATCGATCACCGCTGCCAGATGCTGCTGAAAACCAAACTCGGAACGACCATTGCTGAATGCATGGTGGAGAAAATTCTGCGCCTCCTGTTCATGACGACTGCAGAACACGTAGTTAAAAGCTCCGGGACCAGAACTGTAAATCAGCGGCACAGCGGCACGGGCATCAGCTGCCACACAGGGACGGAAACTCAGATCACGCATACAGAATTCCTGATCTCTTATTATTTTGGTACCAAGGTACATTTTTGAGTGATCGACGTCCAGAGGCAGGCAAGCCACTAAAGACAGCAATTTTTAGCTAATCATGTTTTTTTTATAGCTATTGTTCCAAAATCACCTTTAAAATTCACAAATAGCCCCCATACTGAATCCATTCGCAAGAGGAACTGTCCCATGTTGATTGGTAAGCGTGAAGAATTTGACCTGAACGAGATGGCTATCTTCGTTCATGTTGTAGAAGCCGGCAGCTTTACCGGAGCCGCCAAAAACCTTGGTCTGCCCAAGTCCACGGTCAGCCGCAAGATCACCCAGCTGGAAGAACGCCTCGGCGTACGTCTTATCCAGCGCACCACCCGCAGCCTGCGCCTGACCGATACCGGCAACGCTTACTACAACCACTGCGCACGCATTCTCAGCGAAATTGAAGAAGCCAATATCGCCGTTACCCAGATGCAGAGCACGCCAACGGGAACCCTGCGTATCACCGCACCGGTCCTGTTCGGCTCGACCGTATTATCGAGTCTGGTGGCCGAATTTATGGAACAACACCCACAGGTGATGGTTGATCTGGTCTTGTCTGATCAGCGTCTGGATCTGGTGCAGGAAGGGATCGACGTCGCATTCCGCATTGGCCAGCTGGAAGATTCATCCCTGATTGGCCGTTATCTGGGGGATGTCCGCGCAATCCTGTGTGCCAGTCCGGAATATCTGGAACGTCACGGCATGCCGAACCATCCGGAGCAACTGCACGAACACCGCCTGCTGACCGGCTCCCAGTGGCTGCAATGGCCAATGAGTGGGCCAAGAGAAGAGCAGTACACCGTTCAGGTTAAACCACGGTTGCAGGTTAATGATTTTGCCAGCCTGTATGCCCTGACGCTGTCGGGCGCCGGTATTTCCCCGGTGCCAATGCTGATTGCCGCTCCGGCTATCCGTGCCGGTAATCTGGTACCGGTGCTGTGCGACTGGCCGTTTGAAGCCAGCCCGATTCATGCGCTGTACCCCAGCAACCGTCATTTGTCAGCCAAAGTCCGCAGCTTTGTCGATTTCGTTATCGACAGCATCCGTCCAAATCCACCCTGGGAAGTGGAGCTGCTGGAAAGCGCTTGTCCAAACGGAGACAAAAGCAAAGCAGACGACGTACAGAAACCGGCCGTGCACTGAGCACGGCCCCACCCGATCCGACACACTTGCACAGGGATGTTTTATGCTGGCCAGGAATGCTTTATCCACCACCCTGCTGATCACATTCAGTGCAGCATTAGCGGTTTCGCTCAGCGGCTGCAGCAGTCCGGCCGGTAACCCAAATGCCGCATCCCTGAGCAGCAACACCGTCGCCACACAGGTCAACAGCAGTGTCCGGCCAGCAGCAGACCGTGCCCGTGACCGTTATCGCCATCCGGCCGAAACACTGACTTTTTTTCAGCTCGAACCCCATCACACGGTGGTGGAAATCTGGCCGGGCGCGGGTTGGTACAGTCGCATTCTGGCACCTTATCTGCGAGATAAGGGCCGGTTTATTGCCGCCCACTGGGCAGCGGATTCTCCGGTCACGTTTTTCCGTAACAGCCGCGCGGCGTTTGACCGGGAGTTTGTACAATCAGACCAGCCATACGGGCCGGTTCATGTGCGAATGCTTGAGCCGCCACGCCAGAACCAGTTAACCGCTGATATACAGGCCGACCGTATTCTGACATTCCGTAATGTACATAACTGGATGCGCAACGATCAGGAGCAAGCGATATTTAACAGCATGTTTGTTGCTCTTAAAGCAGGAGGGGTTCTGGGCGTGGTTGAACACAGGGCACCACCGCAGTTCAGCCGTGCACAGATGATTGAGTCCGGCTATGTCAGTGAAGCCTACGTGCAGAAACTGGCTGAAAAGGCTGGATTTATTCTGGACGCAAGCAGTGAAATCAATGCTAACCCCGCCGACAGTAAAAACTATCCTGCCGGGGTGTGGACCTTACCACCGACACTGCGGCTGGGTGAAACCGATAAAGCCAGATATCTGGCTGTTGGTGAAAGCGACCGCATGACGCTGCGTTTCCGTAAGCCTCTCTGAGAGGCCGTCGGTTTAATGATTATGATTCGGTGTCGTCATTTTTCGGCATCATATCCAGCAGAGCCTGTACCTCCTGCGGATCAACATGGTCGGCAGAAAAGACCCGGTCAACCTTCTGCAGAAACACATTAAGCCCTTCATCCACCCGGATACCCTCGTTAAAAACGCGGTTGGTTTCAGCGATGCCGGTTTCCATTATCTTCTGCATTGCAGCTTCCTGACGCTCATCCATTCCCAGAAACTGCAGGCTCTGCTCTACCCCATCGGCCATGTTTTCAACCACATCGGCGATATCGCGCATCACATTCTGATAAGACACATCCACCGCTGACATCATATAGCTCATCTGGCCACTCAGGCGCTTTACCAGGCGGCTTTCCAGCGCCAGCGACTGTAAGTTATCCAGTGCCTGAATACGCGCATCACAGCCCTGCAACAGCGAGAAAACATTATCTTTAATGGCGCCGTATTTTTTCTCGTCATCCACCGGCATATTTTTCACCAGCAGCGACACGCCACCATAATTCATAATGGAGCGGCGGCCAAAATCGACATAACGGCCTTTGTCTTTGCATTCGCTCATCAGCACAGATTCCATATCCTTGGCCATGCCGTTGGCTTCCATATTCTTTACGCCATAACGGCTGCGCATCTGCAGACTGCAGTTAATGCCGTAACTCTGCAGCGCCTGAAACAGACGCATACCCAGCTCATCGATATTGCTGCAGCGGTTTACATCGAGCAGAAACTGGATATTCACGCCCAGATCGGACGTATCAGACATGGCGATAAAGGCCATTTCGTTGGCTTGTTTCAGCTGCATCTTCAGCTGATCGTTGGCAATTTTATTGAACAGCACCCGGTCGAGACGGGCTTTCAGTTCAAACATCATCGACGGCGACAGGTAATCATCGCACCCGGCGTCATAGGCATCGAGTTTATGCTGCAGCGTTTCTTCGTTTTCCAGCACAACAACCGGAAGCTCGCTGTTGTCTTTCAGCTGACGACAGGTATCAATGACAGCATCCGAGGGAATGCTGTTGCCATCAATCAGAATCAGTTTGAGGTCGTGTTCCTGCGCCAGCTGCTGCGTCTGAGAGACGCTGTCGGCCTGCAACAAATGGTATTTTTCGTCCAGCAGGTTACTCAGCTGTTCATTAGGCTTTTTGCTGAGTACAACTGCTTTATATCGCGTCGTCATAGTCGGTCCATCAAATCCAGTCCTTCTCAATGTTTAGTCGAGGAAGACACATCCCGCCAGCCTGCGGGATGATCTAGGGCCACCAGAATGAGTCTTCATTCCGGCAACGGAGATAACAACAGATATAACAACAGAGAAAGGAAATGACCGGGACGGTCAGATAAGTTGCAGTTCTTTGGCGCGATGAATAGCCTGGGTACGGCTCTTGGCGGCCAGTTTGACGTTAATTTTGCGGGCGTGGGTTTTAACTGTATGCAGGGAAATAAACAGCTGATCGGCAATTTCCTGATTGGACAACCCCTGGGCAATCTTGCGCAGAACTTCCAGTTCACGTTCACTGAGACTAACACTCAGCTCCGCCGGCTCACTGTCCGGACGCTGTGGCAGAGAATCACTGAGATTCGGCACCCAGACCAGCAGATCCAGACCAATTCCCTCACGCTGCAGCACACGACCCGACTGCAGGAAAATCTGCTGGCTTTCGGTGTGCTGATTCTGGGCGCGCAACGCGGCACCACGCAGTAATTGCAGCAGCATCATGCTCAGGTTGTTATTACGCTGGCGCAGCCAGCTGTCGATTTCGTGCAGGCACTCAGCGGCTTTACCGGCCAGCAGATATAACCGGGCCTGGGTCGCAACCGCCAGTCCCGGCAGCATAGGAAATAACTCCGGCCGTGGCAGCTGCGCGCAGCTCTGCCCCTGTAACAGCTGATCAATACAACTTTGTGCCCGGCTGAGCTTACCCTGAGAAATCCAGACATTGGCTTTCACCATGATCAGCCACTGGTAGCTGTCCACTTCGACCTGCCAGCGCTGCATAAGCCGCTCTGCACTGTCGAGGGCATTCAGTGCCGCAGCATAATCTCCGGCAGCGGTAAAACGCATCGCCATAATGGCATAGCCGTAACAGACGCACACATCATGAACTTGGGTACTGGCCGAAATGCCCTGCTGCAGGGTTTCATCCAATAAGGTGTCATCATGACCGCCAAGCCAGCGCAACACGGCACGGTAGAGCAGTAAACGACCGCGCGGTAAACGTTCGCCGTGCTCACCATAGCCACTCAGCAGGGCCAGGCCACGCTCAACGATTTCGCGGCTGTGAGCAATATGACCGCGATTCAGTTCAATGCGGGCGTAATCAAACAGTGCCAGCGCTTCCATCGCCGGAGCGTTATTCTGCCGTGCCAGATCCTGCGCCAGCCGGTTCCAGATACGCGCGCCATCGGCATCGTGCTGTGCCAGACGCAGCTGCGCCAGCGTTGAACTCATCAGAATCCGCAGGGTAAAACGAGCCGGCGGCAGGTTTTCCAGAGCCTGCTTACACAAAGGTTCGGCCTGGCTTAACTGACCTTTTAACCGCGCCAGATAGCCCTGCAAGGCAGCCTCTTCAAAGCTGGCCAGACACTGGCGTTGCAGCAGGCGGCTGATCATATCTTCGGCTTTTTCACGCTGATGGGTCAGCAACCACGACCAGGCGGCAATGGCCATCAGACGTGGCGAGGAGTACAACAACTCGTCGCCCAGTAATTCAAACCATGACAACAGACCGGCGATATCCAGATTGGCCAGAATGGTTTCGGCCTCATGTTCAACCCAGTCCTGTACTTCCTGGCTGAGGCCCGCTGCACGGGCATGATGCAATGCAGCAACCGGCTGCTGTTGCTGACTGAGCCAGTCATAAGCCAGACGATGAAGATGACTGCGCTCCTGCTGGGGCAGCTGTCGCGCCAGCAGGTCAGCCATCACCGGATGCATGCGGAACCAGCCCGCACGGTGCAGTTGTGGCTCAATAAACAGGTTCAGGCGTAAAGCCTGCTGCAACGGCTGATGGTAATCCGCCGAGCCGGTGCAATGCTGCAGCAGCTCTTCATTAAAACTGCCCAGCACCGCAGCCTGCTGCACAAACTGCTGCACATCTGCGGGTAAACGATGCAGGGTTTCACCCAGCAGATAATCGCTCAGCTCCTGTTGCGCCAGCTGTGCCGCCGGCTCTAGCGGTCGTCCGGCGGCGCGGTAACAGGCCAGCCATATCGCCAGTCCGGCGGGCCAGCCAGCCAGTCTCCGGATCAATTGCTGAATCTGTTGCGGACTGATATCCACACCATGCAATAACAACAGCTGTTGGGTTTCATCATCGCTGAAAGAAAGCTCGCCGACGCCCAGCCAGCCCAGCGCAGAGTTCAGCCGCAGACGGCCAAGGTGATTGGGGATATAGCGCGATGCCAGCACCATGCTGACACCAGCAGGCAACTGCTCAACAATCAGGTTCAGCACCTGCCAGCTGTCGCTGTCCTGCAGGCAGTGCACATCGTCGAAGCACAGCAGCAAAGGCCGCTCGAAGCTGGCCAGTTCCTGCAGCCACAGCAGTAACACCTGTTCAACGTCGACGTGCCCGCGGCGGCCGGTTTCGTGCCAGTGCGCCAGGGCATCGGTCGCCACACCGGGCAGCTGGCGTTCAGCCGCTTCGAGGAAATGGCGCAGAAAAAAGGCATCGGGAGTATCGCGACTGTCGAGGGTCAGCCAGATAACAGAGGTGCCGTTACGCTCGGCCGCTCTGGCGGTATCGCCCAATAAGACGGTCTTACCGTAACCGGCGGGCGCGTTAACCCACACTACACGGGTCTGCTCCAGCGCGTTCAGCAGCAGCGGCGCACGGTCGAGTGCGTGTACCGGCGCATCCGGGCGACGGCCTTTGAGCAGCACCCAGGCGGCTACCGCTTTCTGATCGAGGGATTCCAGCCAGGGCGACTGTGACGCGTCGGGCTTTGCTGTAAACACCATGAAAACTGTCTGACTCGGCTAACGGATCAAAAACCGCCGTCACAGGCTGATTGCAGCGACATAGCGGCGGCTAAGTTATGCAGCATATTACACGAAGTGGCGCATCTGTACTCATCAGCGATGGCGATGACCATTCTTTACCGATCAGCTGTGATTCTGCGGTTCAGAAACCACGCTTGCGGCTGAACCAGATCCAGGCTCCGGATAATGCCAGAAACAGCAAAATCAGCGCGGCAACATCAACCACCCAAACACCCCAGCTGCCAAACCAGCGGCCGGAATGCAGATCCAGCAACACCCGCTGCCAGCTGATGGACTCATTACGTGCTGTGGCCAGTTCTGGCGGTAAAACCTGCAGCACTGCCGCAGGTTCGGCAGGTGCTGTCGCCGCCGTCAGCTGATAGCTGAGCAGGTCCAGCGCAAACCAATCCTGGCCAATCTGCAGTTGGTAAGCATCGTCCTGCCAGACCACCGCAGTGACCAGCTCTTCACTGAACAGCGAGGGTTCGAGCACTTCCAGCAGCTGATGGTTGTTATCCAGCAACAGCCACTGGCTGCTGCAATCGACAAACTGCGAATCATCACTCCGCGCATAGCCCTGCAGCTGGCGACACCCGGTTAACACCTGCTGATCCAGGCGCAACTGACCATCGGCACTCCACAACCAGTGAGCGTCCACAGCAAAGCCCAGTGGGCGACTGAGTGCATGCTGGTAAGGCGTAAGAATCAGTGAGTTCTGAGGATAAAGACGATCGAGGCCGGTGGCGGCAATATGATTCAGCAACAGACCGGTCAGGGTGACCAGAATAACAATCAGCGCCGCCAGCAGGCCGGCACGGCGATGCCATTTATGCAGCCAGAAACGGAGTTGGCGTCTAGTGGAGGTTTTCATCCGGGGCGGCTGTCCAGCGATCGAGAAGGAGCGCGAGTTTAGCAACTTTCTCCATACTGCGCACCGAGTAGGTGGCACCGGAAATACCGTCGATATTACCACTCAGCTCACCATTATCGGTTAACTGCAGCCTGGCAAACTGCGCGGTAAACGCCGGCAAACGGATCTCATCACCGCGGATTTCGCGGAACACCATAACTTCAATCCGCTCAATCACACCGTTGTGGGTCAGCACCGCAAAGGTAATGGGTTTTTCTTTGCCGATTTCACTCAGCACCCATAAGTTGTGGCCGTTATGCGTCCAGTATTTAACCCGTGCCTGACGCAAATCGTAACGGATATGCTCACGGGCCTGATCTTTCTGCTCAGCACTGAGCCATAATGTGCGCGCTTCCTGCCCTGCCGGAAACCACTCGGTGAGCAGCTGCGGCAGGGTCAAATAAGTGCCTTTGCCCAGCGCAACAGCGCTGGACAGCAGCAATATCAGAGGCAGAAAAACGCGCAGTAACCGCATATCAGAAGCTGTAGCCTACGCCCAGGTTGTAACCGGTGGCCGCCAGATCACCGGCCGCTTTTTCGCGGTAGTAATCAGCTTTGAATACCACGGTCTCAGCCAACCAGTAGTTCACACCCACATCGTGGCGCTCGGCTTTGGAATCGGTACGGTCGCCAGCCTTGGTATCCCAGCCGCTGTTACGGTAGAACACACCGACATCATTCATGCGGTAAGACGGCTCAACATAGAAACCGGTCTGCTTGGCGGCACCGGCGGTGATGGCATTGATATCTTTATCCAGATCCCATTGCGCATAGAGTGCACGCAGTTCAAAACCATTGTTCTGATACACCGCATGGGTTTCGATCAGACGGGCGCCGATTTCTTTGGTGCCACTGCCCTGCAGCAGGTCGTCCTGATACTGCAGAGTCGCAGCCAGTTCCAGACCCGGTACCGCGGTGTATTTAACGCGTGCGGTGTAGGCCGCTTTATTCGCTGGTGCTTCAGCAACCTTCTGACGGCCTTTACGTAACTCACCGGTAGCCGTATTCAGACCGGAGTGCATCGCTACATCGTAGCTCAGGCCGTCAGCGATTTTACCGCTCAGACCAGCACCGCCTTCCCACCAGGTGGTCGGGATGATTTTGTTCTCAACGCTGTTACGCTCAACGCCGTAGAAGGTATCAGGCTCATGGGTTTCGTTGAGGATACCGACAGGAATCAGGAACAGACCGGCTTTGGCGCGGGTATTGGCGCTCAGGTCATGTTCGATGTAAGCCTGCTCCAGCTCAACCTCACCCGGCTTACCATCGCCAGCCAGACTGTGCTCCAGCTCAAATTCAGAGAAGAAGCGGGTACGCTCGTTGAATTCTTTGCTGAAGAACAGCACAAAGCGGTGGTAATCAATTTCGTTGTCAGTGCCATTAGCCAGGTTCAGGTGCATTTCACCGTAACCACCGATATTTACACCACTGTTCTGGGTTGCGGCACCTTGTTGTTCAACGGTATCGGCCAGACTGTTCAGCTGAGATTTCAGCGCTTCAATTTCGGCTTTCAGTTGAGCGTTATCGTCGGCCAAAGCCAGATTGGATGAGGTGATGGCAGCAGCCAACAGCAGAGCACGGGTTTTCATAGCGTTAAATCCTTTGGGATAAATGGCAATAAAATCGGCGTGCAAGATAACATAAACAGGAATCACTTCAATATTTAAACGCTAATTATTATTGTTTATAAATATAACAAAATACGCCTGCCTATAACGGGATACCTCTTACGGAAATACCTTCCTATATCTTTATTCCCTGTACTGCAGACATAAAAAACCAGCCCGGAGGCTGGTTCGTCATGCTGCAAAAGGGCTTATGCCTGTGGCGCCGCTTCTTCCAGCAAAGGCTTGAGTTCACCTTTGGCGTGCATCTCGGTGACGATATCGCAACCGCCAATCAGCTCACCCTTTACCCACAATTGTGGAAAGGTTGGCCAGTTGGCATATACCGGCAGATTGGTGCGGATTTCCGGATTGGAAAGAATATCCACATACGCAAACTTCTGACCACATTCCATAACCGCCTGCACAGTACGGGCAGAGAAGCCGCACATCGGCTGGTTTGGTGAGCCTTTCATGTACAGCAGAATGTCGTTGCTTTCGATCTGGTCTTTGATGACCTGCATGATATCCATAGGTCTTCTCTCTCAAACGTTGAATGGAAATTGCGGCGATTCTAACACAAAGCAGCAAAAGCCTGACAGCGCCACTGGGGTATCAGCCATCGGCGGTACTGCCAAAACCACCACCACCCGGGGTGTGGATGCAGAACAGGTCACCGGCTTCCAGCTCGACACAGGCGCAGCCGGATAAGCGCTGCATCCGCCCCTGATGGCGCAGCACAAAGTTCACGCCAGGCTTGCCGTCACCGCCGCCCTGCAGGCCGTGCGGCGCAACCTGGCGGTGGCCACTGATGATATTGGCACGCATCGGCTGCAGAAAACGGATATGCCGCTCCACACCATGACCGCCAGCATACTGCCCGTCGCCACCGGACTGTGGCCGCACATGAAACCAGTCGAGCACCACCGGAAAACGCTGTTCCAGAATCTCGGGGTCTGTCAGGCGCGAATTGGTCATATGACTGTGCACCGCGCTGGCGCCGTCACCCTGCGCACTGGCACCGATACCGCCACACAGGGTTTCGTAATACTGCAGCTGCTGATTACCGAAGGTGAAATTGTTATTGGTGCCCTGACAGCCGGCCATTAAGCCCAGCGCCCCCATCACCACATCCACCAGATACTGGGCCGTCTCGACATTGCCCGATACCACCGCCGCCGGATATTGCGGCGCAATAATGGAAGCCTGTGGCACCTTAACCGTTAACGCGCGGAAAAAGCCGGCATTCAGTGGCATAGGTTTGGCGACCAGCGCGCGGAAGCTGTAAAGCACCGCTGCCATCACCACCGAGGTCGGCGCATTAAAATTGCCGGGATGTTGCTTCTGTTCTGCACTGTATTGCGTACCGGAAAAATCGACCGTGGCATGGCGATGCTGCCGGTCAACCTCAATGCACACATTAAAGCAGGTACCATCATCCATTTGCGCGCTGAATTCACCGGACGGTAAATCCGCCAGACAGTCACGCAACGTCTGCTCGGCGTTATCCATCACATGCTGCATATAAGCCGTCACCTGTGGCAAACCATAGGCCGCACATAAGCGCTGTAATTCCGCTGCACCTTTTTCGCAGGCGGCCAGCTGAGCCATTAAATCGGCAATATTCTGATCCGGATTACGCGCCGGATACGTAGCCGCCGCCAGAACCTTACGGATCTCCTGCTCTTTAAGCTGGCCATCGCGCATTAAAATCAGGTTATCGAGCAGTACGCCTTCTTCGTCAATATGGGTACTTTCTGCTGGCATCGAGCCCGGTGTAATACCGCCGATATCGGCATGATGACCGCGCGCGGCGACATAAAAATCGGCTTTATTACCCGCCGTAAATGGCCGGATAAAAACCGGCTTAACCACCGTGACATCGGGCAAATGCGTGCCGCCGTTATAAGGAGTATTCAGCACAAAGGCATCGTCAGGGCGCATATCCGTATGCCCCTGCATCACCACTTTAATGCTTTCGCTCATTGAACCTAAATGCACCGGAATATGCGGCGCATTAGCGACCAGCTCACCATGGCCATCAAACAACGCGCAGGAAAAATCCAGCCGCTCTTTAATGTTCACACTGCTGGCGGTTTTCTCCAGCACAAAGCCCATCTGTTCGGCGACCGACATAAACAGATTATTGAATATTTCCAGCGTCACCGGATCGCGCTGAACCAGGTTACTGGCAGCCGCCGGTAGTTCTTCACCCTGATCACTCAGCAATAAAGCCCCGCTTTTTAACACTTCAAGCTGCCAGCCGGGTTCCACCACAATGGTGCTGTTGGCATCGGTTAATAACAGCGGGCCTGGTGCAATAAAACCCGCCGACAGCTGCGTACGCGCCAGTACCGGAACGCTGTGCCATTTCCCGCCCAGATATAATTGTGCATTTTCCTGTGCGGCTTGTTCGCCGCTGGCAAAAGGAATTGCCGGAGCGCTGTTTCCGGCGGCTACCAACTCCAGCTGTACCGCATCTAAGCGCAGGGATTTATGAGCGGCAATAAAACCAAATAATTGCTGGTGCTGCTGTTCAAATTCGGCACGCATAGCAGCAGCGTCGGCAAAGCTGACCAACAACTGGGTATCGGACCCCTCATAACGCAGATAGGCACGGCGCAATTCCTGAACGGGGTTTTCTTTGTCCGGTGTGAAATCGGCCTGCTGCATTAACGCCGCGAATTTTTCTTCTGCGCGGGTCAGCGCCGCAGCATCGGTTAATGGTATTTCTACCGCGTCTTCGCCCAGCCAGCGCTGCTCAGCCAGACCGATACCAAAGGCCGATAACACCCCCGCCAGCGGATGCAGATACACCTGTTTAATATTCAGCTCGGCCGCCACCAGACAGGCATGCTGGGCGCCGGCACCACCAAACGCATTGAGCACATAATCGCGGATATCATAACCACGCTGCACCGATATTTTTTTCACCGCCGCGGCCATATTATTCACCGCAATGCGCAGAAAACCGGCGGCTATTTCTTCCGGCGAATATTCCTGACCGCTGTCGTTGCGGATCTGTACTGCAAGCTCGCTGAATTTCTGCCGCACAATATCGGCATCCAGTGGCTGATTCTGTTCAGGGCCAAATACATGGGGAAAATGCTGTGGCTGTAATTTACCCAGCAACACATTGCAGTCGGTGACGGTTAACGGCCCGCCATTACGGTAACAGGCAGGGCCGGGATAACTGCCGGCGGATTCCGGCCCGACCTGAAAGCGGCCATCAGAAAAATGCACCAGCGAACCGCCACCGGCGGCCACAGTGTGAATATTCATCATCGGTACGCGTAGTTTTACGCCGTTAACCTCGGTCAGGGTTTCACGCTCCAGATCATTATTCAGTGTGCCGTTAAAATGGCTGACATCGGTCGAGGTTCCGCCCATATCAAAACCGACAATGCGGTTAAAACCATCGGCCTGGGCGGTACGGACCATACCGACCACACCACCGGCCGGGCCGGATAAAATCGCATCTTTCCCCTGAAAATTCTGCGCCGCACATAAGCCACCATTGGATTGCATAAACTGCAGTACCGTCGGCGGCAACGCCTGCTCCACCTGATTAACATAACGGCGTAATACCGGCGACAAATACGCATCTGCCACCGTGGTATCACCACGCGGCACCAGTTTAATTAACGGACTGACGCGGTGACTTAATGAAATCTGTTTAAAGCCAAGCTGGCGGGCAATATCACCGATTCGGATTTCATGCTGCGGATATTTATAGGCGTGCATCAGCACCACGGCGATGCTGTCGTAACCCAGTGAGCGCGCTTCAATTAACTGCACCAGCAGGGTTTCTTCATCCAGCGGATAATCCACCGTGCCGTCGGCCAGTATACGTTCCGGTACTTCGTACACCCGTTCGTATAATGGTTCTGGCTGATCAATATGAATGGCAAAAATATCCGGGCGGGTCTGATAACCGATGCGCAGCTGATCGCGCAGACCTTTACTGATGCACAGTAAAGTGCGCGAACCTTTACGTTCCAGCAACGCATTGGTGGCCACCGTTGTGCCCATTTTTACACTGGCAATGGCGCTGTCGTAGTGCGGATAACGGGCCTGCAGCTGACGGATGCCTTCAACCGCCGCATCGGCATAATGCTGCGGATTTTCCGACAGTAATTTATGGGTAATTAATTCACCGGCCGGAGTCAGGGCAACGATATCGGTAAAGGTACCGCCGCGGTCGACCCAGAATTGCCATTGCCCGGAGTGCGCCGGCCTCTCAGCAGAAGAACCGGTGGCAGAAGAATCCGCGGCCGAAGAATCCACAGAGGAAAAAGAAGAAACTGAAGACATGATTCCACCCGTAATTTACTGCCAGCGATCATACCAGCAAACAGCGGGATTCTTCAGAAACTGAACAGCGCTGCCGCCACAGGAATCAGCAACAGTAACAATGCCCGTCCTAACCAGCGGCGGGCACTGAGTAACAACAGACGCAGTGCTTTTTCCTGCCCCAGACGCCGTTTATGGGCTTTTTCTCCGGCCGCAGGCGGCTGCTGCAACAGCTGGCGTAATTGCCAGAACAGCACCACCGACCAGCTGCCATACAGCACAAACAGGCAGATCCCCAGCAGCATCAGCGCCAGAATCAGCAACGGCAGTAAACTCATGAGCGCCGCCTCTGCCACAGTACAATGCCACCTGCCAGCAACAGTCCGCCCGTCAGTAATAATGCCAGCGCCCACAGCAGCACACCGGGCAAGCCGAACACAAAGCCGGTGTGCAGACCGTATTGCAGAAAACGCAGACTGATCAGCGCCTGTGCTCCGGCGCTTTGTGATACCTGCGGCTCTGACGAGGGCACCGGCCAGATATCCACCTGCTGCAACAGGCTCAGATCGGCCGGGTGCAGAAAGAGATAGTGTTGCGGCACCAGACTGAGGCCATCGCGGGCAACCATTCGCAACTGATAGTTAAAGGCCGGAGGCCGTGGCGTCACAATACCGGTCAGCTGATAGCCCGGCAGCAGAGCTTCTGCCCGGCTCTTTAAGGCCAGAAGATCGGGCACTGCCGCAACAGCATCCGCCGTCATGCCGGTTGCCACCGGACCTGCCATCACCGTTTTCAGCGCCGGCTGATCGAGTTGCCCGGCGCTGAGCAGGCTGTACAGCGGCGCGCGCCAGGGCCAGCAGATACCGGTAATCACCATCACAATCAGCAGCGGCGTGATATACAGGCCGCTCAGCGCATGCCAGCGGCGCAGGCCATCGGCTTTGCCACTCAGTAAACGCTGCGGCAGAAAATGCTCGCGGCTGAGCTGAATCCGGTCGCCACGCACCAGCCAGAGTAACAGGCCAAGCAGACAACTGAGCGCCAGCAGCACGCTGCTGATCGCCACCAGCTGACGTCCGCCCTCACCCAGTAACAGCGTGCGGTGCAGTGACAGTACCCAGTTGAAAAAACCGTCACTCAGGGGGCTGGCGCTGCCATCGGCGGCCAGCTCATACGAGCGGAAGCCGTCGGCGCAGCGCAGATACAGACGCGGCTGAGCAATCAGAGGTGAAGAAAGCCCCAGATAACTGACCGCGCAGCCGGAATGCTCAGCCTGCAACACCTCCATGCGTTGCTGCAGCCTTTGTGTCGCTGCCGGAGGCAGAGGCTCCGGCGCACGCAATCCTGTCTGCAATACCGGCTCCAACAGCAACAGCAGCCCACTGAGCAGAATAATCAGCAGCGGCAGGGCCAGCACCAGGCTGCCCCACAGATGCAGGCGGCGAAACCAGTAATAAGCGGTCATTCAGAGACTCGTTGTCAGAAGCTGTGCTCGTACGCCAGCATCAGACTGCGGCCACGACCTTTGTAATAGCGCGCAGTATTACCGAGATCGGAGGTCTGTGCGTAGTAATCAAAGTAATCGCGGTTCAGCAGGTTACCGAGCGACAGGCTGGTCGTGCTGTTGTTGCCACGGTAGCTGACGCTCATATCCACCAGCGCATAGCCATCAAAAGACTCGGCATTGGCGTTGGCCTGACCGTGGAAGCTGCGGTCAAAGTAGTAAGTGCTGGCCAGACGCGCACTGGTGCGGCCATTCAGCTCGTAGCGGGCATAGGCCGAGAGTTTATCCGGGCTGATATTAGCCGCACCCAGGTCGCTGTCGAGACTGCCGTTTTTATCGGAGTCGACGCGGCCAAACAGCTTCGAGTAGTAACCACCGATTTCCAGATCGTAACTAAACATATAGGCGGTCTGCAGTTCGTAACCGTGGGTGCGGGTTTTCTCGCGGATCACTTCGTAGCTGCCATCGCCATTGGTGTCGGCCAGGCGCGAACCAAAGGCCGAGGTCGAACGGAAGTAACTGGCTTTCAGACTCAGCGCTTCGCCCTGATAGTTGAAACCGGTTTCGTAGTTATCGGTGATGATCGGCTTGATACGCACCAGATCATCGACATCCTGACCGTCGGTGTTAATACCACGCAGCACCAGACCCACATCCGGCATATTGAAGCCTTCGCTGTAGGAGATATAAGCGTTCAGGCCATCACTGATGCGGTAGGTAAAGCCGAGGTTGGTCAGCAGTTCGGAGAATTCATCATCACCACCAGCCACATCGCGCGAGCCGTAGTTATACAGCGTGGTGAAATCATCCACCTGCAGTTTGGCGGTCTCGTAACGCGCACCACTGGTCAGTTGCAGACGATCGGTCAGGGCGTAATCAAGTTGGGCAAAAGGCGCGTAGTTATCGAACTTCATTTCCGGCACCCAGGTACGGCCGGTCATCGCCAGGGTCTGTTTCGATTCATCACGCACCCAGTCAAAGCCCAGCACCCAGTCGAGTTCATTCAGCAGGAAATCGTCACGGTTCCAGCTCAGGCGTACACCACTGCGCTGCACTTCAATCTGCGACTGATCGTAGATGCTCTGCGTCAGCGCACCACTGCCATCGTACTGGCTGCCGTAAGCCGGGTCCTGAAAGGTTTTGGTCTGGGTTGCGCCGTACAGCGAGGTACGGTCGAGGTAATAGAACTTACCGCTGAAGTTACCACCGGCCAGATCACGGTCGCTGTAGCTCAGCGCGGCGGCGGTGGCTTTGTTGCGGTTCGGATCGCCCACCTGCTTGCCTTTTTCGGTGGTGGCGGCAATGCCCTGATCGCGGTCACCCGGTACGTTGCGGTAATCACCGCTGTTTTCCAGATCGTAACGGTTGAGCATCAGCTCCACCCGGCGGGTAGCCGACAGATCCATACCCAGTTTCAGCAGCAGATCAAGGGATTCAGAATCCATCAGATCGCCGTGGGTTTCGTTCACGGCAATTTTGTCGCCGTTGGCATCGTAGTACAGCCCGCTGTTCTGATACTGCGCCGAGGCCAGCACATCGTAAGCGCCCTGCTTGCGCTGCAGCGAGCCACCCAAGCGGTATTCAAAACCGTCGCCGTCAAAATCGTTGCTGCTGGTCAGCGCGGTATTCAGACGGATTTCGTTATCGCCGTCGGCGGCACTGCGGGTAATAAAGTTGATGATGCCGCCGGTTGCGCCCAGACCCATGGAAGCGTTGGCACCATGTACCACTTCAATCCGCTCAATCAGCGACGGGTCGATGGTGAAGCCATCACGCGAGCCATCTCGCAGCGGGTTGGTCTGCGGAATACCATCCACCAGAATCAGCGGCGAACGGCCACGGAAACTTTCGGAAGAACCGGTCATTTTCTGGCGCGACGGCGCAAAGCTTGGCAGCAGGCGGCTCAGTGCGCTGGTCAGATCGCCGCTAGCACCAAGAGTGGCCTGCAGGGTTTCACGCTCGATGACCGTCACCATATGCGGGATGGTAGCGACATCACGCTCACCACGAACGGCGGAGATCGTAACCCGGTCCAGCGTTACTTTTTCCGCTGGCGCAGAAGCGTCAGGCGGAAGCTGTGTGTCTGCGGCATAAGCCACCGGAGCCAGCAATGCTGGAATCATCGCAAAAACAGCAGTTTTCATGGGCATGTCCTGATACGGATTGGTAATTAGCAATACGAAAGGACGCGAATGCTACTGAGTCTGAGAATGATTATCAACAAATAATAAGAAGAATTCCTGAACTTACGTGGACGATGCTGGTCGTCAGAGTTCCGCTTCGAGCGGCAGAACGCCCAGCAGCCAGGATTGCAGGCGCCGCCACAGGCTGGCCCGGGGTTCGCTGTCATAGCTCTGCACAGAGCCATCGCCGTACAGCTCCTGCCAGCGTACTTCCCCCTGATGTAGCTGCAGGTGATAACTTTCGAATGGCAGGTTTTGCTGCAGATCCCGGCTGGCTTCCTGACCCAGTTGCGCCTGCTCAAACAGCACACCCATTTCGGTATTCTCGCGGATGGAACGCGGATCAAGATTCATTGAGCCGACGTAAAAGTAGCGCTGATCGATCACCAGCATTTTGGCGTGCAGACTGGCGGAAGAAGAGCCGGTCCAGCGGCGGTTCTCACGCCCAGAGCTGGCATCCGGGCGCAGCTCATACAGTTCGACTCCGGCACGCAGTAACGCCGCGCGGTAATGTTTATAAGCCGAATGCACCGCGGGCACATCGGTGCTGGCCAGAGAATTGGTCAGCACCCGCACCTTAACACCACGCGCGACCAGTGCCGCCAGAAAGGCAACCCCCTCATCGCCCGGTACAAAATAGGGCGAAACCAGCAGCACTTCCTGCTGCGCATTTTCCAGCAGAGTGAGCAGATTTCCCAACAACGGCGACTGGTAACGGCGGCTGCGGATTTTATCCGGTGCATCAGCCACTACGTACGCCTTTCCCCAGAACAGCCGTGGTTCATAGTGCGCCGCCAGGTTCTGGGCCCGTGCCTGTAAAGCCTGCACATAAGGGTGCTGCTGATTACTCTGCAGCCAGCTCTGCAGTTTCTGGCTCAGTCCGTTCAGCGGTTGCTGGTCATGCGGATCAGCATCCTGCAGCACATGCTCCACCGGCACCGCCAGCTCGCTGTTCCAGTAGCGGTCAAACTCGGTTGAGGCGTCATCGACCACCGCCCCCAGTGTCAGTACATCCAGATCACCGAACACCACCGCATTACGCGCGGCATCAAAGTACTCATCACCGATATTGCGCCCACCGGTAATCGCCAGAGTGTTATCGGCAATCATGGTTTTGTTATGCATGCGCCGGGTCGATACCCCATAACGGGTCAGAAACTGCATATCGCGCGGATAGTCACGCAGAAACGGATTAAACAGGCGGATATCAATATTGGGATGACGGTTCAGCAGCCGCAGCTCATTATCGGCGCCGCGGGTTGCCATATCGTCCAGCAGCAGCCGCACGCGTACGCCGCGCTCGGCGGCCTGCAGTAAGGCCCAGGTAAAAACCTTGCCGGTCAGATCCTGATGGTAGAGATAATATTGCAGGTCGAGACGGTCATGAGCATTGGCCGCCAACAACAGGCGGGCAAGAAAAGCATCAGTTCCGGAGGCCAGCAACACCAGCCCGGCCTGACCGGGATGTTGCTGTAACAGAGGCTCCGCCCAATCCGTCAGCGGACTGTGCGGCGGAGCCTGAGTATGAACTTCAGAGGTGGGATGCGGATAGTCCGGCAGACGGGCACAGCCGGCAAACAACACCGCCAGCAGATACATACAGCACGGCAGTATCTGCCATGCGCGTTTATGGCATATGGGCGATATAGGCGGCCACATCACGCAGCTGCTGCTCATCCATATTCTGCACCACGCCGATCATCGGTGAGTTTTTACGCTCCGGATCGTTATGCAGGAAACGCATCAGGGTTTTGGTCAGATATTCATATGGCTGACCGGCGATACGCGGGTACAGGCTGCTGCCATGGCCGGCGTTGCCATGGCAGACAAAACAGGTGGTTTTATAAATCTGTTCGCCTTTTGCACTTGTGGGTACGGGTTGTTCGCGGCTAACCACCGGCTTGTGAGCAAAATAAAGCGCGATATTAATGCGGTCTTCTTTACTCAGCGTGGTGGCCAGTTTGCTCATCACATAATCTTTGCGCACACCATCGGCAAAATGCTCAAACTGGGTAAAAAGATAAGCGGCATTCTGACTGGCCAGATTCGGGATATAGTCACGCTTGCTGTTGCCATCATCACCATGACAGCGGAAGCACAACTGCGCACGCTCAACACCATCTTCAATAGCGGCCTGTAACAGCGGTGTATTTTTTTCGATGATGGCCATTTCCTGCAGCATGGACTCCACACTTTCGGCCTGCACCTGGCTGCCCAGTAAGAGAAGCAATCCTGCCAACGTACTGCTTAATCTGTTCATAGTGTACTTTTCTGTTCTTTTGCTGTTATGGAGTTATTCAGGAGCGGCTGTTTTCGCGGACAAAACGCCCTGAAGACCCTGATCAACTTATTATTAGGGAGTGAAACATACGCGTCTGCTCTCGTCAGGCCAAGAGCCAATCGCCTTTCGTATTAGCCTTTTCTAAATAAAGGCTGACCTGTATCAAGCGCTAACCGCGAACTCCGGCCAGAGTTGCCCAAATCCGCTTCCCGCACCGCCAGGCTTATGGATAAGGGGCTGTGCCCTGCACCTGCATTCAGGTACACTTCCCGCCTTTCTAACTGCGCTCAGATTCAGACCATACGCCATGATGCAAGAGACTTATCAGCCCCATATTATCGAACCTTCCGTACAGACTCAGTGGGAAGAAAATCAGGTATTCAAAGCCGTTGTCGACAGCAATAAAGAGAAATTCTATTGCCTGTCCATGTTCCCGTATCCAAGCGGCCGGCTACATATGGGGCATGTACGTAACTACACCATTGGTGACGTGGTTTCGCGCTACCAGCGCATGCAGGGCAAAAACGTCATGCAGCCAATGGGCTGGGACGCCTTCGGTCTGCCGGCAGAAAACGCCGCCATCAAGCATCAGGTTGCTCCGGGCAAATGGACCAAAGAAAACATCGCCTACATGAAAGGCCAGCTGAAATCGCTGGGCTTCGGTTACGACTGGAACCGCGAACTGGCGACCTGTGACCCGGAATACTACCGCTGGGAACAGTGGTTCTTCACCAAGCTGATCGACAAGGGTCTGGCCTACAAAAAAGTCTCCGCGGTTAACTGGTGTCCGAATGACCAGACCGTTCTGGCCAACGAGCAGGTCATCGACGGCTGCTGCTGGCGCTGTGACTCTGTGGTTGAGCGTAAAGAAATTCCACAGTGGTTTATCCGTATCACTGATTACGCCGAAGAACTGCTGAACGACCTCGATCAGCTCGACGGCTGGCCGGATCAGGTAAAAGCCATGCAGCGCAACTGGATTGGTAAATCCCGTGGCGTACAGATGCGCTTTGGCCTGAAAGACCGCGAAGACGCACTGGAAATCTACACCACCCGTCCGGATACCCTGATGGGCGTGAGCTATGTTGCTGTTGCTGCCGGTCACCCTCTGGCGAAAGAAGCCGCAGCCAACAATCCTGCGCTGGCCGCATTCCTCGAAGAATGCTCCAAATCCGGTACCGCCGAAGCCGATCTGGCCACCGCCGAGAAAAAAGGTATGGCAACCGGCTTTACTGCCATTCACCCGATTTCCGGTAAAGAAGTACCGGTGTGGGTCGCCAACTTTGTGCTGATGGAATTCGGTACCGGTGCGGTCATGGCCGTTCCTGCACACGATCAGCGCGACTGGGAATTCGCGCAGAAATACGGCATTGAAATTCATCAGGTCATCGCCGCCAACGAAGGCGACGAGTGCGACCTGAGCAAAGCGGCCTATACCGAAAAAGGCACCCTGATTAACTCCGGCGAATTTGACGGCCTGAGTTTTGACGCCGCCTTCGACGCCATCGCCGCCAAACTGGCGGCAGAGGGCAAAGGCGAGATCAAAGTGAACTACCGCCTGCGCGACTGGGGTGTGAGCCGCCAGCGTTACTGGGGCGCACCGATTCCGGTGATCCGTACCGCCGATGGTGACTCCATTGCTGCACCGGAAAGCCTGCAGCCGGTAATTCTGCCGACTGAGGTTGTGATGGATGGCGTGAACTCACCGATCAAGAACAACCCGGAATTCGAAAACATCGAATACAACGGTCAGCCGGCATTCCGTGAAACCGATACCTTCGACACCTTTATGGAGTCGTCCTGGTACTACGCGCGCTACTGCTCACCGCGCGACGATACGCAGATGCTGAATCCGGAAGAAGCCAATTACTGGCTGCCGGTCGATCAGTATATCGGCGGGATCGAACACGCCATTCTGCACCTGCTGTATGCACGTTTCTTCCACAAGCTGCTGCGCGATGCCGGTCTGGTGAACAGCGATGAGCCGTTCAAAAACCTGCTGTGCCAGGGCATGGTGCTGGCCGATGCGTTCTTCTACACCAACGAACACGGCGCCAAAGAGTGGGTTAATCCGACCGAAGTGAGCGTTGAGCGCGACGACAAAGGCCGCCTGACCGCTGCCAAGCGTAAGAGCGACGGCAAAGAACTGCAGTACTCCGGCATGAGCAAAATGTCGAAGTCGAAAAACAACGGTGTCGATCCGCAGGAAGCCATCGAACTGTACGGCGCCGATACCGTGCGTCTGTACACCATGTTCGCAGCGCCCCCGGAGCAAACCCTGGAATGGTCTGACTCCGGCGTACAGGGTGCCCAGCGCTTCCTGCAGCGCGTCTGGCGTTTAAGCTACGAACTGCTGCAACAGGCAGATCGTGGTGATGCGGCGAACCTGTCCAAAGATGAGAAAGACGCCCGCCGTAAGGTGCACGAAACCATTCAGAAGGTGAGCGATGACGTTGGTCGCCGCTACAACTTCAACACCGGTATCGCCGCCATTATGGAACTGATGAACACCCTGCAGAAAGCCGATATGGCATCTGCCGGTGGCCGTGCAGTGGTGGCAGAAGGTCTCGATGCGGTGATCCGCATGCTGTCGCCGATTGCGCCACACATTACCCAGGCTCTGTGGATTGCCTTTGGCAACGACGGCTTGGTAATTGATGCACCTTGGCCTGTGGTTGACGAAAGCGCCCTAGTGCGTGATTCCATCGAAGTGGTGGTTCAGGTGAACGGTAAGCTGCGTGCCAAGATCGAAGTGGCGGCTAATGCCTCCAAAGACGATCTGGAAGCCGCCGCCAAAGACGCCGTTGCCCAGCAACTCGAAGGTGTGACCGTACGCAAGGTGATTGTGGTACCGGGTAAGCTGGTTAATATCGTCGCTAACTGATCCGGAGCTGCCTGCGTTGCCGGTACTGTGTTAAAAATACGTTCGAAATGCTCATTTATGACTTATAAACTGCGCTTTCTCACGTATTTTTGCCTTGTTCCGGCGGCCTCGCCAACGCTCCGCCCACATTGAACAGCTGATAGGAAGCCTATGCGCCCTCTTGCCTGGATTCTCACGTTATCATTACTTTCTGCCTGCGGCTGGCATCTGCGTGGTGTTACGCCGCTGCCGCCGGAATACCGGGTGATGTATCTGCAGAGTCAGGCCAGCAACAGCTTTAACCAACAGTTAAAGCTGCAGCTGGAGTTCAACGATGTCGTGCTGACCGCCAGCGCCGAAGACGCCCCGGCCATTCTGCGTATTGAGCCGGTGGATATCGAACGGCGTACACTGTCGGTCAGCAGCAGTGGTCAGGTGGGCGAGTTCGAACTGAACGGCCGTCTGACCGCTCATATCCTGCACATTGGCCGCGACACCGATGTCGAAATTGAACTGAAAGCACGCCGCACCCTGACCAACGATGTGAACAACGTCGTCGGTACCGCCAGCGCCGAAAGCCAGCAACGGGCTGAGCTGGAGCGCGAACTGGTTAACAAGCTGCTGCGCCGCCTGCAGAGTCTCGGCAAGAGCAGCCAAAGCGCTGCCACAACCCAAAGCGCTCCTGCTGCAACAGGCACCCAGCCGTGAAAATCCGCCAGGACCAGCTCAGCGGCCTGCTGGCCAAAGGACTGGCACCCTGCTATCTGGTGTCCGGTGACGACCCTTTACTGGTGATGGAAGCCTGCGACGAGATCCGTGCCGCTGCACGTAAGGCCGGTGTCGAGGAGCGTGAGCTGTTCCATGCTGAAGCCGGCTTTGACTGGCGCCATTTGCTGGAAGAAGCCAACGCCATGTCGTTATTTGCCAGTCGCCGTATTCTTGAAGTACGCATTGGTAACGGCAAGCCTTCCGATAAAGGCGCGGCTATTCAGCAGATCCTTGATAATCCCAACCCGGATAACCTGCTGCTGATTATCTGCCCGCGCCTCGACAGCACCATTCAGCGCAGCGCCTGGTTTAAAGCGGTGGATAAAGCCGGTGTTTTCCTGCCGATCTGGCCCATCGAACGCTCGCAGTATCCGGGCTGGCTGAAACGCCGCCTGCAGATTGCCGGCCTGCAGATCGAACCTCCCGCCCTGGCCGCTCTGGCGCATCAGACCGAAGGCAACCTGCTCGCTGCCGTGCAGGAAGTTGAAAAGCTACGCCTGCTGGGCACGGCCACCATCAACGAAGAGATGATTAACGAAGCCATTGGCGACAGCTCCCGCTTTGACGCCTTTGGTCTGGCCGATACCTGCCTGCTCGGTAACCTGGCCGAAGCCAGCCGCATTCTTTCGCATTTAAAAGGTGAAGGTGTCGATGCGCTGATGATACTTGGCGCCCTGACTCGCAAGATCCGCCAGCTGATTGCCATGCAGGATCTTGGCGGACAACAGCTGAGTGAAGCCTTCAAGGCACAGAATATCTGGCCCAAACAACAGCCTCCCTACAAAAAAGCTCTGCAGAACCTGCGCGCCCCACAGCTCCATGCCGCCCTGCGTAAGGCCGAAAAAATCGATGCAGCCATTAAAGGCAGCGGTGATGATCCCTGGCTTCTGTTAAGTGAGTTAACTGTACTGTTAACAGGTGTAAGGCTGACGACTGGTTAACAGTTTCAGCACTACCGCTGTCACAGAAATCCCAACATTTAACTGAGATACTGCTGTGGTAATGGCGGCAATTGCCGTATTCGGATGACAATTTTTGTCACATTATGCCTTTTAACGTTAAGCGTCGTGGTAAAAACGTTAAAATATAATAATATGACGTAATGCTAAGCTGAGTATGCAGACTAAGAGGATGTTCGTTATGAGCGCCGTAAACAAACAACAAAATTCAGATCTGGTCTGGGACCTGGAGAAAATCCACCAGCACCAGCGCGCTATGAATTTCGTTAAGCAGTTTGAAAACCGCTTCTGCGTATTCTCCGGCTCCGTACGTCAGCTGTATACCAACTACAGTATTTTCTTCCCCGAAGAAGCCAACCGTCAGATGGTTATTCTGCCCGACCCTTACGCCTTCCACGATACGTTCAGCCATCTGAATCCGGATGCGGTACAGTCAACCGGTCTGCATGTTATCCCCGGCAATCTGATCGGTAAAACCGGCCTGTATCTGGTGATCTCACATAAAGACAAAAACGTGCGCTCGGTACCGATTCCTTTTCAGGAAGGTATCCGCCAGATTCTGCGCCGTTCCAATACCGAAGATCCGTTCCTGCCGGTACTGATGAAAGGCGACCTGCGTGAATTCAATGATCAGATGCCTTGTCTGCACCTGAACCGTCTGCGCCTGAAAGAGCTGACTTCGCTGTCCGGCCTTGAGCGCGAAGGTATCCGCACTATCATTACTGACAAGCTGATGAAACTGTATCAGGAATCATCGGCCCTGAACCTGGCCTGATTTCCAGGCCAGATCTTAACGCCCTGCAACGGTCTCCCGCACCACTAGCCTTCGGCACGATAATAACGGCGGATCAGGCGACTTAACCCCTTACGCCAGGCTTTCGGCTTGATGCCAAAGGTGTGAAACAGCAGCGTATTATCGGTAACCGGTGCCCAGACCGCCGGCATCAAGCCGCCTTCCTGTGATTTCAGCTCCACGCCACTGAGATTTTCATACTGACCGGCTTCCGCCAGCAGCGCCTCTGCGAAGGCATATGAAGAGATCGGCTCCACACCACAAAAATGATAGGTACCCCATAAATCGTCGCTGCAGGCTGCCTGTTTAAGCATCGCCAGAATCACTTCGGCAATATCATCAGCAGGCGTCGGACTGAACTTACGCTGCATATCGAGGCTGAGGGAATGCTCATCACGGATAGCCGTCAGCAGGCGGTTGGCAAAATCGTCAGCCATCAGCGAAAACCCCTGGCCAATGCGCAGGATCAGATGACGACGGTTATTACGGGTCAAGGCTTCCAGAGCCAGTAAATCCAGCGCCAGTGGATGATCGGCATAATCCTCATCATTTTCCTGGTAGACAGCATCCGCGCGGGCACGGAAAACAGCGCTGGAGGACAGCAATACCACCGGGACATCCTGCTCTTCCGCCTGTTCCAGCCAGAAAGGAACATGCGCATAGTCATCCGGATGGAACAGTGATGGCACCAGTACAAAAAAAGGTTTGCCAACGGCCGCCATAGCCAAACGCTCACGGCTTTCCAGGCCAAAGCCTTTATACATAAGATCCTGAGAAGCCAGACTGCGGGTAAGAAAGTGTCCCACCGGGCGGTTAGCGCCGATGATAAAGCTGTGAAAACTGCTGATAGCCAAGACTCCGGGTCTCCTGTGCGCTGGGGCCAGACTGAGGGCCACTGATATTACAGCCTGCATAATACCCTGCCGCCGGGCCAATCACGACGTGCATTTGTACGACCCGTCTATACTCAGGGGATATTGCTGCCTGTTGTACTTATGTCTTTATATTATCGTTTGTTCATACTCGCACTGTTTCTGTTCGGCGGTGCTTTTGCGACTGCCCGTTATGCGGGCGGCGAAACGGATGCTCCTGCCCCGCTGATGGCTCAGGTTTACCAGGCTGCAGAGTTCTCCAGCCTGCAACAGGTTGTGGGCTTAAACGACGATATGTGGCGGGACATGCCGGCTGCCAGCATCAACCTTGGCTTCAGCGATGACCACGTCTGGGTACGGATGCCGCTGAGTCAGCTGCCCTTTGATTATCAGCGGCAGCCCTGGATTCTGGAACTGGGATATCCACTGCTCGACCATATCGAACTTTATATTATGCACGGTGATGTTGTACTGCTGCACACCGATGCCGGCAACGACCTGCCCTATTCTTCCCGCCCTCTGGCTGTGCCCGAATTTGCCTTTCCAGTGCCGCCACTCAGCCAGGCACAATGGTTGTATCTGTACGTGCATTCGGAGTCATCGGTGCAGATTCCCATCCGCACCTTTCCGGAACAGAACTACTGGCAGCAACGGGTCGGCGAAGTTACCTTTGATGCTGCATTTCACGCAATCCTGTTCAGTATGCTGGCCTATAATCTGCTGATTTTTTTACTGAGCCGCGATCTGATTTTCTTCCTGTATTCGCTCAGCATCGGCGCCTTTGCCATGATGATGGCCGCTCTGCATGGCTGGACTTATGCGTTACTGTGGCCAGAATCTCCACACCTGAACGACCTGGCGATTCTGCTCAGTCTCGCCCTGTCTGAGGCCTTTCTTGCACTGTTCGGGGTTTCATTCCTGCGTCTGCGTAAACTGCATCCCCGTGCCTTTATGCTGTACAGCAGCTACGTGGTCAGTGCCCTTATCTTTGCCGTACTGGCCTTCTATCTGCCGTATCACACCATGATTCGTTTGCTTACAGGTCAGGCTGTGCTGATGAGTCTGTCAGCGCTGGCATTGGGCCAACTGCTCTGGTGGCAAACCCGTTCACGGGATGTGTTCCTGTTTTTCCTTGCCGCCTTCTCACTGCTGATTGGCCTCTTCCTGTATGCAATGCAGAAGTTTGGTGTCATTCCGGTCAATGTCGTTACCGAACATGCCGCCGAGCTGGGCAGTATCATATTGGTTGTACTGCTGGCACTGAGCATGGCCGAGCGCCATAACCGCGAACGTCAGGCACGGTTAGCGGCTCAGGATGTCATCATCAACATGCAGCGCGAAGCCAATGCAGTGCTGGATCAGAAGGTCCGTGAGCGTACAGAAGATCTGGAGCTGCTGAACCAGCGCCTGCGGGAAGAATCCACCACCGATGCCCTGACCCGGGTACGTAACCGGCGTTACTTCGATCAGCGTTTCTATACCCTGTATCAGGATGCCTTCAGACAACAAACGCCACTCGCATTGCTGTTGATTGATATTGACCACTTCAAGCAATTTAACGATACCCATGGTCATCAGCTGGGCGATACGGTACTGCAAAAGGTTGCGCAAACCATGCAGCAGGCCATCAAGCGTCCACAGGACAGCGTTTATCGTTACGGCGGGGAAGAATTTGCAATTTTACTGCCTAACACGGATGAAAGCGGAGCCATACAGGTCGCCGAGCTGGTACGCCAACGCATTGAGCGCCTGCGTCTTGAACACGAAGGGCAAATACTCAGCCTGACCGTCAGTGTCGGCCTGTGTGCTGCAATCCCTCCCCAGCGTGATCAGCAGGAGGTACTTTACCAACAGGCTGATAAAGCGCTGTATCTGGCCAAAGATCAGGGCAGGAACCGCAGCTGTGCACTGCCTTTATCCATTCCCGATAGCCAGCAGCAAAGCCGCTGAACATTGCTGTTATTAATCTCAGAGCCATCCGTATTCCTATCCTGAACTGGCACCTGTGTCTGCAGTACGGGATTGTCAGACAAAATTTCAGTTTGGCAATCACCCGGCATTTATGTACCTTAGTCCCGATATTGAATTGCTAATAAAAAGACCAATATTGGATGGAGACGAACATGAAACGCCAACCCCTTGCTAAAACCATCGCAACAGCCTGCGCCGGTTTGGGTACTCTGCTGGCCATCAGCCCGGTATTCGCCCAGGGCTACTATGTCGACGAACAATCCGCCCTGCGCCTGGGAGATGCTTTCTCCGGTGGTGCAGCCTCAGCCAGCGATGCTTCTGCCGCTTACTACAGCCCGGCGGCTATGCTGCTGGTACGTGACGAGCTGGCCATCAACCTGGCGGCTATTTCTGTACGCTCAGAACTGAAAGGCAGTGCTGAAACCGGCGACGGCAGCATCCCGATTAACGGCGAAGATGCCGAAGCGGATAACCTCGATTTTCTGCCAACCCTGTATTTTGTCCGTAGTCTGAGCGAAGGCTTCTCTGCCGGTGCTTTTATTAACGCTCCATACGCTACCGGCACCGACTTCGGTGATGACTCCATCGCCCGTTATCAGACAACTGAAAGCGAAATCACCGGTATCGACGCCGGCCTGTCACTGGCCTTCCGTGTACACGAAAAAGTCAGCATTGGCGGCAGTATTATCGCTCAGTATATGAATGCCAAAACGGCCCTGGCGGTCAATACTGCAGCCCTGTGTTTAGGTGGGCTTGATGCCTCCACCTGCAATAGCCTGGGCATTAACCCTGCGGAGCTGGGCAACAATACCTACGACGGCAGCTTCGTGATGGAAGGCCACAACACAGCCTTCGGTTTCAGCCTGGGTACTCTGGTTGAGTTCACCCCCAACAGCCGTCTGGGTCTGAACTACCGCACCCGTATCGCCCATGAGCTGACCGGCAGTGCAACGGTGGAATTCCCGGCCGCCGCTTCAGGCTTCACCGGTCTGGCCGGCCTTGAGAACACCAAAGCCGATGGCCGTGTACAGTTTGTCACGCCGGAAAGCGCCAACATCAGTTACTTCCACCAGCTCGGCGACCTGTCGCTGCAGGCGGATGCCTCCTGGACCAAGTGGTCGCGCTTCGACAAGCTGCAGGTGGAAAGCAACAACAGTACCGTCGCAGCTCTGGCCGCTGAACCACAGGTTTACGACTGGAGTGAGTCCCAGCGCTTTGCTCTGGGGGCTAACTACAAACTGAGCCCACAGCTGACGCTGCGTGGTGGTTTTGCTCTGGATATGACGCCGATCGACAAAGACAAAACCAAGATCGATTTTGCCTTTGATGATTACAAAGCCATCTCTCTGGGTATGAGCTACGGACTGACCGAAGCCATGACTCTGGACGTGGGCTATCAGCACACCCTGACGCAGAAGCGTGATATTGATCAGAACGATCTGCTGACGGCGGGTGCCCGCCTGCACGGCGAAGTCACAACCGAAGTGAACTCCTTCGCTGCCGGTCTGCGCTGGGCACTGTAAGCCAGGGCTGCTGCAACCTGAAAGCGGGCGCCTGGCGCCCGTTTTTTTATTCTGCCCACACTGCGGCTTGGGCCTGTCGGCATCCTTGGTTATGCTGAGCATTCACCACTACCCGCCGACAGCGAAACCATCATGTCACTCTCTGCTCTGTTACACAGCCTGCTGCTGCAGCCAGTTGCCAATGATAATGGCCTGATCCTGCCCTTCCGCACACGCATGCCACAAAGCCTGCGCCGGGTGCCTTTTGCCGAGCCCTGCCTGATGCTGATACTGCAGGGCGAAAAGCAACTGCAACCGGCTCCTGGCCAGCCGCTGAATCTGCCTGCCGGACAAATGTTGCTGATTCCGGCCGGCTGTGAGCTTACCTTTACCAATCAGCCCGACGAGCATTGCCGGTATCTGGCCTGGGTGATCAGCCTGCCGGCGGATGACTTACTGCCACTGGGACGCGGTCCGGTGCGCCGTGAGTTGCAGCATTTCAGCTCAGACCCGCTGCTGCTGACCCTGATGCAACAGTGGCTGCAGATACAGCCGCAACTGTCTGACCCACAACAACTGCTGCAGGCGCGGCGTCGTGAAATCACTCTGCGTTTGCTTGAGCTGGGCTACAGTGCAGAACTGCGCAGTGGTCTGCAGCAACATTTCAGCCGCCGCGTACAGGCTGTGGTCAGTGAAGACCTGAGCCACGACTGGCAAATAAGCGATGTTTGCCAGCGTCTGGCGGTCAGTGAATCGACCCTCAGACGTAAGCTGTCCGACGAGCAGCACAGCTTCCGCGACCTGCTCAGCCAGCTGCGGCTGGTACAGGGCCTTAACCTGCTGCAAACCAGCAGCCTCAGTGTCCAGCAGGTCGCTGACGCCTGTGGCTACCGCTCGGCATCGCGTTTCAGTGAGCGCTTCCGTGAACGCTTTGGTACCAGCCCGGCCGAGCTGCGCCACAGCCAGACGGCTGACACCCTGATCCGGCAAACGACGGTTTCAAGCTCAACCTTGACCGTTTGAGGCGTACTGCAGCCTCGCCTCTGACGTAAGCTGTGAAGCATCCAAACAGACTCAAAGGAGATTACGATGAAGCCGATATTAATACTGCTGTCTGCCGCCACTCTGTGGAGCCAGAGTGCTCTGGCCGAATTCCGGGTACAGAGCAGCGATATCAGCAACGGCACGCCGATGCCCAAAGCACAGGAATTCAATGGTTTTGGTTGCGAAGGCGGCAATCTGTCGCCACAGCTGAGCTGGAGCGGAGCCCCGGAGGGCACCAAAAGTTTTGCCATCACAGCCTATGATCCGGATGCCCCAACCGGCAGCGGCTGGTGGCACTGGCTGGCGTTTAATATTCCGGCGGATGTCACCAGTCTGAAAACCGGTGCCAGTGGCAATACCATGCCAGAAGGCAGCACCGAAAGCCGTACCGATTACGGCGTCCCTGGTTTTGGTGGTGCCTGCCCGCCCAAAGGCGATAAAGCTCACCGTTATCAATTTACAGTATTTGCTTTAAACACAGACAAGCTGGATCTGGCACCAGACAGCTCCGGTGCACTGGTTGGTTATTACCTTAATGGCCATGCGCTGGCTAAAACCACGCTGGAAGCGCTGTATCAGCGTCCGTAAGCGCACACAACCTGCCGCTGAGCGGCGGCAGGTTCACAGCTGTTTTCAATGAGCCAGCGATAAACGGGCGATTTCATTGCGGTTACGCAAAGCATCCTCTTTGCTGCTGAACAGCTGCACATCGTTCAGGGTAATTAACAGCACAAAGCCGCCCGCCAGCCCGACATAACCGGCGCGGTGCTCCAGCACAAAGCAGCCGTTTTCTGCGGCCAGGGTACATGGCAAAGTAACACTGGCAATCAGACCATTCCCCAGAGCATCCCCCACGGCTTCGAACGAACGATACAAAGCCAGGGCATCCGCACCGATAGCGAGCACCGTACCATTCTGCAGGCCAGCCAGATCCACAGGCACTCCCGATGGCAACTGGCGCTGTTCCGTACGGACAATCAGATCCGAGGTATTTTCAATCAACATCACACTCTCCGGCAGCCAGTGAACAAGGGGGGGGCAATTATACACATCCTGATACGCCGGAACCTGCCCTGCGATCTCCGCCAGCAGCGACACAATCCCTTGCGCAAAACGATCAGGCAGATCCTAAAAAGTAATCTAACATTAAGTTCTCACCTTTCCCGCCCAGCCATTCTATTAATACCAATCTGCGGCCTGGACGGTTCATTACTTCAGAGAAAACGGAGAACACGATGTTAAGAAATATGCGCGTTGCCAAACGTGCAATGCTTTTCTTTGGCCTTCTGGGCCTTATCACCCTTGCACTCGGTCTGTTTGCCACCCAACAACTCAGCCAGCTGAACAACAGCATCAACATGCTGGGTAAGGTAAGCCTGCCCAAGGTTGAAGGGATCGGCGAGATGCGCCGCGATTTCCTCTACACCCGTCTGTATGCCGTCAACCTGGTCAACAGCCAGACGAAAGAGCAAAGCGACCAGTTCAGCCGCCGTCTGGCCGAAGTGACCACAAGCTATAAAGCCGCCGAAGCGGATATGAAAGGCCGCGCAGATACGCCCGAAGCCAGACAAAAATTAGACGGCATCATCGCTGATAAAAACGAATACGATCAGCGCCTGCAGCAGCTGCTGGGTCTGGTTGCCAGGGGTGATATGGAAGCCGTGCAGCGCTTGCGCGTACAGCATATTGATGCCCTGAGTATCGGCATTACCGAAGCCCTGAACGATCTTGCCCGCTACGAAGGTGAGGTAGCCAACCACGCTGTAACCAATGCAGCCACAACTTACAGCACGTCCAGCATGGCCATTTATATTGCTATTGGTGTGGCGTTGCTGGCGGTGATTATTCTCGCCAGCCTGTTCAGCCAGAGCATTGTTACCCCACTGGAAAACGCCGTCAGCGCGGCACAGCGCATCGCCAGTGGCGATCTGAGCCACCGCATCAGCGACCATGGGAGTGACGAAGCCGCAGACATGATGGCCGCCATGCATCAGATGCAGGAACAACTGCGCAACACGCTGAACCATATCGCCGATTCTTCACAGCAGTTATCCACCACCTCGGAAGAACTCAGTGTAGTGACTAACGAATCCAGTGAAATCGTCCACCAGCAGAGCGCTCAGCTGGAGCAGGCAGCCACGGCCGTTAACGAACTGACCGTAGCCGTGGATGAAGTGGCAAACAGTGCCAGTACCACGTCATCCAATTCCGAGCAGGTCAATGACAAGGCTCGCCAGGGGCAGAACACGCTGGATGAAACCATCCGCACCATTGATCAGCTGGCGGGTGAGATCAGCAATACCGCTGATGGCATTTCGGCACTGGCAGGTAACGTAAAAGACATTGGCCAGGTGATTGATGTTATCCGCGCCATCGCTGAACAGACTAATTTGCTGGCACTGAATGCCGCCATTGAAGCAGCCCGTGCCGGAGAGTCAGGCCGGGGCTTTGCTGTGGTCGCTGATGAAGTCCGGGCTCTGGCGCACCGTACTCAGGAATCCACCAAAGAAATCGAACGCATGATCCAGACGGTACAGACTGCCACCGATGCTGCGGTCGTTAATATGGAAAACAGCAACCGCTGGGCCATGAATACACTGAAAATGGCCAACGAAGCAGGAACATCATTAGGAGAAATTACCGGCCTGATCAGCAACATCAACGAGCAGAATCTGAACATTGCCAGCGCGGCCGAAGAACAGGCAATGGTTGCCCGTGAAGTGGATAAGAATCTGGTCGCTATCCGTGATTTGTCGTTCCAGACATCGGCCGGTGCCAACCAGACCCATGCATCCAGTCAGGAGCTGGCGCGGCTGGCAGAGCAGCTTAACGCGCTGCTGTTAAAGTTCAGGCTGTAGCCCTGATCCTGACCTTGTCCGCTTAAAACAGCTCAATATCATCGCCGTCAGGCTCATTCTGGCGGCGACGATCATTCTCTTCGGCCAGCACCAGATCCTTCAGATCCCGTAATTCATCATCATTCAGCGCGGTAATATCCAGCTTCTGAAAGGTGCGTTTCAGCACGTTGTACGCCTGAAAACACTGTTGATGGGCCGGTCCCTTCAGCGGAACCGTCAATCCACCCAGACCAAAGACCGGTTTATTACAGAACACACAATTGAGCGACATGACCTTTCCCTGAAAAATGCTGAAACACATGCCAGAGGCATCTGTTTCAGCCTAGCCCAGTCTGCGCCGGGCTAAACGTCGGTCTTGTAGTTTATTGTAGTGATAGGCAGGCAGAACAATCGGCCTCAGTCGCTGCTGCCCAGCCACTGTTCTGTCTGATTTCCTGCCTTATCTTCCGCCAGCAGCTGCCAGCGTTCACTGTTTGCTTTAAGCGCACAGGGCACGCGGAAGTGGCCGGTGTAAATAATTTCACCTTCGCAGATATCTCCGGCCGGGCTTTGCAACCAGATACGCGCCAGCCCCATACCGTCGTCATAGGCCATACCCTGCACCAGAGTCGGCTCCGTCGCAGACCAGCGCACGTAATCGAGAACCGGCGGCTCGTGGTCAGGGAAGCTGGTCGCAGACCATTCGTCTGTACCTTCCTGCTGTTCGACGGTGTTGGCATAGCCATCACCGTCGCGGTCCGGATCGCGGTTATCGCCGATACCATCACCATCCAGATCCGCCCATTCTCGGCGGTCATCCGGGAAAATATCGGCCTCGTTAAGATGACCATCGCCATCCCGGTCATCGTCCAGCGCATCGGGAATGCCATCGCGGTCAAGATCGGCCGGCGTGCTGCGTGCATCGTGCGGATCGGTGTTCAGCGCCACTTCGTAGTCGTTGCTGATGCCATCGCCGTCAATATCGTCATCGCTGTTATCGCCAGTACCATCACCGTCCATATCGGCCCATTCGCTGACGTCACGCGGGAAAGCATCGGCGGCGTTAGCCACCTCATCGCCATCCATATCGCTGTCGAGCACGTCGGGAATGCCATCATCGTCAAGATCAGCCGGTTTGCTTTGCGCATCACGCGGATCGAAGCCTAACTGCACTTCCCAGTCATTACGGATGCCGTCACCGTCGATATCGCTGTCGCTGTTGTCGCCCGTGCCATCGCCATCCAGATCAGCCCATTCACGTGGGTTGCGCGGAAAGACATCCGCCTCGTTCAGATGGCCGTCACCGTCCATATCGTCATCGATGACATCCGGCAGACGGTCGCCATCAAGGTCGGCAGGCACCGAGGCAGCATCCGCCGGATCGGTACCGGCCAGCAACTCATGATCATTGCGGATACCATCACCATCGCGGTCCGGATCGCTGTTATCGCCGATGCCGTCGTTGTCGATATCGTTCCACTCCAGCGGGTCACGCGGGAAACGATCGATGGCATTGCCTAAGGTATCGCCATCAAGGTCGCTGTCGAGGGCATCGGGAATGCCGTCGCCATCAAGGTCGAACGGCACACTGGTCGCATCCATCGGATTAAAGCCCAGCGTGCGTTCGTATTCGTTGTCGATGCCATCGTTATCCTGATCGGTATCGCTGTTATCGCCGACACCATCGCCGTCAAAGTCGGCCCACTCGCTGCGATCCAGCGGGAAAGCATCCAGTTCATTGGCAATGGCATCGCCATCGATATCAGCATCAACCACATCGGCTATGCCGTCCTGATCCAGATCCGCCGGTTTGTTCCGCGGGTCAAGGTCATCGCTGCCGGCCTGTTGTTCAATGTCATTACTGAAGCCATCGTTATCACGATCAGGGTCGGCGTTATCGCCTATGCCATCGCCATCGGTATCACGCCATTCGTTTTTATCATCAGGGAAGGCGTCAAAACGGTTTTCGGTACCATCACCGTCGCGGTCGGTATCAAAGGTGTCCGGCATGGAGTCGTTGTCGGCGTCCGCCGGTTTGCTCGAAGCATCCAGCGGGTCGGTGCCCAGATGCATCTCAAACACATTGGGAATACCGTCGCCATCGGCGTCCACATCCTGATTATCCGGTACACCATCACCATCGGTGTCCGCTGATTCACGCGCATCCTGCGGGTACAGATCCTGCGCATTGGCAACGCCATCGCCATCCATATCATCATCGAGTGTATCCGGAATACCGTCGCGGTCGAGATCCGGCGGCACCGAGGCGCGGTCACGCGGGTCAGTACCGGCCCTGAGTTCCAGCTCGTTACTCACGCCATCGTTATCCAGATCAGGGTCGGCGTTATCGCCGATACCATCACCATCCAGGTCGGCCCATTCTTTGGCATTCAGCGGAAAGGCATCTTCGGCGTTATCAACACCGTCGTTGTCCATATCGGTATCGAGCAAATCCGGCCAGCCGTCACCGTCACGATCAACCGGAGTCGAGCGGCTGTCGCGCGGGTCGTAATTCAGCTGTACTTCGAGGTCGTTACGGATGCCATCGTTATCAATATCGCGGTCGGCATTATCGCCAACACCATCGCGGTCGGTATCCAGCCATTCGCTGCCGTCCTGCGGGAAGTCATCCTTGCGGTTCACCACCCCATCGTTATCCCAGTCGTCGTCAATGGCATCCGGAATACCGTCATTATCCACATCGGTCTGGTCGGCAACGTCGGGGTCTGTCCCCGCCGCCTGTTCCAGGAAGTTGGATACGCCATCGCCATCGCGGTCGGTATCGAGATGATCGGCAATACCGTCGTTATCGAGATCATTCAGTGCGGCAAGGCTGTGATTGCTGCCCAAGACCGCGCCGCATAAAACAGCCGCGCAGAGCATATGGCGCGCGCGCGCCTGACAGAAAGAACAGACCCGCACGAAAGAAGGTGAGAAAAGAGAATGCATAATTTATCTGCTGAGTATTATTTTTATTATTGTGCCGTGCTGGTCTCGCCCGGGGCTGCTTCAGTATCGCTGACGGCGGTATTGTCGGCGGCCGCATTACTGCCTGCAGTGTCACGGTCGGTCTGGGCATTCATGCTGTGACGGCAATGAATGCCACGGTTTTTCTGATCAACCAGAATGCCGGCTACTTCTTTACCATTATCCGGACGCAGCAACAGGTAACCACCAACGCAGAATGCTGTTTTACCAGAGTCTTTCTGGGAAATTTTCAGATCGCTTTCCGGCGTAATCGCCAGTAAGCGGAATTCATCCACCACCGCACTGTCCTGCTCGGACGGATGAGCAATGAAACCATAATATTCCAGCGCCAGCACGGCGACGACAATACCGGCAATAAAACCCAGGCCAATCCATTTCGGGTAATCCACTTCCTGTGCCTCTGGTTGTTGCTCGTTCATGCTTACTTCCCCAATCACTGATAATTAAACGTTCTGAAATGTATCCCGGTGGTCAGCGCCCAGCACGCACCGGTTTGCCGGATAATGCCACTACTGCGGCACGTTATCCTTGCCCCAGGCCGGCATCAGCTGCTGTTCGATGCCCAACTGGTTGAGAATACGCGCGACAATAAAATCGATTAAATCCTGAATGCTCTGCGGTTCATGATAAAAACCCGGACTGGCCGGCAGAATTACCGCGCCCATGCGCGTCAGCGTCAGCATATTCTGCAGGTGAATTTCTGAATACGGCGTCTCACGCGGCACCAGAATCAGCTTGCGCCGTTCTTTCAGCGCCACATCGGCGGCACGCTCAATCAGGTTATTACTGGCACCGGTAGCAATGGCTGACAACGTACCCGTGGAGCACGGACAGATCACCAGCGGGCCAGGCTGACCGGAACCTGAAGCCCAGGGCGCCATCCAGTCTTCGCGGCCAAACACCCGCAGCTGCGTATCATCCACCTGAAAATACTGTTGTAAAAAAGTTGCCTGAGCGGCGGGATTGCCCGGCAGGGCCAGCGGCGTTTCGGTGGCGAATACCAGCTGCGCGGCTTTCGACACAATCACATCCACCTGCCCGCCAGCAGCCAGCAAGACCTCAATCAGCCGCAACGCATACAGGCTGCCGGAGGCGCCGGTAATGGCGACACAAATGCGCGAATTCATACACTGCCCTCACGCTGCTGCAGCGCTGCCAGCAATTTACGCGGCATACCGGCGAAGCTGCCGTTCGACATCACCACAATACGGTCACCGGGGCGGGCCGCGGCGACAACCGCGGAGATCAGCGCCTGATGATCGGTAAAACTCTGGCCGGCAATGCGGCTGGCGGCAGCCACCTCAGCCAGTGACCAGTCAATGTTGTCCGGCTGAAACCAGAACGCCAGATCCGCCGCAGCAACCGACGCCGCCAGCTCGGATTTATGCACCCCCAGTTTCATGGTGTTGGAACGTGGCTCCAGCACCGCCAGAATGCGGCCCTGCGGATTTTCCTGCTGCAGACGCGCACGGGCGCCTTCGAGCGTTGTGGTGATGGCCGTCGGATGGTGAGCAAAATCGTCGTAAACCTGAATGCCGGAAGTCTCACCCACCAGCTCCATACGGCGCTTCACCGAGGCGAATTCACTCAGCGCAGCCGCAGCGATTGGCGGTGTAACGCCCATATGACGGGCGGCGAGCATTGCGGCGATGGCATTACTGACATTGTGTAAACCGGTGAGATTCCAGCGCACCTGAGCCGCCTGATCGCCGGCCCCGCTCTCTCCGCTCCCAGCAGCAACGTGACGCAGACTGAACACCGAGGCATCGGCAGCATCCAGACGCCATTGCCAGTCGGCGTCGTCCTGTTCACTGAAGCGTACTACCGGCGTCCAGCAGCCCTGCGCCAGCACCCGTTCCAGAGCGTCTTCACCGGCAGGCAGCACAATCTGGCCATTGGCCGGCACTGTACGCAGCAGATGATGGAACTGGCGTTCAATGGCGGCCAGATCCGGGAAGATATCGGCGTGGTCAAATTCGAGGTTGTTCATAATCAGCGTACGTGGCTGGTAATGAACAAATTTCGAGCGTTTATCAAAAAACGCAGTGTCGTATTCGTCGGCTTCGATGACGAAAAACGGCGAATCACCGAGACGGGCTGACACCGAAAAATTCTGCGGTACACCACCAATCAGGAAGCCGGGTTTCATCCCGGCGTATTCCAGAATCCAGGCCAGCATGCTGCTGGTCGTGGTCTTGCCATGGGTACCGGATACCGCCGCTACCCAGCGGCCACGCAGCACATACTGCCCCAGCCACTGCGGGCCGGACATATAGGGCAAACCACGGCTGAGGACATGTTCAACAGAAGGGTTACCGCGCGACATGGCGTTGCCGATAATCACCAGATCGGTATCGGCGGGAATATTAGCCGGATCAAAGCCTTCGCTCAGGACAATGCCGGCGGCTTCGAGCTGGTCGCTCATGGGCGGATAAACGCCGGCATCACTGCCGGAAACCTCATGCCCGAGCTGTTTGGCCAGCTGTGCCAGAGAGCCCATAAAGGTGCCGCAGATACCAAGAATGTGCAGACGCATAGTTTCTGTCGTTTCCAGATCAACCAGTCAGGCGGCTAGTGTACTGATAACGCTCTCTGTACCCAAGCACCAAGGGCTGTTCTGCGCTAAAGCATCCGCTAACGGCGATAATTTACCTGCAATTCCGCCAACGCCGGCCGGCTTTTCCTGACAGCAGCGCTGAAATCCGCTGGTAATTAAGGTAGTATGCGCCGCAATTTGAACAGATTCCGACCTTTGGGGAAGACAAGATGCAGCGCTTACGGACTTTTTTAGACCACCACTGCGATGATCAGGCTCTGGTGGCCGTCATCGATGGACTGATGGTGGCCTGTAAAGATATCGCCTACCGTTTACATATGGGCTCTCTGGCCGGTGTTCTCGGCAGTGCAGAGCAGGAAAACGTACAGGGTGAGTGCCAGAAGAAGCTCGACGTTATCTCCAACGATCTGATCAAGTACTGCCTGAAAGGCATGCCGGAAGTCAAAGGCATGGCCAGTGAAGAAGAAGCCGACCCAGTCGCCTGCAACCCGGACGGTGAGCTGCTGGTACTATTCGATCCGCTGGATGGTTCGTCCAATATCGATGTGAACGTCACCGTCGGCACCATCTTCTCCATTCTGAAAGCATCAGCCAATGACGATGCCACCCACGAAGCCACTTACCTGCAAAGCGGTAAACAGCAGGTTGCTGCCGGCTATGTTCTGTACGGCCCCTCTACTCTGCTGGTACTGACCACGGGGAATGGCACTCATACCTTTACCCTTGATCCGCGCGTTGGAGAATTCTTCCTTCAGCGCGAGAACGTTCAGATTCCGGTCACCACCAAAGAATTTGCGATCAATATGTCCAACCAGCGTTTCTGGCTGCCGCAAATGCAGAACTACGTGGCAGATCTGCTGGCCGGTGAAGAAGGTCCGCTGGGCAAGCGTTACAATATGCGCTGGATTGCTTCCATGGTTGCCGAAATTCACCGCATCCTGACCCGTGGCGGTATTTTTATGTACCCTTACGACAGCCGTGAACCACAAAAGCCCGGTAAACTGCGTCTGATGTACGAAGGCAATCCGATGAGCATGCTGGTCGAGCAGGCTGGCGGTAAAGCATCGACCGCCTTTGAAGATATTATGGCGGTCGAGCCAACCAGTATTCACCAGCGCGTTTCGGTAGTAATGGGATCGGCCGATGAAGTGGAAACCGTTGTCCGTTACCACGCCTGATCTGAGCCAGACACAGACAGAAAAAAGCCCGCACCAGCGGGCTTTTTTTATAGCTGCAATCCTCTGTTCAGCATTCCTGGCTGGTACGCTGCAGCCATTTATTAACCATCGCCTCTACCGTGGCAACTTTCAGCGGTTTGGCCAGATAATCATCCATCCCTGCTGCCCGGCATTTGTCCTGAATCTGATCAGTGGTATTGGCGGTGCAGGCGACGATTGGGGTGGTTAGTCCGGATTCGCGCAGGCGCCTGGTTGTTTCAAAACCGTCGAGCCCGGGCATCTGGCAATCCATCAGAATCAGATCGAACTGCTGGGTTTTTACCCGTTCCAGCGATTCCTCCCCGGAGCTGACTTTGTTGATCTGCATCTGCGGGCAGACTTTCAGCAGCATTTTTTCCGCCACTTTGGAATTAACCGGGTTATCTTCCACGATCAGGGTGCGTAAGCCATGGGCTACTCCCTGGGGTTCAACGGCTTCACTCACTGGCGAGTGCCCCAGAGGAAAATCCACCAACACCCGGGTGCCGCCGTTAATGCCATCGCTGATTTCTATATGGCCACCGAGAATCCGGCTGATATGGTGAGTAATAGTCAGGCCAAGACCGACACCGGCATGGCGCCGGTTAAAAGAAGAGTTAACCTGGGCAAACGCTTCCAGCACGCGCTGTTTATGATCTTCAGGAATACCAATACCGGTGTCTGTGACACTGATGCTGAGCCAGTCATGGTTATTATTTTTAACCAATTGCAACTGCACAACGACCATACCACTGTCAGTAAACTTAATGGCGTTATCAACCAGATGGCGCACAACCTGGCGCACCAGCGAAGGATCAAAGCGAATTGCATTCCGTTGTAACTCGGTGTCGTAATCAACCACCAGCGACAGCTCTTTATCCAGTGCACGATGTGAAAAATCCTGAATCAGGTTATTCAGCACATCAGGTAATTTCTGTTCTTTAAATACTACCGGAAGTTTATTTTTCTCGGTGTCGACCACCACCAGAACATCTTCCAGCAGTTGCGTCAGGTGCGTCAGCGATTGATCGGCTGTACGTTTATAGTCATTAAACTCTTCCCGGCTGATATCCTGATCCAGCAGCTGCAGCATACCGATAGCACCATTTAATGGCGTGCGTAATTCATGGCTCATCATTGCCAGAAACTCACTCTTCGCCCGACTTGCCTGCTGGGTTTTCTGCTGTTCGCTCATCAGTTGCCGGGTATAGCTTTGCTGATCTTTTTCGGCCTGTTGCAGTGACTGTGCTAACTGGTTGGCATTCACCTGAAGGTGGCCGATTTCAGCACCGTCATCAACTTTTATACGCTCATTGGAATTGCCATTAGCCAGTCTGGCAATAAACAGTGACAGTTTTTCCAGAGAAGGAATGATCGACAGAGAGGCAGCACGGCCGATGAAAAAAGCCAACAACACAACGCCAAGCCCGACCAGTAATGACTGACGCAGAATGGATATTTCGCGGTCACGGGTAAAGGTGTCTGCCATACCCAGACGGATATAGCCCAGTGTTTTAGCCTCGGTAGAGCCATCACCAAATTCAGAAAACTCATCCAGACTCTGCACCTGACGGACAATGTCATAGCGCAGATAACGGATATCTTCTGCAGGTACTTCAGCAAACCGTTCTGTCTGATTATCCAGCAACACCCGCCCGGCAGCGTCGTGAATCCGGATCGAGACAATCGCCGGTTGTGATAATGCGGCGTGCACCAAAGGGAAGAGTAATTCGTAATTGCCGGAAATGATCGGGTATTCCGCCGTAACACCGATATTCTCCAACACGATACGGGCAATACTCTGATTTTCTTTGCGGATATCCGACCAGCGGTTAACCATGTGATAAGTGGTTAACAGCAGAACAACAATGAGAGCCGGCACGGTCCCTACCAGCAGGATTCTCCGCCGGATTGACCACTGCCTGAGGCTCATCAGTGCTCCCTCTCATCTTTTGTCAGTTGCGACGCCAGAGATTCCGCATCGGGCAGCAGCAGATTCAGGGAGCGACCAACCTGCTGGTTATAACGGACTTTAAAGTAGGGATTATAATCTGCGTCAGGCCATACATGTTCTTTCAGGCCGGTCAGAAGCATTTCACTGAGGCGATGTGCAACATCATCAATATCGCTGTATGTCGTCGCCAGAGCCCCAGCCTTGATATAGGCACTGGAGGGACCGATTAAGGGTTTATTCTGCCGGTAAGCCGTAATCAAAATATTTTTGATATTGGTCGAGCTGTACAGTTCGGTATCGTACGTACCAATTAATGCGTGGCTGTTTTTTAACAGATCCAACAAAGCACGATTAAGATTCTCGTATTGATCAACGAAGTACGGTGTAACCAGTGATTGCTGTAAAGGCAGCGAGGATAGCCCGGAGTTTTTCCACTCCGATTTATCCTGCATCAGAACCCCCAGCGGGCGATCTGCACCAAGAATACTTTTAGCCAGAGCGATCTGTCGCTTCAGCGGAGGTTCGAGGTACAACGCGGAAGCCAGCTTCGAACTGACGGCTGCAACCGCATCACGGCTGACAAACACTGCAACCGCAGGAGGGCTTTCAGCAAAAGACCAGGCTTCCAGAGCCTGAGGACCAACCAGAACAACCGCAGCATAAGATTGCCAGCCAGTGGGTGGCGGATTATTCAGCAGACGTAATTCCGCTGTAATATCCAGACGCTCAGCCGTTTTTTGCAGTAACTGTTCAACGGAGGGCAGCTTCTCATGAACAACAAATGCAATCTGGGTATTGTCAGCCTGTACAGGAAGCGCCAGCAAACATGTGAGTAAACATGCCGCAAGCCAGCGATAAAGTTTGTGTGCATCCTTGCAACAGAAATCCATTAAAAATCGAGCCCTACCTGAAAGTAATACAAGTCGCGGGTTGAATAACGCTGATCGGCATAAGTCAGGGAATTATCATCGATCAGATGCTGTACAAAAAAACCGGCCCACGGATGATAACGCCCGATCGACCATGTCTTTCTGGTATTAATTTCATAACGCCGATAACGATTAGAGCCGTTATAAGCATCCAGCCAGAAATGCGAAGCGGTAAGACTCCAGTCTTCACCCTGATGATGCCAGCTCATCACCAGATTATCTTTCGCAGTCTGCCGCAGCTCGACCACGGACAGTGAGCGACGCTGTTTTTCTGTCAGTTCGGAGGTATCGCCAAGAGTTACATCCGCATCAATATAAGCTGCAGTCATCCAGAACCAGTTATGGCTGTCAGCCTGCCATTGTAACTGCATTTCGGCGCCATTGACATTCATCTTAGTATCCGATTCAACCGATAAAGAATTCAGGGCAATATGGTCAGAAATAAGCTGTGTCAGTTTATCCTGATAGACTTTGACATCCATCTCCAGATTAAGGTCAGAAAATTTTCCGTAGTAGCCAATCTCGGTGCTGGCAATTTTTTCATGCTGAAGATCGCGTGAATCAGGTGTCTGATTCACGAAAATTCTGCTGTCACTCAGGTTAAGGTAATTACTCTCCAGATTCCTTACACGAACGGAATATTCCGGGTCCTGTTCCAGCAGGTCAGGTGAACGTACCGCTTCGGAATACACCAGTCGGATACTGTGCTGTGGCGCCAGCAACCAGTTAAGGGCTATTCGCGGTGAAAATGCGTTGTCGTTGGTATCTTCCATTTCGTACATACCGCCGGCATTCAGCAGCAGGTATGACGTCATCCGCCATTCAGCATTGGCAAACAAACGGTAGGTATCGTTATGTACTTTACCGTTGAAATAGGTTTCTGAATCGACCTGATCGCGACGGAAACTGGCGCCGGAAACGGTACGGAAAGTGTCACTCCACTGTACAGTGTCCTGCCATTCAATATCGTAGCGCTCTTCGCGCATTTCCCGCCGGGTATCGCCACATGCAGTCTGTTTCAGCTGAGAAAAATCACTGCCATTAAAACCACGCAGATAAATCGCTCCGGCACTGTCCAGCTGTTCCTGGGTTATGTCCAGTTCCGTTCCCTGACTGGCCAACACAGCCGCTTCAACCTGATCCGGTGTAACTGCTCCGGTGGCGATCCCGCCAATCAGCTGGTCACCTGGGGTCGTACCAACCAGCGTCGAAATACCGAATACAGTATTCGCCCACTGCGGGTTCTCCTGATACAGCGCGAATAATCCCGGATCGAGCGATATCGTAGGCAAGCAAGCCGCACTCAGCTGCTGGCGATTATCAACCTGCCAGTAGGCCTGCAGGTGAGAGCTGTGATCGGTGCTGAACTCTTTACGCAGCCGGGTCCACAGATACCCCTGATGAGTATCCTGATCCGGCGCATCCAGTTCATAAGATTCGCGGCGGATATCAGTATGCCCCTGCTTCAGCGATGCCTGTATATTAAGTTGGGTTGTGCTGTCCACCGGGCGGTTGAAGTAGGCGGTTATAAAGCCATGACGTTTACTGTCACGGTAGTCATCATCACCATTGCGGGCATAACGTCCGTCATAACCATCATCGGCGCGAATCTGCGCGGTAATGCGGTAGCTGTTCTGATTACTCTCCCCCGAGTAGCTGACAAAAGCATCGTCCACGCCATTATTACCGTTGCGGTAGCGCACACGGGTGCCCAGAGTATCTCCCGGATGCTTGGTGACGATATTGATCACACCCAAAAAGGAGTTTGCACCGTAACTGGCCGCGTTCGGGCCACGGGTGACCTCAATACGCAGAATATCCTCCATGGCCACCGGAATATCGTCCCAGACAACCGAAGCAATACCCGCCTTGAAGACCGAACGACCATCCACCAGCACCTGCAGACGACGCATAATGCTGGGGTTAGAGGCGTGATAGGCGATGGATGCATTATTCTCATCATCGCCATGGCCCATGCTCATGCCCGGCACAAAGCGCATCAGCTCCGGCAGAGTACGGACGCCCCAGGCCGCAATCTGGGCGGCCTCAATTACCGTAACACTGGCGGGCACCTCTGCACGCGGTTGCTTAAGGCGGGATGCGGTCAGCACCACCGGTATATCGTCATCCAGGACAAAAGGCGCATCCAGCTCAAAATCGTCGTACTCATCCGCCAGCAGTGCATCTGACACAAGCAGCGCACCACACAGACTGATAATTCTTGAAATTTTTGACATGGTTATTTGGGTCATTCCACACACCAGAAATCCCGGCAAGCACTTGGCAGCTGCAGGTCCCATCGGCCAAAACCGGCATCGGACCGTACATCTGAGGTAACAGAAACAGGCACGGGCTTATTTCAGAAGCTTTAAGGGAGTTTAGGCGCCAGAGTCTCATCGGTAAACGTCGGACGCGCTTTATACTTATGGCAGACTGACAGAGCAAGGCCCAGCCGATATAATCCGCGCATTCTGTTCATTAACCCCTGGGAAACTCCTATGAGCTACAACTCCATTCCGGCCGGTAAAGACCTGCCTAACGATTTCTACGTTGTTATCGAAATTCCGGCCAACCACGCGCCGATCAAATATGAAATCGATAAAGACATGGACTGCCTGCTGGTTGACCGTTTCATGGCTACCCCTATGTTTTATCCGGCCAACTACGGTTACATCCCAAACACACTGGCCGACGACGGTGACCCACTGGATGTACTGGTGATCACTCCTTACCCGGTACAGCCAGGTTCTGTTATTCGTGCCCGTGCGGTTGGCGTACTGAACATGGAAGACGAAGCCGGCGGCGATGCCAAGCTGGTTGCGGTTCCACACCAGAAGCTGACTCAGATCTACAACGATGTAAATGACATCGACGATGTTCCGCAGCTGCTGCGTGACCAGATTTCTCACTTCTTTGAAAACTACAAAGATCTGGAAAAAGGCAAGTGGGTTAAGGTTCAGGGCTGGGGCAACGCTGAAGAAGCCCGCGGCATGATCGTTAAAGCTGCAGAAGCTGCCAAATAAGCGCTACCGCACTTATTCACAGCCATAAAAAAGGGAGCACAGGCTCCCTTTTTTATATTTGCACTAACGGCTTACCAAGCACTGACCACTCAGCGGCCCTGCGCACGCAGCTCAGCAAGTGCCTGCTCTGCCTTAAGAGCACGCTCTTCAAACTCTACCTGAGCCGTTACATCTTTCTGAATACCGATGTAATAAGTCAGCTGATCCTCACTGTTATAAACCGGAGAGATACTCAGCTCGTTCCAGAACAGACTGCCATCTTTGCGATAGTTACGCAGAATAACCCGTGAGCTTTTGCCATCACTGATTGCGCTGCGGATAGTGGTCAACCCTTCCTGATCACGGTCACCCGCCTGCAGAAAACGGCAATCCTGATAAAGAATTTCATCGGCACGGTAGCCAGTCAGGCGCTCAAACGCTTTATTCACATAAATCAGAATATTGTCATCACCTTCCTGCTCTGCGATAACAATTCCGTCATTGGACGCATCAACGGCCTTCTTCAACAATTCCAGACTGATAGGGCCCTGCTCGTCGTTCAGGTCATTGACCATGGTTGCCTCCATTTTTTAGTCCGCCCAAGGTAATTTCCAGGCCGCCTGCGGTCAAGTAGGCGCTTTATTGCATTGCTCTTTTTTACTTTGTGTATAAGTACTTATAGAATCTGAACAACTTTGCACAGCCACACTCCGGCACGCTATAACCCCGGAATCAGTAACACCAGAGCCAGCGGAGAACCACCGGCGATGTCAAACCCCGCAAGCGATTCACAAATGGCCTATTACCCGATCCGGATCGTCTCCAGTGAGACCGGAGTCAACGCCATCACTCTGCGTGCCTGGGAACGGCGCTATGGCCTGATTACACCCAAACGCACGGCGAAGGGGCACCGTCTCTACACAGAGCAGGATATCCGCCTAATCCGTCAGGTCGTAGCTCTGCTCAACCGCGGCATCCCCATCTCCCAGGCTCAGGCCATGATCAATAATGGCGAAGAGCTGCCTGAAGCACCAATCAGCACGCCGGCCAGACCTTCACAGTGGCAGCACTATCGCGAACGGCTGCATAAGTCCGTACAGGATTTTGACGATCAACAGGTAGCTGACTTATTCCACGAAGTTGGTCAGTTCTTTCCCGTTGATGTGGCGATGCGTTTCCTGTTTATACCGCTGTATCACCATCTGCGCGACAACAGCAGCCAGACACTGGGAGTGGCCAGATTGCGGTTTTACTCTGCAATTCTGCAGTCCCGTCTGGCAGCGCGGCTAAGTGACAACACCGGCGATGATCCGGACAGCGGGCAGTCACCACTGATACTGATAGCAAACTGCACCTGGGAAGACGATATCCAACAGTTACAGTCAGCCATACTGCTGAAACAGCTGGGCCTGCATCCGGTCTGGTTCAGCGGCATGCTGACCCCGGATCAACTCACGGAACTGCTGCAGGCCAGACCCTGGCAGGCGGCAGTGCTTCACATTGGCAATGACCAGAACGACATGCAGCTTGGTCAGTTGCAGCGCCTGGCCCGCGAAGGCGGTTTGCCGGTATTTGTCAGCGGGCATAACACGAACCATCAAAGCGCCCTGCTCGCCCATGGTCTGATAACCCTTGGCGATGACATCCACCAGGCGGCCCTGACCATCCGCGACCTGCTGACGAGCCTGCCCGAATGAGCACTGCTGTATACGAATTACTGTTACGTCATCCCGACCTGATTACCGCCGACACTCTGATTATTGGTGCGGAAGCCGATTTACCCGCCGGCTGGCAAACACTGCTGAAAACCACAGGCGCTCAGGTTCTGACCTGGGACTGGCTGACCGCTCAGGCATACCGGCCGCTGGGGGAACCGCAGGTGCGTTTTGCCATTCCGCAGCCACAGGATATTACGGACAAACAGGTCATTCTGCTGTGGCCGAAAGCCAAGCAGCAGGCCCTGGCACTGCTTCAGCTGGTTGCCACTCAGGTACAGGAATGCTGGATCGTCGGCGCTAACGACGCTGGTGGTAAAAGCATCGGTAAAGCCTGCGCGGCACTGAGCGAAAGCAGCGAAAAAACCGACTCGGCCCGCCATTGCAGCCTCTGGAACCTGCAACTCCGGGTCAACAACGAATTTAACTGGCTGAAGCAGGCCCAGTCGTTTAACTGGCAGGAGCAGGCCTACCTGACCCTGCCGGGGGTCTTCAGCCATGGCAAACTGGATACCGGCACCGCGCTGCTGCTGGAGCATGTTCCTGCACCAGCCCACGGTAAGCTGCTGGATCTTGGCTGCGGTTCCGGGGTTATTGGTCTGAGCATGAAAGCTGCCGAACCGGCGCTGGATATAACCCTCGCCGATATCGATGCCTTTGCCATCCGCAGCAGCCAACTGAACAGCGTACGTCTGAACCTGCCTGCCGCAATTCTGGCCAGCGATGGTCTGAGCAGCATCGAAGGTAAGTTCGATTACCTGTTCAGTAACCCACCATTTCATCTCGGCAAAGAAACCGACTACGAATTTGCCCGCCGCTTGTTCAGTGAAGCCCGCCAGCATCTGACCCGGGATGGCCAGATGTGGATTGTTGCCAACCGCCACCTGCCATACGAAGACTGGGCGGCCGAGCAATTCCGTCAGGTTGAAATTATGGTGCAGGATAAAGGCTTTAAACTGCTCTGCGTACAGAACGGTTGAACTCATTCAGGGAGATAGCAGCATGCGGGAAGGTGGCATGACCACTTGGCATTTAAAGCCTTTATTGCTGGTTGCCGCCCTATTGGTCACCCATCATACCCGGGCGCTGCCACAGCCGCTCAATACCGTTGCCTATCCGCAGGAAATCTATCTGGCTGAGGATTTCCGCTACTACGCACCGCAAACCCTGTTCGACCTGCTGCAGCGTCTGCCCGGTGTCAGCCTTGGCTGGCAGCCGGATGGCGAGCTGGAAATTCAGCTGCACGGATTGTCTTCGCAGTATCTGGCCCTGCTGATCAACGGCCATCCACTGCTCGGCGGGGCCGGCAACAGCAGTCTTAACACCCGTCAGATTCCGGCCAGTCTGGTGCACCACATTGAAATTGACCGCAATTCCCGCGCCGATCTCGACGCCGGCGGAGGTGCTGCCGGAACCATCAATGTCGTGCTGCACGATGCTTATAGCGATAACCGGATACAGGTCAGTGGCGGTGGCGCAGCATTAAATGCCCAGCTGGCCGCCTCAGCACAATTGATTGGTGGCGACTCGCCACTGCACCTCAGCGCCGAACGCCGCCTCGCCCGTCAGGACAGTGAAGGCTTCAGCCGCACACCAGCAGGCAACGACGACTGGCGCGAGTACAACCGTGAGCTGAGCCGCAGTCTGCTGCTCAGCTTCGACACGTTATTCAATGACCGCCATCCATTACACCTCTATGCCCTGTACCTGCAGGCCGACAACGACGACCAGCTGCGCGGATTGCACCCGCTGAACAGCCCAAGCAGTCAGCAAACGCCACAACTGACGGACACCAGAACGGAACGCGACAGCGAGCGTGTTACACAACGCTTAGGCGGCAACATGCGCCTCAACTGGCAACACCTGTCGCTTGATGCTTTTTTTGTTGCCGAACAGTTTGATCAGGATACCCGCCTGAGCCAGAACAACCCGACCAGCATCGCTCAGACCAATCAGATTGATGACAGCCGTTACCAGTTCGGCTGGCAGCTGAACGAGACCCGTAACGAACACCGCTGGAGCATCGGCCTCAGCATGCAGCAGATGAAGCGCGTAAGCGGCAGCCTCAGTAATGCCATCCTGACCAGCAACAGCGACCGCAGCGGCCTGCCCTACAACTACGATTACAAAGAAAACCGCCTCAGTGCCTTTGCTCTCGACCGCTGGCAGCTGACCCCCAATACACTGTTTGAGGCCGGAGTTCATATGAGCACCTATGAACTCAGCCAGGATTCCTTCAGCGCCGAAGGCGATTCCGGCATCTCAACCGATACTCACTGGTTACCCAGCTTTCACCTGCTGCATCACCTCGACAGTAAACGCCGCCTGCGTCTGAGCATGAGCCAGAACACGCGCGAGCCGGAGATTACGGACCGCATTCCCCATGAGTTCCGCCAGGGCAACACCATCTGGCGAGGCAACGGTGAACTGGAGGCTGAACTGGTAAGCAATATTGATATCGGCTACGAGCACAATTTCCGCGCCAACAGCAGCAGTCATGCCGACCGTCACAGTGGACTTTACCTGCGGGCTTTCCAGCGCATCATCAATCAGGCCATCCTACAGACCAGCAGTCAGGAAAAAGACAGCGACGGCATTACAGACATTTATGTACTGAGACCTAAAAACAGCAGCGGCAATGCCGTATTAAGAGGTGCAGAGCTGGATATGGAATTTCCACTCAACGATCATCGCTTCAGTCTGGAACTGGGCGGCGGCGTATACCGCTCTGACGTACAGGCCACCACCGAACTGCCCCACCGCCACCGCCTCTCCAACCAGCCGGATTACATGGCCCGCATCGGCCTGCAACAACGCGTTAATGACACATGGCGGCACGGTATCTGCTGGCGCGTACAGGGTGGCAGCGAACAAACCCTGCCAGCCCCACTCAGCGCCGATGGCTACATCACCCAGGACACCAGCGACGCGCAAAATCTCGATCTGTATACCGAGTATCAATGGAATCGCCGCTGGCGCGGACTTGCAACCCTGAACCTTACTCCGGGCGCCAGCCCTTTTGTCCGTCAGGATGGCATCCGCCAGTATCAGAATCTGAAACCTTTGTGGTACCTGACCATTCAGGGACAATTCTGACCTGAACACCCAGGCCCCAGCCGGTTACAAAAAAGTTTTCCGTTTTAAAACAGAGAATTAGAGAAAAAAACTGGCAACAGACAGCCACACGGCAAACATCCGGCGGTCAGCAAACCAGCAGGGGAACTAGGCTTTACTCGTTGTTTCAGAGACGACCTGACAAGCCAACTCACCCGTCATACCAGCGAGGACACCACCATGATTACATACAGCCTGCTCGCCGGCTTACTGCTTGCCGGTTGCCTGTACGCCTGCCTGCAGCGGATTGGACGCTCACCTGTTCCACAGGAAATAGCCATCGATCCTGCAGAACGCCATCAGCGCAAACACTGACCAGACAACCCCTGGTTATGTGGACAAGGACGTCCGCGGCATCCGCAACAGCACCACCAGTAACAGCAACAGTGCAGGCACCGTGGTCAGCAACAGTCCCTGCCAGCCGATCAGCAGTACCACCGCTCCCGACGCCAGAGCCCCCACCGCCTGAGCACCAAACACCGCCAGATCATTAATGCCCTGCACGCGGGTTGCCTCGGCGGGCCGGTAACACTGGCTCAGCAATGAGGTGCCGGCAACAAACAGCAGGTTCCAGCCCAGTCCCAGCAACACCAGCCCCAGCCAGTAGTGCAGCAGAGTCTGATCAAACCAGGCGATAAGCAGGCACACCACCATCACCAACAGACCGGTCATAATCATCCACCAGTGACCCGCCCAGCGGATCAGATGGCCAGAGATCAGCGACGGCAGAAACATGGCCGCGATATGGCTCTGAATTACCCACTTGGCATCACTCAGGGCATAGCCCATTCCCTGCGTCATGCTCAGCGGCGTTGCCGTCATAATGTAGGCCATAACGCCGTAAGCGCAGGCCGCCGACAGCATCGCCAGCCATAGCAGTGGCTGCTGCAGTAGCTCCTGCAGAGGACGGGCATCATCGTGCTGCTGACTGCTTTCTGCCTGCTGACGCGGCATGAACCACCAGAGCACCACACCGGCCAGTACAAAAAAGATTGCCAGACCGGAGAAGGACGCCGCAAAGCCCCATTCAGGTAACCACGTTGCCAGCCGGGTGAGCTCAGGGCCGAGAAATGCAGAAGCAATACCCGCCAGCAGCAGGCGCGCAGCGACCAGTGGTGTCTGTGCCGCAGGTACTGCTGCCATCGCCACAAAACGGAATTGCTGTACGACAGCGCCAACCGCCCCGAAGCTGAGAGCACTGAAGGTAAATGCCCAGAACGACTGGGCATGCACCGCCCAGGCTGCAGCAACAGCCGCTACAGCACCAAACAACATCGCAGTTAAAAACAGAGGGCGGCGGCCAAAGCGGCCAGCCAGTTGTGACGCGGGCAGCACGGCCAGAGCCGTACCAATAATCATGGCGGCGACTGGCAGTGTGGAAAAACGCGGATCGGGCTGTAACTGACTGCCGATGATGCCACCGGCAAAGACCATCAGCGGGGCGGCACTCAGTGCCAGCGCCTGTGCCAGCATCAATCCCCAGATTAAAGCCGGCACAGCGACCTCCTTAGGGCATATTGCGGGAGTAGAAAATTTCCAGCATTTCTTTGCGCAGCTTGGCTTCCACCTCAGCGCGTTCGTCGGCATCCATGGTTTTTACACCTTCGCCAAACAGATAATTATCCAGTTCAAAATCCTTCAGCAGCATTTTGGTGTGGAAGGTATTTTCCTGATACACATTCACGTCAATCATCTGATAGGCGTTGCGGGTATCTTCGGTCAGATACTTCTGGATAGAGTTAATGTTGTGGTCGATATAGTGCTTCACACCATCAACATCACGGGTAAAGCCACGCACACGGTAGTCGACGGTAACGATGTCAGAATCAAAGCTGTGAATCAGATAATTCAGCGCTTTCAGCGGTGAAATCAGACCACAGGTAGAGACGTCGATATCGGCCCGGAAAGTAGAGATACCACCATGCGGATGGCTTTCCGGATAAGTGTGTACAGTTACGTGGCTTTTATCCAGATGCGCAACGACGGTATCACGCAGCGGACCCGGTTTTTCCTGCATAAGGTCTTCGCTTGGCGGCACTTCATGCTCAGCCACCAGAATGGTTACGCTGGCACCCTGCGGGTCATAATCCTGACGCGCAATGTTAAGGATATTCGCGCCGATGATATCAACTACGTCTGTCAGAATTTTTGTCAGACGATCTGCACTGTACAACTCATCGATGTACTCAATATATTCCTGACGCTCTTTTTCTGTTTTGGTGTAACAGATATCGTAAATATTAAAGCTCAGGGATTTGGTCAGATTGTTGAAACCATGCAACCGCAATTTATTGTTCAATAGTTCATCCTCACACAACCGCACGAACGGATTTGGTTTTACTCAGATTCAATCACAGCGAAACTGTGAGTGATTTCAACACCACCCTGCTCCAGCATAATGGAAGCCGAGCAATACTTTTCTGCTGACAGCTTCACTGCCCGCTCTACTGCCGACTCTTTAAGAGCGCGGCCGGTCACCTTGAAGTGCACGTGAATTTTGGTAAAAACACTGGGCACGGCATCAGCACGTTCAGCTTCAATTTCAGCAACACAGTCACTGACCGCCAGACGCTGTTTGGTCAGAATGCTCATCACATCAAAGCTGGTACAACCACCCAGCCCCAGCAGCAGCATTTCCATCGGGCGGATACCCATGTTGCGACCACCGTGATCTGCAGGGCCATCCATAACAACGGCGTGACCGCTGCCGGATTCACCAAGAAACATGGCATTATCAACCCATTTAACCGTTGCTTTCATTCTGGCCTCTGAGGTCTGACTGGAAAAAACGCGGAGATTACCATACCCGGGGGGCGGGGATAAATCGTAAGAGGTCAAAAAAGCCCGATAGACAGCCAAAGAGGCCGTCGCGGCATAACAGTTCACCTTCGACGGCTAATGAGTGATAATCGGAGGTCGATTACACGGAATCGGATGCCCGAGCATGAGCCTTCCCCACGCGCCATCGAAACACCAACATCTTTTCGACTTCCTGTCGCATTGCCACAAGAGGCGTTACCCTGCCCGCTCGACACTGATTTATGCCGGTGAAGAGAGCGACACCCTGTTTTACCTGATGAAAGGCTCTGTCACCGTCATTATTGAAGATAGTGACGGTCGCGAAATGATCATGGCCTACCTGAACGAAGGCGACTTTTTTGGCGAGATGGGCCTGTTTGACGATCAGCAACCACCCCGTACCGCCTGGGTAAAAGCCAAGACCGAGTGTGAGGTCGCTGAGATCAGTTACGCCAAGTTCCAGGAACTGGTCAAACAAGACCCACAGCTGATGTTCCATATTTTCCGCCAGATGGCCAATCGCCTCAGCCGCACAACGCGCAAAGCCGGCGATCTGGCCTTCCTCGATGTGACCGGCCGGGTGGCAGGTACCCTGCTCGACCTGTGCAAACAACCGGACGCCATGACCCATCCGGATGGTATGCAGATCAAAATCACCCGCCAGGAAATCGGCCGCATTGTTGGCTGCTCGCGCGAAATGGTAGGCCGGGTTCTTAAAGATCTTGAAGAACAGGGGCTGGTTTCTGTTAAGGGTAAAACCATGGTGGTATTCGGCACCCGCTGATTGACCGGCGGATGAAGAAAAAACCACCCGCGGCAGCGAATCCCGCCACCCTGTTCTAAACTCAGTTAATTACTCATGTTACGGAGCCGGTTATGGCCGACGATTCCCTTTTTGCCGACGATGACCTCTTCAGTGAGGACAACGCCGTCAGCACTCCGGAACAGACCTGGCGCGTACTGGTGGCCGACGATGAACCCGATGTGCACCGTATTACCCGCATGGTGCTGTCCGGATTTCAGTTTGATGGACGCCGGGTAGAACTGCTCAGCGCCTACAGCGGCGAAGAAACCCGCCAGATCATGGCCGAACACGATGATATCGCCATGGTTCTGCTTGATGTGGTGATGGAAGAAGACCACGCCGGTCTTAACGTTGCCCGCTACATCCGCGAAGAATTGCGTAACCGCTACACCCGTATTGTGCTGCGTACCGGGCAACCGGGTCAGGCTCCGGAACACGAAGTTATCCGCACTTACGACATCAACGACTACAAAGACAAAACCGAGCTGACCACCACCAAGCTCAATACCCTGATGTACGCCACCCTGCGCAGCTATCGCGATATCTGCACACTGAATGAACACCGCCGCGGTCTGGAGCGGGTTATCAAAGCCTCCGCTCAGGTATTCAGCACCGGCGCTATCAGCCAGTTTGCTTCGGCGGTTTTATCCCAGGTCACCAACCTGCTTGGTTTGGAACAAAGCGCCCTGTACTGCTCCAGCAGCAACCATCAGGATCAGCTGCTCGGTGTCCGCCGCTTCCGCGTACTCGCCGCCACCGGAGAGATGCAGAAGCTGACCGATCTGGAATCCTTCGACAGCATTCCCGAGCATGTGCGCGAAGGCTTTGAAAAAGCCATGAACAGCCGTGAAAGCCAGTATTACGAAAACTACTATATTGGCTATTTTGCTTCCGAACGTGGCAGCGAAAGCCTGCTGTACGTGACCTACCACCGCGAACCTTCAGAACTGGATAAGCAGTTGCTGGAAATTTACGCTACCAATGTCGCCATCACTTACGAAAACCTGTTAATGCGCGACGAAATCATCGAAACCCAGCGCGAGCTGGTATACATGCTGGGTGAGGCGGTTGAGAAACGATCAAAAGAAACCGGCGCCCACGTTAAACGCGTTGCTCAGATTTCACGTTTGCTGGCTGTGGCTTATGGCCTGCCGGAGCAGGAAGCAGAACTGATCAAGATGGCGGCACCACTGCACGATGTCGGCAAAATTGCCATCCCCGACAGTATTCTGAATAAACCCGGAAAACACGATGCCGCGGAATGGAATACCATGCAGACCCACGCGCAGATCGGCGCTGATATTCTGAGTAAGTCTGACCGCCGCATTCTGCAGCTGGCCGCTATTATTGCTGGTCAGCATCATGAGCGCTGGGACGGTACCGGCTACCCGCGCGGTTTAAAAGGCGAGCAGATTCATATTGCCGGACGCATTACCGCGCTGGCCGACGTATTTGACGCCCTTGGCAGCAAACGCTGCTACAAAGAGCCCTGGGACGATAAAGATATTATCGATCTTATAACAAAAGAATCAGGGCATCAGTTTGACCCGAAACTGGTTGAGCTGCTGCTGGCCAATCTTGACGAAGTTCTGGAAATTCGCGCTAACCATCCGGATTAATTTCTGCGGTAAATAACATAAAAAAAACCGGCAACTGCCGGTTTTTTTTATGTCTGACGGTATTACAGCCTCTGCAAATTTCTCAGAAAAACAGAGCCTGCAGTGCCTCACCCGGCTCATCAGCGCGCATAAAGGCTTCGCCAACCAGAAATGCGTTCACATTACGCGCACGCATCAGCGCCACATCATCCGGCGTCAGAATGCCGCTTTCGGTTACCAGTAATTTACCTGCAGGCACCTGTTCCAGCAGGCCGAATGTTGTCTCAAGCGTCAGCTCAAAGGTATGCAGATTGCGGTTATTAATACCCAGCAGCGGAGTCTGCATGGTCAGAGCCGTCTGCAGTTCTTCTTCATCATGCACTTCAACCAGCACATCCATACCCAACTCATGGGCAATGCCTTCCAGATCCTGTAACTGCATCTTGCTCAGCGCTGACACGATCAGCAGTACACAGTCAGCATTAATGCTGCGCGCTTCATAAATCTGATAAGGATCGACCAGAAAATCTTTACGGATAACCGGTAAAGAACAGGCACTGCGGGCCGCTTTAAGAAAATCTTCATGACCCTGAAAATAATCACGATCGGTCAGTACCGACAAACAAGCCGCTCCGGCCCGCTCATAGGACTCAGCAATAGCCTGCGGAATAAAATTCTCCCGCAACACGCCTTTAGACGGTGAGGCTTTTTTAATTTCGGCAATAACCGCAGGTAAGCCCGCATCTACCTTGGCCTGCATGGAGCGATAAAATCCACGCAACTCAGCAGCATCCATATCCAGCGCCTGAGCTTTCAGTTCATTCAGCGGTAATGTTTTACTGCGGCTACGGACTTCTTCTGCCTTGGTTGCCAGAATTTTTTTCAGAATGGTTGGAGTATTCATGATTTATTTCGCTTCATCTTCGGCCAGATACTTGGAGAAGCTGACCAGTTCATTCAATTTTTCCAGCGCCAGGCCGGTGTAGATAGCATCCTGAGCCATCGCCACACCGTCTTTCATACTTTGTGACAGACCTGCGACATAAATCGCAGCGCCGGCATTTAATGCCAGAATATCCGCCGCTTTATTACCGGCCGCAGTTTCCCGCTTACCGAGAGCATCTTTAATTAAAGCCAGACTCGCTGCCGGACTGTCAACATCCAATCCGGACAATACCTGAGGTTCAATCCCTAAATCTTCGGGGCGGATAATAAACTCGCGCAACTCACCATTTTTTAATTCGCAGGCGTAGGTTTCCGTCGCCAGACTGATTTCATCCAGCCCGTCTTTGGAATGCACCACCAGTACGTGACCACCGTTCATACGCTGCAGTACTTCCGCCACCGGGCGCACCAGTGCTTTGGAAAACACGCCAATAACCTGGTTGGTAACACCAGCCGGATTGGTCATTGGTCCGAGGATATTAAAGATGGTGCGCATTCCCAGCGATTTACGCGGCCCGATCGCATGTTTCATCGCGCTGTGATGAGATGGTGCAAACATAAAGCCCACCCCCAGCTCATCAATACAGCGCGCAACCTGCGCCGCGGTCAAATTAAGATTAACGCCAGCGGCTTCCAGTAAATCAGCGCTGCCGGATTTGGACGACACGCCACGATTACCATGTTTGGCAACGGTACCGCCTGCCGCCGCGACAATAAAAGACGAGGCCGTTGAAACGTTAAATAAGTTAGCGCCATCACCACCGGTACCGACAATATCAACCGCGTGTCTGGCGTTGATTTTCACACCACTGGCCAGCTCACGCATTACGGTAACTGCACCGACAATTTCATCAATGCTTTCGCTCTTCATGCGTAAAGCAACCAGAAAACCACCAATCTGCGCTTCATCACACTGGCCGGTCATAATCTGGCGCATAACATCGGTCATTTCACCAGTGGTTAAATCCTGACGTTCAACAACACGGGCCAGGGCGGTACGGATATCCATTATTTATCTCCAGTCAGTGGCGCTTGCCGTTGTCAGTTCAGGGTCATCTGCAGGAAATTTTTCAGCAGATCATGCCCGTGCTCGGTAAGAATAGATTCTGGATGGAACTGCACACCTTCAATCGGTAATTCGCGGTGACGCACCCCCATAATTTCTTCCATGCTGCCATCCGGATTTTCTGTCCAGGCGGTAATTTCCAGACACTCAGGCAGGTTGTGCTTATCAATCACCAGTGAATGGTAACGGGTGGCATTGTAGGGATTACTCAGGCCACGGAAAACGCCGCTGTCAGCGTGATGAATCTGAGAAATTTTTCCGTGCATCACCTGACCGGCGCGGATGATATTGCCACCGAAAACCTGACCAATACTCTGATGACCTAAACAAATTCCCAGAATCGGTAATTTACCCGCGAAGTAGCGGATAGCTTCCATGGAGATACCGGCTTCGTTTGGTGTACACGGCCCTGGAGAAATCACCAGATGATCCGGTTTTAATGCTTCAATTTCTTCAATGGTAATTTCATCGTTGCGGAACACGCGCACATCGGCACCGAGCTCGGCAAAATACTGTACGACGTTGTAGGTAAACGAATCGTAATTATCAATCATGACTAACATTGCTGTGACTCCTGCGACGCATTCTGTACGCGCCGTAATGATGCTGTGGTTACTGGTCCAGTCCGGCTTCTGCCATGGCAACGGCACGGAACATTGCCCGGCCTTTATTCATGGTTTCTTTCCATTCCAGTCGCGGAACAGAGTCCGCTACCACCCCGGCACCTGCCTGAATATTCAGCATGCCGTCTTTAATCACTGCAGTACGGATGGCAATTGCCGTGTCCATATTGCCATTCCAGCTTAAGTAACCCACGGCTCCGCCATAGACACCGCGTTTGGTCGATTCGTATTCGTCAATAATTTCCATCGCCCGGATTTTTGGGGCGCCGCTCAGTGTTCCGGCAGGATGCACCGCACGCAGAACATCCATAGCGGTTACGCCATCTTTTACCTGGCCGGTCACGTTGGAAACGATATGCATCACGTGGGAATAACGCTCGACCACCATCTGATCGGTAACCTTAACTTCACCGGTTTTGGCAACCCGGCCAACATCGTTACGGCCCAGGTCAATCAGCATTAAATGCTCGGCAATTTCTTTCGGATCGGATAATAATTCCCGCTCCAGTGCCTGATCTTCTTCCACCGTTTCGCCGCGATAGCGCGTACCGGCAATCGGACGCACCGTTACTTCACCATCTTCAAGACGCGCCAGAATTTCCGGTGACGAGCCCACAACATGAAAATCGCCAAGGTTCATACAATACATATAAGGCGATGGATTCAGCGTGCGCAGCGCACGGTAAATATTGACTGGATCACCGCTGTAAGGCACCTGCATACGCTGAGAAATAACACACTGCATAATGTCGCCGGCCAGGATGTACTCGCGGATATTTTCAACCGCATCCATAAATTCCTGTTCGCCGAATAATGAACGGAAATCTTCTTCTTTTACTTCAACGGTATTTTCCAGTGGCCGGCCAACCGTGCCGCTGTACGGCTGACGCAGTTGCTGACGCAACTCATCCAGACGCGCTTCCGCTTTGTCAAAAGCATCGGTTTCCGCCGGATCGGCCATCACAATAAGATGTAATTTACCGCTGAGGTTATCGAATACCACCACTTCTTCGGAAATCATCAGCAGAATATCCGGTGTATTCAGCTCATCGGCAGGACAGGATTTCTGCAGGCGCGGTTCAATATAGCGCACGGTGTCATAACCGAAATAACCAACCAGCCCACCATCAAACTTAGGCAGGCCATCAATTTGAGGAACCCGGAAACGCTGCTGAAACTGGCTGATATATTCCAGCGGATCAGCCACTTCATGCTCTTCGATCACCTCGCCATCACGCTGCAGCACAACCTGCTGTCCGCGCACGATCAGTACATCACGGCAAGGCAGGCCAATCATAGAATAGCGACCCCATTTCTCACCGCCCTGTACAGATTCCAGCAGATAGGTATAAGGCGCAGCAGCCAGTTTCAGATAAGTACTCAGAGGAGTGTCGAGGTCAGCCAATACCTGACGCGATACCGGGATACGGTTAAAACCCTGCTCAGCCAGAGCAGCAAATTGGTGCGGAGTCATAAAGAACCTTCAAGATTAATAAGCGCAAAAATACATGGCCATGCGGCCGGAAAGGTTGGCAGCTGCGCTTAACACCATCGACAGGTCAGATGCTGACCCTGTTGCAGGGGGCGGTTATATTGAAAAAACACCGCGGGGCTCCGTTGAATAATCAGGGAAGAGATAAGACTGAACTATAACGGCATGCTGGACGGGCAGCAAGAAGCAGATGTCCATCGCTGGCGGACTATTCCGCCCGCCAGTCCAGACAGGGCCAGCCGCGCTGCTGTGCGGCCAGACGTAACTGAGGATTAGGATTCAGCACCACCGGTTGCGCAACCATTTCCAGCAGCGGCATATCGGAATGGCTGTCGGTATAAAACGCAGCATCGGTGAAACTCAGGCCTCGTTCCGTAAGAAAACGCCGTGCCAGTTCGACTTTTCCCGGGCCATAGCACATGGGCCGTTCCAGTCCGGTAATGCGCTGCCCGTCGGTACTTAAACGATTGCTGATCACATGAGCAAAACCCAGAGCCTGACCATAAGCACGGGCAATCACATCATCAGAACCGGTAATCATCACCAGTTGAGCGCCCCGCTGCTGATAAGCAAACAGCAGTGATGCCGCCTGCGGATAGATGTGCAGCTGGCCGCGCTCATTAAAAAAGCGCTCCACCCGGCTCTGATACTCTGCCAGGCTCATTCCACGGGTCCGGGTGCGATAATAATTAGACAGGCGCCAGTGGGTAACCCGGCCTTTTTTGTAAGCCCGATAAAGGGAAGCCAGCGCCAACATCGCCTCAACAACAGCCCAACGCTCACGACGGAAGCGCCACTTAATCCACAGACTGTTGGCATCCTTGTTGATCAGGGAATCGTCAAGATCGAAAAAGACAACAGGAACATCATAGACCTGCATTGGTGCATCCGTTTCAGCGGTAAAAACAAGTTACCCAGACTATCACAAGGGGCTGTCCAGCCCCATAGCCGCCAACCGCCAGTGAGTAACGGTCGCTGAGGAAATGGCCTGCGGATGCGCCACCGCCAGTTTCTGCAGCCCCTGCCAGAATGCTGTCACATGGGCGTCCAGCCCCAGTATTTTCAGGGATGCCAGCATGCGGCTGATGCGGCGGTGATTGTGATTATCGGGTGTCATCCAGTGATAATTGTCCACATCGGCGGGAATCAGTAATTCAAATCCCTGCGGCGTTTCACGCATAACAATTCCATAAAATTGCAGCATCCGTAATAAGGATTGGTGCAGACGGCTCTGCAGATCATGGGAAGAGTGAAAGGCTTCGATAACGGCCGTATTCACCACAGGCGCTTCAGGGTTGTAGGGACTGGGATCGCGCAGAGGAAACAACCATTGAATGTAATCATGGCAGCTTTCCAGCTCATTATTGGAGAACGCCAGAATGCCACTGAGCGTGCGTCCGCGATGGTCTGTTCCCTGGCCTGAGTAGAACGCAATAATGGGGTGCATACACCTGCCTGTTATGAAAAACAATAGCGATACACCTCAGTATAGCCCTAAGTCAGGATCCGGCGTGATCGCAACTCAAGGTTACGAAATTTGTTCGAAATCGTTTGACGTTACCTGCCGCTGATGTAGTCTGAGTTAACCATCCTGAAGGAACTTCCCGACGGAAAAGCGTCCGAAGTTCCTGAGTCAATCAACAAAAGGAGCGACTATGAAAGGTTTGGAAATCAGCTTCCGAGACATCGGTCATTCTGACGCCATCGAACAGCATATCCGCGAAAAAGCCGGAAAATTAACCTCCACATTTGACGACATTATTGGCATTCGCGCTGTCGTTGCCATGCCTCATAATCACAGCAGCAAAGGTAAACTCGCCCACGTTTCTCTGGAGGTTGGCCTGCCCGGTCAGACCGTTGCCATTACCCGCGATCACCACGACAACCCGGAGCATGAAGACATGTATCTGGCGGTCAGCGATGCATTTGAGAAAGCACAGCGTAAGGTGAAAAAGATTCACGACAAGCGCAGTGATAAAAACCGTCGCGTCACCACCATGGCTCCGGCGGAGTAAACGCAGGAAGGAATAAAAAAAGAGCCCAATGGGCTCTTTTTTTATTCCTTCTCTTTCAGGTTTAAGCGTTACAGCTTGCCACTGAGTAAAACCTGCAACAGTCCTGGCCGCACAAGGTTGGCATAAAGCGCACCGATTTCTTTGGCATCCACCGGAAAACCATCTTTAACCCAGCGCACAATGACCATAAAGGATGCCCCGGCAAGAAAGTCGATCACATAATTCATCAGGCTGGTATCTTTTATCGGCAAAGAGTGAGCGCCGATATAGCGCTCCATTATGCGTCCGACATAACGCTTAAATTCGCTCAACATCAAAGCTTCAATATCTGCCTCAATCAGCAACCGGGCGAACGTGGCATTATCAGACCATTGCCGGAACATAATCTCTGCAATAATCGGATCGGCATTCGGAGACTGCGTCAGATAGGTATCAATCTGTTCATAAAACTGCATGAACATGCTTTCGATGTACCCTTTAAGCAGGTCATCCTTGGAACGGTAATGAAGGTAAAACGTCGGACGGGCAACCCCTGAACGTTCACAGATATGGGCAACTGAAATTTTGCCATAAGGTTCTTCCGCCATCAGCTCCAGCAGTGTATTCATCAGTAGCCGCCGCGAGCGTTCAACGCGCTTATCGAGATCTTTACTCATAGTATGGTCGCCACGGGTAAGGCCGTTACCCGGATTTATTATTGTATTTATGCTTCAGCATACGCCGTTGAATGTTATAGACAATCGTCTATCTGTGCCAGAACCGGTCACGACTGACGCTGCAGCATCACATTCAGAAATCCGGGCCGGCTCAACTCACTGAACAGATCTGCCAGCTTATCTGGTGGATAACGGAAGTCATTACGCACCCAGCGGTCCAGCATCATCCAGGAAGCGCCAGCCAGATAATCGATCATAAACCCCAGCTGCTCGGCATCACTGACAGCAATCTGGTGTTGGCGTACATACAGACCCAAAACCCGGGCAATGTAGTTCTGAAAGCGTTTGATCAATAAAGACTCAAGCCCCGCATTAAAGATCAGACGACTGAAGTCACGATGGCGGTCCCATTGGGCAAACAGGCGCTGGCTGATATCACGGTTAAGTTCCGGCGATTCCCCCACCATTCCAGCAATATCGTCATAGAATTCAGCAAATACCATATCGACATAGTCCAGCAGCAGCTCCTCGCGGCTGCGGTAATGCTGATAAAAGGTCTGCCGTGCCAGCCCCGCATGACGGCTTATCTGCTGAACGGTAATAGAAGAGAAAGGCTGGTCAGCCATCAGCGTCAACAATGCTTTCAGCAGTTGAGCACGGGTAGGAGATTCAGCAGCAACAGCAGAAACGGATAAGGTCATAAACAACTCCCGGGGGCGGATCATGCTAACAGCGCCCGGGCCTGACCGCAAAAACGAAAAAACCGCCCGGAGGCGGCTTTTTGCGGAGAGCAGAACTTACGCAGTCGCGAACAGTTCTTCGTCCAGTTCGAACAGTGGCTCAGAACCACCTTTAACTGCAGCACTCAGGCCAATGTAACGTGGCAGCAGACGCTTCATGTAGAAACGTGAAGTTGCCAGTTTGGCTTTGTAGAAGCCGGAAGCGTCATCTGCTTTTGGCAGAGACACAGCAGACATCTTGGCCCACATGTAAGCCAGTGCGGTGTAACCAAACACGTGCAGGTATTCAACAGAAGCCGCACCAATTTCGTTCGGGTTGTTAGCCGCTGCATCCATAACCCACTGGGTCAGGTCGTTCAGGTTTTCCAGAGCGGCTTTCAGTGGCTCGATGAACTCAGCCATCGCTTCGTTACCGGCCTGAGAGGCGATGAACTCATTGATGTCGGCTTCGAACAGTTTGTAGAAAGCGCCGTTGTTGGCAGCGATCTTACGGCCGATCAGATCCAGAGACTGAATACCGTTGGTGCCTTCGTAGATCTGAGTGATACGGATATCACGCACATACTGCTCCTGACCCCATTCACGGATAAAGCCGTGACCACCGAATACCTGCTGACCAGCAATAGCAGATTCCAGAGCGTTGTCGGTCAGGAAAGCTTTGGCAACCGGAGTCAGCAGAGCCAGCATCGCATCAGCATGCTGCTTCTCTTCGGCATTATCAGAGAACTTGGCAATATCCAGCCACTTGGCAACGTAGGTAGAGAATGCACGACCACCTTCGTTGAAAGCACGCATGGTCATCAGCATACGGCGTACGTCCGGATGAACGATGATCGGATCAGCGGCTTTATCCTTAGCCACAGCACCAGTCGGAGCACGGCTCTGGATACGGTCACGGGCGTATTCAACAGCGCTCTGATAAGAGGCTTCTGCCGCACCGATGCCCTGGATACCCACACCCAGACGCTCGTAGTTCATCATGGTGAACATACAGGCCAGACCTTTGTTCTCTTCACCGACCAGCCAACCTTTGGCGCCGTCGAAGTTCATCACACAGGTGGCAGAGCCTTTAATACCCATTTTGTGCTCGATAGAACCACAAGACAGAGTATTAGCCTCACCCAGAGAACCATCTTCGTTCACCAGGAACTTAGGCACCAGGAACAGGGAGATACCTTTAGGACCGGCCGGAGCGTCAGGCAGCTTGGCCAGCACCAGGTGGATAATGTTTTCGGCCATATCATGCTCACCCCAGGTGATGAAGATCTTGGTGCCGGAAACAGCATAAGAACCGTCAGCCTGTGGTTCAGCTTTGGTACGGATAATGCCCAGATCGGTACCGGCGTGAGGCTCGGTCAGATCCATGGCACCGGCCCAAACGCCGGAGTACATGTTAGGCAGATATTTTTCTTTCAGCTCCAGAGAACCGTGAGCGTTCAGAGACAAACAGGCGCCGGCAGTCAGCATTGGTGCCAAACCGAACGACATGTTCGCGCCCTGCACCATTTCTTCAACCTGACCAACCAGAGTTTTTGGCATACCCATGCCGCCGAAATCCGGGTTACCACCCAGACCGTTCAGACCGGCATCAACGTAAGTCTGGTAAGCTTCTTTAAAACCAGGAGCCGCAGTCACAGCACCGTCTTTCCAGGTAGAACCGACTTCGTCACCGTTGCGGTTCAGCGGCGCCAGCACTTCGCTGGCAATCTTGCCGCACTCCTGCAGAATGGCATCTGCCGTTTCCGCATCAACCGCGCCCTGCAGACCAGCCAGAGAAGCCCACAGTTTGTCTGCTTCAAAAACTTCATTCAGAACAAAGCGCATATCGCGCAATGGTGCTTTGTAATCAGCCATGTTTCACCTCATGTTAGCTGTGGCTTACTGTTACCCACGCTTACAACCAGCCACCGGATAACAAAATGCCGCTATTGTACTTACTCTGACCCGCTTGCCCAGCCCAGAATACGAAAAAACCGCGCCGAGGCGCGGTTTTTACTGATGTGCCTTTTGCGAACAGGCGCTCAGACTCAGAACGCGAAGTGTTCTTCAGCCAGATCCATCAGAGTGTCTGCACCAGCAACCATGGTAGCTGCGTGAGCTTTGGTGCGTGGCAGAATGCGGGCGAAGTAGAAGCGCGCAGTAGTCAGCTTGGCTTTGTAGAACTCTTCTTCAGAAGTGCCGTTAGCCAGAGCATCCTGAGCGATTTTCGCCATACGGGCCCACAGGAAGCCCAGTACTGCGTAACCGGAGTACATCAGGTAATCAACGGATGCAGCACCAACTTCGTCGCGGTTCTTCATCGCAGACATACCGATTTTCATGGTCAGATCGCCCCACTCTTTGTTGACTTCAGTCAGAGCAGCAACCATCGGAGCCAGTTCAGCGTTGCCTTCTTCAGCCTGACAGAACTTGTGGATCTGCTTGGTGAAGTTACGCAGAGAAGCACCCTGAGTCATCAGAACTTTACGGCCCAGCAGGTCCAGAGCCTGAATACCGGTAGTACCTTCATAGATGGTAGAGATACGGGTATCACGAACAATCTGCTCCATGCCCCACTCAGCGATGAAACCGTGGCCACCGAATACCTGCATACCCAGGTTAGCAGCTTCAGAACCGGCTTCAGTCAGGAAAGCTTTAGCGATAGGAGTCAGGAAGCCCAGCAGCTCATCAGCGGCTTTACGTGCTTCTTCACTCTCGCCTTTCTTAACGATGTCGTTCTGCTGTGCAGTCAGGTATACCAGCGCACGGCCACCTTCAGCGAAGGCTTTCTGAGTCAGCAGCATACGGCGTACGTCAGGGTGAACGATGATCGGGTCAGCCGCTTTTTCAGGTGCTTTAGGACCAGTCAGGGAACGCATTGCCAGACGGTCTTTGGCATAAGCCAGAGCGCCCTGGAAAGAAGCTTCAGCAGCGGTAGAACCCTGCAGAGCAGTACCGATGCGGGCAGTGTTCATGAAGGTGAACATGCAGTTCAGACCTTTGTTCTCAGGTCCGATCAGCCAGCCTTTGGCGCCGTCGAAGTTCATCACACAGGTCGCGTTGCCGTGGATACCCATTTTGTGTTCGATAGAACCACAGATCAGGCTGTTGCGCTCGCCCGGAGTACCGTCAGCGTTTGGCAGGAACTTAGGAACGATGAACAGAGAGATACCTTTGGTACCTTCTGGTGCACCTGGCAGACGAGCCAGAACGATGTGGACAATGTTGCCCGCCATGTCGTGCTCACCGGCAGAGATAAAGATTTTGCTACCAGTGATGGCGTAAGAACCATCAGCGTTTGGCTCAGCTTTGGTTTTCAGGATACCCAGGTCAGAACCACAGTGGGATTCGGTCAGACACATGGTACCGGTCCACTCACCTGAAACCAGCTTGGTCAGGTAAGTTTCTTTCTGCTCAGGAGTACCGTGCAGTTCGATGGTGTTCATCGCACCATGAGACAGACCCGGGTACATACCCCATGACCAGTTAGAAGAACCAACCATCTCAGACATAACAATGCCCAGAGACTCTGGCAGGCCCTGGCCGCCGTGATTTTCTTCATGAGCCAGTGAAGGCCAGCCGCCTTCAACGTACTTGGCATAAGCTTCTTTGAAGCCGGTCGGAGTAGTAACAGAACCGTCGTCATGACGGGTACAGCCTTCGAGGTCACCAACGCGGTTCAGCGGAGCCAGTTCCTGTTCGCAGAATTTAGCGCCTTCGCTGATGATGGCATCAACCATGTCAGGAGTAGCAACTTCAGCGTAAGCCGGCAGGCTGGCATAGTGGCTTGGCATATCCAACAGTTCGTCCATGACGAACTTAATTTCACGCAGGGGAGCCTTGTAATCTGGCATAGGAAAGACCTCGTAGCCTGTTATGTTCTTGCAGCAATAAGCTGCTGTTGAGTTTAGGGTAGTATGACACTACCAATTCAAACAAGTGTTTGAAACATACGTTCGCCACCGGTTAATGTCAACCCCATGGGCACGCTTCCCCCAGAAATGGCAGGTAAAAGCTTAGTCCGTCAGGCCATATTCGAGGCGAAAAAAAACCGGCAACCGCCGGTTTGACCATAAAAACAGGCTTCAGACCACATCGTTCAGCAATTGGCCGGCACTGACAGGCTGAGGCAGGCTTATCTGCAGCAGCACTTCGTTAATCTTCCGCAACCGGGCATTATGCTCAGCAAAGCGCTCAGCTGCTGAAATCTGCTCTTCGTCCTTCAGTTTTTTGTCCGCCTTTTCCTGCTTCTTATGAGCTTCATCCATTTCAGCGCGGGATTTTTCCTGCTCGCTCTTCACCTTTTCAAGTTCAGCGGCCCGAACCTCACGCTGCTGCTCTGATAATTCATTCAGTGCCTGAGCGGCAATCTGACCAGCCTGGGCAGCAACTTGCCGGTCCTGGGAGGAGGGTTCAGCCGGAGCCAGCGCGGCACGCTGCACCTGCTCCATTTTGGTAAGGGTTGCAGCCGGATCGTTAGCTACTTTACTCACATCAACCGGTACCTCGCCGCCAACGGCATAGCGTACGCCATCCGGCCCCTGCTGATAGGTGAAGTTAGCGCTGCCTGCATAACTGCCGCCGGTACTGGCATGAGCCTGCTCGTGGGCACGTACTTCCTGATCTCGCTGCTTCAGTTCACGAATCTGCTGTAACTCAGCATCGGCCAATGCCTGATCCTGTTCGTTGCGCTGCGCTCTGCTGGCGATAACCTGTTCTTCCGCCGAACGGCGCTGTTGTGCATCCTCCACCTGTGGTTCTGCTTCCTCTGCGGAGTCCTGATTTAACGGAGGTGTAGTGGTATCTGCGTTACGGCGCGGACGGGAATATATCTCAGCGGACGCTTGCGACTTACGCATCCCTGCATCGGTAGCAGCTGCACTAAGGGACACCTCTTCAACCGGAGCAAAAACGGTGGAAGCTGCATTTTCTCCTTCTTTTGCCAATATCTGCACAGCCGCACTTCCGCTGGGAAGCGCGCTGCTCAGAGTGGGCGATGAAGTAGGAGAAACTTGCATGATTAGGTTCTCAGCTCTCAGGCCTGAGTATCAATCAGGGTGCCAAGCTGCTTATCCGCAGCTTCAAGTACTTTGCTGCCAGCAGCAACCGTTTCTTCACCCTGTTTCAGATCAGTCATCGCGGAGGACAGATTGCCGACACCTTCAACCGGGCGGCTGGTGGTAGCATCCACGACATCCTGAGCGGCACGTTTGACCTGAGCATTACCCTGATCGACGGCATATGCCCCCGAAGTAAATGCCGAGCCTGTAGTTGATCCTATGTTCATAAGCACCTCGCGATGGTTTTAGGGCTATTGATCACAATTTAACCAATATCCACATTTTTTACCAGCACCATGGCACCAGACCATTAGACGGATTCGTTATATTCAAACCTGAACGGCATTATAAAATAACACTTGTTCATCAGAATTGGGCGTCACCAGTAAGGCTTCCAGCGACTCTGGTTCACGAGTCACCCGGTGCTCGCTGTTAATACCCAGCTTACGGAACAGAGCCTGATCTTTATTTGCCGCCGGATTAGGGGTAGTAAGTAAACACTCACCGTAAAATATAGAATTGGCACCGGCAAAGAAGCACATTGCCTGCATTTCTTCACTCATCTGTTCGCGGCCCGCACTGAGACGTACATGAGATGCTGGCATCATAATCCGTGCTGCGGCGATCACCCGGACAAAATCCAGCGGATCGAGATCCTGCTCACTTTCAAGCGGTGTACCGGTAACTTTCACCAGCTGGTTGATGGGCACCGAATCCGGCTGCGTTGGCAGATTCGCCAGCTGCACCAGCAATCCTGCACGATCCTGAGTACTCTCCCCCATCCCCAAAATTCCGCCGGAGCAGACTTTCATTCCGGCATTACGCACGTTCGCGAGTGTACCGAGACGATCGCTGTAGGTACGGGTAGTGATAATTTCGCCATAGTACTCCGGCGAGGTATCCAGGTTATGGTTGTAATAATCCAGCCCTGCAGCCGCCAGTTGCTGTGATTGTTCTTCATCCAGCATGCCCAGAGTCATGCAGGTTTCCAACCCAAGTTCTTTGACCCCCTTAACCATCGCCAACACATAGGGCATATCCTTCTTGCGCGGCGAACGCCAGGCAGCTCCCATACAAAAACGGTCAGAGCCGGCAGCCTTTGCGGCTTTGGCCTTTTCAATAACCGCTTGAACCTCCAGCAGTTTCTCTTTTTCAAGACCGGTATCATAGCGTGCGCTTTGCGGACAATAAGCACAATCTTCCGGGCAGGCGCCGGTTTTAATCGACAATAAAGTGCTGACCTGAACCTCATTGGGATTGAAATGGCGACGGTGAATCGTCTGCGCACGAAATAACAGCTCATTAAAAGGCAGGCTCAGCAATGCCTGAGCTTCATCTACCGTCCAGTTGTGACGGATATCCTGCGCTTTTTCAGCCGACAGACTCATAGTGGTATTCCTGAATATTGATAACATCAATGCAACAGAGGCGATCATAGAAGGCGGCGCCATGTGGTCAACCATTGCCAAAAAAACAGTAGACTATTGGTTAAAATCAATACGAAGGTTAACCCCACCAGGGGAATGCGAGCTTTGTCTGCAGAACGCCGGGGGATTATTTTTCCTTTGTAACCACTGCCTGCAGGAACTGCCACATACTGTATTTGCCTGCTCCCAGTGCTCAGAACCGATGACCAGCCCGGGACGCTGCGGGCGATGCCAGCAGAAACCACCCGCATTTGATTACAGCTATTGTCCTTTTCTCTATCAGCAGCCCATCAGTCTTTGGATAAAATCCTGCAAAGACAGTCATCAGTTAATCTGGCTGTCACGCCTTACCGGGCTGATGGAACGAAACCAGCCCGACAACCTGCCACAGGCGGATGCTATTACGTTTATTCCCAGCAGCCGGCGGAAGCTGTTTCGCCGGGGCTTTAACATCACGGAAATCATGGCACGCCGCCTGGCAAAACAACTGGGCATTCCACTCATCCCAAATGCATTATGTAAGACATCAGGTAACGACCAGCGTGGTTTAAGCGCAAGCCAGCGGCATAGAAATCTGCGCAACTCGCTGCAGCCAGGAAAGCAGGATTTGCGCGGTAAACATATTGTGATTATTGAAGACGTGATGACTACCGGAGCCACAGCAAATGCTGCAGCCTCAGCGCTCAAGCAACAGGGAGCCGGCATCGTTGGTATCTGGGCTCTGGCACGCACACCGCCACCGCAGTGGCAGCACACATAACGACCGCACAACAAACCCTGATCCGCGCCAGAGTCATTGGTTGATGACAGCGATACGGGCATAATGCCGCCACTTTCAGGAGAGCGGCCATGATATCCACACACCCATATACCCAGCTGACCCCGGAGCGCGTAATGGACGCGATTGAAGCTCAGGGGTTTGTCTGCGACGCACGGATATTCCCTCTCAACAGCTATGAAAACCGGGTTTATCAGGTTGGGATTGAAGATCAGCAACCTCTGATTGCTAAGTTCTACCGCCCCGGGCGATGGAGTCGCGAAGCCATTCAGGAAGAGCACGATTTTCTGCTTGAACTGCAGCGCGAAGATCTGCCGGTCGTTGCACCTATCGCCGTTAATGACCAGACGCTGTTTTTCAGCGATCCGTTTTTCTTTGCCCTGTTTCCACGTCGTGGCGGTCAGGCGCCGGAACTCAGCAGCGATGATGATCTTGAATTACTGGGTCGCTGGCTGGGGCGGCTGCATCAGGTCGGCGCCAACTGTGCTTTCGAACACCGCCCGCTGATTCGTGGGGCCGATGATATGGTTCTGGCCAGCGAACAGGTTTTACGCTCAGGGCTGATGCCTGTCGATTACCACGCCAGCTATGAAAGTCTGGCCACTGCCCTGACCGATTGGGCGCAGAAACTCTATCGCGCGGAAGACATCCGGACGTTGCGCCTGCACGGCGATCTGCATCCCGGCAATCTGCTGCTGCGTGATGAAACACTGTACATGGTAGATTTCGACGATTGCGTGCAAGGCCCGGCAATGCAGGATATCTGGATGCTGCTCAGCGGTTCAGAGCAGGAACAACGCCAGCAATTACTGGTCATTAAGGAAGGCTACGAGATGTTTCGCCCCTTCCCGCAGCATGAGCTGGCACTGATGGAAGTTCTGCGTAGTCTGAGGGTAATGAAATACGCCGCATGGCTTTGTTCTCGCTGGGATGACCCTGCCTTTCCTGCAGCTTTTCCGTGGCTCGACAGTCATCGTTTCTGGTCAGAGCACATTATCCTGCTGCGCGAGCAGCTGGCTGCCCTGCAGGAAGGCCCCCTGGTTCTGCCACAATTCTGAGTCTGATATCACGATTCTATAACCAACAGGATGATTACAATGAAAAAACACATTCCTTTGTTACTCGCCTTAAGCTCACTGCCACTGATGGCGCAAGCCGACAATCATGGTAAGGGCTTTCAGCCTGAGCGTCTGCAACTGGGCGCCAGCGTGTCACAGAATGTTGTCGACAGTCCCTTTGGCGGCAGCCATGTCGATGCTGCAGGCCTGAGCATTTTTGCTGGCTATGAACTTGATAACGATATCGATCAGGTAAAAACAACGGTCGAAATCGGCTACAGCCAGACCGATGACTTTTTTAAAGGCCCGAACAGTGATATTTCAGGCTTTTGGGTCGCCGGAGTCGCCGAAAAACAGCTACCGGAAATTAACCCTAACTTATTTGCAATTGCACGACTGGGGCTGGATATCGGTGATGATGACGGCATTCTGCTTGGTGCAGGTGCTGGCTTTCACCTGACTCCGAAAGTCGATGTTCGCGGTGAGTACATCAATAAAGATGCTTCTTCGGTGTATCAGGCGAGTTTCGTGCTGAATTTCTGATCATCCGCAGCGGGTATTGCCACCAGACTTACCGGCAATATTTAAAAAAGCGTAATAAAAAAGGGGCCGAAGCCCCTTTTTTATTACGCAGATCTAACTCAGATCAACGCTTACCTTCACGACGCAGAGCGGCCGGAGTGTAATCCTGCTGGCTGCGCTCGAAACCGAACTCGTAAGAGCCCTGCTCTTCGTTATCCAGACCCAGAGCCAGGTAACGGCCAGAGTTCAGATCGTACAGCGTTTCGATAGCATACCAAGGTACCAGTGTATCGTAGTACATCAGGTTATGTGCTTCAGCAACGCGCCACAGTTCACCACGACCGTCATAGTGGTCGATTTCAGTTGCTTGCCAAGTATCTTCATCGATATAGAAAACACGCTTGGCATAGATATGGCGTTTACCTTCTTTCAGGGTCGCAGTCACTTTCCATACACGATGCAACTCGTAGCGGGCCAGATCCTGGTTGATATGGCCAGGCTTGACGATATCAGCGTACTTCAGATCAGCACTTTTCAGTTTGTAAGAGTTGTAAGGAATATAGATTTCCTTCTTACCTTCCAGCTTCCAGTCGTAACGGTCAGGTGCACCGTTGAACATGTCGAAGTTGTCAGAAGTACGCAGACCATCTGCTGCAGTGCCCGGACCATCGTAGGCAACCTGTGGCGCACGGCGCACACGACGCTGACCAGCGTTATATACCCAGGCCTTACGCGGTTCTTTTACCTGATCCAGAGTTTCGTGAACCAGCAGTACGTTACCCGCCAGACGCGCCGGAGACAGTACATCCTGCTTGAAGTAGAACAATACGTTCTTATCCGCGTTAGGATCATAGTCTTTCAGTTTGTCACGGAAGGTGAACTCGTCCTGGAAACGAACCAGAGTAAAGTCACCATTCACCTGTGGAGTTACCTGACCAACCACGCGACGTACACTACCGCCACGATAACGGACGATATGGTTCCAGATCGCTTCCATACCATTTTGTGGGACAGGGAAAGGCGCGCCTTCTACATAATTTTCCAGACCGTTACCACCTTCCAAAAGCTTGGTCTTGGTAGCATTTTCTTTGGTCTTGTCGTAGATAGCCTGAGGGTAGGCAGATGAACGACGGGTCTGATAAACCGGCATTTTATAAGTATCAGGATACTTCTCAAACATCGCTTTCTGACCTTCGGTCAGGTTTTCTGCGTACTGCTTGTAGTTAGCACCTGTAATTACAAATTTCACCTTATCAGCGGCATATGGATCAACCGGCTTGCCGCCAGCAACGTAACCAGCAGGAGGCGTGGTAATACCACCGGTCCAGGCAGGAATTTCGCCTTTGCCAGCCATTTCCGCGCCCATTGGCGTCAGTTCTTTACCAATTTTCGCCGCTTCTGCAGGAGAAACAGCCGCATTTGCTGCGCTTACCATCAGGGACAGCGCAATTGCGCCGCCCCAGGTTTTATAATGTTTTTTCAACATGGTTCATAGACCTCTGTAATTCTTGTCTGAGCCAGTAAATTAGAATGAATATTTTGCAGACAGACTGACGTTGTCACGATCAACCATCTGATTGTAGTCACCACCAGAAAAGTTGGTGTATGAAAGATCAACCGATGTTTTGTTCAGGTAAACAAAGGACACACCCAGACCAGTAGTCAGGCGATCATCCAGGAACTGGGCACCTGGCTCAGGACCATTGCCTTTGTCATACGCAACAGACAACGTTGGTGTTACGTTCACACCCGCAAACGCGTTATTGAAATCCATCGAGGCACGCAGACGGATACCACCAGAAAGCTCGGTTACGTAGCCATCATCAGTACAATTTTTAGCCTGAGCGTTAGCAGCTGAACCACCATCCAGACAGTAGTTAGTACTATTGATCACACCATCATTGTTACCGATACCATATGCACCGGAGCGGCCATAACGTGCTTTATCGGTATCAGGCAAACCATCGACATAAGTCATACCAATTTCAGAAACCAGCGCAAGGCGATCTGCACCTAATACACGGTCGTAGAATTTGATAAAGGTCATCTGTGCCTGCCACATATCAAACTTGTCGTAACCTTCAGCAAGCTCGCCATACAAAGAACTGGCTCCACCTGCTTCTGCGGCACGCTGCTGATACAGGCGACTGAACGGAGCACCATTACCGGCCAGAATCAGCTCAAACGCGTTCCACTGCAGTGGCATATCAGGCTTATAGCTGATTTCACCAGAAATAGAGGCTCCACCTTCAGTACTGGTCGCAAAGCTGATACCGGAAATCTGAATATCTTCCGGATAAGCAATCTGATACTGAGGACGATAGCTATCGTAGGTTGCCGTTGGATTAATCTGAACCCCGCCGTCACTTTTAGCTTTCGTATAGTTCGTCACCGAACCGTTAATGTAAGGAACACGGCTATGAATATTCATATGGTAGAAACCGAATTCGGTATCTCCCAGCGCTTCAGAATACCAACGCAACGCCAAACCATACTGACCGGAATCTTTAGGCTGATCATCAGCTAAGCGAGGGGTAATTGGCAGTTCACGATCAGAGTTCGGGATATTGTCATCAATATCTGCCTGATGACCTTCGAGATAGAACAGTTCTGACTCTGTACCTCCCAAAATAACCGGCCCACAGCCATCAGCAACAAAATCCACTGTCGAGAAGAAGGTACCACATGGGTCTGTACGGGTTTTTTCCCACTCCAGCTGATAGAACGCTTCCAGCGTAACATCCGCGCTCAGGCCAATAGAGGTGTACACCATATTAACCGGCAGCAGACCTTCTTTTACTTCAGCACCTGGCTTACGGAAAGCAGAAGCATCCACCGGGTTAATGCTATTAATACCCCCCTGGATAAAGGTACTTTCACCCCAGCTAACTACCTGACGACCTACACGCAGGTTAACCGGTGTTGCACCCAACTCCATATCAGCCCAGACGTAAGCATCCATTAATTCAGCACCCTTACCGGCTGCATCTTTAGTGGCGTCATTCAGTGGTTTGAAATCGGTATCTTCATCCATCAGGGCCGTATCGTAGTAAGCGCGGGCACGGAAGAAACCACCAAAATTCTGGTAGTTAATTTCCAGGTCACCGCTCCATTTCACGGCGTTGGTATAGATATCACCCTTGCTGTAGTTCAGAGTGCCATCGTCATAGTTGTACGATGACCCGGTGCCCGTTTCGCCTACAAGAGAGCCGTTACCAGGCATAATCTGATCAGAATCACGCCCTTCAACACGCCAGGCAACACCGTAACTGATCGTGTTATCCAGCTGCACACCAAGATCACCAAAATTAAACTCAACCGCATTGGCAGAAGCAACAGAAAGAGCAGACACTGCAAGTGCTAAAGGAATTTTCTTCATCGGGTGCAATCCCTTATTTGTTATTTTCATAATATGTACTCCGCTCAGATGTTATTGCTTCACGACACTGGTATTAGTGATGGTTAAGCTTTTACCATCAGCAGCGAAAAAGCTGATAACTTCACTAAGCATTTCCCCAAAAACAGCTCCACCATTATCAGTTGGGTCACCATCGGTAGGTGTTCCAAATGAACTATGGGTTCCATCGGTATAGCTAACGATACGACGTAAATACTCAGAGCCATCTCCCACAGACTGGGTCGCTGCAGTCATACCAGCAACCGCGGCCAACGGCGTTGCACCAGCGAGAGGCGCAGCAGAGGTGCCTGCCAGTTTGTTATTTGAGCCATCTTCTCCTGTAATACCATCATCCAGCATTACTCGAGGTGGAATGCCATTGTCAGCAAATGCAGCTGGCGGCACGACCAAGTCCGGAGCATTAGTAGTTCCGTTACCAACAACTTGGAACATTAAGACCCCTGTGGATGATGCAGATGATTGCAGCATACCGGCAAAGTTAATCGGATCTGCAGAATCAATCGTGGCCTGGAATATGTGCATAGTCAGCTCAAACAATGAAGAGCCCTGCGACAAAGTCAAAGGGGTTGGTGCCTGTCTACCCATCTCTTCAAAGCCAGCAATAATATTCGGGCCAAAAGCGAATGAGTTTTCGATCATTTTAGTTACATGACCAGCACCATTAGCCAAAACCCCAGCCTCGACTTTATTCAGATAAATATTTTCACCTGAACTGCCACCCAGAGCATTGGAAAGAGCAAGGAACGGTGTACCAACAATCGCCCCCAAAGAATGCCCCGCAAACTTAACAGGCTCACTTGTATTGATGTCGACCCCGGCAGAACCATCAAAGTCAAGGAAACCCAGACTGGCGTTCAGATTCAGAAGATCAACCACTGCCTGACGCATATTGTCACGGGTATTCTGGAAGTTCAGGATATTGATAAACAATGTGCCTGATTTGGCCGCATCATAAATACCATCTTGCGGACTAGTATCACCAGCACCGCCAGCAGGTACCACAAGCATACCTGTAGGAGTGCCAGCGGCAGACTGAGTCAAACCAAAGTGACGTTGTTGCAACAAGCCATAGATGAAGTTATCCGCAGCATTAACAACCGAGTCGCCATTCATATCAGCCGGCGCTGTGTATAACCCTGCCAGCATCGCCTGATCAGAAGGCTCCAGACCATGCATTGGTAAATCCATAGCAATAACAGCAGAACAAGAATCTGCTGCCACAACCTGCGCAGCAAATGGGATAGCTGCTGTGCGTTTAGTCGTAATGCCATGCTGGTAGATCACAGGAGAGTAACCAGAAGAGCAAGTAGCTGAACTATTGTAGAAAACCGAAACAGGAACGTTTACATAGCCAAGCGGATTACTTTCACTGGTATGCAAGCCTGTTTTAGCCAGAGGGAACAGGCGAGTGACGTTTGTCGAAGGAGGAGTTACTGCTGACGCCGACAACCCGACTCCAGCCAACAAAGCGGACAGATCCGAACCTAAAGTATCATCCGCCTGCCAGAATCCAGCGAAAGAGCGCAGCGCTGTATTCGCCAATGCGGATGTATCGGGTGCTGACAAGTAATACGGCAACTTAATAGAGCCATTTGACATGCTCAAACCAGTGCCAGAGATACCGAATGCATTAAGGTCTATACCGGTTGCGGTAAAGCTGGCAACCCGAGGAGCCGGCTGCGGCAATGCAGCGGCAAGAGTAACAGCAGCGCCGGCATTCATTTGCCATGCCTGATCTCCGCCTAATGCAGTAATAATCGCAGTCTTATTCGCCTCAGGTAAGCTGTTAACATAACCAATAAAGCCTGCCGTTGCAGCACTGATATCACCATCATTGCTTACCAAGTTGCTCTCTACAACATAGCGCAGGCTGGCCGGCAAGGATTGTTTGACCGCTGCGTTTACGAGTCCAGGAGCTGCCATTGCCGACAAAATCTCAGTGCCGCCACCAGTTGTGAAGGTTGTGGCGTATGCAATGTCTTTGGTTTCCAGTGCCTGTCCGAGTCCACCAGCAATGCCCTTCGCAAGCCCAACCCAAGAACGGATTGCACCTTGTAACTTAGCCGCAGTCGGCACTTGCGCATCAGCGGTTGCTGTTGCAAGCAAACTGAATGTAGTACTTGAGCGAACACCTACGCCTTCAGAATCCTTCAGGCCATCAGTTACAACTACCAGATAACGGGTTTTAGACGCCAGAGGCTCTTTCGGCATGATTCGCAGAACATTGTTTGCGTTATCTGCAGAATCAGAATAAGTAACAACGCTTGCTTCAATAGATACAGGTGTGCCAAAAGGATTGGCCGCGTTCAGCGCTGGTGCATCATTGTTCAGTGGCTTGCCACCTGCAATCGGATCATTGGTGTAATTCAGCGGAACCAGGAGTACGTTGGTTGTCGGTCCTGGAGTGGTCACAATGGACGTAGCGTCTAAAGCGCCATCAAAGGCAACATCAATTGCTGATACCGTAGAGAAACCGTCCAAATCGCCCACAGCAGAGAAAATCGGGTTGTAACCTGCACCACCAAGAGCAATATCACCACCCGGAAACGGAATGGTACCGTCCAAACAGGTAGCCGTGTCTTCCGATGCGCAATCGCTGTCAGCACCGGCCAACCCCTGAATAAGCAAATCGGTGATCAGAGGGATATTGGGAAGTCCAGCTGCATTGGTAGAACTCGGGTTATAAATAACGCGGGTAATCTCTGTAGCCTGACCGCCGTTACCAACTGTTCCGGACGTCACCGGCGTGGTATCGACATTGTCATTGTGTTTTTCAACGCTACTGATATTACAGCCGGCGAGGCCTGCGGTCGTGGCTGCGATGGCCAGACTGAGAAGGGTCTTCTTCACCATATTGCTACCTGTCTGTGTTTTTATGGTTATTGGTGCACTTTTGGGGCGTGCGTGTATCCATACCCCCAAAGAGATGCCCATGACTATAATCTGGCCGTCACGCACCCTCATCACTCAAAAGTATGATTCCTTGCTAATCCCCCTCTCATTTTGTATCTGTACGTAACACTACCTTCGTAGCAGGCATGTAGTTGCTGCGACTTTGTCGCGAGCAGCTCCCCAATCGCCTGGCAATTGTTAAAAAGCGCCCTATTCCTCTAGAATGGCGGCCGATTTCAAGATATCTGACTCAGGAGCAGCACATGTCAAATCAAGATTCCGTGGTTATCGTCGCCGGCGCCCGCACCCCGATGGGTGGTTTTCAAGGCAGCCTGGCCAGCGTCAGCGCAACCGATCTGGGCGCACTGGCCATCGCTGAAGCCGTGAAGCGTGCTGGTATCGATGCCGCCGACGTGCAGGAAGTGATAATGGGTAACGTGCTGCCAGCCGGCCTGAAGCAGGGTCCGGCCCGTCAGGCAATGCGTAAGGCTGGCCTGCCGGATGCAACCGGTGCTACCACCATTAATAAATTGTGTGGTTCCGGCATGAAAGCCACCATGATGGCGCACGATGCCATCAAAGCAGGTTCTGTGGAGATTGCCGTTGCCGGTGGCATGGAATCCATGTCTAACGCACCTTACGTTCTGGAAGGCGTGCGCACCGGGTTCCGCATGGGTGCAGGCAGCGCACCACAGGATCACATGTTCCTGGATGGTCTGCAGGATGCCGAAACAGGCCGCCTGATGGGTTCTTTTGCACAGGATGTCGCCAACCAGAAAGGCTATACCCGTGAGCAGATGGATGAGTACGCCATTATGTCTCTGACCCGTGCCAAAGACGCGATTGAAAAAGGCCTGAACAGCGCTGAAATCGTGCCGGTTACCGTTACCAGCCGTAAAGGTGAAACCGTTGTTGAGCAGGACGAGCAGCCATTCAATGCCAACATCGAGAAGATTCCTACCCTGCGTCCGGCTTTCGCCAAAGACGGCACCATCACCGCCGCTAATGCCTCTTCCATTTCAGACGGTGCCTCTGCTCTGGTTCTGATGAGCGAATCTGCAGCCGCAGCCAAAGGCGTAACTCCGCTGGCACGCATCGTTGCACACAGCACTCAGTCTCAGCATCCATCTGAGTTCACCATCGCTCCGGTTGGTGCGATTGAGAAAGTTCTGGCCAAAGCCGGCTGGAATAAAGACGACGTGGATCTGTTTGAGATCAACGAAGCTTTCGCCATGGTTGCCATGATGCCAATCGATGAACTGAAGCTGGATATCAACAAAGTGAACATCTACGGCGGCGCCTGTGCTCAGGGCCACCCGGTTGGCTCTACCGGATCACGCCTGATCGTCACTCTGATGAACGCGCTGAAAAACACCGGCGGCAAAAAAGGTGTTGCCGCACTGTGTATCGGTGGTGGTGAAGCGACGGCGGTTGCTATCGAACTGATCTGATCCCAGACCAGTAACAGCACATAAAAAAACGGGAGCGACTGAAAAGCCGCTCCCGTTTTTTATGTCTGTAACCCGCCCATCCCTGAAGCGTTATCGAAGATGGCAGATAGCTTCAGAAGACGATGGTCTTGTTACCGTGCAACAACACCCTGTCTTCCAGATGGCTGCGCACACCGCGCGCCAGCACCATCTTCTCAACGTCTTTACCCAAGCGCACCATATCTTCCACGGTATCGTTATGGCTGATGCGGATCACGTCCTGATCGATAATCGGGCCGGCATCCAGCTCAGAGGTTACATAGTGACAGGTTGCACCAATCAGTTTCACCCCACGCTCTGCCGCCTGATGATAGGGTTTGGCGCCAACAAAAGACGGCAGGAAGCTGTGGTGAATATTGATTACCTGGCCGTGGTAACGCTCACAGAGTTCCGGCGGAATAATCTGCATATAGCGCGCAAGCACAATGGTATCGGCTTTGTGTTCTTCGACGATGGCGTTAACGCGGGCAAAGTGCTCAGCCTTATTCGCCGGATCAACCGGCACATGGAAGAACGGAATTCCGTGCCACTCAACCAGCGAGCGCAGAGTGTCGTGATTGGAAATAACGCAGGGGATATCACAGACCAGTTCTTTGCTGTGCCAGCGATGCAGCAGATCCACCAGACAGTGGCTTTCTTTGCTCGCCATCAGGATCACTTTCTTCGGCACGCCCGAGTCGTTCACCTGCCAGTCCATATCGAACTCTTCGGCAATCGGCGCAAACTCTGCTTTCAGCGTTGCCAGATCAAAGGGCAGTGAATCAGCACGGATGCAGTGACGCATAAAAAAGCGCCCGGTAACCGGGTCAGAATAATGGTTTGCCTCAACAATCCAGCCACCATGTCCGGAAAAGAACTGGCCAACTTTCGCTACAATGCCCACCCGGTCCGGACAGGAAATCGTTAATCGGTATACTCGTTCCATAGAAATCCACTACTGGCTCATACAGCTGCTACTCTGGCCCGAAAGGCTATTGCACCTGCGCGGGGGAAGTGATCAACTGAAGCCAACTAAAAAACAATAATAAGTATCGGAGAGACGCCTATGTTACTCCTTAGATCCCTGATTCTCACCCTGTTTGTCGGCTTTTCAGCCCAGGCGAGCAGCAATTCTCTGGAACAGAATGTTTTCGACCTCAGTGTCGGCGTCAAGACACTGCTGCTGCGTTACTACCACCTGCAGGCCGATGAAGGTAATCAGCAACTTCTGAACGAGCTGAACCGTTATCTGCTTGTCGTCGGCGAGCAACAGCAGAACGTCAGCAATGAGTTACGCAACCTCAAGCTCAATAATGACAGCAACCCTCAGCAGAGCGTCGACAGCCACTGGCAAAAGTTCCGCTCACTGATGCAGCAGAACATTCATGAAATTGAAGTGAATGACTTTCCTGAACTTCAGGTCGTGGCCATGATGCGTGATGCATCCAGTGCCATGATCAGCGAGCTGGAAAAAATCGGCGATGAATTACGCCAGAATGGCGAGTTCTCCGTTTCCGCTATAGAAGACTGGACCCGCAGCCAGAAGCGGCTGCTGCTGGGTATTACGGAACGCTATCTGGAACGTGCCGCATCCTCAATGGGTGCCCCCCTCAGCAATGGTCAGGATATCAACCAGCTCTGCCAGGAATTCTCCGCCGGGCTTAACAGTCTGAACAGTGCCGATCTGAATGCCTCAGCCCTCGCCTCACTGCAGCGCATACGCAGCCAATGGTTGTTTATAGAAAAATCCGCCACAAATGTCGAAGCCAAACTAGTCCCCTTTCTGGTAATGCGTTACACCAGCACCATGGTTGACCAGCTGAGCCGCATTGCCGCCAGCTGACTCTGGTTTATTTTTCCAGAAGCTGGCGCGGGTCTGTGGCAGCATTCCGGTTAACCTCCGCTGCCGACCGTATACTCAGGCTTAAAATCCGGTCGGCATCCACCGGTCCCAGACATTCACAAACGCCGATATAAATAAAATTCAGCAAGCGTTTTAAATCAACAAGAGCTGAATCACCAAGCACCAGGGGATGCTTGTCATCCCCCCACAGATTAAATGAGTAAGCCAGTTCCTGCGAAATACTGTGACGCAAGGATTGCTCCATTGCATAGCGCTTAACAACCCTTGCCGTATCCGAGCGCAGCTGACCAAACAATGTCGTCAGTACCACCTCATAAACATCCGTCCAATCCTGCGCCGGAAACAACTCCATTTCATCCAGACTGCCACTGCGCTGCTGAGCAGACTGATATTTCAGCATTTCATCCATAGGGTCTGGCTTTAACCGGGCCCCGTCATCCATCAGAATACCGATTAATTGCCGGTATAACTGAGAACGGTTATTTGCGACTTCCGGGATATCTTTACAGTCAGACAGAAAACCATTCAATTCAAACTGTGATTTCTGCGCATAATGATTCTGCCAGCGCCACATGGCACGCCATAATCCATCTCCTTGCAGGGTTTCCTGCAGAACCGTAAATACCGCCCGTCTTTTTGCTTCGATCGTCATTGTCATTATCGGCTACTCATGATTCACGATGATAAGTAACGTTCTGATGAAACTCCGGATAACCCACTTCATCATGCTCGGTAAAATCAAGACCCTGTTGTTCATGCTGGGTACTCGCACGCAAACCGATCACGCGATCAATCAGGAAAAACAGAATAAGCGATAACGGAAAGGCCCAGAAAAACGCCGAGAAAATGCCCACTAACTGCACCGCAATCTGCGATAAATCAAACATATTATCTTTCAGGAAAAGCCCTGCAGCCAGTGTCCCCCATGCCCCGGCAAAGCCATGCACAGGAATAGCACCCACCACATCATCCAGACGACGGCGTTCAAGCCAGGCTGCCCCATAAACCGATATCGCTCCGGCAATAAGACCAGTAAGTGCAGCGAACTCAGGTGCCATTGATGCACAACCTGCCGTAATTCCGACCAAACCGGCAATGCTGCCGTTAATTGTTGAAGTTAACAGCACCGGACGTCTGGTTATACGGCTGAACAGCAAGGCTCCCGTTGCACCAGCCGCCGCGGCCAACTGAGTATTGAGTACAATCAGACCGATTTCCGGACTGGCCGCCAGCGTACTGCCACCGTTAAAACCAAACCAACCCAGCCACAGAATAAAACCACCCAAAGCGACCAGCGAAAGATTATGGCCCGGAATACTTCGCGCAGCACCGGTGGTGCGATCAAAACGTCCGGTACGTGCCCCCAGAACGATAATGCCAGCTAATGCGCACCAGGCCCCCACGGAATGAACAACTGTCGAACCGGCAAAATCGATAAAACCCAGCTTAGCCAGCCAGCCTGAACCACCGTACATACCACCCCATACCCAGCTGCCAAATACCGGATAAATAAATGCAGTAATTACACAGGTGGCGATCAGGTAGGCATCGTATTTTGTCCGTTCCGCCATAGCTCCGCTGCAGATAGTTACGGCTGTTGCGGCAAACATAATCTGGAATAACAGCACGGTATAATCCCAGGATTGGCTTTCTGCTGAAGTATTAAAAAGCGCAAAATGACTGGCACCAAAAAAGCCGGTAAAATTTTCACCAAACATCAGGCCATAACCAACCAGCCAGAAAATAAGGCTGCCAAGACACACGTCCATATAGTTTTTCATCATCACGTTAACGGCATTTTTTGCCCGTGACATGCCACTTTCCAATAAAGCAAAACCCGCCTGCATAAAGAACACGAGAGCAGCAGCCATGACTACCCACAATGTGTTGATACTCAGCTCAACCGATGTTTCTCCTGCCATAACAGGAACACTCAGAGTGCTTAATACTGTCCACATAATCCATTTCATAACATTACCTGTTAACTGCCGGGACGGAGTTTAAAAACGCTCTACTGCTTCGCACGTTCTCACCTGAATTGGTTATCAGCAAAGGCTGTGCCAGATAAAAACAGATACGATTCGCCCCAGATCCGGAACAGGCCATCACAACAGAAGCACTCCCGGCACCACGAAAGTGCATATCCATTCTGAAGCGCACCAGCTTCAGGCTGACAGAACAACAAGCGCACTGCTATATTGCAGAGAAGGAACTTCAGGCAATGGTCAAAAGCAATGTCATTAATCGTGTTCGACATGGGCATCCGGGTTGAAACCCCTTTGCGGCCAGATAAAAACCGGATAAAAGCCACCGCAGCATCGTCTGCAGTGCAAAAGGTCAGGCCCGGGGATTCTCAGTCTCCAGCGGAGCGGCAGGCTCAGCAGGTACTGGAGCATTATGCGCATCCGCAAAAAACACCGGATTCAATCGCCTTTGCAGCCGATATCATGCATACACCGGTTCTCACCCTGACACCGGACGATACCGTTCAGGATGGCTGGAATAAGCTGGCAGAGAGTGGCTATCACCACCTGCCTGTCGTTGACCAAGAAAATAAAGTCCTGGCGATCATCTCTGATCGCGATCTGATGCATGCTTTAATGCAACAAAACATCCGGCCGGGGAACAGTGAAGATATATGGGAAAATAATATCCTGAATTACGCTATTCACCCGGTAATTTGCGTGATGAAAAATGCCGACATCCGACAGACCAGTAACATTCTTTTTGAATACAACATCGGTGCCCTGCCCGTTATCGATGACAATCAAATCCTTTGCGGCATTATTACCCGCACCGATATTCTGAAACTACTCCGGCATTACGGCCCAATGGAACTCTGGGCGTAGATATCATACGGAGGTAAGGAGAAACCATGACAAAACACTATGAGCTGATTCACCCTAAAACCCATCTGCGCGTTTTATCACGTTATGAAATACAGCAATTACGGGAAGTCGGAAGTGAAATTCATGAACTGGTACGGCGTTGCTGCTATGCCGTACTCAGCGCTGGCAGTCAGTCAGATAACTATCTCGAACTAAAGGAAGAATTCCGCAACTTTAATATTCAGGTTCAGCAGGAAGACCGCGGTATTGTTCTCAGTCTGAAAAACCCTCCACAGAGTGCGTTTGTCGATGGCGAAATTATCCGTGGTGTGCGGGAGCAATTATTCTCTGTTTTGCGTGATGTACTCTATGCACAGGAATCGATTCTTAAGGCGCATCGTTTTGATCTGAATAATGGCGACGACATTACCAATGCAGTGTTTCACTTACTGCGTAACGCCAACGTACTGAAACCGGATCGGTTACCGAACCTGGCGATCTGCTGGGGAGGCCATTCGATTCCGCGCAATGAATACCAATACACAAAAGATGTTGGTTATCAGCTCGGACTACGCGGCTTAGATGTCGGCACAGGCTGCGGCCCGGGTGCAATGAAAGGTCCAATGAAAGGTTGCGCTATTGGCCATGCCAAACAGCATAACCGCGATGGCCGCTATATCGGTATTACTGAACCGGGCATTATTGCGACCGAAGCCCCGAACCCGATTGTGAATGAACTGGTGATTCTGCCGGATATTGAAAAACGTCTTGAAGCTTTTATCCGTCTTGCCCATGGCATTGTAATTTTTCCGGGAGGGCCTGGTACGGCCGAAGAACTTCTGTATTTACTCGGCGTACTGTCACACCCGGACAATCAGCAAATTCCGTTTCCGATTGTGATTACCGGCCCAAGCGAAACAGAGGATTATCTGCGCGCCATTGATCGTTTTATTGGCACAGCGCTTGGAGCCACAGCCCAGCAGCGTTATCAGATTATTATCCAGGATGCAGAAGCAGTTGCGCGGGCTATGAAAGCTGGGATCGCCGAGGTTGAACAGTATCGTCAGTCCAGCAACGATGCTTATTTCTTCAACTGGGCTCTGACCATTGCCGAAGATTTTCAGCTACCGTTCGATCCGACCCATGAAGCCATGAGCAACCTGTGCCTGAGCAAATCACTGCCTGGCCATGAACTGGCTGCTAATCTGCGCCGGGCCTTTTCCGGTATTGTTGCCGGTAATGTGAAGGAAGTGGGGATAACCCGCGTACAGGAGCATGGGCCGTATCAGATACAGGGAGATAAAAGTATTCTGGAAGGCATGGATGTGCTGTTAACCGCGATGGTAAAACATGGTCGAATGAAGATCAGCGGCGACTATACGCCCTGCTATGAAATCGTGGCCCGCTAAAGAAACAAAAGAAAGCGGCTGGTGATCAGCCGCTTTCTAGCACTCAGTAATAACTGAGAATATCTTTAATACCGGTATCCTGCTCAGCCTCGACCGTTTTATGTACCGTTGTTACCGGTTTAATCACGGCGTCACGTCCCAGTCTGTAGCTTTGCTCTTTTACCACAACCTGATATGCCTTATTCAGCATCAGAGCGCGCTCTGCGCCCGGCAGCAATAAATGACTGATATCCTGCGATAACTTTGAGAATTCCTGAACTTTAGGGCTGCGGTCAGAATTAAAAAACTTATTCAGTACCTCTTCATTATCACGGAATTCATTACCGGTTGGATTATGTTCAAGATAATAAGCATATTCTCCACGGCCATCCTCACGTAAAGGGTCTGCTATACCTTCAAGTCCTTTTTCCAGCCAGTGATACCAGCCATCACGGAAACTGCCATGATCGAATTTACGGGCAAATGAAATAGTAGTGTCATTGGAGGAGCCGATATAACCATGACACCCGGTACAGAAATACGTTTCTTCATAGGTTTGCGGCCGCAACTGACCAGCATCATCTTCAATAAACCCCTGGTACGTCCATCCCTGCGCAACGGTTAATCCGGACTCCATATCCCCCAGCGCCACTTTCGTGCGGGATGGAAAGTCGTGACGCTCTTTGATTTCGTCATCAACAATCCCCCGTAACTGGTAATAGTTCCTCCAGGAGTTCTTTTTCGAATAGCGTACTTCTTTCATACGCTTAGCCATTTTCACTTTGCCATCCGCCACATCAAGATAACGTACGGTATGTAGAAATTCGGTGCCTTCCGGGTACAAACGCGCCGCCAGATGCACGATACCTTGTTCCTGTAATGCTTTGGCTTTTCCGACATAACTCATCAGGCGATTTTCTTTTGGCATCCAATCATACTTTACATGCTGAGCTATCGACAGAACGCCATTTTTATCCAGATCGACGCCGTAAGCATTTTCATCAACGGCAGTAATCGGGATGTCTTTTTCTTTAATCAGTGCTTCAACAATAGCGAGATTAACAGCGTAAGTAACAGGATCGAATTGTCCATCACTGTTTTTACGGAATGCTTCAGGCAGACGAATCATGACATCATCCGTCGAACCATTGGTTGGCATAAAGGTTCCCAGAAAAGGGTAATAGGCAAAGACACGCCAGCCGGTATATTCACCGGCAGGTGAAATATCAAATCCCTGTGCATTAAAGGAGAAATAAGCATCCGGTATATAGCCATCCCATTGGCCGTTTTGGTTCCGGTCCCATTCTGCTGGTGGGTTTGCCAATTTGGCTGACAGAATAATTCCGCCATTATCAGAGAAATAGTTGTCCTGCCTGACGTAAGAAAGTATTTCCTGATCTGACACCTTAGCAATGGCTTCTGTACGGTCTTTAAACAGGTTATCCCAATTATTTTTCAGGCCGGTTTCAGGAAAATTATAAGCAGTCTGAACATCAGTATCATTGAGATAGTTTGGCCGTTTGCTTTCTGTATGACAGGCATAGCAAGGATTCTGGATGCCCTGATCGGATACCGGGTCGGTATAACACTGGGGCGGAATATAAGGCACAGGATTTATAGTAGTATCATCCGTTATATCAACCACCGTTCCGAACGAATAACCGGAGGCAACCGGATTCACTTTGCTGGCTGTCGGTATATTTTGTGCCGTCCCGGCCTCAGGCGCGCTGGAATGATCACTTTCAGAGGCGGTGAAGCACCCGGACAATACCGAGGACAACATAGCAACAATAAACAGAGGGTATGCTTTCATAAATCTACCAGAAACAAAAAGGGGCAGCCGTAGCTGCCCCTGATCTTAAGCGCCGAATATTACTGTACGTTTACAGCCGGGAAAGGCCCAACGTAACCGGTGTAAGCACGGGCTTCACCAGCACCAGTATTTTTATCTTTGTCAGACTCGCCATAAGGGTGCTGAACAACAGTGGTCAGGTAAGACCAGCCATTGATGTTCGGGTACCAGTATGGAGAGGTGGTTTCTGAGCCATATGGAGTGGTCAGAATACGGGTCAGTTTTTCAGTAGCAAAGTCATACGCCCAGATAGCATCATTCTGGTGAGTAGAACCTGCATCTTCACCAATAACCAGCATGTCGTAGCCCGAGATATAGGTAACGTTATCTGGCTCGGCAATACCATCAATATGGCAGCTGTTCTTGGCTTCAAAACCAGCAACCTGTGGATCAGAAGCAGTAACCGGGCGACCAGCAACCAGACCATACATATTGCGGGCGACATAGTTGGAGCCGATTACTGAATCCGGGCCCAGATCCATCTGATAAACCGCACCACACTTGTTCTCAGCATCCAGCTGCATATGGTCAGGACCACCAACATCACCAGAAGTACCAGCCAGCATAGCTTTGGTAACGTTAGACATGCCTACGTACATTTTATGACGCTTGCTGTCGTAGGTAATACCTTCTTCCTTACGGAATTCTGTGGTTGCACCCAGCATTGCGGCATAACGACGGGTTTCCAGACGTGAAGCCACTTTCTCCATACCGGCTTTAACTTTCAGACATTCCTGACCGACACCGTTAGCACTGATAGAAGTAAAACCAGCACTACATGCATTCGCAACAGGAGCTTCAGATTCAAAGATATCGTTGAAGGTCACTTTCGTTTTACCGTTAGTACCATGCACGTAATCGCTGATTTCAGTATTGGTAGCGTGACCCAGGCTGATCCAGGTCAGATCCGCTGCACCAACACCGGTAGAATCTGTCTGATTCCATTTAGCAGCATAAGTAGTACCAGCACTCAGATCACCGGCAGTATCAGCCACAAACATATACAGACCAACGTTAGTACCGTCATCAGTCATATAGGCTGTTTTTGAATCAGGCATAACGTAAGACAATTCAAACGCCAGACGACCCATGGCATAGTGTTTTTCTGTAGTGACAGCAGCATTTTCTGCAACTGTTACTTCAATATTCCAGCCGTAGAAATATGGGTTCCATTCGGTCGCATCGGCATAGTAATCGAGCATCGAAGCAGAGTAGCCATTAGCAGCCGCTTCAACGCTTGTTGGCTGTGATTTCGCATCTGGCTCATATTCTTCTGATGCCAGGTGAGTAGTCCACGGAGTAACAGAACCTGCACAGTGAACCCAGCCACCGTCAACACCAGACTGATCAATCTGAGTTAAATTGGTAACACTCAGCTTGCCATTGTCTTTATTCTGATCCAGTTCCAGCAGGAACATCGCACCAGGACGGTCTTCAAACTGGGAAACAGAATACAGCTTATTGCCGATTGGCAGCAGGGAAGTAAATTCGTTGGAATCAGAAATACGTGTGGAACCGTCATCTTCTTTCAGTACGGTACCGGCTTTGTCTACCAGCTGGCCAAAGGCAACACCGCTGATAACATCACCAGAGCGTGCGAATACATTATATTCGCCGCCATAAATTTTGCCGTTTACGATAGCCTGAGAAACGGATACTTCACGTTTTTCTGCATCAGTGGCGGGAGCATTGACACCAACAAATTTCATAAATGCCGGGCTGCCGTTATTACCGTCCTGACCATTGCTACCGTCCTGACCGTTACAAACCTGTTGAGTGCTGTCTACCTCAGCATCATCCAGCACGCCATTGCGGTTATCATCGATACCACTTTCAACTGTAATACCACCATTGGCACAAGTTTCGTTCGCCGCAAAAACGGTGGAACGGGTAACGGAAGATGAAGATTTTGGAGTGTTATTATCTTTGTTATTGTTATCACCACCACAGGCAGCCAGAGTGGCTGCAGAAGCAACGATCATCGCCTGAAACAAGCGCTTCTTTTGAAAAAGTTCCATAGTCATCTCTCTCTAAGACTATCTGATTAGGAGTTATTTCCTGAGGCGCTAGGCTAGTAGAGAAAAATGACAGTAAGCGTGCAGTTTTATGACAGATATACGACAGTTTTATTGCAGCTATCAGTAACGTCTGACCTGAACCACCACCCGGCGGTTAGCAGCGCGTTGTTGTTCAATTGTCTGGGCGGGATCCATTTCTTTTGGCCGGCTGTCGGCAAAACCCGAGGCCTTCAGACGCTCCTTGGCAACGCCCTGACTCATCAGATATTTAACAACATGAGTCGCTCTGGCTGCTGACAGCTCCCAGTTGGAAGGAAATTGCTCATTGGCAATGGGGATATCATCGGTATGACCTTCCACTTCAATCATATGTGTTTCGTGACTGGTGTCGCGGATAATGGCAGAAACTTTTTCCAACAGAGGAACCGCACCGGCTTTTAAATCAGCAGATCCAGAGTCATACAGTGCAACATTCGCAAACTCCACCTTAACGCCGCGCTGATCCAGAACGACCGACAACTGATCCTGCAGACCATTCTGTTCGATATAATCATCCAGCGCTTTTTTAATATCGGTAAAGGGCGTTGTTTGCTGACGGTCAGTCATTACCGTCGATAACCCTTCCTGCAGTGCTTCTACTTTTCCCTGATCAATATCAGATACCGACAGAATCATCACAAAGAAAGCCAACAGCAACGTAATGGCATCGGAATAAGTGATCAGCCAGGAACTGGAAGAATCGTCAAAATTAGGCCGGCGACGGCGCAGGCCACGGCGCTTTACGGCCTCATCCACGGCATGCCTCCGGGTATATCAGCTCAGAGTTCTTCATCGGAAAACTGCAGACGAACTGACGGTTTAAGAAAGGCGTTCAGCCTGTCCTGAATAAACAGAGCATCACGTTTTTCCGCCAGCATCACGAAACCTTCAGTAATCAGCTGATGGCGGTAATAAAGTGCTTCCTGCTTTTCTGTAACCTGATTGGCTGCCGGTTTAAAGAATAAATTCGCCAGTACCACACCATACAGAGTGGTAATTAATGCCAGTGCCAACCCCTGCCCTAACCCGGCCATATCGCCGTTCAGGTTATCCAGCATGATAATCAGACCAATAATAGTACCGACCATACCAAACCCCGGGGCATAGGTTGCCATGGTATTCAGCACCTTGGATTCCAGCGTATGCCGCTGCCAGGTGGCATCCATGGCATCACTGAGCATAATGCGGATTTCGTGGTTTTTATAACCCGAGCCAATCAGCTCCATCGCATGACACAGATACTCATCTTTGCTTTCTTCTTTGCTCAGACTCTGCTCAAGGGCACTGATACCTCCCTGACGATACAGGTTGCTCCAGTCAACAAAGCGGCTGACCAGTGTGCGCAAATGCTTTTGCGATGTGGGAGTATGGAAAAAAGTCTGCACCATACTGCGCATGGCAATCAGAACATCACCGCTGCTGTAGCTGATCAGTGAAGCCGCTAACGTACTGCCAAGCACCAGCGCCAGACTGGAAAGGCTCATAAAAATCTGGTGATGATCGGTACTGCTGATAATGGCAAATGCAAACAGGCTGATACCAGCGCAAAAGCCAATCAGGGTGCTGAATGAAAACATCATTTATTCCTGCCCCTGCGACTGTTTAGCAATAGGCGCCAGCTCTTCCATAGAGAAACGTCCGGCTTTCAGTACATCACGCATTTTCTGCACAACCTGTTTGCGTCCGGCTTCTACCGTTTCCTGCGCAATGTCAGCTTCGGTTGTTTTCAGTTCAGCAATAACGGCTGCGCGCAATTTAGCAGGCAAGGCGGCCAGCACATGGCGTTTAAATTCAGTTGATGTATGACATAAGGCAGCGGCCAGAACACCGCGGTCTATATCGCGCAGCTCATTCGCCAGTACCCGCTCCGGAGCGCGGGCCATGTCAGCAAAAGTAAAATACACCTGACGCAGACGGTAATAGGTTTCCGGCTTTTCGCCTTTTAAGGTTTTCAGTAAGCGGGTTTCTTCCGCACTGTTCATATTATCCAGCATGCGGATCAGCACTGATAAACCATCGGCGCTTATGTTTTCAAAGGTCGGTACCGATAACGAAGCATGCGCCAGACGATCAGCTACGTCGCGGAAAGCGGATACCGGCAGAGTGTCGAATTGTCCGAGTTCATAGGCTACAGAAGCCTGATCTTTTTCTTTCATACGCTGAATAATATCCGCCGCCCGTTCAGCCGGAAGCTGCGACATAACCAAGGCTTTAATGCGGGTGTCCTCATCTTTAATCAGATAAAGCACCTGCGAATCATTGAGTTTTTCCAGAAACGAAAACGGTGAATTGCCCGCAGAGTTATCTGCCAATCCCTGCTGCAGGCGCTGCTGGAAAGCACTGAGGGATTGCAGCAGCATCTCATTATTCCAGTCCGTTTCGCTGCGCTGTTGTTCCAGCTCCTGCCACTCGGTGCTGGTTAATGCAGGAACAAGGCTGCGCAACAAAGGCTTACCCATTACTTCAAGCATTGCCGTTGCTTCGGAATACTGTTGTCGCTGCAGTCCCTGCTGAACCAGCTGCTGAAAAAGCTGTGGCTGAGACAATCCGGATGACACCAATGCCTGACGCACCTCATTAACCTGACGCTTCAGTTCAACCTGCTGATCATTTTCCTGTGCAACCACGGCACGGCTATCGCTATATCCGTTATCGGAACTTGTGGATACAGGAGTACCTGCGGCAGGAATCATCCGGCGGCCTAATGCGCGCATTCCTAAAGCTATGACCAGTAAGACAAGCAGCAATGACGCCAGCCAGAACCAGAGCGCATATTCCTCCCACAGGCTGAGAGCAGCAGGTTTGTCATTCTCCAGACGTTTAAATTCGGTACGGACAATATTCAGCGTATCACCACGCAATTCATCCAGCTGAGATTTACGGGTAATCAGGTTGCGTAAGAATTCAACCTGTTCATCATTCAGCGTACGGTCAACAACCAGAGTAATGGTCATTTTTTTAATGCTGTTGCGAAAGCCCAGTGTTTTTTCACGAATGGTCTGAATCTTGGTTTCGGCTTCCTGTTTCAGCTGATCGGCATAATTGAGTACATCGGTACGTTCACGCTCCAGCTGCTGCACTTTATTTTGCAGTGCCTGAATTTCCTGTTCGTTTTCTTTCAGCAGAGGAAGTTCGTTAACCGGCAAACCGGGCAATGCCTCCAGTTCATCCGCAGCAAAGGTTTTTACCGTACGTGGACGGATTTCGGTAATGGGTTGACGGGCAGGCGGTTTAGGCAAAGAAGTGGCAGGTGATGCCGGCTCATTGTTTTTCACCATGGTCCGGGTTTTCTGCAGTGTCGCTTCAACCTGAATAATAAAGCGGTTATCACCCAGATAAGATTTGATATCCCGTGCCAGGCGCGCTTCCATTTCATTCTTAAAGCGCGCCTCTTCCAGATCATCTTTCTTAACCGGAACTTCATAGGCCTGTTCTTCAGCAGCGACCAGCAGTGAGACGAAGCACAGTAATACAGTAAGAATTCTCATCGGCATCTCCTACTGCTTCAGCCGGTCAAGGCTGGCTTTGACCTGATCAAGACTGGGATCAAGCTTAAGCGCCTGCTCCCAGCTGGAGCGGGCTTCCGGCAACAGGCCCATCTTGTAATAAATACTGCCTTTTAATGCATGCGCCTGAGCTGAATCCGGTAAGTTATCGAGTGCCGCATTGGTTTCATCCAGTGCCTGCCAGTACTGCTTTTTATAAAACAGAGATTGGGCATTAAGGATGTGCTTGGTGGTATTTTCTACCTGCTGATTTTTAGTTTTTTCCTGTTGCTCTGCATTATCATTCAGTTTCTCATAAATTTTTTCAGCTTCATTGTCATCCGGATAATCGGTTGTATCCTCATTAATCTCAGATACTGCTTCGTCTTCTGATGCAACAGCCTTACCCGGAAGATCCATAATAAACTTCACATCGCTGTCACCGGCATCCAGTGTCAGCAGTACATCATAACCATCACCATAACGGTGAATATGCATCAGGCCATGCTGTTTTTTGGCTTGCTCAGCGATTTCAGATTTTTTCTGAGCATCTTCTTCTACAACCTCTGTTTCAGATACCCAGCCGGAATTACCGTATCCTTTAACGACTTCATTGGTTCGCTGATAGCTGCAGGCCGTCAGCAATAACAGAGTTGCCAGAGTCAGCATTCTGAACAGTGGGTTTATGTATCCTGTTGCTTTAAATGCCGCCATCAGAATCTTACCCCCAGCGTCAGGTCATAGCTTGAACCACCGAATTTTCCGACTTCTTCATAGCCCACCTTTTTATCCCAGCGGGCATCGCTCTCCGGTAAGTAAGTAACGCCGAAATCCATAAAACCGTCACTGAAAAACGGGAACTCAAAACCAAAGCGGAAAACCAATGAATTAGCATCGTTAAAGAATGCCTGCCCAATCCCCAGATACACCTTGGTATCAATTAACTTATCCATACTCGGAATATCGGCAATAATCCGTCCTTCGAGGTTAATACCCGATACATCAAATAAATCGGTATTGGAGAAGTTACGGAAGTATTCAATCGCCAGCGTGTACTCAAGGCTGTCATCAATACTGGTGGTTTCACGGCGACGAAGACCAAACACAGTAACACCGTTAACTTCTTCTGCGCTGTTGGTCGTCTGATTTTCACGGCTGCCATCAATTCCCCAGGCGCCTACCGTCAATTCATAATTTACAGAATCAAAGCCTTTTTCTTCCTGCTCCCGTGTGGTTTTCTTCGAGTACTCTTTCAGCCACAGAAGCTGATTATTACGCCCATCAACCATACGCAGATTAATCGTAAACTTTTCATCGTGAACCGATGCATTCCAGAAGATAAAAGCATCTGCCCGAACTTTTTTAGCCAGAGCACGAAGTGCCTGATTGGATTCTGCTGCGTGAGAGATTTCCAGCTTATCTGCACGCATAGCCACCTGTGTGGTGCGGCATTCGATGCACTGAATGACCTCAAAACGACCGCTTTCCATCACACGGTGCATTAACTTGTTTTCGATCATCAGATGCACCTGTTTGGGAATCTGACGATGCAGGCGATCGCCATTGTGATAGAGAGCAACGCGGCGGATATTGCTGTCCAGATCGATCAGCTCTTCCATCACCAGTGTTTTATCGTCATCCAGCAACTGCTCAAAGCCGGTATATAAAGAGGGGGCCTGAATATTTGATGAATCTTCGTTTTTATTGTCCGCACAGGCCAAAGAAGCGAACAATAGTGTGCTGACTGCAATCAGCAATGATCGGAACGGAGTCGGGGATTTCATTCAATTTCCTTGCGTCAGGAATCCTGATTTTTCTTCCCCCAGCTTAGTTCATATTTCAGGAACTGAAGTTGTAAGCAATGCTTATGCACTTTTAATTAACTACTGTTAAGCGAAATACCCGTCGTTTGTTCAGTTAATGCGCCAAATTTTTTACGGTAAAGACGGAAGATGAAATAAGAAATTCAGTTGTTGCTAAGCATTAGCGGGTCAGAGCTAAAAACATCTGCGCCAACTGACTTTTTTACGGCACGTATTAAAGAAAAATACGGCGAAAAACCATCAGATCGTTTTTGTTCGTACAGATATAAGAAAAAAGCGCAGAGCAGCGCTTTTGTCTTCTTATCCATGTTTTTGAACAACGGTTTCCAGCCATACCGCATAACCCGACGGCCGGGTTATGCGGTAATCAGACCGGACTGCGACGCTGTGTTTCGGCCACTTCACGGTCGGTCTGTGCAGCCAGGCGCAGGTCACGGGCTGAAATTCCCTGCACATCGTGGCTCCACCACAAAACCTCCAGCTTCCCCCAACTTAACGTCAGCTGTGGATGATGATTCTGCTGTTCAGCATGCACGGCAATACTGTTAGCCAGGTGCAGAGCCGCGCTGAAATTGTTCAGCGTTATGCTGCGCTGCAATGCCGGAACACCTGCAACCATAACAGGCGTCCAGTGCGGATGCTCTGCCAGCCAGCTCTGCAGTCGCGCGTCATCAATGCGGTCATCGCTCATCGTCTGTATCCTCAGGCGGAACATTCACATTAGCGGGAAAATCCGGCTTTGCAGAGTCTTTTCTGCGCCAACATCATTCATACGATGGCTTTACGACAGGCACAAAAAAAGGAGCCGGAGCTCCTTTTTTTGTAACCACTAACGCTGATCCGTCTGTATCAGACTTCGGTTGCGTTAATCTTGGCGTACCAGGTTTGCGGGCCGGTCTTATGTACCGACTCACCTTTGGTATCCACAGCTACGGTTACCGGCATATCTTCGACTTCAAATTCGTAGATAGCTTCCATGCCCAGATCATCAAAGCCAACAACCTTAGCGCCTTTGATCGCCTGAGATACCAGATAAGCAGCACCACCAACGGCCATCAGATACACAGCTTCGTTATCCTTAATGGCTTCGATGGCGATATCGCCACGCTCAGATTTACCGATCATGCCCAGCAGACCGGTTTTTTCCAGCACGGTACGGGTGAACTTATCCATACGGGTCGCAGTCGTCGGGCCAGCCGGACCAACCACTTCTTCGCGTACAGGATCAACCGGGCCCACGTAATAGATAAAGCGGCCTTTCAGATCGACCGGCAGCTCTTCACCTTTAGCGATCATATCGACCATACGCTTATGCGCCGCATCACGACCGGTCAGCATCTTGCCGGACAGCAATACGGTTTCACCGGTTTTCCAGTCTTTTACGTCTTCCGGAGTGATGGTGTCCAGATTCACACGGCGTACGGAATCACCCACTTCCCAGGTGATCTGTGGCCAGTCTTCCACTTTCGGCGCTTTGAGAACTGCCGGGCCGGAACCATCCAGCACAAAGTGAGTGTGACGGGTTGCCGCACAGTTAGGAATAATCGCCACCGGCTTGTTCGCCGCGTGAGTCGGGTAATCGGCCACTTTGATGTCCAGTACGGTGGTCAGACCACCCAGACCCTGCGCACCAATGCCCAGTTTGTTCACTTTTTCGAACAATTCCAGACGCAGTTCTTCCGCGCGGTTCTGTGCGCCACGGGCCTGCAGTTCCTGAATGTTGATTGGCTCCAGCAACGCTTCTTTGGCCAGCATCATGGCTTTTTCAGCGGTACCACCGATACCAATACCCAGCATACCCGGCGGACACCAGCCAGCACCCATTTTAGGTACCTGTTCCAGTACCCAATCAACGATGGAGTCAGACGGGTTCAGCATAGCGAACTTGGATTTGGCTTCGGAGCCACCGCCCTTCGCAGCCACATGCACGTCCACGGTATTACCCGGAACCAGCTTCATGTGGATGATGGCTGGCGTGTTGTCTTTGGTGTTGGCGCGTTTGCCATCCGGATCAGCCAGAACAGAGGCTCGCAGCACGTTGTCCGGGTGGGTGTAAGCGCGGCGTACGCCTTCGTTACACATATCTTCAACGCTCATGTCACCTTCGAACTTCACGTCCATACCAATGGTCAGGAACACGGTAACAATACCGGTGTCCTGACAGATCGGACGGTGGCCCATGGCACACATACGGGAGTTGATCAGAATCTGCGCCATGGCGTCTTTCGCAGCCTTGGACTCTTCGCGCTCATAGGCCGCATGCACGGCATCAATGAAGTCTTTCGGGTGATAGTACGAGATGTACTGCAGTGCATCAGCGACGCTCTGGATCAGGTCTTCTTGCTTGATCACAGTCATGACGGGTTCTCTCTCATAGGCTCGCGGGTGTAAAAACGCCCACGTCGGTGGGCGTTACAGTCGGCCTATTGTACCCCAACTACTGCCGGTCTAGAACGGCCACCATTCCTCGGCTTTAGTTCTAGGCTTGGCTTTGGCGCCGGATTCATCGACGGCACCGTCATCATCAGCGGAAGAACCATCGAAAACCTTATCGGCCATTTCTTCTTCTGCCACCGGACGCGGCTTCAGACGATCACGACCATGGTGAATCATTTTGGTTACCGGCAACTCTGACAGGGCAATACTTGGCGCCACCAGCTGTAAAGGGCCATCCCCGAGAGGGATATCTTCCAGATCCGGCTTCAGCGCTGGCGGGTCAATTTCGGAATAGCGCAGGTAATACACTTTGCCTGGCTTAACATCGAGCCTGAGCTGCGCCACGCGTTTGATAACAAACTCACCAACCCCTTCCAAGCCCAACAGGCCACGGCGAATAATAATATCGTACTCACCTGGCTCCATTTCATACCAGGTGTAACCGCCGCCCTTGATATTGAACAGACGCTCACCGTCAACATTGAAACTTGGGGTTTCCAGCTCATCCATCGACCATTGGGTCGCCGGGCGGTAAACATAGATCAGGGCCGTATTTTCGTAATCCCAACGGTAACCAACGGCTTTGAAATTCTGGCCATCCGGTTCGGAGACATACGAGCCGAAGCTGTCGCCGACGGATTGATGGATGGTGCATCCGCCCAGCAGCAATGAAAGCAGCACAGAAGAAAGACCAAGTGACACGATTCTTATCATTATTATTTTCCTGCCCGTGTTGGGTAAAAGCAGTACCTGACGACATACGGCGCCCACTCTGTAATGCTGTCTGCCGGAGCCTCGTGCCCGACAAAATTTACACCACAAAACCGGCTGGCCAGTGTACATAAAAAACTCAGCTTGCTATGATGACATAATTACAAAAAATAACAAAAACAAAAGGGGTCAACTCATGGAAAGATCCTGTTACATCACCGCCTGTATTCTGCTGACACTGACTGCTGCCCACACACAGGCTGCACCAGTGAATGAATCCTATTATTCCACGGACCTGGAAGATGCGGTTGCAGATGCCAAGCGCAATCCGGTTAACAGCGAGTATGTTGGCCGTTCCTGGTATAACCGCACCACATCAAAAAGCTTCCCTCTGCCTAAATTACTCAACACCGAAATGGATGCTGAAGTGGTTGAAGGTGCGATGGGCCCGACCGCTGCTGGTGAAGCGGCCGCGCTGGAAGCTCAGCAACCTGTGCGCGATATTGCTCAGGGACGCAAAAGTAAGCAGGAAACCCTGGCCGAAGCCAAGAAAAAGCAGGACAAGCCTGACGATGAGACCGTCGTTGAACGCTCTCAGGAAATCTACGTACGCGAAGCCCGCTCAGAAAACAGCCGTGTCACAGACATCCGCGCAACCGTGACCATCAAGGCCAGTTACAAGCCCTGAGCGTAACGGAGGTGATCATGAAAACAGTGATGACGGGCCTGTCAGGTATTCTTGCTGCCACGCTGAGTTTCTGCGCGGCGGCGGTTAATCCTCATGACGAGTACTACTCAAACGATATATTCACCGCCATCGAAGAAGCCAGGCAGCGCACCCACCATTACGATTACAGTCATGCACAGCGCTATAACCGCTCAACCTCGCAAAGCATTCAGTTTTCACGACTGCTGAATAAGGAGATGGCGCAAACGATTGTCAAAACCCCTGACAGCATTGACGTCGATCCGCATACCCAGAACACCGACAATCTGGACAGCGAAACACTGACTGCCCGCGACAGCGAGAAGATGCCGGCAATAGAAACCGCTCCCCTGTCCCTGCCAACCAACGTCAGCACCGGCGCCGCATCTGTGACCATTACCGTCCGTTAAACGCTGGCTTGCGCGGCCATCAGAGACGCACGGATCTTTCCCCGCAAAGGCACTGCAAGCTGCAGCAAAATACGGTCACGTAACCACAATGCTCTGACATCATCGGCTAACAGCGGCAGCAGCTCATCCTGACAAGCCAGTACATCCTCCAGCGCATCCAGAGCCGCCAGAGAATAATCCCGTGGCCGGGCAGAGAAGATATCGGCCAACCGCCCCGCCGCAGCGACCAGCGAATGCGTGTTGTCAGCATCAGCATTAGCCATTAGCCAACCACTGAATGCCAGTGCCACGTGCACATCTTCCCAGTAACGGAAGGGCTTGTTCAGCTGCTGATGGGCATGAAGGAAACGATAAGCAGAGGTAACAGTTACATTACTGAAGTGCACCGGCGTATGGGGAACATCCGGCAGAAAGGGCTGTTCTTTACGCGCCTCCAGAGGTTCAACCCCTGCCGCATCCGCCGTTACCTGCACACACACCAGATCATCAGCGCAGGCTGCAACAACATACAGCAGGTCGAGCCCACGGCGGGCCAGCATGACATGGGATTTTTCGCCATTCAGGCAGGAAGTTTGCTCATCAAAACGGGTCTGCATCTGCCGCAAAGAACGTAACCCGGCTTCAGAAATACAGAATGCCGCCCAGGCGTCGGCTGCAAGTTGTGGATCGAGCTGGCGCATTGCCGCCTGATAACCACAGAAAAATGCCGTTCCCGGCGTAGCCGCACGCTGACCATGCTGCCAGGCGACTTCAACGGATGTCAGGGTACGAAAAGAAGTGGCAAGTTCACGACGCAGCAGCGCCGCATCCTGCTCAAGAGACAGACGTGGTGCCGTGGCACCACGCTGACATAACGCGGACAGCGACATTACTGTGCGCTGCCACCCAGAGCGTTCTGGATACGATCCAGACGGATCTGAATATCTTCAATTTCCAGCTTCATATCGGCCAGGTTACCGCCAGCACCACTCTGACGCATCTTGGTCATTGCCGCTTCCAGAGACTGAATGGACTCAGTGTTCTGCGCCACCCGCAGCTCGGTTTCAGCCGGCATTGCCAGAACCTGAGCTTCGACCTTGGCAATCTTCTTCTTCATATCGGCGAGACTGGCATCCAGTTTTTTCTGCAACGCAGCATCGTTTGCCGCCAGAGCTTTCTGCTGTTTGTCATTACTGGCCTTCAGCTCTTTATCCAGACCGGCCAGCGATCCTTTTAACGCCGTAATGGCTTTTTCATTGCTGGCGATATCAGCCTTATTGCGCTTATTCGCCACATCCCACAGCTTACGGATTTCGGCATCGTGCTCTTTGATAATCACTTTCAGAGCATCCAGCGACAGGTTGGCATTCTCACCAGTAACCGACAGCTTTTCATTCAGCACATTAATATTGGCAGCCTGACTTTTCAGCAGGGTTTCAGCGTTGGCAAACTGCCCCTGCAGAGTCTGCAGCTGCATAAACAGAAAGCCTGCCAGCCCTCCCATTCCCAGAGCGACCACCAATGCCACAACAGCCAGCGTCTGTTTCTGCGCCGGAGCTGCTGCAAGCGCTGCTGCCGATGGGCCTGCTTTTGCTGCTGCAGCACGCTGAGCGGCAATACGGCGGGCCTGCAATTGTTTCTGGCGCAGAGCAATATCTTCCTGCGATGGCTTCATATCCGGCACCAGCGGTTCTTTTTCTTTATCCATTTTTTTGCCCCTACGAAAACGTCGTCATTATTATTGCGCCCAGTATAACGGCATCTGCCGTCAGTATAAATTCTGAACGCTGTTATTCTGTTCTGGCTGTCATACGCCTTGCCAAAGGCTTATAGCATGTAACAGAGACAGTCTGTTCAATACCCCTACAAACCGCATGAATAGCACCCCAAATACAGTGGTGCTATGATTCGGGCTCTAAAGAAGTTCTGCCGGTTTAGCATTGTAATGGCCGATCCTTACAGAGCTTTGATAATCCCGCAAGATATGCAACCCGACTCAGTAATGAATGGAGAGACACCATGGCATTTGAATTACCTGCCCTGCCGTACGCAAAAGACGCACTGGAACCGCACATTTCTGCCGAAACCCTGGATTTCCACCACGGTAAGCACCACAACACCTACGTGGTTAAGCTGAATGGTCTGATCGGTGGCACTGAGTTTGAAGGCAAAACTCTGGAAGAAATCATCAAAACCTCTTCCGGTGGCGTATTCAACAACGCAGCCCAGATCTGGAACCACACTTTCTACTGGAACAGCCTGAGCCCTAACGGCGGTGGCGAACCTACTGGCGCAGTAGCAGATGCTATCAACGCAGCATTCGGTTCTTTTGCTGATTTCCAGGCCAAGTTCAACGATATGGCTGTTAACAACTTCGGTTCAAGCTGGACCTGGCTGGTGAAAAAAGCTGACGGTACTCTGGATATTGTTAACACTTCCAACGCCGCCACTCCGATCACTGAAGGTCTGACTCCACTGATCACTGTTGACCTGTGGGAACACGCTTACTACATCGATTACCGCAATGTACGTCCTGATTACCTGAAAGGTTTCTGGGCTCTGGTTAACTGGGAATTCGCCAACGCGAACTTCGCTGCTTAATCGGCCTTTGTGGTAAAAAGAAAACCGGGTTTTTACCCGGTTTTTTTATATCCGCATAACTGTGAAAACGGTAAAACTATGAAGCTACTGCTCGCCTCCGGTTCACCCTACCGCCGCGAATTACTGACCCGCTTACGTATTCCTTTTGACTGCGCCAGCCCGGATATTGACGAAACACCATCAACAAACGAATCGCCGCAGGATTACGTCGCCCGTCTGGCGTACGAAAAAGCCCGGGCACTGGCCGCACAATATCCGCAGCACTGGATTATTGGCAGTGATCAGACCTGCGTATTGAATAACCAGATCTGCGGCAAGCCCGGCAACCACGACAACGCCATTGCACAACTGCAACGCGCCAATGGCCAGCGCGTCAGTTTTTATACCGGTCTGTGCCTGCTTAACAGTGACAGTGGCGAATATTATTCGCTGACCGAGCCTTTCCATGTGTATTTCCGCAATCTCAGCGAGGCAGAGATCGAACGTTATGTCGCACTCGAGCAGCCTTATGACTGCGCCGGCAGTTTTAAAGTGGAAGGGCTGGGCATTAATTTATTTGAAAAACTGGAAGGCCGTGATGGCACCAGCCTGATCGGTCTGCCATTAATCGGCCTGATTGATTTAATGCGCAAAGCCGGAATCAATCCACTGAAACTTGCTCAATAATTTAAAAGAGCGATAAATAAAAAGCCCCGTAAAACGGGGCTTTTTTATCGGTAACACTGCAGGTGTTGTTAATCTTTCTTACGATTACCCGGTAATCCCTGGAACAGTTTTTCCAGCTGGGCATCAACATCTTCCCGGCCCAGTTTATCCGACAGGCTGAATTCCCAGATGCCGTTGTATTTATCTTCCGTCAGCTTACGCGCAACGCCGGTATTGTTCACGATGGTCGGACGCAGGAACACCATCAGGTTGCTCTTCACCTGTGTCACCGACTTCGATTTAAACAACCAGCCCAGCAGGGGAATATCGCCCAGCAGTGGTACTTTACTTTCCACTTCACGGATATCGTCACGGATCAGACCACCCAGTACGATGGTTTCTTCGTTCTCTGACAAGATCATGGTCTTGATAGAGCGCTTGTTAGTAATCAGGTCCGCACTGCCATCAATAGTGGTCTGCGATACCGACTCAGCCGTCGCTTCCACTTCCAGGCGAATAGCTTCGCCATTATGAATATGCGGCTTAACTTTAAGAGAAATACCGACGTCTTTACGATCAATCGTGGTAAAGGGGTTGGTGTTGCTGCTTGAAGCCGTAGAGCCGGTACGGAAAGGAACGGTCTGGCCGACAATAATTTCTGCTTCCTGGTTATCCAGCGTCATGATGCTCGGCGTCGACAGCAGGTTGGTCAGACTGTTGCTGGCCAGCGCCTGCAAAATCACACCAAAATCCACTTCGCCGTTTACTTCATGATAACCACCAATGGTCAGGCCGCTGCCCAGGGCCGAAGCCGGATTACCGGTAGCAATGCCGGTAGCAATCGTACTCAGTGACGGGCCGGAATTAGAGAAGTTGGTGCCTGCCACCGGCGCATCCAGGTTACCGGTTGCCCACTGCACGCCCAGCGCATCGGTGATATCACCGGTAACTTCGACGATGGCCGATTCAATCAGCACCTGTGCACGGCGTACATCCAGCGCTGCCACCAGCTCTTCAATTTCTTTCATCAGTGATGGCTCAGCGCGAACCACCAGTGCGTTCAGCTCTTCATCGGCATGAATACCGGCTTTTCCTTTAGCTTGCGAGGCATCTTTATCAGCGGCAGAAGACGCGTCCGACAGCAGATTTTTCAGCAGCTCAGACAGTTTTTTCGCGTCAGCATACTGCAGGCGGATAACCTTGGCGCTGCCGGAAAAATACGATGGCTGATCAAGCTCTTCAATCAGTTTGCGGATACGTTCGCGGGCGCTTTTCTCACCTTTAATAATCAGACGATTGCTGCGCTCATCGGCCACCACACGGATAGAGCCGGCGGTATTTTCGTTAGCATTGGCAGCTGTACCCTGTGATACCTTGGCCGGATCGAGGCTCTGCAGCATGGTAACCACGTTACCAACCCAGGCTTCTTTCAGCTGGATCACTTCCAGCTCTTCACTGCCGGATTTATCCAGGCGGTCAATAATTTGCTCAATACGCTGAATGTTGGCGGCATGATCGGAAATAATCAGGGCATTGGCGGATTTCACCCCGGCCAGATGACCATATTTAGCCACCAGCGGACGCAGAATCGGCACCAGATCCAGCGCCGGGGTATTTTTAATCATGATGACTTTGGTCAGCAGTTCCTGACTGTCGACAGCGACGCTTTCATCCAGATCACGTCCCTGCTGTTTAACATCGTTCTGTTGCACAATCAGAATGACATCGCCGGCTGGTACAGCCACATAGCCCTGAACCTGCAACACCGATAAAAACAGCTCGTAAACGCCTTCTTTGTTCATCGCTTCGCTGGAAAGCACGTTTACTTTGCCTTTAACCCGCGGATCGATGACAAAACTTTTGCCGGTAATATCAGCGACCTGACTGATAAAGGCACCGATATCCGCTTCCTTCAGATTAATCTGCCAGCTGTCCTGCGCGGCCTGTGTTACGGCGCTGACCAACAGCATGATGACGAATGCCCACTGCTTTAACACACTCAATATCCTTTAATTAATCTTGTGATTAACAACAAAACGGCTGTTGCCACGCTGCACTTCAATGCGCGCGTTGCCTTCACTGCTTACCTGTTGCAATAACTGCTGATCGCTTTGCGGATCACCCAGCGCCTGGCCATTAACTGACAACACGATATCACCGGGTTGCATCTGCAAGGCTGTCAGCACCGATCCGGGCTGCACACGGTATCCCTGACCTGAGCCTATGGCTTCCAGCCCCATTTCCTGCATGGCGCCTTCCGCATCTCCGGCAACCTCTTCGGTAACCATATTCATAAATTCTGACGGACTGCGAACCTGCTTAAAACGCTCGCGCAGAGAACCACTGCGGTTAACCTCCGGGCGTGGCGCAGCAACCGCTCTGGCCGTGATACCGGCGGTGGATTCTTCGTCAAATTTCAGGGTTTCCAGCTTGCCGTTAGTGTCGAGGATGACTTTATCGTCATAGACACCGGCCAGACGTGTACGTCCCTGCACCGCATCACCGATGCGGTAAAACTCTCCCTGACCACCTTTCGGCGCAATGATGGCACTGGATGCTTCATTGCTGGTGCTGCGGGTCACACCCAGCAACTGCAGTCGCAGGCGTGTATCCGGAGCATCTACCTCTTTGGCAACAGCCTCAACAGGTTGTGCGGTAACATCCCCGAACAAATGATATTGGCCTGTCCCTGCCACTGTCCCGCCGTTCTGTGCATCACCGCGGGACTGCGATGGCGCCTTCAGCAGCAGCGGTTCCGGCGCCACAATCAGCCAGGTCAGATGCGCAAGCTGCCAGGATAACAGGACGGTCAGGGCTGTCTTCCCCAGCACCAGCGTCCAGCGCTGCCAGCTCATTAACTCAGCCACCTTGTCTGCCAAAACGTTCTTACTCCGTAAACGAAGCGCCCAAGGTTACAGAACCTTATGAGACACTTCAAAAATTACTGTTTCTTCTGTGGCTTCGGCTGGCCACTTCTGCCCTAACACATCCAGAAAGCGCCGGCGGATAGCGATCCCGCCCCAGCCGTCCTGCTGCATAAAGCCCTGGATTAATGCCTGGCCTTCCGTTGTTTCAATATTCAGCACGGCTTTTTCCGGTTCCATTCCCAGCGTGCCGATCAGCATTGGCATGGTTGCGCGGATAGGCTTGTTATCTACCGGGAAGCCAACCTCTCCTCCGCTGTACACCAGTCGGCCGGAGACATCGGAGAATTGCCGGGTCTGCAGATTCACACTGGCCAGCAGGCGGCTCAGTTCAAACTCGCCGGCAACCGACACCCGGTTGCGGGTCAGCAGCGGCTGGATTTTATCAGCATTGAGATAACCATCGGCACCGAGAATCTGCAATTGCTGATCGAGGCCAATACGGGCGGCGCTCTTTAAACGCACACCATCGCCCAGCACGCTTAAATCAAAATCAGCGCGGCCAGCCAGCAACGCCAGAGGGCTAAGCTGCCAGCGGGCATCGAGACTGCCCAGATCCCGCAGTTGCGGAACAGCAAAACGCAGACGTCCATCCCATAACGTGCCGGACACCTGCTCAATTTTTAACGGCAGACGTCCTGCCTGTGGCTCAACATAGCGCCAGACAAAATGCAGCGGTGTATTGATGACAAGAACAAAAATGAAGGTTAAAACGCCCAGCACTACAAACCAGCGGGCCGCCCAAATGGCTTTGAACATGGTATTTGTTGTTATCCCTGGAAATATCAGCGGGTCATTCTACTCAACGGGGGCGCCAAATCTAAAGGAGCAATGTGACATTACTGTAAAAAAGCCGGAGATTCTTGCAGAAACTCCGGCATCAGGCGTCAATTCCGGCGCTGCGACGGGGTTATTCCACCACGCCACAGCCCAATTCAGGCGTTATTCAGCTAAGGCAACACCTGCACTGCCACTCCCGTAGGTAAAGCTGGCCGATGTTATCTGCGGCTGATTGTCCCGCGCTTCGATGACAAAACGGTATTCTCCCCCAACCACCGGGTTATACCAGCGGCTTTCGTATTCCGCCATACCGTTGTCGCTGTCATCGAGATAACGCACTTCGATATCGTAGCCGTCATCGTGCACGGGTTCGCCATTGATCACCAGCTGTTGCCACTGATCACCGACTTTATGTTCAACACGCACCAGACGCTGATCAAAGGCTATCTGATCCGGGCCGAGATCCAGCCATTGTACTGCTACGTAGTTTTCTTCATTGGGCTCTTCAGCACTTACCTCATGCGGAAGCTGCAGCCACTCGCGCTTGCCGTTGCTGACAACAGCCTCCGGCAGGAAGTGGTTAACCTTCAGCTCATAACGCCATTCCGGTTTTAATTCCTGCACGCGGCCATTCTGCAGAAAATCCTGCGCCAGCGTACCCAGCTGTGCTGCCAGATAAGGCGTAGTGTACTGGCCATACAAGGTATGACCGCCTTCGTAATTCTGGCGGGAGTATTCTTCCGGCGTGGTGGTGTAGCCAAAATAACCGTTGGCGTTGCTGGCCACCCAGACGTATTTCACATCCTCACCGGCAGCAGCAAAAGTGTCACTGACGGCGGCCGAAATCCGGCGACCGGATTCAGTCGTGGTTTCAAACGGTAGCGGCAGAACCACCATGTCATTAATGCGCAGCAGCTGGAACATCACGGTATTCGGGAAGCTGTCTTTGGGCTCCAGCAGCGGCTGCAGGAAAGAGAACCCCAGATGGCGCTTGTTACCCTGACAACCATCTTTAAAGAACCACCAGCGACGCGCCATCACATTGCCACCATGGAAGAACGGAATCGCGCTCAGCCACGGCGTACGGCGTTCATAAGCACCGGCCGCTACGGTATTGCCCACCGCCGCATCATGACAGATTTCTACGTCACCAGCCTTGGTATGCTCACGGATATTCAACTCGCGCGCGGCGCTGGCCAGCTGAATATCGCTGCTCAGCTCTGAGCCCAGTGCTTCAAACAGACTGATGGCTTCACCACCGATGCCCTGACCCAGTTTTTTCGCGGCCTTCCAGTCGACATCGAAATGACCGAAGTAGTTATCACCATGTTCTTCCAGTGCCGGTGCCATATCGCCCTGAGTACCGGTGCTCAGCGCATGCACGACTGGCCAGGAGGTTTTGTAGCGGTCGCGGATTTTCCATTCCAGATCTTTCTGCGCGTAGGCAAACAGGTCTGCGTTATACACCTCAACCGGTACGCTCAGCGCCGTGGCGTGTACTGAAAAACTGGAGAAAGCACCCAGTGGTTTATATTTTCCGTCATCATCGCGCACATCCACCCGCACCATATACAGCGATGGGTTAACGGCCTCAAATTTAGCCTGCGGATCATCAAGCTCCACACCCTGTACATCGTTATTCAGCACATAAGAATCAAGGGAGCGGTTACGGTTGTAGCCGTAAATATCTTTTTTGCCGGTGGCGATTTTAGCCGGACGACGCGACTCATAAGCCTGAATAATGCCGGCACTGATACGACTGGCGGCAAATTCCAGAAAATCCGGTTCGAGCCACTGGCCACTGGACATATGCTTGTTATAAAAATCGTTATCAAAGAAATTCACCGGCGCCGAGTGGCTGTGGGAAGCCGTAATGGCAATATCACCCGGCTTGAGCCCGGTTTTTTCCGCCACCCGCGCGGCTACTTCATGCTGCAACAACAGCGAAGCAGCCGTCAGGTCGGTCTGCACCAGCGCCACTGACTGCCCTTTACCATCATTGATATACACCACCCGCGCCTTGATACGGGTACGGAAGCCCTGGCCACGGTTCGCCATCACCGAATAGCCACCCATCGGCATACCCGGCGGCGGCGTAATATCGACCGATACCGCACCTGCCGTCGGCACTTTTTCTGCCGCGATGCTATGAGCTGAAGGTTGCTGAACAAAAATTTCCTGAGTAGCTGCGCAGCCCGTCAGCGAGACGAACACCAACAGCGAGAGAAGAACACGCATGAGAACGACCTTTATTGTTATTGTCTGGCAATTGTGTACTTTTGTACCACACCCGCTTTAAGTGGTCACTATCCAAATCCGCCAGAGTCGATCGGTGGCTTATGCAGGGCACAACCCATGGCCTGAGCTGTTTCATCAGAGGAACAGTGAAATCGGTACATTTTTGATTTTTGTATCAAATTGTATCCATTATCATTCCGTTTTTGAGAACAGGACGTCCGGAGCCGTTATGCGTTTAACCCCCTTCATTCCCGCCCTGCTGGCCTTTGCCTCGGCACTCAGCATTGCTGCACCCCGAGATATCTATGACAGCGACCACAATGGTCTGATTGAAATCGAAGACCTGCAGGATCTGAATGAGATCCGCAATAACACATCGGCCGAACACCCGGCAGAAATTCAGGGCACCCACCTGTACGGTGCCAATGGCGGTTGTCCGGCCAGCGGCTGTAATGGCTACGAGCTGACCCGCAACCTGAATTTCGATACCAACAGCAATGGCCGCTTCGATGAGGGGGATCAGTTCTGGAATGAAGGCAAAGGCTTTGAGCCGATTGGTAACTGGAACCTGAAATTTATTGCGCAATTCAACGGCAATGGCTTCGGAATATACAACCTCAACATCCAGCGGCCAGGCCAGTCTTTTGCATCCCTCTTTGGATATGCCGAACAATCCTACATCCACAGTTTAAAGCTGACCGCAGATCTGGCAACCGGTAAGGAATCCGGTGCATTACTTGGTTATGGCTGGGAGACACGGGTTGAAAATATTCAGGCTGATGTGCGGGTTTCGTCCCCGGGGCATGAGTATATCGGTGGTTTGATTGGCGTGGCAGATAACATGCTGCTGAGTAATATTCGCCTGAAAGCGGTAATACAAAGTGGCGATAAAAGCGGTGGGATGGTCGGACAAATGCAGGACTCTACTCTGAACAAAAGCGCGCTGTTTATCAGAATCAGTGGAAACAAAACGGTCGGAGGCCTGACTGGCACGACCAGCGATAGCGAAATACACGATGTATTTGTCGCCACACAGGTAAACGCCGATGTTTGGGCTGCAGCACTAAGTGGCGGTTCATCTGACAGCCAATACCAGAATATCCGGACATCGGGTCAGGTCACCATTGCTGATAGCAAGTACGCTACCGCAGGTGGCGTCGTCTCCTCGACCCAGAATGATATTTTCAAAAATATTCTGGTGACCGTTGCTCTGCCACCAGACAGCGAAACACAGCGTTTTATCGGAGCTTTATTCGCCAGCCGGGATAATTCGAAAGAGCAGCAGGTTTACTGGGCCAGCGATTACGCTGGACGGCATGATTCCAGTGCCCGGGGATATAGTTATGAGCAACACTTCGACCTGATTGATCTGCGTTGTACTTCCCCCACTCACAATTGCAATGGTTTGCAGCTGACACATTTTAATGACACAAACTGGGACTTCGGCTCGACGGATAATTTACCTACAATCAAACTGGTATCGGGTATTTACCGCGATGATAACGCTGACGGTGAAGTAGAAAACTGGCCTCAGCTTTCCATGCCAACCGATCCTGATCCAACAGAACCAGGCAAAAAATCCGGCTCCTCCGGTGGCGCCCTGATCTGGCTACTGGCACTGGCTGCGGTTGCCCGTCGTCGCCGTTAATTATTGCCAGGCAGTCACAACTCCCTTGCCCAGGCAGACTTCAGGGCAAGGGACGCTCTCCGCGTACCAGCTTCTCTTTTTCCGCCTTAGGCAGTTTTTTTACCCGCATTTCCGCTCGCAATGCATCACCATGAGCACCTACCGCCGTCTGATAAACCAGCGCCAGAGGTCCGCGGCCACGCAGCGCGCGCGCGGTTTTAGCGCCATTGGCGCAATGTTCGGCGAAGCGCCGCTCAACATCAGTACTGATACCACAATACAGCTGACCACTGGCCATACGAACCAGATACAGGCTCCAGCAGGGGGAAGAATCCGCAGGCACGTTAATCCTCAGACAGACAGAGCCTGTACAGTCTGATTTAACAGGCCCGGAAAAAAACCCGTATCATACGCAGCTCTCACCCAAACCATAAATAAGTTGTAACGCTATGCATGCTGTTTTCCGTGATCCCATCAGTGGCCTGACCCATCTGGCCGGCGCTGTTTTTGCCATTGTCGCCCTCTGTATTCTCGCCGCTCAGGCTGCCATGTACGGCGGTGTCTGGCATATGGTGTCCTTTATGATTTTTGGTGCCACGCTGCTGCTGATGTTTGCCAGCAGCACGGTGTATCACATGATCCATGCTTCAGAAGAAGTCATTCAGTGGCTGAAGCGCATCGATCATATGGCGATTTTTCTGCTGATTGCCGGCACTTACACACCGATTTGTCTGGTGCCACTGCACGGCAGCAGCGGCTGGTGGTTATTTGGCGTGGTCTGGGGACTGGCACTGACCGGTGTCATTCTTAAACTGGTATGGATCAGCGCACCACGCTGGTTCTCCACCGTCATTTATGTGCTGATGGGCTGGCTGGTGGTGTTTGTTTATCCGCTGCTCGACCAGATTCCCGCTGGCGCACTGGAATGGATTACGTACGGCGGCCTGAGCTACACCATTGGTGCGGTGGTCTACGCCACCAAATGGCCAAACCCCTGGCCGAAATGGTTTGGCTTCCACGAAATCTGGCATTTATTTGTGATTGGCGGTGGCTTCTGTCACTTCTGGGCCATTGCCTTTCATCTGGCCAAGGTACCTGTCTAAAGGCACCGGTTAAAAGCACGGATTAAAACCAGCCATTAAAAAAAGGCGACGTTAAAGCAACGCATGAACGATATTACCGACCCGCTGTTTATCAGCCACAGCGTCAGCATTCCCTGGTCTGACATCGATATGACCGCGATACGCGCCCAGGGCGCCGGCGGTCAGAACGTGAATAAAGTGTCCAGCGCCATTCATCTGCGTTTTAACGTTCAGGCATCCAACCTGCCGGAATTTTATAAAGAAAAACTGCTGGAACTGCGTGATCAGCGCATCACTCAGGACGGCGTTATTATTATCAAGGCGCAGCAATACCGTACTCAGGAACAGAACCGGCTGGATGCCCTGACCCGCTTACAGCAATTAATTCAGAGTGTGAGTAAAGTTCAGGCCAAACGCATCGCCACCCGTCCGACCCGTTCTGCGAAAAAGAAACGGGTCGACAGTAAAACCAAACGCGGTGCGATTAAAAATATGCGCGGCAAGGTGAAGGATTACTGAGAATTACAAATGCCCATCAGAAAAAAACTGCCGCCAGGCAAAGGCCCCTGGGAGTTCCTGCTCAATATAGTCAGCAAAGTGCTGCTCTTGGTTACCGCGCTCTATGCCATATCCTGGATTCTTCCCAGCCGCTGGCCAGTAATCGGCTTTGCCCTGCTGCTGGTCAGCCTGATTATTGCCCATCAGGAGCTGCTCCGGCTTGGACGCTGGCTGGATAAAAAAGCCACCGAGCGCTTCACCCGCCCTGGTCGCTAGCAGGCATAAAGATTAAGCCCGCGCTTTGCGCACCAGGTCGTAAGCGGTCTGGATTTCCTGGGTTTTTTCTTTCGCCAGTTTCATCATTTCTTCCGGTAAACCTTTGGCCACCAGCTTGTCGGGATGATGCTGACTCATTAAACGGCGGTAGGCTTTTTTCAGTTCATCGTCCGTTGCCTCAGGAGTAACGCCCAGCACGGTGTAGGCATCGCGCAACTGACTTTGTGGCTGCACACCCGGCCGCGACTGCTGCTGGCGCTGACCGGCACCGCGCATCGCCGCCTGCACCCGGCCATTAATCCATTCAAACTGAAAAGCACCGATATCCAGCGCGCGGCAGATGCGGTCAAACAAACGCCGCTCTTCAATCGACAGGCGACCATCGGCATAAGCCACACTGAGCTGAATTTCGAGAAACATCTGCGCCAGTCCGGCACGCTGGGCGAACAGCTCACGCAGCCGGTTCAGATCCGGCATTAAATCCACATCCGGGTCTTTGCCTTCGGTAAAAAACTGAATGGCATTATTACGCTGCGGCCCGGTCAGCCCCATCTGATCCATGATATGGCTGGCGGCATCAATTTCCTGCTCGCTGACCCGGCCGTCGGCCTTGGCCAGCCTTCCCATCACACGAAAAGTCGCGCGGAAGAACACCTGCTGCACCTGTGCCCGTTCGTTGCGACTGCCAGAAGCCGCTGAGGGCTCGTGGCCGAGCAACACCTTCCCCAGTGTCTGATCAAACAGATGCCCGGCAAAGGCGCCGACCAGCAAACCAAAAGGGCCGCCGCTGAACAGGCCAATCACCGCGCCCATGGCTTTACCAAACCAGAAATTCATAAAGCCGTCGTCCGCAGATAATCATCCAGTTCTGCCAGTCGCTGTGGCGTACCGACATCCACCCAGCGCTGGCGCAAATGAGTGCCGCCCACACGGCCGGCGTCCATTGCCCGGCGCAGTAACGGTGCCAGCGGAAAAGCCCCCGCTTCCTGAGCGTCAAACAATTGTGGCCGCAACACACTCAGACCACTGAACGTCAGGCGATCGTGGTGAATATTCCCGCCACTCAGAACCCGACCATCACGCAGGGCAAAATCACCGGCGGGATTATGATCCGGGTTATCCACCAGCCATAAATGCGCCAGATCATTTGCCAGTGAAACCTGCAGCGCCTGCCGGTAATCCCAGTCGGTCCAGACATCACCGTTAACCAGCAAAAACGGCTCCTGCCCTGTTGCGGTTAATAATGGCAAGGCCTGCAGAATACCGCCGCCGGTTTCCAGCGCACTGGCCTCCGGCGAATACTGAATCTGTGCACCAAAGGCCGAGCCATCGCCCAGCTGTTGCTCCAGCATATGGCCACGCCAGGCGTGATTGATCACCAGCCCGGTAATGCCAGCGGCCACCAGTTTTTCGATATGGTGAACAATCAGCGCTTTACCCGCCAGCGGCAACAGCGGTTTGGGGCAGTTATCGGTCAGCGGCGCCATCCGGGTGCCGCGACCGGCGGCGAGAATCATGGCTTTCATTCAGCGCTGCTGTCACGACGCTGGTCAGTACCCGCAGCCGGCAGTTTATCCAGCTGCGGGATAAAGACCTCAGCCAGCCACTGATGGAAGGCGGCACATTCTTCATAACGGCCACTGATTTCCAGCAGGTACTGACAGGTGTTAGGAATATCCGCCAGATAACCGCTCTTACCGTCACGCAGATTCAGCCGCGCAAAAATACCGGCGGCCTTTAAATGACGCTGCATTCCCATAAAATCGAAATCGCGCTGGAACTGGTTCCATTCGCCCAGATAAATACCGAGCGGACGTGCCTGCTGCCAGTAAGACGCGGCCAGCTCATCAACCAGCGCCGCCGGCCAGCGCACATAACAGTCACGCAGCAGAGACACCAGGTCGTAGGTGGCCGGACCTGCTACTGCATCCTGAAAATCAATCACACCGAGCGAACCGTCAGCGCGCAGCATCAGATTGCGTGAATGATAATCGCGGTGCACAGCCACCACCGGTTGCGCCAGCGCATTGGCTTTTAATAAGGCAAAGGTGTCGGCCAGCAGCTGTTCTTCAGCACTGCTCAGTGTCATACCCAGCTGCTGCACGCAGAGCCAGTCGCGGAACAGCGCCATTTCCTGATCAAGCAGTGCCGCATCGTAAGGTGGCAGATTATCGGCCGGTAAATCCTGAATATGCAGCAACTGGGTAATGGCCTGTTCATACAGCCCCTGTACCGTCGCGCTGCTGACACCGTCAGCATGCAGCGCCGGCCACAGCATCTGGTCGCCGAAGTCTTCCAGCAGCATAAAGCCCTGGTCAAAGTCGTATGCCAGCACCTTAGGTACGGCCACATCGTGTTTGTACCAGGCCTGCGCGATACGCACAAAACGCGGGTTGTCTTCTTTATCGGCCGGCGCATCAACTGCAATCCAGCTGTGGTTCAAACAGCGCAGACGAAAATAGCGCCGGAAGCTTGCGTCTCCGGATACCATGTCCATTTCTGCGGTCACATCAAAATCGGAATGCTGGCGAATCATCGCCACCGCCCATTGAGCGAGATTGTCCCGCCGCTGATCCATGCTGGCCTCTCAGGGTTAGTCGTTCTAGAATTGGGCGCCTTGCGCGGCACCCCGGTTAATAAGTTACTGTGCGCGTTAAGATAACATACTCAATATGGATAGGCGCTACAGCCGCTCATGACTCAGATTTGTCCTTACATTCAGCGCCTGGTTCCCTTTTTCCTGCGCCCCGCCGCCCGCTTCAGCAAAGCTCTGCTGCCTGCTCCGCTGCTGGCAGGATCTGTACTCAGTGCTCTGGCCATTATGCCCGTACAGGCAGAAGAACAGGCCAGCGCCGCGCCGGTCATTAACACCAGCACGCATCCACTGAGCTGGTACGACCGCGCCGAACTGACAGCAGAAGAGCAACAGGCTCTGCCGGAATTCTGCAGTGGTAATTACCGTATTCCCGCGATTACGCCACTGGACTCAGAGCGGATCGAAGCGGAAGCCGACAGCTCCACCCTGAATAAAAACGGCGACACCGAGATGAGCGGTGATGTGCTGCTGCAACAGCAAGACCGTCTGCTGCGTGCCGACCGTGCCAGCTGGTACCAAAGCCGGGGTTACGGCGAGTTTCATGGCAACGTGTCACTGCAGGCCCCTCAGGTTGTGCTGCAGGGTGAATCGGCCAGCATCAGCCAGAGTGATGGCGAAGTGCATTTTTACGAAGCCGAATATTCCGTACCGGAGCGTCATTTCCGTGGCTCCGCCGGCCATATCGAAACCCTAGAAGCCGGCCAGATTAATTTAACCGACGCCACCTTCACCTTCTGTGAGCCCGGCCAGAACGACTGGGATCTGGCGGCCAGTGAACTGCACCTCGACCAGAACAAAGGCATCGGCAGCGCCTGGCATACCCGTGTACGCGTGGCCGAAGTACCGGTGCTGTATATTCCTTATTACCGCTTCCCGATCGGCGACCAGCGCATGACCGGTTTTCTCGATCCGAAATTCACCCTGAATGAATATGCTCAGGCGGAAGATATTCAGTTGCCGTTTTACTGGAACATTGCCGCCAATGCCGACACCACCATCGTGCCGCATCATATCCTCGACCGCGGCATGCTGTGGGAAAGCCAGTTCAGACACAAAACCCGCTGGTTTGGTGACGGCGAACTGAACTACGGCTACCTCAATAAAGACGCTACCGAAGGCGAAGAACGCTGGCTGGTGAATTATCAGCAATCCGGTGAACTCGGCGCTGGCTGGCAGCACCGCTGGGTATACAACAACATCAGCGACAAAGATTACCTCAGCGATATGCGTCCGACTGCGGCCATCGACCGCACCACCCACCTGCCACGCCGCGGGGAAATTCTCTGGGATCAGAACAGCTGGCATTTTGATATTACCGCCGAGAGTTTCCAGACCATCGACGAAACCATCGCCCTCGGTAACCGTCCCTACCGCCGTCTGCCACAGCTGAACCTGAGTTATCAGCCACTGGTGATCAATGCCCTGCAGATTCAGCAACGCCTGCAGGCCACCCGTTTTACCCGCGAAGACGAAGCCATTATTAACGACAGCGAACAAACCCTCAGCGGCTTTGCCGCCCTCAACGGTGACCGCCTGCTGTCCGACACCAGCATTGCCTACCCGCTGGAATGGCCATTTGGTTTTCTCCTCCCCAAGGCCGAATTCCGCCAGCGCAGCTATAAACTGACCAACGCCGACGACACGCTCACCGACCCCAAGCTGGACGTCAGCCAGGGAACCGGCCGCTACAGTGTCGATGCCGGTCTGTTTTTTGAGCGCGAATTCGACTGGTTCGGCAGCGACTATCAGCAGACACTGGAGCCGCGCCTGTTCTGGGTGAAAAGCCCGTATCTGGCCGGGCAGGATCAGATTCCTAATTTCGACAGCACCAAAACCACCGTCACCTACGCCAGCCTGTTTAACGGCGACCGTTTTACCGGTGGCGACCGCCTGGCCGACCTTGATCAGGTCAGCGCCGGTCTGACCACGCGCTTTATCCGCGATGACGGTCTGGAACAATTCCGCGCCAGCGTCGGTCGTATCTGGTACAACCAGGACCGTCTGGTACAGCTGAACGGCAGCACCGTGCCTGACGCGGATACTCAGGCCACATCCAGTACGCTGGGCGAAGTGGAATGGAACCCGGATGAAAAGTGGTCGCTGTACCACACGCTGGAATGGGACACCTACGAAGACTTTGCCCGTCAGCGTCGTTATGGTGTGCGCTTTGAAGGGTTGAATAACCGCTTCCTGAACCTTGCCACCAACACGGTGCAAAGTTACAACAACACAACCGACAAAGTGCTGACCAGCACCAAGCAGCTGGATGCGGGCTTCTTCTGGTCGCTGACCGACCGCTGGGCACTGGTTGGACGCCAGCTGCGCGATTTGCGCTCTTATGACAGCAACAGCACCGAGAAAAAGCCGGTCAGCCCGGTGCTCGAATCCCTGGCCGGTCTCGAGTACCAGAACTGCTGCTGGCGGGTACAGATGCTGTACCGCGAAACATCGCCCAAAGATACCGATGCTGATGCCGAATTCAGCACCGACAAACGCTACGGCTTTATGCTCAGCATTCAGCTCAAAGGTCTCGGCAGCTTCGGCAGTGGCACCGACGAAATTATCAGTGAAGGCATAACCGGATACTCAAGACGACAATACCATGACTATTAAAACCCTCCTGCTCAGCAGTATTTTTGCCCTGGCAAGTCAGCACGCGCTGGCTGCTCCGGTACCCATTGATGAAGTGGTCGCCGTTGTCGATGACGACATCCTGATGGCCAGTGAACTGACTGAACGCATTGACAGCGTAAAACGCCAGAATGCCGGTGGCGCTCTGCCGCCGGCCGATGTGCTGCGTGCTCAGGTGCTGGAGCGCATGATTCTGGAAAGCATTCAGCTGCAGATGGCTGACCGCGGCGGTATCCGTATCAGCGATGCTCAGCTGAACGAAGCATTGGGACGCATTGCTGCACAGAACAATATGACGCTGCCGCAATTCCAGAAAGCGATGGAAAAAGAAGGTGTGTCCTTTGCCAGCGCCCGCCAGCAGATTCTGAATGAAATGCGCATATCCCGCGTACAACGCTTTCAGGTCGGTGAGCGTATTCAGATCACCGATCAAGATGTCGATTACTTCCTCGCCTCCGATCTGGGCAAAATGGCTTCCGCCGCGGAATACAATCTGGGCCACATCCTGATTGCCGTGCCTTCTGAAGCCTCACCGGCCGATCTGCAGGCCGCCGCTAAAAAAGCCGAAATGCTGGTGAAGAAACTGCGTAATGGCGCCGATTTCCGCCAGATGGCCATTGCTGAATCCAGTGGCCGTACCGCCCTCGATGGCGGTGATCTGGGCTGGCGTAAAGAAGCCCAGCTGCCGGGCATCTTCGCCCCGGTGGCACCTAAGCTGCAGGTGGGTGGCATTTCCGATCCGATCAAAAGCGCCAGCGGTTATCACATCATCAAGCTTAAAGATAAACGCGGTGGCAACACCCAGTTGATTACCCAGACCAAAACCCGCCATATCCTGATCCGCACCAACGAGGTACGCGACCAGCAGCAGGCAGAAGAGCTGATTAATCAGCTGTATCAGCGCCTGCAGGCCGGCGAAGACTTTGCCGCTCTGGCACAGGAATTCAGCGATGACCCGGGCAGCGGCGCCAGTGGCGGTGATCTGGGCTGGGTGAATCCGGGCGATATGGTGCCGGAATTCGATGCCACCATGCAGCAGACCGGTGCCGGAAAAATCAGCGCGCCATTCGAGAGCCAGTTCGGCTGGCACATTCTGCAGGTTGAAGACCGTCGCCAGACCGATGTTGGCGCCGAGAACCAGCGCAATCAGGTGCGCCAGATGCTGTACGGCCGCCGCTTTGAAGAAGAGCTGCCAATCTGGCTGCGTAAAATCCGCTCCGAAGCCTATGTTGATATCAAGGAGCGTCCATGACGCTGCGCCTGGCCATTACCGCCGGAGAGCCTGCAGGCATTGGTCCGGATCTGTGTATTCAGATTGCACAACAGCCACATAGCTGCGAACGCGTCGTTATTGCCGACCCGGATCTGTTAATGCAGCGCGCAGAGCAGCTTGGCCTGCCACTGCGCCTGCGAGAGTTTGACCCGGCTGCTGAAGCCATTGCCAGCGCCGCCGGCGAGCTGACCGTCTGTCCGGTCAGTCTGCGTGCTCCGGTACGTGCCGGACAGCTCGACAAAGCCAACAGCGCCTATGTGCTGGAAACCCTGCGCGTCGCCGTACAGGGCGCACTGGATAAACACTGGGCCGGTATGGTGACCGCCCCGGTGCACAAAGGCATTATCAATGACGCCGGCATCGCCTTCAGTGGTCATACCGAATACTTCCGCGACTACTGTGGCGTTGAAGAAGTGGTGATGATGCTGGCCACCAGCGATCTGCGTGTGGCTCTGGTAACCACTCATTTACCACTGCGCGCCGTCGCCGATGCCATCACCCCGGATCGCATCAAACGCGTCACCCGTATTCTGCATCACGATCTGCAAACCTTCTTTGGTGTCGCCAAACCGCGCATTCTGGTTGCCGGTCTGAATCCGCATGCCGGAGAAGATGGCCATCTTGGCCGTGAAGAGCTGGATATTATTATTCCGACCCTTGAGCAGCTGCGCGATGAAGGCATGGATCTGATTGGCCCACTGCCCGCCGATACCCTCTATACTCCCAAGCATCTGCAACAGGCGGACGCAACCCTGGCCATGTATCACGATCAGGGCCTGCCGGTGCTCAAGTTTCACGGCTTCGGCCGCGCCGCCAATATAACCCTGGGACTTCCCGTAATCCGGACTTCGGTCGATCATGGTACGGCGCTCGATCTTGCCGCTACCGGACAGGCTGACAGCGGCAGCCTGCTGACCGCCATCGAAGTCGCACTGCAAATGGCAAACTGACATGACAAGACATAACTCCAAAGCTCAGGGTCACGTTCCGAAAGCCCAGGGCCATAAAGCCCGTAAGCGCTTTGGTCAGAACTTCCTGCACGACCATCATGTGATTGATAAGATCGTGCGCGCCATCAACCCGAAGCACAGTGATGCGCTGGTCGAAATCGGCCCAGGTATGGGCGCCCTGACCGAACCACTATTAGACGCCTGCGGTAAGCTCGACGTGGTTGAACTCGACCGCGATCTGATCCCGATTCTGCGTACCAAGTTTTTTAACTTTCCGGAATTCCGTATCCACGAAGGCGACGCGCTGAAGTTCGATTTCCGCCAACTGCTGCAACCGGGTCAGCAGCTGCGGATTGTCGGCAACCTGCCGTACAACATCTCCACACCGCTGATTTTCCACTTCCTGTCCCATCACACTATCGTGCAGGACATGCACTTTATGTTGCAGAAAGAAGTGGTTGATCGCCTGGCTGCCGGACCGGGCACCTCCGACTATGGCCGTTTGGGCATCATGGCGCAGTACTACTGTAAGGTGGAGCCGCTGTTTATCGTTGGCCCGGGCTCGTTTAATCCGCCACCCAAGGTCGATTCCGCCATCGTGCGTATGAGCCCCTACGATGTACTGCCTTTCCCGGCAAAAGACACCAAAACACTGGAACGCGTGGTGCGCGAAGCCTTCAGCATGCGCCGCAAAACCCTGCGCAATACCCTGAAAAACCTGATCAGCGCCGAACAGCTGGAAGCCATTGGTATTGATACCACGCTGCGCCCGGAGCGTCTGACGCTGGAAGAATACGTGCGCATCGCCGATGCCGTTTACGAACTGCTGCAGGCTGCGCCTGATGCAAACGCGGACGACAGCGGAGAACAGGCATGAGCCTCGACGACAGCATTGTGGTCAGCGTGCAGTGTGAATACCTCGAGCAGCAGTCGGTGCCGGACGAGAAGCGCTTTGTCTTCGCCTACCATATCGATATTCATAACCGCGGCGAGCAGGCCGCGACACTGCGCTCACGCCACTGGTTTATTGCCGATGGCAACAACGATGTGCAGGAAGTCAAAGGTGAAGGCGTGGTCGGCGAACAGCCGACCATCGAGCCGCATGAAAGCTATCGCTATTCCTCCGGCGCCGTACTCGCCACCCGGGTTGGCAGCATGCGCGGTTACTATGTGATGGAAGCGGATGACGGCACCCTGTTTCACGCCACCATTCCGGTGTTTACCCTGGCGACACCCAACGCCCTGAACTGACATTCGCCCACAACGCCTCGACGAGAAGATTGCTAGATGTCAACATACGCAATTGGTGATATTCAAGGTTGTTACGAACCTCTGCAGCGCCTGCTGGCACTGGTGCAGTTTGATCCGCACAAAGATCAGCTGTGGCTGGCCGGCGACCTGGTTAACCGGGGTCCGCAATCTCTCGAAGTCCTGCGTTTTGCCAAAAGCCTCGGCCACCGCGTGCGCTGCGTGCTGGGTAATCATGATCTGCATCTGCTGGCCATGCACTATGGCGGCCACAGCAGTCGCAGCAGCGATACCCTGACGCCGGTGCTCAATGCTCCGGACCGCGATGAATTGCTCGACTGGCTGCGCTTTCAGCCTCTGGTCGTACTGGATGAAGCGCGTAACTGGTGCATGAGCCACGCCGGTATTCCGCCCGCCTGGAGTGCACGCAAGGCACGCAAACGGGCACAGGAAGTCGAAGCCGTGCTGCAGAGCGAAGATTGCACTGAGTTCTTCCGCCAGATGTACGGCAACCTGCCCGACCAGTGGCAGAAAGATCTGCAGGGCATGGAGCGCCTGCGCCTGATCGTCAATTATCTGACCCGGATGCGCTTTATCAGCCCGGCCGGCCAGCTCGACCTGCTCAGCAAAGAAGGTCTGGATCAGGCGCCGCCGGGTTACCTGCCCTGGTTTGAAGCAGAAAACCGCGCCGCAGCAACCACCCGTCTGCTGTTTGGCCACTGGGCGGCGCTGGAAGGCAAAGCGAATGGCACCAATGTTTATGCCCTGGATACCGGTTGTGTCTGGGGCGGAGAATTATCAGCCCTGCGTCTCGAAGACCAGCAATGGTTCCGGGTGCCGGCTCAGACCGTATAACACAGCCCCATACAACAGCGGGGCCAAGCGAGGTAATACATGAGTGCGTTTAAACATATTACAGCCGGTGATGCCAAAGCCCTGTTTGAGCAGGGCAATGCTGCCATCGCCGATATCCGGGATGCCATGAGCTATTCCGCCGGCCATATCCGCGCGGCAAAGCGGGTCGATAACCAGAATCTGACAGAATTCATGGCGGCCACAGCCAAAGATCAGCCGCTGGTCGTCTGCTGCTACCATGGCAACTCCAGTCAGGGTGCTGCACAGTTCTTCGGCGAGCAGGGCTACACCGATGTCTACAGCCTCGATGGCGGCTACGAGATGTGGAAACTGGCATTCCCGGAGTGGTGCGAGCACAGCTGATAACACCGGCCACAGCAAACGCTGTGGTCTCCTCTCTCTTTTCCCCCTCCCTTGAATCTGAGCCATACCCGGCGTTACTGAAGCAGCTCTTCTATTCCGTTCAGTAATAAGCGGCACGCTCAATGCATAATTAAATTCAGGCTGATCAGGGCGACAAAAAACAGTCACCCCCGATCTGAAATCCAGCCTTAAAAAAGCGTGTAATAAAATTATTTAGTGGCACGACTCAACCAAACTGAACCATACTGGTCTGAGAGAAACAGGCATTAATTAACGGAATTTTATGTAACCGAAAAAAATTACAAGACCGAACAGTTGCTACCGGAGAGGTGAACTATGAGCGTATTCAGCCGATACAAAGACAGGTACTCCGCCACGCAGGAAGAAGTCATGAGCCTGCAGGAATACCTCGAATTGTGCAAACAGGACAAAAGCGTATACGCCACAGCCGCTGAACGCATGCTGATGGCCATCGGCGAACCGGAATTAATCGACACCGCCAAAGACCTGCGCTTAAGCCGCATATTCTCCAACAAAGTGATTAAGCGTTATCCGGCCTTCTCCGAGTTCTACGGCATGGAAGAAGCGGTGGAAAATATCGTCTCTTATTTCCGCCACGCCGCTCAGGGTCTGGAAGAACGTAAACAGATTCTCTACCTGCTTGGCCCCGTAGGCGGCGGTAAATCCTCTCTGGCCGAACGCCTCAAGCATCTGATCGAACATATTCCGTTTTATGCCATTAAAGGCTCTCCGGTTTTTGAATCACCTCTGGGGTTATTCGACCCGGAAGAAGACGCTCAGATTCTGCAGGAAGATTACGGAATTCCGCGCCATTATCTCGGCCATGTGATGTCGCCCTGGGCGGTCAAACGCCTGCATGAAATGGGCGGCGATATCAGTAAATTTGAAGTCGTTAAACTTTATCCATCCATTCTGGATCAGATTGCCGTTGCCAAGACCGAACCCGGCGATGAAAACAACCAGGATATTTCTGCTCTGGTGGGTAAAGTTGATATCCGCAAGCTGGAAGATTACTCCCAGGATGACCCGGACGCTTACGCCTATTCCGGAGCGCTGAACCGCGCTAATCAGGGCCTGATGGAATTTGTTGAGATGTTCAAAGCACCCATTAAAGTGCTGCATCCACTGCTGACCGCCACGCAGGAAGGTAACTACAACGGCACCGAAGGCATGGGCGCTATTCCTTATCAGGGAATTATTCTCGCTCACTCCAATGAGTCGGAATGGCAGACCTTTAAAAACAACAAAAACAATGAGGCTTTTCTTGACCGGGTTTATATCGTCAAAGTGCCTTACTGTGTACGTGTTAATGAAGAAGTCAAAATCTACGAAAAACTGCTTTCCGGCAGCTCATTAGCCAACGCCCATTGCGCCCCCGACACACTGAAAATGCTGGCTCAGTTTACTGTGCTTTCACGTTTAAAAGTGCCGGAAAATTCCAGTATTTATTCAAAAATGCGGGTCTATAACGGTGAGAATCTGAAAGACACCGATCCGAAAGCAAAATCCATTCAGGAATACCGTGACGCCGCTGGCGTTGATGAAGGCATGAGTGGGATTTCCACCCGCTTTGCTTTCAAAATTCTGTCCAAAGTCTTTAACTTTGATTCAACCGAAGTGGCAGCTAACCCGGTTCACCTGCTCTACGTTCTGGAGCAGGCCATAGAGCAGGAGCAATTCCCGGAAGAAGTGCATAACCGCTACCTGAATTTTATTAAAGAGTATCTGGCGACCGAATACGTTGGCTTTATCGGTAAAGAGATTCAGACAGCTTACCTCGAATCCTATGCTGAATACGGTCAGAATATTTTTGACCGCTACGTAACCTATGCCGACTTCTGGATTCAGGATCAGGAATACCGCGATCCGGAAACCGGTGAAATGCTTGACCGCGCTTCGATTAACGAAGAACTCGAAAAAATCGAAAAAGCGGCTGGCATCAGTAACCCTAAAGATTTCCGTAACGAGATCGTCAACTTCGTACTGCGGGCACGTGCCAATAACAATGGCAATAACCCGTCCTGGCAGTCGTACGAAAAAATGCGCTCCGTTATCGAGAAAAAAATGTTCTCCAACACCGAGGATCTGTTACCTGTTATTTCCTTCTCGGCAAAATCGTCATCCGACGACCAGAAGAAACACGACGACTTTGTAGCCCGTATGACCGAGAGAGGATATACCGAGAAACAAGTACGGCTGCTGTCTGAGTGGTATCTGCGCGTGCGTAAATCGCAGTAGACGACGACAACAGCAATCCTGTCGGCTGATAAGGAGTGAACCATGTCTTATATTATTGACCGTCGCCTGAACGGTAAAAACAAAAGCATGGTCAACCGGGAGCGGTTTTTACGCCGCTACCGGCAACACATAAAAGAAGCCGTGTCGGAATCCATCAATCGCCGTTCCATTACCGATATGGAGCGCGGCGAACAGATCAGCATTCCGACACGTAATACCCATGAGCCCAGCATCAGCCATGGTTCCGGGGGGAAGCAGCACAGAGTATTTCCTGGCAATAAAGAATTTCATGCCGGAGATCAGCTGGACAAGCCCCAGCAGGGAGGAGGCGGCAGCGGCTCGGGCAAGGCCAGCAATCAGGGCGAAGGGGAAGATGAGTTTTCCTTTTATATCACCCGCGACGAGTTTCTGAATTATCTGTTTGATGATCTGGCTCTGCCCAACATGATCAAAAAAACGCTGAGCCAGTCCAAAGAGTTCAAAACCCGGCGTGCCGGTTTTGTCTCCGAAGGTACGCCCAATAACCTGTCGGTTGTCCGCTCACTGCGTAACGCCCATGCCCGGCGCATTGGCATGAGCGTAGGCAAACGCAAGAAATTAAAAGAACTGCAGGCGGAACTTGCTGAGCATCTGGCGAAAAACGCCGGCGATACTGCCGAAGTTCTGGCGCTGAAAGAACAGATCACGGAACTGGAACGGCGCCTGAAAACCATTCCGTTTCTCGATGATCTCGATCTGCGCTATCGCAGTCAGGTCAAGGTTCCAACTCCCAGCAGTAAGGCCGTTATGTTCTGCATTATGGACGTATCAGGCTCTATGACTCAGGACATTAAAGATATCGCCAAGCGCTTTTATATTCTGCTGTACCTGTTCCTGCAGAAAAACTATGAGCATATTGAACTGGTATTTATCCGCCACCACACCAGTGCGCGGGAAGTCAGCGAAGAGGATTTTTTCTACTCGCGCGAAACCGGTGGCACCATTGTGTCCAGCGCTCTGAAACTGATGCAGCAAATTGTCGAAGAACGCTACCAGAACACCGATTGGAATATTTATGCCGCCCAGGCTTCAGACGGTGATAACTGGGACGATGACTCGCCGCTGTGCGCCAAAATTCTCGGGGACTCCCTGCTGTCGATGGTGCAGTACTTCGCCTATATCGAAATTACGCCTAATCAGCATCAGGCACTCTGGGAGTCCTATACCGGCCTTAGCCGTCAGTTTGCTTCGCGCTTTGCCATGGCTCAGATCCGTAATCCCGGTGATATTTATCCGGTGTTCCGCGAGCTGTTTGCCAAGGATCGTTACCAGGAGGCTGTATGAGCGAAAAGGCCAGAGAATACCTGTCGACCGACTCCGACTGGACCTTCGAACTGCTTGAAGTTTACGACCGCGAAATCGCCCGCATCGCCAAACTTTATAAGCTGGATACCTATCCGAATCAGATAGAAATCATCAGCGCCGAGCAGATGATGGATGCTTACTCATCGGTTGGTATGCCCATCGGCTACAACCACTGGTCTTATGGCAAACAGTTTCTGGCTACGCAAAAGGGTTATAAGCGCGGCCAGATGGGACTGGCTTATGAAATCGTTATTAATTCCGATCCCTGCATTGCTTACCTGATGGAAGAAAACACCATGCCGATGCAGGCACTGGTAATCGCCCATGCTTGCTACGGCCATAACTCCTTTTTCAAAGGCAATTATTTATTCCGCACCTGGACAGACGCCAGCTCAATTATCGATTACCTGCTGTTTGCCAAAAATTATGTACGCCATTGCGAAGAGCGCTATGGTCAGGAAGAAGTTGAACAGGTGCTGGATGCCTGCCACGCGTTGCAGAATTACGGCGTCGACCGTTATCGCCGGCCAAAACCTATTTCTGCGGCAGAAGAAAAAACCCGGCAGAAGGAGCGGGAGAATATCCTGCAGCAGCAGGTGAATGACCTCTGGCGGACACTGCCAGCTTCACTGAAAGCAGAGAAGAATAATAAGAAACGGAAATTCCCCAGCGAGCCGCAGGAGAACATTCTGTATTTTCTGGAAAAAAATGCGCCGCTGCTCGCGCCCTGGCAGCGCGAAATTATCCGTATTGTACGTAAAATATCTCAGTACTTTTATCCACAGCGTCAGACCCAGGTAATGAACGAAGGCTGGGCAACCTTCTGGCACTACACCCTGCTCAATCATCTTTATGATGAGGGCAAGGTTACTGATGGCTTTATGATGGAGTTTCTCACCTCACATACCAACGTTGTTCTGCAGCCGGGCTTCGACTCACCTTACTTCAGTGGCATAAACCCTTACGCGCTTGGCTTCAATATGTTTCAGGATATTAAACGTATTTGCGAAAATCCGACGGATGAAGACCGTGAGTGGTTCCCTGATATTGCCGGTTCAGACTGGCTGGAGACCCTGCACTTCGCCATGAACAACTTCAAGGATGAGAGTTTTATCCAGCAGTTTCTGTCACCCAAGATGATGCGTGACTTTCATTTGTTCAGCATTTATGACGATGACGAGAAAAATAAATACCTGATTGAAGCCATCCATGATGAGCGTGGCTACCGTACTCTGCGGGAAATGCTGGCCCGCCAGTATGACCTGTCGGTGCGTGAGCCGAATATTCAGATCTGGTCGGTTGATCTGGAAGGTGATCGCTCACTGACCCTGCGTCATACCATGCAAAATGGCACGCCGCTGTCGACCGACACTCACGAAGTGCTTAAACACCTGCATTTTCTCTGGGGTTTTGATATTCATCTGGAAACCTATAAGGATGAACGCATGGTAAAACGCCAGAGCTGCCCATCCGTAGCTATCGAAGAATAAACCAGAGGCATAAGCGATCACCATCCGGCGTAACTGGCAGATATTTTTACCTCAGTTACGCCGGTATTCCGCCCGCAGGTTCAGCAGGTTGCCGCTGAACATTAATACGGCACCTGCCAGCACAAACAGATCAATACTTTCCTGATAAAACAGATAGCCCACCACAGCAATTAATGGCAAACGCAGAAAATCCATGGGCACAACCACGGTTGCATCCGCCAGCCGGAATGCATGTGCCATGCAGAAGTGCGCACTCATTGCAGTAATACCCACCAGTAAAATCCAGGGCAGAGTCTCAGCCGCAAGCGTTGTCCAGTTCAGCACTGAGGGCACCAGTCCGAACGGCAGCTGCATCAGCGTCATATAAAACAGAATGCACAGCGGAGTATCGGTGCGGGTCAGGGACTTGGTCTGAATATAAGAAAAGGCATAACCCAGCGCGCCGCCCAGTACCGCAAAAGCCGCAGGCTGCAGAACACCGGCGCCGGGCCGAAGAATTAATAACAGCCCGGCAATACCCAATACCAACGCCTGCAGGCGTGCTCCGGTCAGACGCTCTTTTAACAGGAAAAAAGCCAGCAACGCGGTCCAGACCGGCGTGGTAAATTCAATGGCGATCACCTCTGCCAGTGGAATAAAAGCCAGTCCGTAAAACCAGCCGTACTGGCCAGCATAATGGGCAATATTTCTCAGCCAGTGAGTTTTGAGACGCTGCGTACGGATCTGTTGCCAGCCACTGCGACTGAGCAGAATGGAGATAACCAACACGCCAATCACACTGCGGAAGAACAGGATCTGATAAGTGGTCAGCGAGTGTGACAATTCACGCCCGGATATAGCCATCAGCATAAAAGAGAGCAGCGCACCCGACATCCAGAGTGCAGCGAGGAAGGCTGGGTGACGATTGGTCAGCATGAAGATTTCCGCTCAGGGAGAAAGGCGGCAGGGTAACACAGCTGACACAGGTATAAATAAGAGCAAAGGCGAATACAATTCGCCCCGCTCTTATAAACGACTACCAGGCGATGACCATATCGTCACGCTGAATCGCCAGATGCTCTGCCGTCAGCTTCATCTCCGCGACCACAAACTGTGGCTGCACCTGTTTGATTACCACTTCAGTGGCCATATCGCTGAGCTCGGTGCGCGGTTCAAGATCGAGGTTATAGAAGGTACCGGTACGATAAACCTGAAACTTATCACCCGGACGAATACCAGCTCCTGCACTGGCTTCAATATGCAGGCGGTTACCTTTGGCTTTTACAATACGGGCCATAAACGGCTGGCAGCGCAAAACTTCATCCACATCATCCACCACGCCACCGAGTAACTCACGCACTTCCGCGCCATACGGCGTCTGCCAGAAATGCGGCGAGGCAAAAGGCACCCGCTCCCGTGCCGGACGGTCCCAGGCACCATGAGCAGAATAACTGCGCTGGAATAGCATGGCACCGCTTAACCCATCATGTACAAACACATCCATTACAAACTGCCGGTCACGGTTGTTATCTTCCAGCCCAAGTAAATCCAGCCAGCTGTCCGCACCCGATGCACGGCGACTGTCGTTCCCTGCCTCACCCATCATCGAAAGATCACGCACCACACCGGACACCACATACTGTGCCCCCAGCTGGGTAGCCAGAGCCACGGAGGTGGTTAAACGCTGCTGTGCGGTTTCCATTGATGGCGCACGGCGTGGGTCCTGATACAGGCTGGTACGGGTCGCATCCAGTGCATGAATGGCACCGCGGTTATTCAGCGTATTAACCAGCACACGGGGCAGATCCTGTTCGATATTCTGCAACTGCCCAAGCGTTGCCTGCTGTGGACGGGCCAGACCAAAACCAGCCACCGCCACCGCTTTACGATAACGCTGAGTGCTGGCCGGACACATCGCCTGCGGAGTAACATCAGCGCGTATCGCGACCTGATATAAGCCACCAGCCTGATCTTCCCACAGCACTTCAATATTCTTCAGCTGTGCATTCGAGCGCACCTGCACATCATCCTGTTGCACAACCCCCTGACTCATCAGCTGCGTACTGCTGACCTGAGCACCGGCACGCAGACTGGCCTGACGCATAGCATCCTGCAGCGCCTGCTCACGGGCGTGGGAAATGGCACCGCTCAGTGGCGCTTCTCCGGTTACTTCCACCGTCAGAGCAGAAACCGGCAGAGAACACAGAGTCATCATTAAAATGTTCAGGATACGCATACAGCCTCCTCGCCAGACTGGCCGTTACTCAATAAAGTAAAAGCCGGTTTCCGGAACACTGGCTTCGCCCTGCACACGCTGGCGCTGGCTGGATGCAAAGTTATTGCTGCCGGAAGGGCTGCCCAATGATGCGCGGCAATCAACATTAAAGCGCTGACTGTCGGCTGTCTGCAGACAGTTACGGAAGCCTTGATCGATCACCATTTCCAGCACCGTTTCCACGCTGCCATCCGGCATAACATCGGATGACACTACCCGCGCACCGTGCATATAGGTTTCGACGTAGCTGCGGAAACGGTCATTCAGCACAACCATATCGCGCACCGTGGTACTGCCCTGAATCGAGGTGCCATACACCCGCTCAGCCATCGAGCGGTAAGCATCCATCTTCGATGCGCGGATCGCCATCAGGCGGCGCTGTACGTCGCTTTTCTTTTTGTCCGTGTCCATAGCGCCATAACCAACTACACGCAGTACCATCGGCGCAATCGGATCAATTTCCTGCTCTACCGGCTGAAAATAAGCCTCGGGTTCTTCGTTCAGATTACTGTCTTCAATCAGGGCGCTGGAACATCCCTGCAACATCAACGACGTAATGGCAGTGCCTGCCACAATAAAAGGCCACTTCATAACAATCTCCCGGACAACTGAGGCGCAGGAATCTGCTCTGAATCATTGCCACGCTAAGCAGCATTGTTTACAGACAGAGATTCCCCTTGATGCACTTATCGGCCGCAGCAATAAAAAATTAAGCTTTTTTTATCCCCCGGGAGAAAGCCAGTAAGCCACGCAGTTTACGGTCAGGCCAGACATGCCACTGATACAAAGCAAGCCCTGCAAGCAACAACGCGGCGCCTAATACCGAACTGGCGGCGAGTCGTTCGTCCTTAAGCCAGAATCCCCAGAACACCGCCAATACAGGTGCGATAAGCGTAATCAGGGTAACCCGCGATGCCGGCAGATGCTGCAGCACCAGGTAATACAACATGAACCCAAGCAGCGAACCGAACACCACCAGATAGCCCAATCCCAGCTGGCTCACCAACGGCCACTCATCCGGCAGATGCACCCCGAATAATGGCAGAGTCAGCATATAAGCAAAGGATGACAGCCACAGCGTACCGCTGGTCTGAACCATAGGATGCAGACCGGCATTCACCTGCTTTACCCATACCGCACTGGCAGCGAAACAAAGTACCGACACCAGCGTACCGAGAATGCCACGCCAGGCACCGGCATCCAGCGCCAGCCGGCCGGCCACAACAAAAGCCAGACCCAGCAAAGCCAACAGCAAAGCCAGTACCCGAACCGGTGTCAGCTCCCGCTCATTCAGCCAGAACCAGGCTAATGCACCGGACAACATCGGACTAAGCCCGTAGAGCACAGAAATCAGCCCGGATGGAATATAGAGTGACCCCCAGTACACCGACATCATCGCGCCATATACGCCAAGGCTGCCGGCCAGGTAGCTCATTAATGCAGCCCGGTTCAGGCGCAAAGGCTGACGTAATAGCAAAAGAATGGGCAAAGATAACAGAGCGCTGAACCACATTCTCAGCGTCAGCGCGGTAAAAAAATCCAGACCATCCTGACTGAACTGGATGGCGATCGGTGTGGTGGACCAGATAAAGACCACCAATAAATAAGCAACAATAACAGGCATAACACAGACCCCGGAGAAGCAGAACACCGCCGGCGGCCCACAAAAAAGGCCGCGGGAGCGGCCTTTTAATGCAGAACAGATGTACTGACTAAAACGACCGTCGGAAACGGGCACGCACAACCATGGCGCGGCGGATTCGCTGCGGCGCGGCCATAATGGCGGAAGCTTGTTTCGGACAGATGACGTTTAACATTCAGATCAGCTTATTCTGTTAATGAATCAGGGCCTGCTCATACGAGTCAAACAGGCTCTAGCACAATCGGCAGGATAGACTTGCCATATTCGTTATGCAAGCGTGGCGAAAGATGACTATCATTGGTGGACAATCAACAGGCTTGCATGTGAAATTTGCTAAGACAATCACAGATCGGGAATAATTCCCGGCAATGCATTTTTTATGTGCAGCCAACCAGGATCATCTGTTTAACAATAATTCAGGAATTCCAGCCATGACCAAACGTTCACTATTGGCAGTCGCCATCGCAACCCTCGGCATTCAGTCAGTCCAGGCAGCACCTTTTCTGCCAATGGATGCACGCGGTCTGGCAATGGGTAACACCGGTGTTGCCAGCGCCAAGCGCGCACATGCTCCGGCCTACAACCCATCACTGCTGTCCCAGGCATCTGAGGACGATGACTTTGCCCTCATTTTTCCACAGGTCGGGGTGAATTTGGCCGATGAAGAAGAGCTGGTCGACAGTGCTCAGGATATTAACGACGATATCGTGCCGCGGTTCGAAGATTTGTTTGATGACGGTCAGGCTGGCAACTTCAGCGACAACGTAGAAGCCCTGGCAAATGCCGCCGATGCTCTGGCCTCACAAATCGCCAACATCGGCGTAAACGATGGGCGGACAAACCTGCAAAAAGCTGATGACCTGCGCGCAGCTGCCAACAGTTTTGACACAAATCTGAACAGCGTGAACAACCGTCTTGCGGAAGTAAACACCGTAACCTCCGACCTGACAAAATCACTCAACAGCATTTCCGGGGATCCATTACGCGGCCGCCTTGGCATTGGTGCCGCACTGGCGATTCCAAGCAAGTCTTTTGCCGCAGCATTAAGCCTGAGTGGTGACGTTACGTTTTCTGGCCGGGCCTTCTTTACCCAGGAAGATCAGAATCTGATCAACGCTTACGGACAGGCAGCATCTGGCTACGTACAGACAGCGCTCAATGAGAACATCAGTGACCAGATCAATACGATTGCCCAAAACGTAGAAAATGGTGCTATGCCCAATGCCTCTCAGATTACAGCGATTACCAACAGCGTCGATCAGGTTGCCAACTACACCTCTCCGGATACCGTAACAACCGCAGCCGGGGACATCCGGATTTTTAACAATGGTGAGCTTTCAGCAGAAGCTAAAGATGCCGACCTTAACTCTCAGGTTCAGGTTGTTGCTGTCGCCGTTGCAGAGCTGGCCTTATCTTTCTCCCGCGAATTTGAAATTTACGGCGAAAACGTTGCCATTGGTATCACACCAAAACTGCAGAAAGTGTCTACCCTGCACTACGCCTCCGAGATGGATAACGAAGACGATATCGAAACAGACGATATCGAAGACTCCCGCGAGGACTACAGCAAAGTTAACCTGGATATCGGTGCATCCTATCGTTTTGGTAGTGAAGGCAACTGGATGATTGGTCTGGTGGGTAAAAACCTGCTTGGTGGCGAATTTGATTACGCTGATGCCGAAGTAAAAGGTTCTCCGGTAAGAGATTACGACAATAACCCTGCCACCCCTGCCACTCCTCTTTATCTGAAAGGTGGCTCCATTGCCCTGGATCCACAATACCGCGCCGGTGTTTCTTACAACAGCGACTGGTTCAATATCGCAGCCGACATCGACCTGACAGAAAATGATCCTGTCGCCTTCGAAAATCCAACCCAATACGCTGCTATCGGTGCTGAGCTGGATATTTTCAGCACACTGCAGCTGCGTCTGGGTTACCGCACCAATATGAGCGTGGCGGATGCAGACATGGTATCCGTTGGTTTTGGCCTGTCACCATTTGGCATCCATCTGGATATCGCCGCCATGGCAAACCCAAGCGATCCTGAGAAAGAAGCAGGCGTAGCGCTGGAAACCGGTTTCTACTTCTGATTCCGGTCAGGCAGAACCCGGCAAAGGTTCTGCTCTGATGCCTGAAAGGCTAAACTTAAAAGCCGTCACAGTTTTGTGACGGCTTTTTTTATTGATGGAACATTCGTTATGCAGATTTACCTTGTCGGCGGCGCGGTACGCGACCAGTTACTGAATCTCCCGCTGAAAGACCGTGACTGGGTTGTGGTCGGCAGCACACCGGACGAGTTGCTGGCTCAGGGTTTTCAGCAGGTCGGTGCCGACTTCCCGGTTTTTCTGCATCCGCAAAGCCACGAAGAATACGCTCTCGCCCGCACCGAACGGAAAAGCGGTCAGGGTTATCAGGGTTTTGATTGCCGCTTCAGTCCGGACATCACGCTGGAAGAAGATTTACTGCGCCGCGACCTGACCATTAATGCCATGGCGCAGGACGATCATGGCAATATTATTGACCCTTACCATGGCCAGTCCGATCTGCAACAACGCTTGTTGCGCCATGTATCGCCGGCGTTTGCTGAAGACCCGTTACGGGTGTTACGCGTCGCCCGTTTTGCCGCCCGTTTTGCTCCTCTGGGGTTCCGTGTTGCCGACGAAACCATGACCCTGATGCGTAATATGGTAAACGCTGGCGAACTGGATCATCTGGTCGCGGAACGGGTCTGGAACGAAACTCAGCGGGCACTAGGCGAAAAGCAGCCAGAAGTGTATTTTCAGGTACTGCGCGACTGCGGTGCATTAAAGGTATGGTTCGCTGAAATTGATGCTCTGTTCGGCATTCCGCAACCGGAAAAACATCATCCGGAAATTGATTGCGGTATTCATGCACTGCTGTCGTTAAAAGCCGCAGCACAACTCAGCGACAGCATGGCTGTACGCTGGGCAGCCTTAAGTCATGATCTGGGTAAAGCACTGACACCAGAAGAAGAATGGCCACGCCATATTGCCCACGAAGCGCGCGGTAAAAAGCCGTTAAAAGCCCTGCATCAGCGCCTGAAAGCACCGCGGGATGCAGCGGAATTAGCCGTGCTCAGCAGTGAATTTCATACCCATGTACACCGTGCGTTTGAACTGAAAGGCAGCACACTGAATAAAGTCTTTAATCAGCTTGATGCCTGGCGCAAAAGTGAGCGTTTTGAACAGTTTTTACTGGTCTGCGAGGCGGATGCCAAAGGCCGTACCGGGCTGGAAAATGAGCCTTATCCACAGGCCGGTTACATGCGTGCGGCACTCAAAGAAGCGCTGAGTATTAATGCTCAGGATATGATCGCCCAAGGGCATCAGGGCGCAGCAATAAGAACCGCACTGAACGAAGCGCGGGATAAACATCTGCAACACTGGAAAACACAGCAGCAACTAAGCGCTGAATAAAAAACGCTGTTAAAACCCGTCTAGCCGCGGGCAATAGAATTCTGGCTGGCGCGTACCGGATACAACGGCTGGTCGGTTAATGCCGGCCAGTAATGCGTCAGTGGTGTTCCGTCGGCAGGATCAACACCGTCAGGAAAAATATCCAGCAGCGGGCGTAAAACAAAAGCAAATTGCTGAATATCAGAGCGCGGCAATTGCAGCCCGGCAAACTCGCCGGCCAGATCATCAAACAATAAAATATCGATATCCAGCGCACGGGATGAATATTTCACCGCATCCGCGCTGCGGCCAAAATCAAATTCCAGCTGTTTTAAACCGGCCGCAAGTTCCGCCAGAGAACAGGCGCACTCAATTTCAACCACCAGATTAATAAAATCCGGGCCGTCGAAACCCATGGCCGGGGAACGATACCAGGGCGACACACGCAGCAATGAATACTGCTGACTCAGGCGCGCAATACCAGCCGCCAGATTCTGCTCAGCATCGATATTGGAACCTAAACCAAGGAACACCCGCGACATCAGCGCTTGTCTCCTGCCGGCTGGTCACCGCGTTCGATATACAGACCAACCGCACGTGCCTGCGGCACAACCGCCGGTTTTTCTACCTGAATGCCCAGCCAGGGCATACCAAACTCTTTACGCAGAGCCTCAGCCAGACGCTCCAGCAATGACTCCAGCAGCTGGAAATGCTGCTCGCGCACAAAGCGCTCAATAAATTCGGTGACGGCCTGATAATTTAACGCGTGCATTAAATCGTCGGTGGCAGCTGCCAGACGAATATCCCAGGCCATTTCCAGATCGAAAATCAGCGGCTGGCGCACCTGTTTTTCCCAGTCGTAAACGCCGATAACGGCATCGACTTTTAAACCGCGGATAAACACCTTATCCATGTTCAGCACCACTTTCTGCGTTAGCGTCAGGCGCAACACAATCAACCGGCGTCAGACTGGTCATCGGCCAGCGCGGCACCACCGATACCGCCAGATCCGACTGCTCGCCAGCCACTAAACGCTGGGTTCCGGCATAAGCAATCATGGCGCCATTGTCGGTACAGAGTTCCGGCCGCGGGTAAAATACCGCGCCGCCCAGAGCTTCTGCGGTGGTACGTAATTTTTCGCGCAGGCGTTTATTAGCACCGACACCGCCGGCAATAATCAGTCGATTGATACCGGTTTGCTGCATCGCCCGTTTGCATTTAATCGCCAGCGTATCGACCACCGCCGCCTGAAAACAGGCAGAAATATCTGCTTTATCCTGATCCGCCAATACACCATCGACGGCACATTCAAGAATGGTGGTACGTACCCGGGTTTTTAAGCCACTGAAGCTGAAATCCAGACCAGGACGATCGGTCATCGGGCGCGGGAATTTAAAGCGTTTATCATCGCCCTGAGCAGCCAGAGCACTCAGCGCCGGACCGCCGGGATACGGCAACCCCATCATTTTTGCGGCTTTATCGAAAGCTTCACCAGCCGCATCGTCAAGGGATTCGCCCAGCAGGCTGTAACGACCAATACCATCGACCTGCACCAGCTGGGTATGCCCACCTGAAACCAGCAACGCAATAAAAGGGAATGGTGGCGGATTATCTTCCAGCATGGGTGCCAGCAGGTGGCCTTCCATATGGTGAACACCAATCGCCGGCAGATCGAGTGCCCAGGCCAGGCTGCGGCCCAGACAGGCACCAACCAGCAAAGCACCAACCAGACCCGGGCCTGAGGTGTAGGCCACACCATCCAGATCTTTCAGTGTCAGGCCGGCTTCATCCATCACTTCACGGATCAGCGGTAATGCTTTGCGCACATGGTCACGGGAAGCCAGTTCCGGCACCACGCCGCCATATTCGGCATGCAGTGCAATCTGAGAGTAAACCCGGTGCGCCAGCAAACCCTGCTTGCTGTCATACAGGGCGATGCCGGTTTCATCACAGGATGTTTCCAGACCTAAAACCCGCATAAATAATCTCTTCTCACACGATCTAACGAAGGGGCGCATGATACTGCCGCACCCCAGCCTGCGCCAGCCGCAATTCCCCGATCGGCCGGGATGCCCCGCCGGGCGCGCAGGAAAGACAGGATAATCTCCGCTACTCATCGGCCAGAACCCAGCAAATACGCGGGCTGCCGGTTGCCCGGGGTCAATCTGCAAACTACTCTTTGCAATCCACGGACAAAGGATTTAGAATGCCCGCCCTCTAACTGGGGCCTGTGGTTTCCCCATAAACAGACTGATTTAAAACGTAGGTGATTGGATGCCAGCTGTAAAAGTTAAAGAAAACGAACCGTTTGACGTCGCACTGCGTCGCTTCAAGCGTTCTTGCGAAAAAGCAGGCGTACTGTCTGAAGTACGTCGTCGTGAGCACTACGAGAAGCCAACCTGGATCCGTAAGCGCAAAGCGGCTGCCGCTGTTAAGCGTCACTTGAAGAAAGTGCAGCGCGAACAGCGCAAAATGACCCGCCTCTACTAAGAGCCGGGTTACGGGAAGGAAGGAGACCGCATGAGTACTCTGGTTGCTACCATTAAAGACGCTGTTAAAGCGGCAATGCGCGCCAAAGAAAAAGAGCGGCTGAATGCTCTGCGTTTAGCGCAGGCAGAATTCAAACGCGTAGAAGTCGATGAGCGAATTGAAATCGACGACGAGCGTGCTCTGGCTATTCTCGACAAAATGACCAAACAACGTCGTGACTCCATCGCGCAGTATTCTGCCGCCGGACGCGACGACCTGGCAGCGGTCGAGCAGTACGAAATTGATGTACTGAGCGAATTTCTGCCGGAAGCCTTGAGCGAAGAAGAGTTGGCCAAACTGGTGGCTGATGCGATTGCACAGTCCGGTGCTGCTTCAATGCAGGACATGGGCAAAGTCATGGGCATCCTGAAACCACAAGTGCAAGGTCGTGCCGATATGGCACAGATCAGTCAACTGGTGAAGTCTCAACTGGGCTGATTCTGCTCTGCAGGCAATAGAAGCGCTACCCATCCCGGTGTGTAGCGCTTTTGTCGTTTATACGGCTTAATCAAATATACGCTCAGCAACAGGCACCGCATTTATGGCAGGCCGCATACCCCAGTCTTTTATTGATGATCTGCTCGCCCGCGTCGATGTAATCGATGTGGTGGACAGTCGTGTCAAACTGAAAAAGACCGGCAAAAACTACTCCGCCTGTTGCCCTTTCCATAACGAAAAGTCACCGTCGTTTACCGTCAGCCCGGACAAACAGTTTTATTACTGCTTTGGCTGCGGCGCTTCCGGCAGCGCGCTCAAATTCGTGATGGAATTCGATGGTCTGAGTTTTCCCGATGCGGTGGAAAAACTGGCCACCCAGGCCGGCATGGAAGTACCAAAAGAACAGGTCAGCTTCGAAGCCCGCCAGGAACAACAACACCAGCCACTGTTCGACCTGATGCAGAAAGCCGGTGACTATTTTGAAAAAATGCTGCGCAGCCATGAACAGCGCGGCAAAGCTGTCGATTATTTAAAAAACCGTGGTTTATCCGGCAAGGCAGCCAAATTCTTCGGCATCGGCTACGCCCCGCCCGGCTGGGATAACCTGCAGAACTTTCTCGCCGCCAATGGCGAACGCGAGCTGATTAAGCAACTGATCAGCTGCGGTATGCTGATTGAAAAAGAAGACGGCCGCACGTACGACCGTTTCCGCGACCGCATTATGTTTCCGATACGCGACGCCCGTGGCCGTTATATCGCCTTCGGTGGCCGCGTACTGGGTGACGAAAAACCCAAATATCTGAACTCACCGGAAACGCCGATCTTCCAGAAAGGCCGCGAACTTTATGGCCTGTACGAAGCACGGAAAATCCGCCAGAAGCTGACCCGTATTGTCATCGTCGAAGGCTATATGGATGTGGTCGCGCTGGCCGAATTCGGCATTCATTACGCCGTGGCCACCCTTGGCACCGCCACCAGCGAGCACCACCTGCGACGCTTATTTAAAGTCGTGCCGGAAGTCATTTTCTGCTTTGACGGCGATCAGGCCGGACGCACCGCCGCAGCGCGGGCGATGGAAACCGTATTACCGGTACTGGAAGACGGCGTACAGGCACGCTTTCTGTTTCTGCCCGATGGCGAAGACCCGGACACACTGGTTCGTCAGGAAGGCAAAGATGCCTTTGAACAGCGCCTGAATCAGGCCGTGCATCTGCCAGAATTTCTGTTCGACCACCTGAAAGAACAGGTCGACTTCGACACTCTGGATGGCAAAGCACGCCTTGATCAGCTGGCCGCCCCGTTAATTAATAAACTGCCGAAAGGCATGTTGCGCAGCCTGATGCGCAATAAACTGCGTGACGAACTGGGCGCCGACAGTGTCGCCCTCGACCGCCTTGAGTCATCACCACCAGCAACAGCCGCCGTGGCGGAACAGGCACAATACGAAGAGCAGCTGCCTTCTTATCTGGATGATGAGCGGCACGAACCGCAGCCGCCGCATCAGGATCACAGTGCCGATACCCTGGCGCCACTGGTGCATAAAGCGCTGACCGCGCTGGTCAAGCAGCCATCACTTTCAGCCGAACTCGAACTCCCCGACACCGAGCCGGAGAGTGAGTACGAACGCCTGCTGATTGAAGTGCTGCGCAAGCTGAAACAGGCACCGCAACAAAGCAGTGTTGGTTTGCTTATTCAGTGGATCGGTTCGCCCTATCAGGCAGAACTGCAGCAACTGGCCGACAACCCCAACAGCCAGATGAAACCGACCGCGGCCGATATCGCCGTGGTGCTGAAACAGATGAGCGCGCGTAAACTCAGCGCCGAACTGCGCACTCTGACCAGCAAATTTGAACGCGGCGAGAAACTCAGCGACGAAGAAAAAGCCCGTAAACGCGAACTGCACCAGCAACTGCACAGCATTAACAAAAAGCGTGCGCGCATTTACGCCCGGCACTGAAAACAGACACTGAACAAAAAACAGACAAAGTGGCCGCAAGACAGCAAAGAAAACGGCCGCAGGGGCTTGAGATTTAACCAACAGCCCTTATATACAAAGAACTTCTGAATCCGGACAACAGCCGCTTTATAATGCTGCCGGATTCAATAAACGACTGCAGCAGCGCAGCAACCAACGTGACAGAGCCAAGAGGCCAGCATCGGCACATCCGGGCATATTTTCGCCAGGCCGATTTCCCACGTTAACTGACCTTGCTGAAGATAGTGAAGCAAGCAACCGAACCCTGCGGTTACAGGCACCGGCATCCGCAAAAACAGCGGAACCTAACGTCGTGCCTATGGCCTAAAGATCGGTTAAAAGTTATACTTCGGCGTTTTTCTTCCGCCTTAAAAAACGGAACACAGGGCTTCTATGTCAGCGAACACGCAACAATCCCGTCTTAAAGAACTTATCGCCAAAGGCAAAGAGCAGGGTTACCTGACTTATGCCCAGGTAAACGACCACCTGCCGGACGATATTGCCAATCCGGATCAGGTCGAAGACATCATCCGCATGATCAACGATATCGGTATTCCGGTATCTGAAGTTGCGCCCGATGGTGACTCACTGTTTATGTCTGATGCCGCCGATGACGCCGCAGCAGAAGAAGCGGCCGCTGCCCTGGCTCTGGTTGAATCCGACGTTGGCCGCACCACCGACCCTGTGCGTATGTATATGCGCGAAATGGGTACTGTGGAACTGCTGACCCGCGAAGGCGAAATCGTGATCGCCAAGCGTATCGAAGAAGGTATCCGCGAAGTGATGTCCGCCCTGGCTTACTATCCGGGCGCTGCGGAAACCATTCTGAACGCATTCAGAGAAGCGGAAGAAGATCCGAACCGCGTTGGCGATATTTTCTCCGGCTTTATCGATCCGTCCGATGTTGATCCTGAGCCAGGCCCACAAGCCGGTCCGGAAGCCGCTGCTGCCGCAGAAGAAGCCGACGATGACAGCACCGATGACGACGACAGCACCGATGACAGCGAAGACAGCGGCATCGACATGGCCGAAGTTACCCGTCGTTTCGATGAAATCCGTGCAGCCCATGACGCCATGGAAAAATCCCTGGCCAAAAATGGTCGTGCACACAAGAAAACCGAAGAAGCCCTCGCCAAACTGGCCGAGCTGTTCGCACCCATTAAACTGACGCCAAAATACTTCGACTCACTGGTTAACAGTGCACGCGATGCGCTGGATCTGATCCGTACCCAGGAACGTCAGATCATGGTGATGATGACCCGTAAGTGCGGCATGGACCGTAAAGACTTCATCAAAGAATTTCAGGGTAACGAAGTCAGCAACGAATGGATCGATGGCCTGATCGCTGCCGGTCACAGCTACTCGAAAAAACTCGACACCTACCGTCTGGAAATTTTCCGTTCGCAGAAGAAAATCCGCGCCGTTGAAGAACGCGTTGGTCTGAGCATTCCGGAAATTAAAGAAGTTAACCGTCGCGTATCCATCGGTGAAGCCCGCGCCCGTCGCGCCAAGAAAGAAATGGTTGAGGCTAACCTGCGTCTGGTTATTTCCATCGCTAAAAAATACACCAACCGTGGTCTGCAGTTCCTCGATCTGATTCAGGAAGGCAACATCGGTCTGATGAAAGCGGTAGATAAATTCGAATACCGTCGTGGTTATAAATTCTCCACCTACGCAACCTGGTGGATTCGTCAGGCGATTACCCGCTCTATCGCTGACCAGGCGCGCACCATCCGTATTCCGGTGCACATGATCGAAACCATCAACAAACTGAACCGCATCTCCCGTCAGATGCTGCAGGAGATGGGTCGTGAGCCAACGCCGGAAGAACTGGCTGAGCGCATGGAAATGCCGGAAGACAAAATCCGCAAAGTACTGAAGATCGCCAAAGAACCAATCTCCATGGAAACCCCGATCGGGGACGATGAAGATTCACATCTGGGCGACTTCATCGAAGATACTCACTCCGAGTCTCCTCTCGATGTTGCTACCTCTGACGGCCTGACCGAAGCCACCCGCTCTGTGCTGGCCGGTCTGACCGCAAGAGAAGCCAAAGTACTGCGTATGCGCTTCGGTATCGATATGAATACCGACCACACGCTGGAAGAAGTCGGCAAACAGTTCGACGTAACCCGTGAGCGTATCCGTCAGATCGAAGCCAAGGCTCTGCGCAAACTGCGTCACCCTTCACGCTCCGATCACCTGCGCAGCTTTATCGACGAGTAATCGTCGCGCATAAAAAAACCCGCCACGTGCGGGTTTTTTTATGTTCTTTTATTAGCCAGCCGAACATCAAACAATGGCCAACATCAAACAACGGCAGCTGCCGGCTTTGTTTTGCTTTGCCAGCGTCCCCACGCCTTATCAAATACCCAGTTATAGAGCACGGTGTAAGGCAGAATAAAGACGAAGAATGCCAGCTCCACAAAAAATGCCTGCCACAGTGTCAGATCCAGCATCCAGGCCGCCAGTGGCAGACACAGCACCACCAATCCGGCTTCAAACGCAAAGCCGTGCAGCAAACGCACGCGGAAACGCCACTGTTGCCGGTCGGTTGGCCAGTAACGGTCAATCAGGCCGTTGTAAACCATGTTCCACAGCATCGCCAGCAACGACATCATTACCGTCAGAGCACCGGTCGTAGCGACCTCAGCATTCAGTGCCCAGGCCATTAATGGGGTAAACAGCAGAATGGCAATCAGCTCGAAACCGGTGGCGTGAATAATTCGTTCTTTGTTCAGGATGGTCTTCATGGTCTGTCGTCTGGCAAATAAAGTGGATTGCTATGATCTTTCATAAAACAGATACTTAAAACATAGCTTCCATCGGTTTTATCAATACATGCGCTACTCTCCGGAATCTCTGAAAGCCTTTGTTGAAGCGGCCGCCAGCGGCTCCTTTTCCGCCGCCGCACGGCGTCTGGGCAAGAGCCAGTCGACCATCAGCATCGCCATTGCCAATCTGGAAACGGATATTGGCTGCCCACTGTTCGACCGCAGCGGCCGTCAGCCGCAACTGAACGAAGCCGGTCGCCAGGTGCTGGTGCAGGTGGAAGCCATTCTCGCCGCCAGCGAACAACTCGATGCCCTGGCCCAGCGACTGGCGGCCAATATTGAACCCTTGCTGTCACTGGTGATGACCGATATCTACAGCGTCGTCTTTCATGGCGAAGTGATGGCCAGTTTTGCCGAACGCTTTCCGCACACAGAGCTGCGCTGTGGCCCGGCGGAAGGCGCCGATGTCATCGATATGATTCAGAAGGGCCAGGTGCATATGGGTATCCTCGCCGCGCAAAGTCAGTACCCGGCCGACGTCGCCACCGCCCGCCTGCCGGATAATGCACAGTTCAGCCTGTATGTGCACCGCGACCATCCGCTGGCCCAGCTGCGTAACCCGCGCCGGCAGGATCTGGAAAATGAACGTCAGCTGCTGATCCGTACCTATGCTCCCGGCAGCCAGCCAAGCCATGGACAGGTCTGGTCGGCTCCCGATTATCTGACCTTAATGGAATTTGCCGAACGCGGTTTCGGTTGGGCAGAGTTGCCCAGAGCACTGGTGCAGCGCTTTGGCAAACAGCTGCAGGAACTGTCTGTCAGCGGTTATCCGCGCGGCGTGGAAATCGATGTTGCCTGGTCACGCCGCACCGCACTTGGCCCTGCCGGGCAATGGTTACTGGAACAACTGCAGGTTCGTCGCGCTCCGCAGCGGAAAACCTGAACCTCAACAAAGCATTCTCTACATAAACCCAGCACAACAAGTCTGTGCAGCACGACTACGACTAAATCCAGATTGTGACGTCGTAGCCACCCCACTATGCTGACAGCGTACTCAATGCCGTAGCACTAAAATGTCTTTTATTCTCAATACCCTGACGCCTATTTTTGGCCTGATCCTGCTCGGTTTTATTCTGCGCAAAACTCACCGTCTGGGCGAAAGTGCCGCTTCCGAACTGAACCGTCTGGTGGTCTGGCTGTGCCTGCCGGCGCTGCTGTTTAACCTCACCGCCAAAGCTCAGCTGGCCGATATCTGGCACAGCGGCTTTGTGCTCACCTTTACCCTCGCCACCCTCGCCACTTTTGTACTCACGCTGCTGTGGCGCTCCCGGCGAGGTGCGCCGCTGTCTGCCGCTAGTCTGGAGGCACTGGGCGCTTCCTATGCCAACACCGGTTACGTTGGTATTCCACTATGCCTGTTTGTGCTCGGCGACAACGGCCTGGCACCGGCCCTGATTGCCACTCTGGTGGTGGTCAGCCTGTTGTTTGCCATCGCCGTTATCTGTGTCGAAGTCAGCCTGCAGAAAGGCCGGGGAATCGGTCAGGCAATGCTCAAAGTAGGAATCGCCCTGCTGAAAAACCCGCTGGTGATTTCGCCACTGATTGGTATCGCCTGGAACCTGCTGAATCTGGATGTACCGGCGGTGGCCGGTGCTCTGCTGACCTTACTCGGCGACGCCACTGTGCCCTGTGCCTTAATCTCACTCGGTGCTTTTCTCGCCCATAAACAACCCGGCAATACCCGCGGCGCCGGCACACTGGTGGGCATTAAGCTTATTGCCCACCCGCTTTTGACCTGGCTGCTCGCCACCTACGTGTTTGCCCTGCCGCCGCTGTGGGCCAGTGCCGCGGTACTGCTCAGCGCCCTGCCGACGGGCACCGGCCCCTATATGCTGGCCGAGTTTTATCAGCAGGATGCCGCGGTGGTGTCACGCACCATTCTGCTCAGCACCCTGGGGTCAGTACTGACGTTATCCGCACTGCTGATCTGGCTGTAAGCCAGACGGCGGCTACAGCAACCAACACAACCGCCGGCACAGCAATCTATACAACAATCAATACAACAGCCCGGCCAAAGCCGGCAATCAGTGGCCTCACCCGACACTTTTCTTATGCAAATCAAAGAGGTGGCACTCACACTGAGAGCTGCTTATAATGCAGCCTCTTTTCAAAGCTGCAGGACTGCAGCCACTGCCGGATTTGCTGCAGACAAGCAGCGGATAGCGCACAAGGGCCTTTAGCTCAGTTGGTTAGAGCATGCGACTCATAATCGCCAGGTCCCCGGTTCGAGCCCGGGAAGGCCCACCATTTTTCCCTTTAAAATCAAAAACTTAAAATAAATACACCCTGTTGTGCGGTGATGCTCCTGATGAGCACATTTCCAGATAACCTGAGCAGGCCTCTGATCAGAAAATCCCAGACTTATTCCTGAACAGTGGCCGGATCAGCAACCGACAAATCACAGGCTTTGCCCTGTCTGCGCACGTTGGTTGCGTTGCGTGCGCCAAGCGCTGAAGCGTTCCTGTGTGCCAATAACAAAGACAAAGAAAGCCGGTACAAAGAACACCGCCAGCACAGTGCCACTGAGCATGCCACCGAATACTCCGGTGCCGATGGCGTGCTGGGTTTCGGCACTGGCGCCGGAGGCGAGCATCAGCGGCAGCACACCGAGGGTAAAGGCCAGCGAGGTCATCAGAATCGGACGCAGGCGCAGGCGCGCGGCGGTCACCGCTGATTCGATCAGCGATGTTCCCTCTGCATGCAACTGACGGGCGAATTCGACGATCAGGATGGCATTCTTCGCCGACAGGCCGATGATGGTGATCATGCCAACCTTAAAGAACACGTCGTTGGGCATACCACGCAGCATCACCGCGGCCACTGCACCCAGCAGGCCGAGCGGCACCACCAGCATCACCGACAACGGAATCGACCAGCTTTCGTACAGCGCCGCCAGTACCAGAAAAACCACCAGCGCCGACAACAGCATCAGCAGCGGAGCCTGCGCCGCCGACTGGCGTTCCTGTAATGACGCCCCCGTCCAGGCTGCGGCATAGCCTTTTGGCAGCTGCGCCACCAGACGTTCCATTTCGGCCATCGCAGCACCGCTGGATACACCGGGCGCTGCACCTCCGGAAATACGCATTGCCGGAAAGCCCTGGAAGCGCAGCAACTGTTGCGCCGATTCGCTCCACACCGGCGTTACCACCTCGCGCAGCGCCACCATACCGCCACTGGTATTGCGCACGCGCAGATCAAGTACATCGTCCAGCTGCATACGAGCCGGGGCATCAGCCTGCAGGATGACCTGCTGCATACGGCCGGCATTGGGGAAATCATTAACGTACAGCGAGCCCATCGCCGCCGACAGCGTGTTGCTCACGTCAATAAAAGACAAACCCATGGCCGCGGCTTTCTGCCGGTCAATTGCAAGATGAATACTTTCACCGGGCGGCAGACCATCCGGATAAACGTCACTGACGATCCCGCTCTGTGCAGCCAGCTCCAGCAGCTGTGCCTGCGCCGCCAGCAAGGCAGCCTCGCCACGGTTAGCCCGATCCTGCAGGAACAGACTGAAACCGGAAGAGGTACCCAGCTCATCGATGGCCGGTGGCATCAGGCTCATCACCGTACCTTCGACGTTACCGGCCATAGCCTGCTGCGCCAGTTCAGCTTCTTCCGCTGCACTAGCACCATCTCGCTGATCCCAGTCTTTGAGCATGGTGAACGCCATCGCGGCATTGGGGCCGGAACCGGCAAAGCTGAAACCAAGCACCACCATGTTGGCATCGAGCGCCGGACGTGAAGCGACGTGTGCCTCATAGGCCTTCACCACCTCCAGCGTACGTTCGCTGGTAGCGCCGGTGGGCAGCTGAATAGAGGTCATAAAGTAGCCCTGATCTTCATCCGGCAGAAAGGATGAGGGCAATTGCTGAGCGGCAAGAATCAACACCATACAGAGCACAGCAAACGCCGCCATCATCCGTCCGCTGCGCCCGACCAGACGCGCCACCTGCGCACCATAGCCTGCGGTAAGACGCCCGAATCCCCGGTTAAAGGCACCGAAGAAACCGCGTTTTTCATGGTGGCCGGGGCTCACCGGACGCAATAGCGTGGCGCATAACGCTGGTGTCAGGCTCAGAGCAAGGAAGGCCGAGAACAGGATCGACACCGCCATCGACAGGGTGAACTGCTGGTAAATTACACCGACCGAACCGCTGCCGAAGGCCATGGGAATAAATACAGCGGTGAGTACCAGCGTAATGCCGATGATTGCCCCGGTGATTTCATTCATTGCCCGCATGGTCGCCTCTTTCGGTGACAGCCCCTGAGTGGCCATCAGCCGCTCGACGTTCTCCACCACCACGATGGCGTCGTCAACAATGATGCCGATGGCCAGCACCATACCGAACATGGTCAGCGAGTTGATCGAGAACCCGGCCAGCAACATCACGGCGAAGGTGCCGAGCAGCGCAATGGGCGCGACGATGGCCGGAATCAGCGTATAGCGCAGGTTCTGCAGGAACAGGAACATCACCAGAAACACCAGCACCATGGCCTCGAACAGGGTATAGATCACCTTTTCGATGGACACTTTGACGAAAGGCGCAGTATCGAACGGTACCGAATAAGCCATGCCCGCCGGCATGCCCGGCGCCAGCTCAGCCAGACGTTCGCGCACGGCTGCAGCGGTACGCACGGCATTGGCACCTGGCGATAACTGAATAGCCGCACTGGTCGCCACCACGCCATTTTCGCGGTTAGAAAACCCGTAAGACTGCGCCCCCAGCTCGACCCGTGCTACGTCACCGAGCAGCAGTGCTGAGCCATCGCTTCCGGCACGCAGAACAATAGCCGCGAACTGCTCCGGGGCCGTCAGTTGTCCCTGCACGGTCAGCGGTACGGTCAGGCGCTGGCCCGGCAGTGCGGGTTCGTCGCCAATGCGTCCGGGAGCGATCTGCACATTCTGCTGCTCAATGGCCGAAGCCAGTTCGTTCATGGTCAGGCCATAGGTGCTGAGCTTATCCGGGTCGACCCAGACGCGCATGGCCTGTTCGGCACCGAACAGCTGTACCCGCCCCACGCCATCGATGCGGCGCAACTCTTCGACGATATTGCGCGCCATGTAGTCGTTTAATGCGACTTCATCGAACTGGCCGCTGGGCGATGTCAGGCCGACCATCATCAGAAAGCCCGAAGACGCCGACTCGACCTGCAGCCCACTCTGTCGCACCGCTTGCGGCAGTCGCGGCTCGACAGCTTTGATGCGGTTCTGCACATCAACCTGCGCCAGTTCGGCGTCGGTACCGGGTTTAAACGTTGCCGTGATCTGTGCACTGCCTGAAGCATCGGTGGATGACTCGAAGTACAGCAGATTCTTTACCCCCGACAGCTCGCGCTCGATCAGGCTTACTACCGAGTCGTTGAGCGTCTGCGGTGTAGCCCCCGGATAAGAGGCATAAATACTGACCGACACCGGCGCCACCGGGGGATAGCGGGAGACCGGTAATTGCGGGATTGCGATTACGCCAATCAGGATGATGAATAAGGCGATTACCCAGGCAAACACCGGACGATTAATAAAAAACCGGGACATAACTACGCCTCCAAATTCAGTGCGCGTCAGCGCTGAGCTGCTGACTGCCCGCGGCGTTTTGCCAGGGGCGTGCGACAACCTGCGCGGCCGGGCTCAGGCGTTCGATACCCTCGATGACCACCTGCTGGCCTACACTCAAGCCGGATACCACGCGGTAATAACGCCCGCTCAGCTCGCCAACCTCGATGGCGACAGGCTGCACCTGTCCTTCAGCATCCAGCACCCACACGCTGGCATCACCCGCCGCACGGGTTACCGCTTCCTGAGGAACAGTCAGTGCAGCAGGATAGTAAGCACGGGGAACCCGGGCACGGACATAAAGACCCGGCAGTAAACGATGTTGCGGGTTTTCGGCCAGCACACGCAGCAGTACGTCGCCGGTACCGGCATCCACTTCAATACCCGAGAACAGGATATGGCCCTGAATGCCAAGCGGCTTACCATCGCTGTTGAGGATTTCCACGGCCGGTTTCGGGCCGTCTGGGGCGGTCTGCTGACGTATATATTCCAGCATTGAAGCTGGCAGACGTACGTCCACATACACCTGATCAATTTGCTGGATTCTTGCCATGGCGGTGGTGTCCGTCGGCGAAACCAAAGCACCTTCACTGACCAATGCCTGATCGATACGCCCGGAGATAGGCGCTTCAACACGGGCAAACTGCAAATTCAGTTTATGCCGTGCCAGCGTTGCTTTAGCCTGGGCAACGTCAGCCACAGCCTGATCACGTTGCGCCACCGCATCGTCATATACCTGACGGCTGACCGTACCGGCACGCATCAGCGGGGCAAGGCGATTCACTTCATGATGAGCCCTTTTCTGAACGACCTGGGTACGCTCTAAAGCAGCGGCTGCGCTATCAACATCGGCCTGAAATACCGCCGGGTTGATTTGAAACAGTACGTCTCCCGCCTTAACCTCAGCCCCCTGTTCAAACAGACGACGTTGTACAATACCGCTGACCTGCGCCCGTATTTCAGCATTACGGACAGCCTTTACCCGGCCGGACAGGTCTTTGGATAGCAGCAGTTCTCCTAGCTCCAGAGTCATCACCGACACCTCCACCGGAGGAGGCGTTTCCTGAGCCGGTACCGCCGGATCACAACCGGCCAGTCCGCACATGGCAATTACGGCTACCGACACAATGCTTAAGTGCCGTTGCTTGAAATACATAAATATTCTCCTCAGCCTCGCTGAACAGCGCTCTCCCAAATGGCGCGTTATCACGCGCCTGAGAACCAGAACGGAATTATGACGGGCAACTGTTGCGATGAACTTGAGGCTTTGTGGAGAACTTATGGAGAGAGTGATAATGTTCGGCCGTTTCAGTGTCAGAGCAATCCATGTCCAACACTAATACTCCTGCAGGCCCGGCAACTCCGGCACTCGTGTTGATTGCCGAAGATGAAACCGAGATTGCCGATATCCTTATTGCTTATCTGCAACGCAGCGGACTGCGCACGCAACACGCCACCGATGGCCATCAGGCGCTGGCCATGCACCAGACATGTAAGCCGGATCTGATGCTTCTTGATGTACAGATGCCGCAACTGGATGGCTGGAATGTTCTGAACGAAATCCGCTCCCGGGGCGATACACCGGTAATTATGCTCACCGCCCTCGATCAGGATATCGATAAGTTAATGGGACTGCGTCTGGGAGCAGACGACTATGTGGTTAAGCCATTCAACCCGGCCGAAGTGGTCGCCAGAGTACAGGCCGTGCTGCGGCGTACGCGGAATCATACGCCTGCCACGGCACAGGTGTTGCGCGTCGGGCAGTTCCAGATCGACCTGGACAGCTACGAAGCAAGCATCTTCCTTAATCATCAGCAGCAGAAACTCGATCTGACACTCACGGAATTCAAGCTGCTCGCCTGCCTGATGCGGGCGCCGAAACGTGTTTTCAGCCGCGAAGAACTGCTGGTCAGCTGCCTGCCCGAAGGCGACAGCCTGGAACGCACGGTCGACAGCCATATCAGCAAATTGCGTAAGAAACTTGAAGCCGCAGGGATTCAGGGAGTTCCCCTCAGTGTCTGGGGGGTGGGTTATCGTCTGGGGGATGATGTATGAAGCCAGTGGCCGGGTTACGCAGACAAATTATTCAGTCGCTGGCGCTGATGGCACTGGGCATCATTTTCCTGTCGGTGTTTGGTTCTTACGTATTCTATGCCATTGCGATGGCCTACCTGCCGGACAGTATTTCCGAAACCTGGGTACCTTCACGGGTGGAAATGATCTGGATCGTCTGCACCATCATTGCCGCTCTGGTGATGGCGTTGTTCGTCGCTGTTCGTTTGTCACGGCGGATTCTTACGCCACTGAACTCGGTGGCGGAAAGTCTGCGTGAACTGGCGGAGGGCAAGCTGGACGCCCGCGCTTTTATGGGGCGTTATTCTATGGGTGAAACCGCTCAGCTGGTGTGCGATTTCAATGCCATGGCCGAACGCCTGCAGAATATGACCCGCGAGCGCGAGTTCTGGAATGCTGCCGTGGCTCATGAGCTGCGCACTCCGGTTACCATTCTGCGTGGTCGCCTGCAGGGTTTGGCGGAAGGCGTATTCACTCCCAGCAGCGACCTGTTCCAGGGACTGCTGCGGCAAGTCGAAGGGCTGAACCGCCTGATCGAAGATTTGCGTGTGCTGAGCCTCAACGATAGCGGCCATCTGGAGTTACATCAGACCGAAGTGAAGCTGGCAGAGGAAATCAATGCGGTTATTGATTCTTTCGCTCCCCAGTTACACGCCAAAGGATTCAGGCTGAATCCGCTGCTCGATAGCACAATGCAGGTCTGGTGTGATGCCGTACGGATACGTCAGGCGCTCATGGCGCTGCTGGAAAATGCCTGTCAGCATGCCGACCCCGGAACCCTGACCATACATCTTCATCACGCAGAAAATACATGTTATCTGAGCGTGACAGACGAAGGCCCGGGCATCCCCGACGACGCTGCAAACCATATATTCGAAGCATTCCACCGGGTTGAACCATCGCGCTCACGGAAAAGTGGCGGCAGCGGTCTTGGCCTTGCCGTCGTCAAAGCCATCATAGAAGCCCACAACGGCCATGCCCTCTGCCAGCGCACAGCTCAGGGAGGAACAACCTTTACTCTTGCCTGGCCGGTTAGTGCCGCACCGGTGAGCCATTGATTCAAACAGAGTTATTACCATGACGGGCAACAAAATGCTCAGCGTTACCGCATCTGCTTTGTAGTCACGCTTCTGAAAAATAAATATCCGGATAACCTGCTCCGGTTACCGCCGCATCATCGGTCCGGCTTGGCTCACTGATTTCCCCTTACGGAATTTTTACGGCAACCCGCGCTTTGCTGTCTCGAATTTTTACAGCCTCCGGCCGGACAATAGCGTTGTTGCCTGTCCGCTGGGAGATGTGCTGCGTGTTAAGGCTTTTTCGTCCGGTTTTATTTGTCTGTGGTCTGCTGGCCTTTGTGATAGCCGCCCTGTTGCTGGTACCGGCCCTGTATTCTTTATTCTGCGGTGACGGTGAGTACCGCGCGTTCTTTCTTGCTGCCTGCATCGTTACGTTAATTGGCTGCACGCTGGTGGTGCCGGGCCTGAACCGTCCCTTTGCCTTAAACGCGCGCCAGTTGTATCTGCTGACCAGTCTGAGCTGGCTGATGCTGTCACTTTACAGCGCTCTGCCGCTGATTCTCGCCAACCATCCGCTAAATTTTTCCGATGCCGTATTTGAGGCGGTGTCAGGCATTACCACGACGGGTTCTACGGTATTGTCGCAGCTTAATACCCTGCCGCCCTCTATTCTGTTGTGGCGCTCAATGCTGCAGTGGATTGGGGGTTTTGGTGTGATTGGTATGGCGGTGTCGATTCTGCCGTTTCTGCGCGTCGGTGGTATGCGTCTGTTTCAGACTGAATCCTCCGACTGGTCGGATAAATCGCTGCCGCGTTTCCACGATCTCGCCCGCGCTCTGCTGTCGGTCTATTGTGGTTTTACCCTGCTCTGTGCATTTTGCTACTGGCTGGCAGGTATGACTCCCTTTGATGCCATCAACCACGCCATGACCACCGTTTCAACCGGCGGTTACGCTACCGATGACAGTTCCATGGGACGTTTTAACAGCACCATTCTGTGGATTTCGGTGGTGTTTATGTTGCTAGGGGGAATGCCGTTTACGCTGTTTATCCGCTTTGTGTCACAAAAGCGTCTGAGCGCACTGCGCGATCAGCAGGTATATGGTTTTTTACTGGTGGTACTGGTGCTGGTTTTCCTGCTCACCCTGCAGCTGTCACTGACTCAGGAACGTGATTTTTTTACCACGCTCACCCACGTTGCTTTTAATATTGTGTCGGTAATTACCACCACGGGTTATGCCTCACAGGATTACACCATGTGGGGCGTATTCAGTGTTTGTCTGTTCTTTTTTGTCACCTTTATTGGCGGTTGTTCTGGTTCAACCAGTGGCGGCATGAAGATATTCCGTTTTCAGCTGTCATGGCTGTTTCTGCGTGATCAGATGAATAAACTGGTGCATCCGCGCGGTACCTTTTCTATCCGCTACAACGGGAAAACCGTCTCCGACGATATTATGGTGTCGGCCGTCGCGTTCTCATTTTTATTCTTTCTGACCCTGACCATTACCAGTCTGGCGCTGGCGGCCACCGGACTGGATTTTGTTACCTCGTTTACCGGCGCCGCCACTGCACTGAGCAATGTCGGCCCGGGTTTAGGTGATATGATTGGTCCGGCCGGTAACTTTGCTCAGGTAACGGATGGCGCAAAATGGATTCTCAGTTTTGCCATGATTCTGGGGCGTCTGGAGCTGCTTACCGTCATGGTGCTGCTGAGCCCGGTATTCTGGAGAGGATGATTGTATGCTGCTGAACGATAATAGCAGGTGGCGCTGGTCACACTGGCTACTGGCCCTGGCCGCGCCGTTACTGGCCACGCTGGTATGCTGGTTTTTTTCCGACCTTTTACCGGCCGCCAGCCTTGCCTTATTTTATCTGGCAGCGGTACTGCTCACGGCCGTCTCCACCGCCATCCGCCCGGCATTGCTGAGCGCGGTTGTTTCCTTTCTGTCGTACAACTTCTTTTTTACCGCGCCACACTTCACCCTGTTTATTCTGCATCGCGAAGATATTCTCACCGCCTCTTTGCTGATTCTGGTCGCGCTGGTTACCGGCCAGCTGGCCGCGGGTTTACGGGAAAAAGTCGATGCCCTGCAAAACAGCGAACGCTGGACTAAACAACAGATGATGCTGGCACAGTCACTGGCTTCCTGTGTGCAGGCCGGAGAACTGATTGATATTTTTCTGCAGGAAGTACAGGCCCTGTTCCGACCCGATTTATTGGCACCAGACACTCAGTCCGTTGTCCACACCCGCGCCAGCAACGAACGCAACGGTGTTAAGAAAGGCAGTTTAAGCAGCCACTGGAATAATCATTGTTTTCATATCGTGCTGTGCGACAACGATCAGCATCTGCACGAAATTCAGTTACCACTGAAAGCGCCGGTGAATGCCTGGCTGAAAACCCGTATTGAAGCCACCGCCGAAATTCTGCGCCTCGCCTGGAGCCGGGTATTACTGGTCGAAAATCTGCAACAGGAAACCGTGATTAAAGAGCGCGAACAATTGCGCTCGGCCCTGTTGTCATCCATTTCCCACGATTTACGCACACCACTGGCCACCATGATTGGATCGGTCAGCAGCCTGTGTGATTTGCGCCCAAGCCTGAGCGAAGCACAACAGGATGAACTGTTAAAAAATACACTGTCGGAAGCACGCCGCCTCGACCGTTATATTCAGAAATTACTGGATATGACCAAGATCGGTCAGGGTGAATTAAAACTGGAGCGCGACTGGGCCGGCATCGACGATATACTCAGCGTTTCTCTTAAACGCCTGCAGCCGTTACTCGACGGCCAGCAGATTATTACCCGGATCGATCCGGAATTACCCCTGCTCTACGTCCATGCCGCGCTGCTGGAACAGGCCACCTTTAATGTGCTGGAAAATGCCGTACGCTACACCCCGGCCGGTAAAAATATTCAGATTAATGCCCATGCCAGCGGCAACCGTCTGCTGATTGATATTGCCGACTCCGGGCCGGGTATTCCGCCGGAACACTGGCCGCATATTTTTGATATGTTTTTTACCCTCGCCAAAGGTGATCAGCAGACCGGCGGCACCGGCCTCGGCCTGACCATCTGTCAGGGAATTCTCGCCGCCCATGGTGGCAGCGCCAATATTCTTTACAGCTCCACAGAACAGGGCACCTGTTTCCGCCTCAGCCTGCCTGTGGATAATGCCGTACCTGGAAACAATGCTGAGCCTATGGATAACACCAACCGGGGAACGCTATGACGCGCATTCTGATCATTGATGATGAACCGCAGATCCGCCGCTTTTTAACCATCAGTCTGGAATCGCAGGGCTATCAGCTGAGTGAAGCCGATACCGGCCGCCGCGGGCTTGAACAGATTGCGCTGGAGCAACCGGATCTGATTATTCTTGATCTTGGCTTGCCCGATATCGATGGCCAGCAGGTATTGCGTGAATTACGCACCTTCTGTGAAACGCCGGTCATTGTGTTATCGGTGCGCAACAGCGAGCGGGAAAAAGTGGAAGCGCTGGATAATGGCTGTAACGACTATGTGGAAAAACCCTTTGGTGTAAAAGAATTACTGGCCCGCATCCGTGCTGTTTTGCGCAGCGCCAGTGGTAAAGAACAGGCGCCAATGGGCTACGACGACGGTCATTTAAAAGTGGATTTACCCTCACGCACCGTCAGCGTCGATGGTGAACGCATCCGCTTTTCGCCGCGGGAATATGAATTATTGCTGGAGCTGATCCAGCACCCGGGGCAAATACTGACGCAGCAATATCTGCTGCGAAAATACTGGGGTGACAGTCATATTGAAGACAGCCATTACCTGCGTATTTTTATCCGCCAGATCCGTAATAAACTCGGTGACGACCCGACCAGACCGGCTTATATCGAAACCGATGCCGGCGTTGGCTATCGTTTTATTGGCGAATTAAAAAGCCTCTGAATTCCGGTAAGCTGGACCTGCTGTATCAGCGTCGCCGGTATTGCTGAGGTGTCATACCGCTCCAGCGTTTAAAGGCTTCGCGGAAACTGAGCAGATCTTTAAAGCCACAGGCGCTGGCAACAGAGCTGACTTTCTGTTGCTGGTCATCCAGCAGCAACATGGATTTTTTCAGTAATTCTTCATCGCTGATCTGGCGGAAGGTCAGCCCCGCTTCCTGTAATTTTCGTCTTAATGTGCGCGGCGAAAGATTTAAACCGGCAGCAACATCATCTAATGCCAGACGTTGTTCGCTGCCCTGAATCAATGCCCGCACCTGCCAGCCGATATCACCCTTCTGTACCTGCAGCACCCGTTTCAGTTCGGCCTCGGCCACCAGCATGGCCTGTTGTTTGGCTGCCGGATTCGCCAGAGGCAGGGGCTGATGCATGGTATCGCGGTCGATGCAGAAACCACTGACCGGTGAATTAAACTGCACCTTAGCGGCAAAATAACGTTCATAGTCTGCCGCGTGAGGTGGTGGCGGATAATTCAGACGAATTTCAGTGAAATAAAATTCGCGGCCCAGTAATTGAGCAATCTGTACCTGCAGGCTGGTGAACAGCATTTCATGGGCAAACACCGAATTCAGCGGATATTCCATGCCCTCGCGTTTGCGCACTTCAATATCATAACCACCCTCACGCATCGCGGCCGTCAGGGTAAAACGGCTGCGCAATAACACCCGCAGCTGATTGGCAGTAGCCAGTGCATCGCCCAGGGTTTTGCTGCTGAACAGCGCCGCCGACAATAACCCCCAGCGCGACAGATTAAGCGCCTGCCCCAGTGCCAGACCAAAATCCGCACGCGCCGCCAGACGGTACAGATTGCGGTAAATCCGGTCGAACTGCTCCGACGATACCAGCGAGCCGGCCCGGCTCAGCTGTGCTTCATCCAGCCCGGTACCAAGCAGCGCCTGCGCCGGAACAATACCTTCGCGGCGCATAAACTGCTTCAGCAGAAACAACTCTGCACCGGGGTAGATTGCCTGTTGCTGTAGCTGGCTCATCATCTTTCCTGAGTGGTGTGCGGACAATAAACGGGGTCTTTCGGACAAAAACCATAGGGTTTAAGGCCATTTAACGCTTTTAAGGTAGCCTTAACAACCAGATTAGCGGCTAATGTATTCTGAACCGGTGGCCATTTGCACTGCTTTACCGCAGCCGCCGGAGTGACAGGATTATCTGCAACAGGAAACAGGTTATGAGCATAATAAAAAAATATATCCCGGATTCACCGGCATTCGGAAAAGATACGCTACAGCAGTCCGATGCGCAGCGTATTGAAACCATCCGCAGCGTTATCCGTACTGCCGGTGATGATGCCCGCCGCCGCTACCCGATTCTCGCTAATCAGAATCTTATTGGTATGAGCGTTTTTCTGTTTGCCATCAGCGCTATTCTGCTGACGGGCTTTGCTTACTGGCAGGGCATGATCAGCGCCTGGCTGTGTATTCCGACGGTCGCTTTTTTAACCTCGCTGCTGCATGAGCTGGAGCACGATTTAATTCACTGGCAATACTTTAAAAACAACAAACTGATTCACCATTTAATGATGGCCGGTGTGTGGATTTTCCGTCCGGGAACAATTAACCCCTGGATTCGCCGCCACCTGCATTTTCTGCATCATAAAACCTCAGGTACCGAGGCCGACATCGAAGAGCGCGGTATCGGCAATGGCCGCACCTTCGGACCACTGCGCTGGCTGATTATGCTGGATACCTTTGTTGGAAATTTCACCCGCGCCCTGGTCGAAGCGCCAAAGGGTAAAAAGCTGTATCACGCTGCCCGTGTGCTGGCCGCGAACTTTCCCCTGCCATGGATCACCGCCAGCATCTGGTACAGCGTACTGGGCTACCATGCGATTAATCTGATTGCGCCTTATTTTGGTGTTATTCCGGCGTGGTCGGCCGAAACCCTGGCGCGCTTTGAACTGCTGGATAAATGGGTGGTGGTATTAATTGCGCCGTTCTATCTGCGTTCGTTCAGCATTAACTTTATCAGCTCGAATATGCACTACTACGGCAACGTTAATTCCGTACTACAGCAAACACAGGTATTAACCAACCCACTGTTCTGGCCGCTGCAGGTATTCTGTTTTAATTTCGGCAGCACCCACGGCATTCACCATTTTGTGGTTGGCGAGCCCTTTTATATCCGCCAGCTGACGGCCAGAGCCGCGCATAAAGTGATGAAAGAAAATGGCGTGCCGTTTAATGATCTGGCGACCTTTAAGCGCCATAACCGTTATCAGCCAGCGGCTGGCCGTGTGGTTGGTGAGCAGGTTAATGCAGGGGTCTGAATAACGTGCAGCCAGCCAGGCTACCACGCAGAGCGTGGGAGCCAGATAAATGCTGGTGTTTAAGAACAAGCCTTAGAGACACTGCTATCCCACAGTTTTTAATCAGCACCGTAGCTGACAAGGACAGCATTTTTTAACATCCAAGCCCAATGCCTCCCAGGGGAACTTATCCCCTTGCCGGCGGGCCGACCCCAGCTTCGCGCTGTGCAGGCCTTTTTCCTCCATTCAGACCACCTCGGTCACGGCAACGCGGATAATGGGCCATCCATGGCCCTATCCGCTCGCTCTGCATCCATGCAGAGACGTACCGGCTCAGTGCTCTTCATTCCGGCGTCCTGCAGGCGCATTGATTATTCCGCCAAGCGGCTTTTCAGAATGGACATTATTGTTCGATAAAAACGGCGTTGCGGCTGAGATAAACCGCGCCTCTGGGCCCGCCGCCATGAGCGATAGTTTTTAAGATCTGTCTGGCATGGATGCCAGACAAGCGTATGTGGCCATGGATGGCCAATATACGCGTGGTCAGTAAAAACCGAGTGAATAAGGATCACGGGCCAGAAAGCGCAAAGCAGGGGCCCGGGGAGAAGTTCCCCGGATTGGGGCGCAGGGGCTTGCCCCGCAAGGGCTGTTCACATGCAATCAACCGGCTGGTTAGTGAACCGTATTTTGCCTCTGCAGGGCTTTTACTTAATCAGGCAGCAAACTCAGTTCGCCACCCACTTACCTTCCTGTGCACGGTCAGAAGCATTCAGCCACACATGGCTCATACCACCTTTAACCGCTTTCAGCGCTTCATTGGCCTTGCTGTTGGTCGGTACAGCAAAGTGGTAGCTGCCACCTAACTGTGAACAGGCTTGCGCACCATCGGTCCAGCGACCAGCCCAGGCGCTGATCGCCCAGTTGCCGTTGTTGTCTTCACAGGCGAAGTGATGGTTGTTGTTACAGTCTGCGTCATCCCAGCGGCCATTACCCCACTGCACGGCGCAATCCTGATTGCCGTTGTAGTTATTTGGCTCACCGTTATCCCATGACCAGACACCGGCTGCCATACGGCCGTCGTTATAGGTCAGCTTGTCGAGGTTGACGATATTCACGCCGTTTTTAAACGCCTGAACCACGTCGGCACTTTCGATACGGCTCACAGCACCACCGGTAAAGAAGGCACCAATGGCACCCACGGCGGTGCGGTCTTCCCAGGTACGGCCAATGTCACCCAGCCCGGTAAAGGCGAGGTTTTTCATGCCGCTGTTATCCGAGCAACCACCGTCTTTCCACAGCACAACCTGTTTACCGGCGGCACGCACCTGAGCTTTGGTCAGGTTGGATGGGATGCTCTTACAGCCATTGCTGGCGTAGATTTTTCCGTTCAGTTTGCTGTTCAGAATGTTCAGCAGTTCCTGATGATGACCATCGGTGTGATCTTCAAAATACAGAATGATCACTTCCTGCGGATTGTCGTTCAGCCAGTTCGCCACTTCCTGCACACCATCGCTGACGCGGCGGTCAGTCAGGCTGCAACCCACATGCAGATCGCCCCATTCGGTGCCGATACCGGAGTGACACAGCAGCAGGTCAGTACCCCACTCCCACGGCCAGCCATGGGTATGCGCGGTCCAGTGTGCATCCAGCTCAACAAAACGTGCGCCGATACGCAGCTGATCGTAGATTGAGTGCTTCTGCTGCGGATCGAGATAACGGGTCGGGTCGCTGTAGACCGAAGAGTTATAGGTATTGTGCGAGCCAAGCATGCTGTTATCCGCCAGCGGCGAGTTCATATCGATACTGCGCTGATGAGCCAGTGCTTTGCCTGCCCAGCTGTTCTGAAAATCGGTAATAGGGTCGCTTGGCGGGGTTGAGCTCATGGCTAGCGCACCGGCAGAAGCCAGCATACCAAGGGAAAATGCGAGGGTTGTTTTCATAGGGTCACCTGTGCAGAGAACGAGCGACCTCAGCTTCAGAGAAGTCAGAGGTTATTATTATTTTTACCAGCAATATAGAACCATCGTTCTATGTCGTTGGCCTGTTTTTACAACAAGCTCTGCACCGCTGTCAGCCCTCTTTTCCCCGAGATGCAGGAACTGGCACGGATTGATCCACCACAGACCAATCATGGCCCGATTCGCCCTGTTTTATACCTCCGGCTCTTCACCGCTGCGCGCCAGCCACAACTGCACATCAGGGTAAGCCAGCAATGCCTGCTTACCCTGTGGTGTGGCAGCAATCGCCTGTAACTGTACGGCCACAGCAATATCAGCCAGCGTTATCTGCTCGCCCACCAGCCAGTCGCGCTCATATAACAAGGCATTCAGCATCTGCAGGTGCTGATCGAGCTCCGTCAGTACCTGCGCCAATGATTTACGCCCCATGCCCTGGGCTTTCAGCTGTTTCATCATGGTGGCCGGCACTATCGGCCGGGCAATGGCGGAAAACCAGGCCGGGTCAGCAGCACAGACACGCCCTGCCCAGTAGCTGCGGTTTTCTTTCACCGCAAAGCGCAGGTACACCTCAAGGAAATACAGACTCTCATCGGCCCAGTCTTCCCACAGATGCACCTGTGCACGCTGCTGTTCATCGTCTGGTATCAGTGGCACAACCGCCGGAAAACGCCGCTCCAGTTCACGCACAATCAGGCTCGAATCCGCCAGACGCTCACCACCGAACTCCAGTACCGGCAACTTACCCTGCGGGCTGAGACGTTTGACCTCGCCCAGCTGTGAACCCAGCGCGCCGATATTGTGAACCTGATAATCCAGCCCTTTGAGCTGCAGCACGCGCCGGACTTTGGCGCAGAATGGGGATATTTCGTACTGGTGCAGCAGGGTATTGTTCATGGCTTAACCTTGTTTTTATTGGATGGCGAGACTCACAGCCGCGGCAATCCGTCGCGCTGAGCACTGGTCAGTGCAACGGTGCATTTCAACTATTTACTGATGTTAATTCAGTGGTAACCTTGGGTCACTTAGAGTTTTACCCATCCGAAAAATAAGCGACAGGCAGGCAACCATGATCAGGCTGACCGTAAATGGTGTGGAACACACACTGGATGTTGAGGGCGATACCCCACTGTTATGGGTGGTACGCGATGTTCTGGGCTTAAAAGGCAGCAAGTTTGGCTGCGGTGCGGGCCTGTGTGGCGCCTGCACCATGCATCTGAATGGTCAGCCAATCCGCACCTGCATTATGCCGCTGTCGGCGGTTGCCGGGCAAAACATCACCACCATCGAAGGGCTGAGCCCGGCCAACGCCACGCCACAGCAGCTGACGCCGGTACAACAGGCCTGGCTGGAGCTGAACGTACCGCAATGTGGCTACTGCCAGTCCGGGCAGATCATGGCCGCCACTGCGCTGCTGGCCAGTAACCCGAATCCCAGCGATGCCGATATCGACAACGCCATGAGCGGCAATATCTGCCGCTGCGGTACTTATCCGCGCATCCGTTCTGCCATTCATAAAGCGGCGGGCATGATGAGTGCTGTCAGCCATCCGCAAGCCGCGCGCAACGGCGAACTGTTCAGTGAAGTCACTCTGCCGCAAGCGACCAATTCAGAGGAGCTGAGCCATGGATAAGTCCTTACGCACCAGCACCAATACCAACACCGGTCTCAGCCGCCGCTCCTTCTTAAAAGCCAGCGCCCTGTCATCCGGTGGTCTGCTGCTCAGTGTTGCCCTGCCCGGCTGTACCGCCATCGGCATGAAAAATCAGGGCATGGTCAGCGCCGGCGAATGGCAGAGCAATGCCTGGCTGCGCATCGACACCGATAACCGCATTACCTTTATCCTCGACCGCGTTGAAATGGGTCAGGGCACCTATACCGGTCTGGTCACCCTGCTGGCCGAAGAGCTGGAAGTCGACCCGACGCTGGTACAGGTCGAGTTTGCCGGCGTCGGCAGCGCCTACGATAACCCGCTGTACAAACTGCAGATCACCGGTGGCTCCACCAGTGTGGCCAGCAGCTTTAAGCGCATCCGTCTGGCCGGTGCCAGCGCGCGTGAAATGCTGAAGCAGGCCGCCGCTCAGGTCTGGGCGCTGGAGAACACCAGCACCCTGCACTGCGACAACGGTCAGGTGATTCACAGCAGCGGAAAAACCCTCAGCTACGGCGAACTGGCGAGCATTGCCGCCACCTTCTCCGTGCCGGAAGACACCGCACTGAAATCGCCGGATGAATACCGCTATATCGGTAAATACAACAAGCGTCTGGATGCCCTGCAGAAAGTAACGGGCCAGGCTGTCTATGGCGTCGACGTTGAACTGCCGGGCATGCTCTATGCCGTAATCAGCCGCGCGCCGGCCTTTGGTGGCACGGTCAAAACCCTCGACAGCAGCGCGGCCAAAGCCGCCAGCGGTGTAGTTGATGTATTCCAACTACAAGCCGCCGGGCGCTCAGGAGTCGCCGTAGTCGCCCGTTCTTACTGGCAGGCGCGTAAGGCACAGCAATTACTGCAGATCGAGTGGCAAACGCCGGAGATCGCGCCCAGCAGCGACGCCATTTTTGCTCAGTACGCCCGCGATCTGGATAACGAAGACGGTGAACAGGTACGCGACGACGGCGACTTCGACGCTGCCGCCGAACAGGCCGCCAGCACCTTAACCGCCGAGTATCAGTTGCCCTATCTGGCCCACGCCACGCTGGAACCACAGAACTGTGTGGTGAAGGCCGACGCCGATGGTATGGAAGTCTGGGCGCCGACCCAGTCCGCCAGCATGGCGCGGGTCGCGGCCGGTAAACACAGCCGCTACAGCCTCGATGACATTGTGATTCACACCACCTGGATTGGCGGCGGTTTTGGCCGCCGTATCCTGCAGGATTACGTCGCCGAATGTGCGGTGATTGCCGACCGCCTGCAACAGCCGGTGAAGCTGATCTGGAACCGTGAAGAAGACACCGCCCACGACTGGTATCGCCCGGCCAGCCTGCATCGTCTGCAGGCAACGATTGGCGCCGATGGCAAAGCCAGCGGCTGGCAGCACCGCATTGCTCACCCGAAAGTATTCGAGTGGTTTGTCGGCGATGCCGCCCCGGCGCAGTATCCCTTTATGCCGAAACTGATGTTCCCGATGCTGGCCGGTGCCGGCAAGCTGGGCGAAGGCATTCTGGCGCCGAAAGACAGCTCCGGCTACGAAGGCGCCAACGACGTGCCTTACGCGCTGGGCAATATCGACGTGCGCTTTATCCACAGCGAACCGGGAGTACCCGTTGGTTACTGGCGCTCGGTGGGCTTCTCGCACAATGGCTTTGTGACCGAGAGCTTTATCGACGAACTGGCCCACCAGCAGAAGCAGGACCCGCTGAACTTCCGCCTTGAGCTGCTGGCACAGCATCCGCGCGCGCAAAGCCTGCTGCGCCGCGTGGCGCAACTGGCCGACTGGGGCCGGCCGCTGCCGGGTTGCCATCAGGGCGTGGCGATTCATAAAAGCTTTAACACCTGGGTCGCACAGATTGCCGATGTGCAGGTTGAGGGTAAAACCTTCAGCGTTAAGCGTGTGGTCTGCGCCGTCGACTGCGGTCAGGCGGTTAACCCGGATATGATCCGCGCGCAAATGGAAGGCGGCATTAACTTTGCCCTCACCGCCGCACTGTACGGCAATATCACGCTGAAAGACGGCGCCGTACAGCAGAGCAACTTCCACGACTACGCCCTGCTGCGTATGCCGGAAGCGCCGGCCATTGTGGTCGATATTGCCGACAACCAGTACGATCCGACCGGTGTGGGTGAACCGGGCGTGCCGCCACTGGCACCGGCGGTGGCCAATGCGCTGTTTTCCGCCACCGGCCAGCGTCTGCGTCGTCTGCCGTTGCACCTGGCGTAAGGCTCAGAGGACGTATGCAGCCGTCTGCTCCAGCCACTGAGCACATAGCGCGTTTCGAGCTGAATAGCGCGCCCAGTACCGATCAGCACGTACTGCACTCAGCCGCGCAATGGCTGAGTGCCGGCAGCCCGGTCTGGCTCGCCACCGTGGTCGCCACCTATGGCAGCAGCCCGCGTCCGGTGGGTTCGCTGCTGGCCTGGTCGGCCGACTTCGGTATGGCCGGTTCGCTGTCGGGTGGCTGCGTGGAAGAAGATCTGATTGCCCGGCTGCGCGCCGGTCAGGTGAATGGCAGCCAGCCACAGCTGCTGCTGTTTGGTGATAATGCCGCCGAGCAGGCGCGTTATCGCCTGCCCTGCGGTGGTCATCTGCAGATATTGCTGCAGCGGCTTGGTAAAGATGATCTGGCCGGTATTCAACAGATGCTGACCTGGCTGAGTTCACGCACGCCCTTTGTGCGCGAGGTGAGTTTGCATGCATCAGAGCAGCGCCTGACACTGTTGCAGCATGATTCTCCGCAAACATGCCGGTTAACCTCTGAATACTTTATCCAGCCATTTCAGCCGTCGTATCAGCTGTTGATTGTCGGTGCCGGCGAAGTCACCCGTCACCTGGCGGCACTGGCACAACCGGCCGGTTTTGCCGTGACCATCTGCGACCACCGTGAAGAGTTTCTGCAGGGCTTCGACGCCCCCGGCGCCGAGCTGCTGTGCGCCATGCCCGATACCCTGATCAGCCAGCGCTTTGCCGATTCGCACAGTGCCATTGTCGCGCTGGCCCACGACCCGCGCCTCGACGATATGGCCATGCTCGATGCCTTCGACACCCGCGCTTTTTATATCGGCGCTATGGGTTCGCTTGCTACCTCCGCCAAACGCCGTGAGCGCTTAACCGGGCTGGGTGTCAGCAGCACACAGCTGCAGCGCCTGCATGCGCCTATCGGGCTGGATATCGGCAGTAAAACGCCATACGAAATTGCCCTGTCGGTGCTTGCCCACCTGCTGGCAGAACGTCCGCAGCGCAGCTAATACGGCGTATTCCCTTTGGGCCTGCTGTGGTACTGTCATCAGCCTTCGATTGTGCGGAGCACTGTCTGAATATGAGCAACACCGATGCCCCGATTGGCGTGATTCTGCTGGCCGCCGGTAAGAGCGAACGCTTTGGCGGCGACAAGCGTCTGGCCGAAATCCGCCAGCCACAGGGTACACAGCAGCCGATGCTGCTCACCACGCTGCAGCAGATCCGCGCCAGCGGTTTACCGCTGTTTGTGGTACTGCGCCCCGGTGACCAGCAATGGGGCGATGCTCTGGATAAGCTCAGTATCGATTGGGGCATCTGCCCGGAAGCGGCACAGGGCATGGGCCATAGTCTGGCCTTTGGTGTACACGCCACCCAGCACTGGAATGGCTGGCTGATTGCGCTGGCCGATATGCCCTTTATCCAGCCAGCCACCTATCAGCGCGTGGCAGCAGCCCTTAACCAGCACAAAATTGTACGCCCGATACTGCAGCGCACAGACACAGCTACAGGTGCAGACACAGGCAAAACCTTAAACGGCCACCCGGTCGGCTTCAGCCGCAGCTACGCCTGCGCACTGACTCAGTGTCAGGGTGACGAAGGCGCCCGCCGCCTGCTGACCGACAACCCGCAGGATGTATACCTGCTGCCACTGACGGATAAAGGCATAGTGCAGGATATCGACCGGCCGCAGGATTGCTGAGCTGCTATCTCTAGCCACCGATCCCTCCCCGATCCCCGCCTCCTACTCGAAAAACCAGTACTTTATACCTAGTCAGCAATGCTGATTTTTCTGTTATTAATACGATCTGCCTATCTGGCCCGGTGAAGACTGGGGTAAAGGCAGCGGTGACTGCAGCAGTGAAGGCGGGGAGTGAAGGTAAACGGCAAGCGCTGTTGTCTGCCCGCTCAGATGTAAAGAGGTGCTGAGCACACAAAGCGCAGATTTTTCAGTTCATACGAGATCCGGCACGTTTTGCATTTGTGTATGTGCGCTTTGCCAGCCCAGACGAAGAAAAATCTGTTAATAATCCCGGGGTTGAAAATCGGATTTGCAAGTTTACAAAAACAGAAAAACCTGATTAACATGCGTGCGCGTTTTTCCGGGAGGGATTTTTGAATTTTTTGGCAATGATTTATTCGGGTATTTTCGAATGATTTTTTCGGAATTAATGCGCATGCATACTAATAAACTTTTGGACGTCATGAGAGCAAAGTGCTTTGTAACAGGAACTGTGATGATATTTGGACTCTTCGGCGGGAAAGCGTCAGCATCGAGCGAGGATTTGTTCTGGAAATGGTTCGTCAAGAACGAGGCTGCGCTTTACGCGATGGAGCAACCCAATGAAGCCCTATTTGACGAGCTTTCTGCGAAATTCGAAGCAATCAATGAGGACCTCGCGTTCGAATTTAGCCCCGTTAAGGGAAACGGAAAGAAAGAATTTGTTGTTAGCGCCGGTGGCATAAAAGCATCTTTCCCAGCTGTTGAAGCGGTGATTGATGCTGCTCCAAAGCTAGAGCGTTGGGAGTGGGTGAGATATCGTCCACGCCGTTTGCCGCTGAACAATATTAGCTTTGGAGGCATAGATGTAAACGTCGAGGACGTTCGATATGTTATGGGCAAGGATGGAAATAAAGTCGGAATAATCCTGTTCATGCCTGGGTATTCAGATGAACAGCACAGTCTATTCGGCCAAATTGGATACCTACTGCTAGATGAAGCTTTGGGAGAGTACACAGTTGCAACTAAGGTCGGATTTATTCAATTTCAGGCTCCCGACACCGCGTACTTCGATCAGTCGTCTCCATTGCCTCAGTTGCCCGGGCATTTTGATGAGTATCACGGCATAGGGCGGGTGCAATGACGCCCAACAACACGTTGCAGGTGAGTAATGAGCGATAACGAATTCACAGAGAAGATGCTTGACGAATGGGCTCACGACACAAACCTTGCTTTTATAGTTAAATTTCATAATGAAATTAGGCGCTTAATCGGTAATGAAGTGTTTAAATTCAACAATATACTTGAGAAGGAGGTAGACCCTAATTCAGAAACTTCTCAGTCATACAGATATGCAAAAAACTTATATATCGAAACAATTGAACCAAATTTATGCACTGCCACTTATTTAATGATGTTTAGTCACCTTGAGGAGTGGCTGCTTAATATTCAGAAATCAACTAATAGAAAGGTTGATTTAAATATAGAAAAGGGCTGCATTTCGAGATTCAAACCAGTCTTAAGAGATGGTTTAGGCATTGATCTTTCATCGTGTAATTCATGGAATTGGATAGTAAATACTGAAAATATCCGCAATTGTCTACTACATGCAAATGGTCGAATTAATCACACGAAAGATCCTAATAAGGTCAAGAACTTAGTCAAAGCTTCCAAAAAAGCATTGGCTATAAAAAACAACCGCATCTGCATTTCAGGCGAGTATATTTCTCAGTTCAGGGCCAATATTTTAGATTTAGTAAAGTTGGCTTATAACAAGCAAGCCATCTAACAAGTACAAAAAACCGGATGCTGATCTTGCCCCACCTTAACGGACACCAACGTCAAACTGACGAGGTGTCCAACGCTCCAATTTAAATAGCCGGGCACGATCCGGCAGTATTTAAATACGTTTAAAACCAGGCACCTCCCTGAAACCTTTCTGTCACCAGCCCTAAGGCCGGTGCTGCTTCTGCCACGCCCGTGGCGATATTCCCGTCCAGTGGCGGAAATGCCGGCTGAATACCGCCACCTCGGCATAGCCCAGCTGCAGCGCCAGCTCGGTGATGGTCTGGGCGCCATAACGCAGTTGCTGCTCGGCCAGACTCTGGCGCACCTGCTGTAATAAGCCACGGTAACTCTCACCATTCTGCTGCAGCCGGCTTTGCAGTGTGCGTTCATGCATGCCCAGCGCCGTCGCCACCCGTTCGATACAGCATTCGCCGGTGGGCAGCAGGCGGCCAATGATGTCCCGTGCCTGATCGGCCAGATTGCCGGGATAGCGGCTTTGCAGATAGTGCAGATGCTCCTGCAGATGGCGGTTCAGCGCTTCTTCATCCTGATGATTACGACTCGCCAGCTGAGAGCTTTTCAGCACCACACCGTCAAAAGGCTCAGAGAAACGCAGTGGCGGTAATGTACTGCTGCGCTCATCTGCGCCCTGCCCGGCCGGAGCGGGCTGGCGCAGGTGCAACGTCAGGGCGGTGCTGCTGATATTGAGCAGGCTGCAGACAAACATGGCCAGCTGCGCCACGCTCAGCTGCATCAGTTGCTGCATTCCATGAGGGGACTGCACATTGATCGACAGCGCCAGCCGCACCTGCTCGCCCTGCGGCTGCACTTCCAGCGCTACGCCCGCCGCATGCAGATACAGATTCTGATTCACCCGCGCCAATGCTTCGGCCACCGTCGCCTCGCGCGATACCAGCATCGGCAGATCGCCGAGCACATGCAGCGTCTGCCGCTGGGCCAGCACAACGCCGAACAGTGGCTGGGCACAGCGCTGGGCGGCTATTTCCAGTAATCCGGCCAGACGCGGATAGGCGATATAAGTATTCGGGTCGCGGAACTGCGCCTGACGCAGGCCTGCCTGCTGCATCAGTTCTATCGGGTTTTGTCCGTATTCCAGCACCAGTTGCTCGAACTGGGCGGCTGCACCACTGCGTACCAGATACATCCTCAGACCTTCCGCTATTCCACCTTCAATACTCGCAATATATCAACTTAAGCTCGTAAAAGGTCAAGAATCTGTGCAATTAACCACCTACATTGGTGCTTAACAACAATAACAAGCAAGGTAAAACGTATGCGCTTAACAGGTAAAACCGCGGTAGTCACCGGCGCCGCAGGTGGCATTGGTCAGGCCATTGTCAGCAAGTTACTGGAAGAAGGTGCACGGGTTCTGGCTGTGGATCTGTCGGCCGAAGCCCTCGGTGTTTTTAAAAATCTGAATACCGACCGCGTACGTACGCTGGCGGTTGATGTTACCGACTACGCCCAGGTTGAAAAGATGGTGCGCCATGCCGCCGAGCAGTTCGGCCGCCTGCACATTGTGATTAATAACGCCGGTATCGGCCTGGCCAAACCTCTGTTGCAACATGATCCAAAAACCGATTTTGACCCGGTTACGCGCGTCAATCAGCACGGTGTGTATTACGGCATTCTGGCCGCCGCCCGTCAGTTTCAGGCACAGGGCAGCGATGGCGTAATTATTAATACCTCATCGGTCTACGCCAGCATCGCCTCCGAAATGACTTTTGCCTACAACGTCAGCAAGGCTGCGGTCGACATGATGACCAAATGCGCAGCGCTGGAGCTTGCAGGCCTGGGTATCCGCGTCTGTGCTGTAGCACCGGGACGGGTGGATACGCCGATGCTGCGCCAGTACGAAGCACTGGGCCTGTGGGACCATATCCGCAAAGAGCAGATGCGTCAGACCTTTACCCAACCGGCCGAAATCGCCAACGTCGTGGCCTTCCTCGCCAGCGACGAAGCCAACTGCATTAACGGCTGCACCATCAGCGCGTCCGATGGTTTCGAAAACTTTAAATACCCCCTGCTGGGTCCTGCTTAAACAATAAACAGAATCCGGAATTAACGCCCATAACCAACAATAAACATAAAACCGTGAGGTACTAACCATGGCATTACCCGACGTTATCCAGCATCAGGATTTTTTACTGACCCTGAACACCAACGAAGAAAATTTAATTAAAGATGCCCTGCCCGGCGTTGATGTATACCCGCTGTTTCTCGATCCGGAAAACGGCACCTGGGTTATCCGCGCAATATTCAAAGCCGGCGTCACCCTGCCTAAGCATTTTCATACCGGCGTAGTGCATTTTTATACCCTGAGCGGCCGCTGGAATTATCTGGAATATCCCGATCAGCCACAGACCGCCGGCAGCTATTTATATGAACCGGGTGGTTCCATTCATACCTTCCATTGCCCGGAAGAATCCGGTGGTGCCGATGGCTTTATGGTGATTTCCGGCGCCAATATTAATTTCGATGCCGACGGTAATTTCATGAACATCATGGATGCCGGCTGGATCGAGCAGATGATTATTGCCGCCGCCAAAGCACAGGGTGTAACCCCACGCTATATCAAACCCGGTGCGATTGCCGGTTTCAGCAACGACTGAGCAGGAACAACACTATGGCAACCATGAATGCTGTTGTAATGCAGGACGGTGCGCTGAGTGTGCAGCAGATGCCTTTGCCCGAGCCGCAGGCCGGGCAGGTACTGGTGCGCAGTCTGGCCTGTGGAATCTGTGGTTCCGATCTGCATATTACCCGCCACACCGGTGAGGTGTTTGATTTTTACCGCAAGCTCGGTGTGATGCCGGACAGTCTGGATAATCATACCCCGCTGTTACTCGGCCACGAATTCTGTGCCGAAATTGTCAGCTACGGCCCGGCCACAGAAAAGAATCTGCCAATTGGCAGCCGGGTTACTTCGGTGCCGATTCTGCTCAGCCAGAACGGTGCCGGTGTGGGCGTTACGCCGGGGTTAAGCGGTGCTTATTCTGAATATTTTATTCTCGACGAAGCTCTGCTTCTCCCAGTGCCCGATAACGTACCGACCGAAGCCGCGGCACTGGCCGAACCGCTTGCCGTTGGTTTGCATGCGGTTAACCGCAGCAATATAGGCGCAGAAGATACTGCTTTGGTGGTCGGTTGCGGGCCTATTGGTCTGGCGGTTATTTCTGCGCTGAAATTACGTGGCATTAAAAATATTGTTGCCGCCGATTTACAGCAGGACAAACTGCAGATCGTGCAGGAATTTGGCGCTACGGTCAGCGTTAATCCGGCACAGCAGGATGAAGTAGCTCTGGCCACAGAGATTGCCGCCGGTCAGCGTCTGGTTATTTTTGAGTGCGTAGGCCTGCACACATTAATTGATGGCTTTGTGCAGCGCGCACCGGCCAATGCCACACTGGTTATCACCGGCGTGCATACCGCGGTGTCGGCCATTAATTATGCCTACGCCACGGTCAAAGAGCTGGATATGCGCTTCTCGTATTATTACCAGCCGGAAGAATTCAGCGAATGCCTGAATACTATTGCCGCCGGCAAAGTGCCCTGGAAAAAGCTGCTGACCGGTAAAGTCGGGATGGACGGTGTGGCGCAGGCTTTTCAGCAGTTACTGAAACCTAACCCGCATATCAAAGTGGTGATTGAACCCTGGCGTAACGGTGCACTGGAAAGCACGCACTGAGCATCTTTCCATGGCGGTGGTTTATTTTTAATAAGCCACTGCCCGCTTTAAAGGTGCCTGTTAACACTAATTAAACTACCTGCTAGAGAATACCCGGTGACTGACCAATATGAGGTTCACCATCATAGTCCAGCGCGATACCGTGCTTACCACCACGCTTAACCTGATACATAGCTTCATCCGCGCAACGCAGCAGTGTGCTCATCGTTTCGCCGGATAAGCGCCGCAGACAAATGCCGATACAGGCACTGACAGCAACGGTCTTACCATTATTCAGCTGAAAAGGTTCACTGACGGATAACAGTATCCGGTTGGCATGCTCATACACCACCTGCGAACTTTTCACATCACGCAGAATAACGACAAACTCATCACCACCTAAACGCCCGGCTGCATCATTTTCGCTGACCGAAGCCCGAAGACGACGGGCAATTTCCTGTAGTAACTCATCGCCAGCCCCATGCCCATAGCGATCATTTACCGGTTTGAAATCATCCAGATCAATCAGCATCACCGCGGCACTTTCATTATCCGGGGCGTATTTTTTTATCTGCGCAAAAATACGCCGCAGACCATGACGGTTATTTAATCCGGTTAAAGCATCTTCGGTTGCCTGACGCTCCAGCTGGTTTTTAGCTTTTTCCAGTTCAGCGGTACGTTCCGACACCCGGCTTTCCAGTATCCGTTCCTGCTCCCGCAATGTGTCCAGCAAGGCCTGCTGAGCTTTTTCCTTTTGCCGTTTTAAATCGTTAAAGCGTGCGGCAAGTGCAAACGACAGCAGCAACATTTCTGCTGCTGAACCTAACTGCATGCCATACACGGTAAAAAAATTAGACGGAATCAGGCCAGCGTTGCGCACCGATAACAATGCCGTGCCAATCAGCAATAATGCCCAGGCCGTGACAAAAATACGTGCCGCCGGTATTTTACGCCGCACCGCCGCGCCTCCGGTGACCAGCAATGTAACGGTTGTCATAATGCCCATCACCGACATGATCTGTAAGGCATGCTGAACACTGCTGATCAGTGTCAGTGCCGCCCCGGCCCACCACAGCGGAATGGCCATACCGAGAAAACGATGCCAGCGCGGAGCCAGCGTCTGCATCTGCAAAAAACTGCGGGCAAACATCATTGCCAGTGCCGTTGCCACGCTGAAGCCGGTCGGAACAATACGATCAGCCAAACCTGTCAGCGCCATATCCGGCCAGAAAATTAACGACCCTATGCCATTCATGCCGGAAGCGGCAAAGCCAAAGGTAAAAACAAAAGCCGAATATAAAATAAAGGTTTTCTGACGCAGTGCCAGAAACAGCAAAAAATTATAACAACCCAGTGCGATCAGCATGCCAAAATACAGCGCCAGAATAATGACCGTCTGGGTATTATGCAGAGAATATTCACGGGCTGATAATAAACGGGTATTAAGTGCCATTCCCGCATGGTTAACAATGCGTATATAAAGTTCGGTTTTTTCTCCCGGATTCAACTGCAGCGGAAAAGCAGGTTTACGCCCGGCTAACGGCCATTGATCAACAGGAATATAACGCCCGGCACGCAGTGTTTCGCGGCCATCTGCACGGACAATGTACAGGGTAACGTCGTCAAGATAGGCATACTCAAATTCCAGAATCCACGCCTGTGATTCCTGCAGCTGTGGCTGTATTTCAATATGCAGCCAATATGCATCATGGGTATAACCAAAATTCAGCTGACGGCGGTCACTGACGGCAGAAAACCCACCAGCACGGGCCAGAATGTCATCTAATCCGGCCTGTGCTCCCTCATCAATCAGGTAACGGCTGTGCTGATCAAGCAGAATTTCCTGATCATTGTCTGTTACCGTTAGCGCCGCCGCTGTCTGCGACAGACACAGCAGCAGAGAAAAGATGAACGCCATAACAAACGGCGGTTTATGGTTATTCAAGTATGTTCCTCATTCTTTCAGGAGACAGGCGCGCAACATTGCCGCGCAGCCAACGATCTGCTGAAGCTCTTAATCACGGATAATAAATATCAGGCAGTATAGCCGTTACAGGATGATGAACAGGAGGACGTTAATCGGGCAGCTGTTCGTCCGCGCTCAGACAGATCACTTCATCACCAACCTGAATTTTTCCGGCACGTAATATTCTGGCGCACAAACCGCCGTGCCCGAGCATCGCCGCATGACCACCAGGGCCAAGCACTTCATCCATGCGCGAACAGGGGTGGCACAATGCCGTTGCCTGAAATATGGCATCACCAATACGGAACTGCTGGTAACGTAAGGCCTGCAGGTTAATACCACTGATCATCAGGTTACGCCGTAGCAGTGCCGGATCAATGCTCTCACGTTTAAGCAGTTTTGCCACAACATCCAGATGCTCAGCATTAATCAGTGTTACCTGTCGTGCCGACCCCGGCGTTCCCTGACAACGGCGGTCGCCTTCAAGGCCGAGATCCGCAATAGCATAGGTCTGCGCCACACTCAGCAGTGCCGCTCGCCGCGCAGGGTGCAGACCAATCCAGTCAAGCCTGCCCTTCTCCAGAACGCCGCTGAAGCGATCAAATAATGTGTGTTGACGGCTCATAAAAATCACTCACAAATGACAGGACCGAACGCGGGCATAGTACTACGTCTGCGCCGCAGCATGGATTATTCCTGCGTAAACAAAAGCCTGGCATCAATTTCATAACATAAGTTAACTGAACCCACATGGCCGGCACAGATCATACGAACTAGACTGAAAGTATCCTCTCAGTCAGGTCACCGGAGACGGCTCCCAGATGTTGCGTACGTTGCTCTGTTGTTTACTGTTGCTTAGTCCGGATTCCAGCCCGCTGGCCGGGGTATCTGCAACAGCCGGCAACAGTTCACCGGATTCATTACTGAACATCGACAGCAGCGGCCAGCAAAGCATCGCCGATAGCAGCCACGGCGATGACCCACTACTGACCCACACTGGTTCACCTGCATTATTTATCCCTGATGGTTACAGCCGGACTCCGGTCTGGCAGTCATTCAATGTTTACTACCTGCCTTTATCCCCCATACGTGCCCCACCAACAGCCTGATAGCAATTTAACCTTTCAGATTTTTGCACGTTTGCTGCCCTTGAATGATCAGGAGATTACTATGCCTAAACTCACTCTTTATCCGGTTGTCAGTGTGGATGAACTGGTATATCCGGAACAGTCCCCACGCTACACACTGGAAAGCCGTGCCATGCAGTTCTTTACCGATTTTTATACCATTGAACCTCTGGTAATTGATTCCACCGTATCAGCGATTGAAGCCCGCAACACGATGATTAAAACCCATGTGCGCATGAAGCTGGTAGTGGATGAGAATGAGCACTTTGTTGGTGTTATCAGTTCACGGGAGTTATCGGAACAGAACATTATGGCCAAAGCCGCTCAACTGCATCACAGCCGTGAAGATATTCAGGTTACCGACCTGATGATCCGCAAAAAAGATTTACTGGCACTGAATATTGATGAGGTTAACCGTGCCAGCATCAGTGATGTTGTTAACTTCCTGAAGGATAATCACCAGCAGCATTGTCTGGTGGTGGATGAGCAGATGCATCAGATCCGCGGGATTTTTTCAGCCAGCGATATCTCACGCAAACTGCAGTTGCCCATTGATATTAATGAGCAATCCAGCTTCAGTAAGGTATTTGACGCGGTATCCTGATTCTTTGACCGTTCAGCAGACAATAAAAAACCCCGCTATGCGGGGTTTTTTATTGTTCTGCCAGGACCTGAATCAGACATCTGCCGTTGCCAGAAGATGATTTTCATACTCTTTGCGCAGATCCACTTTGAGTAATTTACCGGTCGCAGTATGCGGCAGGGATTCAACGAAAATAATGGCATCCGGCATCCACCATTTGGCAATTTTATCGCTGAGGTAATCCATCACATCTTGTTCTGTCAGGTTGCTGCCCTCTTTACGAATGGCCAGCAGTAACGGACGCTCATCCCACTTAGGATGACGGGCGCCGATCACACAGCATTCAACCAGTTCAGGATGACCAACGGCGGCGTTTTCCAGATCGATCGAGCTGATCCATTCACCGCCGGATTTAATAACGTCTTTGGAGCGGTCAACAATGGTGAGGTAATTATCCGGACTGATGGTTGCCACATCACCGGTATCAAACCAGCCATCAACGAAATTACTGCGGTCATCATTTTTATAATAACCACTGATAATCCACGGACCACGCACCAGCAGGCGACCGAAGGTTTCACCATCCCGTGGCAATTCTTCGTTCTGGTCGTTAACAATTTTCATCTCAACACCATACACAGGACGGCCCTGTTTGGCCTGCAGCAGATAGCGCTCTTCCAGCGGCAGCTTTTCCATATGGTTGTTATGCGCGTTGACGGTACCAATCGGGCTCATCTCGGTCATGCCCCAGGCATGAATCAGGAAGGCATCGTGTTTTTCCTGGAACGCACGGATCATGGACAGCGGTGCTGCAGAACCACCAACAACAACGTTTTTAACCGATTCGAGTTTTTTACCGATGCTGTCCATATGATTCAGCAGCATCAGCCACACGGTTGGTACGCCGAGTAATAAATCCGGTTTTTCTGCATCGATCAGTTCCCACAGGGATGCGCCATCCATACCTGGTCCCGGGAATACCTGTTTGGCACCGGTAATTGCAGCAGAATACGGAGTACCCCAGGCATTAACGTGGAACATTGGAACAACCGGCAGGAAGCAGGATGTGGAAGCCAGACCCAGCGCTTCTTCACCGATGGATGCCATAGCATGAATAACCGTTGAACGGTGGCTGTACACAACACCTTTCGGATTACCGGTGGTGCCGGAGGTGTAACACATACTCGCAGCACTGCGCTCATCAAATTCCGGCCAGGTAAATACATCCGATTCTTTGGCCAGCAGGGTTTCATAACACTGTGCATTAGGCAGTGCTGTCTGTGGCATTTTGTCTTCATCACAGAGCACGACAAAACCTTCGACGCCGGTAATCTGGTCTTTAATACTTTCCAGCAGTGGCACAAAGGTTAAATCAACAAAAATCCAGCGGTCTTCGGCATGATTAATAATAAATGACAGCTGCTCGGCGAATAACCGCGGGTTGATTGTATGCAGCACGGCACCTGAGCCCGACACACCAAAATACAGTTCAAAATGGCGATAACCATTCCACGCCAGCGTAGCAACACGGTCACCTTGCTGAATCCCCATACGAGCTAATAAATTAGCCACTTTACGTGCACGCTGTGCGGCATCGCGCATGGTGTAACGGTGAATATCGCCTTCACAGCGACGGCTGACGATTTCGCTGCCGGGGTGGGTTTGTTCGGCATGCTCCAGCAAACCGGAAATCAGCAGCGGACGATCCATAATCTGGCCAAGCATAATTAGTCCTCGTTATTTATTTTTATCGGATATCAACATACGACACATTAAGAGGATTAGAGTAATGACTCAAGGTTCTTTCGTGTTACGAATTGTCAGGAAAATAACGATAAAACAGATGTTCATCTTTTTTCGGGCCGGTGATGTGCCAGGTCAGCTCAAAGCCATTAGCACTTTCGCGCAACTCTCCGGAATATAAGTCATTAATACAAACGTGATCTTGCGCACTTTTCCATAATCCATCAGTCGTTGGAATGAGTTCGAACAAAAAGACCGGCTCACCACGGCGTCCATGAGAGAGGACAATTCCGCTGGTTGTCTTACGCCAGATAAACCGGTTATGCATCTCAACAATCTGGCCATTCTGCAGCTGAAACTCGCCCTGCTCGATAAAATGCCGCTCATCAGCGTTGCTGTCGTCTATCTGCACCTGACCGCGCCCTTCTCCCTGCCAGCCGGTCAGCGAGCGTGGCCCGGGACGGGATTCGTATGTAAAACCACCAATGGTTGCCAACCGGTTCCACAGGTGCTGGATTCGCTCCGGTGTTTGCTGCATGCTGCCGCCTTTACTGCTTCTGTATGGATGTTCGGGTATGCCAATTCTGTGGGCCGTTACCCTGCTTTGGGCCTTTTCCTTCTCGCTGATCGGGGTTTATCTGGCCGGTCAGGTCGACAGTTATTTTGCCGTATTAACCCGGGTTGTGCTCGCTTCTCTGATATTTATTCCCTGGCTTGTCAGAAATCCCATTGCTCCAGCTCTGGCCGTGCGTTTAATGGCCATTGGTGCCGTCCAGCTAGGGTTGATGTATCTGTTTTATTACCAGTCTTTCCTGCTGCTCAGCGTACCTGAGGTGTTGGTTTTCACCATTTTTACGCCGGTATACGTGACTCTGATTTATGACCTGCTGGCGCGGCGTTTCCGCGCGGCTTATCTGTTCAGTGCCATCATTGCCATTCTTGGCGCCGCGATCATGCGCTATAACCAGCTCAGTCAGGATTTCTGGCTGGGTTTCCTTGTGGTGCAGGGCGCCAACCTCTGCTTTGCCAGCGGTCAGGTGCTGTACAAACGTCTGCTGGAAACCTGGCCTTCTTCACGGCCGCTGGTTCAGCATCAGAGTTTTGGCTGGTTTTATCTGGGCGCACTGCTGGTTGTGCTGCCGGCCTGGCTGCTACTGGGCGGGGATAAATACCCGGCCAGCTCACTGCAGTGGGGCATTCTGTTATGGCTGGGGATTGTCGCTTCAGGGCTGGGGTATTTTTTCTGGAACCTGGGTGCGACCAGAGTCAGTAGTGGTCAGCTGGCGATTATGAATAATGCGCTGATTCCGGCGGGTTTGATTGTTAATCTGCTGATCTGGAACCGCGATACCGATGTGTTACGGCTGGCAGCGGGCGCTGCGGTGATGATGCTGGCGCTGTGGCTGGTCAGCCGTTATCAGAAAAATAACGGCTGACACGAACGGACTATTCGTCGGCGGCAAACAGGATTTCGGTTAAGGCTTTAACGTAACTTTCCGGCGGCTGAGCGCCGGAAATCAGGTATTTCTGATTAAGAATAACCGCCGGCACCGAGCGGATACCCACTTCCTGCCACTGCTGCTGGGTGGCACGGATGGTGTTGGCATAGCGCTCTTCCGCCAGTACGGCAGCCGCTTCTCCGGCATCCAGCCCGGTTTCTGCCGCAATCGCACATAATTCTTCAGTGTTACTGACATCGCGTCCATCACGGAAATAAGCCGTAAACAACGCCATCTTCAGCTCGGTTTGTTTGCCCTGCTCCGCCGCCCAGTGCAACAGTTGATGTGCGGCAAAAGTGTTGAGAATGCGCTGTTCATCGCGGAAATTAAAGGTAAAGCCCAAACCGGCACCCATCTGCGTAATACGCTCACGGTTAGCGCGGCTTTCCTCGTCGCTGCTGCCGTATTTTTCTGCCAGATGTTCACGCAGGTTCTGCCCTTCGGCCGGCATATCCGGGTTCAGTTCAAAGGGTTGCCAGTGAATATCGGCGACAATTTTGTCCTCCATTGCCGTCAGCGCCTGACGCAGACTGGCATAGCCAATCGCACACCACGGACACATAACATCGGAGACAATATCAATACGGAGAGTGGTTTTCATACGGGATTCCGCCACAGAAAAGCGGCCAGTATGACCGTCTCTTCTGTGCCTGACCAGTCATGCCAGTGCAACAGTTTTACCTGTTGGCCGCTGTTTTCCGGGCATTAATCAATATCGACGCCATGACGCTTTTTCAGTGCAGCGACCAGGTCCGCCTGGTCACGCAGAAAGGCGTTAAATTCGTCGATAACCTGCGGATGGGCCATCGTCGATAAACTGAAATCGGCATCGGCATAAGGCAGTTCACGGTCAAACACCAATGCCCCCGCCTGACCATTTTCTTGCAGACGTTTGGCAGCAACCACCACATTGCCATAAGCCCCTTCGGCACGGCCAGCCAGCACGCTGCTGAGTGCTGCATCCAGATCATTAACCTCCTGCAAGGCGATGCTGCCCTTACCAATGGCATCCATATACACCCAGGGTGTAAAGCCACGAATGGTGACCAGTCTGGTCAGGGTTTTACCCGGCTCGCGTGCCGCAGCCACCATGACACCATCAGTGGCCACCAGCGTTACCTCGCTGTAATACAGCGTTTTATCACCGCGTTCCGACGCAGCCCATTGCGGGTTATCCGGATATTTAAAGTCGAGCTTACCGCCTAAAAAATCAGCAAAAAGACGTTTTACCGGTAACGGACGATAGCTGAAGGTATGCCCGGAAGCTTTGCCAAACGCATCAAGAAGATCGCGGGCGTAGCCCTCATATTTGCCATTATTGGTGGCATAAATCGGGCTGTATTCCAGGTTCTCTACGCCGACCACGTAATCACGGGCGGCAGCGGTCGGGATAATGCACAAACTGAGTAACAGCAGAAAAGCAGATTTCATATCGGGCCTCCGGCGCAGCCAAAAAAATACGGCACCACGTATTCAACCCGCCAGAGAGAAGGCAGGAGAACGGCATGATCCGTTCTCCCTCAGCGTAGCCTGTCAGGCTATCGCCCGATGACCCATTTTGTAACCCTGCAGTGATTACGCCCTGTAAAGAATCCCCGGCTGCAACTTATGCCGGCTGAGGATCTTCGCGGCGCAGTTCATTCTGCCACTTTTCAATCAGAGCACGGTTGTCGTGATCCCAGGGGTGAAAACTTTCCTTAAAGAAATCACGGTATGGCTGGCGGATATTCGTCAGCATTCCTTTGTTACCGTACATAAAGCGACGGAAACCTTTGATATCGCTCCAGGAAGGAAATTTACGCGCCCACCACAGCAATGCCACCATGTATAACGCGATACGCACATTAAACATAAAGGTCGCCAGTTTCAGTACACGGCGCAGATATTTGCGGTCGCCTTCCATCTGCATATACACATCAAAAGCCACGGCTTTATGTTCAATTTCTTCAACGGCGTGCCAGTACAGAAGATCTCGTACAGACTCTTCCAGTGGCTCCAGTACTTCCGGATTCTGCAGCACGAATTCCGCCATAATCGCAGTCATATGTTCCATGCCCACTGTCATAGCCAAACGGAATTTCGGTGTTGCGAATTTGCGCCGGGTAAAACGCTGAAGATCACGCTCCAGATGATGCTCCAGCTTAACCGCCTCAATCCCCAGGTTCCGCAGCGCTTCATTAATCTGCTTGTGCTGATGGCTGTGGTGGCCTTCCTGACCGATAAATCCACGGATCTGTTCTTTTAATGAGGGATCGGTAATACGGTCACGATACTGCCGCACCGATGCAATAAATTCTGCCTCCCCCGGCGGAAAGGTCGAAGACAGTGCACCAAAAAATACGGATAAGAGAGAGTTTCCGGCAAAGAAAAAACGCTCTTTGATATTGCCAAAAGGAAAATGCATGCGCCGTGGTTTAATTTCCACATCGGCCGGAGTACGGGTAGTTACAGATGTATTCATCAGCGGATCCTCATCTGAAATGTGAGAGCATTTATTGTTATGTTTACAAGCAGCTCTGGTGCATTTACGCGTTGCTGTTTTGTTGTGTGCGGTTAAAACTATGCCCTCACCCGCTTAACGCACAGGTGAATAAACGCCAAACTGGCCTGATCCCACACAGATTGGCACAATACTCCCGCCTGATTGGCCCAATCAGAAAATAATGACTATTCGCAGACTAAAGGACACTCTTTATGCCCACCATCTGGGTTGATGCCGACGCCACACCACGCCCTGTTCGTGATGTGATCTGCAAAGCCGCTGTCCGTACCGGCATGACGGCGTATTTTGTTGCCAACCATGCCGTGCCACTGCCGCCATCTCCCTTTCTTAAAGCAGTGCAGGTAGAAGCCGGTTTCGATGTTGCCGACAACCTGATTGTGCAGCGCTGCAGTGCCGGCGATCTGGTGATTACCCAGGATATTCCACTGGCCGCAGAAGTTATTGAAAAACAGGCACTGGCTCTCAATAACCGCGGTGAAACCTACACTCCGGAAACCATCCGCCAGCGCCTGAATATGCGCGATTTTATGGAAACCCTGCGCTCCAGCGGCATACAAAGCGGAGGCCCGGCAGCGTTCTCCGAACGCGATAAAGCCCAGTTTGCCAATGCCCTCGACCGCTGGCTGGTAAAACAAAAAAAAGCCTGAAAAGTGCGAACCAGTTCACACACTCATTACTTGTTAGACAGTAGTAAAGCAACGCACACTGCAACTCCCGCGATGAAGAGATCCGTTTATGCACATTGTTGTTTATGGTGCCGGTTCCATCGGCTGCTATCTGGGTGCAGCCCTGCATCTTGAAGGACTGTCGGTTACCCTGCTGGGCAGACCCCGTATTCAGGAAGAAATAAAACAGGCCGGCGGTATTCATATCAGCGACTATATCGGTGGTGATCAGCTGGTTAGCGGCATTTCCTTCGAGCATAAAGAAGCGGCACTGGCTCAGGCCGATATCGTTCTGGTGACCCTCAAATGCCTGGCCATGGAGCAGGCTGCCGCCGCGCTGGCGCACTATTGCCGTCCCGGTACCCGGGTTATCTGTCTGCAGAATGGCCTCGGCAGCGACCGCGTGGTGCGCGAACAATGTCCGCAACTGCTGGTGTCTCAGGGGATTGTTGGCTTCAACGTACTGCATCAGGACAACGGTCACTTTCACCGCGGTACCGACGGCGCAGTTCATCTGAGCGACGACGATGCCTTTATGCCGATCCGTGATGCCTTGCTCGAACAGCAGATTCCCTGCCTGCTGGAACGCGATTTCCAGTCGGTTGCCTGGGGCAAACTGCAGCTTAATTTAAACAATGCCATTAATGCGCTGGCCGATATTCCGCTGAAGCAGGAACTGGAACAGCGTGGTTACCGCCGCGTGCTGAGTGGTGCCATGAAAGAACTGGCAGCCGTCGCCGCCAAAAAAGGCATCAGTCTGGCACGCATGACCGCACTGCCACCGGCATTATTACCCGGCCTGATTAACAGCCCGGATTTTATCTTTCACCGGCTGGCGAAAAAGATGCTGGAAATTGATCCGCAGGCGCGCTCATCGATGTGGGAAGACCTGCAGCAGAAGCGTCTGACCGAAATTTATTTCCTCAATGGCGCCGTTGCCGCCGAAGGTGAAAAGCTGGGCGTGTCTACGCCGGTAAACCGCACCCTTTGCCGTCTGATTCACGAAGTGGAAAGCGGTAAACGCCAGCAGGGCTTAAGCTCCCGCGAACTGGAGCTGGAGATTCGCAGGGGTGGATAAAGGCGCGGGTAAGTAAAAGAGTGGATAGGTAAAGGGATGGATAAAATAAAGGCCTGCACCGCAGGCCTTTATTGTGTCAGACCGATGCGGGTTCTGATTTCTTCTCTTTACCGGCACTTTTCTCCGTTTTATCTGCCACCACTTCGGTTTTCTGAGCCGCAATACTGACCCAGTCAAAATGCGGTGCAAATACCTTTTTCGTGCGCGCACGGTATTCCAGCGTGGAGGATGGCCAGATGGTAAAGTTTTTGCCGTCCGCCTGCTGATACCAGCTCTTACAGCCGGAGGTCCAGACCGTATTTTTCATCCGCCCCTGAATTTCAGCGTTGTATTTATTCTGCTCTTCGATTTTAACATTAAAGTAATCAACGCCTTTTTCCTGAACCTTTTTAATACACTGGATAATGTAATTCACCTGAGATTCGATCATAAAAATAATCGAATTGTGGCCCAGCGCCGTATTAGGGCCAACCAGCTGGAACAGGTTCGGAAAACCGGATACCACAGTCCCCAGATAGCCTTCGGCACCATCTGCCCAGTCTTTCATAATGCTGTGCCCCGGCAGTCCGTCCAGCGTAAAGTCCTTCATAAAACCACGCGGATCAACGATAAACCCGGTGCCGAGAATAATGGTATCGCAGGGACGTTCAACGCCATTGCGGTCGACAATGCTGTGCTCACGGATTTCCTGAATACCGTCGGTAATCAGATCGACATTACTGCGGTTAAAGGTCGGGTAATATTTATTGGAAATCAGAATGCGCTTACAGCCAATGGTGTAATCCGGTGTCAGCTTTTTACGCACCGCCGGGTCTTTTACTTTCATGCGGATAAACAGCTTCGCCAGACTCTGTAAGGCAACGGCAAGACGCGGATGGAAAATCGGCCAGACCCGCATTTCATTGGTGATATATAAACGCGCACGGTGCAGCTTGCGCAGCGCGGGAAAGTTGCGGAACAGGGTCTTGCGGATTTCACCATAGCGGCGCTCATCACGTGGAATAACCCAGGCCGGAGAACGCTGATAAACATCCAGCTGCTGCACCTGCGGCGCAATTTCCGGCAAATACTGCACCGCGCTGCCACCGGTACCAATGGACGCGACGCGCTTGCCGTTGAGATCATAGCCATGATCCCAGCGTGCAGAATGCATGACCTTGCCTTTAAAACTGTCCAGGCCGGGAATATCCGGAATCGCCGGGTGATGCAGCGGACCCGAGGCCAGTACAAAATAACGCGCGCGGATTTCTGCACCGCCTTTGGTGTCGATGGTCCACAGCCCGGTTTTACTGTCAAACTGGCTGCGGTTTACCTCATGGCCAAAGCGGATAAAAGGGCGCATCTGATAATCGTCGGTAGTTTTTAAAATGTAATCCTGAATTTCATGCCAGGACGCATATCGTTTGCTCCACTCCGGATTACCGGCAAAGGAGTACGAGTACAAATGCGACTGCACATCACAGGCACAGCCCGGATAGGTATTGTCACGCCAGGTGCCGCCAACCTCATCGGCTTTTTCCAGAATAATAAAATCCCTGATGCCCGCTTCTTTCAGCTGAATGCCCATACACAAACCACCAAAACCGGCACCGACAATGACAACGTCGGTGGTTGCCGGTAAAGCCTGCTGAGAATCCTGGGTATGTTTTTGCTGCGTCATGATGTTCACCTTTATTGTTATTCGCTCAGGCCGCCGGAGAGGGCTTTTCCTGCAAAGCGGCTGCGGCCATGATCTGAATCTACGTTTCCGGCGGTCGCTGTGGCTATGCTGGAAAAAACAATAAATTGATAAAAACGGCCATTATGACCCTGCGCTCCATTCTCGCCCTGACCTTTACCGTCGAACAGCTGCGCCAGCATTACCAGCTGGATACCGAAGCCATCCTTGCCCGTCATGGCTTACAGCAGGCGCATCTGGATGCCAATGCCACCATCAGTCAGGCCGATGAGCTGGCGATTCTGGCCGAATTTGCCGACCGGATTCAGCACGATCCGCTGGCGGCCATCACCATCGGCTCTACCTTTGGACTGTCGAGTTATGGCGCTTTTGCCATGATGCTGATGAGCTGCAGTTCGGTGTATGAGGCCTTTGCCCTGGGCATTAAATATCAGCAGCTGAGCTACCTGTTCAGCGAGCTGGATTATCAGCTCGATGGCGATACCGTACTGTTAAAACTGAAGCCCTATCCTCTGCCCGATCATCTGCAGCGTTTTATTGTTGACCGTGATGTGGCCGGTACCTGGCATTTTCTTAATATCATGCAGACCATGCTGGGCCGTAATCTGAAACCGCTGGCCATTCGCATGCCTTATCTGCAGCCGGCAGAAGCCGCAGCCTACCGCGAAAAATTCCAGTGTCCGGTAGAGTTTGGCTGTGATGAGGCAGCCTTTGTGCTGCCGCTGGAGGTATTGCGCCTGCCCTTTCCCGGCGCCAATGCCACGGCACTGGAACTCTATCGTGGTCAGTGCGAAGAAATCATAAAGCAACGCAGCCAGGTGCGGACAGAAGCATTAAGCGAACGCTTAAAACAGTATCTGACGATGTTCAGCCAGCGCTTTCCTGCCATTAAAGACTGTGCCGCAACCTTTGGTTTAAGCGAGCGTCAGTTCCGCCGTTTATTAAGCGACGAAGGGCTGAGTTTTCAGCAGATTCTGGATAACGTGCGGGCAGAAAAAGCCTGCCATTTACTCAGACATTCATCCCACAGTGTGGAAAAAATAGCGTTATTATTGGGTTATTCTGAGGCAGCAGGATTTATTCATGCCTTTAAAAAATGGCAGAACATTACTCCGGCACAGTACCGCAAACAAACAGCAGAAAAGACAGAGCCCGGCGCCTGAATTGCGCTGCTATTCCGCAGGCCAGGCGCTGTCGTCGGCGGCCATAAATTCTTCGCCATCACCGATAAAGTCGTCAGCATCATCCTGACTGTCAGCACCGCCGAATAAATCGTGCAGCAGGCTTTTTTCATCTCCACTGACGGCGGTTTCAGCCATATCCGGATGTTCAAAGCAGACCTGATTACGTCCCTGACGTTTAGCCTGATACAGGTAATGATCGGCTCGGCCAATCAGGCTGCTGGCGCTGTGCGGCTGCTGGGCACTGTGTAATGCCAGCCCGATGCTGGCAGTAATCTGCAACTCACCACCATCAATGCGCACCAGTGTGGAAGCAATATTCTCCCGTAATCGTTCAGCCACCTGCACCGCCAGCATCAGCTCGGTGGAAGGCAGAATAATGACAAACTCTTCACCGCCATAACGGCACTGCACATCCAGTTTGCGTGTACTGTCGCGGATTAAACGCGCGGTCTGTTTCAGTACTTCGTCGCCAGCGGGATGGCCCCAGGTATCGTTAATGGATTTAAAGTGATCGAGATCGACCATCATCAGCGCTGTCGACATCAGGGTACGCTGGGTACGTTCCAGCTCCTGTTCCAGCGCTTCACGGAAATGCCGCAGATTATAAAGCCCTGTCAGCGGATCGGTTGCCACCTGTTCGCGCAGCAACTGCACTTCATCAATAAAGGGGCAGCTCAGCTCCCCGACCGGACATGCGGGGATCGTCTGATTACTGCTTTGCGATTGTCCGGATGACGTTGCGTCGCTCATCTGTCCACTTATGTTTGTTGTTGTGACACGCTAAAAGCGCACGGCCCCGGGCCGGTTAACGCTCAAAGTTTAGCCGAAGATCAGCCATTTGCCGGATGTTGGAGTGACAAATATGTCAGAAGTCATCCGGCGCCCGCAGCCCCGCCCCCAGCTCGTCCACATCCGGTTCCAGACCCGCAGCACCCACCCCGTCGAGCCTGCCGTTGAGGGTTGGTAAGCGCACACTGAACTGCACGCCACGGATATCGAGCGGCATAAAACTGAGCAGGTCGGCTTTGCGCCCGCTCAGGCTGATCAGCCATTGCGGCTGCGCCGGATTGTGCGGATCAAACCACTGGCTTGTGCCTTCCACCAGCGTCAGGCGCGCAACCTGCGGATTACTGCGGCTGCTGACCTCAATACTGTGCAGCCGTTTTTCTGCACGCAATTCCCATTGTTTTTCGGCCTCGGCATTACTGTCAGCCAGGCACACCTGTGGTTCACCGGCAGCGTTCAGCGTCACCTCCAGATTCAGGTTCTGCACTTCGCCACCGGCCAGTTCGATGCGCAGGTGGTACAGCTCGCTGTGGTTATGAATATTGTCGAAACCGATATCACCATCAAAGCCCTGCACAATCTGCTGAGCAAAATACAGTCCCAGACCTTTACCGTTATGTTCTCGCGCACGGCGGGTGGAAAAGCCCAACTGAAAAATCTGCTCACGGGATTCATCACTGATATGCGGGCCACGGTTATAGATACTCACACATAAGCATTGCTGTGCTTCCCACAGGCGGATAGCAATCGGCGCAAAGCGGCTTTTGTACTGACGTTTGGTGGCAAAGAACTGGGCATTGCGCAGCAGATTTTCCAGCAATAAAACAATGTGATTGGCGTTACCCAGCAGCTCGTCACAGGGCTGTAACTCAATGCGGTAGAGGCCTTCGCTGTCGGTGAGTAATAACGGTTTGTTCTGTTGTGCAGACAACTGCGCCAGAGCGTCGGCGTCGTATAAAAATGCCGGCTCCGGATTGCCCTGTTCATCGCACAGGGTGACGCCCAGATGCAGCGTCAGGGTATCCAGCAGCGCCCGCTGCGGATCGAAAGTGGGCACCAGTGGCAGCTCACTTAAGGCGCTGCCCTGTAACTCCGCCTGAAATAATAATTCTTCACAGCGACTGACATTGGCACCGATATGCAGCGCCATATTGTCGGTGGTGGATAAATCGAGTAAATCCCATAAATAGCGCATGCCCACCAGCGCCTGCTGATACAGCAGCGCATTATTCCCCTGCTCATCCGGCAGGCTGTGACTGGCGGCATAGGTGAGAGCCGATTGCACCTTATCGAACGAAATGACACCGTTATGACGTACCTCAGCGGCGATGCTTTTAAAGTGCAGGTATTTTTCGTCGTACTCCATATATTCCAGCAATTTATCGCTGATAAAGAGTTTCAGCTTGTCGGTATGACTGGCCGAGGTCTGCGCCCGCTGCTGCAGCTGACGTTTGCTGTTCCACAATTGCTGCAGACTCGCTTTGACCTTGCGCTGCTGACGGCTGAAATGGCGAAAATCCAGCCAGGCAAGAATTAAAAAGGCAGCAAAGGCAGCACTGAAATACTGTGTACTGAAAATAAACGCCGGTATTTTCAGCATATCGGCCAGCGCTGGTGACAACAGCAACAAGGCATAAAACAGCAATAATTTCGCTGCCAGTAAGGTGCGCCACGGATAACGGATACGGAAGATAAATTTATCGCCGCGGTCTTCCGTCTGCAGAGTCTCTTCCGCGCTGTTGCTGTCTTTCATTGCTGCTCCGTTTAACTGTTTTACGCAGATATCAGTCTTTAGCGGCTGGCCTGAGCCTGTTTATCTCAGGCCGGTGCTTTCCATAAATAGGCGCCTTCGGCGCCAAAGGTGGCAATACCCTGCCCGGCTTTGCATAAATTCATAAAGGCTTCTTCATCACCATGAGCCAGTGCCAGCGATTTACGCAGGGTTTTAATATGCTGGCGATAATTGGCGTAGGAAAATTTTTCCAGATCGGCATCCAGCCATTCCGCCATTTGCAGTGTAGTGACCGGACGAGGTGACGCCTCCACCAGAAAGCGCAGAATCTTGCGCGGTGTCGGCGCCAGAGGCCGGGCCTGATTGGCCGGATTCATTAATTTCTGGCCCTTCCACCATACTTCCCAGCTGACCAGATCAATGCGTAATTCGCCGCTGACCAGCTGAGATTTTTTATTCGCCGCCGGAGTCAGGCTCTGGCGTAACAGAGCTTTCATGCGCCACAGTAAAACCCCTTCGATATTTCGCTGATGCTTGGCAATAAAATCCTGGGTTACGCCCTGTTCAAAGGCTTTCTGCTCAATACCGGTGCCGGAGTGCTCGGATAAAAACACAATCGGCAGTGCCGGCCACTTTTTCAGCAGCGCACGCGACACACTGAAACCGCCATCGTCGTTACCGTTCAGGCTGGCATCGAGAATCGCGATATGCGGCGCATCGGCGTCATCGGTCTGGCTGATACGCGCCAGTGCCGCTTCAGAAAACTTAAACACCTCAAGCTTATTGTGCTCAGCGTCCGGCAGATCGGCTTCGGCACCGGGGGCAAAGTCGGTACGCTCCAGCAAGGCCCGGAACTTGTCGATCCAGTGGCTCTGATCTTCGACCCAGAAAATTTTGATCATCTCTTCCTCTCCTGCAGGGCCTGTTAACAGGCCGGTTCCGAGCATACCACCAGCCGCCGCCGGTGCAGACGCCCGGACACAACCGGCGCGACAGAAATCACATTCTTCTCACCGATTTTTCACCGGCATAACGCAATCTGTATTCATCGGCTCTCCGCAGCCACCTTTTCCGAGCAACACGAGGACAGAATCATGAATGACCTACTCACTCTCTGGTCCGCCAACAGCGCTGTATCCGCCGCCATCTGGCTGGTGCTGGCGATGACCCTGCTGTATTTCGGCCGCAACCCGGCACACCGTATCCTGCTCAGCAGTGGTCAGGGTCTGCGTCATATGCTGCGCATGGCCAGCCGTGCTCTGAGCCAGCTGGAACGCCAGCTGGGTAAGCGTAACCGCGAAGTATTACTGGCCGCCGCACGCAACGATGCCGAACGCCGTATCGAACGCGAATTTACCCGCATCCAGACTCTGGTGGCGCGCGATTTATCCGGCTATCCGGCACTGCACCGCCAGATCAGCACCGCCATCGACAATGTCGAGAACAGCTACCGCGAAGCCGGCGACAGCGCGCCGCTGCCACCGGCCTGGGGTGAAGTGGTGAATACCATTGCCACGCTGCCCAGCCATGGTGATCCTGCGGTCGCCAAGATTCTCAGCAATATTAAAGACGCGGTGCACGACACCCATAAAGAAACCCTGAAAACCTGGCAGGCCAGCGCCGATCAGCGCCACAAACTGCTGGCAAAAATGCAGCCGGAATGGCGCACGCTGAACGGCAAAATGGACGAGGTGGCACGCACTATCGATAACCTCGATAACCGTACCCACCAGCTCGACAAGCAGATGCAGCACTATGAAGAAGTGCGCCGCGGTGAAGATGCGGCGGTACGCAGCCTGACGTCCAGCTCGCTGACCCAGTTCTTTATTGCCGGTCTTGTGCTGACCATTGCCCTGCTCGGTGGCCTGATCAACTTCCAGCTGATCGCCATGCCGATGTCGGAAATGGTGGGTGGAACCAGCTATATCGGTGGCGTAAAAACCTCAGATATTGCCGCACTGGTGATCATTCTGATTGAGATTGCGATGGGCCTGTTTTTGCTGGAATCACTGCGCATTACCCGTCTGTTTCCGATCATCAGCAGCATGGATGATCAGATGCGCCGCCGCATGATGATTATCAGCCTCAGCATCCTGTGCATTCTTGCCGGTATCGAAGCTTCACTGGCCTATATGCGTGACCTGCTGGCGCTGGATAAAGAAGCCCTGCAGCAATCACTGAGCATGGCGGCGAATGCTTCCGGCGTAGCAGCCAGCAATGCGGAATTCCGCTGGATTCCATCCATCGGGCAAATGGTGATGGGCTTTATCCTGCCGTTTGCGCTGGCCTTTATCGCCATCCCGCTGGAGTCCTTTATTCACTCGCTGCGCACCGTGCTGGGTCTGGCACTGGTCGCCATGATCCGCCTGGTCGCCATTGCCACCCGCCTGCTCGGTAACCTGGCCGGTGACAGCGCTACCCTGCTGACCCACGCCTACGACCTGCTGATCATGCTGCCGTTAAGCATCGAGCGTCTGTTCAGTCGCAAGCGCGAAGCGGCAACTGCGGTGCAGTTTGACGACAGCCAGACCACCGATGAGCTGGCCGATGTCATCCCGGATGTGGCCGCCGAAGAAAAACGCAGCCGTAAAGGCCGCAGCAAAAACAACAGTGGCGACGCGGCTGTAGCTGTCGCCTGAATCAGAGGAGTGACGATTATGAATAGCTTCAAACGCCTTGTTGCCACCGCTGCCCTGCCCCTGAGCTTACTGCTCAGCGGTTGCGGCGAGCAGGCACCACAGAATAAAGCGGTCTATCTGCTGATCGACACCTCGGGCACTTACACCCAGGAGCTGAACAAAGCACAGGCCATCCTCAACTACCTGCTGGCCAACCTCGACAGTGGCGATTCCATTGCCGTGGCCCGTATCGACAGTGGCAGTTTCAGCGAGAAAGACATCATCGCCAAAACCACTTTCGATATGCGCCCCAGCACCGCCAACGATCAGAAACGTCAGTTCAAGCTGGCCATGGATGAGTTCGCCGCCAACCTGAAAAAGGGCAGCGCCAATACCGACATCACCGGCGGTGTGCTGCAGGCCACGCAATATCTGAACGAAACCGGTGCCGGTAATAAATACGTCTTTATTTTTTCCGATTTAGAAGAGGATTTACCCCATGATCACATTAGAAACTTTCCAATTAGTCTGGATAACATTCACGTGGTTGCTCTCAATGTCACTAAGCTACGCAGCGATAACATTGACCCGCGGGACTACCTCAACCGACTCGCAAACTGGCAGCACCGGGTCATAGAAGGTGGCGGTGACTGGCGCGTGATTAACGATCTGGAACGTATGGATAAGCTGATCGTCGCTAACTGACCCAATTACCTGGTCATAGAAGGCGGCGGTGACTGGCGCGTGATTAACGATCTGGAACGTATGGATAAGCTGATCGTCGCTAACTGACCCAATTACCTGGTCATAGAAGGCGCGGTGACTGGCGCGTGATTAACGATCTGGAACGTATGGATAAACTGATCGTTGCCAATTAATAATCATGGTTAAGAACCTCATCTTCTCTCAATAAGTTCTCCCCCTTGCCGGCCTCAGTGCCGGCTTTTTTATGCAGCTTATCTCTGCCTGCGGCGCCGCGGCTGTTATGATCGGCACACTGCCACACAACGAAAAACGCCATGAGCACCAAAGACACCGATACCCGCCCCGACCGTAATTTCGACGATCTGGCCGCACGCTTTGCCCGCACCATTTATGCAACCCCCAGAGGCCAGCTGCGGCTGATGGCGCTGCGTGCCGATTTTGCCGATCTGAAGATTACACTGCAGGACGCCAGCGTACTGGATATCGGCGGCGGCCAGGGGCAGTTCAGTCTGGAGCTGGCGCAACAGGGAGCACAGGTCAGTCTGTGTGATATTTCCGCCGAAATGCTGCAACTGGCGCGCGATCAGTTTGCCGCTCAGCAACTGCCGTTAACGGTAAAACAGTGTGCGCTGCAGGACGTTGCCGCAGAATTTCCGCAATCCTTCGATATTGTGCTTAATCATGCGGTACTCGAGTGGTTAGAAGATCCCTTTGCCGCACTGCCATTACTCGCCGACCGGGTAAAACCCGGTGGCTGGCTGTCGCTGATGTTTTATAACCTGCACGGCCATCAGTGGCGGCAACTCATGAATGGCCGCACCCATGCACCGCAATCGGCCAACCCGCGTTTACGCGACGAAGGCAATGCGCCGCAGCACCCGCTCGACCCGGATGCCATAGAACAGGCGCTGAATACCCTCGGTTTTCATATTGAACGCCGGCGCGGCATTCGTTGTGTGCACGATCATATGCATCAGAAAATCCGTGACCGTATTGGTCAGGATGCGGTGAATAAAGCCGATCTCGAATTCGGAACGCTGGAACCCTACCGCCAGTTTGGGCGCTATGTGCATTTTCTGGCGCGCAAACAGGAGTAATTTATGTCTGTAAAAATTCTGATCAGCGCCTGCCTGATGGGCCAACCGGTGCGCTACGATGGCCGCGCCAACGACGACAAGACCGACAACTTCCGCCACCAGTTACAGCGCTGGCAAGAGGCGGGGATTCTGATTCCTGTTTGTCCTGAAGTCGCCGGAGGTTTACCGACGCCTCGTCCGGCTGCTGAAATTTATCAGGGAGATGGTGAGGCGGTTTTGCAGGGCAAAGCGCGCATCATTTCACGCGACACCGAAGATTTTACCCGCGAGTTTATCGATGGTGCTCAACAGGCTCTGGCCAGTGCCCGCCGTCACGGCGCGATTGCAGCCCTGCTGGCGGCACGCTCTCCATCCTGTGGCAGTGATGGTATTTATAATGGCGAGTTTAATGCCACTCTGCGCAAAGGTATGGGCGTAACTGCAGCCCTGCTGAGCGGGCACGGCATTCCCTGCTTCAGCCCGGAAAAATTTCCTGACCTGCTGCAATGGCTCAGGCAGCAGCATCCGACATTCGCCCGGCAATTTATTGATTAATTATAAGGTCATCTCACTATGCCCGGCTTAATTGCTTTGCGCTTACATCTCCGGCCAGTGCTTGTTTGCCTTCTGTTTTTATCTGCGGCTTCTCCTGCCCAGGCTTTTTTGAACACTCAGGTTTATCAGGCAGGCAAAGACAGCCAGGGATTACGCATTGGCTGGCATAACGAAAATCCGGATTTTTTCTGGCGTACCTATATCGGTATTCAACAGGATGCCCGCTACGCCGGTGATTATTATCCGGCCGCGGGAGCTGACTGGGTAATTCCCGTGCCTGGCACACTGTCGACCTTATTTATTGGCCCACGGCTGCAGTTTGATACAGATAAAGTTGCAGGTATTCATGCCGGACTGACGCTGTTTAAAGCCATTGAACTGGGCTGGCAGCGCGATGTGAAAAACCAGAAAATGCAGATGTATGCAGGATTAAACTGGAGTTTTTAAGCATCACAGCTTAAGCAGAAATTCTGGGATGCATAACGTTGATTAATTGCGGATACTTTGGACTTCGGACGAAGCTTTAAGAAATGGCGCGCTCGGGAGGATTCGAACCTCCGACCGCCTGGTTCGTAGCCAGGTACTCTATCCAGCTGAGCTACGAGCGCGCATCAGGTATAACAATTCACGAAGTGGCATTCTGTCTTGGGGAAAGAATGGCGCGCTCGGGAGGATTCGAACCTCCGACCGCCTGGTTCGTAGCCAGGTACTCTATCCAGCTGAGCTACGAGCGCGCATCGTGGGGCGCGTATTATAGGGAGTCAGTGCTAACTGTCAACGCTTTTAATACACATCTGCGGGAGCAGAAAACGTGGCGGAGAGAGAGGGATTCGAACCCTCGATAGGGGTAAACCTATACACCCTTAGCAGGGGTGCGCCTTCAGCCACTCGGCCATCTCTCCAGTTCACGGCGCGCATGATACCACGTTCCCGCAAAAATCAAAGGAAAAATTTTAACAAAATTAAGGTGTTAGTAATTCCCGTGACTTTCGTCGTGACCATCGTCACCATCTTTCTCGCGCTGGATGCGCTGGTAAATCTCTTCACGGTGTACGGCAACTTCTTTTGGTGCGTTAACACCAATGCGTACCTGGTTTCCTTTAACGCCTAAGACAGTCACAGTGACTTCGTCACCAACCATCAAAGTTTCGCCTACGCGACGGGTTAAAATAAGCATAGGAGTTCTCCTGACATTCCTGTTCGGTTCTAGGGTGCTTTGGCGGTTAAGCCGATATTCTCACGTCCCAATGCTCAGTATTGACCACTATGGTCAGAAATGAAGCCAAGGCGAGGCGTTATTGAGAATATTTAGTTATTAGGGGGCTCTCAGTCATTGAGCGCCCCCTAATGAGGATCGGAAAGGACGGAGGGTTATTCTGCCTGCTCTTCTGCATCCAGGCCAAAGGCTGTGTGCAGAGCGCGGACCGCCAGTTCCAGATACTTTTCTGCAATCACAACAGAAATCTTAATTTCGGAAGTGGTGATTGCCAGGATATTAATATTCTCGTCAGCAAGAACTTTGAACATTTTGCTGGCAACGCCGGCATGAGAACGCATGCCCACACCAACCATAGACACTTTACAGATGTCATCGGTTCCGGTGGCTTCACGGGCATTCAGTTCAGTAGCCAGGCTGCTGAGAATTTTCAGCGCTTTCTGATAGTCGCCACGGTTTACGGTGAAAGTGAAGTCGGTAGTACCGTCTTCGGACACGTTCTGAACAATCATGTCCACTTCGATATTCGCGTCGCTGATTGGCACCAGAATACGGGATGCCACACCCGGAACATCGGGTACACCTTTCAGGGTAAGTTTTGCTTCGTCGCGATTGAATGCAATGCCTGAAATAACTGGATTTTCCACGGAGCTCATCTCCTCCATCGTGATCAAGGTGCCGTTACCTTCCTTAAATGAGGAAAGTACACGCAGGGGAACTTTGTACTTACCGGCAAATTCGACCGAGCGAATCTGCAGAACCTTTGAACCCAGGCTGGCCATTTCCAGCATTTCTTCAAAAGTTACTTTATCCATACGGCGCGCAGCCGGAACAACACGCGGATCGGTGGTATATACACCATCGACGTCGGTATAAATCTGACACTCGTCTGCACCCAGTGCCGCAGCCAGTGCAACACCTGTGGTATCAGAACCACCACGACCCAGCGTGGTGATATTGTTGTCGTCATCGATCCCCTGAAAACCAGCCACAATCACCACGCCACCGCTGTCCAGCTGCTTACGCATGGCGCTGGTGTCGATATCTTCAATACGGGCTTTCATGTAAGAGCTGTCGGTTTTGATACCAACCTGCCAACCGGTGAAAGAACGGGCATCCACACCGCGTTTCTGCAGAGCCATCGCCAGCAGGGCAATCGTCACCTGCTCGCCGGTAGATACCAGCACATCCATTTCGCGTGGAGTCGGATTTTCGGAAATGCCTTTCGCAAGACCAATCAGGCGATTGGTTTCACCGCTCATCGCGGAAACGGCAACAACAAGTTGATGGCCGGCGTCGTGGAAAGACTTAACTTTATCGGCAACGGCCTCGATGCGTTCAATAGAACCTACGGATGTACCGCCGTATTTCTGTACGTATAGCGCCATGATGTGTCTTTACTGGGATTGACTGGTTGAAGGGGCGCTCATTAAACAACAAATGTCCACAACAAGAAAGATGGCCTATTGGCTTAAAACGCAACAGTCTGATGCCTGACCAACGTTTATTACCGGGGATAAATTACCGCAGCCGGGAAAAGTACATAAAGCGTCAATCTGCAGATAAAAAAACAGCGGGCAATGCCCGCTGTTTTTCAGCCAGATCTGACGATCAGGACAGCTGAGCCTGAGCCCAGTTATTAAAGGCGGCCAGAGCGTCGTCAATGCCTTCCGGCTTCTGACCACCGGCCTGAGCCATTTCCGGCTTACCGCCACCGCGGCCATCGACATAAGGTGCGCATTCTTTAACCGCATCACCGGCCTTGGCTTTACCAATCAGGTCTTTGGTCACACCGGCCAGCAGTGTCACTTTGCCTTCGGTTTCTGCTGCCAGCATAATAAGCGCAGAACCCAGCTTGTTTTTCAGCTGGTCCATGGTGGTACGCAATGCTTCCACATCGGCACCATCCAGACGGGCTGACAGCACTTTCACGCCGTTAATATCCTGCGCATTGTTAGCCAGATCGGAACCGGCACTGGAAGCCAGTTTGGATTTCAGCGCATCCAGTTCTTTTTCCAGCTGACGGTTACGCGCCATCAGTTGCTCAACTTTGTCGCCAACGTTATCGGCCGAACCTTTCAGGTTGCGGGCAATACCGTTCAGGGTGGCTTCTTCGCGGGCAATAAAGTCCAGCGCTGCCTGACCCACGACCGCTTCAATACGGCGGATACCGGCGGCAATACCGCTTTCGCTGCTGACTTTCAGCACGCCGATATCACCGGTGCGTTTGGCGTGAGTACCACCACAAAGCTCGACCGAGAAGTCATCCACACCCATAGACAGCACGCGCACTTCGTCGTCGTATTTTTCGCCGAACAGTGCCATCGCACCGGAGTTACGGGCATCGTCGATGTTCATCAGACGGGTCGTTACTTCGGTGTTAGCGCGGATCTGGGCGTTAACGATGTTTTCGATCTCAGCCAACTCTTCTGCTTTAACCGCTTCCAGATGAGAGAAGTCGAAACGCAGTTTGTCGTAAGTCACCAGCGAGCCTTTCTGACTGACATGCTCACCCAGTACTTTGCGCAGGGCAGCGTGCAGCAGGTGAGTGGCCGAGTGATGAATGGCCGTCGACTGACGCTTTTCCGCATCAACCGTTGCGGTCAGCTGGTCACCGACTTTGACTGAGCCTTCAACCAGCACGCCTTTGTGCAGGTGGTTTTTGCCTTCTTTGCTGGTGTCTTTCACCTGGAAGACAACGCCGTTGGCTTTCAGGAAACCGGTATCACCCGCCTGACCGCCGCTTTCGGCATAAAAGGCGGTTTCATCCAGCACCAGTACGGCTTCATCACCGGCGTTCAGTTGCTCAACCGCCACACCGTCTTTAAACAGGGCTTTCACGCTGCCGGTATTTTCCAGCTGGGTGTAACCAAGGAATTCAGTTGTTCCGTCGATTTCCAGACCTTTGCCGTAGTTACCGGCAAAGTTACCGGCTGAGCGGGCCATTTCGCGCTGCTTATCCATTGCTGCGTTGAAGCCGTCTTCGTCGACTTTCAGGTCGCGCTCACGGGCAACGTCGGCGGTCAGATCCAGTGGGAAACCGTAGGTGTCGTACAGTTTGAAGGCCGTTTCACCGGGAATGGTGTCGCCTTTCAGATCAGCAATAGCATCGTTCAGAATCGCCATGCCTTTATCCAGCGTTTTGGCGAATTGCTCTTCTTCCAGACGCAGCACTTTTTCGACGTGCGCCTGCAGTGTGCGCAATTCCGGATACGCTTCGCCCATCTGTTCAACCAGCGCGCCCACCAGCTTGTGGAAGAAACCAACCGACGCCCCCAGCATATGACCATGGCGTACAGCGCGGCGGATAATACGGCGCAGCACATAACCACGGCCTTCGTTGGATGGCAGCACGCCGTCAACAATCAGGAAGCTGGTTGAGCGGATATGGTCGGCGATTACGCGCAGAGACTTGTTCTCGGTATCTTTGCAGCCGGTCAGTTCGCCGGCCGCCGCCAGCAGTGCCTGGAACAGATCGATTTCGTAGTTGCTGTGCACGCCCTGCATGATTGCCGAGATACGCTCGAGGCCCATACCGGTATCAACAGAAGGCTTCGGCAGTGGGATCATCTCGCCATCAGGCTGACGATCAAACTGCATAAATACGTTGTTCCAGATTTCGATAAAGCGGTCGCCATCTTCTTCCGGTGATCCCGGAGGCCCGCCCCAGATATGTTCGCCATGGTCGAAGAAAATTTCAGTACACGGACCGCACGGGCCGGTATCACCCATCGCCCAGAAGTTATCGGACGCGTAGCGGGCGCCTTTGTTATCTCCGATACGGACGATTTTTTCCGCCGGAATGCCCATCTGCTTGTTCCAGATGTCATAGGCTTCGTCGTCTTCGGCATAAACCGTAACCATCAGTTTTTCTTTCGGCAGGTTCAGCCACTGCGGTGAGGTCAGGAATTCCCAGGCAAACTTAATCGCATCATCTTTAAAGTAATCGCCAAAGCTGAAGTTACCCAGCATTTCAAAGAAGGTGTGGTGACGCGCGGTATAACCGACATTTTCCAGGTCGTTATGCTTGCCACCGGCACGCACGCAGCGCTGAGACGAGGCCGCGCGGGTATAGCTGCGCTGGTCCTTACCAAGAAAACAGTCTTTGAACTGCACCATACCGGCATTGGTAAAGAGCAGGGTCGGGTCGTTACCGGGAATCAGCGGGCTGGATGGCACCACTTCATGGCCTTTGGAGGCAAAGTAATCAAGGAATGCCTTGCGAATGTCTGAGCTTTTCATACGGCTGCGGGTATCCGGAAGCGGTTAGTCAAAGTTAAAGGAGAAGGAGTATAGCGGTTTGCGCGCTTCAGGCCGAGTCCCCGCAAGCGTGTTCCTGGCAGTAAATATCAGCCACACAATAAATGGAGCACAGGATTTTGCCCGGAGATCCGCATTGATAAGCGAGAACAGCACGGGAATAAGCTGTCAGATCTGACGCCCACCGCACCGGCAGGAAAAATTGCTTGACGATAGACACAACAAAGATAACTATATAAGCATATTCTAATTTAGAAAAAGGTGATGTTATGAATGTCGATCGCATGATTTTCGCAATTGCCGGCCTGTTTATCCTGATCAGCGTTGGCCTGTCTCAGGTTCACAATATTAACTGGCTGTGGTTTACCGCTTTTGTCGGCGCCAACATGTTTCAGGCCGCATTCAGTGGTTTCTGCCCGCTGGCAATGATTCTGAAGAAACTGGGGATCAGCACCGGTAAGGCTTTCCAGTAATACTGCCGGCAGCGAGCTCTGGCAGGAATCAACCCTTGTAAATTGGCCGGAATTCACAGGTTCCGGCCACCTTCCGCCGCTATAATCCCGCCCTCATCCGGAGGGTTTATGCGTTATATCCATATTTTATTATTGTCTTTCTGCGCTCAGGTGTCGGCTGCCGACTGGCAACCCTATCCAGCTGAACTGCCCCAGTTCGATTACAGCGCTGACCGCCTGCTGGAATTCTGGCCACAACTGAATCAGGGGCCCGGTCTGCCCTATCCGGACGAAACCTTTCTCCGCGACATGATGGCGAAATATCCGCAACTCGCCGAATTTACCTTAACCCTGGCACGCCAGCCCGATGCCCATCCTGCCCTGCAGGCACTACTCAACGACAACCTGCAGCCATTGGCACAAGCCTGTCAGCAGGTCTGGCGTCTGCATTACGAAGGCCATTTTCAGCAGGCTTATGAATTGGGCAAACAACTCGGGCCTGCGGGCTCCATTCCTGCGCTGTACTCCAAGCTGATGTATGCCGCACTGATTGTGCAGGACAAAGACACCAAGCTTACAACCTTCCGTGAAGCCGCAGCCGAGTCTGAACGCCTGCTGCCTCTTGCCCCTGATTATGCCTTCGCCGAATTTGGTCTGGCTTATGCCCATGCCCGGATTCTGGAACTGCTGGATACCAGCGCCGCCACGGCCACCGGTTTTCTCGGTGACACCCAGGACGCGATGGCAGAGTTGCAGGAACGCTATCCGCAGCAAGCCCTGTACCCGGCGATGCTGGGCGGCTTACATGCCGGCGTGGTCGAACGTGTCGGCTCCTTTGTTGGCCGCATCACCTACGGCTCCACCGAAAGCCGGGCTCTGGAAGCATTCAAGCGCGCACTGGAATTACAGGACAAGCTGCCGGTGATCTACAACGAATACGTCAACGCCCTTGCCCGACTGGATAAAGACAAGTATCACGACAGAATGATCACACTGCTGCAGCAATGCGTTAGACTGCCGGTACTGAGTGCAGAAGAAGCCCTGAACCGTCAGGTCTGCGCTGATCACCTGCAACAATGGCAAGTGGCCGACTGAGCACAGCCATCACCGGATATAACAATGATTACTGCTCTGCTGATTGCCATGGTTCCGGCCATGGTGCTGCTGATGCTGCATCTGGCCATCGGACCTTTCGGCCATGTTCGCTTCCTGCACTGGCATCTGCGCTGGAAAAAAATGCCGGTCTGGCTGCAACAGAGCCTGTTAGTGCTGGCAACAGGCATTTTACTCGCCGGCGCCAGCCACCTGCTCGGCATCTGGCAACAACCCACGCCCCTTCCTGCCCGCTGAAACACAGCGTTCGCAGACATACTCCGCTAATGTGAAATTCTGATGAATAAAAGCGGCCAATCGTGACAGCTTTGTCCGTATAATGGCGGCAGTTTTTTCACTTACCGGAGTCTCACCATGCAACGTATCGTCATTATTGGCGGTGGTGCAGGCGGACTGGAACTGGCAACCCAATTAGGGCGCAAGCTCGGACGGCGCGGAAAAGCCGAAGTCGTCCTTATTGATGCCAACCCCACCCACCTGTGGAAGCCCCTGCTGCACGAAGTCGCCACCGGCGCACTGGATTCAGGGATAGACGAGCTTAACTACCGCGCCCACGGCAAGGTACACGGCTTTAGTTTTCAGCTTGGACGCATGTCCGGCCTGCAACGCGAACAACGCGAAGTGGTGCTGGCACCAATTCACGACGAACAGGGCGAGCTGATCGTTCCGCAGCGCAGCGTCAGCTACGACACGCTGGTGATCGCCATCGGCAGCGTAACGAACGATTTCGGCACGCCCGGCGCTAAAGATCACTGCATTTTCCTCGACAGTCGCCAGCAAGCCGAACGCTTTCACCGCACATTACTCAACGAATTCCTGCGTGCCAGTAACAGCGAAAATCCACGCAATCTGGAAATTGCGATTGTCGGTGCCGGTGCAACCGGGGTGGAATTGTCTGCTGAGCTGTACAACACCGCCGAAGTATTGAGCAGCTATGGCCTGAAGAACGTTTCCCCAGAACAGCTGAAGGTTACCTTAATCGAAGCAGGCGAACGCATTCTGCCGGCACTGCCACCAAGAATATCCGCCGCCGCAACCCGTGAACTGGAAGCGCTGGGCGTATCGGTTCGTACCGGTACCCTGATTACTGAAGCCACTGCCGAAGGCTTTGTTACCAAAGATCAGGGCACCATTCCGGCACGGCTGAAAGTCTGGGCCGCCGGGGTAAAAGCACCGGAGTTTATGAAAACACTGGGACTGGAAACCAACCGCGCCAATCAGCTGATCGTTAATGCCAGCCTGCAGACCGAAGACACGAATATCTTTGCCCTCGGAGATTGCTGCAGCGTAATGCACAGCGATGGCAAGCCGGTACCGCCACGCGCTCAGGCTGCTCACCAACAGGCGAGTCATCTGGTTAAAGCTTTGCGCGCACGTCATCAGGGACAACCACTACCGGAATTTGTTTTCCGCGATAAAGGTTCGCTGGTTTCTCTCAGTCGCTACAGCACCGTAGGCAGCCTTATGGGCAACCTGACCAGTGGTTCGATGATGATTGAGGGAAGATTGGCGCGGATTGTTTATGTGTCACTGTACCGGCTGCATCAGATTGCCCTGCACGGTTACTGGCATACCCTGCTGCTGAGCCTGGTAGGTCATATCAACAAGGTTATCCGGCCGCGCCTGAAGCTACACTGAGCTATCAGGCTTCATTTGTCTCTGCACTTAACGCCTGGCGGTAATCGCCGGGCGTTGCATCCGTCCAGCGCTTGAAAGCTTTATAAAATGCACTCGGCTCGGCATAGCCGACCATAAAAGCAATTTCATATAACGGGATACTTTCATCGCGGATCAGACGCATGGAAAGCGCCTGCCGGCTTTCGTCCAGTAAAGCCTGATAGGTTGTACCCAGCGCTTTCAGTCGACGCTGCAAATTACGCACACTGATGCCCAACTGGGCAGCCACATCTTCCTGTGACACCTGGCGCTTCAGCAAGCACCCCTGCAGAATGCGCTGCAGTTCATTGTACAACCTTACTTGTTCCTGAAATTTATCGGCGTTACGCTCAAAGTCACGCAACAGGCTGGCATACAGAATAGGCTGCTGTCCCGGATTCAGACGCTGCCAGGCAGCTGCTGATATATCCAGAGCATAATGCTCACCTGCAGTAACAGCCGGAACAGAAAAGGCGTTCAGTTCAGTAATAACATCAGGCTCCAGAGGTACCCGCAGAGTCAGATCCTGATCGGTATAGCATCGGCCCAACACCTGGTAACAGGCCTCAGACAATGTTAACAGGCCCTGCAACAGCTGCTGCGGCAGCAGTTGCAGGCTGCTCTGGGGCTCAGCCCGTACAACCACTTTGTGCTCACCCGGGCTGACAACAAAATGAATATTGCCAACGGACAGATGCATAAAACGCAATGCAGAAACCAGCCCCTGGGACAGGTTCTCAGAATATTTTAATAAGCGACTCAGCGGTAAATCACGTTGCGCCAGATAACGACCGGTACGGGCAGGCAGCAGCCTGTCGCTGCTTTGCGAGGCAATATACTGGTGGGCAAGCTTCAGCTTGTCAGCATCGACCCATGGCGGCATAGGCTCCGCTGGCGTCATGCTAAGTAAACTCCAGACAGGAGTGATATCAATACCTTGACTGTCCCAGAAACTCAGCAGGTGCTGCACCAGTACGATATCGACCTGTAAAGTTGGGCTCATATCCCTCCCCAACGATCTTATGATTATTAATTGCCGGTCTCCACCGGAAATTGAACATTCGTTCTATATTTAAATATATGATTCCGATCATGGTTAGCGGTGAGGGGAGTGTCAATAGACTGAGGCGACAGTGAAAATAATGTCGTCAAAAAGGCAGCTTAGTCAGGAAAATTCACTAGATGGTGACAAGAACTTAATCGTTGTCCGAATGTTCAGCCATGGCCAGCTGCTCAAGGGCATAACTGGTTTGCTCACCCGTAAAACCACGATAGGCCAGAAAACGATATAAACGGGCGCGTTCACGCATATCCTGTGGCGGTAGCCCGCCGGGGCATTTGCGTTGTGCCAGGTCCAGTGCCAGCTCATACCAGTCGACACTGAGACTGGCGATAGCACTCTGAATCTGCTCTGCGTTCAGGCCTTTTTCACGCAACTCCTGTTGCAGGCGCACAGGACCATAACGCTGACAGCGGCTGTTGAGGAAAGACTCGGCAAAACGTTCATCGGATTGCCAGTGACGCTCGGCGAGGTCATCAAGAACCGTTTCCACATCGTCAGGGTCAGCGGCTTTCGGGGAGAGTTTACGCGTCAGTTCGCGGCGGGAATAATCTCGCCGGGACAGCAGATCAACAGCCGCCCGGCGTAATTCAGCCTGCGTCAGCTCAGGCTTCGGTTTCTTCATCCACTTCACTGGTAATGTCAGATGCTACGGCTACCGTCAGCATCTGGCTGCGGATACCGGCTTCAATTTCTGCAGCCATTTCAGGGTGATCCTGCAGGAACAGTGCAGCATTAGCTTTACCCTGCCCAATCTTGTCGCCTTTATAGCTGTACCAGGCACCGGATTTATCCACCAGGCCACATTTAACGCCCAGGTCGATCACCTCACCCATGTGGTAAATACCCTGACCGTACATGATCTGGAACTCGGCCTGCTTGAACGGTGGCGATACTTTATTTTTCACCACTTTAACGCGGGTTTCGTTACCAATAACTTCGTCGCCCTGTTTAACCGAACCGATACGGCGGATATCCAGACGTACAGAAGAATAGAACTTCAGCGCGTTACCACCGGTCGTGGTTTCCGGACTGCCGAACATAACGCCGATTTTCATCCGGATCTGGTTAATAAAGATCACCAGACAGTTGGCGTTTTTAACGTTACCGGTAATTTTACGCAGAGCCTGAGACATCAGACGCGCCTGCAGGCCAACATGGCTGTCGCCCATCTCGCCTTCAATTTCAGCTTTAGGAACCAGTGCGGCAACGGAGTCGACAACGATGACATCCACTGCGCCGGAGCGTACCAGGCTGTCACAGATTTCCAGTGCCTGTTCACCGGTATCCGGCTGCGATACCAGCAGGTTGTTGAGATCGATACCCAGCTTCTCGGCATACAGCGGATCCAGAGCGTGCTCGGCATCGATAATGGCAACGGATTTGCCCATTTTCTGCGCCTGCGCCATCACCGATAAACACAGTGTGGTTTTACCTGAGCTTTCCGGGCCGTAGATTTCAACGATCCGGCCCTGTGGCAGACCGCCAATGCCCAGAGCGATGTCCAGCCCCAGAGAACCTGTGGAGATAGCAGGAATGGCTTCGCGCGGCTGCTCGCCCATCTTCATAATGGCGCCTTTACCAAACTGACGTTCAATCTGGCTCAGTGCCGCATCAAGTGCTTTCTGTTTGTTAGCATCCATCGCTCTGTCCTGTCTGTGTTTAATCTGGTTAGTCTGTCTGACCGGTCTGTTACCTGCCCATGACCAATCACTGTAAATTTAACCAGTATTTAAGCACAGCTTATTCTCAGCGCCAACCCTTCTTTTTTTGTCAGCAGGACAGCCAGCGGCATAAGCCCTGAATACCATGCACAACCGCCAGTGCGCGCACTTGTTCGCGGTTACCGGGAAAGTGGCAGCATTCCGTAATCTGCTGCTCGGCGTTTCCCCAGGCAAACCAGACGGTACCCACGGGTTTATCTTCGGAGCCTCCGCCGGGTCCGGCCACACCACTGACCGCTACCGCCAGATCACCCAGACTGTTATTGACGGCACCGGCCACCATGGCGCGCACCGTCTCTTCGCTGACCGCACCAAACTGCTCAATAATCGCCGGTGGTACGCCGAGGTAGCGGACCTTGGCTTCGTTGGAATAGGTTACAAAACCACATTCAAACCAGTTCGAACTGCCGGCCAGATCGGTCAGCGCACTGGCAATACCGCCGCCGGTACAGGACTCCGCGGTGACCAGCCGCAGATTACGGCTCTGCAGAATTTCAGCCAGTACGGCAACAGAAGCATTCAGTTCAGGGCTCATTTCTGTATCCTCGCGGAATCACTTACAATCTGCCGTTTACATTAACACGCCCGTTTTTTAAGGACACTCGCCCGATGAGCCAGGCAACCGCCCAGCACACGCCGATGATGCAACAGTATTTCCGCATCAAAGCCGAATTCTCCGACACTCTGCTGTTTTATCGCATGGGCGATTTTTACGAATTATTTTACAGCGACGCCAAACGTGCGGCACAGCTGCTCGACATTACCTTAACCGCCCGCGGCCAGAGTGGCGGCGAGCCGATTCCGATGGCCGGTATTCCATACCATGCTGCCGAAAACTATATCGCCCGGCTGGTAAAGCAGGGCGTATCGGTGGCGATTGCCGAACAAATCGGCGACCCGGCGACCAGCAAAGGGCCGGTCGAACGCAAAGTCGTGCGGGTGATCACACCAGGCACCCTGACCGATGAAGCTTTTCTGGATGAACGCTCCGACAACCTGCTGGTTGCCCTCTGCTCCGAACAGCAGCGTCATGGTTTAGCCGTACTGGAAATCAGTTCCGGTCGTTTCTCGGTGCTGGAGGTCGACGGTGAAGACGCCTTACTGGCCGAGATCGAACGTCTGCGTCCGGCAGAATTATTACTTAACGAAGATCAGCGCCAGCCTGCCGGGCTGCGTGAGCGTCAGGGCGCTAAATTACAGGCGCCCTGGCACTACGAATCCGACACCGCTTTCCGCCTGCTGACCCAGCAGTTAAAAACCCGCGACCTGCGTGGCTTTGGCTGTGAGCATATGACGGTGGCTATCCGTGCTGCCGGCGCTCTGCTGAATTACGCTCAGGAAACCCAGCGCAATAATCTGCCGCATATCCGCTCGCTGCAGATCGAGCAGCCGGATGACGCCATTATTATCGACCCCGCCAGTCGCCGGAATCTGGAAATCGACATCAACCAGAAAGGCGACAGTCAGCACACGCTGGCCTGGATCATGGATAAAACCGCCACCGCGATGGGCAGCCGTCTGCTCAAACGCTGGCTGAACCGCCCGCTGCGCGACCAGGCTCTGCTGCAACAACGACAGGGATTCATCGCCCAGCTTATTCAGCATTACGCCGCCGAAGAATTGCACAGCAGCCTGAAACAGGTCGGCGATATTGAACGTATTCTATCGCGCGTAGCACTGGGCTCCGCCCGCCCGCGCGACCTCGCACGGCTGCGTGATGCGCTGGCCATCGTGCCCGATATCCGCCAGCAGCTAACCCGCCTCGACAGCACACTGGCCGAACAGTTACTGGAACGGGCGCAGGAATTCCCGCACTGGGTTGAACGCCTGAGCAAAGCCATTATTGAAAACCCGCCGGTCATTATCCGCGACGGCGGTGTGATCGCCGAAGGCTACGACAGCGAGCTGGACGAACTGCGCGCACTGAGCGAAAACGCCGGCGATTATTTAATTAAACTCGAAGAGCAGGAAAAAGAACGCACCGGTATCAGCACCTTAAAAGTCGGCTACAACCGCGTGCACGGCTATTACATTGAAATATCCAAAGCCCAGTCCGATGCCGCGCCTACGGAATATATCCGTCGCCAGACGCTGAAAAACGCCGAACGTTTTATTACGCCGGAGCTTAAAACCTTCGAAGACAAAGCCCTGAGTGCCAAAAGCCGGGCGTTAAGCCGCGAAAAAGCACTGTACGATGAACTGGTACAGGCGCTGGCCGAAGAGCTGATTCCGTTACAGGTGTGCGCCGCGGCGCTGTCTGAACTGGATGTACTGTCGAATCTGGCCGAGCGTGCCGAAACCCTGCGTTTTGTTCAGCCACAACTGGTCAGCGACGCGGTGGTTGATATTCAGCAGGGGCGCCATCCGGTAATCGAAAATCTGATCGTCGATCCCTTTGTCTCCAACGATACCCGCCTCGATGCCCAGCAGAATATGCAGATCATTACCGGTCCGAACATGGGCGGTAAATCGACCTATATGCGTCAGGTTGCACTGATTGCCCTGCTGGCGCATATCGGCAGTTATGTGCCCGCCGAGAGCTGCACCCTCGGCCCGATTGACCGGATTTTTACCCGCATGGGTTCTTCCGATGATGTCGCCGGTGGCCGTTCGACCTTTATGGTGGAAATGACCGAAACCGCGAATATCCTGCACAATGCCACCGCCCAGAGCCTGGTATTGATGGATGAAGTCGGCCGTGGCACCAGCACTTTTGACGGTCTGTCTCTGGCCTGGGCCAGTGCCGCACATCTGGCCGAACATATCGGTGCATTTACCCTGTTTGCCACCCATTATTTCGAGATGACCGCCCTGCCGGAAAACCACAGCAATGTGGTTAACGTGCACCTGAAAGCCACCGAACACGACGACCGTATTATCTTCCTGCACTCGGTAGAACAGGGCCCGGCCAGCCAGAGTTATGGTCTGCAGGTCGCTCAGCTGGCCGGCGTACCGGACAGCGTGATTCAGCAGGCCAAAGCGCAGCTGCTGCATCTGGAGCAAAGCTCCGGCGTCAACCCTGCAGCCATACAAAAGTCTTTTACCAGCGGTGCGGACAACACGGCACCAGTGACGCATAAAGCGGCAAAAGCCGATCTGCCGCTGCAGAATGATCTGTTCGCCGCCCTGCCGTCAGCCGTTGAAGAGCGCCTGGCCGCACTGAATCCGGACGATTTGTCCCCACGGGCGGCACTGGAATTGATGTATGAACTGAAGGCGCTGCTGTAAAGCAGCGGCCTTCTTATAGCCAGCGTGCAGGTTTTTACGACTTCGTTAGAACCATTAGGCCGTTGGCTATAACCCATATTTATAGCGGACGAACTTGCCCACTTGCCCGCTCCTACCTAGAATGGCGGATTACTAAACACCCGGAGACTGAGTATCTTATCAGTCTGCCAAGAACCGGGGGAAAGCGCCGATGATTTGCGAGATTAGGAGATACCCCAGATGACGTTCGTCGTTACTGATAACTGCGTGAAATGTAAGTACACCGACTGTGTGGAAGTCTGCCCGGTTGACTGTTTCTACGAAGGTCCGAACTTTCTGGTGATTCACCCGGATGAGTGTATCGACTGTGCACTGTGTGAGCCTGAGTGCCCGGCAGAAGCGATTTTCTCCGAAGACGAAGTACCGGCCGGTCAGGAACAGTACATTGAACTGAACGCAGAATTGGCCGAAGTATGGCCGAACATCAGCGAGAAAAAAGAATCGCTGCCGGATGCCGAGGAGTGGGATGGCGTTCCGGACAAACTGCAGCATCTTGAGCGCTGAGTTTTCCAGCTCAGCATCCGGGTTAAACCCCGGGCAATAAAAAAGCGGCCAATGGCCGCTTTTTTATTGCTGCTGTTCAGTGATCAGGCATCACCAAACAGAGTGGCTGCGTTCAGTCCCTGCTTTTCCATGATCTCACGCAGACGCTTAAGGGCTTCCACCTGGATCTGACGAACACGCTCACGGGTCAGACCGATTTCGCGACCCACATCTTCCAGAGTGCTGGTTTCATAACCACGCAGACCAAAGCGGCGGGATAATACTTCACGTTGCTTCTCTGGCAGTTCTTCAATCCAGCGATCCAGGTTGGACTGAATATCCTGATTCTGCAATTCCTCACCCGGATCGGTTACACGTTCATCAGCAATGGTATCCAGAATGGATTTATCGGATGACGGTCCCAGTGGGGTATCAATCGAGGTCACACGCTCATTCAGTTTGAGCATGCGTTTTACATCTTCTACCGGTTTTTCCAGCAGAGCTGCGATTTCTTCTGCGCTTGGCTCATGATCCAGCTTCTGGGTCAGCTCACGGGCTGCACGCAGGTAAACGTTGAGTTCTTTGACCACGTGAATCGGCAGACGGATGGTACGGGTCTGATTCATAATCGCCCGTTCGATGGTCTGACGGATCCACCAGGTGGCGTAGGTAGAGAAGCGGAATCCGCGTTCCGGATCAAACTTCTCAACCGCGCGGATCAGACCAAGGTTGCCCTCTTCGATCAGATCCAGCAGTGATAAGCCGCGGTTAACGTAACGGCGTGAAATCTTCACCACCAGTCGCAGGTTACTTTCAATCATGCGACGGCGACCCATCTCATCACCCTTGCGGGCCAGACGTGCATAGTGCACTTCTTCTTCCGCAGACAGCAGTGGGGAAAACCCAATCTCATTGAGATACAACTGAGTAGCATCCATCGTTTTGTAGGATGTATCTGCCGCAAAGCGTTCTGTGGTTTCGTCTGCCGAATCCTGTTCAGACTCAGACTCTTCCACCAGTGCCAGCGCTTCTACATCATCAAAAACGTCTTCTTCGCGTAGTTCTCGTTGTTGTACTGCCATGTTCATTCCCGCCTTTGGTTATCGTCCTGAACCTGAACCGAAACAGGTTTTATGCCAGAACGACTGATTAATTTCCGACCGCTCTACCCAGGCCGGCTGGGTAAGTATCTGAGCGGATCAACCGGCTTGCCGTTTCTTCGGATCTCAAAGTGAAGTTTCACTTTGTCGGTACCAGTAGATCCTATTTCGGCAATCTTCTGGCCAGCTTTAACGACTTCTTGTTCGCTGACCAGAATGCGGCTGGTGTGGGCGTAGGCGCTGAGGTAAGTATCGTTATGTTTGACGATGACTAAGTTGCCATAACCGCGTAAGCCCTGACCCGCGTAAACCACGGTTCCTGCCGCTGCTGCCAAAACAGATTCTCCCAAAGCACCGGCGATATCAATCCCCTTGTTTACGGGCTTTTTGGTTGAAAAATAACCAATCAAACGGCCGTTTACCGGCCATTTCCAGTCAGTATCGGCTGCATTGTCGCTATTTTTTGGCGTGTTATGACTTGTTTTGACAGGAGGCTTAGCTGGCCTCTGACTTTTTGGCAGCGGTTTTGACGGATTTTCGACGGCAGTAACCGTGACCGGAGCAGAACGGCGGGCGACATTTCTTATGTCAATCTTTTGACCAGGATAGATAACATAGGGGCTGGCTATTGAGTTAGCGCTCGCCAACTCCCGATAATCGATTCCGTAACGCCAGGCGATAGAAAACAGCGTCTCACCCCGTTCGACAAGATGGAAACCCGTCGCGGTTTGTCCTTTACTGAACTTCTCTTCAACTGAGACAAATTCTCGGCCAGAAAGACACCCTGTTAATAGTGTAGCTATCGTGACTAATATGACAGTGGTCAGTGCTTTCATCGTCGTCCGTCGGTGGTTGTTTTTTGACACTCAAAAATGACAGCTTTTTGAGCCCTGCGGCGCGCCTGATTGTTTTTAACCAAAGACACTTAAAAATAAAATACTTATTCTAAATAAGTCTAAAAAATTCAAAGTTTTTATCAGATTTGCGGCTTATATACGGAACTCTACCCGTTTTCACAAAAAACCCGTATTGCTTACTTGCAGATTTTTATTTTTAGTTAACACTTGTTCTCTCTGGGCGAACGAAAACTACTGCGCCGTTCTGGACGCAAAACGCTCAAGTCCAAGAACCAATAAAGCTCCCGCCAGCATCAATCCCAGCGCCAGCAATAAGGATAAACCACTGTCCGGCAGGATATTGCTCTGGATAAAAGGTACCTCTGCCCCATGGCTGTTCAGGCGCGTACTCAGGGTTTCTTTCCAGGGCCAGACTTTCAGCAGGGAACCCGCCATAAAGCCCGTCAGCAATGCAAACATGGCATCTTTATAGTGATGCAGTAACCAGCTCAGCAGACGCGAAAAAGCCATCAAACCGATAGCAGCACCCACCGCAAAGGTGCCCAGCAGTTGTATATCCAGTTGCCGCACGGCACCGAGAACCGGCTCATACAGCCCCATCAACAGCAAAATAAAGCTGCCTGAGATCCCTGGCAGGATCATGGCGCAGATCGCAATGCTGCCGGCCAGCAGAATAATCAGTGGTGTCGGCGTGACCGAAGTTGGCGATGCAGTGCTGATAAAGCCGGCGATGATGGCGCCCAATACCAGCAACACCAGTTGTGCCAGGCCCCAGCGTCCGATTTCTTTGCCGATATGCCAGCAGGAGGCCAGAATCAGGCCGAAGAAGAAGGCCCACAGCCACACCGGATAGTTCATCAGCAGATAGTGAATTCCACGCGCCAGCGACAACAGTGCCAGCAGGATGCCGCTGCCCAGCACCAGCAGAAAGGTGCCGTTAATGCTTTGCCAGAAAGCGCGCGGGCCGTCTTTAAACAGCGTTTTCAGTGCCTGCAGGTTGATATTTTTGATGGAGTCCAGCAGCTCGGTATAGATGCCGGTAACAAAGGCGATGGTGCCGCCGGAGACACCGGGCACCACATCGGCAGCCCCCATTGCTATGCCTTTGAGGAACAGCCAGAAGTGTTGCATCGCGTCCTTGTCCTTATAGATGAAGAGTTATCAGATATCAGCAGCGGTACTGTCATTGCTCTGAGATTAACGCTGTACGCCGGGTAAAAAAGGTACAAAGCGCACGCTTTCGAGGGTTTTACGGCTGAAGTGTTCCCCATGACGGGTAATCAGCACCAGTTTTTGCTCCTGTGTACCGACCGGCATAATCAGCCGTCCGCCATCAGCAAGCTGTTGCAGCAACGAATCAGGAACGTCTTCAGGGGCAGCGGCGGCAAGAATACCGTCATACAGGCCATGCTCGGGCCAGCCCCAGGTACCATCAGACAGCTTCAGCGTCACGTTGCGGTAATTCAGTTGCTGCAGACGCTGGCGGGCACGCTGGTGCAGGGGCTCAATGCGTTCCACACTGAACAACTTGCCGACCAGTGGGCTGAGAACCGCGGTCTGATAGCCGGAACCGGTACCGATCTCCAGCACCCGGTTAAGCGGCCCGGCAGCGAGCAGTATTTCAGTCATGCGCGCCACGGTATAAGGCTGACTGATGGTCTGGCCATTGCCGATCGGCAAAGCCGTGTCTTCGTAGGCGCGGTGTGCGAGCGCTTCGTCCACAAATAAATGACGCGGCGTCTGGGCGATAACCTCCAGCACCTCTTCATTCTTAATACCGGCTTCACGCAGGCGCTGCACCAGACGGTTGCGGGTGCGTTGCGAAGTCATTCCTATGCCGGTCAGCTGCTGCTCGTTCACTCAGAGATCCTGCTCAGTTCAGAAGCTCAGCCATCTGCTCAAGTGCAGTATGCTGGGTCATGTCCATCTGGATGGGGGTAATCGAAACCTTCCCCTGTTCAATCGCGTGAAAATCAGTGCCCGGACCGGCATCGGCAACGTCGCCGGCGGCGGAAATCCAGTAGCATTCTTTGCCCCGCGGATTGGTGGTCAGCACCGGATTATCGGAGCGCTGACGGTGGCCCAAACGGGTAATTTCAAAGCCGTTCAGCTCGTCGTAGACACGATCCGGCACGTTGATATTGATCACCGAGTTGGCCGGCAGACGCAGCAGCTCCAGCTTCGGCAGTAATTCCAGCAATACCCGCGCGGCCGTGGCAAAGTGTTGCTTGCCAGTCAGCGACACCGCAATCGGTGTCTTTGCCAGAAAACGCCCCTCCATTGCGGCGGCAACGGTGCCGGAATAGAGCACGTCGTCACCTAAGTTGGCGCCTGCATTGATACCGGCAATCACCCGCTCACAGCGGTTTGTGTAAAAGGCATTAACGCCCAGATGAACACAGTCGGTCGGCGTGCCATTGACGCTGATAAAACCATTATCCAGATGCAGCGGATGCAGCGGCCGGTCAAGGGTCAGCGAGTTGCTGGCACCGCTGCGGTCACGGTCGGGCGCAACCACCAGGACGTCTCGCCCGGCATCGGTCAGCGCCTGCGCCAAGGCGCGCAGCCCCGGAGCATGAACTCCATCATCATTCGACAGCATCAGCGTCATGCGCATTCACCCTTCGAGGGCCTGTTAACACTAATTAAACAGGCCTGTTATTAACTAAAAATTTCTCAAACAAGGCGCTGAGAGTGTGGCCTAACGGGTTAAGCGAGCGAACAGCAACGCAGGATGAGGAATTTTTAGCCATAACCCTTCGGGCTGAGGCCGGTTTTCCCCATAAACGTCGTCGTTCGTCATTCATTTAGCCCGCTAATATCACTCCTCTCTCCTTGTTCTGAGAAAAACCGGCTCTCAGCAGGCTCGATTCAATTAGTGTCAACAGGCCCTAATTCCTGTACCTGCATCAGTTCACGGATTACGGAGGTCGCATAATACCCGGCGGCCAATGAAAAAGTGAGCACTAAATCGGTCGTTCCGGCGTCTTCCTGCCACTGCCAGCTGAGATTGGCAGGCAATGCGGCCAGAGCCCGGCGCTCCTGCTTCAGACCGGCGTGTTCCATACCATCGCACAGCTCTGGCTGCTCCGCCGCGACGCGGCTTTCCAGCGCTAAGGCATCACCTGTGCTGTTCAGGCGGCCACGGCCCCATAATGGCCCGGTGCTTAAGCCGCTGTCGTCGGCGATATCACCGGCCAGCGTTTGCCCCCAGAGCCCGGCACGGATACGTTCGGCCAGCACATTATTGAAAATCAGCGAACGGATGGCTGACAGATAAATGCTTTTCTTGCCCGGATTACGCACACGGATTTCACCGGCCAGCATGGCGCGGCCGGATTCAATATTGCCGCCACCATGACCAAAGCGCTGCTCGCCAAAATAATTAGGCACGCCCAGTGTTTTGATCTGCTCCAGATTGCTTTCAATCAGCGCGCGCTCACCCTGCACCTGACGCAGACGGATGGTAAAGCGGTTACCGAGAAGATCGCCACGGCGCAGCTTTTTAGAATGGCGGCTCTGACTCAGTACCGTCATTTCGGCATCATTCAGAGCACTGAAATCCGGCGCTTCGACCCTTGGCAGATAAATACTGAACCACTGGCGGGTGATGGCGTTGCGGTCTTTCAGGCCAGCGTAGCCGACATCCATTTCCTTAACTCTCGCATGGGCTGCCAGACGTTTGGCAATCCAGGCGGTGTTGGCCCCGTTCTTCTCAATATGCAGCCAGACGTGCTCGCCTTCACCACAGGGCAGCGCCAGCGGAATTTCTTCCACGCAGAAATCGTCATTCTGTTGTTTCAACAGGGCGCTGGCACCGGTGTGCGGATAAGCGTTGGGCCAGTCAGGCAGGAGTGTTGTTGTCAAAAGGGCTCTCGTTTTTCAGCGTTAAAATTCAAATCAGCGGGCGGCAGTGATCAGTAAAGCCACCGCGTGTACGGCAATACCTTCTTTACGCCCCACATACCCTAGCTTTTCGGTGGTGGTGGCTTTGACGTTCACATCATCCAGACGCACATTCAGATCGGCGGCAATGCACTCGCGCATGGTCTGAATATGCGGTGCCATCTTCGGCGCCTGAGCAATGATGGTGATATCCACGTTACCCACCTGATAGCCTTTATCGCGGATCAGCCCGACCACATGGCGCAGCAGTACACGGCTGTCAGCACCGGCCCAGGCATCATCGGTATCGGGAAAATGCTGGCCAATATCGCCCAGCGCTGCCGCGCCCAGCAGTGCATCAGCCAGCGCATGCAGAGCCACATCACCATCGGAATGGGCTTTCAGGCCGTGGCTGTGCGGAATCTGCACGCCGCCCAGAGTAATAAAATCGCCGTCTTCAAAAGCATGTACATCGAAGCCATGACCAATGCGCATAACAACTCTCGTTCAGGAATGTGGAGATAAAGAGGTGGATAAAAACAGCTCAGCCAGCGCCAGATCTTCGCGCCGCGTCACTTTAATATTGTCGGAGCGGCCAGCCACCAGCAATGGCTGACAACCCTGCTGCTCCATCGCGGACGCTTCATCGGTGACCGTCAGACCCTGTGCCAGACAGGCGGTTAACGCCTGCTGCAGCTGACCATAACGGAATACCTGCGGCGTTAATGCATGCCACAGCTGCTCACGCTCAACGGTATGCTCAATCACAACTTTGCCGTCGCGCAGCACCCCACGCTTCATGGTGTCGCGGGTTGGCGCAGCCAGAATGGCGCCGGGGTCGGCCAGCTCGCTCAGCAGCTTATCCAGATCGCCATGGCGCAGGCAGGGCCGGGCGATATCATGCACCACCACCCAGTCCTGCTCTGTTGCAATGCCCTGCAGTGCGGCCAGACCGTTCAGTACCGAATCGCAGCGCTCACGACCACCGGCAGCGCGGATAATACGCTCGTCACTGGCGTATTCACTGTCCGGCCAGTAAGGATCATCGGCCGATAACACCAGCACCGCCTGCTCAAATTCGGGGTAACTGAGAATCGCATCCAGGGTGCAATCCAGCAGAAAGCGTCCCTGAATCGGCAGATACTGCTTCGGCCGGTCGGCCTGCATACGGCTGCCAACACCGGCGGCGGGCAAAATAGGAAAGTAACGCGCAGTGGTCATTATTGTTTGCCGGCAGGAGGGTCTACAAAAAGGATAAAGGTTTCGCCATCGCGCACCAGACCGAGATCTTCGCGGGCTTTTTCTTCCAGCAGCGTCTGGCCGTGGCGCAGATCTTCAACTTCAGCCAACAGAGCGTCATTTTCACTTTGCTGCACCTCGTTATCCTCGCGAAGCAAAGCAATACGCTGCTGCAACTGGCGGCTGGCAACCACACCGCTGTCATCCAGCCAGATGCGGTATTGCAGCACCAGCAACAGCAGTACCGGCAGCACAAGCCAGATCAGCAGGCGAAAATGAGGCATAAGTTTGTCTGACATATCCGTTTCCCGGTCAGGGTAGCATCGCTCATGGTGTCGTCGTATGGCTCTTCATTAACAAAAAACGGGCAATTAAGCCCGTTTTTTGTGTTCAGCCAGTATTACTGACCTTTGATCTCAGAGCGACCTTTGTACGGTGCTTTGGCACCCAGTTGCTCTTCGATACGCAGCAGACGGTTGTACTTGGACACACGGTCTGAACGGCACAGGGAACCGGTCTTGATCTGACCCGCCGCAGTACCTACCGCCAGATCGGCGATGGTGCTGTCTTCGGTTTCACCGGAGCGGTGAGAGATCACAGCGGTGTAGCCTGCATCTTTCGCCATTTTGATGGCGTCCAGAGTTTCAGACAGAGAACCGATCTGGTTGAACTTGATCAGGATGGAGTTACCAATGCCCTTCTCAATACCTTCTGCCAGAATCTTGGTGTTGGTTACGAACAGATCGTCACCCACCAGCTGCACTTTGGCACCCAGTTTTTCAGTCTGGTATTTCCAGCCAGCCCAGTCAGATTCGTCCTGACCGTCTTCGATAGAAACGATCGGGTACTGGTCGCACAGTTCAGCCAGATAGTCAGAGAAACCTTCAGAGGTGAAGACTTTGCCTTCGCCTTTCAGGTCGTACTTGCCGTCTTTGTAGAATTCAGAAGACGCACAATCCAGTGCCAGAGTCACGTTGTTGCCCAGCTCGTAGCCCGCAGCAGAAACGGCATCTTTGATCGCAGCCAGTGCATCGGCGTTAGAGGCCAGGTTAGGTGCGAAACCACCTTCGTCACCCACGGCGGTGTTCAGGCCCTGAGAAGACAGTACTTTTTTCAGCGCGTGGAAGATTTCGGCACCGCAACGCAGCGCTTCAGCGAAAGACGGCGCGCCAACCGGCTGCACCATAAATTCCTGAATGTCGACGTTGTTATCGGCGTGCTCGCCACCGTTGATGATGTTCATCATCGGTACCGGCATAGAGTAAACGCCCGGAGTACCGTTGATATCGGCAATGTGAACGTACAGTTCAACACCTTTGGCCGCAGCAGCCGCTTTGGCAGCCGCCAGAGAAACCGCCAGAATGGCGTTGGCGCCCAGTACAGACTTGTTGTCAGTACCGTCCAGCTCCAGCATCTTGTTGTCCAGCGCACGCTGGTCCAGAGCATCCATACCAACCAGGGCAGGCTTGATGGTGTTGTTTACGTTGGCAACGGCTTTCAGTACGCCTTTGCCCAGGTAACGGCTTTTGTCGCCATCACGCAGTTCCAGTGCTTCGCGGGTACCGGTAGAAGCGCCGCTTGGTGCACAGGCTGTACCGAAAAAACCGCCTTCCAGGATAACGTCCGCTTCAATGGTCGGGTTACCGCGGGAGTCCAGCACTTCACGTGCTTTGATATCAACAATCTTTGCCATAGTTGGTTGTCTCCAGAAAACAGAGGCTTTCTATTTTTAAATTAATGGGAATCTTTGTAATCAAACGCCGCAGCGATAAAGGCCGAAAACAGGCCGTGTCCATCACGCGGAGTCGAGGTAAATTCTGGGTGGAACTGACAACCCACAAACCATGGGTGATCCGGTACTTCCACAACTTCGACCAGCTCGCCATCGACAGAACGACCGGCAATACGCAGACCGGCTTTTTCCAGTTCCGGCACCAGTGAAGAGTTCACTTCGTAACGGTGACGGTGGCGCTCAACAATCAGTTCTTTACCGTAGGCTTTGGCGGTGGTTGTTTCCGGAGTCAGCACACATTCCTGACCGCCCAGACGCATGGTGCCGCCGAGGTCAGAATCTTCGCTGCGGGTTTCAACATTACCGGAAGCGTCCTGCCATTCAGTGATCAGGCCAACCACCGGATGCTTGGTATCGTTGCTGAATTCGGTTGACTGTGCATCGTCCCAGCCGACCACGTTACGGGCGAATTCAATAACCGCCACCTGCATACCCAGACAGATACCCAGGTATGGGATTTTGTTTTCACGGGCGTACTGCACCGTGCGGATTTTGCCTTCAACGCCACGGTTACCAAAACCACCCGGCACCAGAATGGCATCAACGCCCGCCAGAACATCAACGCCTTTACGCTCAACGTCTTCGGCATCGATATAACGGATGTTTACTTTGGCCTTGTGGTGAATACCGGCGTGATCGATCGCTTCGATCAATGACTTATAGGCATCCAGCAGATCCATGTACTTACCGACCATGGCGATAGTGACGCTTTTCTCCGGATTCAGTTTGGCATCAGCCACAACATCCCACTCGGACAGGTCTGCTTCGCGACAGGTCAGATCGAATTTCTCAACAATCAGATCGTCCAGGCCGGCATCGTGCAGCATGCGTGGGATCTTGTAGATGGTATCGGCGTCTTCCAGCGGGATTACGGCACGCTCTTCAACGTTGGTGAACAGTGCAATCTTGCGCAGTGCAGAGGCGTCGATCTTATGGTCGGAGCGGCAGATCAGTACATCCGGCTGCAGACCGATGGTGCGCATTTCTTTAACAGAATGCTGAGTCGGCTTGGTTTTCGTCTCGCCCGCGGTAGCGATGTACGGAACCAGAGTCAGATGCAGCGACAGAGCGCGCTTGGAGCCCAGCTCGACTTTCATCTGACGCACAGCTTCAAGGAATGGCTGGGATTCGATATCACCTACGGTGCCACCGATTTCCACCAGCGCCACATCAGAACCTTCGGCGCCTTCGAGTACACGGCGTTTGATTTCGTCAGTGATGTGCGGAATCACCTGCACGGTACCGCCCAGATAATCACCGCGACGCTCTTTCGCCAGCACATCGGTGTAAATACGACCGGTAGTGAAGTTGTTGCGGCGTGACATGGTGGTACGGATAAAACGTTCGTAGTGACCCAGATCGAGGTCAGTTTCCGCACCATCGTTGGTTACGAAGACTTCGCCATGCTGGAACGGGCTCATAGTGCCCGGATCGACGTTGATGTACGGGTCCAGCTTGAGCATGGTGACCTTAAGGCCACGGGCTTCCAAAATGGCAGCCAGAGATGCAGAAGCGATGCCTTTCCCCAATGAAGAAACAACACCACCTGTGACGAAGATAAATCGTGTCATAGAAGGTCCGCGAGACAGAAATGGATACAAAACGGAAGGCACAGAACCTTCGCTCAAGATGGGGGGGCAGAATACCAGAAGAGGCTATCCGGGTAAAATCAAAAGGCGCTTTCCAGCAGCCATTTTTCTCTGTTAGTCTGACAGCTTACAAAGAGTTACCGGAACTGACCGGAATTTATCATGACTACAACCCGCTACGCTTTCCGCAGCCAACAGATGCACAAACATCTGCACGCCGTCTCTGTATCCCTGAGCAAGGGTAAACAGTGGTGGCTATCTGCCTGCGCGGCCGTCGGGTTAACAGTCTGATTTTAAACTGATTTACCCACCGGCTGCGGATCTCCGTCGCCGGGAAGCCCCCTTATACAAGCCAGCCCCCTCCGACCCAGACCGCAGCCTCTTTTACCATCAGGGAGAGAACCATGGCTGCCACCGAGCCCGCCACACCCATACCGGCATCAACAACCGACACAGACACAACCCCAGCCCGCTTCGGCCTGATGCTGGCACTGTGCGCTGCATTTCTGTTTTCTACCAAGCCCATCATCATCAAATGGCTGTACGACCTGGGCATGACCGCACTGCCATTAATGTGGCTGCGTATGATGCTGGCGATGCCGGTCTATGTTGTTGTCGGCTGGCTGGCCTGGAAGCGTCTGCCGGTAAAACCGACTGCGCTGCAGCTGTTAAAAGCCGCCGGCACTGGCCTGCTCGGCTACTGGCTGGCGTCCTATCTGGATTTGCGCGGGCTCGAATATGTCAGCGCCCAGCTTGAGCGGCTGATGCTGTACGCCTATCCGACGCTGGTGATTATTCTCGGCGCGTTATTTTTTGGTCAGACGTTTCAGCGCCATCATATTGTTGCGCTGATTCTGACCTACGTTGGCCTGATACTGGTATACGGACAGGATCTGCAGTTTGCCGCCGACAATATCGCCACCACCAAAGGTACATTGCTGATACTCGCCAGCGCCCTGTCGTTCTCGCTGTATATTCTGTTCAGCAAAAACGCCATCGGCAATATGGGCAGCCTGTTGTTTACCAGTATTGCGATGGGATCGGCGGCGCTGGCCACCATGCTGCATTACGGCATCAGTTATGGCGTCAGCCTGCCGGAAATGGACAGCACCCGCTGGTTGGGCACCATTGTGCTGGCCATATTCGCCACCGTTTTACCTTCGTTTTTAGTCAGCGAAGCTATTAAACGCATCGGCCCGGCGAAAACCAGCGTCAGCGGTACGATAGGCCCGGTGGCCACCACACTGATGGCCATTATTTTTCTTGGCGAACCCTTTGGCTGGCTGACCGCCGCCGGTATGGCGCTGGTGATGTTTGGTGTCAGCCGGCTACAGCGTTAACAACCCCTTTTCCAGATCAGAATTGCAACGTATTGCAATAAAGCACAACAGCTGCGACAGAAATATTCTTAACGATTCTGATAATATGACAGTCGCAGATTCGGATTTGAAGACAGTCAACAATAGCGGTAAGACGATCCGCCGATCAGGAGAACACAATGAACAAAAATGAAACGCTCCAGCAACTGCGCCAGGCGCGTACCGGCCATCTCCGCTGGCAGGCTCATGCACAATCAATTCTGTCTGCACCCAACCATCTCGATAATATCAGCGAGAAAGCCCCCATGAATCACACTGATTGCCAGTTCGGGCAATGGTACTTCGGGCAGATGCAGGCGCTGAAACACATTCCGGGCTATCAACAGATTGATCCGTTGCATGAACGGCTGCATCAGCTTTACCGGGAAATTTTCGACATTATGCTGGAGAAGAAGTCGGGTACGTTCAGCTGGCTCTTTGGCAGTGACGCCCGCCATCGCCAGCGCTGCATTGATAAAGCACGCCCGGTCATGGATCAGCTGAGCGCCACCTCAAAAGAATTGCTCGCCGCAATTGATGAACTGCAGAAAACCATCGAGCAAATGCCGGAGCCGGCATAAATCAGCGCGGGTAACAAAGATTCTCCATTGCGCCAAAAGCTGTTGTTACCCGCACACAATATGAAATATCACGCTTAATTTTAACCGAAGCCGGCAGTTGAGCTGGCTTAACCTTAATGTTTAAGCGGCAGCAAAATCTTTTTCGCCTCCGCTACAACCGCCGTGCGCAGATTTTTTAACAGCGAACTTTCGGTCTGCCAGTAATGCCAGTACAAAGGCACATCCAGATGATAGCCCGGCACCACATCGCGTAATTCGCCCGACTTAATATGCTCCGCCACCTGTACCTGCGGAATCATACCGTAACCGATCCCCGCCAGAGCCATGCGCACAAAACCACCGGATGATGGACATTGATGCGTGCGCTGTGGTTCAGCATGCTCGGGCGAAACGCTTTGTAAGAAACGATGCTGCAAACGGTCGTCACCGCTGAAAATCAGACAGGGCAGCTGTGCAATCGCTTTCTGGCTGCGCTTCAGCTGATGGCGGCGGATAAACTCAGGACTCGCCAGTGCGCGATAACGCATCACCCCCAGGGGTTGACTCAGGCCGCCATTCACCGGGGCCGCAGTGGCACAAATGCAGGCCATCACCTCGCCGTTACGCATACGTTTAAGACCAACATCCTGATCTTCAACAACAAAATCAAAATCCATCTGCACATAATCATCGCAGCGCAATAATGCTGCTGCCAGCCAGGTATCCAGCGTATCGGCATTCACCGCCAGTCGGATTTTTACCGATTCTGCGCTTTCCTGCGGCAGCAACAGTCCCTGCTCCAGCTGCTGCACCTGCTGCAGATGATTGGTCAGGCGCTGGCCAAGATCGGTCAGCCTTGGTGGCGAGGTGCGCAACAATACCGGCTGCCCCAGACGAAATTCCAGCTGGCGGATACGCTGGCTCACCGCCGACTGGCTGACGTTCAACCGCTGTGCTGCGCGCTCAAAACCACGGCATTCAAGTACGGCCACCAAAGCTTCCAGAGCACGATAATCCATCATAAGGACGCCTTATATCCCATAAGATTTATTACTTGGAATGATAATAAGCAAAAGCTTATTGTGCGCGCCATCACTTTATAAAAGCTTTCGGGAAACCATCGTGGAACACCTGCCCATCTACCTGACTTCAATGCTTACCGGTTTTGCCGTGACCATGGGCTTAATTGTTGCCATCGGCGCTCAGAATGCCTGGGTACTGAATAAATGCCTGCGCAATGAAAACCCGCGCGCGGTCGCAGCCGTCTGTATCAGTCTGGATACGTTACTGATTTTTACCGGTGTATTTTTTATGCACTACGTGCAGGATCTGGTACCGGCACTGGTACCATTATTTACCTGGTTTGCCGTCGGCCTTTTGCTGTGGCTGGCCCTGCAGGCTTTTATCCGGGCATGGGGAAATCAGGGCGGAGCCTTAGTCGCCGCCGGTGCAGCAAGCACAGAAAGTGCCTGGCGCAGCGCGGGTCAGGCGATGCTTATTTCGCTGATTAATCCGCATGTATATCTGGATACCGTCGTACTAATCGGCAGCGTAGGGGCACGTCAGGAATTACCACTGCTGTTTGCACTCGGCGCATCCTTCGCCTCCTTCCTGTGGTTTTCTACGCTGGTGCTGGGAGCAAAAAAACTGCGGACTCATCTGAGCTCGCCGCAACAGTGGCGGATATTCGACAGCGTGATTGGTGTTGTGATGTTGCTGGTTGCAGGCTCACTGGTCAGCCATCAGTTTGGATAAGGACTGTAAATATTCCAGCTTAATGACCAGCTTTTGTCACGACGATAAACGTGGCTATATTCCATCCGAAAGCACAAAAAAGCTGGAGCAACCGGGAATTAACGAAGATCAGTGGCTGACGATGACGCGACAGTTCGAACAGTGCTTCAGCACCTTCGCAGGCAATGAACATCAGCTGCGCTATGCCTGTGAAAAGCTGGATTATCAACGACCGTCTGGACTAAACCGGTGCAAAGCAGCGCTTGGTTAATAAGAAAGCGCAACCACGCGCATAAATCAGGTATAACCTGAGTTTTTTCGTTTCCGACATTCATCAAAAACACGCAAACCCTCCCAGCTTAGTCAACCAATGAACTTTAGTAAGCTCATTATTTTAATCGGCCCATTTCCTCCAATTAGCTCCTAAGATGGGTGTCCTATTAGTCCTGAGACTCAGGCATAGAGAGTTTCCTTTGTTGAGATATTGATTCGACACCATTATCAAAACGGGAAACCTTCTTCTTTTCAATCAGAAGTGTCAGATCAGGTCTGAACTAATTCACCACAGGCGAGCTTTGCCTTGACACCGAGGGAGCATCTATATATGTCCTATTAGTCCTTTGTATTTCGAGCCTTAATAGCCTTGATTACAATACCTTCAACACCCTCATATGAACCAGTTAATTTAGGGTAGGACTTAACTACCTCTATAGACGCTAAGTCACCAACTCCTCTTAACGCACAAAAAGCGGCACACCTTGAGCTGCCTTCCTCACCATACAGAGATAAAAACTTATGAACAAAAGCACCCAAAGCATTCTTATCCTTACTATCAATTTCCATTAAAGGAGGGAATGATAACAATAGATTGATCGCATCTACCAACCTTAAAGAAAGTGAATAATTGATTTCAGGATTTTCAATGAGCTCATCAAACAACGTAATCATTCCCTTAATTGTTTCCTTACTTTTTATATCACTCAACACAGCAAGAACAAATTCTGATGTCTCTAAGTATTCACCCGAATCCGAGCTTACATATTGCTTAAGCCCATCAAATCCACCCTCTAAATAAGCAACCACAACAGTTGCCCATGTTGCTAAAGGCACCTTATTTGAGGTTTTTGCCGCCACCACATCATCCCATTGATATTCCTCAACGGCCGCCCTTAAAAAAGGAATTGCATCGGTGTTTTTAGCAACCGCCAGCTCAATTAAGTCCTCAACCTCAAGCAAGTGATTTTCTGCTTTTTTCTTTAATTCATTAAACACGCTTATTCTCGCCTCTCCAGTCTAATTTCACAGTCAATTGGTATTATACACTCTGTATCCCTATCTTTAACAAAATTACCTCCTTGCTCAATTATGCGATCTTCTTTTGCCTTCTGAGCATCTTTTTTGGCTGTTAAACTGGTTGTTTCTACTGCGTCCGTAACACGCCCATCTTCAATAACTACATGGTCAACCCTTCGGCGCTCACCTGTAATTCTGTCAACGACAATGTGACCGTTTTTATCACGCAAGAACTGCTCGCTTTGAACGGAGGCATTAGGGTTAGCTTCTTTTAGTTCGGCCTCAACCTCAGCCTCTCTTCGAGAACCATCTATTCGATTCTGGACGACTTGGGCATCACTACTGCCACCGTTCGGGTACGGTGAGTTAACCGTCTGCTGGGTTCCATTTTCGGCGGTGGTATAATAACCGCCACTCTCACGCCGCATAATCTCATTCTTGGTCTCAATATCATACTGACCAGTTGGCGTTGCGACCCCATCTCTTGGGCCAGTAACTGTACCATCAGCATTTCGTGTATAACCCGATGGTAAACTGCCTGAATCCAGTTTTTCGCCAAACGCCTGCGTTACTTCCTGAACATCTGAACCATCTGTCTTGCCTGCCTTACCGGCTACACTTCCCAGTATATCCGCACCATCTTTTATCAGCTTGCTAGGGTTGCCAACCATCATTCCAAAATCAATCGCTGTGTCATACTGATGATCGGTAAGTTCTTTCGCGCCCTCACCTAAAACATCGATAGGCAGCAATGATCTCGATTGTGGTATTTCGTCCAGGTTATCGTCCGGAGAGGGTCCATTCGCACTTGGAATGTCGCTTGCAATCATGGCTCCAGCGGCAATTAAAGGAGGGATAAATTGAAGAAAATCATCACCTTTACTCTTATCCAGCTGGTTATAACTTTCTGTCTGGCCTCTTACTTTCTCGCTGTTGTTGCCCACATGCTGGTTGTTACCCGCCATGCTGCCGTTGCCGGTGACGGCCATGGCAACGTGGGTATAATCACCAAAGTTATTCCCATACTGGGTGGCGTAAATTTCGTTATCTTGTTCGCTGTGCTTCGCCTCAGTGCGATCATCCATCGCGTGTGACAGCTCATGCCCCGCGGTGGAGACTAACCCTTGCGTGTCGCTGATAAACGCATCGTTGATGTAGGCATTTTGGGTTTCTTCTGAATAAAACCCATGGCGCTCGTACGTTGCGCCATCTTTAACAACATGATCCTGTTCGTTGGCTACCAGTACATTCTGGTAATCGCCTGTGCTGTAACCCAGTTCAACCATAACGCTGTGCGTCAGTTCGTTGAGCATGGCTTCTTTTTCAGCCGGTGCTAAATCATCACGGGTGAGTTGTGCCGCTAATTCTGGGTTGTTGGCAATTTCGGATTTGATGGCTTCGTACGTTGTGTGGGATTTGCCGGTTTCTTTAAAGAAGTCGGTAATGCCAACACGGTCGGTGGTGGCGATTAATGCCACTGTGTCGACGATCATGCCCGACTTGGTAACATCTTCCTGAATTTGTGCGCGGCCTTGTTCCGAGGTTAACCGGTGATCCACCGTCACCGTGGCATCCAGCCCACCGGTTTGCTGGTCGAGGGTGATTTCCTGGGTGTTGCTCAGGTCGTTATTTACATCAGCAATATCGTGCGCCGTACCGTCTTTTTTCTGCACGGTGCCGCCGCCAAGGGTGGCGTAGCTGGTTTGTTCGGTGTTGTGGCCGTTGTTCGTTAAGCCAACGGTGGTAGTTCCGCTGCTGCTGACTCCGGCACTGATGTTTACGCCACTGCTTTCGCTGGTGTTGTGGTCGTAGAGGTTGGTAACGGTCAGCTCGTCGGTAATCAGCGTGAGGTTGCCGTTGTCGGTCAGAGTGCCGTCTTCATTACGTGTAGCACTGGCAACGGTGGCACCGGTGATTTCGGTTTTATCGGCGTTGATGGTGACTTTGCCGTTACCAGATGCTCCGCCGATAAGGGTGGTCTGGTTGTTTACCCACTTGCTGTCGCTGCTGCTGTCGTTCTGGTTACCGCCGATGTTGCTTGGGTCGATAGGCAGACTGCCACCCACGCTGCCGCTAACGTTATAGCCTTCGCTATGACTGCTGGAACGGCTTTCGTCCTGCAGACTGGCAATGGTGAGCTGGCCGGTGGTGATGTCAATATCGTTCTGAATTTCGATATTCGCACCGGCAATGGTGAGCTGGTCACTGGCGCTGGTTAAACTGCCGGCATTAATGCTGCTGTTAACGTGGGTTTTGGAGTAGCTGTCAGACTCACTGCTGTTAGCGCTGGCGTTGGCACTGAAAGAATCATTACCACCGCTGTTGCTGAAGCTCATGCCGGCGCTGTATGTCTGCTCGCTGGAGCTGCTGGTGCTTTCTTCGGTTCCGGCGGTAATGGTGACGCTGTTGCCGTTAAGTGCCAGCTGATCCTGCACATTAACCGATGAGCCAATAATGTTGAGGGCGTCGGTGGCATTAAAGGAAGCATTGCCACCCACATTAATATTGGAGCCAACATAAGTCTGGCTGGTGCTGGTGCTTTCTTTTTCGGTGGTGGTGGTCTGGGCACTGGCGCTGGCATAAAAACCGCCGGTGCCGGTCGATGCAGCGGCGGTACCACCGGCTGCGGCAAAGTTCAGCGTAGCCTGTGCCAGCTGAGTGGTGGCGGCAGCAAGGTTCGCTTTGTAGTCATCCAGTGCACTGGCCGCCAGACTGCCATCTTTAATACGGCGCTCTGCATCAGCGAGAGCATTTTTGGCAGCTTCAACATCGGCTCCGGCCTGAGCGACGGCATCGGCGGCGTAAACGGCATCGACGTAGGCGTTTTTAACGCCCAGCGAAGTGGTGCTGACTTCGGTTTTTTCGGTATGAGTGGTGCTGCTGTTTTCGGTTACGCCTTCGACGTTAATATTTTGCGCAGTGAGGCTGGCATCGCCACCGGCACTGAGATCAGAACCGAGGAGATTAATATCGCCTTCGCTGTTCATAATCAGATTGCCACCCACATTAAGGCCCGCGGTAACGGCGGTTTCCTGGGTGGTGGTGGTGGTTTCGGTATGGTCGGTAGCGGTTACACCAGCGACCGTTACTTCCTGCTTGCCCACTGCAGGCTTGGTAGAAGCAACCGTTTGCTCGCTGCTGCTTTCGGTGGTGGTGGTGCTGTCCATCACGGCAGTAACCGTGGTACTGCCGGTTTCAATGTAGCCATTACCTGCGGCATTGATCTGGCTGCCGTCAACCTGCAGGTGATCATCCACCCGCACAATCAGGTTGCCGCCAGCATCCACGCTTGAGGTGGCATTATGGGTGGTTTCAACCCGCTGTTCTTCGCTGTGGCCAACGGTGAGGGTGGTATCAACACCCAGGGCTTCGAGTTGAGAGGTAACGCCCATGCTGCCGGCAACAAACATAGCGGCGGAGGCGAGGTTTTTCAGCGGGCCTTTGAGGCCGGATTGTTTAACGTTCCATTCTTCGTCTTTTAATTCCACGGTACCCACGGTGAGGTTACCAATGCTGCTGCCATCGGCGCTGATAAACTGGCCATTATCATCCAGTACCGGTGCGCCGTTTTCGTCGCGCAGCAGGTTGGTGTCGCCGAGGGTGATGTTGTTGTCGGCAGAGATTTGGGAAGCGAGTATCGCAACATCACCACCGTTGCTGTTGATCTGTAAATTGCCACCACTGTTGATGGTACTGCCAACAGCTTCTTGTTTTACGTGGCCTTTTTGTTGCGCACTGGTGGTCGCAACACCACTGCCACTTTTCTCTTTGCTGTAACTGTCCTGATTAATACCAGCGGTAATCAGGATGTTATTTTCGGCATTCAGTGTGGCATTACCACCGGCACTGACATCAGCTCCGACCAGAGTCATATCATTACGGGCATTCAGTAACAGATTGCCGCCTGCGCCAAGTTCAGTTCCCTGAAAGGTCAGGGTTTCCTGTTGCGTGGTGGTTTTTGACGAGCTGAAGGTGCCTTTTTTCTCACTGTAGCGCTGCTGATAATCGCGCTCGGTTACACCCTGAAGATTAATATTTTCTGCATCGACCAGAGCATTGCCGCCGATGTCAAATTTGGCGGCCTCGGAGTTAAAGTCGCCACCGGCATGGAAGCTGGCATTACCGCCACTACGGATCTGGCTGGTGAGGAATTCGGTATGTTCATCAATGTTTTTACCACTCTGACTGCGTCGATCCAGTTGCAGGGCATTGAAGTTAATATCACCACCGGCCTGCAGATTCATATCGCCAGAAGTGGTCAGGCTACCTCCATTGTTGTTTATGTCATTACTGGCAACAACGCTCAGGCTGCCCGCTGAGATATTCCCCCCGTTACCGGCAATGGTGTTGTAGTTGGTGCCATCGCCAAAGCGCATAACATTGCGCTGGTTTTTAAAGCTTTCGGCATAGATATTTGCGCTGTTTTTAACATTAATATTGCCGGTATTTGTAAAGTCACCCACGCTGATATCTATGCTATCAGCCACAATACTGCCCGCTGCCGGGGTAGTAATTTGCTCAAGCGTAGCCTCAGGCAGATAAACGGTAGGAACCAACTGCTGAGTTCCACCAATGTTCATGCTGACATACCAGATCATCGGTGCTTCGAGCTGGGCAATCTGATCCCGGGTGAGTGCCTGCCCCACCTGAAGGTTGCCATTGCTCTGGTGCTGCTCAAGATAACTGACGGTGTTGTCATACAGCGCCTGACGTTGCTCTGCCGAGCTGGACCAGTCGGGCGAGAAGTAGGCTGTACCGGTTTGTGCCAGTGCCGCCTGGGTAATAGCCTGAGCTTCCTGATACGGGTCAAGTAAGAATACCGGCTCTGTATCGGGCAGCTGAGTATCTGTAAGCCGTTTAAAAATGTAGTCAGGCTGCAGCTCATACTCGGTGTCGGCAATAATTCTGCTGAGGATATCAGGATCAAGATCAAACAGGCTGGCGCGGCCGTTATTCATGCTGCGGTCCTGACCTTTATTCAGACTACTCCGTGCCTGGTTAAGCTCAGCACGTGTTGCACTCAGATCGGGGGCATTGATGCTGTTAATCCAGTCCGTTGTGTCAGGTAGGTTAACTGATCCGGTAGTGACGTTCTGTATTTCAGCCAGACTGGTTGTTTTATTTTGCCATTGCGGAGTGCCATCCCCCAGTACTGGAGTTAAAGACTGATACTGGAGGCCTTCAATTGAAACATCAGCCCCCTGCCAATTATTGAGGCGCGGAGGGTTGTTACCTACACGGGTATGTTTTTCAACCTCTGGAGTGTATTGGCCTTTGTCCTGCCAATAGTTGCCGGATAATTTCCACCCTGATCCCCCGGCACTAATTCCACTCAGTTGTTGCTGAAGTGCAGCTTGTGCTGCTAATTCTTCGGCCGTTTTATCACCTGCTACAGAGGCGGCATTGAGGGCACTGTAATCCAATCCAGGTAAAATGAAAGACAGCAAAGAAACAGATGATGATGGTTCACCACTGGCTATATCGATAACAACGCTATCAGCACCATTTATAAAGCTACCTTTCTTAGTTGTATCTTTCCCTACAGCATTCGTTGCATTAACTGCCGCAGCATTACTGCTGAATTTATTTGTTGTCGTAGTGTGATCAACAGTATCTACACCATTGCTTTGCTCAATATCATCGGCATCATAAATATTACTTAGCGGATCAGCTGTATGTTCTTCAATGCCTCCGGCTATCAAATTACCAGTGTTCCTGAAATATTTTCCACCATCATACTTGATCTTTCCGCCAGCATATACAAGCCCAATGGTTTCGGGATTGATAACGTCAAACGTACTATCTGGCAGTATTTCTGTTGCTTGTACCAAGCCTGTTTCATCTCTGGCCCAAGGGCCATCCCAGTAATAGGTAGAACCTGAAGCTGATATCTGACCTACGAGATGATCAACAATTTCATTATGCTTTTCTGGATCGCTTGAATTAAATCCTGCCAGCAACCAGCCTTCACCATAAATATTTGTCTGGGGTTTACTGTTATTTGTTTTTCTTTGCCAACGAAGATTTTTAACAAGCACATCTTTAATTTCTTCACTAGTATTACTCAGTCCGCCATCTATATCGATAAGACCAACGACACTGACATCAGACATATGATTAATCAGATCACCATCAGCAATATTTAAATCCCCACCGACACTAATAAGACTACGTTCATTTGAAGCATCAAGAGAAATATTTACATAACCAACATCGTGTCGAAAATAATATCGGGTTTTCCTGTTGAGTTTATTCCCTTCTTTACGATCCCAGCTTTTATAATTATATGAAACAATGGTTTCATAGTTCTTTTTAGCCGCCCCCGCATCTTTATAACCTGTATTAAAAACATCCCCTACAACAGTCAAGCCACTATTTGTTTTGATGATACCCTTAAGGCCATCAAAGCCATTATGAATATCTCCCACGATAGAGTTAGTATTAACCTTCGAAAAGCTTGATAATTCCCCGCCATTATTCAGCCGACCATTCATACTGAAAACATCATTTGCAAATAGGAAATTTTTATTCTTAATACTATCAGCACTAATAATTAATTGACCAAGCCCTTCATTTGCACTCCCTGCTGCAACCACAACACCATCATTAGTGAAAGAAGAATATTGCCGGGCATTTACTGTTCCACCATAGATTTCTCCAGAGTTACTAAAGCCCACGCCGTAACACCAATATAAGCATACGGTTCCCTCAAAGGTCAGAACGCCATCTACATTAACAAATCCACTAGCCTGGTTATCGAATCTCGCCACGTTAAAGTTTGCATCACCTGCAGCCTCAACATTCCCGCTATTTGTTAATGAATAAGCAGCCAGGCTTAGATCACCAGCAGATAAAATCTGCCCGGCATTGGTTGCAAAACCGCTGCCTCCCCGAATATTCATATCACCCTGAGCTGTTACAATCAGGCCATCTGCCTGATTGGTAAGATTGGAAGTTGTCAGCGTCATATCACCTGTTACATGGATACTTCCGTTATTGAGCAGTGCAGGAGCAGTTAGTGTCATATCAGCTGCTGAAATCAGTTCAGCATCTTTATTATTGCTAAGCGTTGCAGATGCCAACTGAAAATAACCGGAAGATGCCAGCGTACCACTATTAACAACAGAGACAGCGTTATCATCAACCAGTGCACGGTCAGCGCCGGATACACTCAGGTAACCAGAACTCTGAATACTTGCCCCTGCGGAGTTAGCTAGTGTCGCTAAGTCAAAACGCAATCCATCAGCCAGAACACCACCATTATTGGTCACATTATTCGCTGCAATCTGTAATTCTGAGGCTGATTTTATTGAACCGTTATTCGTTAATTCGCCAGCAATATCCCAACGACTGACCTGAGTGCTCTCACCAATAAAAATCTGTGCAGTATTATTAAACGCTGCACTGTCTGCATGAATATTCACTTGCTGACTGGCCAGCATATCACCAGAGACTGCCAGGCCATGGCCGCTGGCAACGTCAAGATTCAGAACTTTGGCCTGATAAATATTGTTTAAACTACCACTGCTATAATAGTTCAGTTCATTAGCAGCGACTAAGCCTTGTTTTACACCTGATGAAAAATTCCGAACTCCGGCCGCTGCTGATTCCACAACATACTGTCCATTGCTGCCGACATTAAGATTACCGCCATAAATCAGGCCCCGGTTATCAAGCTCATCGATATTAAGCGACGTAAGTGCATTCCCACTGATTGTATTACCATTACTCAGAATCCGAGTATTAATCGTCAGATCATTTGCACTATTAATACTGCCGGCATTACTCAGAACAGAATCTGCAGTAATTATCATATCCGCATGATTGTTAACCGTGGCAATCACACCGTTATTGTTATTGTTTAAAACATCAACATTCAGGCTTACGGCATTCTGCCCCTGAATCAAACCCTGGTTTGTCAATACGCCATCAACAAGAATGGCAACGTTGTTGCCAACAAGATTTCCATCATTAACCAGATCTCCGGCAGAACTCAAAGCCAGGTTATTTTGCGCCTGCAGTGTGCCGCCCTGATTATTAAAGCTGGAAATATTATTGGCACTGATTCCATTGGCCTTAATGGTACCTTCTGCGTTATTAATATTAGCGCCATCAGTAAATGCCAGGTTTGTATTCAGGAGAATCTGACCATTATTAATAAGATTTCCAACACCTGTTATGAATAATGTATCGCCCGGTACAGCACCAGCCGATTGCTGGATACTCCCGCTGTTTTTTAGTTTCGAGGTATGAATAGCGCCGTTATCTATATTAATCAGAGCATCGTTACCCTGATTAATAACAGAGACTGCGGTGAGCATTATTGCCGTACCATCGGTCAATCCAAGTTCTGCACGCTGGGTGGATGAAAGCTGATCAGTGCTTTGCTTGATTTCTCCCTGATTAACAAGGGTCGCAACTTTAATATCTGCTTCTCCTGCAGACAGCTCTCCCTGCTCAGCATTCAGGAACTGATCGGCCTGTAATACAAGACCAGAAGCCTTTATTAATCCGGCATTATTCAGTGTATTGAGGGAAGAATCGGTCCGTCCCGACAGCCTCATGATTCCCGCTGTCGATATTTCTGCATTTTCGGTATTTGTTATATTGCCGGAAAACAGATTGATCTGTTTGTCTGCATGAAACAGGCCGCTATTTAGTACTGTATCGGCATTTATTGTCGCATTGCTATCCAACAACGTTGTTCCGGCATTAGTGAAACTGATTAAATCAGTACCGGCCAGGGAGACCGCATGTAGATAACCTCCTTCCTGATTCACAATACTGCCACCAGTAACGACCAGCTCAGTATCCAGATCAATATCCCCACTATTAGTCAGATTCTTCATACCGGAAATCAATAAGGTGTCATTGCCGCTGCCTGAGTCCTGTGCCTGAATCAAACCAGTATTGATCAGGTTTCCATTACTCAACAGTAAATGGCCATTGCGGATTTCAATACTGCCTTTGCCATCAGCTGAACCATTTTTTAAACCAAAGCTCTGAATATCGAACTGACCCGCAGTACTGCCAATGATATTGGTGAGCGAAGGTGAGGTACTTCCTCCGGTCTGATACAGATACCCCTGATTATTCAGTGTACCGTCAACCGTGATTTTGGCTTCATCAGCACCGATGATTCCGGTATTAAGCATATTTGTCACAGATGTGTTAAGCGCATTTACACTGATGGTGCTGTGGTTATTGAATGTACCTATCTGATCAGCCAACAGCCCGGATGCTACAATGCCCTGCCCTGAGGAAGCGTTATTAACCGTCTGGATCATCCTCAGTTCAACCAGGTCATCCGCTTCGATTTTTCCGGTATTATTCAGGGTCCCAAACCCAGTAACGGTTACACCATGATGTGTGCCACTTCCCGCACTCTGAATCAGACTACCGCTATTGCTGAATACCTGGGAACCATTACCGGTGAAGGCTGCATTATTAGTTTCAATATTCCCTTGGTTGTTAATTGCTCCATTAATGATAGTCAGATTTTCACTACTAAAGGTTTTGGCAGCATTATTAATGAAGGCCGCGTCAGCGACAAAGGATATCTCAGAATTATCCGCTTCTATGATGCCATCATTGATAAAATCAGCGTCTGATCTGGCATTCAGGCTGGCGACGCTTATGTTTCCCTGATTAGAAAAAGATTCTTTATTATTACGGTCAATACGTAACGTTCCAGCCGTAATTTTTCCCTGTTGGACAAATTTTTCACCTCCAATGCCCAGTGTACCTTTAACAGCCATATCACCAGTATTACTGACGTTAGCAAGACCAGAAAAATTAACATCATGGCTACCTTGCAGCGTGCCGGCATTGATATATGTTCCGGCAGATCCACCCTCTGACTGCCAGCTGACGGTTCCGGTGATCGTCTGTGTTCCATGATTATTAAATAGCGCAGTATCAGACTTTGCGGTATAGACCGTATTGCCTGATACCAGATCAGCTCCGGAATTATTAGCCAGATTCTGATAAGTTAGGTCTAAATACTCAGCCCCCAACTGATTATTATTAATTACATCACTGCCACTCAGAACAAGACTATCAGCGGTAAGGACACCATTATTTTCAAAGACATTTGCGGCCTTAATTACTGCATTGGCAAAAGAAGCCACACTACCGTTATTGCTAATATTGCTACCGATTACGCTTAGCTCATCAGCCGCCAGAATGTTTCCTGAATTTTCTACCCTGCCTGCAACATTAATATCAACATTGTCTGCACCAAGCTCACTGTCAGCATCTAAAATCAGGTTATTACTGCTGATTTCAACAGAAGCGCCATTCAGAATACTATTTTTAACATTAACATCATCTGCAATTAAGTCGGTACTTGTAGTTATGATGCTGCTATTTTTAAGTAGTGCTTCGCCATCACCGACTTTGAACTCAAGATTTTTTGCCGCAACATCACTGTTATTCAGTACCGCATGAGTATCTGTAGTCAGCGACAACGTATCAGATAAGTCAAACTGCCCCTGCAGCGAAGCAGTATCTGCAGTTACGGTGAGGGATTCTCCGGCGATAGCAGCGACCAGATTCAGCTGTTGAGCAGCGGTCAACTGAATTTCGTCTGCATTCACACGGCTTGCGGAAACATTAACGTTATTCCCTGCCACGCTCAGCTTGTCTGAATTGATATCTGTATTGTTTAGCCCCAGATCATTACTGGTCGTTATCGCCAGACTATCCGCCAGCTTATAAGTACCGCTAACAGAGGCATCGGCCGCGGTCAGATTAAGACTGGTCGCATCAACCCGCCCCTTGAGATCAAGTTGTTGAGCTGTGATTATCGTTGCGGTATCTGCTAATAATTCAACACTATGTAATTGTGCATTGTTACCAGCATTCAACATCTGATTGATTGCTGCTGAAACCATATTATTGATAACAAGGTTATTACCTGCCGATACCGAAAACTGATCTGACCACTGGTAATCATCATCCAAACTAGCTGTTGTCGTATTGGCAGTTATTGTCTTCAGCTCAATATCGTTATCAGCAACCAGACTGGCTGTGTCAGTCGTTAAACTTACATTATTCATGACCAAGTCGTCTGCCTTCAGAGCAAGCGCACTGGCAGAAAGGTGGGCATCATCGATGAATAATTCGTTATCGGTTATTACGGACAACGTGCTTGACAGATCAAAACTACCACTTATTTCAGCCTGGTCAGCGGTGACAGTCAGGTTATTACCGCTAATATCGCCATCTAAACTCAGTTCATTATTTGAATTCAGTTGTGCCTCATTTACTTCCAGAGTCACACCATGAGCACTGATACTATTGCCTTGCAGCAAGATGTTTACAGAACTAGCGACAATATTGTCGACATCCAGATCATGACCTGCGGTTACCGACATATCACCTGCCAACAGGTAGCTACCCGTTAAAGTAATATCAGTACCAGCATTTACTGATAAATGGTCGCCACTGATAACGGGGGCAGAACCAGTTCCAGTCAGACTAATATTTTTATCTGCATTTAAGTAGCTGCTACCAGCAGAAACTTCGAGATTATCAAGCGTAATATTATCAGCTTTGAGGTTCAGGTTGTTGGCATTAATGCTGACAGTCGTGGAAGTTATGTCACTTTGAGCTATCACTGACAGTTGATCTGCCAGAGAATAGGAGCCATCTATTTCAGCAAAACCCGCCTGGACAATTAAATCGTTACCACTGACACTGCCTGAAAGATTAAGATTCTGTTTAGCTATCAGAGAGGTTGCTTCTGCATTTATATCGATATTTACTGCACTTATATTATTGCCAGCCAAGTTAAGATCACTTGTTGTAAAATCAGCATCAGTTGCAGTCAGCTTATCTGCAACAACAATATTGAGGTTATCGGCAAGTTTATAATCACCCGCCACATTAACATTGCTCGCAGTTAAATCTAAAGAATTACCGGTTAACGAACCAGAAATTGTGAGATTCTGATTCGCCATCAACTTAGCCTGATCTGCGCCAAGCATTACATTATGGGCCTGTAGGTTATCGCCGTTCAGCATAAGATTAACGGCTTGCGCGACAACCCCATCAATAATAAGGTCCCGACCAGTTGTAACTGATAGCGTGTCTGACAGAACGTACTCACCTGATAGTTGTGCATCACTACCTGACCGAGCAGTCAGCGAGTTACCTTTCATCGTACCTGACAAACTCAGATCCCTGTCTGCCACCAATTCAGTACTGTCCGCAACAATATTGGTTTCAGTCAGCACAAGATCTGCAGCAGTTAATATTAAACTGGCAGTGGTTATATCAGCATTATTGGTACTCAGCTGATTTTCTGCCCGGGCAGTGATATTATCAGAAAACTGATACTGCCCACTTAAATCGGTATTTTGCGCAGCAATCGTCAGGCTATTACCGCTAGCTGATCCTGAAATTTTTATATTTTTATCAGCTACCAGATGGATATTATCTGCTGCCAAGTCGGCACTGGTAAGGATTATATTCTGACTGCCAAGACTAATATTTTTGGCAGAAGCACTCACATCTTGACCTGTAAGTTTATCACTGGCGATCACAGACAGTTGATCAGACAGCTGATATTGACCTGACAGATCTGCATTGGCTGCACGAACAATTAAATTATTTCCTTTAACTGCCCCTGACAGCTGCATATCCTGACGACTGGTCAAATATAAAGAATCTGCAGTTATATCGGCATTGGTTAATACAAGAATCTGCCCATCAAGTTTCAGCTGATCGGTTACAGCAATCATATTATCGGCCGTTAACTGATTTGTCGTTGCAACAGACAGGCTATTACTCAGGCCGTACTGACCGGAAATATCTGCATTGGCAGCATTGATTATTAAATCATTACCGACAATGGAGCCCGACAATATCAAATCATTCGTTGCAGTCAAAACTGTCTGATCAGACTCCAGCACAGCACTATCGGCACTGACTCTATCTCCCGCCAGCATCAGATTAACAGCTTCAGCTACAATACCATTCACTTTCAGCTCATTGCCTGCTGCAACGGATAATACATCTGATAAAGCATAGTTCCCGGTAAGGCTGGCATTGTTACTCGCTTGTACACTCAAGGAGGTACCAACCACACTGCCGGAAAAAGTCAGATCTTGTTTTGCCGTTAACTGACTGTTTACTGCACGGATATCCGTCTGCGAAAAAGTCAGGTCAGTAGCTGACAATACCAAATCTGCCGTATTAATTTCAGCATCATCTGTTGTCAAACGATTCTCAGCACTGATCTGTACATTACCGGCCAACTGGTACTGTCCGCTTAAGTTAACATTTTGTGCATTGATGCTCAGACTGTTCCCGGTAACGGAAGCCGAAAGAGAAGCATCATTCATTGCCTCCAATTTTGCATTTTCAGCAAAAACAGTTACTTCAGATGCTTTAAGATCATTACCAGACAAACTGAAATTTTTTGCTGTAATATCACTGTCATTAATCGTCAGTTGATTTTCGGCAGTTACCGACAGGTTATCGGCCAGATTGTAATGACCAGAGATATCTGCATTTCGTCCATTAACAAGTAAAACCTTGCCTTTCACCGATCCGGATAACTCAATATCCTGTTGTGCTTCAAGAGATATATGACTGGCTGTTAATTGGTTATTATTAATTTCCAGATTGTTACCAGTAAGCATCAGGTCTATAGCTTGTGCCACTATACGATCAGACTTCAGGCGATTGCCTGCTGTTACCACCATAGTGTCTGACAATGCGTAATCACCACTAACCTCAGCATTATCAGCAGTCAGAGTTAATTCATTTGCAACAATGGAGCCGGAAAGCTTTGCATCTTTATTTGCATGCAACTGGATTGCACCAGTCTGAATATCTGCCTGATTTATACTTAACTGGCTGGCTGTAGCAGCAAAATCATCAGCTGTAATTAGTATGGAATTTGCCGACAAAGCATTAGTGGCGGTCAGCTGTGCGCTATTTTCAAGCTGCATCTGGCCTGTAATGTCAATATTCTGAGCACTGATTTTTAAGTCTTCAGCACTGACACTTCCAGAGAAAGAAGCATCATCATCTGCAGATAAAACAACATCCTGAGCATTGATTTGTGTTGCATCAAGAGCCAAATCCCGACCGCTCACTGCTAAGCTTCTGGCCGAGATAACAGAATTTTTTGTCGCCAGCTGACCAGAGGTTATCGACATATTATCAGCAGCCTCATACCGCCCGGATAATGCTGCATCGGCAGCTTCGACACTCAGATTACCGCCATACATTTGTGCATTGGCAACAATAGTATCTGAAACAACGGCTAACTCATTTGTCGCGACAATCCGGGCCGATTCTTTTGCCACAAACGAAGAGGATGTAACGAAAAGATCTGAGGCCAGCATCTCCCCTGCTGACAGGGTCAAATTGTTGCCCGTAAGGTTAAAACGTTCTGTGCGGATATTTGTATCAGAGAAGTCAGCATTACCAGCATTAATATCCAGGGTTCCGGCATCAGACTCTCCGATCTCGCCACCAAAAGACAGTATCTGAAAGGTATCACCCTGACTGGTAAAATCAGCACCAGCTCTAAATTGTAATACTTCACTATAATAGGATGAGTTTTCCGAGATCAGCACAGCCGTATTCAGATCAGTACGATAAGACATCAGCAATGCTTGCTTAAGATTCAGCGCTTCCGTTTTGGCGTCAATATTATTAAATAACCAGGAAGAATCTGTCAGGCCAAGACTGGATCCCTGAAAGCGCATATCAAGCCCACTCATTCTTGAGTCTGTTACGACCATACTTCCAGCGTTAACATCCAGCTGATTAACAAGTATAAATGCGTTATCGATATAACTCTCGTCTGTCGCTAATGTCAGATCAGACACTTCAAACCGGCTATTATTTATACCCCATTGATGCGCATTGGCATTTAAAATATTGATGGATAACACACTATCAAGAAATCCGAACTTTCCACCGACCAGAGACGCCGTATTTATCCTGATGTCACCATCCTGAAACAGAGCATTATCTACAGTCTGTATATCTGCTTCATTGAGAACCAATAAGTTGGCACTAGATCTCAGGTTATTTGAACTCAACAATAAGTTCAGCGATTTGGTCTCACCATTTAAATCAATCTCAGAGTCAGCATTAATTGTCAGATCCTGAGTGATAATGGATGTAGTATCTCCTGTAGAAACAACATTACCGGAAACAGATACTGAGAGATTGGCAATCAAATCATCTGTAATATTCAGTTCATCTTCAGCGACAAGCGTCAACTTTTTGAAAGCATCAGCATCTGATACCGTCAGCCCACCAGCAGAAGAAATAAACAAATCATCTGCATGAGAAAACAGATAACCATCAGCCTTTACCCCCAAGCCTTTCTCTGTCCCCATAATATTGATTTTTCCGGCCTGCATTGCGCCAAAAACACTCGCGTCAATTGCCAGTGCCCGGTCAGGAGTTCCTCCCGGACTTTTAACCGTGACTGCAGTTGCAGAATTATCATCTGAGATCAGAGCGTCATAATTAAGGTCATAGGTTCCGGCAATAATATTCAATGAATCAGGCACATCGACTTCACCATGAATACCAATGTAACGCCCTAAAAGATCAAGCGCTTTTGGTTTATAACGGTAACTCAGACCTTCACCTTCAATACGAACAGAGCCATCCCGAATATCAAAGTTAAGCTGATCGTCGCTGTAGAAGGACCGGCCAGTAATCATAGAAGCGCGATCAGTATTAATAAAACCACAGCCATCACAGGTAATGCCGTTAGGATTAGCAATAATAATATTCGCTTTATCACCAAACACCTCCATCAGACCATTCAGATCCGAATCGGATGCCCCGGTTACTTCATTCAGAATAACCGAAGCACTGCGCCCACCGAGTGCTGGGTTAGCAAGCAGCTGGCCGGCCAAAAATGAATGGCCATTAACCAGAGAGTTATTAAATACCAGGCCATTCGCATCGACGTCAAAATCCTGATACTTATTATGAGATACCCCGTTATTGCCAGGGCGGACAATATTAACAACCGGAACCCCCTGGCTATTATTGATAACTGGCCGGAACTGAACATCTGCGCGAGGGTCGGTAATCAGTTCTGCCATCACCGGCTGAATCAATGCAACTGGAAAAACCAGCTGCATAACCAACAGAGCCGTCAGTGCTTTATAAAATGGATGACGCTGCCCGTTTCTGAATGCTGCGATCATTATGTTTCTCTCCCTGGACTAACTATTCAGAACAGTTTCAGTCCGACATTCATTGAAAAAATATTCTGCCCGGCGAATTCCTGCCGGGATTGTACCAATCTTGCCCACCAGAGATCGGCGGTTAACCGGCTATAACGATATCCTGCTCCGGCACCTGCTCCCATGCCATTTTCAGCATGATCAGCGGCTAATTGCCGCACATAGCCATAATCAGAAAAAAGCCGAAAGCTCAGGCCATTTAACCATTCTTGCTGACCGCCAAACCATGCCGACAAACCGCGCCCTGAGACCGAAAGAGTGTTCTGCATGTAAAACCCACGATCTCCGGATGCAAATGTTGTATCACTGCCACGCACACTGCCTGCATCTCCAAGATGAATCTGTTCTGAGCTGTACAAAGAGTCATCGCTATACTGTCCGGCAATAACCGTTTGCAAGGAAAAAAAAGAAGACAGCGGGACACCTATTGTCAGGCGGATGTCCTGCTTCTGAAATCGGGCAAGAGGACTGTATTCTGGAGCAGAACGCTCATCTTGTGTTGCTCCAAAAAGCCCCGTCCCCTGAACGTGACCAAATTCACCACTGAGATACCCCCAGCTACTGTTTCTGGAATAGTTCATAGCTACCCGTACAGGCACCAGTTTCTGTGGCGTCAGCTGAACCCCCAGAATATGACGTTCTGAACGACGTACGGTAAGAGAGGTCAGCAACCCAATACGGGTAGAAGTATTACGATAAAATAAATACCTGCTGTTCAATGAAGAGGTATTCGATTGACCAAACAGGTCGGTATTCTCCGGCAGAATATTCAGGTATTCAGAGTAGCTGTGTGATGCATCAAAGCTCCACCAGCGATAGGGAAAGCCTCCGCTTAGTGTGACAGCATTGGTGTTGGTGCTGGTAATAAGGTTCAGGGATATGTTGTCATTAATACCCAACAGATTGTCGGCTTCCAGTCCCAGCCGGGTTTTCATTTTTCCGGTATCTTCCTGACCATCATTGGATACGCTGATATCACTACGAAATTCGTCATCTGTCTGATTAACAATCTGAACGTGAGTTGAGCCTGTTTTCTGACCCGGCCAGAGCTTCATTTGAGCATTCGCTGAAGGCACCCGATTAATCTGATCCAAAGCCTGTTCAATTTCAGGAAGCCTTAGATGTTTTCCCCAGGCAGGACTCATTGCCCACCAGAGCTTCTGACGATCTTCACTACTGTTATTGTTAATGGAGATAGCTTCAACATAACCCTCTATAACAACCAGCTCCAATGTACCGGATGTCAAATCCTGAGGTGGGATATAAACGCGGGAAGTGATGTAGCCAAGGTCAATATACTTGGCAGAAAGCTCCTGCATAAGTTGATTAATTGCATCTTTACCAAGGCATTTATTCCGGTACTTTTCAACCGATTCCCCAACATCGGATTCAGAAAGAATACTGTTACCGGAAATAACTATCTGGTTTACCTGAAAACAGGCATCATTTTCTGGCACAGAGGCGAACTTAGGAGCAGGCTGATAAGCATCCTGACGCTTATTCAGGCGTTCGATTTCATCCTGACGCCTTTTATCTTCCAGATACTTTTCACCGACCTCCGTCACAGGATCCGCTGCGTATACAAAAAAGGGGATTATTAGCAGAGCCAGATGCAGTAAATATTTCATCAGAAAACATCGACCCCGAGTCCGATCCGCCTGCGCAGGAGTAATTCCTGAGTGGTCGGTTCACGAACGATGGCATAGCTCCCATTAACATCCAAAGCGCTTTCAACTCGTCCGCCGACAATCTGTAATTCGCTGCCGTCTATATTTAAGCGCCCCATATTGGAGATAACGGCTCCCCCCTGATCAACAGCCACCCAAAGGGCATCATTTTTCAGAAGTAGTCCACGTAAGCCTTTATTCCGGGTAAGAACATCATAGACCTCAATGCCTTCGGTTCGAGAGTCCGGTGATGTCAGAGATACATCGCCAAGCGCTTGCAATACACCGCCACGATTAAGCAACTGTTGGTTTGCCGTAATATCCAGTGTTGTGCTGGCCTGTATATTTCCGCCCAATAACTCGACATCAGATCCGCCACGCTCATCGCAACCGCCCAGATTGCAACGACTGGACATCCAGGCTTTACCAACGATAGCAGCCTCGTTGGTAAAAACATCGGACGTTATATTGATGCTGCCGTCATTTGCAATAATATCGGCACCAAGCCCATGGTATTCATCTGCTGTAATAGCAATATTACCTTGTCCTGCCAGGATCTCAGATGTAACCCTGCCGGCTTCCGGCTCGCCGAAGCGGATTTCCCGCTGACGCTCCCGCTCTCTCTGCAGAAAAGCCGTATACCAAAGACGCTTCCCCTCTCCGTCTGACGATACAATCAAGCCTTGTGAATCAAACGAATCAATCAGTACTTTATTCTCAAATAAAGACGCCGTGATATTGAGTCCTGCATTGGCGACCATACGGCTGCTGTGGCTGTATAAATTTTCACTGTTCAGTTCAAGATCCTGTAACGAAAATAAAATGCTTCGTTCTTCAGCACTGCGTGATAACAAACGGATGTTATCATTGGCGGTCAGCCGCAAAGCAGCTTGTTCTGCCTCAGAAGAAGAGTTGGCACTGACCAGAGTAGATTCCAGATGGATGCTGGACTCAGAATTGAGGTGAACAGAGGAATATTGTGATTCGATTGTATTCTGCTTGCCGGAATCTGCACGACTATATATATCACCCGCCTTGATACTTAATGCAGAGGCAGACTTGATATCACCGGACAATTCCACTTTACCATCGGCCTGCAAAGTAAAGTCATTAGCACTGGCGTAAAGGTTACCCGCCGCTTTAACACCAGCCCCAAGGTCTGTAACCATCAACTCAACCCGGGAGGAATAAAAGTTTGCGCTACTACTGATATCAATAGCAATGGCAGTAGTCTCTCCAGCCCCCGGTGTCATTATCGATGCAACCCAACCTCCTGCTGGGTCTGCAACAGACAGACCTGACGCAAATTCATGAGTACCAGCACCAGCCCGAATGCTGAGTTCCGCAAATGCGGATTCGTCGTCATTATTAATATCCCCGACCGCAGTCAGGCTTCTGGACAGCAGTTCAAGGCGATTCAGACTGCCGGACAAACCAGCCTCTCCGATAGCAATATTGCCGCCATCGACGGTTACGACCGGATTCTGATACGTTGAGCCAAACGCATCGGTACGCTGCTGGTAACCTACCTTACCGGTGGCCAGTGCCAGTGAAGCCATGTTGAATACTTCTGCACCGTTGACCGAGATACCGTTGGGGTTAGCAAGAATAACGTGCGCCCGGGTTCCCTGAACCCGGAGCTCTCCGTTAATGGAGGAAGGGAGCTGACCGGTAACTTCATTAATAATGGTGCGGGCGCCCGCAGTACGGTTGTTTAAAATGGCACCATTGCTGCCAACATCAAACCTTGTATAACGATTGTGGCTGATTCGGTCTGCGTCGGCTGGTGCAATATCAACCACCTCACGCTCACGTGAGTCAAGACTGACAGACGTTGCCGTGCTGCCATCGGGCACTATTTCTGCGTGCGTAAAGACCGCCAGGCCGGCGATAAGCGTGAATTGAGCTCCCTGCTTAAGCAACGCAACATCCTCTGTGCAAAATTCAGCCAAAAATGAGCGCGAATCATAGCTCAGAAAATGATTTTTTCAATATTTCTCACGTTAAACATAAGGACAAGTCAGATACCACGACCTCACCGCCCTAATCCGGCCTCCGCTTTCCGTGCAGATGGTAACGCCACCTTACCGTTAAACACCAGCACTCCGCACAACACCAGCACCAGCCCCCCAACCTGTAACGCATTAGGCATAACGCCCAGTATCAGACTGACCAGCAAGGTAAAAACCGGTACGAGGTTAAAGGCGATGGCTGATTTATCCGGCCCTAACTGCTGTACGCCTTTCAGCCAGAACACATAGGCCAGCACCGAACCGCACAGCCCCATGTAGAACAAAATGCCATGTGATTTCAGCGTCAGCTGCGGAATCGTCAGCTGCGGCTGTTCAACCACCAGCGCCAGTAAAATCAACGCCACGGCACCAATACTGACCGTCCAGCGGGCAAACTGCAGCGGCGGAATATGCGGTGCGTATTTTTTCGAGCCCACGCTGTACAGACTCCAGACCAGACAGGCCAGCAACATCCATAAATCACCACTGGCAACATTCAGCTGGCTGAAATCACCACCGGTAATAACCAGACTGACGCCGATAAAAGCCAATATCATTCCGGCTATCTGCACCGCTTTCATGCGGGCATTCAGCAGCACCACAGATAACAGCACAGACACCAGCGGCGACAACGCCATAATCAGCGCGGCGTTAAGCGGTGTTGTGCTGTGCAGGGCGATAAAAAACGCATAGTTAAAACCGAACACACCAAGAATACCGAGCGGCGCAAGTACCAGCGCATCACGCCACTGTAACTGCGATTCTGCTTTCCCCGACCACCAGCGAAACAACCAGAAAATAACCAGTGCAATAAAGAAGCGTTCGGCGGCGGCCGTCAGGGGCGGCACAACGCCGGCTATTTCATGAGCAGCATTAAAATTACTGCCCCAGAACAGGGTGCTGAAAACAATCAGTAACCAGATGCTGGCATTTGAATTCACAACAAGACTCCGGATAAAAACTGCGACCCGGTATGGATCGCCGATACAGGGATTAGCCTATTGATTTCATATATGTTAATAAATAGCGACATCTGGCAACTTAAATTCCATAAATGAAATCAAGATTCTCTCTGGATGATCTCTGGTTATTTCAGCAGGTGGTACAGCATGGCGGTATCGCTGCTGCTGCCACGGCCACCGGCATTCCACAGGCAACCCTGAGCCGTCGCCTGAAGGGGTTAGAGCAGACACTGGGAGGCCGGTTACTGGAACGCAGTGCGCATTATTTTTCGCTGACCGAGTTGGGCGAACACTATTACCAGCGTTGCACACCACTGCTGGCCGAGCTGCGCGAGATCCGTAATCAGCTGGACGATCAGCACACCCGTCTGTGTGGGCGCCTGCGTATCACCGCGCCGGTCAGCATGACGCAAAGCTGGCTTGGCCAGTGCTTCTTTGCCTTTATGCAGCAGTATCCGGGGATTCAGCTCGATCTGGTTCTGTCCAATCAATATGAAAACCTGATCGAACAACATATTGATGCAGCTTTCAGGGTCGGAGAGCCACGCGACAGCAGCTGGATTGCCCGACCGGTATGGTCTACCCGTATGACACTCTGCGCATCCGCACAGTACCTGGCAAACGCGGAACCGGTCAGCCATCCGCAACAACTGCATCAGCATCCGCTGTTGGCTGCCTACCCGATCAATGAATGGTTGCTGCAGAACAAACGCAACCAGGAGTATTTTCGTCTGGCTCCACAATCACGCCTGCGCGTTAACGATATTGATGTTGCCGCCAACGCCGCCAAAGCCGGGCTCGGCATTGCCCTGATTCCAACCTACTATCTGGCCAGCAACACATCGGCCGAAGGTTTACAGGCGGTATTACCCGATTGGCAAGGGCAGCAGCGACCGGTCTACCTCTATTACCGCGACCGCGATGTAATGCCGGCACGGCTTAAGGCGTTTACTCAGTTTGTGCTGGAGTGGGTAAGTCACCAGCCGATGCCCTGACAGGTGTACCGGCTGGCAAACAGATAAATGCTGATACAAACGGCATTTAATGAGGGCCTGTTAATGGATATCAGGGGCTGTTAACACTAATTAAACAGGCCCCAGAGCCCGGGGAAAGGAACGGATCAGAAGCCTTCCAGATCGCTCACCAGAACACTGGCAATCACTTCCAGATCGCGCGGCTCATCTTCATGGTCCCACTTACCGACACCAACTTCAGCATTCACCAGGGCATCGGTAAAGCCGCCAAATTTCGTTGTGGCCTTGGCAAAAGAGCGGGAACCCAGACGTTTGGAGCCATGATCAACATAGATACTGCCGCTGAATTCCGGCTTAGCGATTGCGTCGCCGTAGCTGAACTTACGGAAGTAGTTCAGTTTAACCGTTGTGCTCAGACCATCTGCCGCATTTTCGATGTAAGTAATCGCGTTATTTTCCTGCAGCAGACGAATCATGTCGGCACGTACGGTTTCGGCGATTTCAGATTCTGTCAGATAGCCCTTTGGTTGCTTGGCCGAATCCAGTCGTACCTCAACCTTAACCGCTGAAATCACCAGCGGTTTATTACGATATTCCTCAGAGCCTGCACTGTACTGGAAGGTCGAAGCACAACCGGCAAGAAACATGGCAGCAACCGCCAGAAAAGCCGCTTTAATATTCATAAACAAACAAGTCCTTTTTAAGGTATATGGAGGCGCGGATAATACGGTTTTTTCAGTTGCCATTCGCCGCACTTTTTGCCGAAAAGCGGGCTGCGTCACAATCCATTTACGTCCCGAAGGATACAGATCAAAATAACGTCAATCCCAAGCCTGCATAGCCTCCACGGTCAAACCAACCACCTGAAAGTCACCCTCTGCAGACCTCCGCAGTATCTCTGCCAATAGGCCAATGCCTGCACATCGGTTAGAATAGCGTCCTGTTTACCCCCGTTTCCCAACCTCTGCCGGAGTCACCGGCCAGGAAGTCTTATGATCCGTATTACCGAACTTGCCCTGCCCCTTGATCACCAGCAGGAAGCGCTGCGCGCGGCCATCCTTGAACGCCTGAACATTCAGGATGCCGACCTGCTGAACTTCACGGTATTTAAACGCAGCTACGATGCGCGTAAGAAAAACACCGAGATCAAATTTGTGTACATCATTGATCTGGAAGCACGCAACGAAGACCAGCTGCTGGCGCGCTTTGAAAAAGACGTGCATATCCGCCCGGCGCCGGATACCAACTACTACCCCGTCGGCCATGCCCCGGAAGGTCTGAGCGAGCGCCCGGTAATTATTGGTTTCGGTCCCTGTGGTCTGTTTGCCGCGTTAACACTGGCGCAGATGGGCTTTAAGCCGATCGTGCTGGAACGCGGTAAAGAAGTACGTCAGCGCACCAAAGACACCTGGGCACTGTGGCGTAAGAAAACACTGACGCCGGAATCCAACGTGCAGTTTGGTGAAGGCGGTGCCGGTCTGTTTTCCGACGGCAAACTCTACAGCCAGATCAAAGATCCGAAATTTTACGGCCGCAAAGTCATGCACGAGTTTGTCCGTGCCGGCGCGCCGGAAGAAATCATGTACGTCAGTAAGCCGCATATCGGTACCTTCCGTTTAACCGGAGTGGTATCGACCATGCGCGAAGAAATTAAAAAGCTCGGTGGCGAAGTGCGCTTTGAAAGCAAGGTCACTGAAATTCTGCGCAATGAAGATGGCCAGACCGAAGGTGTTGTACTGGCTGATGGCGAAGTAATTCACAGCCGTCATGTGGTGCTGGCGCTGGGTCACAGCTCGCGCGATACCTTCCGTATGCTGCATAAAAAAGGTGTGTACGTCGAAGCCAAACCTTTTGCTGTGGGCTTCCGTATTGAACATCCGCAATCGTTAATCGACCATGCCCGCTTAGGTAAATACGCCGGTCACCCGGAGCTGGGTGCCGCCGATTATAAGCTGGTCTATCACGCTAAAAATGGCCGTGCGGTGTATTCGTTCTGCATGTGCCCCGGCGGTACCGTGGTTGCTGCCACGTCCGAGCCGGGCCGTGTGGTTACCAATGGTATGAGCCAGTATTCCCGTAACGAGCGCAATGCCAACTCCGGTATTGTGGTCGGTATTAATCCGGAGCAGGATTTCCCCGGCGGTCCGTTAGCCGGGGTTGAGCTGCAGGAAAAACTCGAAGAAAAAGCCTACGAACTGGGTGGCAGCGATTATTGCGCACCGGGCCAGCTGGTCGGTGATTTTATTCGCGGTAAAGATTCCAGCGAATTCGGTGAAGTTGAGCCGTCATACAAACCCGGCGTTAAACTCGGCAGCCTGTATCCGTCACTGCCTTCCTATGTGATTGAAGCCATCCGCGAAGCTCTGCCGGAATTCGGCAAACAGATCCGTGGCTTCGACCGCGACGATGCGATTTTAACCGGTATCGAAACCCGCACCTCATCGCCCGTCCGTATCGCCCGTGACCGCGACTCTTTGCAGAGTGTGAATACCAGAGGTTTGTATCCGGCCGGTGAAGGCGCAGGTTACGCCGGTGGTATTTTATCCGCCGGTGTCGATGGTATTAAAGTTGCCGAAGCCGTGGCACTGGATATGATCGCCCAGGCCGGAAAACAGGGCTGAAGCCATGAAAGTTGATGACGTTAAAAAACTGCAGCACAGAAAATACCGTGAAGAACTGCACCACTTTTTAGTGGAAGGTGAGCACCTGATTCTGGAGCTGCAGAAAGCAGCGGCGACCCAGCCACACCTGGCACAGTCGCAGCTGTTTATTACCGAGCAATATCAGGGCTGGGTGGCGGAGAATATCAGCCTGAATCTGCGCACCACAGTCGTCGGTCATAAAGCCATGAGCCAGATGTCCGACACCAAAAGTCCGCAGGGCATTATTGCCGCCGTGCCTTTTGCGCCGGCGAGCAGCGCCCACCCGGCCGTTGCACAACCAGCAAAAAACGAACGCGCTGTTTATTTATATGAAATTCAGGACCCGGGCAATTTAGGGACGATTTTGCGCACCCTCGCCTGGTTTGGTGGTTTCCGTTGTCTGCTCAGTGCCAACAGTGTTGACCCTTACAACCCTAAGGTTGTGCGTTCCAGTATGGGGGCGATTTTCCACGTCGCGCTGGAGCAATATGTGGCACTCGAAGTGGTGGCCGAACGCTATACCCGCATTGCCTGTCTCGATATGCAGGGCAAGGCGTTAAGCGACAGCAGCTTTAAAGAGTTTGATTGCTATGTATTCGGCAACGAAGCCCGCGGCGTGCCGCGTGAACAGCTAGAAGCCATGCAGGCTCAGCCGTTTACCATTAACGGCAGTGGCGCGATTGAATCGCTGAATTTAGCTTCAGCAGTGAATATGTGCGTGTATGAACTGGTGCGCTGACGGGGTTTAATTATTATTTATGTTGGCCAGAGAACGTCTGGCCAACATAAAACAGGCCTACGCGGTCAGCAGACCACCATAAATAGTCCCGCCAACAATGGCTCCGGCCACCAGCAAACGCGCCAGCGATGGCATCACGCCATGGGCCAGCTGGAAGCGGTTCCATAAATCCAGTTTACGCTGCAGCTGATGTTCAGCACCGGGCAACAGCACCGGATAATAACCGGCCAGACCACCGGCTTTAGGTGCCTGCAGAGTGTTATCCACCGCATCCGGTTGCTGCACCGACTGCGCCAGATAGCGCTCGGTCACAATGACATCTTCCAGCAATAAACCGCTCATATGCTCCAGTAAACCGGCAATGCCACCCATGCGCTCATAAGCCGCCGGACACCACTCGTTCCAGTTCTTTTTATCGACATCGGGTAAGCCCAGTTGCGGGTTCTGTTCCTGCCAGTTTTCCACCCCCAGTGCTTCGGCCAGTTTATCGGTCAGCTGCATATTAAACAGTGCGGCAGACACTTCGGTCATACAATCCTGTACCGCACGGGCAACATTGAGCATGCGGCGTTTTTCAAAAAAGCCGATCTGACCATCGGCAGTAATCACCGCCCAGGTATTGCCCAGCAACGCCTGTTCATTACGCACCACCGCCGCCAGATGCTCGCAGGAATGCAGCAGGCTGAGCAGGCCATGCAGATAAGCTTCCCAGCCACGGCCAAGTTCGGCAGCGGCCTGCAGATGCGCGCGGTGACAGCTGGCATCGTGTTCCTTTAACACCTTCGTCAGTTCCGCACGCTCCAGTGACAGCTGATCCAGAACCTGTGGAATATCGGCTTTCTGCACTTCCTCTCCACGATGGCGAATCACGCCGCCGGAAGGTTTCAGATCTCCATCCTGCAGGGCTTTTAATGTACTGATTTCACTTTCCAGACTGCGCGCGGCGGCCAGCTGTTCTTTTAATTCCAGCGGGTAAACCTTGCTCAGAGACTGAACTGCCGTGGCCTGAATGCTGCCGCTTTCCAGCAACTCAGCCAGCGAAGAAAAATTACGCATCACATCGCGGTTAAGGTAATTGCCACGATATTGCGGATCTAATGAGCTGTGCGAAAAGTGCCTCATGACCGCATCGTCTTCCGTCACGGCTTCCAGCTCATCCTGTTTTTCGGCGTTATAAAAACTGCTGCTGATTTGCGCACGCAGAACATCCGGCTCGGCAAAAATTTCCCAGGCGCTGCGCGGATCAATGTCTGCAGCAATGTAACGTGCCTTGGCATTATCTTCGCGGTCACGGTTGGCCGGGTGTGTTGCCCACATTTGTGGCGGACGTGCCATCGACTCGGTAAACACCCGGTGGCTGGCAGCGTTTTCCGGCTGATCCACCGGCGCAGGTACACCATACTGCGGATCGTCGAGCACTTTGCGCATGGCTTCCATGGTAATTTTCTGAGCGTTGAATAAATCGCTTAAGCGCTTACCGGAACCGGCCTCAGTCTGAGCAACATTCAGCGCCGTCTGCCAGGCATGGTCTGCAGCCTGCAATTTATGCAAAGCATTAATTAAGGCATCGCTGCCGGTTACGGAGACAGCCACCAGATCGGCGTTAAATTCCATTTCGCGGCTGAGCGCGCGCTCGGCCATAATCACCAGACGGAACATGGTGTCGACCACCGCGCGGATCGACCAGATAATCAGCGACAACAACCAGCCCAGCCAGGCAATACGCAGATCGGTACGACCCAGACCACGTACCAGATTATCCAGCCAGTCACGGGTGGCCAGCATATGGCCAATAATCTGCTGTGCGATATACACCCAGCGCCCTACCAGCATCGAACGCTGGGCAAAATGGCCAAATTCATGGGCCAGCACTGCTTTTAATTCACCCAGCGTTAATACATTCACCAGTCCCAGACCAATAATCAGATTCTTTTTCGACGGGAAAATCAGGTTCAGTAACGACAGATCATAAAAAACAGCGGCATTAACCTCTGGTGTCAGAAATACCCGGTGCGGACGTGGCGCGCCGATTTCATCCGCCAGACGATAAATAAAAGAAAATAATTGCGGCTGGTCTTTTTCGGTAATTTCGATCCCCTGCGGGTCTCCGGATTTACGCACTGCAAACAGTGATTTACCGATAAATAAGGTAAGCAAACCGGCGCAAACCGTAATCGTCAGCCGCAGCAGGTCAAAACCCCAGTCCTGCAGATGCACAACACCATTAAAGGTAATCACCGCAAAACAAATACCCAGTGCGATATACCCCAGCATAAACAACATCAGACCAGCCATCGCCAGCCAGGCCTGACGCTGATAGGAACCGCGGGGTTTGGTCAGATCCGCCGGAACCTGCTGCGGACCAGCGGGATAAAGTACAGGTGTTTCCATTAACAACCTCCTTGTTAAACGTGCCATATGGCGAAGATGAAGCGGTCTGCTGTAAAGCTCACTCCTGAAAGTGAGAGGAATATTATCAGCACGGGCCAGACATCAACAAGAAAGGCTGAGCGGTTTTGTGAACGGGCCTGAGAAAAAAGGAAGGAGAGAGCGGCTACGCTGTGCGGAAGAAGAAAAAGAGCGGAACAATAAAAAAAGCGAAACAATAAAAACGGGAGGCAGGCCTCCCGTTTTTCTTAATGCTCAGAGCACCGCATCGTTATCAGGCGTTTTTCGCCCGTTGCGCGGCTTTTTTCGACTGCAGCTGTACAGCTTTGGTGAAAATCCACTGATAAGTGGCCGGCAGCATACGCACCAGCAGGTCAAACATACGCGCATCCGGGCCAATCAGAATACGGCGGCTGTTTTTACGCACACCATTGAGAATGGTCTTGGCGGCTTTATCCGGCGTGGTGATAAACAGCTTTTCAAATTCTTTGGTCGCTTCTTCTTCAGATGTACCTGTTACCTGTGCACAGCTGGCATCCATACGCGCAGATTTGGCGATATTGGTTTTAATGCCGCCCGGGTGTACACAGCTGCAGCTGACCGGAGAGCGGGAGATTTCCAGATCCTGGCGCAGAGATTCGGTCAGTCCGCGCACCGCAAATTTACTGGCGTTATAGCCGCTCATTAATGGCTGTGACGCCAGACCAAAGATACTGGAGGTGTTAATAATATGGCCTTCGCCGGCCGCTTCCAGATGGGGCAGGAATGCCTTGGTGCCATACAGCACGCCGTTAAAGTTAATGTCCATAATCCACTGGTAATCTTCCAGACTCAGAGCACCCACAGTACCGGACAACGCCACACCGGCGTTGTTGAAAATCATATTTACTTTGCCGTGCTCGCGGGCGGTTTTATCGGCCCATGCGTAGACCGCTTCACGATCTGACACATCGAGAATATCGGTGGTTACTTTAACCCCATAGCCCTGCAGCATCTGTGCAGTTTCTTCCAGACCTTTGGCACTGACATCGCTTAACGCCAGATGACAACCCTGCTGCGCCAGATTAATGGCCAGCGCACGACCAATGCCCGAACCTGCACCGGTAATCGCCGCTACTTTATTTTTGAAGTCTTTCATCTGAGTCTCCTGTGCCTGCCTGCTGCGGCAGTCTGCTGGCGGTTACAACCACCGGCTGTTGTTATTTTAGGTACTATTTTAAGTGTTATTTTCAATACTCTGGCCTGCGCGACGGCGGCTGTTGCTGTCGCAGCGGTTACTGCGGTCGCCGTAGTGAGGCGCACAGTGTGTCAGAACTCCCCCTGATTTTCCGGGTTCAACTCAGCCAGATTCGGGCGGCAGAGTTGCAGGATATAGCCGCAATCTACCCCTGTTTACACCGCTAACCCCCGCTTCTGCCCACTGGTTCTGCCGCTTGCCAGCCCCTGAGTGCGGCTCAGAGGCCGGTACGACAGAAAAGCCCGCCACGAAGTTGTCATAATCCGCCGTTCCGGCCCCCTTCGCCATTGCTGAACACCGGGATCTGCGCGACAATAGCGCCCCTTTTTTAACCCGCTGAATCCGTTGCGGCGCATATCCGCTTAAGTAACGGCAGCAATACAGAATTCAGATTCAGGAGTCGTTACATGACATCTCGTACCGAACTGGCGAACGCCATCCGCGCACTGAGCATGGACGCCGTACAGAAAGCCAAATCCGGTCACCCGGGCGCCCCTATGGGCATGGCCGATATCGCCGAAGTACTGTGGAACGACTACCTCAAGCACAACCCGAACAACCCTGAGTGGGCCGATCGCGACCGTTTTATCCTGTCCAACGGCCACGGCTCCATGCTGATCTACTCCCTGCTGCACCTGAGCGGCTACGATCTGTCTATCGACGATCTGAAGAACTTCCGTCAGCTGCACTCCAAAACTCCGGGCCACCCGGAATACGGTTACGCACCGGGCATTGAAACCACCACCGGTCCACTGGGCCAGGGTATTGCCAACGGTGTGGGTATGGCGCTGGCCGAAAAAGTACTGGCCGCCCAGTTCAACCGTGACAAGCACAACGTGGTCGATCACCACACCTATGTTTTCATGGGTGACGGCTGCATGATGGAAGGTATCTCCCACGAAGCCTGCTCTCTGGCCGGTACTCTGGGTCTGGGCAAACTGATTGCGTTCTACGATGACAACGGCATTTCCATCGATGGTGAAGTCGAAGGCTGGTTCACCGACGATACCGTTAAGCGTTTTGAGTCTTACGGCTGGCAGGTGATCCCACGCGTTAACGGCCACGATCCGGAAGAGATCAAACAGGCCATCGAAACCGCCCGCGCCAACACTGAGCAGCCAACCCTGATCTGCTGCAAAACCATCATTGGTTTCGGTTCACCGAATAAAGAAGGCAAAGAAGAATGCCACGGCGCCCCACTGGGTGACGACGAAATCGCCCTGACCCGCGAGCGTCTGGGCTGGAAACACGGCGCCTTCGAAATTCCGGAAAACGTTTACGCTGGCTGGAGCGCGAAAGAGAAAGGTCAGGCCGCAGAACAAAGCTGGGACGAAAAATTCGCCGCTTACGCTGCCGCTTACCCGGAACTGGCTGCCGAATTCAAACGCCGCGTAGCCGGTGATCTGCCTGCCGATTTCTCTGCTCAGGCACAGGCTTATATCGAAGAATGTCAGGCCAAAGGTGAAGTGGTTGCTTCACGTAAAGCCTCACAAAACACCCTGAACGCCTTTGGCCCGCTGCTGCCTGAATTCCTCGGCGGTTCTGCTGACCTCGCCGGTTCCAACCTGACACTGTGGAAAGGTTGTCAGGGCGTAAGCGAAACCGATGCCTCCGGTAACTACGTATTCTACGGCGTACGTGAATTCGCCATGAGCGCGATGATGAACGGTATCGCCCTGCACAAAGGTTTTGTACCTTACGGCGCCACCTTCCTGATGTTTATGGAATACGCCCGTAACGCCGTGCGTATGGCCGCGCTGATGAAGCAACGCTCTATCTTCGTTTACACCCACGACTCCATCGGTCTGGGCGAAGACGGCCCGACGCACCAGCCGGTAGAACAGGTTGCTAACCTGCGTAACACCCCGAATCTGGAAACCTGGCGCCCATGCGACACCGTCGAAGCAGCCACCGCCTGGAAATCGGCGATTGAGCGTAAAGACGGCCCAAGCGCGCTGATCTTCTCCCGTCAGAACCTGCAGCATCAGCCACGTTCTGCCGAACAGGTTGCTGCCGTTGCCCGTGGTGGTTACATCCTGAAAGATTGTGCCGGTACACCGGACGCCATCATCATCGCCACCGGTTCCGAAGTGGAACTGGCGACCGCTGCCGCCGCACAACTGGCCGGTAAGAACGTACGCGTTGTCTCTATGCCGTGTGCTGAAGTGTTCTGCAAGCAGGGCGCTGAATACATCGAATCGGTACTGCCTGCGTCTGTGTCTGCCCGCGTTGCGGTAGAAGCACTGCACAAAGATTACTGGTACAAATTCGTTGGCCTGAACGGCAAGATCATCGGTATGGACACCTTTGGTGAATCTGCACCGGCGCCACTGCTGTTTAAAGAATTCGGTATTACCACCGAAGCGGTGGTCGAAGCCGTAAACAGCCTGCTGTAAACGGCGCGGCCGTTAAGGCTGCCGCCACACCATTGCCGGACTTTTGCATTATCAGGCAAAGCTCCGGCAATTTTATTTCCGGCTCTGAAAAATTGGTGAATTCCCGGTACTGCCATGCTGAAAAAACACCAGCTCGAACTGTTAAGTCCCGCCCGCGATGCGGCCATTGCCAAAGAAGCGATTCTGCACGGTGCCGATGCGGTGTATATCGGTGGCCCCGGCTTCGGCGCACGCCATAACGCCAGCAACTCGGTGGCTGATATTGCCGGCCTGGTGGAGTTTGCCCGTTTATTCCACGCCAAAGTATTCGTCACCCTGAACACCATTCTACACGACGACGAAGTCGAACCTGCGCGCCAGCTGATTCACCAGCTGTACGACGCCGGTGTCGATGCGTTAATCGTGCAGGACATGGGCGTGCTGGAAATGGATATTCCGCCGATCGAACTGCACGCCTCCACTCAGTGTGATATCCGCCGGCTGGAAAAAGCACAGTTTTTATCCCGCGCCGGTTTCTCGCAAATTGTTCTGGCACGGGAACTTAACCTCGCTCAGATTAAAGAAATTTCCGACAGCGTTGATGCCGCCGTGGAGTTTTTTATTCACGGTGCGCTGTGCGTGGCATTTTCCGGTCAGTGCAATATTTCCCACGCCCAGACCGGACGCAGCGCCAACCGCGGTGACTGCTCACAGGCCTGCCGCCTGCCCTACACCTTAAAAGACGAAAACGGTGGCGTGGTCGCCTACGACAAGCACCTGTTGTCGATGAAAGATAATAATCAGACCGCCAATCTGCGCGATCTGGTGGATGCCGGCGTCCGTTCCTTCAAAATTGAAGGACGCTACAAAGACGTCAGCTATGTAAAAAACATCACTGCCCATTACCGTCAGCTGCTGGATGATATTCTTAATGATCGTCCGGATCTGGCGCGTGCTTCCAGCGGTTATACCGAACATTTCTTTGCCCCGAACCCGGATAAAACCTTTCACCGTGGCAGCACCGATTACTTTGTCAGTGAGCGTAAAATTGATATCGGCGCCTTCGATTCGCCTAAATTCGTTGGCCTGCCGGTCGGTGAATTAATTGGTGTTGGCAAGAGCGAACTAACCGTACAGACCGATACCGAACTCACCAACGGCGATGGCCTCAACGTGCTGGTCAAACGCGAAGTGGTGGGCTTCCGTGTGAATAATGTTTACCCGATTGCGGATTTTGACCTGGAGAATGATCAGGGTGAAATGCAGCACGTCTGGCAATACCGCGTAGCACCCAACGAAATGCCGGAAGAATTAAAAAAACTGCGTTTACCGGCAAAGCTGAACCGTAATCTGGATCATAACTGGCAGCAGGCACTGCTGAAAAAATCCGCCGAGCGCCGCGTGCTGGTTAACTGGGATATTCAGGCTACACAGGATGCTCTGAGCGCGACACTTACCAGTATTGAAAATGGTAGCGAAAAAGGCAGCAGCGTAACGCTGACATTAAAAGGTCCGTTCGAGCCTGCCAACAACGCAGAGAAAGCACAGCAGCAACTGCAGGATACCTTTGGCAAACTGGGTAACACCATTTATCACGCCGACCGGATTCAGATAAACGGCGAGGCCTGGTTTATTCCCGGCTCGCAGTTAAAAACCCTGCGCCGCGATGCCATTGATGCACTGACCGCCGCCCGTATTGCCGCCCATCCGCGCGGACAGCGCAAGGCCGTCAGTGAACCCGCGCCTGTTTATCCGGACAGCCAGCTGACCTTCCTCGATAACGTTTACAACGAAAAAGCCCGTGCCTTTTATAAACGCTTTGGCGTTGAACTGATTGAACCGGCCTACGAAGCGCATCAGGAAACGGGCGATGTGCCGGTCATGATCACCAAGCACTGCCTGCGTTTTTCTTTTAACCTTTGCCCGAAACAGGCCAAGGGCGTTACCGGGGTGATTACCAAGGTCAAAGATATGCAGCTGGTTAACGGTGACGAGGTATTAACCCTGAAGTTCGACTGCAAACCCTGCGAGATGCATATCATCGGAAAGATGAAGAATCATATTCTCAGCAGCCCGCAACCCGGCAGTGTGGAAAGTGGTGTTGGCTTTTTTGATCCGGCGAGTCTGATTGTCAGCAGCAGAGACTGACTCATAAAAAAACCGGCTAATAGCCGGTTTTTTTATGTTTAATATAGGTCAGAGGTTAGGCTTATAGTCAAAACCATCTTGCGCCTCAGCATCGGTAAAACTCTGTACCGGCTGCTTGTGGTTCAGTAAAGAGTTCACCAGTGAGCCGGGGAACATCTGAATCGCATTATTAAACTCTTCAACATTACGGTTAAAGATGCGCAGCGCAGCACCAATCTGCTCCTGCTGCTCCGATATTTCTGCCATCAGTTTCATATACAGATCAGAAGCCTTCAGCTCCGGATAAGCCTCGACAGCCACTTTAAGTCCCTGCAACAGACTGGCCGTATGTCTTTCAGCCTCAGCCAGCCTGACGGTATCAGGTGCGGCAGATGATTGCTTACCAAGCTCGTCAATGCTGTTACGCAGACGGGTAACATCCGCCAGAACACTGCTTTCATGCAGTTTGTACTCTTCAACCAGCTTTTCAACATGGGGAATAATTTTATTCTTCTGCCGCTCCTGGGTCAGAACCGAAGCCCAGGCACGGTCAACGGCATTAAACTTTCCAATAATGCCGTTATAGATAACAACCACAGCGACCAGCAAAATCACGGGTAACAGTAAAAAATAAAAATCGCTCATAAAGCCTCCATCAAGGCGTACCGGACGCCCGGTTAAAGTTGAAAATTGTTGTCAGTCAGGCGCATCAGGTTGTGTATCTGAAACAACAGGCCATTGAGCTTTTCAAGCTCATCGTGTTTAGCAATTTCGCTGGCAAATTCAACGGGACTTTCCAGATTATAAGTGCGCTTATGTTCCAGAATATCGTCGTTGCTGAAAGCAAAACAAAGATCGCCACCGGCGTTTATTTCCAGCACAGGACGTGAGTACTCAGCCGCGATCGCTAGCATTGCTTCAATCACAGCGGGTGATAAAAAGCGCGCCGCTACAATCTCTTCATCAGCCCGGATGCTGAATACCCGGTTAAATTCATTTGACGCCGTCGTGTACTTTTCACCACTGAAAGATATGCCGCTGCCAGCGTTAAGACTCAGCCCTCTGGAAAACGGGAAGTGCAACAGCAGGCCATGACGGTAATAGCTGTTTCTTACTACCCGGGTACGGGTATTCCCCTTGGAGTCGGTGTAAGTTTCGCTACGACGGACAACATAATGAAAACGGTAGAGGCGGTAATCAAAACGATGCAGCTCGCCCTCATAATGTCCCTGATACAGGTGCTGAATTTCGCGCAGATCATTGCCGCGGATAAATTCCTTAAACTGCTGACCCAGCTCTTTGGCTTTCTCTTTCCCGTTGAAAGGCAAAGCCTTCAGGCCGTTATTAAACAGAATATCAAGCAGACTGATCCGTTCTGACAGCGGCCTGCGCCAATGCTTACGCTGATACAGACGCCAGCAGACAATGCCACCGATAACCAGCAGCAACAACGGCAACCCCACTTCAGAAGAGGCAAAGCCGCCACCGGAAACAAGCAGCGTCAGTGTTTGCAACCCTTCCCAGTAAACCAGCCCCCAGAACGGCATCAGCACCACAACCAGAGTTATTCCGCCGGCGGCGGCCATGCGTTGCGCCGGCGTTTTAAAGTATCTGGATAAAAAGCCTGCTTTTCCTTTTTCCTCACGCCAGAGCTGCCAGAAAACAACGATTGCTACCGGTAACCAATACTGGCTGTAGTACAGAACAACACTGAGAAAATAATCAAACTCATAGGGCAGACTCCGGCTGAAAACACTGTAGAGCGCCAGCCCGCCTAACCCCATAAACAGCAAGCCGATCACCTGCCAGGGCTTATCTTTGTAATCCAGAGGGCCCGGATGATGTTCCAGCGAGCGGATCGTAGCGACCAGATCATGCTGGCTGGTCGCAGCTTCAATTTTTTCCTTCAGGCGGGTGATATTGGCACTCACCTGCTGGTTGTGCGTCATAAACGATCCTTAACGTTCCTATATAGCTCCGCCATTTTATCATTACTGAGAAGTAAGACAGTAAAATCAGGTTACAGTAATGAACGATACACGCCACATTACCCCTTTTAAAAACATGGTTTTATTAGCATTAACGAACTCTGTTCGGACTGGTAATCCGTAGCGGAATACGCTATCAGATACACGGGAGTGCTAATGGAGAGCGTTAATGTCGACACGGAAGATATGCCTGCTGTTTATCTGTTTGCTATCACACAGCGTCATCGCTGATGGCCGGGAATTCGCCCTGATTGCCAAAAGCACCAGCGATCAGAACTTTATTGAAGTCTGGCGTGGCTGTGAGGCTGCAGCACAAAAAAATAGCGATCATTGTGTATTGCTCGGCCCGGAGCAGGAAACCAGCGCCCGTATTCAGGCTAAAGCCATCGAAAGTGCAATCAATAGCCGGCGCTATAGCGCCATGGCAATATCGGTGACCAAATCGGATGTTATTGCGCAGGCCGTATCTCAGGCAATAATTCCGGTCATGACTTTTGATTCGCCATTCGCTGAGCGAGAACAAAATCTGAGCCTGAGCTATGTCGGCACCGACAACCAACAGTTCGGGCGCGATCTCGCCCGTCAGGCAAAAGCAATTTACCCCAATGGCGGTTCTGTATGTTTAATGACCGCGGAACACGATACCAATCTCGCTTTGCGGGTTCTGGGTATAAGACGCGAACTGAGCGGCAATCCGGCATTGATCGACGCTCAGCCGTTGCGTGGTGAGGGTGGCTGGTATGAGCCGGAACGTTGTCTTTGGGACAGCGGCGACAGCAACAAACGCGCATTAGCTGAAATACGTATCAGCCTGACTGAAATTAAACCCGATGTATTTCTGTCTGTTGGCAGCTGGCCTCTGATTGATCCCCAGGCATACCAGAACATCCTGCTGCCTTTTCAGGAAAACCTGAGAAAAAAGAAGCCACTGATCATTATCGGAGTTGGCAAAGTACTGCCCGAATACCACCAGCTGCGGCAGGAACAGCTGGTGCACTCATTGGTCAGCATCGACTTTTTCCGTATTGGTGAGCTGACCTATAAAAATATGCTCAACAGTATCAATAAAAAACCGCTGAAGGCGGTTATCTATACACCGAACACCATCATCCCGCCCGAGCCAGAACGTTCCAATTAAAATACTGTGCCAGGGCCTGTTAACACTAATTAGCCTGCAGCCAGACAATCAACTGCGCCCGCTCGTCTTCAGTCATGGCAGTGATATTGGCCAGTGGCATATAGCCGGTTTGCAGTGCGCTGAGCATACGGTCCTTGTACTGCAGAAGTTGCGCTTCAGACTCGAGGATAATACCCGCCGGCGGCGTTTTAAACATATCACTGGTCGGAGATTCCGCGTGACATTCGGCGCAACGCAGATGGGTAATATGCAATGCCTGGTCGGCATTAATGACGCTACCTACCGTTGCAACCGGTTTGGGCGCCATCCAGAAAGCCAGAGCAACAGTAAGAATAAAGGCGCTGATTAAATAACCCGGTTTTACTCCGGCACCCTGGGTTTTTAAATTCAGGAAATGACGCACCAGACCGGTAATTACCGCAATCATAGCCAGTACCAGCCAGGCATATTCATGGCCATAGGTCATCGGATAATGATTACTGATCATGATAAAGACCAGCGGCAGGGTCAGGTAGTTGTTATGGGTTGAGCGTAGTTTGGCCAGCATAGCATAACGCGCATCCGGGGTTTCACCGGCAGTTACCGCACGTACCAGTTCACGCTGCGACGGCATAATGCCGAAGAACACGTTACCGGCCATAATCGAGCCGATTAAAGCACCGACATGAATATAAGCCGCACGGTCAGCAAACAGCTGATCAGCCATCCAGGCCATAAACACCAGAAATACAAACAGAACAGAAGCAAAGCCTTTATTGCTGTTGCGCAATGGGCTTTTAATCAGCAATTCATAAACCGCAAAACCCACGGCCAGAAACAGCAGACTGCTGCCAATAGCCGCCGCCGGTGAAAATGCCACCTTGGCCGGATCAATCAGATATTGCTGCGCACCCCAGTAATACATCACCGCCAGCAACGAAAAACCGGTCAGCCAGGTGGTGTAGGCTTCCCACTTAAACCAGTGCAGATTAGCCGGCATCACCTGCGGCCCGAGCTTGTATTTCACCACCTCGTAGAAACCACCACCATGAATGGCGGATAACTGGCCTTTAATACCGCGCGCTTCATTTTCGTCGCTGGGTTTTTCCAGGCTCAGATCGAGCCAGACAAAATAAAAGGATGCACCGATCCAGGCGATACCGGCCAGCACGTGAAACCAGCGCAGAAAAAGATTCAGCCAGTCAAAGATATAGCCTTCCATTAATGGGCCTCCGGCTTGGTCCAGACCGAACGGCCGGCAACGAAGGTTTCGCGTACTGCACGGTCATCGCCGAGGATCATCAGGCTGAACAGGGTTTCGTCCAGGGTTTTACAGATTGACTGACGACGCTTCATCAGATCGGTACCCGCCAGATCCAGCACAACAAAATCGGCTTCTTTACCGCTTTCGAAATTACCGATTTTATCGTCCACCGACAGCGCTTTAGCGTTACCCAGCGTCATCATATAAAAGGCGCGTTGCGGCGCCAGTTTACTGCCTTTTAACTGGCAGATTTTGTAGGCTTCATTCATGGTTTGCAGCATCGAAAAACTGGTACCACCGCCGACATCGGTTGCTACGCTGACGTCCACCGGGAACGGCTGATCATCCAGCTGGAATAAACCACTGCCGAGAAACAGGTTCGACGTCGGGCAGAACGAAATTTTGCTGCCGGTTTCGCTCATACGCTGATAATCCTCAGCATCGAGGTGCACACAGTGCGCAAATACACTGCGTTCGCCGAGCAGGCCGTAATGATCGTACACATCCAGATAGCTTTTACGCTCCGGGAACAGCTCTTTTACAAAAGCAATTTCATCCAGATTTTCCGCCAGATGGGTCTGCATATAAACACCCGGATTATCGGCCATCAGTTGTCCCGCCGCCGCCAGTTGTTCCGGCGTGGAGGTAATGGCAAAGCGCGGGGTAATGGCGTAAAGCTGACGGCCATTATTATGCCAGCGGTCGATCAGTTCCTGAGTATCAGCGATCGAGCTTTCTACCGTATCGCACAACGCTTCCGGTGCATGACGGTTCATCATCACCTTGCCGCAGATCATACGTGTATTCAGGCGCTGACTGATTTCGAAAAAGGCATCCACCGCACTCTTATGCACAGTACCGAACACCAGTGCCGTAGTCGTACCGTTTTTCAGCAGTTCCTGCAGGAAAAATTCCGCTGCATTATTGGCGACGTCGGTGTTGGCGAAATTCACTTCCGTCGGGAAAGTGTAATTATTCAGCCAGTCGAGCAGCTGCTCGCCGTAGGAGGCAATCACATCCACTTGCGGATAATGAATATGGGTGTCGATAAAGCCCGGCATAATCAGGGCATTATCGTACTGAGTCACGTGGATATCCGGATACTGAGCCAGCATGGTGGCGGCATCGCCACAACCAATCACGGTGCCGGCATCGGTGTCGGTGATCAGCAGACCATCGGCAAAATACTGGGGAGTCTGTTCATCGAGGAAATGCAGCACGCGTCCCCGGTAGCCCTGATAATTCATGTTCTTTCTCACAAGTTTATTCGGATATTCCAATCGTCCGGAAAGAAAAACTCTTCCAGATTATTGCCCGGACCAACGCGGTCGACGATCCAGAAATCACACACACGGTTTAATGCCAGCAACGGATGATGCCAGCAATTGGCTTTGTAATTCACGCCTTCCTCACCACTGGCGAGAAACAGCTTAAAGCTGGATGGGTCTGGCACCTCATCGCCATTAACAATATGGCTCAGGCATACCAGCACCAGATAAGGTTCATCCGACGACGGCAGAAATGCCTGACTGCCCAGTGGATGACGTTCCATCATGCCAATGCTCATCGGCAGGGTACGTGGCTGGGCGCGGAAAATACTGATAATACCCTGCCCGCTTTGTGGCTCTGCCCCCACGGTAACCTGCGCCAGATTATGGTAACGCTCGGTGGTGCCGTTATTAATCATAACCGGCTTACCACGCACGCTCACCAGCTCACCGAAGGGCGCAAAACTTTCGGCGGTTAAAGGCTCAGGTTGCAGAATTAATTCCATCACTGAATTCCTCAGGAACCACGGTAAGTCGAGAAACCATTGGCCGACAGCAACAGCGGCACGTGGTAGTGCTCGGTTGGCGTATCGATTTCAAACAGGATATCCACCTGCGGATACAAAGTGCTCAGACCCTGTGCGGCATAATAGGCCCCGGTCGCGAATTCCAGTTTGTACAGTCCGGACTCACGCTCACGGGTTCCCAGCCAGTCAATAATACGGCCATCTTCGTTGGTCGCGGCACTGGCCATGCTTTGCCATTGCGGGTCAGCAACAGAAGCGGTTGCTGATTTAAATAAACGCACCTCAACCCCAACCGCCGGACGGCCGCGCTGGGTGTCGAGGATATGCGTGGTAATTACACTTTTACTCATTATTACTCCACGGCATTGTTATACCTGCTACGTTCGCAACAATCTGACAGCGCCTTATCTGTTCAGACTAAGCCAAGAATCTTTTTAATGCGCAAATCGGTAATCATCATCTGATTCTCAGCGGCATTACGGATTTCCTGCTCACGGCTGTTCGGCAGTCGCTGCTCCAGCAGTGCCAGCATCTGCCCGGCACTCTTGCCGGTGGCAAATACGATAAAAATAAAGCCAAACTTTTCTTCATAGGCACTGTTACCAGCCGCCAAAGCCTCCAGTACGGCCTCGGTCGCACCCGTTGCTCCGCTCTGTTCGTGCGAGGCGATGGCTTTGGTATTGGCGTATTTAGCGCGCAGTGAGTTTACATCACCGATTTTCGGATGGGCGGTAAAAGCCTGCAGAAAATCAGGCTCTTCCATTGCCCACCAGAATTCATCCGCCTTCTGCAGCAGCTCATCCACCGAGGCATAGGGGCGCGCGGCAACCACTTTTTCCACCCAGCGTTCTGCCGCACAGCAACTGGTAAAGGCGGCGATGGCCTCCGCCACCGTCAGGTTATTCAGTTCATCGAGTGTCATTGGGCATCCTTCAGGAATCCATTATTTATCTGTATTCAGAAAACCGACTATTTATCTGTGTTCAAAAAACCGAACACGCGTAAACGGCTGATACCGCCATCCGGGTACATATTCAGTTTGATATGAGTAAAGGTCTGCTCGCCACTGATCACTTCGTCTTTGTAGAAATGTTCGGCATCGGCCGTCAGTTTCTCACGTTCAATCACTGGTACCCACTCAGAAGTTTCCTGCGGATGCTCACCTTCCGGCATGGTAATGCCCAGCAGTGAGAAACCATCCGGATAATTACCTTTAAAGTGCGCGGTATCGACCACGACTTTTTTAATGCTGCCGGTACCGGCCAGCTTAATAATAATCCAGTCGCATTCACGGCCACCGCGACGACGCTTGGTTTCCCAGCCGTCTCCCATATTGACGCCACGGTCGGGCATGATCAGGTTGCTCATCGAGCTGAAGAACATATCGCTGCACTCCACCGGGCGCGCACCGTTTTTAACGAAGGCCAGATCCACAGGCTCACCCGGCAGGAACCAGTTACTGTCCATCACCGCTTCGCCGTACACACGTAAACGGGCTATGCCACCATCGGGGAAACTATTGATACGCAGGTGAGTCCACACACCAGCGGAATCACAATCAATAAAATTATTGCTGTCCGGATTTACGTCCTGCTGCGCGACGATCATGGTCCACTCAGTGCTGTTATCCGGTGCTGTTTTGCTGTTACAGGCTTCAATCGATACCTGCTTCGGCGCGTTACCGGCAAAGTGCGTAGTGCATACGTTAAAGCCCTTGATGCGGCCCTGGGTTCCCAGTTTAAGAATGGCCCAGTCGTAACCGGCAACACGCTTACGGCGGCTTTCCCAGCCATCCATCCATTTACCGCGGTCGGTGTATTTACCGTCAATAAAGACCGGGGCTTCCGGCTTGATCAGGTTTTCCATTTCAGCAAAGAAATCATCACTGCAGCTCAGCACCTGACCGCCCAGACGACGGTTTGCCAGATCAATCCACTCACTGTAAGGATGCACTTCGTTTTTCATATTCTTCTCAACATTATCAGACGGATAATTCTGACGATGATCGGATCGTCAGGTTATTAGGGCCTGTCGACACTAATTAAACAGGCCTGTTATTGGCTAAAAATATCTCAAACAAGGCGCTGAGAGTGTGGTCTAACGGGTTAAGCGAACGAACAGCAACGCAGGATGAGGGATTTTTAGCCATAACCCTTCGGGCTGAGGCCAGTTTTTTTCATTAACTTCGTCGTTCGTCATTCATTTAGCCCGCTAATATCACTCCTCTCTCCTTGTTCTGAGAAAAACTAGCTCTCAGCAGGACCTATTCAATTAGTGTCGACAGGCCCTAAGGATGACTTACAGGCTGATGTTCTGATGACGTCAGTGCGTCACCGGTCAGCCCTTCCTGCAATTGTTTCCAGCTCAGGCCTTTGCGCCGGGCTTTGTCTTCTGTATCTGTCGCAGCCGCTGAAGTTTTCCGTGCCAGCAGCTGGGCGGCGACCGATACCGCCACTTCCATCGGTAATTTCCCGCCGACCTGTGGCAGGCCGATGGGCATGGTCAGTTGCGCCAGTTGCTCAGCCGTTAACCCGGCATGTTGCAAACGCAGGGCAAAGCGCTCGGTTTTGGTTTGCGAGCCGATGCAGCCTATAAAACGGAAATCTGTACGCGCCAGTGCCGCCTGTAATAATTCAAAATCCAGCTGATGATTATGGGTCAGAATCACCAGCTCACTGCCTGCAGGCAGTTTTGCAATCATATCGACCGGTTCAGGCTGGCAAACACAATCAATATTGGCGGCCAGTGTATCTGCCGGCGGAAATTGTTCCGCGCGGTTATCCACCCAGATAACCGGCTGCTCCAGCCCGCCCAGAATATTCATCAGGGCTTTGGCCACATGACCGGCACCAAAGACCACCAGTGGTGCAGTCTGCAGCTGAAATAATTCCAGCAGTACGCTGACACTGCCGCCACAACACTGCCCGGCTTTGGCTGCCAGCGGGATTTTTTCCATTTTCTGCAAGGCAAGCGGGCCTGTTTTACTGAGCTGCGTACTGACTGTTCCGGCGGTTTCAGCCAACCATGCCCGCGCTTTCTGAATTAACTGAAATTCAAGCTGGCCACCGCCCAAAGTGTCAAACTGATCCTGAGCGGTGATGACCATCTTACTGCCGGGATCGCGCGGTACAGAGCCAGCACTGCCCATTACTGTGGCAATGACATAAGAGTCGCTGCGTTGCTGGCAGCGGGCAATTGCATCGTACCAGCGCACAAATTTCATGCCTTGCTCTCCTGCTGACAGAACATCAGCGCATTTAATACCCGCTCAGGGGTTGCCGGGGTATCCAGCGGCGGACTGATTTTATAATCCGCCACACTGGCGACCGCATCACGCAGAGCACACCAGACGGCAATGCCATGCATGAATGGCGGCTCGCCAACGGCTTTGGAGTTATAAATGGTATCTTCAGCGTTAGCGCGGTCGAACAGCTGCACATTAAAGTGTGCTGGAATATCAACCGATGTCGGAATTTTATAGGTCGCTGCGGAGTTGGATTGCAGACGGCCTTTATCGTCCCACAATAACTCTTCCGTGGTTAACCACCCCATGCCCTGAATAAAACCGCCTTCTATCTGGCCAATATCAATCGCCGGATTCAGCGAACGGCCAACGTCGTGCAGAATATCGGCACGCAGTACTTTATATTCACCGGTCAGGGTATCAATTTCGACTTCGGCGCAGCAGGCGCCAAAGGCAAAATAAAAGAACGGACGCCCACTGGCAGTGTCACGGTTGTAATGAATTTTTGGTGTGGCGTAATAACCGGTGGTCGAAAGGGATACGCGGTTCTGGTACGCCAGAGTGACGAAGTCGGCAAAGGAGATCCATTGCGCGCTGTTCTCATCGGCACCGATAACCACATGATTATTAATAAAGCGTACGTCGCTGGCATTCACCTGATAATGCTGTTGCGCAAACTGCACCAGCCGCGACTTAAGAATCTGGCAGGCATTCTGCGCGGCCTTACCATTTAAATCCGAGCCGGATGACGCCGCTGTTGGCGAGGTATTCGGTACCTTATCGGTCGCTGTGGCACTGGCCTGAATCATATCAATATCAAGATCGAACTCATGGGCAACGACCTGGGCCACTTTGGTAAATAACCCCTGCCCCATTTCTGTACCGCCATGATTCAGGTGAATCGAACCATCGGTATAGATATGTACCAGCGCACCGGCCTGATTTAAAAACTGAATGGTAAATGAAATACCAAAACGCACCGGTGTTAATGCCAGGCCGCGTTTTTTCCAGCGGTTAGTACGATTAAACTCGGTAATGGCGGCACGGCGTGCACGGTAGTCACAATCCTGTTCCAGCTGTTCAACCAGTTCGGGTAAAAAGAAATCCTCAACCGGCTGGCCGTAATGGGTACTGCCGCCGTCGCGGTAAAAGTTGGCCTTACGTACATCCAGCGGATCTTTACCCACTTTACGGGCAATATCGTCCAGCATGGCTTCGGCAAAAATCATTCCCTGCGGCCCGCCAAAACCACGATAAGCAGTATTCGATACGGTATTGGTTTTACAGCGATGACCGATGACACGGGCGTTATTCAGATCATAGGCGTTATCCACATGGAACATCGCTCGATCAACAATGGCATCGGATAAATCCGGCGAGTATCCGCAAAAACCGGCCAGCTCAATATCAGCACCGAGAATTTTACCGTTTTCATCAATGCCCAGCTGATAACGGTTATAAAAATCATGGCGCTTGCCGGTTAATACCATATCGTCCTGGCGGTCGAGACGCATTTTTACCGGACTGTTCTGGCGCCGGGCAAAAACCGAAGCGATACAACCCCACTGTGCCGCCTGGGTTTCTTTACCACCAAAACCACCGCCCATGCGCCGCACCTCAACCTGCACATGGTTGATTGGCAGATCCAGCACTTCAGAAACCAGCTTCTGAACTTCCGTCGGATGCTGGCTGGAGCAATATAATTTAATACCACCGTCTTCGGCTGGCAGGGCGTAGCTGATCTGGCCTTCCAGATAAAAATGCTCCTGCCCTTTTACATACAGCTCACCACTCATCTGTATCGGCGCTGCGGCAATAGCGGACGCAGCATCACCTTTCTGCATACTGTGTGCAGGGCGAACAAAGGCATTCTGCTGCAACGCATCTTTAATGGTTAACAGTGCCTGCTGTTCTTCATAACTGACCTGCGCCAGCAACACTGCACGCTTGGCCTGCTCAAAGCTTTCCGCCAGCACGGCAAATAGTGCCTGACCGTGAAATTCCACCACGCCATCGGCAAATATCGGGTCGCCTTTAAAGACCGGGCCAATATCTTTTTCACCGGGAATATCATCCAGTGTAATCACATCAACCACACCCGGCGCATTGCGCACGGCGGTTAAATTGAGCGACAGGATTTTTCCATGGGCAATGGTACTTTTTCCGACAGCAGCAAATAAGGTTCCGGCCAGTTCTGGCATATCATCAATATAGGTTGCCGTACCCAGTACGTGTTTTTCAGCGCTTTCATGCGCCAGCTTACTGCCGCTTTTACCTTTTACCGGACGCTGGCGACGTGCTTCCCAGGGCGTTACTTTTGAAGAAACCTGGCTCATGCTGCATCTCCTGCCTGTCCGGCGGTTAATTCCAGATAGCTTTTCAGCATCAGATTACGCGTAACCTGCAGACGATATTCTTTACTGGCGCGAACGTCCGACAGCGGCTGATAATCCTGCCCGATGAAGTTCGCAGCCTGTAAAAACGTACTTTCAGAAAACGGCTGGCCAATTAATGCCTGCTCGGTTTTCTGTGCCCGTAATGGCGTAGCCGCGACACCACCGCAGGCCAGACGTGCATTTTTTATAATGCCGTTCTGCACATCCATAAAGAGTGCAAACATAACCGCAGAAATATCATCATCGTAACGCTTACTGATTTTATGCAGCGTCAGCGATTCGCTGCTCTGTAATTTATTAATGCGTATGGCGCGTAAATATTCACCGGGTTGCAGCACGGTCTGTTTATAACCCAGATAAAAATCATTAATGGCAACCTCACGGCGGCCATGGTTTCCGTCAATTTCCAGCGTCGCATTTAACGCTAAAAAAGCGGGGGGCGTATCGCCAATCGGTGAAGCATTAGCAATATTGCCCCCCAAAGTGCCCATATTGCGGATCTGGCGTGAGCCAATTCGATGCAAGAGCTGAGCAAACGAAGGAAAAAGATCAGCCAGCTCATGCTCAGCCTGACTGTAGGTAACACCGGCTCCCAACCATAACTGCTCGTCCAGAACCTGTGTCCGGGCAAGCGTGCTGATACGGTTAAGGCAAATAATGGTGTCGAATTGTTTAAAGCGCTGGGTAATTTCCAGGCCTACATCGGTACCACCGGCCCACAGGCAGGCATCCGGATAGTCGCGCAGCAACGCTTTCAGTTGCTTTTCAGTTAATGGCATAAATAAACGGCGGCCATCAACATCCTGCAGCGCCGCCGGAGAACCATCGGCCGGTACATCGCTTTGCGGGTTAAAGGTTTGCACGCCATTGCGGGCTGATACCTCGCTGACATCACAGGCTGGCAGTGCCGCCATTTTATGTGCGGCTTCGATAATCGGACGATAGCCGGTACAACGGCACAGGTTTCCGGAAAGAGCAGCGTGAATCTGCTCATCCGTTAACACGCTTTGCTGCACGTGCAGGCCCGTCTGCTGATACAGATTAGCCAGCGACATAACAAAGCCCGGAGTGCAGAATCCGCATTGTGAACTATGGCAATCAACCATCGCCTGCTGTGCCGGATGCAATTGTCCGGCGCGACCAATACCAGAAGGGGTTAACAGATAGCGTTCGTGCACATTAGCCATTAACGCAATACAGGCATTCAGTGTGCGGTATTCAATACCACGCTCTGTCATTTCACCCAGCATCAATGTGCAGGCTCCGCAATCTCCCGCTGCACAACCTTCTTTTGCATCAGGTTGCATCATCGTGGTGCGCAGGTATTTCAGAATGGTACAATTTGGATCAATTTTATTGTCTTCAATCCAGCGACCGTTTAGGTTAAATCGAATCACGCTTACACCTGTTTTCTGCCCGACAGCTCTGTTTATCCGTGCGGCCTGTACGCCCTGAAAGCGTATTCGCGGCGGCATCGCCCGACAGAGCTGAATTTCAGTAGAGAATTCTGTCCGGGGAATGCGTTGCAATTTCCTGACCAACTGGTCAAGCATATAACAAAACATGCTGAGATGCGTAGCTGCAGCATGTGGCAAGCTAATTGCTAACGATTTGTCCAAGTGGTCAGCTTTTAAATTTGAGGAATCTTAGTGCCAGCACAAGAATCAACCATGCGCCTGCATCTGAGCGGTATCCGCAAAGAGTATCCGGGCTGCCTTGCCAACGATGATATTGAATTGTTGGTGAATGCCGGCGAGACCCACGCCTTACTTGGGGAAAACGGCGCCGGCAAAAGTACCCTGATGAAGATTATCTACGGCGTAATCAAACCCGACGCCGGTAAGATTGCCTGGCAGGGTGAAGCCATTCAGATGAACGGCCCGGCTCATGCGCGCCAGCTGGGTATTGGTATGGTGTTCCAACATTTCTCACTGTTTGAAACCCTCACCGTTGCCGAAAATATTGCCCTGAGCCTGCCGGCAGACGAAAGCCGGGACATGGAAGCACTGAGTCAGCGCATCCGCGAGATTTCCACGCACTATGGAATGGCACTGGACCCTGACCGCCATGTACATACGCTCTCGGTCGGTGCACAGCAGCGGGTCGAAATTGTCCGTTGTCTGTTGCAGGACATTAAGCTGTTGATTCTCGATGAACCCACTTCGGTTCTTACCCCGCAGGAAGTACGCGAACTGTTCCGCACCCTGAAGACCCTCGCTGCTGAAGGCTGCTCCATTCTGTTTATCTCCCACAAGCTCGACGAAGTGACCGAGCTCTGCAATGCCGCTACCGTATTGCGCAACGGCCGTGTTACCGGACGTTGCAACCCACAGGAAGTCAGCAGTGAAGATCTGGCGCGGATGATGGTGGGTGAAGATACTCCGCTGAATCAGAATTATCAGAAAGCCGAGGGCGGAGAGACCGCACTCAGCCTGAACAACCTCAGCTTTACCCCGGAAGATCCGTTCGGCGTTACCCTTAACAACCTGAACCTTAAGGTAAAAGCCGGCGAAATTCTCGGCATCGCCGGTGTTGCCGGCAATGGTCAGGACGAACTCTGCGCACTGCTCAGCGGCGAAGAAACCACCAGTCCTGAAAGCATCGAATTGCTCGGCCAGAATATCGGTGCCATGAGCCCCGATCAGCGCCGTCGGCTGGGTTTTGCTTTTGTACCCGAAGAACGTCTGGGACGTGGCGCCGTCCCAAATATGTCGCTGGTCGAAAATACGCTGCTCAGCAGCAGTCATCGTGATTTGAAAGCCAATGGCTGGATTAACTACCGCAAAGTACGCGAATTCGCCCGCGATATTATTGAAAAATATAACGTTAAATGCGCCAACGAATATGCTCAGGCGAAAAGCCTGTCCGGCGGTAATCTGCAGAAATTTATTATCGGCCGTGAAATAGAACAGCAGCCGAAATTGCTGGTGTGTTCCCATCCAACCTGGGGTGTGGATATTGGCGCTGCGATTTTGATCCGCCATGCACTGATCCAGCTGCGCGACGAAGGCGCCGCTATTATTGTGGTATCCGAAGATATTGATGAGCTGTATCAGATTTCTGACCGCATCGGCGCCATCTGTGACGGGCAACTGAGCCCGGTAAAACCAACCCAGGACGTGGGTATCGAAACACTGGGTCAGTGGATGGCCGGTCAATTTGGTCACGACAGTGCCAATCCATCCTCGTTGGAGAGCGCACATGCTTAAGCTTGAAAAACGTCAGGCCGATTCCCGCCTGATGAGTTATGTATCCCCTCTTATCGCTATTGTGCTGACCCTGCTTGCCGGTGCGTTGCTGTTTTCTGTACTGGGTCATGACCCGCTGCACGCTCTGTATACCTTTTTCATTTCACCACTGACCAATGCCTATGGCTGGACCGAACTGGGAATAAAAGTAGCGCCATTGTTACTCTGTGCCATGGGTCTGACACTGTGTTACCGCGCCAAAATCTGGAATATCGGTGCCGAAGGCCAGTTTATTATGGGGGCACTGGGCGGCAGTATGGCTGCGCTGCAGTTTCTTGATGCTGAAAGCCGCTGGGTCCTGGTGCCGATTCTGATTGCCGGCAGCATCAGTGGTTTATTGTGGGGAGCACTGGCGGCGTGGCTGAAAACCCGCTTTAACGCCAACGAAATCCTGACCACCATTATGCTTAACTACATCGCCCTGAACGCTCTGCTGTACGCCGTACACGGGCCTCTGCGCGATCCGGCCGGATTCAATTTCCCGGAATCTGCCATGTTTGCCGATGCCGCGCTGTTACCCCTGTTCAGCGACGATTACCGCCTGAATATTTCCATTCTGTTTGCTCTGTTCTTTACCGTGGTTATCTGGACGGTGATGGCGCGCAGCTGGGTTGGTTATCAGATTCAGGTACTGGGTGAAGATGCCAAAGCAGCACGTTATGCCGGTTTTAATACCAACCGTCTGACCTGGTTTGCCTTGTTAGTCTGCGGTGCTCTGGCAGGCCTCGCCGGTGTTGCCGAAGTGACCGGACCGATTGGCCAGTTAATTCCTCACGTATCACCGGGCTATGGTTACGCCGCCATTATTGTGGTGTTCCTTGGCCGTATGCAGCCATTCGGTATTTTGCTGGCCAGTATGCTGCTGGCTCTGACCTTTATGGGTGGAGAAATGGTACAGATCGAAATGAGCCTGCCAAAATCCCTGACCGGATTATTCCAGGGCATGCTGCTGTTTTTCCTGCTGGCTGCGGATCTTCTGATCAGCTATCGCATTGTCTTTCAACCTCGTACAGCCCGGGCCTGAGTCATGGATATCGATTTAATTACAAATATTTTATTTGCCACGTTCAAAACCGGCACTCCGCTGATTCTGATTGCACTGGGTGAGATGGTCTGCGAAAAGTCCGGTGTTCTTAATCTGGGTCAGGAAGGCATGTTACTGGTTGGCGCCGTCGTCGGCTTTATTGCGGCATCCGTTACCGGCAATTATTTTCTGGCAACCTTCTGCGCCATATTCGCCGGTATGGGTATGGCCTTTCTGTTTGGCTACCTGTCTATCACACTGGCTTCCAATCAGGTTGCAACCGGCCTTGCGCTGACCATCTTTGGTGGCGGTCTGAGTGCATTTCTGGGTACAAATTATATTGGTATTGGCCTTGAGGGCATTCAGGTCTGGTCGGTGCCGCTGCTGAGCGATATCCCGGTGATTGGCAAAGTACTGTTTCAGCACGACCCACTGGTGTATTTAACCCTGGCGTTATTCGCGCTGGTTTTCTGGGTATTCCGCAGCACCCGTCTGGGGTTAAAAATCCGCGCTGTAGGTGAAAATCCGGAAGCGGCAAACGCCATCGGTATTAACGTACAGCAGATCCGTTTTATGGCCGTGCTGTTTGGTGGCGCCATGACCGGTCTGGCCGGCGCTTACCTGTCACTGGTTTACACCCCGATGTGGAGTGACGGCATGTCTGCAGGACGAGGCTGGATTGCATTGTCACTGGTTGTTTTTGCCAGCTGGAAAGCCGAACGTATTCTGCTGGGTGCCTATCTGTTTGGTTTTGCCAGTATTCTGCATCTGGTGTTGCAGGGAACACGTTTTGAAGTTCCGCCAAACATTATGGCGATGCTGCCTTATGCGGCCACCATTATTGTATTGGTCTGGCTTTCATCCGATGCGATAAAAACGAAAATGAGTGCACCAAAGTCTATTGGTCAGCCGTACCGGCCACTGGCTTAAAAACTAGGGCCTGTTGACACTAAGTAAATCCGGCCTGCTGAGAGCCAGTTTTTCTCAGAACAAGGAGAGAGGAGTGATATTGTCAGGAACATCCATGTTCCTGACCCTGCGGGCTTCGCGCCCCTCTGCTCCGGGCAGATGGGTAGCGGGTTAAATGAATGACGAACGACGATGTTAATGGGGAAAACTGGCCTCAGCCCGAAGGGTTATGGCTAAAAATCCCTCATCCTGCGTTGCTGTTCGCTCGCTTAACCCGTTACCAATCTGTCTGGAACAGGTTGGCGTGCCAACCCCGAAGGGGTGAAGCACAGGGATGTGCTGAACATCCCACACTCTCAGCGCCTTGCCTGAGAAATTTTTAGCCGATAACAGGTCTGTTTAATTAGTGTCGACAGGCCCTAGAAGATACTGGCCTGATCTGCTGTTTACAGAACCGCAGACAGGCCCGATTCTCTGGGATTAAGTCAGACGAAAATTATTTCTGAATAATGCCAAACCATTACCCGGCTAACGTTCCGGAAATGATAAAAAGACCAAAATGGTCAATGTTAAAAATAACAGGGAATTCATCTTTTAACGGATGAAATAAACGGAATTGATTGATAGATTGAGTGCGTTGATTAAACCAAATTCAAGCAACCTATTAGAAATAACACCTTGTAAAATCTGGAGAGAAAAAATGAAAAAGCAACTTCTGGCCATGGCCGTTATCGCTGCTGCTACCGGCACAGCCCAGGCAGAACAATTCTGGGCTGATAACAGCGTATCGTTACTGTACGGCGAAGACTACACCATGACCCCTAACAATGGTGAAAAAAACGCTGTAACCAACATGACTCTGGAACACGTTTCCGGTCATAGCTGGGGCAGCCTGTTCTTCTTCGTTGACCGTCTGGTTGGTGAAGGTGACTACAGCGAGACTTACGGTGAGTTTTCTCCAACGTTCACGCTGAAAAAATTTGAAGAAGGCAGCTTTGTAAAAGCTATTAATGCTGCTTTTACCTATGAATTCGGCTCCAGCACTACCAGCAAGTTTTTCCTGCCTGAAGGTGGCGCATATAGCCAAGATAACTACCTCTACGGTATTGGTGCTGACCTGAACATTCCTGGCATGAATTACTTCAGCACAACGTATTATTACTCTCAGCGTAATAACACTTTCACTAATGGTGATAACGACCATCAGCTGACTTTTGTTTACGGCTGGTCATCAGGCAACCTGAACATCGATGGTTTCCTCGACTGGTCTACAGGTACTGATCAGCATGATTCCGAGCTGAACTTCACCCCACAGCTTACCTATAACGTTGGCCCTGCTCTGGGTGTCAGCAACAAGGTAAAAGTAGGTGTTGAGTACAGCTACTGGAACAACAAATTCGGTGCTAAAGGCATGGAAGACAAAGACCGCGATCAGAACGCGATCAGCCTGCTGCTGAAAGTACACCTGTAATCATCCGGGTGTGATAAGGGGAGCCAGGTGCTCCCCTTATTGTCTGTCAGCGGATTTATCACTACCCATGCCGGATATGATACTCTTAGGCCCTCACAGACTATGTTATGCCAGATTCTGTTCTTACTGGCGGGAAGTGATATGAGCACACAAAAATACAAGACCGGCGCTATTCGTGAGCGCAACAATGAAAATATTCTTGCCGCAGCCGAGCAGGAGTTTGTATTACATGGTTTTAAGGGTACCAGCATGCAGGCCATTGCCGACCGTGCCGGCGTTCCCAAAGCCAATATCCATTATTACTTTAAGAACAAGGGCAATCTGTATCGTGCCCTGCTGGAAAATATCCTGACCACCTGGAACGAAGTACTGTCCGATATTAATGCCGACAGTGATCCTGCTCATATTCTGAGCCTGTTTATCCGTACCAAGATTCGTCTTTCCTATACCCATCCGAATGCATCTAAAATTTTCGCCATGGAAATCATTCAGGGCGCACCTTACCTGAAAGATTATATCAGTGGTGCAATGCGCTTATGGGTCAGAGAGAAAACTCAGGTAATTCAGAGCTGGATTGATGCCGGTAAAATCCGTGCCGTAGATCCGACCCATCTTATTTTTATGATCTGGTCATCAACTCAGCATTACGCTGACTTTGAAACCCAGGTACTCGAAGTAACCAACAAACGTCAGTATGAAGAAGAAGATATTCTGCGTATTGGTGATTTTCTTGAAGATATGATTCTGCGCGGCTGCGGCCTGACACCGCCAGGGCGTGCGGCCTATCTGGCGACAACAGATAATACAGAAACCAGCACAGAAGATACTGCTGCGGTTTAACCCATGCACTCACAGAACCCGCTCCGGGATTCTGTGAGTACGTTTCAGTGATTATTAATCACCAGCTTTAAGCCCTGCTCAGTCATCGTCCGATCATATCGGTCGAGATCCAGCGGTATGCGCAGGTGGATTTCTGCGCCCTGGTTTTCCGCACCCTGACGGCGTTCACAGACTTCGATACTGCCGTGCAGAATGCGTGTAACCAGATTATACGCCAGATGCATTCCCAGACCGGTTTTGCCCCGGTGCCGGCCCGTGGTAAAAAACGGATCAAAAATACGCTGACGTACCTCATTGCTGATACCAATACCATCGTCTTCATAGATCAGCGTCAGAAGGTTTTCTGTTACATCTATACTGCCATGTATCTGAATATGACTGTCACCACCGTCCGGATAGCCATGATCCAGCGAGTTACCAATCAGTGCTCCCATTACCAACCCAAGCGTCTGCCGGCAGGTGTTCAGAATAACCGGCTGGCTGAGGTTATATTCGATACGACAGGTGTTGTCTTCAACAAAAAAGTCATCATTGTTACCGGCAAATTCCTGCAGAAATTCTTCCAGTGAAAAGCGCGAGCGGAAATCACTTTCTTCATCAACTGCCAGCGATTTAAAGGTACGCACCAGGCGGTGCGAGCGGTTCAGGTTTTCATCGATCAGTAACAAACCTTCTGAAATATTATTAATCTGTGCTGAGAAAGTATTTTTATCCAGCGTGCCATTTTTAATCCGTTCCTGAATTAATAATACTGAATCTTCGATATAACTCCGGGCCGTTACACAGATCCCCAGTGGAGTATTCAGTTCATGGGCAACCCCGGCGACCAGACTGCCCAGCTGGGCCATTTTTTCATTTTCGACCTGCTCATGCCGGTCTTCCTGCAAGGTATCAATTAAACGATTAAGGGAATTGATGGCGTTATTCAGCTCTCCCGTGCGCTCTTCTACTTTTTGTTCCAGCCGGTTGTTGAGCTGTTGCAATTCATGGTCGGAATAATCTCGCTCAGCCATTACCTGCTGAATCTGCTGACATAAGTGATTAATGGTACGGCCAATACGGTTCAGCTCGTCATTCTCTCCACCATCATCCGGCAACTGTACCGGTGCACGAATATCACCACGCTCCGCCCAGTCAGAAAGGGAACGCAGCTGAGAGCCGGCATAACGACTGAACAGCCGGATCAGCGCAAACAGAAGTAAAGCCGCTAACAGCAGAATAATAACCAGATGCTTGAGCAGCACGACCGGAGCCGTAGCCATAACCTGTTGCCGCATGGCCACTAAATCCAGCTGTAAACGTAAACTGCCGACCAGAATACTGCGCTCGCCATTGTCGTAGTGCAGATCAAATTGCCGCTCCTGCAGAATCCTGTCACCAGACCCTGCCTCTTCTGCCTGACCGGCAGAGAAGTATTCGCCATTACCGGCATCCAGCATGGCATAGCGGATATAAGGGAACTGCACCAGAGCAGCCAGCTGAGATTCAACCTGCGGAATATCAAAGCTCCACACACTCTGCGCCAGGGCATTCAGGTAGCCGCTGCTGATCTGTTGCAGCAGAGCTTCGTTGTTACGGTATTCCGTGCGGTAAGCGCTGTACAGGGCCACTGCAGACGACAACAGAGCAAGCAGCAGGCTGGACAGAAACAGATGGATCAGCAACCGTCGGCCGGAAGCACTGCGCCAGTAAAATGCACTCATATTCCCTCCCTGCATATTCCCTTGCTTAGCGTTCCGTGAGCACAGGTTCTATGAGTGTAGAAAAGCACTAGCTGATAGCCAGCCCAACAGGAATGAGAATAGAAAACAGTCTGTAGGCGAACTGCGATAGACCTGTTATTTATAAATCGCATCACAAAGTGGCCACTAACCTCGCCACATTACTTGCCCGTCTGATACAGCCTGTTATCATCAACGCCGGCAGATTAACACCTGGTCACTGCTAACGATCCGCCGCACGCCTGTGCGGTTTATTCTTATTCGTTAGCGACCGGTGCCCAGTCCTTCCTGTCTGCCACCGCCGCAGCGAAACTTTGCGGAGCACAATCATGAACACTCTCTGGATTAAACATCCCCGCGCCGTATTTACCAGCAACCAGCTGGACGCCAGTGGCGGGCTGGTGATCGCCGATGGCCGTATCCTTGAAGTGCTGGCCGCCGGGCAGCAACCCTCCGGCCCTGTCAGTCAGGTATTCGATGCCAGCGCGCACGTTGTCTTGCCCGGGCTGGTGAATACCCATCATCATTTCTACCAGACCCTGACCCGCGCCTGCCCTCCGGCACTCAACAAGCGCTTATTCCCCTGGCTGCAGACGCTTTACCCTATCTGGGCCGGGCTGACCCCGGCACAACATGCGCTGGCCACGGAGCTGGCAATGGTCGAGCTGTTGCTGTCTGGCTGCACCACGGTGGCCGACCATCATTATCTGTTTCCGGCCGGGCTGGAAAACGCCATCGATATTCAGGCCGAAACCAGCTTAAAACTGGGCATGCGCGCCACCCTGACCCGTGGTTCGATGAGCCTGAGTGTGGATGATGGCGGCCTGCCACCGCGTTCGGTGGTGCAGACCGAACAGGTAATTCTGGATGACAGCAAACGCCTGATTGAACACTGGCACCAGCGTGATGATCAGGGGCTGCTGGAAGTCGCTCTGGCGCCCTGCTCGCCGTTTTCGGTGACCCCTGACATCATGCGTGCCAGTGCGGAGCTGGCAGCACAATACGATGTCGGCCTGCATACCCATCTGGCGGAAACCGAAGATGAAAATGCTTTCTGCCTGAAGATGTTTGGCCAGCGGCCACTGGATTATCTGGACTCGGTCGGCTGGCTGAATAACCGCACCTGGCTGGCGCACGGCATTCATTTTAACGATGAAGAAGTGCAGCGCCTCGGAGCGGCGGGCACCGGTATCTGCCACTGTCCGTCATCCAATATGGTGCTGGCATCCGGAATCTGCCGGGTAAATGAATTACGCGCCGCCGGCAGCCCAGTCGGGCTCGGTGTGGATGGCAGCGCCTCCAACGACCACAGCAATTTAATGCAGGAAGTGCGGCAGGCATTATTAATTCAGCGCCTGCGCTATCAGGCCGATGAGTTCACCCATCTGGATGCGTTACATCTGGCCACCAAAGGCTCGGCTCAGGTGTTACGGCGCGATGATATTGGCGAACTGGCGCCCGGTAAGCGTGCTGATATTGCTTTCTTTAAACTCGATGAACCGCGTTTCAGCGGCGCTCATGACCCACTGGCAGCGCTGGTGCTGTGTGGTGCAAGTCAGGCTGACGCGGTGATGATCAACGGGGACTGGAAAGTACGCGATAAACAATGGCTGGGCGGCGATATCCACCAGCTGATGGCCAACCACCAACAGGCGGCCAAGCAGTTGTTCAGCGGACACTGAATCCGGAAAGCGGTCAGCAGGACAATTTTCTGCCTGCTGACCAGCGTTATCTTTATGCTTTTTCTCAGCAGGCCAGCGCTGCTCACATCCTCTTACACAACCGCTGATTTTGTTTACCATTTTGTCATCTGCAGGTCATGCAAGCGCCGCACTATACGCTGACTTTTTCTGTTTGGTTTTGATATGGCGCCCCATCTTCTGCAACGCAGTCTGGACGAGCTGATCAGCAAGGAAGCCATTCATACCGTGCTGCAACCCATAGTCGACCTGAGCCGCAACCGCGCTCTTGGCTATGAAGCACTCACCCGCGGAGCTTCGGGTCATCTATTACAGCGCCCGGATCTGATGTTCCAGGCGGCCCACCAGTTTGACCGGATTCCGGATCTGGAGATTCTCTGCATCCGCTCGGCTATCCGTCATTTTTCGCGGCAGCAAAGCGACGGCCTGTTATTTATTAATATCTGCCCGCAAAGCCTGCTCAACTATGGTGAGGAGATCAGCGAGCTGACCGAGCGTCTGACCCACAATGGTCTGCAGCCAACCGATGTTGTGCTGGAAATTTCGGAGCGCTTTCCGATTGAGAATACCGGTCAGTTCCTGACGCTGATCGGCCATCTGAAAGAACTGGGTTATGGCATTGCTATTGACGATCTGGGCAGCGGCTATTCCGGCTTAAAACTCTGGTCAGAGATCCGCCCCGACTACGTCAAAATCGACCGCCACTTTATCGACCGTATTGATCAGGACACGGTAAAGCAGGCCTTTGTTACCTCGGTGGTGCATCTGTGCGAACAGCTGCAGTGCGAAGTAATTGCCGAAGGTATTGAGACTCAGGGCGAGCTGAATTTAATCCGCAGCATGGGCATTCATATCGGTCAGGGTTATCTGCTGGGCAAACCACAGAGCAAAGCCGAATTCCAGACTCCGGAGCACGGCCTGAGCCTCACCAGTCCGGTGCATGCCAATGGCGTCGAGCAGCCAATCGGCAACCTGTGCCAGCCGCTGGAAACCATTGCCGCCTCGCTGCCGATGCGCGAAGTTGATGAACTGTTCCGTGAAAATCCGCTGTTAATGTCACTGCCGGTACTGGAGGAGGAGCGCCCGGTCGGATTGCTGCACCGGCGCAAACTGCTGGAATTATTCGCCCAGCCATACGGCCGTGCGTTGTTTGAGCGTAAAACCGTCGGCCATTTTATGCAGCAGAATCCGCTGATCGTCGATTGCGCCATGACCCTGGAAGCGGTCAGTAAAGTACTCACCGATGACGACGACGAAGACCTGCGCCAGCACCTGATTGTTACCTGCGAAGGTCGTTATCAGGGCGTGGTAAACAGCAAAGACCTGCTCAAACACATTACCGACAGTCAGATTCAGAAAGCCCGTTACGCCAACCCGCTAACCCTGTTGCCGGGCAATGTACCGATCGACGAACATGTGGAACAACTGCTGCGCCAGCAGAGCCACTTTTATCTGCTGTACCTCGATCTGAACCATTTTAAGCCCTATAACGACCAGTACGGCTACCGTCAGGGCGATGCGGTATTACGCTGGCTCGGCCGCTTGCTGCAACAGCACAGTTCAGCACTTAATTTTGTCGGCCATATTGGTGGCGATGATTTTGTACTGATCAGTCAGGAAGCGGATTTTTATCCGCTGTGTGAGCAACTGCTGCAGGCGTTTAATCAGCAATGTTCTGAGTTTCACCGCAACGACGACTGGAGTCGTGGCTATCTTAACGCCCATGACCGCAGCGGCCAGCTGAGCCGTATTCCGCTGCTCGGTTTAGCCATTGGCGTGGTGCCCTCAACGCTGATTGAAAATCAGGACCCGCAGAGTCTTGCCCAGCTGGCAGCACAGGCAAAACAACAGGCTAAACAAAAAACAGGCAGCGCCTGGCATTGCCTGGGACAGGAGATGCAACCCATCCTGCCGGTTGCCATTAAAGCCGCAGGCCACTGATCAGCGACGGTAGTCGGCGGCAATTTTGTAGCCGTCACGGGTCGAGTGTTTTACTTCATACATCGCCTGGTCAGCCGCGTTCAGCAGCTCTTCGCCATCGGTTTCTCCCAGACGGCCGACGGCGATACCGGTACTTGCACTCAGGTTATGAATCTGCGGCCAGTCCGGCACCTGCAACTCACGCAACTGTTGCTGCAGACGCCGGGCAAAGGTTTCCGCGCCCTCGGCTCCGCAATCAAGCAGCAGCACCGCAAACTCTTCCCCGCCCAGCCGTGCCAACCGGTCACGGTCACGCCCAAGGCGGCGCAACAATGCACCAAACGCCGCCAGCACGGCATCACCGGCGGCGTGACCAAAACCATCGTTAATACGTTTAAAGTGATCCAGATCGATCCACAAAACCGCGACACTGCCCTGCCACTGTTTCAGTTGCTGCAATTGCTCCAGCAAAGCACGACGATTCAGCAGGCCGGTCAGACCATCCACATCCGCCAGCACCTGCAGCTGCTGGTTGGCATCCAGCAGGGCGTTGGCTTTTTCCGCCAGCGCCTGAGTACGCTCCGCCACCCGCTGTTCCAGCTCGCGGTTTATCAGCCGCAGTTCTTCGCTCAGGCGTACAATTTCCTGCCGTGACCAGACCCGGTTCAGCAGGAAGTTACAGATCATCGACACAATAAAAATCAGAAACCCCAGCGGCGACCAGTACTGTCCGCTCAGCAGCTGATTATTCAGCAGCACATCGTGAATAACCGCCACACCCAACAGCATCGTCCCCGGCAGAATCAGCCAGGCACCACGACGGCCTAGATACACCATACGCAGCAATACCGATGTCGCCACCACCACGCCCAGCAGCAGCAAACCACCAAAGATTCCCAGTAATGCGGTAAACCACAGCGGCGGTAACAACAGACAGAGCAACGCGGCTAACAGGAAAGGCAGGCTGAACAGATTACGCAGACTCCGGCTGAAATCGGTACCGAAAGCAGAGTGCAGCCAGCCAAACAACAGCACCGGGCTGACCAGCATGCTGATATAAATCACCCGGATATGCAGCTCCCAGGGTGGATTAAGGCTCAGCATCCAGTACAGCGGGGCAAATGAGGTGGTACCAAGGCGTACACCCAGCATCAGGGTAAACAGCCCCAGCCACAGTCCGGTGCGGTCTTTACGGTCTACCGTATATTCCATCACCAACAGCAGACCAATCAGCAATAACAGCAGCAGGATAACGGCTTCATAAATCACATGCTGGGCGTAGCCTCGGGTAATCTGATCTTCCGGGCCCAGTAACAGTGGCTGCCAGGGCCCGGCACTGTGATGGTGATAATTAGCAACCTGCAGCACCAGCTGCAGACGGCCATCAGCGATACCTCCCAGTCTGACCCAGCGATTGCCCTGATAGGGTTGTACCTCCTGACGGGCAGTACCCACGCGGCCGCCATGCAGAATATCGCGGCCATTGGCTAACAGGCGGAAACTGGTGGCTATTTCCGGCACAAACAACGCCCAGTCAACCTGCGGATCAAGGCCCTGAATATCCAGCACGAAGGTGGCGTAGCCCTGCCCCGGATACTCATATCCGGCCTGACCATTTTCATCCCAGGTTGAGGGCATGGTGAACAGTGGCCAGTCATGGCTGCCGGTGCCATCACTCAGCTGCTGCCAGGCAAAACGCCACTCTCCCGCCAGAGCCAATGGCTGCGTTACCGGCCTGCCGGACAGATTCATCACGCCCTGCTGCGCCCGGAACTCTTGCGCTATTTCCGCCTGCAATTCTGTGGCAGATAAGATCAGCAGCCAGGCTAATATCAAACAAATACGCCGCCGCATTATTCTCCGTCCGAAACAATATCCGTGCTGAAACTATGGGTGGCATGATGGCCAGCGTCAAATTCCGGCAGGCCGCCAAAGCAGCATCCTGCGCAAATGCCTGTATAATGCCGCGCAACTGAAATTCCGAACTCCGGTGGAAGGCATGAATCCCGATCTGAGCAAATTACAGCCCTATCCCTTTGAGAAACTCGCTAAGCTGAAAGCCGCCGTTACGGCGAATGCACAGCTGCCACATATCGCGCTGTCCATCGGCGAGCCTCAGCATCCGTCTCCGGCCTTTGTACAACAGGCGATGATCGACAATATCAGCCGTCTGGAAAACTACCCGACCACCAAGGGCCTGCCACAGCTGAGCGAAGCCATTGCCAGCTGGCTCAAAGGCCGCTTCAGTCTGGATAACATCGACCCGGTGTCGCAGGTGATTCCGGTCAACGGCACGCGCGAAGCGATTTTTGCCTTTACCCAGGCGGTGGTTGACCGCAGCCAGCCCGATGCCCTGGTGGTCAGCCCGAATCCGTTCTATCAGATTTACGAAGGCGCAGCCTATCTGGCCGGTGCCACACCGCATTTCCTGCCTTGTCTGGCCGATAATGATTTCCACCCGGATTACAACGCCGTGCCGGCGGATGTCTGGCAGCGCTGCCAGTTATTGTTCCTGTGCACACCGGGCAACCCGACCGGTGCGGTACTGAGCTTCGAACAGTTTCAACAGCTGATTGAACTGGCCGACCGTTACAACTTCGTACTGGCCAGTGATGAGTGCTATTCCGAAATTTATGTCGATGGCAAAGAAGCGCCGATGGGCCTGCTCGAAGCCTGTGCCCGCTTAGGCCGTCACGATTATAAAAACTGCGTGGTGTTTCATTCGCTGTCCAAGCGCTCCAATCTACCCGGCCTGCGTTCCGGTTTTATTGCCGGTGATGCCGCGCTGTTAAAACCTTTCCTGCTATACCGTACTTACCACGGCTGCGCGATGCCGCTGCAGACCCAGCTGGCCTCCATTGCCGCCTGGAATGACGAACAGCACGTTGCCGATAACCGTGCGCTGTACACACAGAAATTCCGCGCGGTAATAGAAATTCTTAATCCGGTGATGGCGGTGGAGCAGACCGACGCCAGTTTTTATTTATGGGCAAAAACCCCGATTAATGAAGAAACCTTCGCCCAGCAGTTATTTGCCCAGCAGAATGTGACCGTGCTGCCCGGCTCCTATTTATCGCGCACCGTCGATGGTATTAATCCCGGTGAAAACCGCGTACGTATGGCACTGGTGGCTGGTGTTGATGAATGCATCGAAGCCGCTCACCGCATCCGCCGTTTTGTTGAATCTCTGTAAGGACTGATTATGGCTTTAGTACAGAACCCGTTCGGCGCAGACATCAGCACCGACGATATCCTCGACACCCTCGGCTTTTTTGACGACTGGGAAGAGCGCTACAAATACATCATCGATCTGGGTAAACAATTACCGGCGATGAGTGATGACAAGAAAAACGATACCTACCTGCTGCGCGGCTGCCAGAGTCAGGTGTGGATCGACAGCGAATTAAATAACGGCGTGCTGACCTTTGAAGCCGACTCCGACGCCCATATCGTGCGCGGTTTACTCGGTGTGGTGCTGGCCGCATACAACCATAAAACCCCGGCGGACATTATCGCCTTCGATATCGACGATTATTTCAGCAAGATTGATCTGGTCAAACACCTGAGTCCGACCCGCGGCAATGGCCTGCGCGCCATGGTACAGCGCATTCAGGACACCGCGCGTAACGCCTGAGTGCTTCTGCTAATAACAGCGCCCCGGCGCTGTTATTATTTCCGGAGCTATTTTCCCCTTCAGGTCCGCACGGCGGATGTTCACCTTGCTCTGGCTGGTACTAATCGCTAGCCTGAAGCACATCCTTTTATACAAAGACCTCTCCGATGCTGCGCTGGCTCTGGCAATTTATCCGTCCTTACAAATTCCGTTTAACCATTGCCATCATTGCCCTGGTCGCCACCGCCGGGCTTACCCTGGGCCTCGGTCAGGGTGTGCGCTTAATGGTCGATAATGGCTTTGCCGCACAATCCACTCAGGGACTGGCCGACGCCCTGCAGTTGTTCGCTGTACTTGTTGTACTGGTTTCTACCGGGGCTTATTTCCGCTTTTATATGGTGTCGTGGCTCGGTGAACGGGTCGTGGCCGACATACGCAAGCAGCTGTACCAGCATCTGGTCAGCCTGCCTCCCAGCTTTTTTGAAGATAATCTGGCCGGTGAAATTCAGAGCCGGGTAACCACCGACACCACTCTGCTGCAGACGGTGATAGGTTCCTCGTTTTCCTTTGCCCTGCGTAATTCGCTGACCTTTATCGGTGGCATCACGCTGATGTTTTTAAGCAATTTAAAACTCAGCCTGATTGTTCTGGTCGCCGTGCCTTTAGTTGTTTTTCCGATGATTTATTTTGGCCGCAAGGTGAAAAAACTGTCCCGTGACAGCCAGGATAAAATTGCCAGTGTCGGCGCCTGGGCCGGTGAAAGTCTGCAGCATATTAAAGTGGTTCAGGCATTTACCCGCGAAGATATTGTTACCCAACAATTCGCCCTCGCCGCTGAAGGTGCTTTTGACGTAGCCCTGAAACGAATCCGCCAGCGCGCCTGGCTGATTGCTCTGGTAATGGTGCTGGTGATGGGTTCTGTGGCCGGTATGCTGTACATCGGCGGTAGTGATGTGATTGCCGGAAAACTGTCAGGCGGTGATCTGGCTGCCTTTGTGTTTTACGCCATTATGGTCGCCGGTTCGCTGGCGGCGGTAACCGAGGTCTATGGTGAAGTACAGCGTGCTGCCGGTGCCGCTGAACGCATCCGCGAGTTGCTGGCGACCGAAGCTGAAATTCAGTCACCACAGCAAAACACAACAATTCCGCCAGAGGAGCAGACCGGTCAGCCTCTAGTGAGCTTCCTCGATGTGCATTATCACTACCCCAGCCGTCCGGACAGTAAAGCCATCAGCCATTTAACACTGGATATTCAGCCCGGCGAGCGTATTGCACTGGTTGGCCCATCCGGGGCCGGAAAATCCACATTATTTGATTTATTACTGCGCTTCCGCGACCCGCAACAAGGCGATATTCTGCTGCATGGAAAATCGTTACGGGACTGGGATTTACAGCAACTGCGCAGCCAGTTTGCTCTGGTGCCACAGCAACCTGTGCTGTTCAGCGCCAATGTGCTGGATAACCTGCGTTACGGCAAACCCGATGCCAGTGAAGACGATATTCTGGCCGCTGCCAAAGCCGCCCATGCCGATGAATTTATTCAGCAATTACCGGATAAATATCAGTCATTTTTAGGTGAGCAAGGGGTGAAATTATCGGGCGGACAGAAACAACGGCTGGCCATTGCCCGTGCTATTTTGCGCGATCCGGAAATATTATTGCTGGATGAAGCCACCAGCGCCCTCGATGCCCAGAGCGAACATCTGGTGCAGCAGGCTCTGGATGTATTAATGAAAAACCGCACCACCTTTGTTATCGCCCACCGCCTGGCAACCATCACCAATGTTGACCGTATTGCGGTATTTGATCATGGGCAACTGGTGGCGATAGGAACACATCTGGAGCTGATGCAACATTCGCCACTGTACAAACGCCTGGCCGATCTGCAGTTTAAAAACACCCAGTTTAAAAACACCGACGATCAGCCAGCCCGGTGACCCTGAATTTAAACCCGGAAGCGGCTGACCAGCGCTGACAGATCATGCGACAGATTACCAAGGGAATCAGAGTTCTCTTTCAGCTGTCGCGAGCTGTCGTTGGCATTGGTCGCTTCGGTATTAATGCGGATAATATTCTGGTTAATTTCTTCCGCCACCAGATGCTGTTCTTCAGCGGCAGCGGCAATCTGGGTCGCCATATCACGGATACGGGCGACGGATTCTTCGATGGACTCAAATACCGCACGGGTCTGCTCGGTGGTTTCTGCGGTTTCCCGTGAGTGATCCAGGCTGCTGGCCAGTTTGCCCGACACTTCACTGGTGCGGTTAATCAGCGAGGTAATCATCTGATCGATTTCTTCGGTTGATTCCGCAGTGCGCCCGGCAAGAGTCCGTACCTCATCGGCCACCACCGCAAAGCCGCGCCCCTGTTCACCGGCGCGGGCCGCCTCAATAGCAGCATTCAGTGCCAGTAAATTGGTCTGTTCGGCGATACCACGGATGGTATCGAGAATGGTGGTGATATTGCGCGACTCCACGGCCAGGGTCGACATTGCCTGGTTGGAATCTTCAATGACCTTTTCAAGAGCCGTTACCGCACTGGTCGTTTTCTGAATAAATTGCCGCCCGTCTTCAACATGATGCTGACTTTGGTCGGCGGCAATCGCCGTTTCGCTGCAATTTTTTGCCACCTCATTGGACGTCGCCACCATTTCATTAAACGCTGTCGATACCTGTTCTATCGAATTGGATTGCTGATCAGAAATACCCGCCAGCTGATCGGAAATAGCCTGTGCAGCCAGAGCCTGATTTTTTACATCTGCAGCCCCTTCATTAATATCGGATACCAGTGAATGAATCATGGTGATAAAGCGGTTAAAGGCGTTGGCCATCTGTCCGGATTCATCTGAGCTGAGCACTCTCAGTCTGCGCGTCAGATCCCCTTCGCCACTGGCAACCTCTTCCAGACCCCGGGTAACCGCACCAATTGGCTTGGCGATCAGGTTGCTGATCCAGTAGGCCAGCACAGCAAAAATACCCAGCAACACCAGACTGATCAGCAGAATGGTATTACGTACTTTAGTGGCAACAGCAAACACTTCATCAGCCGGAATAACGCCGATAAATTTCCAGCCCAACGCCGGTGACGTGTAGGCGGTTGCAAACCAACTCTGGCCATTCAGCTCGGTTTCAAACAGACCTTCGCGGGCAAAAAACTGCTGATAGGCTTCGTCCAGTTCTTTTATATTTTTAAAGTTATTTGCTTTATTGCCACTATCGGCCAGCACCGTGCCGGTTTCTTCCACCAGAATCAGATAGCCGGCTTTGCCGAACTGCACTTGTTTCACCATATCGGTCAGCTTACTCAGGGTGACATCCACTCCGACCACGCCCTGCAGACCACTGTCGGTGGTGAATGTATGCAGATAATCAAGCAGCGGGGCTCCGGTGTTTACGTCTTCATAGGCGGCGGCACGTACCGACTTGCCGGGGTCAGCCTGAGCGGCGATATACCAAGGGCGCTGACGCGGGTCATACTTCCCCAGATCACTGCCCGGCCACTGGATATAACCACCACTGCTGAGCCCCAGAAAAACATAGGCCAGATCCGGCCGTGCTTTACCGAAATCGTCCATCAGTGCATAGGCATCAGCCTCAACACTGCCACTGCGCTGAGCAAAGGTCGGTTTTGCTGCACCACGATAATCCGACACCGACTCATCCAGAGCTTTCAGCGCCTGGGTCGAAGCCAGAAAAGCGGCATCTTCTGCCAGGCCATTAAGGTAGAGACTGAATGCGGTATCAATATGACGGATTTCAGCACTGCTGCGGGTTTCAAAGCTGTTCAGGGCGCTGCTGCGCAACTCCATAACAACCAGAACGGTAATGATCAGCAAAGGGATAATGACAGCTGACAACAGTGCAACGGTCAGGCGGGTACGGATAAGCATGCAATGACTCCGGCGTAGGTAAACGACAGTCTTATTTGCAGCTTAGCCCGTTTTTTGATCAACACTTTTGTTAATAACAAACATTACAGCGCCAGGCCTGCGTACGCCGGGTGTACCGTCCCGGCGTGCGCGCAGGTGCTGGCCGGGCACGGGTACTGCTGCCAGATCAATACCCAGAGACCTTTACGACAACCGCAGAGGGTGGAAGGATAAGTAAGTTGAACTAGGCTCCAAGTAAACATCCGTTCATAAATTAAATGGGGGGGCAGCTCAGGCAATTGCTATGGAGTCCGGATCACCCTATATCCACCATGCCCTGGCTGTTTTCCGGGACCCGGAAATGGAAAGCCTTTTCCGCCAGGAGGAACTTCCCAGACAGCGTCGCTTAGTCTTCGGGCTTTGTGCGTTTGTAATAATTTCAATGCCTGTTTTTATGCTTTCTGATGCCATGGTCGTCAAACCCGGGCCATGGGGTTCTTTTCTGCTGGCACAGAGGCTGGTTCATATTGCGGCGTGTATTATTTTTTTATTAACCATACCCCGCATCCGGCGTTATTCCTCTTACGATGTACTGGTATTCAGCACGTTATTGCTATTTTTTGTACTTCTGGAACTGGGCTCGTTTACCTTTCTGGACGACTACGCCCTGTATGCCCTGTTTGATCTTATTATCATGCTGTGCCTGTATGCTTCCGGAATTCTGACCGTAAAACTGTCAACAATAATATGCCTGTATCATTCTTCAGTGGCCATCCTGATTATTCTGACCTTAAAAGATCTGAACTTACATGCTCAGATAATGATGATCATTGGTTATAGCTTCAGCAATGGTGCAGGCATACTGCTATCGATCACTCACCATAAAAACACCAGGCAACAGTATTTATTGCAGCAGTATTTACGCGAGAAAACACTTCAGCTTAAGCACCTGGCATATCGTGATTCGTTAACCAATGCATTAAACCGGAGATCTTTTCAGGATCATTTCAGGGATATTGAAAAAATGGCGTTAAGGCTGGAGAAGAGCGATAAAAGCTTATTCCTGATCGCCGCCGACATTGATCACTTTAAAAAGATTAACGACAACTTTGGTCATGATATTGGTGACAAGGTATTGCTGGCTTTTGTGAAGCTGGTTGAAGCCAATATCCGTCCTGTCGATAAGGTATACCGCTTTGGCGGTGAAGAATTTATGATTTTACTGCAGGAATGCAGTATGGATACGGCCATTAAAAGAACAGAAAAAATAATGCAGCTGCTTAATTCAGGCGCCCTTGGTGTTGAAGAGCTGGAGCAGCCGGTCACATGCAGTTTTGGGATTACACCGGTTCTGGCCAGCGATACCATTGATTCCGTTTGTATCCGGGCCGATGAAGCCCTTTATAACGCGAAACATAACGGCCGCAATCAGTATGTTTTTGCCCCAGCACCCGATAAATAAAACCAGCAACACAATAATTTATCTAAGGCAGCACAGGGAGCAATCCATCTGGCCCTGAAAGAATATCCAGGGCATAAGCAAAAACATTAGCGGCGATTCTCTGCACTCATGGCGCAGGCAGTATCCAGCATACGGTTGGCAAAACCCCATTCGTTATCAAACCACACCAGCAACTTCAGCAGCTGACCGCCGCTGACGCGGGTCTGGGTGGCATCAACGATTCCTGAACGCGGATCATGATTAAAATCGATGGAGGCATGCGCATCATGGGTGATACCGATAATCCCCTTTAATGCACCGCTACTGGCTTCTGCCAGCAGTGCATTAACCGCATCTGCTGTGGTTGGCTGCTGTAATTGCAGACTGATATCCAGCGCCGAGACATTAATGGTTGGCACGCGCACATGCAGACTTTCGATTTTACCGGCGAGTTTCGGCATTAAACGCGCAATGCCCAGCGGCAATCCGGTATCGACCGGAATAATACTTTGTCCTGCAGCGCGGGTGCGGCGTAAATCGGAATGGTAGGCGTCGATCACCGGCTGATCGTTCATCGCCGAGTGAATGGTGGTGGTTACCCCGGCTTCGATGCCAAAGGCGTCATCCAGCAAAGTCAGAATCGGCAGCAGACAATTGGTTGAGCAGGAACCGTTGGAAACGATGTGCTGATCGTCACTCAGCGTGTGCTGATTAAGACCAAAAATAATGGTGTTATCCACCGCGCTGTCGGCAGGGTTAGAAATCAGCACTTTATGCGCGCCACCAGCCAGATGCTGTTCGCACTCTTCGCGGGTTTTTATCTGGCCGCTGCATTCCAGCACCAGATCAATATTCAGCGCAGCCCAGTCGAGGGCGGCGGCATCCGCTTCGTGGCGGATACAGATACGGTCGCCATTAACACTCAGATGACGTTCATCCACCACCTCAACCTGCCCCGGAAAGCGCCCGTGGGTACTGTCGTAGCGCAGCATGTAGCTGATGGTTTCAATATCGGCCAGCTCGTTAATGGCCACCACCTGCAACTGCCCGCGATAGCCATTTTCGTACAGAGCACGCAGTACACAGCGGCCGATACGGCCGAAACCATTGATAGCAATACGGGTGGTCATAAAATACCCGGCCTCCGGGCCAGAAAAATCAGATCGTTATTCTCGCGGATTTAACCGGTGCTGGCAAAGCCGCACCGTTTTTGTCACAGGCATTTGCGCAGATCAGCAATCAGCTTCTGTTGCTGTTCGCCGTCCAGCTCACTGATGGTTATGCGCAACGCACTCTGTGGCTGACGCACACTGAATACCGCCGCATCGCGCACCAGCCAGCCGTAGCGGGCAAGACGATGGCTGATTTGTTCTGCATCCAGCCCCGGCAATGGCAGCCAGAAATTAAGACCATCCGCCGGTGCGCTGAGCACTGGCAGTCCGGGTAATTCTGCCGCATTCAGCGCCGCCGCCAGTGCGCTGTGCTGCGCCCGGTAATAATCCGCCGCCTGTGTCAGCTGTTGCTGTACCTCATCGCTGGCCAGCAACAGGCTGAGCAGATCCTGCAGCAGATGGCTGACCCAGTTGCTGCCCGGTGTGAGACGCAGCAACAGACGCTCACGGGTTTGGGCATCGCTGTGAATAAAGGCACAGCGCAGGTCCGGGCCATAACCTTTCGAGACCGAACGCACCAGCGCGTGATGACGATGGCCTGCGGGCATGATGCTGTAATACGCCGAGCCGGCAACGGTGGCGAAATGGTCATCCTCGATCAGCAATACATCCGGGTATTGCGCCAACAAGCTGCGGATTTCTGTCGCCCGGGTCTGGCTCAGACTGCAACCGGTCGGGTTATGACCACGGGGTGTACAGATCAGGGCCTGCACGCCGGTTGCCAGCGCCGCCGCCAAAGCCTCTGTCTGCAGACCTTCAGCATCAACACTGACGGCAACGGCTTCCAGCCCGGCCTGATTCAGGGTGTTGATGGTTCCCAGAAAACAGGGATCTTCGACGATGACTTTGTCACCGGGCTTCAGATGCGCCAGTAACAGACGCTCAACCGCGTCCACCGCACCATGGCTGAGCACCAGCGCATCCGCTTCCGCCTGATCGGCAAACAGCCGGCTCTGTGCCAGCGCAGCAAGCTCCGGATTCAGCAGCGGCTCACCATATAAGCGCGGAGTACGGGCAGGCAGCTGCGCTAAATAACGGCTGATATCGGGCAGCCAGTGCAGTGCCGGATTACCACTGGCCAGATCAGTCAGCGGCGAATCCGGCATCGCGCCTTCCTGAAACCCACCTTCCGCCTGGGTGCGGATCATCGTGCCACGCCGCCCCTGACTGACCGCCAGGCCAGCGCTGACCAGCCGCTGATAGGCAGCCGCGACGGTATTGCGGTTTACCCCAAGTTGTTCTGCCAGCTCGCGGATAGGCGGCAATAACGCGCCTTCTTCCAGCTGTCCGCTCTGCACCAGCTGCCGGATGCTGGCGACGATATCTGCAATGCTCTTGCCGGTAATATTCATAAATAGGACAAAATTATTTTTGACATAGGACAAAAACCGAAAGCATACTGGTTACCCGGTCAGTTATCCACCGCCGGCAAGAATATCAGACAGCAGGAGCAAAGGCTTGAACCATACCGCGACCACCAGCCAGGGTTTCCGCCCGGTTTTCAGCAGTGACGATCTGCAGCGCAATCTGGCGGCCGTAAACGCCCGTATCCGGCAGGCCTGTGAACACAGCGGACGCCAGCCCGACAGCGTCCGTCTGCTGCCGGTCAGCAAGACCGTGGATCTGGCACGTATCCGTATGGCCCACGCCGCTGGCTGCACCCTGCTGGGCGAAAACAAGGTGCAGGAAGCCTGGAGCAAAGCGCAGAGCACCACCGATCTGACGGATCTGCACTGGGCAGTCATCGGTCATCTGCAGACCAATAAGGCCCGTATTGTTGCCCGCTTTGCCAGCGAATTTCAGGCTCTCGACAGCCTGCGTCTGGCCGCCGAACTGGATAAGCGCCTGAGCCGTGAAGAACGCTGCCTGGATGTACTGGTGCAGGTTAATACCTCCGGCGAAGCCAGCAAATACGGCCTGGAGCCGGCACAGCTGGAAGCCTTTATGCGCCAGCTCAGCGCCTTTCCGACCCTGCGGGTAAAAGGCCTGATGACGCTGGCCGCGCTGACCACCGATCAGCAACGTATCCGCCGCTGCTTTGTTTTGCTGCGCCAACAGCTGCAGCAGATGCAGCAACAGCTGAGCTATGGCGATCAGCTGTATGAATTATCCATGGGAATGTCGTCCGATTTTGAACTTGCGATCCACGAAGGCGCGACCACCGTCCGGGTTGGTCAGGCCATCTTTGGTCCGCGGGCACTTCCCGACAGCTACTACTGGCCTGAACAAACAGGAGCCTGACATGATGAAACGAGCCTGTGTTATCCGCCACCTGGCCTTTGAAGGGCTGGGTATTCTGGAAAGCGTGCTGATTGAGCGCGGCTATCTGATTGACTACTACGATGCCGGCGTTGATTTTCTTGATGACGATGCCCTGTTGCAGGCGCATCTGCTGGTCGTACTCGGCGGGCCAATCAGCGCCAATGACGGTCAGGATTACCCATTTCTGGCGCGTGAGACAGAGTTGCTGCAGCAACGTCTGACCCTGCAACGGCCAACGCTGGGCATCTGTCTTGGCGCCCAGCTGATGGTCAAAGCGTTGGGCGGCACGGTACAGCCGATGGGGCACAAAGAAATCGGTTATGGCGATATTCAGCTCAGTGCTGAGGGACTGGAGTCGGCACTGGCTGTGCTTAAGGAGTGCCCGGTGCTGCACTGGCACGGTGAGCAATATTCGCTGCCTGCCGAAGCCCGGTTACTGGCCTCTTCGGCGCTGTGCCCACAGCAGGCATTTGCCCTCGGCGACTATGGTCTGGCGCTGCAGTTTCATCTGGAAACCGATTACCGCCGCATTGAGCAGTGGCTGATTGGCCATTGCTGTGAGCTGCAGCAGGCCGGCATTGCGCTGGCCGATATCCGCCAGCAGGCACGCCAGCACGGGCCGCGCCTGCAGATGCTGGGGGTACGTATTTTTCATACCTGGCTGGGCCAGGCCGAAGCCTTTGATCAACACAGACATTACACCCATGAGCCAGTTTAAGATCCTGCTCTGGCAGAACCAGAGCCTGCTGGGCCAGTTTGAATCGGCAGCCAATACCGGGCATGAACTGATACAGCAGATCCGCAGCCGCTTTCCACAGGAGGCCGGTTTCCGCACCGAAGTGATGGTCGCCAGCGACGAAAAACGCATTATTGAATCCTCGCGTCAGGGTATCCGCCTGATCAGCCGGGAAGTGATTTATCAACCTTACAATGAAGACGAAACGGATCAGAAAGTATGAGTTCAGCCTGTTTAATGCCGGTGTATGAGCGCCTGCCGGTTCATTTTGTGCGCGGCGAAGGCAGCTGCCTGTGGGACGATCAGGGCAATCAGTATCTCGACAGTCTGGCCGGTGTCGCGGTAACCAATCTGGGGCACTCTCACCCGGAAATTACCGCAGCCATCAGCGCTCAGGCCGCCACCCTGATGCACAGTTCCAACCTGTACGGCGTAACCTGGCAGGAAACCCTCGCCGCCACACTGTGCAGCCTGACGGGTATGGAGAAAGCGTTTTTCTGTAATTCCGGTGCCGAAGCCAACGAAACCGCCATCAAGCTGGCACGCCTGCATGCCCGCCAGCGACAGATTACAGCACCGCAGATTGTGGTTATGGACGGTGCATTTCATGGCCGCACCCTGGCCACCCTGACCGCCAGCGGAAATCCGGCAGCGCAGCAGGGTTTTGAGCCTTTAGTGCCGGGCTTTCTGCGTCTGCCACTGAATGACAGCACGGCCCTGAATGCACTGGATGGCAACCCTCAGATCTGTGCAGTACTGCTGGAAACCGTGCAGGGCGAAGGCGGCGTGCGACTGGCAGACAGTCATTATTTACAGGCGCTGGCGCGCCTGTGCCGGGCCAATAACTGGCTGCTGATGATCGACGAGGTGCAGACCGGCATGGGCCGCACAGGGCGCCACTTCGGTTATCAGCATGCCGATATCCAACCGGATGTGATCACCCTTGCCAAAGGTCTGGGCAATGGTCTGCCGATTGGTGCCTGCCTCGCCCGTGGTGCGGCAGCAAACCTGTTTGCGCCGGGGCAGCACGGTTCAACCTTTGGTGGCAATCCGCTGGCCTGCCGCGTCGGTCATACCGTGATAAGTATCATGCAGCGTGACCGGCTGGCCGAACGGGCGGCAGAGCTGGGCAGGCAACTGCTGGAAGGATTAACCCAGGCGCTGGCCGGCCATCCTCAGGTCGCCGCCATCCGCGGACGCGGACTGATGGTGGGTATTGAGCTGAAAGAAGCGATTCCGGATCTGACCAGACGTGCGCTTTTGGAAGAGCGCCTGCTGATTAATGTCACACGGCAGAAAGTTATCCGCCTGTTACCGGCACTGACGATCAGTCCGGAAGAAATCCGTATCCTGATCGCCGCACTGAGCCGGTTACTGCACAGCAACCAGCAACTGCGCAGCGCCTGAGAGGTAACACCCCCCCGGCCAGAATGCCCTGGCCGGGGTTTATATTGTTCCCTGCGCTTCGCCATTAATGCACTTAGTCATCACAGCGCTTCGCCATCGCCGCACTCTTGGCGCAGTGTTATATTGCCGCCCGCCTCCCTGCCAAAGCGCTCTCTCAAACCGAAGGAATCCGCATGAATCAACCCTGCACCCAGCCCTGCCCCCTGTGCTCTGATCAGGGTCCGCACCAGCAACTTCAGGGTGCAGATAAACGCCGTTACCTCAGCTGCAGCCAATGCTCACTTGCCTTTGCCGACCCACAGCAATGGCTGAGTGCGGATGACGAAAAAGCTTATTACGCCACCCATGAAAACAGCATTGAAGATGCCGGTTATGTGCAGTTTCTGCAGCACCTGCTGACCCCCCTGCTGCCATTATTAACACCGGGCATGCAGGCACTCGATTACGGCTGCGGGCCGGGGCCGACATTATCAAAACTGCTGGCAGCTGCAGGTATTGCCTGCGATGACTACGATCCGTTTTTCTTTCCTGCCCAGTTACGCAGTCAGTACGATGTTATTACCGCCACCGAGTGCTTTGAACATTTTCATAATCCGCACGCTGAGCTGAGCAGGCTGAGTGGCCTATTACGTGAAGGTGGTTATCTCGGTTTAATGACCAGCCGCTGGACAGATGCAGAATATTTTTCGCGCTGGCATTACACCCGCGACCCGACTCATGTGGTGTTTATGCAGGAAAAAACGCCGGACTGGATTGCCCGGCATTATGATCTTGAGGTTGTCTGGCGCGACAGCCCGCGAGTAGTGATTTTCCGTAAAGTGGCTGTCAGGCCCTAGATAAAAGATTTCAGGCGGAGATCATGTTAATCTGATGCTGTTTTAAATAATCTCTGGGCGACACACCATACTGCTGATGAAAACGGCGGGTAAAGTGACTGGCATTCACATAGCCGACGTCATAGCAGACTTCGGTAACAGAACGGCCGCTCTGCAGTAATTCCCGCGCCCGTTCAAGGCGGCGCTGCTGGATATATTCCATCGGCCCGGTCCCCATCACATGCCGGAACTGCTGATAAAACTTACTGCGCGACATGCAGGCAACACGGCACAGTTGCTCAATATCGACGGTTTCCGCCAGATGATCATCAATATAACGAACCGTTTCCGTCAGACCATTTAATGTCGGGTCATGGCGCGCGCAATTCAGTAAAAAGCTGCGTCCCTGCTGGCGCAGCATACGGGTTAGTAATTCAGTAACACCCAGGTTCAGTACCAGATCACGGTCATCATCGTTATGCACAAAACTGCCGACTATACGTTCCAGCAATTGTTGCGTTGCCTCGGTATGAAACAGATGCAGCACATGATCATCATGCGGGCGCCAGCAACCCAGCTCTTTCGGTAACGGGTTCTTCTGGTTGAGCTGATCACAGACATCACGCAACCGCTCACGGCTGATACCCAGGGTTAAACAGCTGGTTGGGTTATCGAGAGTGGCCTCGGGGAAATCAATGGCAACGGTTTCACCTGGCGCCATGACAAAAGATTCATGGGGTAAAAAAGCCGAATTAAAATGATTTTTACCGTGCAGTACTTTTTTGCCGCTGATCATGCCGCAGTAAAGAATTTCTTCCGCATCGAGGCGGACTTTTTCTGCAGAGGCAAAAGTGTCGTAGATTGACAGTTCAGCGCCATGACTGGCAAAGACCGTGCGGTTTTCCACCAGCTGCTGCGGGCCAGAACCACGAACAAGATTACGACGGTTAAACGCCGCCTGAGCTGCCAGACCTGAATCGCGCATTCTGACCTCCTGTTACCGCTGACATTTGTGCGGTATCTCTTTGTTTTAATTATTTTTTATCTGCTTGTTATGCGGGCCTGCCGGCCATGCCTTATGTCTGTCGCTGACAAAATTTCCGGCTGAGACTGAGCAGCATGGACGCTCAGCACAGTCATTCAGACGCTCAGGCAAGTGGTTAATCATCAGATCACATAGCCTGAACTCACACAACCCGCTAAGCCCAGACAAAAGTCCAAGGCTTGCGTGTGAACAATAACAAGGAGAACGCCATGATTTATGCCAACCCCGGACAGACCGGCTCGGTCGTCAGCTTTAAAAGCCAGTATCAGAACTATATCGGTGGTGACTGGGTTAAACCAGTTAACGGCCGCTATATGGACAACATCAGCCCGGTCAATGGTCAGGTGTTCTGTCAGGTGCCACGTTCCGATGGCGCCGATATCGAACTGGCACTGGATGCAGCCCACAATGCGGCAGCGGCCTGGGGCAAGACCTCCGCTACCGAACGCTCCAATATTCTGCTGCGCATTGCCGACCGTATGGAACAGAATCTGGAAATGCTGGCCGTAGCCGAAACCTGGGATAACGGCAAAGCGGTACGCGAAACCCTGGCCGCCGATATTCCGCTGGCGGTGGATCACTTCCGTTATTTCGCCGGCTGTCTGCGTGCGCAGGAAGGCACCATGGCCGAAATCGACGAAACCACCGTGGCTTACCATATTCATGAACCACTCGGGGTTGTTGGTCAGATTATTCCGTGGAACTTCCCGCTGTTAATGGCCGCCTGGAAACTCGGCCCGGCACTGGCGGGCGGTAACTGTGTGGTACTGAAACCGGCGGAGCAAACCCCGGCATCCATTCTGGTATTAATGGAGCTGATCGGCGACCTGCTGCCACCCGGCGTACTGAATATTGTCAATGGCATCGGCGAAGAAGCCGGTCAGGCGCTGGCCACCAGCCAGCGTATTGCCAAAATTGCCTTTACCGGCTCCACTCCGGTGGGCCAGCATATTCTGAAATGTGCCGCCGATTTATTAATTCCAAGCACCGTAGAATTAGGTGGAAAATCACCGAATATTTATTTCTCCGACGTGATGCAGCACGAAGATGATTACCTGAGCAAATGTGTTGAGGGTATGACTCTGGCTTTCTTTAATCAGGGTGAAGTCTGCACCTGTCCGTCACGTGCATTGATTCAGGAGAGTATTTATAACGATCTGATTGAAATGGTCGTGGCCCGTGCCGGAAAAATCATCCGTGGCAATCCGCTGGATACCGACACCCAGGTTGGTGCTCAGGCCTCGGAAGAACAGTACGAACGCATTATGAATTACATTGCCATTGGTAAAACTGAAGGCGCCAAAGTGCTGCTCGGCGGTAATGCCGAAGCGTTAAACGGCGATCTCAGCAAAGGCTATTACATTCAGCCAACCATGCTGTACGGTAAAAACGATATGCGCATTTTCCAGGAGGAAATTTTCGGCCCGGTAATCAGCGTCACCACCTTTAAAGACGAAGCCGAAGCACTGGCCATCGCCAACGATACCGAGTTTGGTTTGGGTGCCGGCGTCTGGACGCGTGATATGAATCTGGCTTACCGCATGGGACGTAATATTCAGGCCGGCCGGGTCTGGACCAACTGCTACCATGCCTATCCGGCACACGCCGCCTTCGGTGGTTATAAAAAATCCGGTATCGGCCGCGAAACCCACAAAAAAGCGCTGGAGCATTATCAGCAGACCAAAAACCTGCTGGTCAGCTACAGCACCAGCCCGCTGGGTTTCTTCTGATCTTACCTGCGGCCTGCGGGCCGCACTTCCACTCTCACTATACCGCTGGCTGATCATTTACAGCATTGCCCGCTTCCCGGCGGGCACTTTTTTATCAAGTCATCTGCTCCGGCTTTTTCACACAGCCTTCATTTGCGACTCCGGTAGTGAATTAAAAAGCCAAAAGACTCTTTTTAATTCTTATAAATAGCGGGTAATAAGCCATACGGAAGCGATGATCATAACAAGGCCATTGATTGATAACGCTAGCTGGCGGAACAGCAAAGGCTCTTTCACCTGACTAACACCGTAAGCGTGAAACAGACGTCCAATCAATAACGCAAGACACAATCCATGAACCCATACCGCACTCATCCCCAGTGATTCCGCGGCAAAAATCAGAATCAATGCCAGCGGTACGTATTCCGCAAAGTTGCCATGTACCCGGATGGCTCTTCTGAGAGCTTTGTCTCCCCCATCGCCAATGGCCACCCGGGCAGTCTGCCTCAGGCGAATCACGCGAAAACTTAACAGGGTAAACATCAGTGAAAAAATGGCTATATACAGTGGAGCAATCATAGGAAACCTTGGCTATCAATTCGGCAGAAAAATATATTCTATTGATAACAAGCCGGCAAACAGCAAATAATAGGCTTTTGGAAAAGAATAAATTTTCTATAGTATGCACTATCGCCAGACACCGCCGATCCAGTATTTACCCGTATTCGAGGCAGCCGCCCGTCATCTGAGCTTTAAACGGGCAGCTGATGAGCTGTGCGTAACGGCCCCGGCGGTAGGACAACAGGTGAAGGCATTCGAAGCCTGGCTGGGCAAGCCACTCTTTCATCGTCATACCCGGCGCCTCAGCCTCACACGCGAAGGCGAGTATTATTTTGCTCTGGCCAGCGACATCCTGAACCGCCACCAGCAGGGCTATATTCAGTTTAAACGTCAGTTTGATGACAAAGTGTTTCACCTCAGTGCTTCGTTGTTTGTGGCACAGGAAGTCATCATGCCGAATTATCTGCGGTTTTCTCAGTATGTTCCCAATACCGAACTGCGTCTGGATGCCCGCGTATCATACGTCGACTTCGCTCTCCATCAGATGAATGCTGCGGTGCGCTTTGGTGAAGGTAACTGGCCCGACCTTGAGGCCCGGCTGTTGGCGAAGGGGTCGGTGTCCCCCGTGTGCAGTGAGACCTATTTATCTCAGCATGCCGATATGTCTCCGGATACTTTGTATCAGAACCGCTTGCTTTATTCTCTGCCCGATATGGATACATGGGGGCCCTATTTCTGGGGTTCTGATCGCTTACCAGAGCAGGAACCTGTTCTGTGTGACTCCTACCTGGCTGCGATCAAACTGGCGTGTGAGGGGGTCGGGGTCGCCTTGGGTATTTTTCCAACGATCAATAAGTGGATGGCGAAAAATGGCCTGGTACAGCCGTTTGATATTCGGGTAAACCTGAACCGGTCATTCTGGTTTGTGTACCTGAAAGGCAGCAACGACCCCAGACTCGATCAGGCTTACCAGTGGCTAAAATGCTTATTCGAAGAAATGGAACGGTAGCAAACCCAGTACATCCCAATAGCGGCGAACGTGCTGCCCGGCGAATCGTTCGAAGATAAATACCCTGTTTATGGGGTGTCAGTTGGACGCATCCATCCCTCCATACAGACAGACACTCTGCTGTCACACCACCGTTGCCTGCATGCAACAAAGCTTTCCCGGATAACACGCTGTGCCTACCCTGCGCCTGTGGCACTCTGTGAGCCTTTCATTGCATTCATGGCGGGCCACATTATGACCTCACTGGCAGATATTCCTTTTTCGCTGCTGGAGCTGGCATCGGTGCCACAGGGTTTTACGGTCGCGCAGACGCTGGCCTCTATGCTCGATTATGCCCAACATGCCGACACGCTGGGCTTTAACCGTTTCTGGCTGGCCGAGCATCACAATATGGAAGGGGTCGCCAGCAGCGCCACCGCGGTGCTGATTGGTCAGGTCGCAGCACGCACGCAACGTCTCCGCGTTGGCTCCGGGGGCATTATGCTGCCCAATCACCCGCCGCTTATTGTCGCCGAACAGTTCGGTACACTGGATGCGCTGTACCCCGGCCGTATTGACCTTGGCCTTGGCCGTGCTCCCGGTACCGACCCGCTGACCAGCCGCGCCCTGCGCCGTGACGATATGCGCGCCGAACATTTCCCGCAGGAAGTGGAAGAATTACAAACCCTGCTGGGAGCCGATGGCGCACACAAACGCGTTAAAGCTTACCCCGGCGCCAACAGTGCGGTAGAAATCTGGCTGCTGGGCTCCAGCCTGTTCAGCGCCCAGCTGGCCGCCGAGCGCGGTTTACCTTATGCCTTTGCCGGGCACTTTGCTCCGCGTCTGGCGCGTGAGGCGATCGCCCTTTACCGCCATCGTTTTCAGCCTTCCGCCACATTGCAGAAACCACATGTCATTCTCTGCCTGCCACTCATCGCTGCCGCCAGTGACGATGAAGCGCGTTTTCTCGCCACCAGCAGTCAGCAGCGGATTATGGCGTTAATGCAGGGACAACCACTCTATCTGCCACCGCCGGTAGAAAGCATGGAAGGTCTCTGGAATCCGCAGATTAAAGCTCAGGTCGATGCCTTTCTGGCACTGTCAGTCACAGGTGGTGCCGCCAGCATTAAGTTCAAGCTGCAGACTCTGGTCAGCCAGATACCCGCAGATGAATTAATGTTCACCAACGATATTTTTGACCGGGAAAAACGTCTGCAGGCACTGCAGATTCTGATGGATGCAAAATCTTAAGGAGCTTCAGGACAGCGGCAGAATAACGGCTTAATCCATACGCCTGTCATACCCGGACGGGTTTAATCTGCTATACCTGATGCAGGCCATAAAACGTCATCAGGAGGCGGTATGCGCAAAGGATGGTTAATACTGACGTTGTTCTTACTGAGTGCCTGCGATAACTCTCCGATTGCCGACAACCAGTTTTCGCCACTGCCCCAGACTCGCGGCGAAGCCGAACAACTGCGCCAGCTGAGTTTAAACACAACCGCAGGCGAGCGGCGCTTAAGCGACTTTGATAATCAGCTTCTGCTGCTGTTTTTCGGTTTCAGCCATTGTCCGGATATTTGCCCCACCACGCTGATGAATGTCAGCAAAGCACTGCAGCAATTACCACCTGAAACCGTGCAACTGGTACAACCTCTGTTTATTACCGTTGATCCGGAGCGCGATACGATCGACGTACTGCGCCCTTATACCCGCCACTTTCATGCCGCCATTCTTGGCGTTCAGCCTGATACCGAACAACTGCTGCAACTGACAAAGTTTTTCGGGATTTATTACCGTAAGGTCGTACAGGAAGGGGCACTGGAGTACAGCATGGATCATTCTGCGCAATTATTACTGAGCAGCAGTTATGGTCAGGTACTGGGAGTCCTCGACCCACATATGCCTGCCGATGAACTGGCGCTGTGGATCCAGGGGGCGGTTGCCCGGCTGCAGGCGCAATAATCTGAGATGCGCCCGGATATTGAACAACGGCCTCAGAAAACCGGCAGGCAATGATCCAGCAACAACGCCGCAAAGCAGTAAAGAATATAACGGATCGAAAACCAGAACGCCTGAATCGGCGCCTGCACCGAGGTGGCACGCCATACCCGCCAGTTAATCTGCATAAAGCGGATATTTAACGGCACAATCAACAACAGATACACCAGCCCCGACATACCACTGACGTAAGGCATCAGCGTCATAACCACCGTCAGCCAGGCATACAGCCATATCTGCAAACGGGTAAAACCTTCGCCATGGGTAATGGGCAACATAGGTACTCCGGCACGGCGGTATTCATCCTGTTTATGAATCGCCAGCGCCCAGAAATGCGGTGGCGTCCAGGCAAAAATAATCAGCACCAGCAGCAATGCATCGGCTTCCACACGATTGGTGATTGCCGTCCAGCCGAGTAACGGTGGCGCCGCTCCGGCCAGTCCGCCAATGGTAATATTCTGTGGAGTGGCGTGTTTTAAAAAGCGGGTATAAATCAGCGCATAACCCAGCAATGCGGCCGCTGTCAGCGCCGAGGTCAGCGGGTTCACCTCAAGCCATAACAGACTCAGTCCCAGCAGTGACAACAGGCTGGCATAAAGCGCTGCTTGCCAGGGCGGAATACGTCCCTGTGCCAGCGGACGTTTTGACGTACGCAGCATTAAACGGTCAAGCCGCTGATCCAGCAAATGGTTAAAGGCCGCTGCTCCCATCGCTGCCATAGCGATACCCAGCGTGGCATATATCACCCGCCCGATATCCGGCAATACCGGTGTCGCCAGCACCATGCCGACTAAAGCACAAACCAGCATCACCAGTACCACTCGTGGCTTACCCAGCTCCCAGAAATCCCGCCACTGCGGGCGGGTTAACTGCCGGCTGCTTTTTTCTGCTAATACCAGGCTGCTCATATTACTTCCTCCGCCAGATGCCAGGTTTTCTGCCGTTGATTTACGGGCTCTGTTTGCCGCGGCCAGATCAGGCCGCAATACACCACAGCCAGCAGCAATAACGCCGCACCGGCGGTATGCAGCAGCGCCGGTGGAAACGGCAATGACCAGACCACCAGTACAATTCCAAGACCCACCTGCAACAGATACAGACCGAGACAACAGAGAACCGCACGCCTCTGCTCACTGCGCTGCGCCTGCCAGTACAGCGCCAGCAAGGTCAGCCCCAGCGCCAGCGCCACCAGCCGGTGTGTCCACTGGATCGCACTGCGCGCACTGGCATGCAGCTGGCCATATAAATAATCCGGGCCGATCGATTGAGTAAGATGAAAGGCGCTGGAAAAATCCATCTCCGGCCACCACTGGCCATTACAGGTGGGGAAACCAATACAGCCAATGCCGGCATAATTACTCGATGTCCAGCCACCCAGAGCAATCTGCAATACCAGTAACAACAACGCCAGCCACAGCATCCGCGGCCGCCGCACCGTCGGCACCTGCGTCACTGCGCGGAACACTGCAGCAGCCTCAGGCTGATGCACCCGCCAGGCAATAAAACTGAGTAACAGCAGGCAGCTGAAGCCCCCCAGCAGATGCAGGGTCACCACCTGGGGCCAGAGTTTCAGCGTTACCGTCCAGGCACCAAAAGCGCCCTGCACAATGACCAGACCAAGCAGTAACGATGTCCAGCGCAGCAGACCCGGTGCCTGAGTGCGGGCACGCCAGCTGAAGAACACCAGCAACATGGCCATCAGCCCAAGGGAAGCTGCCAGATAACGGTGAATCATCTCCATCCAGGCCTTTTCTGCTTCCAGCGGTGCGTGGGGTGCAAATTGCGCAGCGATATGAGCCTGCGGGACGACTAAGCGGCCATAACAACCCGGCCAGTCAGGACAGCCCAGACCCGCATCCAGCAAACGGGTTGCCGCGCCCAGCATCACCACGGTAAAAGCCATACAGGCGGCCAGCAGCGCCAGCGTGCGCACTATTTTCAGATTATTCATAGCGCTCCTCCGGCAGGAGATGGCTGTTGTGGCCGGCCGATTGCAGCGCCAGAGTTTCCGCCTGCATGCTGCTGAACGGATTGCGCCTGAACAGATAGCGCACGTCCCGCAGAATGTCTTTGATGCTGCTGTCAGCGCTATAGGCCAGCACGATATTGCCTTGCGGATCGGCCAGCCAAATATCCTGCGTCAGAGCGGCCGGAGCCTGCCAGACAAGACGCTGACCACCGGGAGGTAAGGTGTTCTTCGCCTGTGTGCTGCTCAGCTGCCAGCGTTGCAGACGCGGAGCATCGCGCCCCAGTGTGCGGTGTAAGCGCCATAAACTGTCATCCAGATCACAGGGCTCCGCCGCACAGCGATACAGCAAATGCCAGCGCCCATCCTGCAGCGCCGGGGCCGGAGTCAGCGCCCACTGACTCAGCGGCGGAATATCCGGTACCAGCTCACCATGCGCGACGCGTGCTTCAGGAATGCCAATCTGCCAGTACCACATCGCCAGTGCCGCCGGCACGGGAGCCATTAATAATCCCAGCAATAACAGTAATTTTACGCGGTTACTCACAGCCACCTCCTTTTTGCCTTCAGAGTGCAGACCCGCACCCGCGGAGCTTTCAGCTTTGGCCGGTAACGCCAGGCCAGAGCAAGTGCCGCCAGCGCCAGTAACAGCCATTGAGCGGCGTAACCCAGATGCCGCTCACGGCTGACGCCAAGCGGCTGCCACCAGCGGCCACTGCTGCCGTTATCCAGATGCAGTACGCCGGGTTGCAAATCCAGTTGCGGCCAGACATCGGTACGCAGCTGCTGAATACGCTGACCATCATCGTTAGCACCGAGCAATAACCCCTGCCGCCCATCAAGCGTCTGCCAGTGCCCCTGCAGATGCTGCAGCGTTAAGGCGGTATCCGGCCAGGGCTGTGGGGCTCGGCTGCCAGCCGTTGCCACAAAACCACGATCCACCAGCCACCAGCGGCCATCAGTACTTTGCAAAGGAGTAATCAGCGCCAGTCCAACCTGACCATTCAGTGTGCGGTTATCCAGCCAGCGGTTAAATTGCGGATAAAAAATACCCTGTAATTGCAGAGCCTGATTCATCTGCGGCAGGGTTTGCGGATTAACTTCAGTTATCCGCGGCGCCGCCTGCCATTGGCGTTTTTCCTCCGCCCGTTGCCATTGCCAGTTGGCCAGCCCCAGCCCCAGAGCAAACAGCAGTAACCAGCCGCTCCACCAGCCATAAACGCGTCGGCGCTGTTTGCTGTGCGCGCGTTTATCTGCTGTGCTGAGTACTGTTGTTATCACAACCTGAGGAATCGCCATGCTTAAGCTTGCCATCCTGTTGTTATTTGCTGCCATGCTGGTCAGCCTGCTTGCCGCCGCCGGATTTCTGGTGCGTGACGGCTCACGTTCACAGCGGGTACTTACTTCTCTGACCTGGCGGGTCTGTATTGCCGTGGTGTTATTAGCCCTGCTGTTTTACGGATTTTATTCCGGGCAATTACCCGACTGAGCGTCATGTTGCTGAGGCAATGCCTCAGACAACGTAGACAAAAATAAATAATCCCAGCCACACCACATCGACAAAGTGCCAGTACCAGCTGGCCGCCTCAAAACCAAAATGCGAGCGTGGCGAAAAGTGGCCACGCCATAAACGCAGCAGAATAACCGTTAAGATGCAGGCCCCTAACGTAACGTGTGCGCCATGAAAACCGGTGAGTAAAAAGAAGGTGCCGCCATACACCCCGGCCTGTAAGGTCAGACCCAGCTGGGTATAGGCTTCAACATATTCAATACCCTGCACAACCAGAAAACTGAAACCCAGAATCAGAGTAAGCAGCAGCCATAATTTGGCATTATTACGCCGGTCTTTTTTCAGGGCATGATGGGCGATGGTCAGCGTGATACTGGAGCTGACCAGCAGCAACGTATTTAGCAAGGGCAGGTGCCAGGGGTCGATAACTTCTGCCGGGCCGGTAAAGGCATCTGATGGTGTTTTTAACAACGGCCAGCTGGCGCTGAAATCCGGCCATAAAAGTGCACTGATACCTTTTTCACCTTCGCCGTCCAACCAGGGTAAAGCAAACACACGGATATAAAATAAGGCGCCGAAAAAGGCGGCAAAAAACATCACTTCGGAAAAAATAAACCAGGCCATTCCCATGCGGAATGAGCGATCCATTTGCGCATCGTACAGGCCACTGCGTGATTCATGAATGACATCGCGAAACCAGACAAACATCATCACCAGTACACCAGCGACTCCAGCCAGAAAAATACCGAAGCCATGGCCAAAGCTGAGACTGGATGCTGCGCCGACAACCAAAAAAGCCAGCACAACCACCATCAGAATCGGCCATTTACTGCTGGCCGGTACGTAGTAGGAACCACTCATTGCAACCTCCCGGTCCTGATTTCAGGGGCCAGTTTGCGGATACAGGGTATAGGCCAGCGTCAGCCGGTGCAGATCTTCGGGTAAATCCGATCGGATCTGAAAGACCACCGGCACTTCCAGGCTTTCTCCGGCAGCCAGCTGCTGGTCGTTAAAACAAAAACACTCGAGTTTCAGAAAATAATTTGAGGCCTCCGCCGGACTGAGACTGGGCACGGCCCGCGCCCGCCCTGTCGTACTGCCCAGATTCTGCATACGGAACCACATCTGATGAATCTCTCCCGGATGTACCGCTTTATGGCTCAGCGTTGCAGAAAAATGCCAATCCATTCCCGCAGCAGTGCGGGTAATCATCTGTACCTCAATATTGCGTTGCTGGTCGATGCCCGTAGATTGCAATACCCGGGCAGAATTAACGCCTTTGCCATTAAGACCTGTCAGTTCGCAGAACACATCGTAAAGTGGCACCAGTGCGATGGTAAAAGCCACACTGCCTGCCAGCATCAGCAACAACCACCACAGGGTACGGCGTACGCCCTGTTGCTGACGGTTTAAAGGCAGGCTGTTCATGCTTATGCCCGTCCTGGCGAATCACGTTCCGGAATAAATTCCGGTGGCGTGGAAAAGGTATGCAGCGGTGCCGGACTGGGCACCTGCCATTCAAGCCCTTCTGCACCTTCCCAGGCTTTATCCGGTGCCGGCTTGCCACCACGCACGCAACGCACCACAACCCAGATCAGCAATAACTGCGAAATACCGAACAGGAAACCACCAATGGAAGACAGCAAATTAAAATCAGCAAACTGCAGGGCGTAATCCGGAATGCGCCGCGGCATACCCGCCAGTCCGGAAAAGTGCATCGGGAAGAAGGTTAAATTCACACCAATTACCGACAGCCAGAAATGCCAGCGCCCGAGGGTTTCGTCCGGGTAGAACCCGGTCCACTTCGGCAGCCAGTAATAGACACCGGCAATAATAGCGAAGACCGCGCCGGGAACCAGCACATAATGGAAATGTGCCACCACGAAATAGGTATCGTGATACTGATAATCCGCCGGCACTATCGCCAGCATCACACCGGATAAACCGCCAATCGTAAATTGCACAATAAAGGCGAGGGTAAACAGCATGGGGACTTCAAAACTGATAGAACCATGGAATAACGTGGCCACCCAGTTAAATACTTTTACCCCGGTCGGTACCGCAATCAGCATGGTCGCGTACATAAAAAACAGTTGCGCCGCCAAAGGCAGTCCCACGGTAAACATATGGTGTGCCCAGACCACGAACGACAGAATGGCAATGGATGCGGTGGCATAAACCATAGAGCGGTAACCAAATAAACGCTTACGGGCAAAGGTCGGTACGATCATAGAAGCGATGCCAAAAGCCGGAAGAATCATGATGTACACTTCCGGATGGCCAAAAAACCAGAACAGATGCTGGAACAGTACCGGATCACCGCCACCGGCAGCATTAAAGAAACTGGTGCCGAAATTAATATCCAGCAGCATCATGGTTACCACACCGGCCAGCACCGGCATCACCGCCAGTAATAAAAAGGCGGTGATCAGCCAGGTCCAGACAAAGAGTGGCATATCCATCAGTTTCATCGCCGGAGTACGCATATTCAGAATAGTGGCTATGATATTGATGGCCCCCAGAATGGAGCTGATACCAGCCAGATGGATCGACAGAATAAAAAAGTTAGTCGATGGCGGTGCGTATGTTGTCGACAGCGGCGCATAAAAAGTCCAGCCAAAATTCGGGCCGCCACCTTCCATAAACAGGCTCGACAACAGTAACGAGAACGCCAGCGGCAGTAACCAGAAAGAGAAGTTATTCAGACGTGGCAAGGCCATATCCGGCGCACCGATCTGCAACGGCACCATCCAGTTAGCCAGCCCGACAAAGGCCGGCATCACCGCACCAAACACCATGATCAGACCGTGCATAGTGGTCATCTGATTAAAAAATTCCGGCTGTACCAGTTGTAAACCCGGCTGAAAAAGTTCAGCACGGATGACCAGCGCCATAGTGCCGCCAATAAAAAACATGGTCAGGGAAAAAATCAGGTACAGGGTGCCGATTTCTTTGTGATTGGTTGTCAGCAACCAGCGTTTAAGTCCACTGAGCTGTGGCGCATGGGCGTGCTCTGTTGCGCTGCTGTAACTGTTGCTCGTCATGACTCACCTCATCAGTGTTCCATCTTTTTTATACCGCGTATCGGCCTGCGTGTTATCTGCGGATTATTCCGTTGGTTTAAGCTTCTGTTTTATCTCGGCGGGTTGCACAACATCACCGGTGTTATTACCAAAGGCGTTGCGTTCATAGGTAATTACGGCAGCAAGATCGGCGGCCGATAACGTACTGCCGAAGGCCGCCATTGCAGTACCCGACTTGCCGTAAAGTACCCGCTCGATATGCGTGTCGCGGCCTTCCGCGGTTATCGCAACCTGACTGCCGGCCAGTGCCGGAAATGCCGGAGGAATACCTTGCCCGTTAACCATATGACAGGCAGCACAATAAGTGTTGTAAACCGTTTCGCCCTGAGCCATCAGTTCAGGTAACGTCCAGTCCCGTTCATTACCGGCGGCTTTTTCTGCAGCCTGCTGTTTTTGTTCACTCAGCCAGAGCCGGTAGTCTTCTTTGCTTACGGCTTTAACCGTAACGGGCATAAAGCCGTGCAGACGACCACAGAGTTCGGTGCACTGCCCACGGTAAATTCCGGGTTCGTCTATTCTGGTCCAGTTTTCATTCACGAAACCGGGAATTGCATCTTTTTTAACGGCCAGTTGTGGCACCCACCAGGAATGAATTACATCGTTTGAGGTCAGCAGCAGACGGATTTTGGTATCGACCGGTAACACCAGCGGCTGATCAACTTCCAGCAGGTAGTTCTCGCCTTTCTGCTCACGGCCATCGATCTGCTCAGGCGGAGTCGCTAAGTTGGAAAAGAAGCTGATGTCTTCCCCTAAATATTCATAATGCCAGCGCCACTGATGACCGGTGATCATCACGTCCATTTCTGCTTCGCTGGTATCGTAAATTTTCCGCAGAGTGGCCGTTGCCGGAATCGCCATCACCACCAGAATAACCAGCGGAATCGCCGTCCAGAGGATTTCTACCAGAGTGTTTTCGTGGAAGTGAGCAGCCTTTGCGCCCTTGCTTTTACGGTAGCGGATCAGTGACCAGAACATCACGCCGAACACAACAACGGCAATTACCACACAGATCCAGAAGATGATCATATGCAGCGAATACACTTCGCGGCTCATATGGGTAACGCCAACGGGAAGATTAAGATTGCTGTCGCCGTAAAGATTTTTGGCCAGCAACGGATGACTGAAAAAGACGACAGGTATCCATAACACGGCATGCCAAATCCGGTTGAGCCAGACTCCCGTCATAACCACCTCCGCCACAACATCCATTTATACAGGGCCGGTCACACGTTGCTGCTGTTATTGATTTCTGGTGCAGCAAGGCGCGACCAGTCCCTCGTTGTTTTTTATACAGTAAAGACGTTAAGCCGAAATAAGCTCAATAAGACAAAATACGCTGCAGGCTGATATTTCGCCCGGATTAATAACCATTGGCGCTAAATAAGGCTTGGTTATCTAGATTCATTCTATGACGTTTCCGGCCAACTTATTCAGCCGGAGAAAAACCTGAGTAAAATCATCGGATTAATATACAGACTGGATAGTAAAGAAAGTAAAGATCAGGAATAAAACTGAAGGTGGCGAAAGAATCAGAAGAGATATAAGAGAATTTATCAATCCAAAAAATTATATAGAATCCTGTCATAACCGACATGCAGAGCGCCTGGATTTATGACAAGTCTATTAAGAACGACAATCAGGAGACAGGTATCCGGCCACTCAACGGCCGGATATTTTACAGCGGCAGAAGGTTATTTCTGCGCTTCAGCAGCCTGAACGGCAGCAAAGTTGGCGTTAATGCGCTGCAGCAGATAGTCACGGGCGGAAATCGCTTCGTACTTTTTCTCCGGCCCCTGGATCATTACATCCTTATTGGCCTGACAGAAAAACGCCATACTGTAACGCGGCCCACGGGCTTCATCGGGTTTTGGCATACGCACCCGGTGCAGGGTTGATTTCAGCTTGTCATCACTCCAGCGCATCAGCATATCGCCGATATTGCAGGTAATGATGTCATCCTGTGGAATCACGCTGGTCCATTCCTGATTCTGCAGCGCTTCTTTGCCCGGACAAACCTGCAGGCCGCCCTGCCCGGTTTTCTGAAAGACCATGGTCAGGCAGTCAAAATCGGTATGGGCACCGGCACGCCAGATGCCCGCCTCGGCAACCGCACCCTCAGCCAGCGGTAAATAATGCAGCAGCCGCAACGTGCTCTGATATTCGGCCGAGTCGCGGCGATGAGCCTGAGTAAAAAAGTCCTGAGCAAATCCCAGTTTCTCGGCAAAGCAGGATAAAACCTGCATACCCAGCTGCCAGGAGCGCTGTTCAAAATCAAGAATCACCCGCTGAAATTCAGGCACCAGCGTCTGATCCGGCCACAGATTATCCATATGTGGCAGCGTAACCTGATACGACTCTTTCTGATCGGCGGTGCCGGTCGATGGGCGAACCTGCGCCATAAATTCCCAGCCGGCGTTCAGACCATCCTTTAACGGAAAGCGGGCTTTGTCTTCTGCACTTAACGCAAAAAACTGCTCCGACAGCGCAAAAGCCTCGCGCACTTTTTCAACATCGATACCGTGATTAATCAGCTGAAAAAAACCAGTATCCGTTGCTGCCAGCCACAGCTGTTCACGAATTTCAGCACGGCGGATTTCAAAATCAGTTAAATCAATGAGCGGAATGGTGCGTTCATTATTCTCCAGCCCCATACCACCGATGGTACGTTCAAAATTCAGTTCCTGAAGACCATAACGGCTGTCAGTTGTCGTGATTGTATTGCTGGTTGAATTATTGATTACGTTATTCATATTTGATTATCCAGAGTCAGTTAACTGCAGCAAACGGCGGAATATTCCGCTGTCTGCGCAGAGACCATGGAGCAATGCCGGGACAGCATGAGCAAAAAGCTTGCTGTCCTGCTGCTTATACTCCAGATTAAAATTGTTTATTCAGCACTGCTGAGGCTGGTTTCCGGGATAAAACCCCGCTTAATTGCCTGCTCAGGATCAAAACTGTTGATATCCAGCCCCTGTGCTTTGGCCGTCCAGCTCCAGGTTGTTGCCAGCCGTTCGGTATCAAACTGCCCGAGCCCGGCCTTCTTACTGGCATCGTTATAGACCAGGCCATTAATTGAGCGAATGGTTGCTTCCGCCACCACGGCATCCACTTCTGGTACTGCAGCCTTAACCGCAGCCGCACTTTCTGCCGGATGTTTAAAGGTAAAATCAATGGCCTTGGCATAGGCTTTTATAAAGCGCTTAGCAACATCCGGACGCTCCTGTAAAAAGCGCTCGGAGGCAATCAGGGCGGTGGAATAAAATTCCAGCCCAGCGTCGTACCAGGGCAGTACATTCAGGGTTTTTCCGGCCTCTTTTGCCTGAGCTTTATAGACTTCGGCATCGGTAATCCAGGAAATCACCACATCGGTGTTTCCGGTCAGCAGCATCGGATTCAGCGCTCCCGGATCGGCTTTCAGTAACTTGATGGAAGTTTCATCCACCTTATTAACATCCAGCAGTAACGGCAGAAACACATTGGATGAGGTAAAAGGCGAAGTGGCTATTTTTTTACCGGCAACATCGGCGACGCTGTTAATACCGGAATCGCTGCGTACATAAAACGCATGTGGTGCTTCGGAAAATACCGAATAAACCGCCGAAACCGGAACCTCTTCCGCCGCTTTTGCCTGCAATAAAGCCACCAGATCCGATAAACCAATATCCGCATTGCCGGTTGCCAGCTTGGTAATGGCATCGTGGGAGCCACGCCCCTGTGCAACCTTAACGTCCAGTCCCTGCTCCGCAAAGAAGCCCTGCTGCAGACCAACATAAACCGGCGCTTTATCGCCACCCGGCAACCAGTCCAGCTGAAAGCTGACCTTATCTGCCGCCAGCGCTGTCATGCTGGTTAACGATAAAGCCAGCCCCAGCAGCGGTAACAGGCGCTGCCGTACAGTCGGGGATTTAATAGGATTATTCACTGTTTTTTTCATCGTTCACTCCTGAGTATGAGAGCAAACAGCCACTGCTGCTTGCCGGACCGATCAGGCAGTTATCGATGGAGAAGATGTAACGCCGGGGGCGGGCAGAAAAGAAAAGGCGTGATCATGCTGAGTATCTGCGTAATCGTTATTGGCTGAGTACAATTATCCGGACTTAACCTGCAGACTTTTTTTATTACTACTGTCGTCATCGCCACTGTCTTCACTGCGCCGGCAGCCCTGCGTCCGTCTTCGTCCACAGATAACTATCCGCCGTACAGTGAGCAATGACCCGTGGATTGACGTTGTCTTCAACCCCTGACTGCTTCTACTCAAAACATGTACAAAATATTTTTAGCAACCGTTGTGCCAACCGTCCTTATCGCGTGAATACTGAGGTTAAGCGCAAAGCCCGCGCCGGATTTGCACCAAAGACAGGCAACAAAAAGACGGATGCTTTATTTATGCGCACAAAAATGAAACATCCTGATATAAAAAAATGAACAGAAAAATCTCATAAAAAAAGTTGGAAAAGCACAGGGATTGCGATAATTTTAACCGGGTAATAAAACCATTCTGTTAAAAATTTAAAAAACGTTGCCGTAAAAGTTTCAAGAGTATAAGCGGTCAGGACAGGCATCAGCCTCCGGGACATTGCTCTTTGCAGTTTAAAGGAGCCCTAATGAATACCCTGATCCGTAATGCCCGCGCTATTTTCTTTGCGCCCGACTCATCCTCCCCGAATACAGCTCATACCGCTGCTGGCAATAAAAGCCAGCAGGCCGCAGGCGATATCCGTATCCGCGATGGCCTTATCTGTGAAATCGGCACACAGCTGCTGCCCGCAGATGACGAACAGATTATTGATGCCACCGGCTGTGTGGTCTGGCCGGGGCTGGTGAATACCCACCACCATCTGGCGCAGTCGGTTTTAAAAGGTGTGCCCGAAGGTTTAAATCAGGCGTTAGGCGATTGGCTGGGGTCAGTGCCCTATCGTTTCTGGCCGAAAATTTCACCGCAATTAATGTATCACGCCGCGCGTCTCGGTCTTTATGAGTTGCTGCGCTCTGGCGCAACCACCTGTGCCGATCACCATTATCTGTACCATGCCGGCTCCAGCCCGGAAGTGGAAGACGCGGTATGGGCCGCGGCCGACGAGTTAGGAATCCGTTTGGTACTTTGCCGTGGCAGCGCCACCGTACAGGGCAGCCATAAAGGTATGCTTAAACACGGTATTCAGCCGGAAAATGTTGAGCTGGTGATGCAGCGGATGGAGCGCAGCTACCGGCAATATCATCAGGCCGGCGATAACGCCATGCGCCGCTTAGTTGTTGCTCCCACCAGCCTGGTACATTCCGCCACAGCCGATGATTTACGCACGCTGGCGGCCTGGGCACGGGAGCGGCAATTAAAACTGCACTCGCATTTACTGGAGGTCAGTTTCGACGATATTCAGGCGCAGGAAAAATATGGCCAGCGCGCCATCGATTACGCCGCCCGCTGCGACTGGTTAGGGAACGATGTGTGGTTCGCGCATCTGGTCAAAAGCGACGAATACACCATTCAGCAACTGGCCGCCAGCGATACCGGCATTGCCCATTGCCCGACCTCCAACTGTCGTCTCGGCAGCGGTATTGCTCCGGCGCTGGCAATGGAGAATGCAGGAATGAACATCACCCTCGGCGTGGACGGCTCAGCATCGGCCGAATCCGGCTCTATGATTCAGGAGCTGAATCTCGCCTGGCTTTTACACCGCGCCGTTAACGGTGCCGATGCGACTCATGCCGAACAGATTATCCGCTGGGGCAGTCATAACGGTGCGCAATTATTAGGGCTGAATAACTGTGGCGATATTGCCGTCGGCAAAGCCGCCGATCTGGTGCTGTACGATATCGGCTCGCCGCGTTTTGCCGGGGTACACAGCGAAGTGATTGCACCACTGCTATGTGCAGAACCGGTGAGCGTAAAGTATTCGCTGATTAATGGCCGCATGGTGGTAAACAACGGTCAGGTCTGCGGCCTTGATGAGGCCGAACTGGTCGCCGAAGTCCGCGCCGGTGTGGCCGATTTACTGCGCAGTGCGGGTTAACCGTTCTTGACTGCCAGGCTGCTCTTCAGGTTCCGCAGGGCAGCCTTTTAATAGGTGATTACTGACTTGTGAAAACCATCCGCACACTCTACCCTGCATTCATCTGATGATTAACGCGGGAATAACAGCATGAGTGAGTGGGATGCATATGCAGATCAATGGGATAGCGATGAGCGTGTTATCCATTATTCGCAGCAGGCTTATCAATCTCTTACTCAGGCAATAAACTGCGACGGCCTGACCATACTGGACTTCGGTTGTGGCACCGGCCGCTTAACCGAACTCCTGCATCCACAGGCCAAACGTATTGTCGCCGTTGATTCTTCCGAAAAAATGATCGGTGTTCTCGCCGCTAAAAACCTGCCCAAAGCAGAACCTCTGGCCATCGGCCTGAACAGCAGCAACAGCCAGCCGATGCACAACACATTCGATCTGATTGTTGCATCGTCCGTCTGTGCTTTTCTGCCGGATTATCAGGCCAGCCTTGTACTGTTCAGGCAGCTGCTGAAACCACAGGGATACTTTGTGCAATGGGACTGGCAGAAAGAAGCCGGAGATCCGGCACCAGGATTTACTGCAGAAGAAATACAGGCCGCGTTCGATCAGTGTTTATTCAAAACCATCAGCCTGCAACAGGCTTTCACCATGCAACAGGGCGAAGATGAAGTGCCGGTCATTATGGGTATTGCACAAAAGCGCGACCAGACAGGGGGATGCCTGTAACTGCTAATTGCAGTAATCAGTACCTCTGCACCCCACCTTCAGATTATACTCAGTCACCTGAATATAATAATGACAAGCCATGATGGCGTATGACTGATCGGAAGGAAAACCGTTGAATACCGTAAAGCTCCCTGTTGTATCTATTATAAAAGAAGCATCACTTTTGCCATTCAGGCATTTCCCCATGCTGCTGAGAGCAGGGTTACCTTTGCTTATCGTTGCTGGTATTGCAGGCCTGCTCAGCCCTTATATGCCGCCGGAAAAAAATACCGCATTATTCATGATTACGGCTCTGTCTGTTGCTCTTATTATTCTGACCAGTCTTATCGCCGCGATTATCGGTTGTCACCGTATATTTTTGCTGGACAACAATGATGTGATGAACACCCGCTTTTTCCCGTTAAGCGGTCAGGAACCGTATTATATTGGCTGGGCTATTCTGATCGCACTCTGCTGTGCATTAGTCAACATGCCACTGTCGATCGTTCTCGCCCCGATCATGGGAACATTCGCAACGGCAGCGAAAGATTCCGCTAATACGATACCGTTAATGTTCATTATTTTTGCCGTTACGCAATTGCCTCTTTATTACCTTGCCTCACGCTGGTCACTGGCGTTACCTGCAGCAGCCGTTGGTTTGCGCGGCAAAGGGCTCAGCTGGGCCTGGCAATTATCGGCCGGAAACGGCTGGCGCCTGCTGCTGTTGACGGGCTTTCTGCCATTACTGATTAATCTGTCGCACACCTTGCTGCCCAGCTACGATTCTGTTGCTTATACTCTTTTGCAATTTGCACTCTGGTTGCTGCTCGGTGCAATTCAGGTGGGGTTGTTATCGCTGAGTTTTTCTTATTTGTATAAACATCGCGAAGCGCAGGTAGCCAGCACCGGCGACCCGGCTCTGCGCTGAATTTACAGAATGCCAGCCTGCGCGCGGATAAACTCAAGCTCCGGGCTTAAACGCACAATGGTATTAAATTGTGCGCTGGTGATACTGTCCATCGCGCCGCAATCGCAGGCCCAGAACCAGGCCTGCTGATAGACCTCATCTTCCAGCAGTGGCAGCAAGCCACGCTCGGCACGGGCCTGATCCAGCGGGTAAGGCCCACTGAACTGAAAACGGTAGGCCGCACGGGCAAAGGCCAGCGGCATATAATCGGCCCAGCATTCTGCGCTCTGTGAATTTAAGCCGGTTTTTGCCAGTAATTGCAGGCAGTGATCACGATCATTTGCTTCGGCAAGAATCGCGGCCAGCTCAATCAGGGTTGGATGAGGTAAGTCAGTCATCACGTTCTCCGTTTACTGCTGTTTATTCAGGCTCTTTTATGTTCTTTTATTTTGCTGCGCTGAGCTCACCACAGAGTGGCACTTCCATTAAACGCCGGGCTTCGCTGATTACATGACTGCGTTCTCCGGGAGCACTTAATAATACGTGCAGCTTGGTCAGCGTTGCTTCCAGTGTCATATCAGCGGCCGATACAAAACCGGCTTCGCGCAGGGCATGCCCCCCGGCATAGCTGTCCATATCCACCCGCCCGCTTAAACACTGACTGTGATTAACCAGCACCACGCCACGCTCGCTGGTCTGTTTAAACGCTGCCATTAAGGCTGGATTTTGCGGTGCATTACCGCTGCCAAATGTCTGCAGAATAACGCCATCCAGTGGTTGTTCCAGCAGGCGTTGCAACAGCGAAAAATCGATCCCCGGATACAGGGTTACCACCGCCACCGCCGCACTTTTCAGGGCGTTAAATTGTGGTAGTTTATTATGCAGCGGACGCAATTCCGGCAGGCCGGCTTCGATACTGATTCCGGCATGCAGCAACGCATTGCAGTTGGGTGAATCAAAGGCATCAAAGCCCTGACTGTTTATTTTGGTCGCCCGGTTACCACGCAATAACCGGTGATGAAAAAACAGGCCCACTTCGGCACGCGGATAATGCGCGGCAATATAGAGCGCGTTGAGTAAATTATCGTGGCCGTCGGAGCGTGGCTCGCACAGCGGAATCTGTGAACCGGTCACAATCACCGGCTTGCCCAGATCGGGCAACATAAAGGACAGGACTGAGGCGGTATAGGCCATGGTGTCAGTGCCGTGCAGCACAACAAAGCCATCGAAACGGTCGTAATGGGCAAGAATATCGGCAGCAATCTGCATCCATTGCGCCGGCGTCATATCCGATGAGTCGAGCAGCGGCTGGTATTCATGCAGCTCAAATTCCGGCATTTCGTCACGGCTGAATTCTGCCAGGCTGCGGATTTTATCTTCCAGAAAGCCGGCCAGCGGCTGAAAACCACGCTCAGTACGGGCCATGCCAATAGTGCCGCCGGTGTAGGCGATGTAAATGCGTTTGCGTGCTGACGTCATACAGAACTTTTATCCGCGCTGATATGCCTGCATGATGGCACAAACATAATGAATTGAGGAATGACCATGACGTTATTGCTGGCCGGACTACTGCTGTTTATCGGCGGACACTGTACCAACCTGATCGCGCCGCAATGGCGTAACGCCATGGTCAGCCGTCTGGGGCTGCTGCCGTGGAAGGGGCTGTATTCTGTGGTCGCCATCGGCGGCTTTATTTTGCTGGTGATTGGTTACGGCGAAGCCCGTATGAACCCGACCTGGCTGTGGACACCACCGCTATGGACACGCCATCTGGCGGCACTGATCACCCTGCCCGCCTTTATTCTGCTGTTTGCCAGCCAGATTCCCGGCAACCGTTTGCAGGTTAAGCTCGGCCATCCGATGTATCTGGGCATCAAGCTCTGGGCCTTTGCCCATTTAATCGCCAATGGCGGTCTGCACGATCTGGTGTTGTTCGGTGCTTTCTTAATCTGGGCTATTGCCGGATTTGCGGTATCCCGTCGCCGTGACCGTATCGCCGGGGTGAAGAAAGAGTATAAAGGGGCGGTACGCGACGTACTGACGCTGGTTGTGGGTATCGGCGCCTGGGTTGCCTTTGCCCTGTGGCTGCATGGCATGCTGATTGGCGTGAAGCCGTTTGGTTAAATAATCTTTCTCCGTTTTACTGCGCATCACCTGACAGCGATTATTGATTCTGAACAGCAGTCAGGTGCTGCATCCCCCAGCCGCGTAATGCCTGTATGACCGACTCCAGAGTACGGCCGTACTCTGTCAGGCTGTACTCCACCCGTGGCGGCACTTCGGCATAAACCGTGCGCGAAATCAGCTGGCAAGCCTCCAGCTCCCGTAACTGCCGGGTCAGCATTCGTTGGGTAATGTCCGGCATAATCCGGCGTAATTCATTGAAACGATGTGTTCCATCCAGCAGGTGATAAAGAATTACGCCTTTCCATTTGCCACCAATCAGCTCAAGAGTCGCTTCTACCGGGCAACCGAGGTTGCAATCATAGTCTGAGTGGTTCATTTCATATCGTCCAAGGGTATACAAAAGGGTACTGAGTATCAGAAATGTGCATTCTTATGCGCACGATTTTCATCGTCTAAGATCGCCGGACATTCACAAAGAGACACATAATGAAAACCTTAATGATCCTGGCACATTCCAATATTCAGAACTCGCTTGCCAATAAAATAATTGCTGACCAGATCGGCCAGCTGGCGGATACCGAAGTGCGTAATCTCGGCCAGCTTTATCCGGATTTTCAGATCGATATTGCTGCAGAACAACAGGCATTACTGCAGGCCGATCTGATTATCTTCCAGTATCCGTTTCATTGGTACAGCGTACCGGGAATTTTAAAGGAATGGATGGACCGTGTATTTCTTTTTGGCTTTGCCTATGGCCCGGACAGTCAGTTGCGTGGCAAAAACTTACTGGTATCAACCACCATCGGCGGTCCACTGAACAGCTATGCAGCCGGTGGCCATAACCACTTCACCACTCAGGAGCTGCTGCGTCCGCTGGAACAAAGCGCGAACTTTACCGGCATGGTCTTCCTGCCGCCGCTGATTTCCCACGATATGGTGTATAAAACCGGTGGCGATAACAGCCGTGAAGATATTACACAAAGAGCCCATGAACATGCAGAGCGGTTGTGCAGACTGATTCAACAAAAGTCAGCCAGCTTTATGCAACAGGGCGCGCCTTCTGCGGCCTGAAGCGCTGGCAAGACGGTCGCTGCCGGAATATCCTAGGGTCTGAACAGCCCCTAACACACTTATTTATTCCGGAAGCGCCGTGTCTATTTCCCTGCAAATACCGTTCAGCAATGCCTACGCCGCTCTGCCCGATCGTTTTTACGCACGGGTGCTGCCAACGCCGGTCAAAAATCCGGCGTTAATCCGTTTTAACAGCGCTCTCGCGCAGGAATTAGGCATAGAGTTTCATGCCGCCAGCACCAGCGACAACAACAGTGACAACGAACTGGCACAGATATTTTCCGGCAATCAAATTCCCGACAACGCCGCCCCTCTGGCGATGGCTTACAGCGGCCATCAGTTTGGGCAGTTAAACCCGCAATTAGGGGATGGCCGCGCTATTCTGCTCGGCGACCTGCTCGATATTCGGGGTCTGCGCCGTGATATTCAGTTAAAAGGCAGTGGCCGCACGCCATTTTCGCGCAGCGGCGATGGCCGCTCTCCGCTGGGGCCTGTGCTGCGTGAATATATTCTGTGCGAAGCCATGCACGCATTAGGTGTACCCACCACCCGTGCACTGGCTGCGGTCAGCAGTGGCGAATGGGTGATACGCGACGGGCGCGAACCCGGAGCGGTATTTACCCGCGTTGCCGCCAGCCATATCCGTGTCGGCACCTTTCAGTATTTTGCCCTGCGCCGCGACGGCGAGGCCGTTAAACAATTAGCCGACCATGTACTGGCCCGTCATTATCCGCACATTAACAGCAACGACGACGATGCCTATCTGCAATTATTCGAAGCCATTTGCCGCAAGCAGGCCGAATTAATTGCCCAGTGGATGCAGCTCGGTTTTATTCATGGCGTTATGAATACCGATAATATGACCGTCAGTGGTGAAGCCATCGATTATGGCCCCTGCGCCTTTATGGATGCCTATCACCCGGAAACGGTATTCAGCTCCATCGACCGCCATGGCCGTTACGCTTATCAGAATCAGCCAGCCATCGGCCAGTGGAATTTAGCGCGGCTGGCAGAAACGCTGCTGCCGTTATTTAACGACGACGAGAAAACTGCGGTCGAAAAAGCCACCGCCATTCTGCAGGATTTTGCCTTATGGCAACAACAGGCCTGGCTTGAACATATGCGCGAAAAAGTGGGTTTTTCCGCACTGAAAAACAGTGATCAGGCACTGATTGAAAACCTGCTGGCACTGCTGGCCGAAGGACGTATCGACTATACGCTGTTTTTCCGCCGTTTAAGCGACTGCAGTCAGCCAGACAATGAACGCCAGGCGTTACTGCAATTACTGAATCTGCCGGAATGCCGCAGCAGCGCAGCACTGGTGCAGAATATTAACAACTGGCTGGACGACTGGCAGCAGCAATTAATTCAGCGTGGCGACAGCGATAGCGCCGGGCAACGTATGCTGAATAAAAATCCGGTGTATATTGCGCGCAACCACCGCGTTGCCGAAGCCATTGCCGCTGCTGAAGAAGGTGATTTTTCGGTCTTTGAACAACTGTTGCAGGTACTGGCCGAGCCATACCGCAGCAAGGCAGAATATGCCGACTATGAACAACCGCCAAAGCCGGATGAAAAAGTGTTACGCACCTTCTGCGGCACCTGAGGAAAACTGACATGGATTTATCGGTATTTGTGAATGGCCATGCCCAGACAGCATTTCAGTTATTCATTGCTTTATCTCTGGGTGCGTTAATCGGGCTGCAACGTGGCTGGGTATCACGCGAACAGGAAGCCGGCGCACGGGTTGCCGGTATCCGTACCCATACGCTGACCGCTCTGACCGGCTGTATCAGCGTGCTGTTGTCAGAAAGTATTTCGCCCTGGTTTTTACCGGCAATGCTGCTGGTAATGGCTGCTCTGGCCATCAGCGGTTACCGTACTTATGCCGCCAATCATCAGAACGTCAGCATTACCGGTGTGGTGGGTTTATTACTGACCTTCTGTTTTGGTGCCATGGTGGCCGCAGGTCAAACCGTGATCGCTGCTATGGCGGCCGTGGTTACCACCATTATTCTCGATAACAAAAGCGAGATTCACAGCGCCCTGCGCAAATTACGCGAAAACGAACTGGATGCCGCGCTGCAATTATTGCTGATTTCTGTGGTGATGCTGCCACTGCTGCCGGATAAAGGCTTTGGCCCCGGTGGCGTGATCAATCCGTATGAAATCTGGTGGATGGTGGTACTGATCGCCTCGATTTCTTTTGTTGGCTATTTTTCGGTACGCATTCTTGGTGAGCGCCGTGGCCTGCTGTTTACCAGTCTGTTCGCCGGTTTAAGCTCATCAACCGCACTCACACTGCATTTCTCACGCCTTGCCCGCTCATCACCGGCCAATGCACCGTTATTAACGGCCGGTATTCTGCTGGCCTGCGGCACCATGTTTCCGCGCATTTTACTTTACTGTCTGGTGATTAACCGTGAGCTAATCACCCTGCTCTGGCTGCCGGTATTACTGATGACCCTGTCTTTATATCTGCCCGCCATTGTGATGAATCTGCGTCATACAAAAACCAACGTCAGCCATCCTGATCTGGCCAAAAATCCGCTGGAATTAAGATCGGCTTTAATTCTGGGTGGCCTGCTGGTCATTATTTTATTACTGACCGAATGGCTGCAGCAGGAAATGGGCAGCACCGGGGTTTATCTGCTGGCGGCGATTTCCGGCATTACCGATGTTGATGCCATCAGCCTGAGTTTATCGCGTATGTCACTCGGCGACAGCCTGACGCTGACCGTCGCAGCCACCGGTATTCTGATTGCGGTCACTGTTAATAATTTATTTAAGGCAGGCCTTGCTATGGTTATCGGCAAACCGGCGCTGGGCATCCGCGTCAGCCTGGCAATGCTTTTATCTCTGATCATTGGCGCTCTGAGCCTTTGGCTTATGGCGCCCTGAATCTGCAGGGCATACAGCAGGAAAACATCCATAAAAAAACCGGCCTGTTGGCCACTACTGTCCCACAGTTTTTAATCAGCACCGCAGCTGGCAAAAACTGTATTTTTTAACATCCAGGCCCAATGCCTCCCAGGGGAACTTATCCCCTTGCCGGCGGGCCGACCCCAGCTTCGCGCTTTCTGGACCGTCACCCTTGAAACCTTGATATTTACTGGCCGCGTGCCTCATCGGCCATCCATGGCCGGAGCCGCTTGTCCGCATCCCTGCGGACAGACCAGAAATATCATCGGTTTCTGCGGCGGCCCCAGAGGCGCAGAAAACCATCACCGCGATTCCGCTTTTCAAATCAAACGTATTCTTTTAAGTCTCCTGTCTCAAACACGGTTTCCTTTGAAATTCGGCTGAGCGGATTGCTTAAACCGGCGATCGTGCGGCGCCAGACAACCAGATGATTCTGCGGCCTTCAGAGCAAAACCCTGCCCCGGAACGATACAAATTATGGGTGTTTTAAAGCGTCGTTCCGGGGCGAATTGTTTTGCGTGCCGCATAATCATTGCAGTTGGCTGGATGAAGCCGGACGCGCCGAAAAGAGAGGATCGTAAGGAGATACCTCTCCTTGCAGGGGGCCAGGGGCTTGCCCCGGAAAGGCGTTTCAGACTGAAAAATAGTCGTCAATTAATGCTGCAGTTTGGAGTGACACAATGTCACTCCAAACTGTGGGGCAGCAGTGGCCTGTTGGCCGGTTTTTATTTTATCACCCGAATGTCATTACAACGGCCAGACCGCTGCACCATCAATAGCTACCGGCGTTTTATCCAACCCTTTACAGAACTCGGCGCCGCCGGAGGCATAAAAGGTTTTGCTCATCGCCGGTAATGCCAGCGCAGCAACCTGAGCACTGGCAGCAGAGCCTGCCGGGAAGCCCCACATGGTCAGATAATCGCGCATATCCAACCCGGTGACTTTCGACAGCGCAATGTTCAGCCAGTCATTATTATTCAGGGCGCTGGCGTCACTGCGGTTAAAGTCAGAAAAACCCAGTGCCGCTTTTTTCGCTGCCCAGTTGTCATCGTTGCGCGTCGCACTCCAGAATTCGCGCTCCAGAATATGCAGACGTGGCAGCAGCATCCAGCCATCGGTTAACGTACCCTGCGCCTGGGCAGCCATCATCATCTGAATATAAATAGCTGCACCATTGCTCCAGCCATTCAGTGCCTGTTCCTGCATATAGGCAACCGGATCAGCCTGATTACGGCTGGTCTGCAGGGTATTAAACAGACTTTCAAAAGGTAATGACTGGCATTGCGGATCTTTACCTGTATCGAGGAAATAATGATATTTGCTGTGGTAAGAATAGAAGTTAGTCGATGCATGACCTTCCCAGCCGGCAAAGCGGAATTTGCCTTTTTCCAGCCCATGGCCCAGTTCATGGATATCACCATGACCGGTCGGTGAGAAGCTCCAGCCGGCATCGTAAGGATTGCCGGAGCAACCCCAGCCACAGGTTGGCTGGTCGGCGTTCATGTGTTTCACGATATCAATATTCTGCACGGTAAAATTATTGGCACTGGCAAAATCATGTATCTCGGCCACTACATCAATTCCCGGCCCTTCAAATCCGGCCAGTACATGAGGCAGGTTGGAAACATAACGCTCAGTTGCCACGGCCATATCGGCCGCTGTACCGCCCCATTCATTCATGGAAGTACGCATTTTTTCCAGCTGTGAATGCACCTCAAAACCGGCGGTGGATAATTCCGCCCAGTCAAACTCACCGGCACTCAGACGGGCTTCAAAATCGGCATTATCTTCGGCGCCGTTCCAGTATGGGTGCAGGCCAATATTCTCGACCTTAAAGCTGACGTTCTGATCATTGGCATCAAAGAAAATCTGCAGCGGCCCGCCATAAGGTGAGGTGAATTCAATGCTCTCGCCACTGGCCAGAGGAATCTGGGTGCTCTGCAGATATTTAGGGCGGTTATAACTATTATTGGTGGCAAACCAGTGCGTCGATGCAGCACGCTGGGTATTCACCGCTACGCTGGTATTTACCGGGCTATTATCGAGACGGGTTACGCGCACAGTTTTTCCGGGCAACACATACACACCGGCTGCGCGGAAATAATTTTTACTCACCAGATTAATGGTTTTACTGACCGGCGTAATATGGGAAAAATCGGTGCGGCTGAAATTACCCAGATCGGCCTGTACCGGATTCAGGCTGCGGTAGTTATACACCGACATATCCGCATAGATGGAATGCACCAGAGCGGTCGCGTCTGTTTTATCGCGGCTCATCGGAAACACAACCTGCTGACGGTAGCTGTCACCCAGCAGGGCCAGTAATTTTTCCAGGCGGTATTCATCACCGCTGGCAGCAGCAAAAATATTACGCTTTTCCCGGTCGAAGTCAGCCATCAGATTGCGTACACGGGTAGCACCGTTCATAAAATTCTGGTTAAAACCCGTTACTGTGCTGCAATCTTCTTCATCGCACTGGTTAAAATCGAACGTTATTGGCGCAGCCAGCGTGCTCAGCATTTGCTGGATGTCAGCAACATATTCTGGCAACTGATTAAAATACGGGCGCATATCCTGCGCATTCATATAATATTTTGACCAGTAGTTATCACCGCTGTACGTCACATGAAAATGCTCCAGCAGGGTTTTGCCCAGAGCATCCAGCCCGCCATCATAGTGCATATACAGCACACCGGTACCACGCGCCTGCGCCGCTTTTACCGCCGCCAGAATCTGTGGATTTAATTCTGTGCTGCCACCTACCTGAGAAATCATCAGCACATCGGTATCCGCCGTTAAGCAACCTGCCAATGCCGCTCCATCACAGCTTGCAGCCGCGTTATAACTGACAGAGCTCTGGTAATGCGCATCCAGCCAGCTGCGGGTAGCGTTACGGTCGGGGAAGTAATAGCTCTGATCCATCTGCGCAATCACCACCTTTAAAGGTGTGACCGAAAAATCACTGCGCCCGGCCAGCCAGCCGATGCTGTTTTCCAGCAGCTGATCCATTTGTGCGTTTACCGAGGCCGCATCACGCTGCTGAGTACGCATCGGATTACTGCCCAGAACCAGATAACGCTGGCCCTGCTGCTCTTCGCCAACAACAGCAAAAGCAGCACTGCCTGCTGTTGAAGAATTGCTGGCATTACTGATCAGCAGGCTGTCGTTATAACCAAATTGCGGACTTAGTTTGCCAGCGTCGTGGGTTACATCCCAATGCACCGCGGTCAGGCTTTTGCCATCGCTGCGCGCACTGCCATTGGCATTCAGTTGCAGCAGCTGCGCCTTAACCGGCTGATAGGCCGTACGTTGTGCATTAATAGTGGCTAATGCCGCATCACGCAGCTCAGCGGCAGTGACCAGCGAAGCATCGCCTTTGCTCAAAGCCTGGGTCAGCTCCGGAGTCTGATTGCTGCTCCCGCCATCATTTTCATTGCCGGAAGGGAAGCTGCCACCGGAGCCGCCACCGCAAGCGCTCAGTAGCAGAGAAAGGGAAAGCGCCAGAGTGTGTTTGTGCCGTACCTGATTCATCGTCAGCCTTTATTGTTTTATGTTGCCTGACAGGAATAATACTTTGGCATGAAATCCAATGCCGTGCGCGCTTCACAACCTGATCATATGGCCGGATAAGAGGAATCCCCGCCAGGTACTGATCCGCCGCAAATTACGCCAGCATTTTGTAATCGAATGTAGCGTTTAGTTACGGGAGTTTTCTGAGCAATATGACCTGACAGGACAACTAATGCATAAGATTCAGCAATCATGTCAAACGTGTGCTTTTCTCTCACAGAAGAAAGGTTATAGAGGAATATTCGCGCCAGACTGTCAGATGCGTCAATAGCAAACCTACACCAAAGTACCAGTCCATAATTTTTCAATCAGGCCGCCTTGCTCTAACGTGTCCGGCACAATAAAAACAACCGGAACACCTCTCATGAAAGTCTGGATACCTCTGATTGCCCTTGTTCTGTTAGTGGGCCTGTTACTGGGTCTGCGCCAACAGCCTGTGGCCATGATCAGCCAGGAATCCTTACCTGCCGTTGCCGCCAGCGTCAGCAGCGAGCCTGTGAAAGCCCCCGTGATTCAGGCTCCGCAGCCTCTGCCAGCCGCCATGCAACAAGCCATGACGCAGGTCGCCGCCGCCTATCAGGTCAGCAGCCAGTATCCGTCTTATTCCATTCCGCTGGGCAGCCAGCAAACCGAGTTGCTGCAGCCAAACGCCGGCGCTCACAGCGTACGCGACCTGAATACGGTCGGTCTGCCCGGCCAGCTGAGCATTCAGTTGTCGGCCTACCGCTACCGTCAGGAAGAACCGATAGAAGCCGACATTACCCTGTCCGGAGACGATGCGCTGTTCAGCCAGCTGAGCGGCCTGACCCTGAGCGTGCGCGATAACAACAATGCCGTGCTGCTGATGCCACAGGCCCAGATACAGAACAACAGCAACGAACAACGCCTGCAAACCCGCTTCAGCAGCAGCGACAACTGGCCGACCGAACTTAATCTGGTGGCTGAGCTGCAGCTGAGCGATGGCTCAACCCTGCGCCAGAGCGCGCCGTTTCAGGTCTTTACCGCCGTCGCCGAAATTACCGGTACCGGCACGCCCTATGTCGACGACAACGAACTGGTGATTCCGGTCGAAATTGAAAAAGCCGCCGCCGGTTACTACAAGCTCGCCGCCAGCCTGCACTATGCCGATAAAAAGCCACTGGCTTATTTACAGGGCAAAGGACGGATAGGCAGCAGCGGTACGCTGGAACTGCGCGTACACGGCTCGCTGCTGTACAACTTAGACGGCATTCAGAATTTATGGATCGGCAATCTGCAACTGCGCAAGATGCCGGAAAAACCCGGCCCTGAGGTGCAGTGGGGTTTCAGCCGCGATGATTTTTACGCGGTTAAAAACGTCGATCCCTCGCGCTTTTCACCTATTCCTTTTCAGGATGAGCAGACCTTATCGCGTCTGCAATTTCTGCAATCGCTGGGCTCACCCCAGTAATTAAAACCACAGGAGAGACTGAATGCTGACGATAAAAATAAAGATGGCAATCACCGCTGTATGTTTAACCGCAGCCACCTTGCTGAGCGCCCAGGCGCAGGCACAGATGGCTGGTAAAAATGTGATTCTGGTACACGGCTTACAGCCGTCCCAGCTGATGCGCGACAGCGTAACCCCACAGGAAGTTACCAGCGACGGTGCCAATTACTGGTCGGCGTTCTGGGGCCAGTATGCCGATGACCGCCTCGACTGGAGTTCGAAAAGCCGCCTTAACGCCGACACTGCACAACGTGCCTACAACAAGGTAATGCAGTGGGCGCGCACGGGTTTCTGCAATAACGGTTGTGTGCTGGTCACCCATTCCACCGGCGATCTGGTAACGCGCTATATGCTCGATCAGCAGGATGTCTGGACCGAAGCCGCTGGCCTGCAGCCGCTGAATATTCTCGCGGTGTTCGACTTTGCCGGTGCCGGTGGTGGTTCTGAACTGGCCGATCTGGCGCTGGATGTGGCGGGCAGCAGCAGCTGGCTGACCGCCCCTATCCGTGCCGCGGTTAACGCCTGGCTGGGTTTTACCGTAACCCCGGAAAAACTCGGCGTACTGCGTGACCTGCGTCCGGCGGTTGCCCGTCAGACCGCGATGGCACCGAACAGCGTACCACGTCTGCGTTTTGTTGGCGGTGGCAGTGAATATCTGGGCGCTACCGGCGGCTTCCTGCCGGGTACCGATGATGGCGTTGTGTCCCTGCATTCTTCCTGCGGTGGTAATGCCATTAAAGCGGTCGACAGCTGTGTGGACTACCGCGCCCTCGACGGTGAGCAGACCAGCGTCAGCGCTCCTGACGCACTCTGGTACAACCACTATCCGGTGCTGATGGGCAGCGATACCCACCACGGCGGCACCATCGGCAATCAGAGCGGCGTGCTGCTGAGCTATGTAAACAACAACCTGAATCCGGGCGTGAATGTATCTTTTGCTACCCAAACCACCACCAGCGGTTGGTGGCTGTGGAAGAGCACCTACAACACCGTACCGGGTTCGGATAACCAGACCATGTCGAATCTGGTATTCAACTCCGTTAACTAATGGTTTGCAGACAGGCTTTGCGGCCTGTCTGCTTTTTTATTTCAGGATTTCGCCGCAGACAGCCTTCAGGCAATGATGGCCGGATCAATATTCAGCACCGACTTACCCACCACCTTCTGACTTTCCAGATGACGATGCGCAGCCTGCACCTCGGCTAACGGAAATACCGAATCCAGCACCACCTTAAGTTTTCCCTCATCGGCCAGGCGGCCAAGTTCCTGCAGCTGCGCACCATCGGGGTGAACCCACATACGCTGGTAATGCACACCAGCGGCCTGCGCCTGAGCTTCGTCCATTTCATCGAAGGTGGAAATCAGGTGACCACCACGCTTAATCAGCGCTAAAGAACGCGGCAGTACGTCATTACCGCCGGTGGCAGCAAACACCAGATCAAAGGCTTCCTCAGCGGCTAACTGTTGCTCGAACGGCGCCTGGGTGTAATCAACAAAACGGTCAGCGCCCAGCGCCAGCACCAGATCACTTTTGCGTCCGGAGGCCGTGGCCGTCACATGGGCACCCACGGCTTTCGCCAGCTGTACAGCAAAGCTGCCTACACCGCCGCTGGCATTGTGAATCAGCACACGCTGACCGGCCTGCAGCTGGCCATCAACCATCATCCCCTGCCAGGCAGTAAGTCCGGCCAGAGGCAGCGCCGCCGCCTGCAGCAGAGTCAGACTGGCCGGCTTAGCAGCCAGCAGGCTGGCATCGGCCACAATGTATTCACTGTAGGTGCCCTGCAGGCTAATCGGCGTGTGCACCATCACCGCATCACCCACCTGCCAGTTCTGTACACCACTGCCCAGGGTTTCAATCACTCCGGAGGCATCCCAGCCCAGCACCAGCGGCAGCTGATGGGTATCAGTACCGGCCAGCATGCCGTTGCGGACGTGGAAATCGACCGGGTTCAGGCCTGCGGCGGCGACGCGGATCAGCACCTGACCTGCGGCCGGGGTTGGTTTGTCCAGCACAGCAGGCTGCAGGTTGGTGGCGTTTCCGTATTGGTTGATCACGATGGCTTGCATAGTCGTTCCTCATTTCTGATGTCGTTGGGCAGACACGTTGTCTGTTTGATGAGGTCATTATGCAAAGCCACTTTCATAGCGAATAATTTATTAATAACATACGAATCATTGATATTTATGATGAATTAAAGCGCAGCACAGGACCCGCTATGGCCCGTACCGATCTTAATCTGCTGGTGATTTTTGACTGCATCATGCAGGAGCAATCTGTCTCAGCGGCGGCCCGTCAGCTGGCGATGACCCAGCCTGCGGTATCCAATGCCGTCTCACGTATGCGCCACCAGTGGCGTGATCCGTTATTTATCAAAGATGGCCGCGGTATCCGTCCGACGCCGGCCGCCGAGCGCCTGTGGGCGCAGATCCACCAGCCGCTGGAAGTCATCAGTAGCGCGCTGAATGAACAGGATTTCGACCCGGCGAGCGCCAGCGACACCCTCCGCATCGCCATGACCGACGGCACCGCCGCCTTTCTCTGGCCACGCCTGCGCGCCCGCACTGAACAGCTGGCGCCCCTGCTTAACCTGCACGCCGTGCCTTTCCGCGGTGATGGTATGACCCAGCTGCTGGAGGCCGATGCCGATCTGGTATTCGATTACTTTGCCGGCTCACACCGTCAGGTTCACCAGCAGCGGATGTTTCACAATCATTTTGTCTGTGTGATGAGCGCCAGCCATGCACTGGCACAGCAGCCGTTAACGGAAGAAGCTTTTCTGCAGGCTGAACACCTGCTGGTATCACTGTCGGGCGACGCCCGTGGTCAGGTCGATACGCAGCTGGCGGCCCGTGGTCAGAACCGGCGTATCGCCATGACCGTCAACAGCTTCGCCAGCGCCTTAATGCTGTTGCCCACGACCCAATTGCTCTGCACCCTGCCCTGGCCGGTGGTTGCCGCCACTGTACGCAGCGGCCAACTGGTGGCTAAACAACCACCGCTGGCCATACCGCCGGTGCCGATCAGTATGGCCTGGCATCAGCGTAATCATCAGCGGCCCTTGCAGCGCTGGCTGCGTGCCCAGTTGCAGGAGATTGTTGATCAGCATCCTGAGCAGTTTATACCGCCACAAAGCTTCAGCTGAGCGGCGGCCTAATTAACGACTGGCGGAAAACTGCACGTACAGCAGGAAACAGGCGGTCAGGATTAACAGACCACCCATCAGACGATTAAACAGCCGTAAACGGGCTTCGCTGTTAAGCAGCTGCGCCGCCCGGTCGCCAAGCAATGACCAGCTGAACAGCGAGGCATAACACACCAGAAAATACAGCAGCAGAAAGCTCAGAAACTGCTGATATCCCTCTGGCGCTGAGAATAACGACACCCCCGACATGCAGGCCATCCAGGCTTTTGGGTTAAGCCACTGCAATAAAAAGCCCTGAATAAAGGTTGGCCGCTTTTGCTTTTCGATGCTGAGCCTGGGTGCCGATGACGCAATCAGATAACCGAGATAAATAATGAAGGCCGCCCCGGCAAGTGCCAGATAGCGCAGAAAATCCGGGAACAACTGTACGACCTCATATAGCCCAAGACCGATACAGAGCAGCAGCAGCGTGAAGCCCAGAGTGGCACCGGAGACAAAAGGAAAGGTCTGGCGGACGCCGTAACTGGCACCGGAAGAGAGAATCACCATATTCACCGGCCCCGGTGATATCGACATCACGAACGAGAAAGATAACATCGCCAACAACAGAGACATGATATTCCTGAATAAACCGCGAAAGAGGCGCAATATGCCTGTGCTGATCTGCGAATATCAATAATTACTTTATCAACAGTCTGTTCGCCAGATTTCCGGATCGCTGCGCGTCATCCATAAATGCTCACTTTGCCCGCTGCCAAGTCGCCGGGTTTAGCGCTAAACTCAGCTGACTAATCAGTCAGCTTTTCAGGTGTTTCATGACCTACCCCCGCGACATGATCGGTTACGGCGCCGATATCCCCAGCGTAAAGTGGCCGCACAAGGCCCGTATCGCCGTGCAGTTTGTGATTAATTACGAGGAAGGCGGCGAGAACTGCATCCTCCATGGCGACAAAGCCTCAGAAGCCTTTTTATCTGAAATTGTCGGCGCTCAGGCCCTTGAAGGCGTGCGCCATATGAATATGGAATCCATCTACGAATACGGCTCACGCGCCGGCTTCTGGCGTCTGCACCGCATGTTTACCGAGCGTGAACTGCCGGTAACCGTATTCGGTGTAGCCACCGCCATGGAGCGCAATCCGCAGGTGGTGGATGCCATGCTGAAAGCCGACTGGGAAATCGCCTCCCACGGTCTGAAGTGGATCGACTATCAATACGTGCCGGAAGAGGTTGAACGCGCCCATATCCGCGAAGCGCTGGATATTCATAAACGCCTGACCGGCAGCTTCCCGGAAGGCTGGTATACCGGCCGCATGAGCCCCAATACCCGCCGCCTCGCCTGTGAAGAGGCCGACCTGTTATACGACGCCGACAGCTACGCAGACGATCTGCCCTACTGGGTGGAAGAAGGCGGCAAGCCGCATTTAATTGTGCCCTACACGCTGGATGCCAACGATATGCGTTTTGCCACCAGTCAGGGCTTTAACAGCGGTAAGCAGTTTTATCAGTATTTAAAAGACAGCTTCGACGTGCTCTACGCCGAAGGCAAAGACAGCCCGAAAATGCTCAGCATTGGTCTGCACTGCCGCTTAGCCGGTCGGCCGGGACGCGCGGCCGCACTGGCGGATTTTCTCGATTATATTCAGCGCCACGATAAGGTCTGGGTATGCCGCCGCGCAGATATTGCCCGGCACTGGAGAAAGCATCATCCGTATGGCGCTGAGGAATAAAAGTTAAGCGCGGGTATTACTTCGATAACGGCCGTGAATATCATGATGCTGTTCACTTAACGCTTTAAATCATTTTGAAACGCCCAATGCCTCCCAGGGGAACTTATCCCCTTGCCGGCGGGCCGACCCCAGCTTCGCGCTGTGCAGGCCTTTTTCCTCCATTCAGACCACCTCGGTCACGGCAACGCGGATAATGGGCCATCCATGGCCCTATCCGCTCGCTCTGCATCCATGCAGAGACGCGCCGGCTCAGTGCTCTTCATTCCGGCGTCCTGCAGGCGCATTCATTAATCCGCTAAGTGGCTTTTCAGAACGGACATTGCTGTTCGATAAAATAAGACTGTGCGGCTGGGATAAGTCGCGCCTCTGGGCCCGCCGCCATGAGCGATGATTTTTACGATCTGTCTGGCATGGATGCCAGACAAGCGTATCCGGCCATGGATGGCCGATATACGCGTGGTCAGTAAAAACCGAGTGAATAAGGATGACGGGCCAGAAAGCGCAAAGCAGGGGTTTGGGGATAAGATCCCCAAGTTGGGGCGCAGGGGCTTGCCCCGCAAAGGCTGTTCAAGTGCAGTAAGCGCTGGTTGGTTGCTTAAGTGAACAGCATTACGTAAATATCAGCTTTTTAAGGCAGCAGAATAAACGACTACCTCAACCCGACTGGCGCAGGGACTCCAGCTTCTGCGTCAGCGTCTGGCTGAGCGCGGCATTCAACTGCGCCAGCTCGTCCAGCAACATCTGACGAGCCTGTCGGGTGGTATCGGCTTCCTCGCCTTCGCTTGCCACAGCATCCAGCGCCTGTAACTGGCGCTGCACTTCGGCAATACGTTCCTGTAAGTCTTTAATAATACGGTCGAGCGGATGCTCTTCACTGGCCTGGGTATCACTCTGTTCGGCACGCAGCTGATTCAGCGCAGCAGCCGATAAGTGCACAGCTTCACCCTGCGCATCAGTACTGGCAGACGCGGTTTTCGCCGGTTTTTCCGCCTGAACCTGTTCACTGCTCACGGGCTTATTGACCGAACCGGCAGCGGATATACGAATATCTGACATAGACACAACCCTAAGCATCAGGGACTGTTAACAGGCCACTACGAACAGGTAGCAGATAACAAACCACAACCGTGCTTTTTATGAAGGTAATATTAATATCGGCCGTCAACGGCAAAGCTGAAGGGCGGTGACATTTCCTGACGCCTGCACAGTAGACGCCGGTTAAACACCGCTCTACTATGCGCAGTATCTACTGATAAATCTGCTGTTTATTTATGCGCAATAACCGCCTGTTAAATATCGCCTTATTACTGCTGACCCTGTTTCAGTCGGTTGTGGCGTTGGCGGATGTGCATGAAACCTTCGAGCGTTCTGCTGCCGATCATCTGAGTGAACACCAGCCCGCGCACCATAACGATCTGGCGGATACCCTCGCCAATGACTCCCATAGCCTGAACAGCGACAGTCAGGCCCAGCACGACTGCAGCCACTGCTGTCATTGTCATGCTCATACGCCGTTATCTTTACCGGTTAACGATGCGCTGGCGGCTGCCAACCAGGCTGGCAGCCTTCACAACGATTACACCCGTACCCTGATTGTGCGTACGCTCAGCCCACACCTGCGCCCTCCGATTGTTTCCTGAATAACCACGTTTAACAGCCTCCGGTAATACACGTCAGCTAATGGCTGCGGTGCCGTTGGCTTATCGTATTTTTTATTCAGGAATAACGCATGAATATGATCCCTGTAATGGCGTTTGCTATCGCCAGCACCCTGGCCATACCTGTGTATGCGTCAGACAGTATGAACACGCACAGCCAGACCGAAGTACCTGACAGCAGCCAGAGCCATAAAGCTGCACGCCTCTGGCTGCAAAACCGCATCGCGCAGACACCGCAGGTAAAAGCAGCTTCTGCACAAAAAAACAGCCGCGCATTATGGAGCCAGGCTGCCACTCAGCCGCTGTATAACCCGGAGTTACAAACCCGGCTGGAGCAGGAAGGCAGTAATAATAATTACGCGCTGGAAATCAGCCAGAAAATAGACTGGTGGAATCAGCGTGAAGCGCGCAGCCAGCAACAGCAATTACTGCAACAGCAGGCGGAGCAGCAGTATCAGCAAAGCCTGCAGCAAACCACCGCCGACGCCTTAGCGGCCATTGTGCGTTACCAGAGTGCGCAGCAGCGTGATCAGTTAATGCAGCGTTTACAGCAACAACAGCAGACACTGACCCAGCTGATTCAGCAGCGTCGCCGCCTCGGTGATTTAAGTGCACTGGATGCCGAACTGGCGCTGCTGGCGCAAAGCTCACTGCTGGCCGATATTGCCGCCAGCCAGGCGGAATTAAGCGCCGCTGCCGCGCAATTATCCAGCCTCTTACCCGACTGGCAGCAACAGCCGCAATACCTCAGCGCACTCATTCAGCAGCTGGATAGCAGTGCGCAACAATTACCAGCGCAGCCATTAAATAATGCGCAGCTTAAGCAACTGGCGCTGTCGCATCCGCAGAGTGAAAGCGCACGACTGTTCTGGCTGGCCGAACAGCAGCGCGCGCAACTGAGCCGCGACAGCCTGCGCGCCGAACCAACGATTGGTATCAGTGCCGGGCGCAGTGGCGAGGAAGATGTATTAGGGCTGGCCCTGTCTTTACCGCTCAATGTACGCAGCTCTTACCGCCAGGCCGCGGCCGCAGCCGATGGCGAAACCCTGCAGGCCGAAGCGGAGTTCTATGCCAGCCTGCAACAACAGCAGCAACAGCTGCGCGCCAGCCACAGCCGGGTTCTGGCGTACCGCCGTCAGGTTGAACAATGGCATGCGCTGATGCCCGATGGCGGCCAGCGCAGTGCGCAACTGCTGCAACAGCAATGGAGCAACGGCGACCTCAGCACCAGTGCTTATATTCAGGCCTCCGCACAATGGGCCGCCAGCCTGCAGGCCGGTATTGAATTAACCGGTGATTATCGTCAGGCACAGATCCAATGGCTGAGCGACAGCCAGACTATCCGCAGTTTTTTAAGCGCTGCAAACACCAACAGCCAGAATGCTGCCACAGGCAGCAATCGCCGGATTTCAGAGTGAGAAATATTATGCTGCCACTGTATTCAGTTAATAAATTATTTTCAGATAATCAATCAGACAACAAACCAGCCATGGCACAGCGCCTGATGCTGACGCCAATTCTGTTACTAGCCCTGGTTTTACCGCTGCCCGGTTATGCCGGTGACGACCATGACCACGAACATGCCTCCAGCCAAAACCAAACGCTCAGCGAACCGGGCAAAGAGTATGAACATGAACAGGACGAACATAACGACAACGAAAACAGCGTGCATTTAAGCGCAGAACAGATACAGCAGGCCGGCATTATCAGCCGGATAATTCCTGCCGAAAAAACCGATATTCCGCTGCGTGCACCGGCCGAAATCCGCGCCAACGGTTACCGCAGTTTTGTTGTCTCGCCACGGGTCGATTCGGTGGTGATTACCCGCCATGTCGCACTGGGCGATCACGTACAACCCGGGCAGCCATTGCTGACCTTATTCAGCGAAGGTGTTGCCAGTGCTCAGGCGGAATTACGCAGTGCCCGCTCTGAATGGCAGCGGGTAAAAAATCTCGGTAAAAATGCCGCCGGTGCCGCCCGTTATAATCAGGCCGAAAATACCCTCGCCGCTGCGCGTGCACGCTTAACGGCTTATGGCCTGAATGCCGATGCAGAATTAACCCCGGCCAGCTTCGGCGAATATCAGTTAACCGCACAGACTGCGGGGCTGGTATTAAGCGATGATTTTCAGCAGGGTCAGCGTGTAACCGCCGGCAGTGCCTTAATGCAGATCACCGACGAAACCACCCTCTGGGCCGAAGCGCGTTTACCGGCAGAATCTGAGCTGCATTTAACCCGCGATACCCGCGTTATGCTTAATGTCGCCGGACTGAATATCAGCGCACAGATAAGCCATGAATCCCATACCATTGATCCGTTAACCCGCACCCGTATCGTGCGCTTAACCGTCGAAAATCCCGATCACCGTCTGCACCCCGGATTATTTGCCAGCGCCGATTTTTATACCCGTTCAGAAAATCCCATCACCCTGGTGCCGGAAACCGCACTGGTGCGTGGCAGCGATGGTGACTGGCAGATTTTTATTGAAAGCACACCCGGCGAATTCAGCGCACTGGAAGTGGAGCGCGGACGGACTATCCGGGCAACCCAGACAACCCAGACAACCCAGACAACCCAGACGAACGGACGCACTGCCGATAAAGCAGGAGAAATCCTGATAGAAATCAGCAGCAAAGATTCTGCTGCACACTCTGTATCTCAGTACCCCATCGTCGTCGCCGGTGCTTTCTTTATTGCTTCCGAGCAGGCGAAAGGCGGCTTTGATCCGCATAATCACTAAGGGTTGGGGATAAAACTATGTTTACGTTACTGACCCGCTGGGCGGTCGCTAACCGCCTGCTGGTGCTGATTGCCATCACCAGTTTATGTATTGCTGCCGCTTTCGCTTTGCCGAAGCTGAACCTCGATGCCTTTCCCGACGTTACCAACGTGCAGGTAGCCATTAATACCGAGGCGCCGGGACTGGCCGCCGAAGAAGTGGAAAAACTCATTACCTACCCGATTGAGGCGGTAATGTACGCCCTGCCCGGCGTGGCCGAAGTGCGCTCCATTTCCAAAACCGGGCTGTCCGGAATTACCGTGGTGTTTAACGAAGGTACTGATATTTATTTTGCCCGCCAGCTGGTGTTCGAGCGCTTGCAGGCCGCGCGCGAATTTATTCCGCAGGGCGCTGGTATTCCGGAAATGGGGCCGAATACCTCCGGTCTGGGGCAGATATTCCAGTATGTACTGCAGGCCGAACCCGGCTCAGGTTACGACCTGATGCAACTGCGCAGCCTGAATGACTGGCTGGTAAAACTGCTGTTAATGCCGGTTGATGGTGTGACCGATGTGTTGTCCTTTGGTGGCGATGTGCGCCAGTATCAGGTGAATTTAAATCCTGACCGTTTGCTGGCGTTTCAGTTATCGCAGCAGGATGTGATCGATGCACTGGAAGCCAATAACCGCAATGTCGGCGGCTGGTATTTAAACCGTGGTCAGGAACAACTGGTGATCCGTGGCACCGGCTGGCTCGACAGTGGTGAACAGGGTTTAAAACAATTAGCGCAGATTCCGTTGCGGGTAATTGATGGCGTCGCCGTTACCGTAGCTGATGTGGCCGAGGTCAGCTTCGGCAGTGAAATCCGTCAGGGTGCTGTCACCTTCAGCCGCAGCGATGATCAAAATAACAGCGCCCCAAATAACAGTGAGCGGAATAACGGCGGCGAGGTTGTGTCCGGTATCGTACTTAAGCGTATGGGCGCTAATACCAAAGCCACCATCGACGGTATTCACCAACGGATTGCCCTGATTAACCGGGCATTGCCCACAGGCGTCAGCTTTGAGGTTATTTACGATCAGGCCGGATTAATCGAACAGGCCGTCAGTACGGTAGTCAATGCACTGGCACTGGCCTTTGTGTTTATTCTGATTGTACTGGCGCTGTTTATGATGAATCTGCGCGCCACGGTACTGGTATTAATCTCGATTCCAATATCGGTCGCCATCGCCCTGATGCTGATGTCCTGGTATGGCTTATCGGCCAACCTGATGTCACTCGGCGGAATTGCCGTTGCCATTGGTATGCTGGTCGATGGTTCAGTGGTGATGGTGGAAAATATGTTCCGCCATCTGCAACACAACCCCGATGCCGACAAGGGCAGCATCAGCCTGCGTATTCAGGAAGCCGCTGCCGAAGTGGCGCGCCCGGTATTTTTTGCCACCGGTATTATTCTGCTGGTGTTTTTACCGCTGTTTGGTTTTGAGGGAGTTGAGGCCAAGCTGTTCCAGCCTATGGCCATTTCCATCATGCTCGCCATGCTGGTCGCCGTTCTGGTCGCCCTTATTGTTGTTCCGGCACTGGCGACCTTTATGTTCCGCACAGCGGTAACCGCCAAACCCAGCCCCTTACTGCAGCCACTGGAAAAACTGTATCGCCACCTGCTCACTCAGGCGCTGCGTTTTCCACGGCGGGTGATGTTGCTGGCCGGAGTATTATTGCTGGCCGCCGTGATTATTGCCCCGCGCCTTGGCACCGAGTTTGTTCCGGAACTGGAAGAAGGCACCATTAACCTGCGCGTTACTCTGGCACCCTCGGCCAGCTTAGAAACCGCACTGAGTGTTGCGCCGAAACTGGAAGCCTTATTACTGCAGTTTCCGGAAGTAAATTACGCCATGAGCCGTATCGGCCGGCCGGAACTGGGCGGCGATCCGGAGCCGGTCAGTAATATCGAAATTTATATCGGCTTAAAACCCCGTAGCCAATGGCAGTCGGCCGATAACCGTCTGGCGCTGCAGCGGTTAATGGAAGAAAAACTCGAAGTTTTCCCCGGTCTGTTATTTAACTTTTCCCAGCCGATCAGCACCCGCGTCGATGAATTACTGTCCGGTGTACGGGCTCAGCTGGCCATTAAATTATTCGGCCCGGATCTGGACGTTCTGGCACAGCAGGGACAGCAGATCGAAACCCTGGTAAAAACCATTGCCGGTACCCGTGATGTCGCTATGGAACAGATTGCCGGTGAATCACAACTGGTTATTACGCCCAAACGCGATGCCTTATCGCGCTACGGCCTGTCGGTGGATAACGTACTGACTCTGGTACGCGATGGCTTAGGTGGCACAAGTGCCGGACAGATTATTAACGGTAACGAACGTTACGATATTTATGTGCGCCTGCAGCAGGAGTTCCGCGACAACGCCGCCGCTATTGCTGATTTACGCCTGCGTTCACCCTCCGGTGCCATCGTCCGCCTTGGTGATGTTGCTACGGTGGAATTTGCCTCCGGGCCGCCACAGGTGCGGCGTGATGACGTGCAGCGGCGACTGGTGATTCAGGCCAACGTTGAAGGCCGCGATATGGGCAGTGTGGTGGCCGATATCCGTAACGCCATCGACACTCAGCTGCAATTACCGCCGGGTTACGCCGTCAGTATTGGCGGCCAGTTTGAAAATCAGCAACGAGCGCAGCAACGCTTAATGATGATTGTACCGCTGTCATTAGGATTAATTGCCCTGTTGCTGTATTTCGCCTTTGGCTCGGTCGGCCAGGCGCTGCTGATTCTGCTGAATGTGCCGCTGGCGGTTATTGGCGGAATCTTTTCGCTGTGGTTATCCGGCCAGTATTTATCGGTGCCCGGCTCGGTCGGATTTATCACCCTGTTTGGCGTGGCAGTGTTAAATGGTGTGGTGATGGTCGAGAGTATTAACCAGCGCTTTGCCGCCGGACATACCTTGCAGGATGCCGTATTTAACGGTGCCCTATCACGCCTGCGTCCGGTATTAATGACCGCACTGACCTCAGCGCTGGGGTTAATTCCGATGCTGATGTCAAACGGACTGGGAGCTGAAATTCAGAAGCCGCTGGCCAGTGTGATTGTCGGCGGACTGGTAACGGCAACCTTCCTGACGCTGTTTGTATTGCCGCTGTTGTATCCGTTTTTCTCGCAGTGGAAACTGCGCGAACATTAATAACCTCTGATCCTGCATCCCGGTTTACCGGGATGCATTGCTTTATATTCTGCTTTCACCTGGCTCCCACGCTCTGCGTGGTAGCCCTTGCTTGCACAGTTGCATTCCCACGCAGAGCGTAGAAACGAGAAATTACTTTATATTCTGCTTCCGCACCTACCACTCTGAACCCGCCACTCAAAACCTGCCCGGATATTCTGATCAGAATGATTCTTATCCCGCGCAGATAATTAAACAAAATCACAAGGGCCTGTTAACACTAATTAAACAGGCCTGTTATCGGCTAAAAAATTCTCAAACAAGGCGCTGAGAGTGTGGCCTAACGGGTTAAGCGAACGAACAGCAACGCTGGATGAGGAATTTTTAGCCATAACCCTTCGGGCTGAGGCCAGTTTTCCCCATTAACATCGTCGTTCGTCATTCATTTAGCCCGCTAATATCACTCCTCTCTCCTTGTTCTGAGAAAAACTGGCTCTCAGCAGGCCCGATTCACTTAGTGTTAACAAGCCCTAACATCCCTGACACTGCTTTACATGAAAAGCGGCCTTTTTCAGTTTCGTTTCAGCTTGTGCCGCTATGTTGCCTCCGGTATTCAGCGGAGAACACTTTATGGAGCAGAAGAATATTCAGCCGCAGCGCTTTCTCGCTGCCCTGCTTTTATTGCCATTAGCCATCGGGGTTCAGGCTGGGGGTAACTTTCAGCAAAGCCTCGAAGCAGCCTGGCAACAGCTGCCGGAACAACAGTATCTGCCGACAGAAAACGACATTAACAACCGGCGCCTGCCCGGCTGGCTGGCTGCAGCCCCGTCCATTGCCGTCGATTATCAGCAGGGCAATGATGCCAGCGGCAGTGCCGAAGAATGGCAAACCCGGCTGGAACTTCCCCTCGCTCGTCCGGGCTTAATGCAGAGTCAGCGCGATTATCAGCAAGCAGCAGGCAATGAAACCCTGGCTTATCAACAATTGCTGCGCTGGCAGCTGGCGGGGAAATTACAGACCTGGTGGTGGGACTGGCAGAACCTCAACCTGAGTCAGCAACGAATTCAGGACCGCCTGGCAGCAATGCAGCAACAATTGCAGTGGCTGGATTTATTAATCCGTCAGGGCGAACGCCCGGCTGCCGATCGCCTTACCCTGCAGGAGCAATATCAGCAGCTTAAAAATCAGCAGCTGCTGAATCAGCGCCAGCAACAGACTCTGCAGCAGCAGTGGCAACAGTGGACAGCGCTGACAGAATTACCCGGCGACTGGTCTTTCACTCTCCTGCCGGAACAACCGCTGGATAACCATCCGTTACTGCAGTTATTGCAGATACAAAAACAACTATCCGATGCGCAATTACGCAGCCAGCAGAAAAATACGCTCAATCCGCGTTTAAGTCTGGGCGTAAAACATCAGCAGGCGGTTAATGCTCAGCCCGCCAGCGATGCCCTGCAAGTCGGAATAAGCTTTGATTTTGGCGGCAGCAATTACAGCGAGCGCCGCAACGCAGTACGCGAACTGAGTAATCGCCACAGCGAGTGGCTGCGTACCCGCCAACAGCTTGAGAACGAGCGCAATGTTCTGGCGGCAACCCTGCCGCAGCAACAACAACGTATGAACGAATTAAAAGACATGAGCCAGCAGGCCAGCGCGCAATATCAGAGCCAGTATCAGGCTTACCAGCGCGGCAGCCTGTCAGGTTTTCAGTGGTTGCAGATTCAGGCCAGCATCTGGCGCCTGCAACAACAGGCCGATGAAGCGCGGATTGAATATCTGCGCAATATCAGCCAGTGGAATCTGTTACAGGGATATTCGCTATGAACCTGTTCAGCACAACCGTTGTTAATTTATCTGCTCAGTTACAGGAGCCCCTGTTATGAAATTCTGCTGTCTGTACATTAATCCATTACTGGCCGTCAGTCTGTTACTGGCCAGCACTCAGACCAGCCTTGCTGAAAATATGCCCGTTACCACGCAGCTGACCATCAGTAACGAGCAGCTGGACAATCTGGGAGTACGCTTTCAGACACTGGGAAAACAGGATCAGGTGGTGCTGGCATCCCTGCCGGCAATCAGTACTGTTGCTCCCGGTCAGGCGGAAAATATCAGCCTGCCCTTCGAAGGACGACTGGAAGAATGGCAAGCCACAACGGGTAATTTTATTGCTGAAAAAGAACCTCTGGCATTACTGCACAGCCACGATGTACTGGATTTTTTTCAGAGCAACCAGCGTTTACAGCAACAGGCCAGCCTGTGTAATCAGCGTCTCAGTGATATGCGGGAGCGTAATAAAAGTGGCCTGACCTCTCGTCTGGATTTACAGGAACAACAACTGCAATGCCAGCAGCTGAATGATCAGAAAAAACTTAACGCACAGATTCTGAAGCATCTTCCTGCGCAATGGCAAAACGCCAGCGATGCCGATTATGCTCTGCAGGCGCCGGAAAGTGGCTGGCTGATTACCATTAAACATCAGCCCGGCGAGCATTTTATGGCCGGTGACTCCCTGGCAGAATTCTGGCCGGAAAGTGCGCTGCGCTTACGCCTTTGGGTGCCTCAGCATTTGTTGCATAATCTGAGTATTGGCCAGCACCTTAATATTTCTGCCACACAGCAACAGACGACGGTTCAGAGTATCGGCAGCGTACAGAATGCAGCAGCGCAGACTGAAGTATGGCTTAAGGCAGATAATCTGATACCGGGCAGTAGTCTGATTATTGATATTCCATCAAAGGTTTCCGGCTGGCCAACAGAAGCTGCCGCCCGGGTACGCCATAACGATAAATCCTGGGTATTTATCCGTACACCTGATGGCCTGCAGGTAACCGAACTGCAGCAGTTCATCGCCGGTAACCGTGGTTTATTACTGCAGGACATGGCACTGGAAAACCGTGAAATTGCCATCAGTGGTACGGCGGCGCTGAAAGCTCTCTGGCAAAGTATGGAGAGCGAATAAATGTTATCCGCATTATTACAGGGCGTATTAAAACAGCGCATTCTGATTATTGTTATCAGCGTTGCGGTTTTTCTGGCCGGGCTGAATACCTTTCAGAATCTGCGTATTGATGCCTACCCGGAGATTTCTCCGACTCAGGTAAAAATTATTATTAAAGCACCGGGGCTGGCACCGGAAGAGCTTGAAACCCGCGTCACACGGAAAATCGAAGTCGAACTGCTGGGTATTCCCAACCAGAGTATTCTGCGCTCGGTGGTAAAATACGGCATCACCGATATTACCGTCGACTTTACCGGTGGCACCGATATTTACTGGGCCAGACAGCAGGTTGCCGAGCGTTTGGCGGCAATATGGCCGGATTTACCTCAGGGTATCAGCGGTGGCATTGCCGCCATGAGTACGCCACTGGGCGAATTATTTATGTTTACTCTGGATGGCCCGTTATCGCTTGCCGAAAAACGCCGTATCCTCGACTGGCAGATCAGACCGTTGCTGCGCACGGTGCCCGGTGTGGCCGATATTAATGCCCTCGGCGGCCGGGTCGAAGCCTATCAGGTGGCACCGGATACACTGGCACTGGCGCGCGCCGGAATGACATTACAGGATCTGCACAATTTTCTGCAAAGCAATAACCGTAACGACGGCGCCGGACGCATCGACAGCGGTGAAGAATCCATTATCGTTTCCAGTGGTGGCCGCATTCAGAGCCTGCAGGATCTGGAAAACCGCATTATCCGCTGGCATAACGGCAGCGCCATTCGTCTTGCTGATGTTGCCACCGTTTCGCTGTCATCCATGACCCGTTATGGCGCGGTTACCGAAGACGGAAAGGGTGAAACAGTTCAGGCCTTAGTCGTCGCACTGAAAAACGCTGACGCCCAGAAAGTAATCAGCGGTGTACGTGAAGCCCTCGACACTCTGCGCCCCAGCCTGCCAGCAGAACTCAGCATTAATGTGTTTTACGACCGCAGCAACTTAATTGAACGCGCCGTTAATACCGTATCAGAAGCCTTATGGATTGCCGTTGCTCTGGTAATAATTCTGCTCGGTTTATTTATTGGTAACGTGCGGGTAGCCATAGTGGTGGCGGTTAACCTGCCGATGTCTGCCCTGATGACCTTTATTATCATGGATTACTTCGGTATGAGCGCTAACCTGATGAGTCTGGGCGGACTGGCAATTGCCATTGGTATGCTGGTCGACGGTGCTGTTGTCGTGGTTGAAAATACGGTCACGCAATTACAGCAGGGCTCGCGCTCGTTGCCGCGTATGCATGTTATTTTCCGCGCTATTAAAGAGGTGATGGTGCCTATTATTTCCGGCACCCTGATTATTCTTCTGGTATTTTCGCCATTGGTGACCCTGCAGGGGCTGGAAGGTAAATTATTCGCGCCGGTAGCGATGACCATTATGTTTGCCATGGCCAGCAGTCTGCTGGTATCACTGACACTGATTCCGGTGTTATGCACCCTTGCCATCAACGAAAACAAGGTAAGCACCCCAGGCTGGATCGTGCATCTGCAAAGCCGTTATGAATCCAGCCTGTCGGCTGCCTTACAGAATCCCAAACCTATTATGCTGGGACTGGCGGTTGCCATTGTACTGGCCATACTGGCTTACCTGCAGACCGGCAAAGCCTTTATGCCGGAAATGGATGAAGGCGATTTAATTGTACAGCTGGAAAAAACACCCACCATTAACTTACAGGCGTCCGCCGCCATCGACCTGAAAGTTCAGAGTGCCATGCTGGCAGCAGTCAGCGATATCGAGCGGATTATTGCCCGCAGTGGTTCCGACGATCTGGGTATGGACCCGATGGGGTTGAATGAAACCGATATGTTCCTGCAACTGAAACCACGCGATCAGTGGCAGGCAGAAAATAAAGACGCCATTAAAGACCAGATCCGCACCGTGATGGAACAGTTTCCCGGTGTTGATTACGGCTTTACCCAGCCCATTGATATGCGCGTATCAGAAATGATTTCCGGTTCCCGTGGTGACGTTGCCATTAAAGTGTTTGGCAGCGATCTGGCCGAACTGCAGCGTCTGGCCGACCAGATCGGTAATGAAATGAAAACTCTGACCGGCGTCAGCGAGGTTATGGTTTCACAGGCCGATGGCATGCACTATCTGCAGCTGGAAAATAATTACCCGCGTATTGCTCATTTTGGCTTTAACGTTGAAGACGTACAGCAAACCCTGCGCAGCTATCTGGAAGGTATTAACAGCGGCGACGTGGTCTTCAGCGACCGCCAGGTTCCGTTACTGCTGCGTCAGCCAACCCGGCTGCAGGTTGAGCAGTTACTGAATGAGCTGACGATGGCCAGCGCCGATGGTCAGGCAGTTCCCTTATCGGCACTGGTCAGCGCACGAGAAGTTCAGGGGCCGGTATTAATTAAGCGCGAGCAGGGTCAGCGATTTGCACTGGTTAACGTTAATGTCAGCGGCGTGGCCCTGAGTGATTTTGTTGCCAGCGCACAGCAGCGGGTTGCGGAAAACATCAGGCTGCCGGCAGGTTATGTGTTGTCCTGGGGTGGCGAATTTGAAAATCAGCAACGGGCCAATGCCCGCCTCGGGTTAATGGTACCGGTCGCCATTGCCCTGGTATTACTGGTGTTATTCACCACCTTTGGCCGGCTGGATGAAGCGCTGCTGATTCTCGCCAATATTCCTTTCGCATTAATCGGCGGCATTATTGCCCTGTGGTTAAGCGGTGAATATTTATCGGTACCGGCATCGGTTGGCTTTATTGCCCTGCTGGGCGTCGCCGTGATGAATGGAGTGGTGCTGGTTGATCAGTTCCGCCATTTACTGAACCTTGGGCAACAGGGATTACAGGTAGTACGGGATGGTGCGGTGCGCCGCCTGCGCCCGGTATTAATGACTGCAACCACCGGTGCTGTTGGTCTGCTGCCATTATTATTCGCCACCGGCCCCGGCAGTGAAATTCAGAAGCCGCTGGCCATTGTGGTGATCGGCGGTTTATTTACCTCAACCCTGCTGACCCTCTATGTGCTGCCGGTGTTATACCGCCGCTTTATTCTGGAGCAGAAATAAGATGACTGATGTATTGCTGACCCTTTCTACCCGGCCACAGCAGGCAGAAGCGATTTCTGACTGGTTACTGGAACAGAACCTGCCTGGCTTTACCTCGTGGCAGGCTTTTGGTCACAGTAACCGCAACGAGCAGTTAAGCCTGAGTGAGCAGATTCAGGGAAAACAGAAACGCACAGTAATCAGCCTGCATCTGCCGCCGCAACGGGCAGATACTCTGCTGCAACAGCTGGCCGCTGCTTTTCCACAGTACGATATTCATTACTGGTTGCAGCCACTGCTGGCCTGCGGCGCATTAAACCCGTATGTCAGTACGGCAGAGTAACCGTTACCTGCAAACCTCCGCGGCCGTTATTTAACGGCCGGTTGTTTAACTGCAGCCTGCCCTGATACTGCGCCACGATATCACTGACAATGGCCAGACCAAGACCATAGCCTTTAACCGATTCGTCCAGTCTTTCGCCCGGATTAATCAGTCCGGGAATTTTTTCTTCTGCAATTCCCGGCCCGTCATCACAGATACAGACCCGCAGCTGCCCCTCAGCCACACGGATATCCACGTCGACAGCGGTCTGTGCCCATTTGCAGGCGTTATCCAGTAAATTACCGAAGAGTTCGATAATATCTTCACGGTCACCGGGATAACGGATTGCTGCCGCCATATGACACTGTAACTGAATATGCGGATAGAGCTTTTTCAGGGTCAGCAGCAACTGATCAAACATTTCATTCAGCTCAATTTTCGGTGCCCGGCTCATCAGCCCGGCGATACGCGCGCGCTTCATTTCGTTATCAATCTGCTGCCCCATGCGCTCGACCAGTTCCCGCGCCTCAGTCAGATTCTGCTGCTCAGCACCGCCGTTCTGTTCCTGCATATCGCTCAGGCGGTTAGCCAGAATTGCCAACGGGGTTTTTAATGAATGGGATAAATTGCCCGATGCCAGACGGGCACGGTTAAGCCGTTCACGGGTGCGCTCACCCAGCGCATTAATTTCATTTACCAGCCCGGTCAGCTCCTGCATATCCGGTGGTGGCAGCTGATCAATATCCTGCTGCGCCAACTGTTTAAGCTGATTACTGATCTGGCTGAAAGGCTTAAGCGTACGCATCAGCAAACGCCGCTGCCACAGGAACAACCCTGTCAGCAGCAATGAGAATAAACCGGCAAGCCAGAAAAACGCATGCAGAAAAGCATTAATAATTGGCTGAAAATCCTCACCCACCTGCACATGCAGGTGGCGCTCACCCTGCTTCAGGGTCTGGCTCAGAACATATAAATACTGGTTATTTTCAAACGGCTGCCAGTGCCATTGTGGCTCGCCTTCTTTCACATCGTGAATATGTTCGTCATGCAACCTTATGCCCTGCAGCGAAACCGACAGCAGTAAATCATCGTCACTGTTGATCTGAAAATAATGACCGGAAAAGGGCTGGTTAAAGACCGGAGTTAAATGCTCATGCTCAATTTCGGGTACCGGGCCGGTCCAGCTCAGCTCATTCAGCAATAAGTCACGGTCATGTTCGAGGCGGCTTTTAAAGTAATCCTGTGCGGCAATATTCAGTGCAATACCGGCGGCCAGCAACATAAACAACAGCACCAGCATCTGACCGCTGACCATATAGCGCAACAGACGCGCCGACAGAGACCACATCAGTTATCCCCCTGCTGTAATACATAACCCTGACCACGCAGGGTGCGGATACGCTGCTCGCCGATTTTGCGCCGCAGACGGCGGATATAAACCTCCACCAGGTTGTCATCTTTTTCTTCCTGCCAGCCATAGTGGCTGTCGAGCAACTGCTGTTTGGAAACCGGTTTTCCGGCTTTTTGCATTAACAGGCGCAGCATACTGAACTCGGTGGCGGTCAGCTCCTGCTCCTGCCGCTGCTCGTTCAGCATAACTTTTTGCCGCTCTTCATCCAGTGTCAGCCCATAAACGGTTAAGCGTAACTGGCCATCCTGCTGCAGACGGCGGCGCATGGCTTCCAGGCGCGCCAGCAGTTCTTCTTTGCGGAAGGGTTTACCCAGATAATCATCGGCACCGGCATTCAGGCCATCGACCCGCTCCTGCCAGCTGTTGCGCGCAGTCAGAATTAATACCGGCATCAGAATGCCCTGTGCACGCCAGTGCTGCAAAACCTGCAACCCCGGCGCGCCCGGCAGACCAAGATCCAGCACGGCCAGATCAAAACGGCCGTTATGCACATCCGGATGGCTCATCGCCCAGTCGCCACGGTCAATGGCTTCAACCTGATAACCGGCCTGGGTTAAATAAAAAGCTACATCGCGGCTTAATTGCGGGTCATCTTCTACCAGTAAAACCTGTGTCATATGAGCGCCATCTGTTGCTGATACCTGCCTGCTGCTGTTTTTTATCCACGGCCACGTTTATTTTCTGCCATAAGCGTCCTGCAGCCGTTCGATATCATCTTCAGCAAGATAATCTCCGGACTGCACTTCGATCATTTCCAGAAGAATATCGCCGTTATTTTCCAGCGAGTGAATATCGCCCAAAGCAATAAACGTAGATTCGTTAGCGTGCAGAACTTCGCTTGTGCACACACCCGCTCGCTCACGGATAACCGTTGCTTCACCGCGCACCACCACCCAGTGCTCGGCGCGGAAACGGTGACGCTGCAGCGATAAACGCCCACCGGCTTTTACCCGCAGACGCTTGATTTTATAACCCTCGCCCGGATGCAGTACTTCATAACTGCCCCAGGGGCGATACACCAGTCGTGGTTCTGTTTTACCCGCATTGGCGACAGGTGCCAGTGAACCCACCTGTTGGGCCTGATCTTTATGCGCAATCAGCAGTGCATCGGCGGTATCCACTACTAATAAATCCTGCACACCCAATAACGCAATATCGCGTCCGCTGCTGCTGTGCAGATAATTATTGCGGCTGTGCTCAAAACGTCCGTGAGCGGCTGCGCTGTTATGCACAATATTTCCCTGTGCATCGGCCTCGCCCAGTTCGCCCAGTCCGCTGAGAACCTGCCAGTTACCAATATCATTCCAACCGCTGTTAACCAGTGGTGCCGCAACCACCGCCTGCGCAATCGCACTGAGCGGTTCAAGCAGGGCAATATCCACGGGTAAATGCGGGCATTGTTGCAAAGGTCCGGTGGCCGGACGGATAAAATCGAGATCCTGCTGCGCCTGTGCCATCGCTTCCTGCGTTGCAGCAAACAGCGCTGGCTGATATTCGCTCAGGCGCTGTAAAAAAGCCTGAACCTGCCAGAAAAAAATACCACTGTTCCATAACCAGCCAGCCTGTTGCCGGGTATTAGCCGCCAGCCATTGTGCAGCGGTGTGCGCATCGGGTTTTTCGCGGAATTCCACAACATGCCCGCCCGCATCTTTACGTAAATAGCCAAACCCCGTCGCGGCATATTCAGGCTCAATACCAAAAATACCGGCGGCGCCCTGACTGACCTGTGCCTGCAACGACACAATTGCATGAGCCAGTACCGCGTTATCGCTCAGCGTCTGATCGGCGGGCATCGCCAGCATCAGCGTCTGTTCACGATGTTCCCTGGACTTCTGTGAATTATGCGCAAGGTGCTGTGAATTGTGCGCCAGATGCTGCGCCGCCAGCGCCAGAGCCTGTGCGGTATTACGCCCCTCGTCTTCCAGCACAATCTGCGCACGGATATTCAGCGCCCGGCATTGTTCGGCGGCGAGAAAACGCTGCGCCTCATGGCAGACAATAATGGGCTCAACCGCTGGCTGGCCGAGCCGCTGTAACAGATCCTGCGCGCGCAGCAGGGTTTGCTGCAGCAGCGACCGTTCAGGATCGAGCAGCGGCAGAAACTGCTTGGGGCAATCACGGGTAGACAGTGGCCACAGGCGCGTGCCTGTACCACCGGCAAGAATGACAGGAATGATCATGGCGGAATCCGGGTCATCGTCTTTTGCATTCTGAAGCCGGCATTGTATGCTGCGCACCCGGTCTTTACGACCCGGACAGCAGCAACGGCCTGTCGGCTCCTGCTATTCCTTTTATTACCGGTTCCGCTTTCTGTCATGCTGATTCAGCCACGCCTGCTTCGTTTAGGTAAAAATGCCAAAGGCCGCGACTTTGTTGTCGGCGACCTGCACGGTTGTGTGCCTGCGCTTCACGCCCAGCTGCAACGTATGGGGTTTGATAAAAATCACGACCGTCTGATCTGCACCGGCGATCTGGTCGACCGTGGGCCGCAATCACCCGAAGCGCTGGCACTGCTTGATGAACCCTGGTTTTTTGCGGTTATCGGCAATCATGAGCAGCTGCTGTACGAAGCCTTCCGCGAAGATAATGCCACCTCACGCGAGCTGATTTTACAGCACGGTGGTGACTGGATTCTGCAACATGACAAAAGCCTGTGGGATGACTGGTTCCGGCAGATAGAACAGCTGCCGCTGGCAATTGAATTAATCAACCACCACGATGAGCATGTCGCCGTTATTCATGCCGACTTTCCCCTCGCTGACTGGCAGGACTTTGACCAGCTGGATAATCATCTGGCCGAGCGTGCCATCTGGGCACGCGAGCCGTTTAAACAGCAAACGGCTGGCGATATTGCCGGAATCGACTGGATTATTTACGGCCATAACGTAACCGAGCACGAGCTGCGTATCGGCAACCGTCTGTATATTGATTCCGGGGCGTTTTTACACCGCGATTTTATTATTAAAGATATTGATCAGCTCTGATCAGCTTAAGACCAGAGCGTTTTTAACGAGAAGTGCGGTTTTAAAGAGAAGCGCGGTTTTAAAGAGAAGCGCCTTGCAGATAAGGCAGCCAGGCTTTGGGATAGTCTTTATCATAAATCACCACCTCATCGCGGTGATCGCCCGTCGCGGTATTCAGCTGTAATTCAAAGGCATGCAGTAAATGATGCTCAGCCCCCAGCTGGGCATAATCGTCTGCGCTTAAATCCTGCTGCAGACGCTTTAAATAAAAGCGGCCGTTATGGCTGTAGATTTTATCGCCAATAATCGGATACCCCAGATGTGCCAACTGGGCACGGATCTGATGTTTACGCCCACTCAGCAATTCACATTCAATCAGGCTGTAGCCATTAAAGGTTTTTAATACACGGAACCGGGTGGTTGCCAGCTTCGGGCTTTTGACTGTATCGGCTTCATCTTCTGCCACCACATGCATCTGCGAGCGGATAGCACTGTCGGTTTTTTCTGCCAGAAAAGTCTGACACTCATAATGCTGCCAGTCGGGAACGTCATAAACCAGCGCGTGGTAAACCTTGCGCTCAATTAATCGCTCCAGTTTTTTCTTCCACTTTTTATCGGCATGGGCATAGTTAGCCAGCAGAATAATGCCCGAGGTTTCGGCATCCAGCCGGTGCAATAAATGCGCGTCTTTATGCGCTGTAGCCCGGCGGAACAGGCTGATCAGGGTATTAAATAAATTACGTGTAGTACGCGATACCGGCAGCGCTGCCGGTTTATGCACGGCCGTTAATTCCTGATTTTGCCAGAGTATTTTCCAGCCAGTATCAACCGCCTCTTCCTGATGATCGGGCAACATCAGGCTGATGTTATCGCCTGGCTGTAATTCAATATCGCCGTACTCAGCCACGCCATTAACACGCACAGCCCCCAGCGCCTGCGCTGCCGCCACCTGCGCCTCTGACCAGTGGTGATAGGCCAGCAGCACCGAGGCACGCAGGCTGATCGCCTGATACTCGTGCCAGCACAGCTCAAAGCCTTTGTCGGGGGCGGTTTTACTCACCGGTGTGTCCTCGTTAATACAGGTGGTGATTAAAGCATGAAATGGTTAACCGGCGCAGCGGATGAGTAGCCAATGCGTGGACTGAGTAGCCGCTGCGCGGGCTGGCTTTTTGGGTTACCGCCCGGCCCGTTGACCTCTCGCTCCCACGCTCTGCGTGGTAGTGCCCGCTGCTGAAACGACTCGCTCCCACGCTCTGCGTGGTAGTGTCCGTTGCTTTGTTGGTTCTGAAAATGATTGTGTTCTGAGTTGTAGCCAATGCGTGGACTGAATAGCCGCAGCGCGGACTGGCTTTTGGGCTGCCGCCCGGCCCTATGACCTCTTTGAGGGGCCTTACCTCTCACGCCGGTCGGGCGCTCACTCCTGACCGCCATGGATGGCGGAAATGCAGATTGTGCAGGAGCACACAATCGGCTCGCTTCGCGCTTTGTGGCCCGTAACCCCTTACTCACTCGGTTTTTCTGACCACGCGCCCGTGCGACATCCCTGTCGCTGCGCGCTCGCCGGGCATCCATGCCCGGCAGATCAGAAAAATCATCGTTCGCTGCGGCGGCCCACTTGCGCATAAAAACCATAACGCCAAGCCAAGCTTCAAAGCTGGCGGAGTTTCTTTTGAAAAGCCGCGTTGCGCCTGAATGAACGCGGTATTTGTGCGGTGCCAGTCAACCAGGCAGGTAATCCGGTGGAAAGCACAGTACGGCCCGGAGCCCATTCATTTAAATTATCAAACGGTATAAGGCTCCGGGCGAATTGCTGTGCGGGCCGGATTGGCCACGCAGTTGACTGAATAGCACCGGACAGCCGCCAGAGAGGATCGGAAGGAGATACCTCTCCTTGCATGGGGCGCAGGGGCTTGCCCCGCATTGGCTCAGAGGCGACTACAAAAGCCAGACCGCGTAGCGGCTAAAGCACCACCACTGTCGCCCTTTGCCACTTGTAACCATTTTTATCAATTATTGAACCCATCCCAGAACTTCAGTACTCTTCAGACCAGCAGGGAAGCCGTATTCGCACGATATAACAACACCAGAACTCAGACCGTCAGGTCGGTTTATCTGACTCAGTACCGATACCCTCCCCGCCCGAAATCCGAAAGCTTTACCCACGCGATTCCTGACCTGCGCTTATAAGGACGGGCGGCAGCGTGTCTGAATCATCAATCAGTGTTTTTTGTGGGTAATGGCAAAACGTTGAATGTAAAGAAGTACTGATATACATACTGTATATTTCCGGATTTTAACGAAACCTGGCACGCTTTACATTCGTGTCTGCTCGTTTTGCCGGCGGCCAGTAACTTAAACACGAAGTGAGTCAATAACTTACAACGTTGGTTGACAAGTTTATGTGCGCTGGAAATTGGAATTAACAGGCACGCACGTTTTTCTGGAAGAGATTTTTAAGTTATGGAAGTTTTCTCAGCTTGGTCAATGAGTTATATGGGGTTTCTCGAAAGAGTCACCCGGAATAAATGCACACGCACACTAATAATCTGTTATGCCTAAAGAGAACATATGCCACGCCTGAGTCTAGAGAAAAAATTTGAAAACCTGACACCTGCCAACTTATTCAAATGGCTTGCATGGATACTAGCCTTTGCAGCAGGAATCGTAGGGGTCGTATTCACTTTCTACTTCATGGAGTTCCACGGAGAATTTAGTAGCCAAAACGCCGACTGGGGTACTTTCGGCGACTTCATAGGCGGAACACTGAACCCATTACTTAGCTTTCTTGGCCTAATTGCCCTACTACTAACAATTGTCCTGCAAAGCAAAGAGCTTGAGTCCACGAGAAAAGAACTGGAACGCTCAGCATTAGCTCAAGAAAAAACCGAATCAGTGCTAAGTGAACAGGCGAAAACTCAAGTAAAGCAACAATTTGAAGGCACCTTCTTTTCACTGCTTGATCAACACAATAAAGCGCTAGAAAAAATAGCAACACCAACAGGTAAATGGACCAACGGCCGATCAGACATTGATATAGTAAGGGAAGCTGTTTTTGAAAGAGCCGCCTCGAACCTGGCAGGAGCCAAAGATGCTCTTGAGAAGAAAAATGGATTGTGCGGCCACTATTTCAGAATCTTGTATCAAATCTTAAAATTTATTTCCACTAACGTGCCAGACGGCAACATTGGAATAAATTTTGACGGCGAACATATTAAAAATAGCCCACTCGCACCAAATGAAAAAATGTACAGCAATATACTCAGATCCTTCTTGAGTTATGACATAACTCAACTTCTAGCCATAAATTGTCACTGCATCAATTCTCAAGACACTTATTGGAAATTCAAACTATTAATAGAGCGCTATGCTTTTCTTGAGCATATGCCCTTCGAGATCGACAGCGAAGCACATCAGTTGCTTTTAAGTACCGCCGAGTTTTACGATCAATCGGCTTTTGGTAAAAGCCAATTTAAGGGCACTCCGAGTGACGAATAACAAGTCGCTCAAATCGCTCATTTCGTTCGCTGGGATGGGCTAAAGCCCGCCCCTTAGCTTATCGTTAGAGCCCTGGGCACACAAATGTCAGATCACTATATTTGCTTTATTCCTGCTGAACCCGACTTTATTCCAAACGAAGAATCTCAGGCAGCCGCTGCTGCACTGATTCAAAAAACATGGAATCTGGAAAAATCTGAGATCACGCCCGAAACCGATACACACATTGTATTCAGGGACTGTGGCGAAAACTTTGAGTCTGTCCATTGTCCGCACTGCCGTGCTGAAATGGAGATTGGGCATTGGCAAGCCCTTATGGATCAAAGCTACTCAGATGAGTACGGCTTCACGATCAGTACAATACAAACTCCCTGCTGCGGAAAGTCCACCACGCTGAACGATCTTTCTTATAAGTGGCCTATGGGTTTCAGTCGGTTCGTTCTGCGCGCTGCCGACCCCGGATGTGAGATTTCCGATCACCTGCTTATCGAACTGGAATCCGCTATAGGTTCCAAATTGCGCGTTATTCATCAGATGTACTGAGTGCACAACAAGAGTATCTATATAGCCTCAACAGCTCGACGATTTTTTTGTTTTGCGACCAAGTAAGACTTTGCGTTGTATATCTGACACCTGCTTCAAACCGTTTGCGACATCACATGGTCGGCCTCTCCCTTTAACCAGCGTTATAAATTTTCATGAGTAAAATATGAATACAGTCACGTGTTACCGTCCTCTCGGAGAAAAGGAGTTAGAGCTGGTAAAAGAGAGTGGTTTTAAAAAATGGCCACCCAGATTACCAGAGCAGCCTATATTCTATCCTGTTACAAGTGAGGAATATGCTGTCGAATTGACCCAGTGGAATATTACAGACTTCGGTAAAGGATACGTTTCGAAATTCGAAGTAAAGAAGGATTTCATGGATAAATATCCCATTAAGACTGTTGGCGCTAAGCGCCACACAGAATGGTGGGTACCTGCTGAAGAACTGGAAGAGCTGAATGCCAATATCATAGGTGAAATATTAATAATCGGTGAGTATGGCAATTCATAACAATAAGCCGTTAAATTCACTGAAATCTTGGCGGTACGATATACAGCAAGATTCGGGTCGAGTATCAGAGAAAGAGTCTTTAGAGTATTTATAGCATTTCGCTATCAAATATCTTAAGAGGTCGGTATGAATATTTTACAAGACAAAGTTGCACTGGTTACTGGTGCCAGCTCTGGAATTGGCCGGGCTACGGCAAAGCTGTTTGCTAAAGAAGGGGCAAAGGTTATCGTTGCCGCCAGACGACAAAAAGAGCTTGATACGCTTGTCGATGAGATTATAAAGGAAGGAGGAAGTGCCAAGGCATTAGCAGGTGATGTACAAGATGAATCCTATGCTAAAGCATTGGTGGATCTTGCCATTAAAGAATATGGTGGTCTCGATATTGCTTTTAATAATGCAGGAACGCTGGGTGCTTCTGGCGCAACATCTGAGATTACGCTGGAAGGGTGGAATGATACTGTCAACACAAATCTAACCAGTGCTTTTCTGGGTGCTAAGTATCAACTGCCGGCAATGGTAAATACAGGTGCCGGTTCCATTATATTTACTTCTTCTTTTGTGGGTTATACGATTGGCCTGCCTCAAATGTCAGCTTACTCTGCAAGCAAGGCTGGGATTATTGGCTTAACGAAGGCATTGGCATCTGAATATGGATCAGAAGGAATCAGGGTTAATGCTTTATTGCCCGGAGGTACTGATACGCCAATGGGACGTGAATCGTCAAATACGCCAGAAGCTATAGAATTTGTAAAAAGCATACACGCATTAAAGCGTTTAGCCTCACCAGAAGAAATTGCAAAATCTGCATTATACCTTGCATCTGATGCATCCAGCTTTACAACGGGTACAGCCTTGCTAGCCGATGGTGGCGTTTCTGTTTGTAAAACATAGTTTAATTGCGGCTATAAAAAATAAAGGCATGGACGCGAAAATCCGCGTCCATGCTTTAAGCGCCAGATAAATTTGAGCCTGTGCAGTCGTGACTGACAAGACTAAAACCCTACTCTGCAAGCTACCACTGTTTATAATCAATTTTCATAAAATCGGCCACCTGCTGCGCAGTTGAATCCGGCATTAAGGCTTACTAATGAATATTTACAAGGGTAATTAAATGCTGGGGTTTTATCTGGTGCTTACATTGTTAGGAATTTTACTTCCCTACGGAGCGTTTGTTCCCTGGTTGCTGGCTAATGGTTTAGACATTACCCTCTTATTTAGTGAAGCGGTGGCTAATCCTATCAGTCTGTTTGCCTGGCTTGATGTTTTGGTAGCGGCTGTTGCGTTATTAGGCTTTATCGTTGCAGACGGTCAGAAGCATCAGGTGCAATATCGATATTTCGCTGTGTTGGGAACGTTGTCGGTTGGAGTCTCATTTGGTCTTCCGCTGTATCTTTACCTTAAAGAAAAGCAGTCTCTAAAGCCAAAGCCCTGACAAACACATGCTGCCTGGCTAGTATCCACGCCGTTTCAGCAGAAAGAATAGTGCCTGTTCGAAAGGCTGTAATATCAACAAAAACCGGGAGATAGATATGTTATCTTTATTGAATATAGGTCTGGCGTTCTTTGTAATTGCGGTATCACCCGGGCCTGCGAACATCTCGAATGCAACAATTGCAATGAGTCTGGGAAGAAAGATCAGTTTAATCTATGGCGCAGGGCTGTCGGTTGGTCTGGTATTCTGGGGGTTGGTTGCTGCAAGCGGCTTTGGGGTGATTCTGCAAAGCTCTGTTTATTTATTGATGACACTTAAAGTTTTTGGCGGGTTATACCTTTTATGGCTGGCTTTTTTGTCTGCTAAAGCCGCTGTTAACCCGGATAGCCAATCAGTTCAGGCAGAAAGCAGCTCAACGTCGTATGCCGGCTGGTTTGTCAAAGGGGTCGTGCTTAATGTTTCGAATCCTAAAACGGTCGTCGCGTGGATGGCGGCTCTTTCTGTCGGACTTGGAGCAAACGACAGTACGGCTTTTCTGATGTCAGGTGTGCTTGTTTGCATAGGCGTCGGTTTTGCTACCAACGCGCTGTACTCCATAATTTTTTCTTTTAACGGCGTGATGGCGTGGTATCAGCATGCCAGTCGTTGGATTAACGGCGCGGTTTCTGGTCTGTTCGCAGTGGCCGGTGCCGGGCTGATTCGTTCAGCGTTCAGCCGGGAGAACGCATCATAAAAGGGGTTAACCTTTTTCAGAGCGTTAAATTTTCTCCGCTTTAGCAATCCTCCTCACCCCATCATATAATCAAACCCCGCTACTAATACGGCGTAGCGGGCGGCCTTGCCGATGGCGACCAGTAGTAAAAATAATGGGAAGTTAGCACGCAATACGCCTGCAACCAGCGTCAGTAAATCACCTACTACTGGCAGCCAGGCCAGCAGCATGCTCCAGATACCGTAGCGGCCAAACCAGCGTTCGGCCTGTTGCCAGCGGCTGATATTTGCCTGCGATTGTTGCCTGGCTATAACCCGGTCGGCTGCATAGTAGCCAATGGCATAGTTCAGCACACTGCCGAGGGTATTACCGGCACTGGCGACCAGCCACAATGCCAGCGGGTCCAGTTGCTGGCTGAGCAATACCAGCAGCAACCACTCAGAGCCAAGCGGTAACAGACTGGCAGCCAGCAAGGCGAGAATAAATAAACCACCGTAGCTATACAGCCAGGGCCATTCACTGAGCATCATCCAATCGGGCATAGGGGCTTTTGAGGGCTTAATAAAAACCGGATTAAAGCATGAATGGCCGGGGCTATACATGCTATTCAACAGCGACCCAATAAGCAGCAGCCAGACCAGCAGCGATCTGGCCCTCTGCAACCGGTCCGGCAGCACCTGATCCAGCAGTAACCAGGCCGACAGAGACCAAACCAGTACGAACAGGGCATTGCAGAATAAACGCTCAGCCTTTTATGCTGACGGTCAATTAATACAACTCAAAGTGAACCAGCAATGAAAAGTACTGTAAGCATAGGAAAAATTGAAGACGTTGAAATACCCGCAGACCTGCCTTATGCCGGTGCGCTGAAGCAACTGGTAAAAGATGCCACCGGAACCGGCGTTACCATTAATGTTGATTCTTTTTATACGAATGAAGCAACGGAGCTTCACAACTTCGTTGATACCATCACCTATCGTTTTGTTACCGACGGCGATGAGGAGTTTCTGGCTTATTGTGTCTGTTCCAGACCGGTGGAAATTTACCGCGAAGTAAAGTTTGATGGCACGATCTGTGTTTCCAATGCAACAGACATCGAAGTATCAAATACAGCCATCAGTACAGAGCAAATTTCTGTCAGAATGAAAAAGTTTCTCAGCATCGGTTAGCACAATCTTTTATGATCCTTAAGACTAAAATCATCAGACACATGCCGTACAATTAAAAACCAATAATTGACCGTGTTTACCGATAATTAATTACAATCTGGATGTAACATGAATACAGACTATTTGCTTAACATCATTACTGCTCCGGTAGCGGATGACTACTTTCCTGAACAATTTATCGAAGAATGCAATAATTTCAAAAACATTAACTATTTTAAATACTCAATACCAGAGAGCGAGTCATTACTTCGGTTCAAACACGTTATTCCTGAGCAATGGCACCGCTGGTTTGAAACTTACATCCAATTGAATAAGGACGGTCAGTTTCCATCCCTTTGGCCCTTTACCCAGGAAGCCATTGCTTTCGATTTCAGACAACAGCTGGATGACTTCAACAGCGATACAGAACTCTTCGCTCTGGGATCAGACCCTTCAGGCGATTGGTTTGTCATGACCCAGAACAGTGGCTCAATGGTTTACCTGTGCGACCAGTATGCCCACAATCTGTATGATGGCTGGAAAGATCCAAACCACTTACTGGCATGGGCATGCCGCTCGGCGTTAGCCGATGAAAACAATCTGACAAAAGAAGCCGTTCTTAATTACTGGACGACCAGAAATGAGAAGGCGGACCAGGCAACCATCGAACGTATCGCCGACAATCTGAATTAAGCACAGAGAAATATCACCGGAACAGATAACGCCCTGTTCCCACCATTAGGGCCTGTCGACACTAATTGAATAGGTCCTGCTGAGAGCTAGTTTTTCTCAGAACAAGGAGAGAGGAGTGATATTAGCGGGCTAAATGAATGACGAACGACGAAGTTAATGAGAAAAACTGGCCTCAGCCCGAAGGGTTATGGCTAAAAATCCCTCATCCTGCGTTGCTGTTCGTTCGCTTAACCCGTTAGGCCACACTCTCAGCGCCTTGTTTGAGATATCTTTAGCCAATAACAGGCCTGTTTAATTAGTGTCGACAGGCCCTAAGACACTGACAGAGAATATTGTATGCAAGAGCAATGGGAAAAGATGACCACCATTTTTAATGCACGCGGTGGTTTTAATCTGCTTGAGTTAAACAACGGCGCAACAGCCGAAGAGATCGCCCAGCTTGAACAGCATACCGGGCTTGAATTGCCGCAGGCGTTCAGAAACTTTCTGTCTGTGCACAATGGCCAGGAGCCGGGGAATGGCCGTGGTTTCTTCTTTGGTATCCGCTTGTTGTCGATAAAGGAAATTATGCGCCAGTGGGATACCTGGGTGGCACTGGAGAATGATGGCCTGAATGAAGATCTGGCCGATTCTATGGAGTCTTCTCCGGAGGGGGTTATCAAGCCCCTCTACCTGAACAGAAAATGGCTGCCGATTACCCATGACCATGGTGGTAATCATATCGGTATCGATTTTGATCCTGATGTTAAAGGCAAGATGCATCAGATCATTTCATTCGGGCGTGATGAAGATACCAAGAAACTGAAGGCCGATTCGTTTGAAGAATTTATCGGTAAATTTATCGGCTATCTCGAAAGCGTTAACTGGGAATTAAACGCCGAACGCTGGGATATTAAAGACAAAGAATACGACATGCATTTCCACGACTGGAATGCGTTCTGATATGAGTGCCTGGCTGCCAGTAACCGGAGATAGTAAGCAGATGACTATGAAAAATTATCTGAGCTGTTTCGTGCTGTTATTGATCAGCGGCTATGCCAGCGCTGACAGATCGTTAAACCAGGCACAGATTGAAGCCATAAGCCCATATTTACTCAGTGCCGTTGCAGAAACGCCCTACTCCGCTGTTATCAGGCACACGGATGCAAAGGTAATCGAGGGCACGGATGGCAGCCAGCATATTTATTATGCCGAGGTTGTCGATACCATTCGTGGGGAGCACAGAAACCGTATTCATTACGTAATGTCGGCAGAGCCTGACGAGGCGGTCAGCCTGGACGATGCAGAGGTTCTGATAACGCTTTGCATAAATAACGACGGCTATTACTGGCCGGGAACAGGTGCACAGTTCCCGGCAGATAAGCAGCTGATTCAACGGGCGAAAAACCACGTATTGAGTGCCAGCACCAATCAATCCCATTTTTCTCAGTGTGACGATTGAGTTGGCCACCTGCGTCTGGTTGAAACCACATAATGGCAGAATATGAAAGTCCTGCGGAATATAGCCTCAATTGTTGTTATCGTCAGCCAATTAACCGGCTGTGTGGGTCTGGATATCGTTCATAGCCAGAAAACTTACTCGGGTGATCCGGCAAAGACTGAGGGTGCAACAAAGACCACCTATTATCGCAGTGATTATAAGTGGATTGGCCTATACCTGTCCTTTATCATTCCCATACCTCTGATTATTCCATACGGTAAAGAGTCACAAACCCTGTGGATTAAAAATCAGGAGCTGATTTATCAGGAAGATATAAAAACGACCACGACTGGTTATGGCTGCTCCATCTGGATGGAGTGCGGTGAGTTAATGACCTGGGGGAGTGTTTTGCTGGAGCCCGAGTCGTACCATTAATACCTGCTCCAGGCTTAAGCCTTATTTTATTCGAAATAATCGGAGCCTCATTATCAGGGCCTGACCTCAGAGCATCGATAACACAATGATCAGACTTGTACCCAAAGACAAATTTGACGATGAAGCCTGTGCCAATCTGCAGGCCGCCTCCAACGAAGATCTGCTTCCTTATATTGCTGATCTGCTGGAATGTCTGCAGGACCTTAACTGGCCTATCGCCGGGCCGGTTGCTGAGCGCTTATCGTTACTGGGCAACGAGCTGGTACAGCCGGTATTAGATATTCTGAACAGCGACGACGAGATGTGGAAATACTGGATCATTTCCCATTTTCTGTATCTGGTAAGTGATGAGGTATTTCAGGCACTGCGTTTTAAACTGAACAGTATCCGCCTGCATCCAACCGCCAGCGAAACCGCAGAAGAAGTACAGAGTGCTGTCTGTGAAGTTTTATTTTCACGGCGTAACGCCTGACGAAACTTTATTCCTGCGGTAAAGCCATACTCCGGCGCTCTATAAACCTGCGCCGGATAGTACACTGATTCGTCGGACGTAACCTTTTACAGTAAATAACCGCCATCAACTTCCAGCACCGCACTGCGCATCGCCAGTGACTGATCAGAGAGCAGAAACTCGATTGCACCAATCTGATCCTGCGCCGTCATCACCCGCCCCAGCACTGTATCCTTCATCGATTCAAACAGAGCATCCTGTTGCTCCGCATCCATCCCCGCCTTGCCCTGAATGGCTGTTGCAGTTACGCCCGGGCGAACCGAATTAATACGGATACCTAAGTCTGAAAATTCCAGATTAGCCACCCGCGCAATGGCTTCAAAAGCCGCTTTGCTGGCAGCATATACCGCCGCTTGCGGGAAGGCTTTGGTCACCACAATGCTGGATACAAACACCACACTGGAGGGGTTCTTCAGCAGCGGTTGTAACTGCTGCAGGGTAATAAAGGGGCCTTTGGTATTAATGGCGATGGTCTGGTCAAAGTCTTCTTCGCTGCTGGTTGCAATAGCCTGCGGATAAAACACACCGGCATTCAGCACTAAACCATCCAGTTGAATATTGTCTTTTTGCAGGGCTGCGGCCAGTTGTTTCAGCGCCGCGCCGTCAGCACTGTCAGCAACAAAGCCGCTGCAGCCAATTGCAGCACTTACCTGATTTACTTTGTGCTGATCACGGCCGGTAATAATCACATGATTGCCGTCGGCTGCCAGTTTCTCTGCCAGCGCCAGGCCGATGCCTGCGGTGCCACCCGTAATCAGAATTGTTTTACCATTCATATCCGTTCTCCTCGTTGTTTGTTGTACGGCAGATTAGCAACTTGTCAGGTAGCCCATAAGGCATCAATATACGCACTTACTGGTTCTTATCTGGCAACAAAGTACTTTCTGCAGGCCCTCTCCGGCCATTGTTCATCAGAGGTTTTATGTCTTATCTCAATCTGCCGCTGCTGCATGTTTTTCATCTGGTTGCGGAACGTGGCAGTTTTCAGGCGGCGGCCAGCGAGCTGAACCTGCCGCGCTCGTCGGTCAGTAAGAAGATTCGTCAGCTTGAGGAGTTTGTCGGCCAGCCGTTATTACAACGCTCAACCCGGCAGCTGCAGTTAACCGATGTCGGCCGTAATTTATTGCTGGGAACCGGTGAGCTGAACAAGGTACTGAGCAATCTGAGTAGCCTGCTGGATGATATGCAGACCTCTCCGAAAGGCCGGGTAAAAATCAGTGCCAGTGTACTGATGGGTCAGGCCCGGCTGGTGCCGGTACTGAAGAAACTGCGCGGACAATTTCCCGATATTGAACTGGAATTAAATCTCGATGACCGCAATGTAGATTTGCTGGCAGAAAACGTGGACATTGCCATCCGTATTGGCCAGCTGCCCGATTCTTCTTTAATTGCGCGCAAGATTGGCGAAAAACACTGGGGCTGGTTTGCCTCGCCACAGTATCTGGCCGAACGCGGTCAGCCGGACACTCCTGCCGATCTCGCCCGGCACGATTGTCTGGTGTTCGGCTCCCTGAACTTCTGGCCTTTCCGCAACCGCGCGGGGCAGACGGAGAATATCGAAGTCAGCCCCGCCATAAAAACCAATAACAGCCGTGCTCTGGTGGATATGGCCAGCGCCGGGCTGGGCATTATTATGCTCGATCCGGAATTTATCAGAGCGGAGCGGGAAAGCGGCCATTTAGTACCGGTACTCAGCGACTGGCAGCACCCGGAAAACAGTCCGATTAATCTGGTGTGTGTCGGTGAACGAACCAAAGCCGCCCAGGCGGTATGGCAGTTTTTGCTGGATGAATTGCAATAACAGGTAGCGCAGGATAAAGACAACGAACATATTCTATGGCAGGGTTCACTTTAAGAATCTCACTTACAGGAAGCCAGATATGGATATCATTGAAGCAATACTCCGACAGTCTTCACTCTGGGAAATAACACTCCTGGCTGTATTAATTTATCTTTTTATACAACCTGATTTCCGCAAGCGCATAACCAAAATAAAGCTGGGCAATTTTGAGCTTGAATTGCAGGAGCTGAAAGATCAGGTACAGAAGGGCCAGGAGAAGATTCAGGAACTGGAAGAAGAGGTTGAAAACGAACGGCGGTTCTTTGAAGATTTTCTTGAAGATTTTGACCCTAACACCCCCATCAGCGAGCTGGCTAAGGTACGACAATCGATACGGTCTCAGGCAAAAAACCTGACTGAACTTGAATCGCTGAAAAGCCGCCTGAACCTGCAATCATCGGCGGAAGAGCTTTATTTCACAGCCGTTGCACTACGGGAAAAGCGTCCGGTATCGCTTTTGCCCGACCTCATCTCGTTTCTGCAGGAGCTTTCTGCCGACAAAAATCTTGGCGGTTATCGCTTAAATACGATCTGGACACTGACCAGTGCTCTGCACCTCACGCTGATTGCCTGCATACGCGATAAAGTTGGGCCAATGCCGGATAAAGAAATTCTCGAACAGGCGCAACGTACCCTAAATGCTCTGGAGCAAAACCCGCGAGTACAGCAAGACCGGCCGGATAATCCATCCAAAGGTATCAGGGGACCGTTAAAGCATGCCTTAACCTGGGTCGGAAAGGGGCTAGAAGCGAATAAAAAAGCATAGATACAAGACATTCATATTAACCGCGTGTCGTTAAATTATGGAAAATGCATACGGAAAACTGGCTGCCTGGGTATATCACCTGGATAAACCCATCGGCCATTCATTTGGTGATCTGGAGTATTACCGTGAGCGTCTCGCAGGCTGCACGGGGGCGATACTGGAGCCCGCAACCGGCAATGGCCGCATATTAATTCCTTTGCTGGAATCCGGTCTGGATATAGAAGGTTTTGATGCTTCAGAAGAGATGCTGCATTACTGCCGTCAGGAATGTCTGCAGCGGAATCTTAACCCCAGACTTACTCGTCAGAAATTTCAGGATTTTACCGGCCCACGGCGCTATGAAGCCATTATTATGCCTGCCGGATCTTTCCAGTTGATTACCGACACGGCATCGGCACTGGCACTGCTGCAGCGCTGTTATGATAACCTTCTGCCCGGCGGACGTTTGATTCTGGATACAGATAACAGCAAAGAGATTATCCAGAGCAAGGGCGCTCTGCGCAGCTGGAAAGTGTCTGATAACGAACGGCTGACACTCTCCAGCTCAGATCCTGACATTAATTATGTGCAGCAAACAACGCTCACCTACCTGCGCTATGAGCACTGGCAAGATGGGCTGTTAACCCACAGCGAACTTGATCTGTTTTGCCTGCGTTGGTGGGGAATTCATGAACTGACATTCGCTCTGCGGGCAGCCGGTTTTACCGACGTTATCGTATCCGGCGGCTATCAGCATGGCAGAGCACCCGGTAACGACGATGCAATTATCAGCTTTGAAGCGCGACGGCCATAATTCAGATTCTGAAACGGAAGCGCAGAAGCCTCTTTGAGACTTCTGCACTGGCTTATTTTTTTCCCGGAGATTCAGCGCTTCAGCAAAAAATTACGCGGGCTTAAAGCGTAGTGACCATCACCGAGCAGGATATGCACAACGGATGCAACCAGCAGAAACAACGGATATTCCCAGCCTCCTCCGGCACTGGTATGTACCCAGCCATTACCGGCGTGGGTCCAGGTTGCGACCAGTAATACCGGCACTAACACGGCTGATGCATAGCGGCCATAAAAGCCGGTTAAAATCATCAATCCGCCGCACAGCTCAAGCAGAAATACCGGCCATGCCATAAATGCTGGCATTCCCTGGCTGGACAACCAGGCAGCAAAGCCCGGAATGGTAAACACACACCATTTCAGTAACGCGTGAGAAATCCACATACTGCCCAATGCCAGCCGCAATAAAGTGGCACCAGAGCTACCGAAGCGTTCATCAATAAAATTCATACTTCGGCTCCTGTGTTGGCCAGTTCCAGCGGATAACCAGCCTCCTCCCAACCCTGCTTTCCATCGACAAATTCCCGCACATTAACGTAACCCATTTGCGCGAGAATTTTTGCCGCCATTTTTGAGTTCTGACAGCTACTGCTGGCGCAGTACACAACAATCAGCGCCTCGTTATCCGGCAGCTGTTCAGCGGCGCGTGCTCTGATTTCGTCATGGGGAATATTCAGCGCACCGGGTAAATGTCCCGCTGCAAAGTAGCGTTCGGGCAGAGCTTCAACCAGTGTCATAGGTATTCCCTGGTCGAGGTTTTGTTTTATCTGTTCAGACTTAATGGTGTTGTTCATATGCTTTCTCCTTTGCACCTAGTTGCAATTGCAACTAAAACAACATTAAGCACAACTGGTTGCAATTGCAACAACTTGCTTCTAATATTCTCGGCATGAACAAAACACCATCACCACAAGCGATTCAGGCCTGGATACAGCTGCATCGTACCCAACGTCAGTTACTGAGCACCGTCGAGACTGCGCTGAAGAGCCAGGACCTGCCCGCTCTGGACTGGTACGACGTTCTTCTGGAGCTGCATAAAGCCAAAGGCGATGGCCTGCGCCAGTTTGAAATTGGCGAAAAAATACTGCTGAACAAGCATAATCTGTCACGACTGATCGACCGGCTGGAAAAGAACCTGCTGGTAGAGCGTCATCAGTGTTCAGAAGACGGGCGTGGCAACCGTATTAAAATCACGAGCGAAGGCAGCAGCATGGTGAAGGCGATGTGGCCGGTATACAGCCAGGCTATTCAGCAGAATTTTGCCGCTAAGCTGACGGAAGAAGAAGCGCAGACACTGTCAGAACTGCTGGCAAAAATACTGCCCGCAGCACAATAAACAGCCGGCTGCTAATACAAGGATCAGAGAGACATGAACACGGATGTCAGAAAGACCGTACTGGGCTGTATAAAAATATGCGACAACCCTTTTGTGCGCAGTGATCCGTCATCCACCGATCTGACGCTGAGCGCAGTGGATGCACTATGCGAGAAATATTCAGTGGATGATATTTTAGCGATTCTGCAGGCAGAGTTTGAACGACTGGAAATCGTTATTAAGGGTCGGGTCGGCAGCGGCACCGCCTATGAATTTATGCTGCTGAATCAGGATGCGCATTACAACTGCAAGGCAGCCATTGCTCATTTGCGTCAGCGGCAAGCAGCGGATTCATAAACTCCGCCCATAAAAAAGCCTCCGCAGAGGCTTTTTGATTTTCCGGAAATCACTGTCAGTCGGTATTTTCCAGTGGTTTAACCCACAGCACACCAACATCCACTTTAATCACCTCTACCATGGTGCCTTTGGCAATAGGTTCAAAGCTTTTCAGTTTCCAGCGAATACCGGAATAGGCGTACTCGGTTTTCCCGGCACCATCGACATCCTCCTCCAGCATAAATGGCTGACGGGCAAAGTCGCTTCTGATGCTGTCCTTCTGTACTTTGTTCTGCATCCGTTGCAAGGGTTTCCACAGCGCCAGAGCCAGTACCGCTGTCAGAACAGTATTACTCCACAGCGCTGCGGTTGCGGTTGCAGGCAACAGATCCAGACTCATTGCAAAACCGGTAATCAGCAGCGATGCGCCGAAAAACAGCAGAATAAAGGTAGCAAACCCGAGTACGGCCACTTCAATAATCAGTGCGGCAATACCAGCGACCATCAGCGTCTGGGGAAGATTCTGTTGCAGCAATTCCATAATTTATTCCTTTTTATTATTCAGAGAATTGATGATTGCCATTGACTGGGCCACCAGCGAGCTGGCATCTGTACCTGCATCCGGCAGCAGCACAACCGAGGATTCTTTGGCGATGGCTGCTTTGGCTTCAATCGCTTTGGTTGCCAGATCCAGCTGAATGGCTTTCTGACCTTCGGCGGTATTAGCCGCTTCACCAATTTTACGCAGCGCTTCGGCTTTTGCTTCAGCAACGGCCAGAATGGCCTGGGCCTCACCTTCGGCGTTTAATACCTGTTCGGCTTTATCGGCCTCTGCCGCCAGAACCTGAGCCTGTTTACGGCCTTCGGCAACGTTAATGGCTGCCTGACGGTCACCTTCAGATTCAAGAATCTGGGCACGCTTAACCCGTTCGGCTTTCATCTGCGCTTCCATCGATTCCATCACCGATTTAGGCGGCACAATATCTTTAATTTCGTAACGCAGTACCTGAATACCCCATGGCTCGGAGGCTTCGTTAATTGACGATACAATATTGGTGTTCAGCACGCTGCGCTCTTCGAAGGTGCGGTCGAGTTCCATTTTACCCAGTTCAGAACGCATAGTGGTCTGTGCCAGCTGGGTAACCGCAAATACGTAATCGTCCACACCGTAGGTGGCTTTATACGGATCAAGCACACGGAAATAGAGCACACCGTCGACCGACAGGGTGATGTTGTCTTTGGTAATGGCTGACTGGCTTGGTACATCCACGGCCTGTTCTTTCAGACTGCGGTCGGAGGCAACGCGGTCAACAAAAGGAATTACAAAGTTCAGACCGGCTTCTTTGGTGCCCTGATATTTGCCGAAACGTTCGACCAGCCAGGCACGGTTTTGCGGAACAAAGATGATGCTTTTTTTCAGCACCACCAGAATAAAAATCAGCGCAAAGGCTTCGACAGAAAAGAGCTTACTCAGCAGATATTCCATGAATAGTGTTTCCTTGTTGAATTAAAGGCCAGTTTAACACCAGCCTCTGGCATGGCGCAGCAGCCATTGGCCTGATTTTACAATTCCATGCATAGGCTGCGACAGGGTTCGCATAAGTGCCTGTGCATATTCCTGATAAAGAACATTCTTTGATCATATCGGCAAATGCGGTCGGATTACGGCACCTCAGCACCCGTTTGTGCCTGAAATCTGGCGTAATGTTCCCTTACCAAATACAAAACCTGCCCGCACAATGACTGCCAGCCTGTACCTTGTACCCATTACTCAGGAATACCCCATGCTGATGAATTTCTGGCAGACCATGCAAGACGGTTTTAAAAGTGAAGTTGGCGCGGTTTCGCTGGAGGAAATGCTGGCACGCCATACCACAGCCGAATCTCAGTTTATTGAGCTGCAGGGGATGAACGTACATTACCGTGATGTCTGTCGCTGTGCCGAACCGGAAAAAGCACCGGTGCTGATTCTGCTGCACGGTATTTTTTCGTCGCTGCATACCTGGAATGACTGGACCGATATTCTCAGCAAAGATTTCCGCGTTATCAGTATCGACAGCCCGAACTTTGGCCTCACCGGCGCACATCCGCGCGGCATGTTTAAATACATCTACAGTGATTTTCTCAACGAATTTACCGACGCATTAGGTATTAAGCAGTGCTCGCTGGCCGGTAATTCTCTGGGCGGCTGGATGAGCTGGGAGTTTGCCGGCCGTTATCCGCACAAGGTTAATAAGGTTATTCTGCTCGACAGTGCCGGTTTCTTTTTTGTACCACCACCGGTATTGCTGAGCATGGGGTTGCCGTTAAGTGGCTGGATGGCGTCGATGATGCCGGTGCCGCGCAAAGCCATGTATGCCACCATCCGCACCACTTACAGCCGCAAAGAACGGCTGAGCAAAGAGGTAATGGACCGCTATTACGATTTATTTATGCGTTCCGGCAACCGGGGCGCCGGGGCGGCGGTGTTACGCTTTATCCGTAATCGCGCCGGCTTTGACACCGCTCCACTTAAGAAGGTGACGCAGCCGGTATTGATTATGTGGGGCCGCAACGATGCCTGGATTCCGCTTTCCCATGCAGAGAAATTTGCCATGGCCCTGCCTCAGGCGCGCACCATTATTTATGATGATTGCGGCCATATGCCGATGGAAGAGTTACCGGCCGAAAGTGCCGCCGATGCGCTGGCTTTTTTAAAGCAATAAATAATGACCCGGAGCACCTCTGAGTAATTCAGAGGTGCTCCAGTTAACGGGAGCAACGCGTTCAGCGCCCGTTACCTTTCATAAATAAGCGCAAATTTTTCATCGCCATCGTCTGTACTTTATTCTTAAGCAGCGGCGTCCAGCCCAGTAATAAGCCCGGCAGTCCCAGCGCCTGACGGCTCCAGCTCCAGAAGTTAAAGCGATCGTCGTGGCGGATTATTTTGCCGTCGCGAAATTCAAAGCTGGCATCGATTTTATTGTGCACCCGCCGGCCGGTCTGGCTGAAGGTGTACAGCGCCTCCCAGTGTGCAGTTATCCGGCCGTTGTCTTCACTGACGGAAAAGCTCAGCTGCATATCTTTGCCGCGCTCGCACAGCATCTGCCACATGGCGCCGATTTCTTCTGCGCCATTCAGCCCGAAAGCTTCATCGCGGAAGGTCGCCTGCGGGTGATAGCACTGCGCCATGGTCTGATAATCCTTTTGCTGAAAGGCGCGATAGAAGCGTTCGATCAATGCTTTGTTGCCGGATTCAGTCATGTCCTGCTCCTGTTCTGATAATTAGCCTTATCATTCTGGCGCAATATCCGGTACGTCAGAAGGTGGCACATATGACCAACATGGTAGACAATCAGGTCATAACATCCGGAGATGCCCTATGCCACGCTGCGTTATTCTCGCCCTTGATCACAGCCCCCTGTCATCCGTTTCCGGGCCGCTGGAAATTCTGCTGCTGGGCGCACGCCTGGCTGCCGCCCACGACTGGCAGATTGAGGTCGCGGCAGAAAACACAACGCAAATCCGTGGTCAGGGGGGGATCTGCCTGAGTGCCCACACCCGTCTGGCCGATGTCAGCCAGGCCGATTTACTGATCGTCGCCGCCATCGGTGATCCGCGTCTGCGCAGCGACGCCCTGCAGGCCAATACCCTGCAACAGATACACACTCTTCATCAGCGTGGCACCCGCATGGTGAGCATCTGCACCGGAGCTTTTGTGCTGGCGGCGGCGGGCATACTGGAAGGCAGACAGGCCACCAGTCACTGGGCGGTTACCGACTGGCTGCAGCAGCAGTTTCCCGCTGTTTTATGGCAGAGAAACGCCATGCTGACCCACGATGGCAATATCAGCTGCTCCGGTGGAGCCAGCGCCTATCAGGATATGAGTCTGCAACTGGTGCGCGATTATTTTGGTGAAAGTGTCGCCCTGCAGGTGGCGCGTACGGTGCTGATTGATTCCGACCGCCACAGCCAGTTGCAGTACAGCGGTTTTATGCCTGAGCGTCAGCATCAGGATGAACGTATTCTGGAAATTCAGGACTGGCTCGATCAGCATGGCTGTGAGCCTTTTAACCTCGCCGATCTGGCCGCGCAGATTCACCTCAGCGAGCGCCAGTTCAAACGCCGTTTTACCCAGGCTGTGCGGCAATCGCCGCTGGCCTATATTCAGGCCTTGCGTATGGAAAAAGCCCGGCAGGCGCTGAGCGGCAGCCGCCGTCAGGTTGAACAGATTGCACGAGCGTGTGGTTACGACGATGTGCGTTTTTTCCGCGAACTGTTCCGCCGCAGCACAGGTCTGACACCACAGGCTTACCGGCAAAAATTTGCTCGTTGGCAGCCGTAATAACACCGGTCAGAATAGAAACAATCAACACGCGAAGGATCACCATGAATAACACCACCACAGCCACAACCCTGCGCCAGCAATTTATAGAGGAAGCCAAACAACGGCTGCTGACGATGTTTAACAACAGCAAACAACGCATTAAAGCCACCGATGCTGAACGCTTCCGTTTGCAGGGTTTTATGCAGGCCGGTGTTTTTCTCGGATTAAGCAGCAACAGCGAGTTGAAGCAGTTAATGGAAGAGATGCACCAGCAGGTATTTTCTATGAGTATCCGCGAGCGTCGTCTGCAGCAGGAAGCCGGCCGGATAGCCGAAGGCATTGATTACAGCCTGTACGACCAGCCGACCTACAGCCGCTGAGTACTTCGCCGCTCAGTAGTGCAACGTAACCCCTTCCTGCGGTAAATCCAGCTGGTAGTCTTCACCAGCACTGGCCTCCGCCAACACACTGATTGGCTCCAGATACAGCGCATAACTGGAATGATGAATGGGTAACAGGCGCTCAGGCTGCAGCGCCCGCGCCATATCCACCACATCAGAAGCCCCCATGCTGATCTGTCCCAGCGGGCCGGGAGTCCCTACCCGGCCAAGATGCGGAACAAGAATATCCAGCGCCCCACGGCTATCAGCCAGCGTCTGCACCTGAGTCAGCACAGCACCAACCGGCATAGTGTCACCCGTCCAGTACAAACGCTTGCTCCAGCTTCCCTGAGAAAATTCCAGCCAGTAGCCATTGCCGGCACCCAATAAGGTATCAATAGCGGGATCTGCCGAATGGTGTGCCGCAACCGCAGTAATGCGTATATGACCGGCACCGGCCTGATATTCCAGACTCTGTTGCCAGGCCAGACTCTGCGCGGCCGTAAAGCCTTTCGCCTGCAGTGCGCCAAGATCATGTTCCGGAACAAGCAGCGGCAGACCTTTATCCAGCTGGCTTTGTGCCTGCTGATCAAAATGATCTTCGTGAGCATGGCTGAGCAACAGCAGATCCAGCTGGCTGAGATCGGTCTCAGGCAGCGCCGTTAAACGGGCATGTTCTTTAATGTTCGGCCCGCGCTTCAGGTCAAAGGGCTCGTTCGGATCGCCCATGATAAAGGCATGCTGACCACTGCCCAGCATGGGGTCAGTCAGCAGACGAAAGCCGTTAAATTCCAGCAGCATGGTCGGGCCGCCCAGCCAGGTAATACTGAGCTGAGGAGGGGGGCTGACCGCACCCGCTTCCGTGGTCGCGGGCTCTGCGGCCAGCAGATCAGCCGAGCCCAGAAAGAGGCTCAGACACAGCGCACTAAGGTAATGATGCATAACGATCTCCCCGGTTGTTTATGAGTCCGGCGGAGAATATCATCGCGTTTTATCCACATAATCAGGCTCATAATGGATAGTCTGTCCGGGATTTTGGGATAGTGAAAAACTTAGAGCACATTCAGACCTTTATTGAGGTCGCCAGCAGCGGTAGTTTTGCCGAAGCCAGCCGGCGTCTGGCGGTATCGACATCCGCGGTCAGCGCCCGGGTTCAGGCACTGGAAAAGCACCTCGGCGTACGGCTGCTTAACCGCACCACCCGTTCCGTCGGCCTGACCGACGAGGGCCGGTTATATTTCAGTCGCTGCAAAGAAGTTCTGGATCAACTGCTGGATCTGGAAGACAGTCTGATTCGCCCGCAGGATCTGACCGGCCGCATCAGAATCAGTGTTCCCCTTGATCTGCCCATGGCCCCGCTTGCCGCTCTGCTGCAGGCGTTCAGTGCCCGCTATCCCAAACTCAGTGTTGAGGTGCACAGCACCGATGAAACCGTCGACTTTATTAACAGCCAGGCAGACGTTGCGATTCGCGGACGGGCGCCGGGCTCACTGAGCCTGATTGCGCGTAAACTGGGCGATGTACAGCTGGGCTTTTTCTGCGCGGCCAGCCCCCCCGCCCGGAACGAAACTCCTGTTAACTGGCAGCATTACCCAATCGCAGACCCGCTGAATATCCGCCCACTGTTAACCACTGACCTTAACTGGCGCGAAAGCCAGCTGCTGACCCACAACCTGACGCTGGCCAAACAGCTCTGCCAGCAGGGTCAGAATCTGGCCATACTGCCGGTTGGCTTTTGCGCAGCAGAAGTGGCCGCCGGAACCTTGCAGGCCCTGCCCGACCCGGCCGGATTGCCACTGCTGCCACTCTTTCTTGTTTATCCCGCACGTAAACACATGCCCAACCGGGTGCGCGTATTTATCGACTTTTTTCTGCAGCACCAGCAGGAATATCCACTGATCTGATGCCGGTTCGCTATCAGACCAGATAAGCCTTCCGGTCTTTTCTGTTTATTCATCGTTCCCGAAAAATCTGCTTTGAATGGATACAGAGCAGTAACACTGGTTTTTATAACAGGTGGTCAGTGTTGAGATATTCCATCTGAATCATGCTATTTGCTCTCAGGTTCCGCGCCTTCCAACAGCTCTTCCCTTTCTCTCTGATATTCATCAAAGGACTTATCTGCGCGTTCAAGGCATTCGAAGTAATCTGATGGTGGCTCCTTAGCACAGTCATTACGCTGATTTATCTGAATGTTGTCATAGACAGCCCTGCTGCTACATCCAGCCGCCGTTATCCCAAAAACGAGTAAAAGCAAAAATCTGTTCATTGGCCGCAACCACCCTGTTGCTCAAAGTAATCAATAAACAGAAGCATAGCATTCCGCTGATCATCAACGCCTGCCCCCTCCTCCATAAAACCAATGATAGTCGGCACATCAAACAGCGCTAACGGCGCTTTACAGTAGATCTTTTCCAGATAACCAGTTTCCTCCTGAAGGGTTGCCAGCAGGTCCAGCGCCCCTCCAACATAGGCATGCATAACGGGATCATCACTGCATTTTACCGTGCCTGACCGGCAGATTTCTGAAAATTGCTGAGCACTCAGTGGAAACGCATTCATTGAAAAAAACAATAAAAATCCCGATAACATTACATTCCAAGAAAAACAGATATTCATAGAATTTATTCCGATGCGATTCATTCAGGGTTCTGAGAATTTATTTATACCGGAGAAAAACAGCCCCGAAGATTTATCAGATGTCAGCGCCGAGATAAGAAGCTGTTTATAAACCGGATCATAGTAAGCGACGCCGTCCAGAGTAATATCACCCAGTAAACAGTCAGGACGAAGAAAGGAAATACTCACATCAAAGAAGTTATCTGTAGTGCCTGGCTGGATAGTTCCTTCGAAACCACACCCAGAGATCCTGGGTCTGCTCCCGACCAGCTTGCCGTTAATATCAATAGTAATTAAAGCCGGCTCAGACTCGCTGGAATCACCGGAAAAACCTTTATATTTTCCCTGAAATGCACCAGAAATATTTTTCAGATCCGGAGGGTATTGATAGTTACTGTCAAAGTAAACGGTAAAACCGGAACCAGTCCCGTCTTCCGGTCGCTCCAGAATTCCTGTGATATTCTCACCCGCAACATAAGATGCAGAGAGATTCCGGCTTAAGGTACCGCCGCCACTGAATGATCTTAAGATCGTATCTGTTGAGGTGATATCGCCATTCTCAGCCGTGACAGTACCGAAAATAGCATTTGAAAAGTCGTCTCCTCCGCTGTCAGGAGCCTGAGTCAGAATATAATACTCACCATTGCTACGAATAAAAACATTCCAGTAACTGGAGCTATCGGTCACTCCTTTGTAAAACCCCTGAACCTTAGTGTCCGGAACTTCAGGGCTGGTTGATGTTGAACCACCACAGGCAACAAGAGCCAGAGTGGCGATTACTGATACTACGTGTTTCATCAGACTATCTCTCATGTCTCAGAGGTCATTTAAATAAAGAAGTAAGCGTTCATAAATGCTTAATTTAATTCCTGACATCCATTCTATCTCTACACATCTGCTGCTAGTATCACCATAATTCTATTCTTGGTATTCATATCTGAATGAACTGGCAAGCCATTAAATTCGACTGGAACCGGGCCAGAGCTTTTCTGGTTACCGCCGAAGAAGGATCTCTTTCTGCTGCGGCCAAGGCTCTCGGTGTTTCACAACCCACTCTTGGCAGGCAGGTCGCAGCGCTGGAGGAGGAACTTTCTACTGCACTTTTTGAGCGTGGAAACCGGGGGCTGGAATTAACACAGAATGGGCTGGAACTGCTTGCTTATGTGCGTGCGATGGGCGATGCCGCAAGCAATCTATCGCTTGCAGCAACGGGTCAGGCAACATCAATTGAAGGTGACATTGCGATTTCGGCATCGGAAATTACCGCCGCTTATATTATGCCTCCGATTATCCAAAAACTGCGTAGCCAGTATCCGGGGATTCACATCAATCTCGTTGTATCCAACGAAGCCAGTGATCTTCGACGCCGTGCTGCGGACATTGCGATCCGGAATTTCCGCCCAACCGAACCCGACCTGATCGCCCGCAAGGTAGGAGAGTTTTCCGCAACCCTTTACGCCACACCAGAAATTATCTCGACCTTGCCATTACCTTTAAGCGATGGTCTTTGCAAAGGGCCCTTTATCGGTTTCCTGTCAAATAATCCGGCCTATATGGGAGCACTGGCACAAAGTGGTATAAAACTACTGGAAGACTATTTTGTTGCCAGAACAGACAGTCATCTGGTGAATTGGCAAATGACCCGTGCAGGTATCGGCGTTGGCATCATGCCCATAGAACTGGGTGATGCGGAGCCTGCGGTTAAAAGAGTCTTTGCAGATAAAATATTCGGTGGTGATGTGTGGCTCGTTTCGCACCGGGAGCTGAGAATGAATCTTAGGGTGCGGACAGTCTTCGACTTTCTGGCTACCGAGCTTGGTCAGTACTTCAAAAACCCTGAAGCCTGATCAGGAATGGGTAACAATATTTAATACCTGCGGCGTACTGATTCTGACCAGCAAGGCTGCAACCAGACTCAGAAACCGCAGGTATTAAATACAGAAATTCAGTAACCTTTCAGCCCGGAAAAGAACAAGCCACTTGAGCGATCAGCATTGAATACCGCCACAAACAACTGATTCACATCTTCATCATAGTAAGCAATCCCGTTCAGTTCCTCAGCGCTCAGTAAGCATTCATTGTCCGGGAATGAAACAGCGACATTGAAAAGGTGACTGCCACTACGCGGAGACAAGGTTCCGGAAAAACTGCAGAATCCTGAACTTAGCATACGGCTAAAAACCCTGGAAGCGGACAATGAACCATCGACCTCAACCTGAACCGCCACATAGATGGATTCTACGGTAGTGTCTGATACCCCCTTATAAAGGCCAGAAAAGTATTCTCCGGAAAGCTTTTCCAGATCCGGATCACTATCATCATCTGTTCTCGAAGAAACCGTAAAACCAATACCGCGACCACTCGATACATCGGTGATAATTCCGGTCAGGTAATCGGCAGCAACATAGGAAGCTGTCACGTTGTATGCGCGGCTTTCTCCGCTGTCGAAGTTTCTGGCCAGCGCATTATCAGAAACAAAATTTCCTTCCGCTGCAGTCGCTGTTCCGGAGATCAGGCCAGAAAGATCATCTCGTCTGCCATCGGATTCCTGAATAAAAATATAGAACTCTCCATCACTTCGAATAATTGCAGTCAACTCCTTACCGGAATCCGTCAGGCCGGTATAAATACCCTTGGCTTCATTTTCGGATGTAGCGGAATTCCGGGAGTCCGAGTTGCTGCCGCCGCAGGCAATGAGCGCAAGGCTCATCATTAATAAAACGATATTTCTCATGCTGTTTCTCATATTTTCCGGGGTATCAGGGTTTGCTTGCGATAAGAAAATAAACATCTTCAGAGTCTTCAGGAATCCATCGGTGCCTGATGATAAAGCCTGCTCCTTCCATCTCTTTTTCAAGGTCACTGCGGGACAGAAACTTTACGAAAGGTGCAAGGCGAAGAATTCTGGCGACCAGTGCGACGGGCCTGAGGTATGGACGGGTATCCTGCAGACAGGCAGTATTGCTGATAAAAACTCCGCCTGGCTTCAGCATATTGAAAACCTGCTGTATCGCATATTCCGGGTCACGCAGCAGATGCAGGATATTCAGTCCCAAGATTGCATCGAACGACTGCTGCCGGCGTTGAATATCATCAAGTGTGGCAACCTCAAAACGAAGGTTATTACCTACATCATCCGCCTGTCTTTCGCGGGCGATATCAATCATCCGTGGGGATGCATCCGTCGCCAGATAACTGCGGACTCTGGGGGCGTGAATTCGTGCGGTTGATCCTGTACCACAGCCAAATTCCAGCACATCCATTTCCGGGCGAAAGTATTCCTGAGTGAGCGCAATTTTCTTCAGATAGGCGCCATGATCAGTAATAGGGCGCCGGGCATAGCGCTCGGCACTGCGATTCCAGAAACGGATGGATGAATTCATAAATACGCCTCTCGGGCCGGTTAATGTTATTCCTGAAAATAATTCTATCCCTGCATTTCTGTTGGCAATACCGCCATAAATTTATTTCAAATATTCATATTTGAATGGACTGATGACCACCAGCTTCAATCTGAGGGGGGTTACTGGCATGGAGTCATCATGGTGACTGCCAATGGCACCGGCTTTGGGCATAAAAAACGGGAGCCTGAGCTCCCGTTTGTTCTAACCCGGTTAAATTACTGACCGTTGGCCGTCGCATGCCAGCGCTGATTCGCACCGCCATGTACGCCATACATAATCAGCGTCGACGAGCTGCCACCGGAAACGTCCAGTACCTGATTACTGTCGATGCGTGAACGCAGCAGTTTACCGGCATAGTTAAACTGCTGAGCCGGATTACCGGCATCACAGTCGGCCAGCTGCAGTAAGGTATGGTCGTAAATCAGACCATCCGGCACTTCCAGACACTTGGCTCCGGCGACACCGTTAATCATCAGACCGGTAGCCGTATCAAAACGCCACAGCTGGTTGGCACTGGTATTACAGGCTTCCATCGCCACCAGCGCACCGGTATGACTGCCACCGGTTGCGCTGATGCACTGGCCGGTGGATTCGCTGCGGTATTGTGCATAACGGTTTTCCGCCGACATTAAGCGCAGTTCCCACTGCTGGTTGGCACCACCGTGGTAAGTCCACTGGCCAACGTTAGCGTCATTACCGTTACCATAAGCATCCGCCACGATATTGCTGTTGTGCTTGCTGGCCAGTTTATTGCCGCTGTAAGTCCAGCGCAGGTTGTCGGAATCCACACAATCCCAGATCACCACACCACCGTTGTTATAGGCCTGACCGCGGTTATCCAGACATTTTTCCGGATTCGCCTTGTTGCGGAACATCTGGTTGGCGGCATCGTAACGCCACTTCTGATCCTGTGAGGTCAGCTGACAATCCCACAACTGCACATTGCTGCCGTTGTTCAGATTATTGTCGTTACCGGGAATATCCATACAACGGCCACTGGCACGGTTAACAATGGAGAACCAGTTTTCATCCGAGCTGGAATACTTCGGCGAATCATTGGCAATCGCCCGCTCCCACATCTGCAAATAGGCTTCCGCCGAGTTCATCACCGACTCATAAATGCGTGAGTTGGAATGGGTGCGGATATCCTGAATATGGTCAGCCACCAGACCGTAATGAGCCAGGCCTTCGTTATTCAGATCAAAGATACGGTTACCGGTTTTCTGTTTATCGATCACCACACCGGCTTCGGTTTCAAACGGATAAATCAGCGGATCGGTGTCGGTGTTATCGCGCGGATAAGCCTGCGAGCCAATACCACCCATATCGGTAGCAAACGGCACACCGACCAGATAACCGGTTGGCTCAATCAGGTCGATAAATTCACCGATGCTCCAGTTCAGGCTGTTGGCGCTGCTGTTATACGGCGACATCATACCGCCGGCACGGGCAATACGCTGGTGCACTTCGTGCGCTGAACCATCCGGTTTGCGGTGCATATGGCTGTGACCGGAAATTACACCGGAATAATTACGCGACTCGACGATATCCATAATGGCGCGTGCGCTCTTCACCGAGGTGTGATCAATTTCGATGATCATGCCTTTATCGATCATACGCTGCACCAGATACTCACCATTGGCACTCAGACCATGCTGGTTGCAGTGACGGCGGCTTTCATCGTATTGCGGATTCAGGCCAATACCAGCAAGAATATCTTTGATCACCGGCACGGTGCCCAGCAGCGGGAAGCCACTGGTCATACGGGAGCCATCGGTTTCGGCATCACAGACTTCGGTTTCAAAGAAACGGCCACTCGACAGCCACTGGCCGACGTTGATAAAGCCATCTTCCATACGTGTACCACCGAGCTGGTTGTCAAAGCGGTGAACCGGGAACAGCGCACGCACGCCGGCGTCGTACACTTCCTGCAGCTGACGTTCGATGCTTTCTTTGCTGCAACCGTCTTTCAGACCACAGTTAAACAATTCAGACGCTTCAATGCCCATCAGCACCGCCAGCTTGCCATCGGCAATCACCTTGCGGGCTTCCTGCGGTGTTTTCACCAGACGGAAGAAGCCTTTGCCCGGCCCGCCCTGCTGCGCGTCGATATAATCCTGCATCTGCTGCAGGCGACGGATCTGCAGATGAATACTGGCCATGGTGTTGCAGTTATTCGGGTTGATCCAGCTGGCCGGGTTGACGGTTTTCTGCACATTACACAGAACCTCGTTTTCCACCAGATGGCTGACCATCATCTGCATACCACCCTTGTGCGCACGCTCGATCCACTTGTAGTAGTACTGCATATGCGACACCTGCTTACGGTTCGGCCAGAACGGGAAGTCCGGCCAGCCGCGGGTATCGTAGCGGTGGTTTACATCGTCATAACCCATCAGGTTACCGATGATATCGAGCGAGCCCCAGGGGCCATGAATATCGGAACTGTCGCGCAGCGCGGTTTCAACACCCCAGCGGTGGAAAGGCTCACCATGCAGGAACTTACCGCCCATAAACTCATAGGAGGTGATATGGGTGTGCGGGTCGATGGCACCACGAACCGGAGTGTTCACATCGCTTTTCGGTACCTCACCCACAGTGTTCAGCTCGGCTTCCGGGAACGGCTTACAGTCGCTCTTCGGCACCAGATTGAACTCGGTTTCCGAACCGGCATTGGTCGGGTTGAGGATATCAATCACGTACAGGCCACCATCGGCGTAATAACCGGTGCCACCGTAGTTATGGCGCAGAATTTTGGCCAGCTTAGGGCCATAAAAGCTGAAGCGGTAAGTGCCGTTATCCTGGCTGTGAGCGGTGATCTTGAATTCGGCAAACTCACCGGCATAACGCCCGGCCGAAATTTCATTCGGCAAATGGGTTGCCAGATAGCGGCCGTCTTTATCCGTCAGCATATAGTGGAAAAACGATGTCGGCTTAAAGTAAAAACTGGCTGCCGAATCCAGATCGGTCGCCTTTAGCTGCCAGCCAAGACCATTATCAATAGCACCGCCTTTGGTATAGCGGTTCATATATTTGCCGTTGGTCGGTGACTGAATGGCATAACAACCCTGGGCCAGTTCATGTACCGCCATTTCGGCATTCTGCCGCTGCTCTACCGGAGCAGGTGCAGGGGGTGGTTGCGAGAAAGCAGCAGCCTGCTGTGCGCAAAACAGCGTGCTGCCAAATAATGCTGCGCCACCGACCATGGAGGTCAGCAGCCAGCGCTGCGTATGTGCTGAGTTTTTCATTATTATGTGTCCATGCGAACCGGCCGCAGTCACACTGCGACCGAATAAAGTTCCGCGACGGCTGGCGACTGACTCCTCTCCCTGCCTGCCGTAAACGGGCCGTTTGCAGCATGGTCATGGAGTTCAGATGCAACCTATGGCAATACGGGCCGCACACTGTGCAAAACCTCGATTGCAGGAAACGATAAGACGAATTACGACGAGGGTAATCACCGTTCGGGACGGCTCAGGCACTAATAAGGACGTTATTATTTACACCATCGGCGCCTGACTTCTGACGCCAGTCAACCGGCGATATTCAGCCGCCGGGTAACGTACTGCCAACACCACTTTGGGAAGCCAGCATACCGTCCAGCAGATTGCCCGCCGGATCACGGCGCCAGTGACGCAACCAGGCAAAGCCCGGAGCAAAATCCGGCGCCGGTGCGGCGGCCAGCTTACTGGCTGAAATCGCAGGCGCCGGGCGAAGAACAGACTCACCGGACGGCACCACCAGCGCCCGTAAGCACTCACTGACATAGCGATGGGAATCGATATTATCCACCACCCACCACTCCGCCTGCAGGCGCTCATGGGTGATATCCAGCAGCACATAGCCGCGGTAATAAAAATCGACAAAGTTAAGATGTGGCAGCAAGGCCTGCAGCGAACGGCTGGCCAGTTGCGCCTGGGTGTAGTTATCAATACCGGGCGAGGTTACCGCCGGAGTCACCAGCTCGATGCCTAACGCCTTACCCGGCTCAGCGGCAAACGGATCATCGTGCAGTTCCATCGCCCAGCTGGAGTGAATATCACCGGTCAGCACCACCCAGTTATCGACTCCGGCGTTGCGTACCGTATCAAACAGACGCTGACGTGCCGCAGGATACCCATCCCACTGGTCATAATTAAACGGCGTGTCGTTGGTGCCCAGCTGGCCGACCATTACCTGCTGACCCAGCAGTTTCCAGCGGATATTTTCCTGCTGCGCACTGGTCAGCGTTTCTGCCAGCCAGCTTTCCTGTTCATAACCGAGCAGCGTGCGCTCTTCACGGTTGCGGTCGGCATTGTCGGCGGCCTGGGCATCACGCCCGGCCAGACGGGTATCGAGCAGGCTCAGGTCGAGCAGGTTGCCAAAACGGAAGTTACGGTAAATGCCCTGCTGGCCGGCCCGCATCTCACGGATCGGCATCCATTCCATATACGCCTGTACCGCGCCGCGCAGGCGATCCTGCCAGCGCCCTTCTTCACCCTCAGTATGGTTATCCGCACCGCCGGGCCAGGCGTTATTCGCCACTTCATGATCGTCCCAGATCACCATAAAAGGATGCTGGCGGTGCACCTGCTGTAAATCAGCATCGGTTTTATAGCAGGCGTGGCGCTGACGATAATCTTCCAGCGTGATGATTTCGCGCGGCGGCTGATTGATACGGCCACTGCTCAGGCTGGCATCGAGATTAGCGTACTCATAAATGTAATCACCCAGATGCAGCACCACATCCAGATCGCTGCGCTGTGCCAGCTCTTTATACACATTGAAATAACCACGGGCGTAATTCGAGCAGGAGGTAAAGGCAATGCGCAAATGCTCCACCCGGCCCTGCGGCAAAGTACGTGTGCGGCCGATATCCGACATCTGCCCCAGGGCTTCGAACACATAGTAATAACTCTGCCCGGCCTGCAGACCATCGGCATCAATCTTAACGGTGAAATCACGGCCGGCATCGGTATAGCCAAAGCCTTCGTTAACCAGCTCACGCAATTGCGGATCACGGGCGATGCGCCAGCGATAAGGAATACTGTAGGTTTCGGCCAGTGCCGGAGGGGTTATGCGGGTCCAGAGAATCACCCGGTCGGTGAGCGGATCACCACTGGCAACCCCGTGCTGAAACGGGAAAGCACTGGAGCGTGGCACCGCCATCAGATCATCCTGCTGCGGCAAAAATGAGTCGGCCAGACCCGTGCCTGCCAGCGCCGGGCCAGCCGCTGCAGCCATTCCCAGAGAGGCCGCAGAGCGGGACGAATTAAGCAAAAAATTCCGGCGCGTCAGGGTCATGGTGCTTTCCGCAGCAAAGACTGAACGCGGTCTATTTAATGAGCAGAGGATGACAGCGCGGTTGCGCTTTGCTGACCATATGGTTGCAGAAAAGTGGCGGATTGATGACCAGCGGATGACCGGATGATGACAGCAGAGAGTTACAGCGAATACAGAATAACAGCCGGGATCTGAAAATTATCAGATCCCGGCTGTGGTATTACAGATAAATAAGACTTAACAGGATTATGGCGTTACTGACAGGTTTTTGATGGTCACCGTAACATTACGTCCGCCGGTAGCAGAACCAGCCTTTTTCAATGGAATATGAATAAACCCATCTTCCTCTGCAGTAAAGGTACAGGTGTAGTTACCAGGTGTCAGCGTGACCTGTTTTTCAAATACACAGTTGGTATCAGAAAACTCTGCGCCTTCAAGCAACTCATCATTGGGTAAAGCCGAAATACTGCCTGAGACTTTTAATTTCAGGCCATTCTCGACCAAAACTTTCTTATTGTTATTCGTGCCACCGCCAATAGCCAATGTAACTTCGTAAACATTATTTTTTAAGGCAAGAGGCGTCCACTGCTCGGTGATACCCTGTGAATTTACCCGTGAGACAAAAGGTTTGAATATATTACTACCCGTCAGAGTCAGACTTTTGGTAACTGTCAAACAAGTATCAAGAGGATTGTAAGAAGAGGAATCTCCTGCAGTATCGCAATGGCGATCCGCCGGACGGGCATGCCGGAGCTTGACACTGCGATCAGTCGCTTTTTTAAACTTCACACGCATAACGTATGTCCTGACTTCCTCCGTGGTCAGGACATTGCTGCTGTCCCTCGTCGTCAGCGTCTGCATTGGAAGAAATTCACACACTTTAGTGAGGCTTTCCACAAACCCGGAAGCCGTATCGATATCATCACCAGCCACGCTGTCACGGCATGAAAAACTGGCATTATTGGCTGATAACTGATCAGGCTGAAATGCAGAAGGCTGACCATTGTTTTCGAACATTACCTGAATCGTTGCGGGTGCACCGTATAAATTTGCTGAATACATTTTATCCCGAACCACCACCTGACGGTTAATCGTTTCCCAGGCAGACGGAACCAGATCTGCAACAAATTGACTGGCATTGACGACAGACGATGACAGCAATCCAATCAGTGTCATGCTTACCGCTGTTTTAAAAGGGATCGATCTGATCTTATCTGACATATTTATAATCCTTTATTAAAATCGATTACTTATCAGTGCCCCCCTGAATCATTCAGCGGTGCAGAAATAAATTCATAAAAACGAATCCCTGACACATCATTTCAGCGCCAACACTCATCCGCTAAAACGAACTGCATGCGACATGGCGAAGCCAGCGTATTCTATTTTGAATAACATGCAATGAAATTAGTTATTGATAGCTGCTTCTGTTCTCAATAGCAGAGGTTGTATTCCATTCAGGATAAAGAACCCGGTACTTATATCTTAGGGCAGGCAGTGGATTTAATATTCATTAAAAACTTATTTGAAAAATGAATACTCGATAAGCAGTCTTTCCCTCCCCCGACAAAATCAATCACGTCAAATATTCAATACCAGCTTTCTTATTGCCAGACGCATCACAATAAACATCGCCGCATAAATTTGTAACATGAGCTGCTGTCGCAGAAGCCGAGTAAATCGGCCAGTTCGGTGGCATTCAGCCCCTGAGCCTGCGGACTGCGTGCCAACCGCAAACGCTGCTGATTCAGCAATTCGGTAAAGCTGGTGTGTTCCGCTTTCAGGCGACGGAACAGCGTCGAACGGCTGAGGTGCACGGCGGCGCACACCGCCTGAATCTGGCTGAAGGTGTGAATATCCTGCTCCAGCAATGCCAGCACCCGCAGACTGAGCGGTGCTTTTGCTGCCGTCTGCCCGGCGCTGTTTGCCTGCGCTCCCGCCGTCAATATCCCGGCCGCTGGCAGCTGCTGCGCCCGCGCCGCCAGTAAATCGCGCAGATAGACATCCGCCGCAGGCAATGGATGCTGAAGCAGCGCAGCATCCAGCCACAAACGGTTAACGCCACCAGGCGCCCCGGTAAAACGTATTCCGGGGCCGAATGTCTGATAAAACAACTTGCTGTCGGCCGGCCCGGTACGGGCAAGTTCGGCTTTGCGCACCGGCAGCAGGCGGCTGGCATGTTCGGTACCTGCTGTAGCCTCGCCCCCAAAAACCTCACCGCCCAGAACCGCGCCCCAGGCAAGCATCGCCGCCATGCTGCGCTCAACCGCAATCTGTGGATATGGCAGCAGAAATTCAAAGCGGATTTCTACTTCATCGCCGGCCGGCAACAACTGCCAGCGTTCGGCCGGGTTCAGTAACTGAATATGATCGATAAAGGTGGTGAGTGCCTCGCCCAGCGTGGCGCAATGCGCAATCCAGCGCGCCAGTAAACCGCGGGCAGCGGGATTAACCTGCAGGCCAATCTTCAGCCCCAAAGCGTCATCGGCGCTGTTGTTACGGGCTTCCGTCCACAGTGCACGCAACGCACTTTCGGCCTGACGCAGTTCGTGCATTTCTGCGCCTGCCGCAACCGCTTCTGCCGCGCTATCAGCTGACATCTGAGCGGGCGCCAGCACGCCACGGCGCTGCAGCTCTTGCGCCAGATCTTTTACGGCTACCGCCGAAACGGTCAGTTTATTGCGGGACATAACCACTCAACCAACAACTTAACACCCTTCTGTCAATGCACTTCATACTGCCAAGAATGCCCGAAAGCCAGGCAAAAGTACCCTGTCTGCAACCAGATTCCATAACTCTGCAACCAGCTGCCTGAGCTGACGCTCGCAAGCGGATTAGGATAAAGAGACCTACGAATAACCCAGAGCCCTGCAGGAGAATTTTATGCAGCACCGCATTCAGAACGAACAGCACTTGCGGCAACTTATTTCTGCACCACCAGCGCTGCTGGAAAAGCGCGTACAGACGCAACTCGATGCTTATTGCTTTGAGGTGATTAACCACGCCCGGGTGATGATAATCGCCAGCGAAAGCGGTACACCGGCATTACAACCCGTAAGCCTTAGCCACTGCCAGCTGGATGTTACCGCTAACAGCGTGCGCTTCAGCCTGCCCGAAGCGGACGAACAGCCAGGCGAGCAAACGGACAAGCAAGCAGACAGGCAAGCAAATCATGGCCACAGCGGCCAGAATGCCAGCCTGTATTTTCTGATACCGGGTGTCGGCCATGCCCTGCGGGTCAACGGTCGTCTGACCCGGCAGTTACCACAAGGACACTGGCAACTGCAGGTTAAAAGCGCCTATCTGCACTGCGCGCGTGCTGCTGTGCGCTCAGGTCTGTGGGACAACGAGACAGAACACAGCGCTGCGGTACTGACCGACAGCACCCGGTACCTGCAGCAGGCAATGTATCTGTTGCTGAAAACCTGCGACGCCCAGGGCATCACCTCCGTTTCACCACGCGGTGACGAAACCGGTGTCATCCGTATGCTGCCCGATGGACGTTTATTTATGGCGGAGCGGCCGGGCAATAAAGTGGCGCTCAGCCTGCGCAACCTGCTGCAGAACCCGGCGCTGGAGTTGCTGTTGCTGATTCCCGGCCAGCCACAACTGCTGCATATCTGCGGCAGTGCGCAGCTGACAACCGAACCGCAGTTACTCGCCGCCTGTGCCATTGGCGATAAAGTACCGAAGCTGGGGTTACTGATTGAGCCGCAGACTATCCGCTTTACCAGCGCCAGTGCCCTGACCGATGCCGGCGTATTTAACCCGGAGCACCGGGTAGAGGCCAAACAGCTGACGCCTTTTGCCAAAGCACTGTCGGCGCATATGAGCGGCGAGGGATTAATGGGTAAGGCCACCCATCTGGTGGTCGATCAGGTGGTAAAACACGATCTGAAAAATCTGTACTGAAGGCTAAACATAATACGCAGAACAGCTGAAACAGGTGCGGTGGTACTCACCGCTCCTGTCGGCGAACGCAATTGTCAGGTTTTCACTCGCAGGTGGCTGATGATTCATAACCGAGATAATAATAACCATCCCAGACCTGACCACCCGGCGAATAGGCACTAAACACAATACCTTCGCTTGTCATACAGTACGCCAGCGTAAAATCTGTAGGGTCGAGATCAGCGAAGCCAAGCGCAAAATTATCTGAAGGCTCACCATCAATCCGATAAAAATAATAACCGGCGCTAAGGTTCACCTGGCGCCGATCATCGCTCAACGCATGGCAGCCATCGGCGGAATTGGTTCGGCCAGTGATAAGTACGGTGCGGTATACCGGTTTCTGATCGAAACTGACCAGTCTGATTTTTTCAGAAACCCCGATATCCGGATTTTTAATTGCCAGACAATTCCCGTGCAACCAACCAATATGCTGTTCAAGCGCGCCCTGCGGTACTGAAGCACAGCCTGCCAGCACGATGTACAAACTCATCAGAACAAGGGTTTTTATCGGATATGCGGACACCGGTTTCCTCCATGATGCATTTCAGGCGCGCCGGATGACGGCTCTCCCTGCCCGTTAATGGCAGGAGCACCTCACCCACGGGGCTGCTATCAATAATGTGCTCCCTTCTCAGGACCTTAGAACCGGCAAATACATGCGTGGTGAAAAGACCGATAGCCGGGAGATGGCATTTCGCCTGAAGGGTAAAACGACCAGCCCCGCATGAACAGGTTTCTTTATTGATTACCCGATTGCCGACCCGATTGCCGACCCATGACCATAGACGCATCCTGCGACAACCTGTCGCAGCGACAAAATAACCGCCAGGGCATATTCTGACAGCCTGTGTTCGGCAGTGCGCTATGAGGGTGGCAAGCTGCCGTCCGCCGGGTTTACCGGAGTGTTTGTGGTGCTGTCGTCTGATCAGAGCGGCGGCTGTCAGTCAGTAACTCCCGGCACAACTTAACGTTTCCACGCTTTGACAGGCGCAGCGTTTCCGGTCTGTACACCCCGTCCGCTGCGCCTGTTTTTTCTTATTCCCTTTTTCTTATCTTTTCCTTTTCCCTGTTTTCTCTCTGTACCCCCACTGCTTTGTCTTCCCACCACCCTGCCCCGCGGTTAGCATGACAGACTCTGAAAAAGCAGACCTGAAAAAGCCCCGTGCAGAATAGCGGGCTAATGGATACCGAATGAGCGAACAAGAAAAGAAAAACACCGGCCACAGCGCCAGCGAATGGCGCCACCTGTACTTTACCGGCATCAGCCGTGTGCCGCCGCAGGACATCAGCCTCAGCAACGAACAGATGCAGGCACTGCTCGGTATGGTGAACGCACCAGCGGCCATCTCCTGCCCGCGTGCCATTGACCCGCAGTATTTGATTAATGAAAAGGGCACCACGCCCTGGCTGGCACTCTATGCCCTGCTCGCCACCCGTGATCCGCAGGCGTTAACCGCCGTTGCCGAAGGCCAGAGCGCTATTCAGGTGCCGGCCGAATTTCTTGCCGGCACTTTTCACAGCCATGTGAACTGGCCTGCGGAAATGCTGGCGCGCTACGACCTGAATCTGGATGGTTTTTACCTGTTTGCCATTCCCTTCCTGCTGCATCGTGATGCACCGGCCGTAACCGATCTGAGTCAGTCGGCCAAATCACCGGACGGCCAGCTGGAGATTTTTAATATTCAGGAATTCCGTGATGAATTTCCGGAACAGTGCCTGCTGGAATTCGGCATGCTGGTGAAGTTTATTCAGACCAAGCGTCCGGATATTGTTGCTGCCCAGCCTTCCTGAGCGGCACCGGCAACCGTACAGGTTCTGGCTTTGGCCTGTACGGAACGGCCAGTTCCTGACAAATCACGGCCGTTTTCTCCCTCCCGGACACTGTCATAAAACAGTAAACTGGCTGCTTCTGATAACAACAAAAACAATAAGCTGTACAGAACCATGATATCCCATGAATTAAAGCCGCGTGGCTGGTCGTATTCCCTGCAGCGGATGCCTTACTCTCTGCGCCAGTGGCCACTGGATAAACAGCTGACCCTGCTGTTTCCCGCCGGCATTCTGCTGTTTGCCCTGCTGTTTGGTGATATCCGCCAGTGGCTGCCCGGTGAAAATAAAGCGGCGCTTACCGGTGCCGGTATATTTTTCCTGCTGATTGTTCTTACCCGTCTGGCACTGGCACGCCATACCTTAAGCCCGCGTTATGAATGGCTGCTGCGCGAACTGTGGCCTGTACCGGCGATGCTGCTGGGTTATCTGCTGATGCGGCTGTTACGGCTGGAGCTGGCCATTGATGCCCTGGGCATTGAACTGATGGACCCGCAAATGATTGCCTTTGATACAGCACTGTTCGGTCAGCCGCTGCCGCTGCTGATTCAGCACTGGGTCAGCCCGGCCATGACCCTGCTGATGGAAAGCGCCTACCTGCACTTTTATTACGCCGTACCCATCGGCTCGTTACTGTGGCTGTTTTATTGCCGGGCAGAACAGCCAGCGGCGTTTATTCATGTGCGTCAGGGAATTATTTACACCCTGGTTATTGGCTGGCTGCTGTATCTGCTGGTGCCGGTCATCGGTCCTGGTCAGTGGCTGGAAAGCGCGTTCAGTGTCAGCCTTGGTACCCAGGATGGTCTGGTCTATGACGCGGTAAACAGTTTCCGTTATGCCTACGACTGCTTTCCCAGTCTGCATACCGCCGTACCCTGGGTAACACTGCTGGTCTGCTGGCGCTGGTATTCCTGGCCATTGCGCGTTCTGGTGTTGCTGATGACCCTGAGCATTACCCTGTCTACCCTGTATCTGCGTTACCACTATGGTGCCGACGTGCTCGGCGGCATAGCTCTGGCCGTGATCGTCGCTCAGTTGCGCCTGCCAAAAACAACAACCCGATACGGGCATTAAAAACCTGCTCTGGTGGGTCATATCAAGGCAACATTGCCAACAGAAATGACCGCTTTATCCGGGTGACTCAAGCAGACTGTGCATTGGGTAAGAGTCACTCGTGCAAAAAGGAATGCATTGAATATTCCTTCCTGAAATCCGGATATAGTCATCCTGATTTAGTCATCCTGATTTAGTCATCCTGATTTAGTCATCCGGATTCCATACCGGCCAGGGTCATGGCAAAACGTATAACCGTCGCGACCACGAAAAGCGCCCCTACACCGAGGGCCCAATAGATTAAGAGCCACTTCCATTGATGAAGACTTTTTTTCATCCCCTGTTCCTCCGGATTTACGTTTTACAGCAGAGATAAGCGCCCGGTAAATGCTTGCCCCGTTGCAGCCTTTTTCCAGGGCCTAACACTAAGTGAATCAGGCCCTAATGATAACCATCGGTATCAACGACTTTTCCCCGGAATACCCGGTAAGACCAAAAGGTATAAATCAGAATCACAGGAACGATGAGCACAACACCCACCAGGGTAAACCGGAGACTGGATGCCGGAGCCGCGGCCTGATAGATCGTAATACCGGGCGGAATAATGTTTGGCCAAAGACTGACACACAGCCCCAGATAACCAAGAAACAGCATGCATACAGCACACATAAAAGCCCGGCACTCGTCTTTGGAATGCGCAGCCCCCATCAGCAAAAAAGCAAAAGCAGCAGTAAGAATGGGCAAAGGTGCCAGATACATGATATTTGACAGGTTAAACCATAAATCCCGCACGCTTTCGTTAACCATCGGTGTATAGATACTGATAATAAACATACAGGTCGCTAACAGCAGCGTTAATGGCTTAATAAGTACGCGCATTTTCTTCTGCAAACCGTGTTCTGTTTTAATAACCAGCCAGGTAACTCCCAGCAACCCATAAGCAAACAGCAAACTGAAACCCGTAAACAGACTGAACAGACTTAACCAATCCAGTCCGCCACCGGAAAATTCACCATTTTCAACCTGAAAACCAAGAATCACAGCCCCCACAGCAACACCCTGAGAAAAGGTTGCCATTAAAGAACCAACAAAGAACAACTTATCCCACACCGGACGATGAGACTCAGTGGCTTTAAAACGAAACTCAAAGGCCACACCACGAAGAATCAAACCAAACAACATGAGCAGTATCGGCCCATACAAGGCAGACAAAATCACAGAATAAGCCATCGGAAAAGCCGCCAATAAGCCAGCACCACCCAGCACAAGCCAGGTCTCGTTACCATCCCATACGGGGGCAACCGAGTTCACCATAATATCCCGTTCATGCTTGTCTTTTATAAAAGGAAACAGCAAGCCAATCCCCAGATCAAAGCCATCCAGGATCACATACATCATCAGGCCAAAGCCGATAATAAAAGCCCAAATAGTCGGTAAATCAAAATGCATGACAGGGTCTCCTAAATTTCTACGCCATCTGCGGCGGATAGCGGACGGGCCGGGCGTTTATTCAGGTGTTCATCATCCTCCAGTGAGTAGTCTTCTGCCGGCCCTTTGGCAATCAGCGCCAACATATAACGCACACCCACGCCAAAGACACAGACATACACCACTACAAACGCCAGCAAAGACAAACTCATTGCAGTAACGCTGTTGGGCGACCCTGCATCCACGGTGCGCTGCAAACCATATACAACCCAGGGCTGACGACCGGCTTCCGTCACAAACCAACCGGCCAGCATGGCGATCAGACCGGATGGTCCCATGACAATACAAAAATTCAGGAACCATTTTTTCTCATAGAGCTTGCCTGTTTTACGCAGAATCAACGCAGCAAGCGCCAGCACAATCATCAACATGCCAAGCGCAACCATAATTCGGAAACTAAAAAAAACGACGGGCACATTAGGGCGATCTTGCGGGGCAACGGAAGTTAATGGCGGAATAGAACCATCCATAGAGTGGGTCAGAATCAGACTGGCCAGATTGGGGATTTCTATCGAAAAATCGTTTTGTTCTTTCTCCATATCTGGCCAGGCGAACAGAACAAGCGGCACACCTTCACCAGGCTTAGTTTCATGCCAATGAGCTTCTATTGCGGCCACTTTGATTGGCTGATGCTCTAAGGTATTCAGACCATGCAGATCACCAACCAACACTTGTAATGGCGCAGAAATAAGCAGCATCCACATCGCCATGGATAACATTTTTTTCGCTACGTTAATATGGGAGCCTTTAAGCAAATGCCACGCACCGGAAGCACCGACCAACAACGCCGTCGCCAAAAATGCAGCCAGCCCCATGTGCACTAAACGGTAAGGAAAAGAGGGATTAAATATAATTTCGAACCAGTCCAGCGGCACAACCCGCCCATCAACAATGTCGTAACCCTGAGGGGTTTGCATCCAGCTGTTTGATGCCAGAATCCAGGTCATTGAGATCAGGGTGCCGATGGCAACCAGAATAGTGGAGGCAAAATGCAGCCGCTCTCCAACTTTTTTCCAGCCAAACAACATAACCCCCAGGAAGCCAGCCTCAAGGAAGAAAGCCGTCATCACTTCATAGCTGAGTAACGGGCCTGTAATCGCCCCCGCAAAGTTAGAAAACTGGCTCCAGTTAGTACCAAACTGATACGCCATAACAATGCCAGAAACCACCCCCATGGCGAAGTTAACGGCAAATATCTTCATCCAGAACCGGCACAGAGTCATATAGACCGGCTTTCTGGTATACAGCCATAAGCCTTCTAACACAGCCAGATAACTGGCCAGACCGATCGTTATCGCGGGAAAGATAATGTGGAACGAGACGGTGAACGCGAACTGTATCCGCGCCAGATCAACAGCACTTAAATCAATCATTGTGTTCTGCCTACCTTCTGCACGGCCAGAAAGCCGAAGCTAAAAATAACAACCGCGTTGAGTGTACGACTAAAAAAAATACAGAACAGGCACAATAAACTAATTTAGAATAGGTACAGTTTGTTGATCAGGGTGTCGCCATGAATCAGTTTAAGTACCTAGAGCTGGAACACTTGTTACGGAAAGATATACAAGCCAATCATTTCTTACCGAGTGGAAAACTTCCTTCCGTCCGGGAAATGTGCCAGAACTTAGGCTTTTCCAAAGCCACTGTATTACACGCCTTACACAGGCTCGAAGCAGAAGGCCTGATCTTTTCCAAGCCAAAATCCGGTTACTTTGTCAAAACTGAGACACACCATGACCGGCTGCCGCCAAAACGCATTAACCCTCCGGCGGCGCCCAGAGACGTAACGGTTCCGGCTATTTTAAGAGACATCATGGCGCGCAGTGCCGCTTTTGATATTTTGCCAACCGCCGGCACTGCCAACGATGCCAGCCACCTCATTACACTGAACCGGCATTTGAGCAAAGCTTTACGCTCCAGACCGACTCAGAAAGCTCTTTATTACAATGATTCAAGCGGCGACATGCGCTTGAAAGACGCCATTGTGAGTCATTACCGCCATCGCGGTCTGAATCAGGACCCATCACAGGTTTGCATCACCGGAGGCTGCCAGCATGCGTTATTTATTTCGCTTATGGCGACATGCTCACCGGGCGATACCGTAGCGGTGGAATCACCAGCGTTTTATGGTGTTCTGCAGATCATGGAGCAGCTGAAGCTGAAAATTATCGAGGTTGCGACGGATCCTTCAGAGGGTTTAAGCATTGAGGATTTAGCCGGAAAAATAACCGAATGGCCGATAAAAGCCTGCATAACATCCCCGAATTACGCTACCCCTACCGGGGCCTGCATGCCAGAAAAAGCCCGCCGGGAATTGATCAATCTGGCGATAGAAAAAGATTTTTGCATTATAGAGGATGACATTTACGGCGATCTTTCCTTCCCGCCGTTTACGGCCGAACCGCTAAAAAAACTCGACCCTGACGGGCGGGTTATTCTGTGCAGCTCGTTTTCAAAAAGCTTATCAAGGGATTTAAGGATTGGCTGGGTGTTTGGCGGAAAATGGCACGACAAAATCGCTCAGCTCAAACTGGTCACCCAGTTATCTTCCAGTGAATCCACTCAGCAAGGGCTTGCAACATTTCTGGAAGAAGGACATTACCGCCGCTATCTGGCTCAACAGGTTAATACGCTGAAGCAGCAACAAAGGGAACTGATGACCTTATTGAGCAACCATTGGCATGATGAAATTCGTTACACCCACGCCCAGGGCGGAATTTCTATGTGGGTAGAATTAGACGAAACCATTAATACACAAAACAGTTACAACAAGGTACTGGAGCAAGGTGTGATTATGACACCCGGCTCGCTTTTCTCAGCTTCGGGACAATATAAAAACTTTTTACGTTTGAGTTATATCCATCCCTTAACAGAAAAAAGGCAAGCCGCGGTCAAAAAGCTTTTCAGCGTGCTGCTTGGGCATTAAAGATTAAGTCTATCGACGAACCCGTTTATAAAGCGGGTTAGGTTGCGACACGCTGCTGCTGTAGGTAACGGAAAGTCCTTTGAGGCCTTTCATCGCATCGTACGGGTCTTTGCCTTCTTTAATAGCAAAGCTGTCGAAACCACACTGACGCATCAGGCTCAGCTGATCCCGCAACACATCACCAAACGCCCGTAAATCGCCCTGATAATTTAACCGCTTTCGCAGTAAATACGCCGTTGAGTAGCCACGTCCATCCTTGAAATCTTCGAAGAAAACGCCGATAAACGAGAGCTTATCAATCACGCTCTGTAATTCCATCGGATCATCATTAACACCAATCCAGACTGCTGGCGTTACCTCTTCGCCCTGCTCAACACGCGCTAACCAGACTGCCATGGGTAAAACGTCATGGGGATCTGGCGTGTCATGAACGTCTTCTGCAATAACCCAGTCATCTGACTTAATAACAGCAGCATCACCAGAATGAATGCGGATAATATTCTTCATACTAAGCTCCTGCCGGGCCATAAGCGGCCAACTTAAAAGGCTCCAGCCCTATGCGCAAAAAAGTTTCATGGAAGGTTTCGTGATCATTACGATTGGCTAAATATGCATTGGTGATATTTTTTACCACTCCGGGTAACACCTCTTCACTCACCGCCGGACCAATAACCTTACCGATCTGGCTGTCTTTTCCCTGAGCGCCGCCAATGGTGATCTGGTAATAGTCTTTACCGGATTTATTCAATCCTAAAATTCCTATATTTCCGATATGGTGGTGAGCACAGGCGTTAATACAACCCGATAAGTTAATACTGATATCACCGACATCCAGTTGCTCTTCAAGGCTGTAAGCCTCAGCGACTTTCCTGGCGACAGGAAAGGAATGGGCCGTCGCCAGATTGCAGTAGCTTGCTCCGGGACAAACAATCATATCGCTGACTAAACCCACGTTAGGTAATGCCAAGCCCACTTCACATAAACTTGTCCAGACGCTGAACAGGTCTTGTTTCGGGATATCCGGCAATACCAGGTTTTGTTCATGGGCAACCCGAATCACCCCAAAACCATATAAATCGGCCAAATCGGCAATGCGTTGCATTTGTTCTGCGGTTAGATCGCCCGGCGTATTGGTGGGAAATTTGGTAGAAATTGCCACGGAGGCATAACCTTTCACCTTGTGTGGTTTCACACTGCGTGATGCCCAGGAAGCAAATTCGCTATTGCTTGTTAAGTGATGACCATATTGAAGGTCAGTATCATCTAACGCTTTATAAAGCGGCGATAAAAACTGAGAAGCTACACGACTCAGCTCATCTTCAGTAAGCGTCGAAAAACTTCCGCGAATCTGTTGCCATTCGGCTTCTGCTTCTTCACGAAAAGCGCTTATGCCCAGTGAATTTACCAGAATTTTAATACGTGCCTTGTACTTGTTATCACGCCGGCCATAGCGGTTGAATACCCGCAGAACCGCTTCGATATATGACAAAACTTCCGACCAGTGCAGATTGTCTTTTACGAGCTGATTAAGAAAAGGCGTACGACCCAACCCTCCGCCAACCATAACCTGAAAGCGCAGCGTTTCTTCTTCATCACGATACAAATACAAACCGATATCGTGCATACGCACCGCTGCCCGGTCTTCCTGACTGGAGCTGACTGCAATTTTGAATTTACGGGGCAGGAACAAAAACTCGGGATTTACGGTAGCCCATTGACGAATAATCTCGGCAAAAATACGCGGGTCATATTCTTCATCGGGGGCAACGCCCGCGTAGGCTTCGGTAGTCACATTACGCACGCAGTTACCCGATGTTTGAATCGCGTGCATATCAATAGACGCCAGATGCGCCAGAATATCTGGCGTATCGGCTAATTCAATCCAGTTAAACTGAATATTCTGACGGGTAGTGAAATGCCCATAACCACGGTCAAACTTATTGGCAATTGCCGCCAGACCGCGCATCTGATCACTGGATAACGCCCCATAGGGAATAGCGACCCGCATCATATAAGCGTGTTTCTGCAAATACAGACCGTTTTGCAAACGCAGCGGCAGAAACTCTTCTTCTGTGAGTTCACCACTGATCCGGCGCGCAACCTGATCGCGAAACTCTTCTACCCGCTCGTTAACCAGCGTCCTGTCATATTCATCGTACCGATACATCCGTATCACTCTCCCCTCTGTCTGTCAGGCGGGGGAAAATATCAATCAGACAGTGTCTCTGACAGGACAAGAAAAAAGAAAAACGATAGGTACAGATGGCAGTAGCCAACCTGCAGGCTGGCGCACAGGCGATCGCAACCGCTTCACCTGCCGGGCGATATCAATAAGGCAACGTCTCGTCACTACCGGCAAACACAGAGAAAAAAGCGCCGTCAAGCATCATCTTCGATTTGTGCATAAGTTCTTTCTGTCAACCCTGAAGTTTTGCACAGAAGCTGTGGATATTTCTGTGCATATTCTTTTGAGAACTCCCCTGAATGCAGTAAATACGCCAGCCGGTAAAAACCGTGCGTTTTTTACACAGCCAGAAAAAACTAAAAATTTCTTTATTTTTCAAGGCATGGCAAGGGTTGCAGCAGGATCACAAAAAAATCGGCACGGCAAGCACAGAAGCATCAGGCATTCTCCGCCAGACGGATAAGACGCCCGGCGACATGGGGACAAAGCTGACATTGAATCCACAGATTCTGTGGATAACTAACTGGATAAGTTGGCGATAAGCAGGCCGGAGCCATAGTCCGTGGGGGTTGCTGAAAAGCGTTGGTTTTTTAGACGATTGCGGGCGGTACACACCACCCGTACAAAGAAAAAGGCATAAGGCTGTGCCGGGACCGGCTCAGAAACAACTCTCCTGTTATTCCTCCACCGGTAACGACGGTAAAGCCTTAACCGCCACTAACAGAGCCTGTGGCCGCGCCATGCCCAGAGCCTGCAGCAACATCGCCGCCACAGTGCTGTCATCCCCGTTTTCATAGCGACCTTCAACAATCGCAATCATCGCGCTGATCACGCCGGAGACCAGCAGGCGGATGGCAAGATCTTCACTGCTGTAATCAAACTGTCCCTGACTGAGCCCCGTGCGCACATCATGGCGCACATAATCGCCCAGAGCCGAACGCATTCCCTCGGCATAGCGTACGATATTGATCAGGGCACTGGCCCATTCACGATCCTGTGCTGCACGGCGGATAAACGCACGGATACCGATTGCAACCCGCTCGGCACCATCAGCAACGCCACGGCTGATCAGCGCAACCTCATGAGACAAGGCTTCCGCCTGTGCCAGGCTGACGGCATCCAGCACCTCTTCTTTGGTACGGAAGTAGTTGTATACCGTTCCGTTGGATACCCCTGCTTCCTGCGCCAGTTCGTTCAGTGCCAGTTCCCCGGCACCTTTATGGGCGTAAATCTTCAGCGCCGCATCCAGCAATTGCTGGCGTGTACGGGCTTTTTTCTTGTGACCACGGGTCAGTTTTTCATTCTCGGCAGACGAGGTCATGCGGATCGCACCAGTCTCTGAAGGGAACAGAGCGCCAGTGTACCACATTGAAACCGTCTCAATATTGAGATGGCAGCTACTTTCCAAGCAAGCCAAGTGTCTGCTGTAGCAGCTCCGCAGCACAGCCTGCCGGGCCGGAGCACAGAATAAAGCGATCCGGACGCACCACCGCCAGCGCCGCAGACGCCGGAGCCGATAATGACTGTGCCAGGTCTTCCAGCAGCTCGGTTGTTTCCGGACTCTGATTCTGTACCCCAACCTGCAGAAAGCCACCACCGGCAGCCTGCCAGCGCGACCGTAAAGCGGCGCTCAGCCCTGCCTGCGGATTGGTATTGAAGCCCACCAGCAGCAACCGTTCTCCCAACACATCATCACTGAGGCGAACCTCCCCGCCACTGCGTACCCATCCCTGTCCCAGCTGGCTGCCCGGAAGCAGATGTTTCAGCCCCTGCCCGGCGCAGAATAAACCCTGGCGGAAACGGTTAGCCGGCTTAATCCGTAACTCTTCCAGATGGCGCCGCAGCGGCGGCAGCAAGCGCGACAGGCGCATCAGACCATGCACCATAAATGCAGAGACTGCATGACGGGTCATTACCAGATGGCCCATAAAGCGGGCGAGGTTGATCATGCTCACAGCATGCGGACGCCGTTCCTGATCATAACTGTCGAGAATCTGCGGCTGCGCCTGGCCACGCAGCACCCAGGCCAGTTTCCAGCCAAGGTTCGCCACGTCACGCAAGCCGGCAACCAACCCCTGACCGACAAAAGGCGGCGTGATATGCGCAGCATCACCGACCAGAAAAACCCGGCCCTTACTGAAACGCTCGCAACAACGGGCATGAAAACGGTACACCGCCGTCCGCTCAATCTGCAGATCGCTGCTGCTGATCCAGGGAGCCATCAGCTCTGCCACTTTGTCCGGGTGCTCCATCTGCTCACGGTTTTCACCACGGCGCAGCATAAACTCCCAGCGCTCACGACCACCGGGAGCCGGCATATGGGGAACTGATCGTCTGGGATCGCAGATAAACTCAACATGGTCGATGGCCTGCTCTGCCCGCTGCCGGGCATCAACAATCAGCCAGTCTTCGCCATAGGTTGTGCCCTGAAAATCCTGACCGATCAGGCTGCGGACAAGGGAGCTGGCGCCATCGGCACCAATCAGATAACGGGCGCGGATTTCTTCCTGCCGGCCAGCATCATCACTCACCACCACACTGACAACATCGCCCTCATCGTGCAGTGTTACTAACTCCAGACAGCGACGCACCGTTACCGACGGCAGAGCCGCCAGCCGTCCGGCCAGCGCCTGCTCCAGTTCCGGCTGATAAAAAGTAACCAGCTTGGGATGGCCATCCAGACTGCCGCGGGTATTCGCTGTAGCAAAGCGCCCCATAACCGGACTGTGCATCTGCACCTGCGGAATCGGAATACGGGCAAACGAGTCTTCGCTCAGACCGGCCATCTGCAGAACCCGCAACGCTTCATTATCCAGTGCAATGGCTCTTGGCATCAGCAGTATGTCCGGCGCTTTATCGATCACCAGCGTATTGATGCCATAACGCCCCAGTAAGGCTGCCAGGGTTGCTCCCACAGGGCCGCAGCCAACAATCAGAACCTCTGTTGTTTCTGCTTTTTTTCCGCCACGTTCTTTGCTCATTTTTATTCTCCGCTAACGGCATCCTGGCGACGCCAACGAATGAGATTAAAACCAATATTGAAATATGTTTCAATATTGGTTTTAATCTCATAACAAAATAACAATGATCGTTCCCAGCAACGGAGTCCGCCATGATTGAACTCTCTACCCAGCAACCCCAACGGCATCCCTCGCCCACCAGCAAAGCCTGCCGGCTGGCCTATCTCGTGTTTGAGCGGCCGGAACCAGAGAAAGCCGAACGCTTCCTGCATGACTTTGGCCTGCAAACGGCCAGCCGCAGTGAAGAAGCCATCTTCCTGCGCGCCGCCGACAATGCCCCTTTCTGCTACTGCATCCGTAAGGCAGCAAAAGCAGGGTTTGCCGGATTTGGCTTTGAAGTCGCGGATATAGCCGCCCTGCAGGCGTTGAGTGAGCTGGACGGAGCATCGGCGATTGAAGAAGCACCTTATCCCGGCGGTGGCCAGCGGGTGTGTCTGCGCGATCCTTCCGGTTTCCGGGTAGAAGCCATCTGTGGCCAGAACAGCGTCGCGCCTCTGCGGCACCGTGCGCCCCTGCAGTTCAATTTCAATAACGAACATGTGCGCGTGAATGATTGCCAGCGTCCGCCGGCCACAGCGCCGGATGTACTGCGTCTCGGCCATCTGGTTCTCGAAGTAGCCGATTTTCAGCAGACCAGCGCCTGGTACACACGCCACTTCGGCCTTATTCCGAGTGATGTTCAGGTTCTGCCCGACGGCTCACCAGCCGTGGTCTTTTTCCGTCTTGATCTGGGAGACACCCCGGCCGATCACCACACGCTGGCGATGGCACAGGGCTTTATGCCGGCATACAGTCACAGTGCTTACGAACTGGTGGATGCCGATGCGGTCGGCATGGGACAGCGCGTCATGCGCGAAAAGAAATGGCAGCACGCCTGGGGAATCGGCCGCCATATTCTCGGCAGCCAGATTTTTGATTACTGGCAAGACCCCTGGGGAGCCAAGCATGAGCATTACTGTGACGGTGATTTATTTACAGCAGAGCGGCCCATGGGCGTGCATCCTGTCAGCCGCAATGCCATGTCACAGTGGGGGCAGGTGATGCCAGTCAGTTTCACCAAACCCAAAATCACGCTCAGCGCTATCCGTGGATTGCTCAGAAGTCTGCGTTACAGCCCGGACGTCACGATAAAAAAATTAAAAACACTCGCCAGAATCTTTGGCTGACAGGAGCCCTATTATGCCTTTAGCAATTGTCCGATTCCGTCATAACAACCAGATTCGCTGGGGCCTCAGCGCCGATAATCTTATTCATCCGCTGCCCCTGCCCTGCACCACCACCGCCGGGCTGATTGCGCTGGGTTATCAGGCTGTCGCCGATGCCTGCAATAACGCCAGCGAAGCTCTGGCAGACAACAGTGTTGAGTTGCTGTCCCCTATTACCGGAGACGCCAAGGTGCTGTGCCAGGGAGCTAATTATCGCCAGCATATGCTCGATTCCGGTGTTGATCCGGACGCCAAAGCCTTCAATATGTTTTTCACCAAATCGTCTGCGTCGATTACAGCCCCCAGCGGAGAAATTATCCGCCCGCCCCATGTGCAACTGCTGGATTATGAAGTTGAGCTGACACTGGTACTGGCCCGGGAAACCCGCCAGAGCGTGCAGGTAACCACCGATAATCTGCACGAATATATTGCCGGTATCTGCATTGGTAATGATGTGTCTGCACGCGATGTTCAGATTCCGCAAATGCAGTTTCATAAAGGCAAAAGCTACCGTACGTTTTGTCCGCTCGGACCGGTTTTATGCCTGCTGAACCGGCAGGAAATGAAATACCTGAACGACCTGCAGCTGACCCTCAGCGTTAACGGTAAAGTCCGCCAGCACGACAACAGCGGCAACATGGTATTCCGTCCGGCAGAAACACTGACCGAGTATTCTCAGATCACCGATTTTAATCCGGGCGATGTCATTATGACCGGCACGCCCAGTGGCTGCGCTCTGGCTTTGCCTTCTGCCTTTCTGGTGCGGCTGGCAGCTCTTCTCCCGGAGCAGAAAAAGTGGGAGCTGTTTATGAAAAAGCAACGCGCAAGACCGCAGTATCTGCAGGATGGTGATCTGGTCGAAGCCGTTATCCGCAGCACTGACGGCGTAATCGATCTTGGCCGGCAGCAGCACCGGGTTGTGCGGGGAGCCGCCTGATGGAAGGAATTGCAAATTACCGCGATGTACTGGCAGCAGAAGCCATGGCACCCGCGCCATTGCCCACCAGCACTTATCAGCTGCTGCACGATGCCGCCGTAAAATATGCCAGCCAACCGGCACTGTCTTTTTTTCTGCAGACCGACGACCACCATAAACCGGAAGTGTTCAGTTACCAGCAGCTGCTGGAACAGGTGCACCGTACGGCCAATATGTTCCACCATCTCGGAGCCGATAAAGATACGGTCATTGCTTACATACTGCCTAACCTGCCGGAAACGCATTTTGTTATCTGGGGCGGACAGGCCAGCGGAATCGTAGCCGCCATTAACCCACTGCTCGAAGCGGAGGCGATGGCCGAACTGCTTAATGCTGCCAACGCCAGCATTCTGGTAACCCTGGCCCCTTTTCCGGGAACCGATCTGTGGCCAAAAGTGCAGCAAATACTGCCGCAATTGCCCGCACTTAAGCATTTGCTGCTGATCAATATGGCTGACCATATAAGCGGCCTTAAAGGTCTCGCTGCCCGCCTGCTGCAAAAAAAAGAAGCGCGTTCACAATCCGGCTGGCGCGGTCTGCGGCACGGCTTACCGGCCACGCTTCAGCTGCATGATTTCAGGCGTTTATGCCAGACCCAGAACGCCACAGAACTGCTCAGCAAGCGTCGTTTTGACGGTGACGATTATTCTTCTTTTTTCTGTACTGGTGGCACCACCGGCCTGCCGAAAATTGCTATGCGCCGTCATCGTAATGAAGTGGCCAATGTGCATTCGGTTGCACAGTTTATGGGAGCCAATATCGGTCCCGGAAAAAATGTGTTCTGCGGCTTACCACTGTTTCATGTCAATGCGGTCCTGATTACCGGGCTGTTGCCATTCTCGCGCGGCGCCCATGTGATTCTCGGCACCCCGCAAGGTTACCGTGGCGACGGTGTGGTAAAGCGCTTCTGGGAAATCGTCGCAACACACCGGATTCATTTTTTCAGCGGTGTACCAACCCTGTATGCCAGCCTGCTTGATGTACCCATCGGCAATCATGATATCCGCTCGCTGGAGTATGGACTTTGTGGTGCCGCCCCTCTGCCGGTAGAAGTATTCCGCCGTTTCCAGCAATGCACCGGACTGAAAATTCTCGAGGGTTACGGACTGACAGAAGGCACCTGCGTCAGCAGCGTTAACCCGCCTGCAGGTGAACGCCGCCTGGGGTCTGTTGGCCTGCGGGTGCCCGGACAACAGATGAAAGCCGTTGCCGTAGATGAGCAAGGTGCTTACCTGCGCGATTGTTCTCCAGGGGAAAGCGGTGTGCTGGTTATTTCCGGAGCCAATGTTTTTGCCGGCTACCGTATCGACAGCCAGAACAAAGATTTGTGGCTCGACTGCCACGACACACATCGCTGGATGAACACCGGCGATCTTGGGTATCAGGATAACGATGGGTATTTCTGGCTCACCGGACGCCGGAAAGAATTGATTATCCGTGGTGGTCATAATATCGACCCGGCCATGATCGAAGAGCCTTTACACCGTCACCCCGCTGTTCAGCTGGTTGCCGCCGTCGGCCGTCCGGATGCTCATGCCGGTGAACTGCCTGTCGCCTATGTACAGCTGAAACCGGGAGCGCGGGTCAGTACGGCTGAATTACAGCATTTTGCTGCCACTCATATTTCTGAACGGGCCGCGCAGCCGAAATATATCCGCCTGACCGACGCCATCCCCCTCACCCCGGTCGGCAAAATTTTTAAACCCGCCCTGAAAAAACTCGAAATTCACTCAGCATTAATCGAAGCTCTGGAGCAGGCCGGTATTGCCTGTGCGCAATTACTGGTGGAAGACACCAAACAAAAAGGTATGCAGCTGCTGATTTATCTTGAGCAGGACAGTGACTCACAACGCCGGGCCGCAGAAAAAATACTCGGTCGTTTTCCGTTTGTATTTTCTTTTGCCCGGCAAGAAGCAACCGCCTGATACAGCGGCTGCGGCTACTCCTCAGCCGCCAGCCGCAGCCGTTCCCAGCTCTGCATAACCTGCTTGCGCAGCGGCCCCCAGCGATAACCGCCCAGCGCCCCGCTCTGCTGAATTACCCGGTGACAGGGAATCATAAAAGCCACCGGGTTGGCGCCGACCGCATTACCAATCGCCCGTGCCGCCGTTGGCTGACCCAGCTGCGCCGCCAGCTGGCCATAGCTGAGCGCATGGCCGGCAGGAATGGTTAATAACGCGCGCCAGACCGCCAGCTGAAAATTGGTACCGCGCACATGCAGCGACAACGGCGCGCCAGCATCACTGCGCTTGCGGGCAAACAGCGTGGCGACCAGCTGTTGTGCCACGGCGTTATCTTCGTGCCAGCCGGCCGCCGGCCATTCAGCCTGTAACGCGGCCAGTTCTTCGGCGGCACTGAGTTCCTGATGCTGTTGCTGATGTTGCTGCTGTGAATCTGGTTCATCTTCTCCTGTTGCAATAAAAGCAGCACGGCATAAGCCACGGGGTGTTTGTGCAATAAACATCGGGCCAAAGGGCGTGTCTGCCACACCGTAACGGATGGTCAGCCCGGCGCCGGCGCGCTGATATTCACCCGGCGTTACCGCTTCCAGCTGAACAAAATGATCGTGCAGCCGGCTGCTGCCGCTTAAGCCCAGCTCATCGGCTGCTTCCAGCAACGGCAATTGCTGACGCAGCAGGAATTTACCGCGCTCCAGTGTTAATACCTGCAGAAAACGCTTGGGGCTGGTGCCCGCCCACTGACTGAACAGACGCTGAAAATGAAAAGGGCTGAGATTAACCGCCGCGGCGATATCCTCCAGTGCTGGCTGCTCGCGGGCATGTTCCGTAATAAAACGGATAGCCGTTGCGATTCGTTGATAGTCAGACATAAGCAGCTCCGCGCCGGTTGATTCACTTCATCATAAAAATCCGGGCCACGAACACAACCCGGATCTTGCGCTTAACGGATACCCGCGCGGCGGATTTTTCTGACATTGATATTCATCAGATGGCGCAGCAGATAACGGTACAGAATACGTTTGAAGCCGCGCAGGTTAGTGCCCATCGCCGCGTAAAATTCATCCGGCGTGTTGTAAACACCGTAGTCGTCGGCAATACCTTCCTTCTGAATATAGGTATTGCCGCCCTGCCAGTCGTTCTGTGGTTTTTGCAGACAAGGCGTGGCAATGCCATAACCACTGAAGGCTTCACACTCGCTGGCAAAGGCTTTCTGCACCTGCTGCAAATACGGCTGGTCGATAATATAACCCTCTATTTCCAGCCAGCGGCCATCGTAATAGATTTCGACCCAGCTGTGCAGAATACGCGCGGGTGCAAAAGCGAACATCCACAGCGGAATTGCGCCCTTCTGCAGCTCGTTATAAATGGTAAAACCGTGAAAACGGGCAGGAATGCCCAGCGCCCGCAACAGCGCCATCAGCAGCGTGCCTTTGGTATTGCACTGGCCGTAACCATCACGCAACACCTTACTCGCGCTGAGGCTGTCATCGGCGTTGTAGCCAAAGCGGATATCGTCGCGCACAAAACGATAAACCTCTGCAATCTGCTGGCGGGTATCCAGCTGGCGCCAGCCCCGTTGCTGAATCAGCTGCTGAATGGCCGGATGCCGGTAATCCAGCATGCGGGTTGTGGCCAGATAGCTATCTGCTGTGTTTGTTGTGTTGTCAGCCATGGTGTACCTCCTGTTTTTTACCAGACTAGCGCCGGTACAGGCTGATAACTTGAATAAACTGGCTGACTTGCTCGTGTGATTTATGGTTGTGATTAATGGTGGTGATTAATTGCGGGCCAGCTGCACTGCCTCACGCACCGATAACCCAAAATGACGACGGAAAGTCCGGCTCAGATGAGCACTGTCGGCAAAGCCCGCATCCTGCGCTGCAGTGGTCGCACTCTTCCCCTGATGTAACGCCTGCACCGCACAGAGCAGGCGGCGCCATAACAGATAGGGCCGCCAGGGCATGTGCATCTGCTCACGGAACAGATGCAGAAAACGGCTCTCCGACAACGCCAGTCCGGCGGCAATATCCCGCGCACGCCATTGCGAAGGTTTGATGCAGCCGCCGTTAAAACACTGATCCAGTTGCTGCTGCAGTCGCAGCAGGCGGCTGTCGGTTATTTGCAGATTAAATGCCTGTTTATCCAGCCCCAACAGATGGCTTAACGCCGCCAGTAACTCAGTGCTGTCAGCCGCAGATGCCGGGTCAGGCAGGGATACCGACAGCTGGCCGTTCATCTGTTGCAAAGCATGTTTACCGGCGACAGACAGAGGCTCCAGCAAAATAATCCAGCAGTGTTCAGCAGCCAGATCGTGCTCCGCTTGCGGTGCAATCAGCAATGGGCCAGTGCCTTTTTCAGTGTTCAGTTGCCAGTGCCCCTGCGTTCCGGGCCACACCAGTTGCAGAGCCGCATGCTGGTGCTTATCGGCGAGTATATGCGGGCTGTAAAAGGCCAGAATGCCGGGTTTAATAATCAGCACGGGAATTTTTTACCGCATTGATTAAATCATTAAACGCCATATAAACGCAGCGCTTCGGCAATGGCGGTATGGTCAGGCGTAATATCCAGCGCCCCCAGTTCCGACAAGGGTTGCCAGAATACGGCTTCAGCCTCGTGGGCCTGAATATTGCCGTGCCATTCGGTAATTAAATAATAATGCAGCAGCTGCAGTTCGTCGGTGGGGTGCAACAGCGAACAGACGTAGCGGGCATTCAGCGGCCGGATGCCCAGTTCTTCATCCAGCTCGCGCAGCAGGGTGTCGTGCTGATGTTCGCCCTCTTCCATATGCCCGCCCGGCACCATCACCAGACCCGGATCGATTTCTTTATCGTCGCGGCGTTTTTCCAGCAATACACAATCATCGCGCAGCAGAATAAAGGACACACAGGGCGCAAAGGGCTGAAGAGTAATAGCAGCGGACATGGCGATATCCTGAAGATTAAATGGTGCATTGTTATAACCAGCCTGCGCTCCGGGTACAAGCTCCGCATCACAAGCCGGACAGACCGCATGTCCGTTTTATCGGGGCAAGATCAGGTGCGACAAGTCGCCGCAGGGGAAGGCCGGGAACTTTCTGCTATCGTCGCGCAAATTTTCAGATATGGAATGCTGTAATGGCTCAGCCGACGTCAATCGCTCCTGCCCGCCTGCTGGCAACCACACCCCTGCCCTTGTTATTCCCCCTGTTATTACCCCTGCTGTTCGCAGGCAAGAATGTATCTGCCGCTGATGCCGAGCTGGAACCGCAGGTCAGCCGTGCCAGTGGTATGCCACAAAATGTCAGCACCCCGCTGCGGGAAATAACCCGCGAGCAATTACAGAGCATCAACTTTATTAATACCGAAGATGCCGTACGTGACCAGCCCGGTATTATCGTACGTAAACGTTACATCGGTGATCCGAATGCCACCCTCGGCATGCGCGGCAGCAATATGTTCCAGACCACCCGTTCGCTGGTTTTTGCTGATGGTATGCCACTGCATTATCACCTGCAGACACGCTACAGTGGTGCACCGCGCTGGTCGGTTGTTGCACCGGCCGAAATCCAGCAGGTGGATATTCTGTACGGCCCTTTTGCAGCGGAATATTCCGGCAACGCCATGGGCGGGGTTGTTAATATTCAGACCCGTCTGCCCGACGAGCGGGAAATCAGCATTGAAGGCAGCAGCTTTGTGCAGGACTACGACCGCATCGGCCGTAAACAACAATTATCCGGCCAGCGTCTATACACCAGCTGGGGCGAGCGTTTTGGTAACCTGCAGTTACTGGCTGGTTTTCAGCGTTTGCAAAATGATGGTCAGCCACAAAGCTTTTATTACAGCGCCGAAAAACCAACCACCGGCAGCGCAGCCAGTGGCGGAATTCAGGGGCGGGACAGTAAAGGCAACCCGGTGCTGTATTACGGCGATGCCGGTATCGCCGATACCCTGACTGATTTATATAAAATCCGCGCACGCTACAATTTGCCCGACGGCGAAGTCCGCGCCAGCCTGGTCTATGAGCAACGGCAGAATAATAATACCGATGCCCGCAGCCTGATACGTGACGCCGACGGTAATACAGTTTACAGCGGCAATGTCAGTCAGGATGGTCATAACTACAGCCTCAGTGGCAGCAGTTTCCGCCACAGCCGGCAAGACCGCCATTCGCTGCTCAGTGCGCTGGGCGTGACTCTGCCAATAGCGGGCAGCTGGTATTGGCAGGCGGATATCAGTCAGTTTGATATTTTAAAAGACGAGCAGATACGCTCGGCCAGAAACCCGGCTGATCCTGCCTGGGATGGCAGTGGTGATATTCAGAATTTCCGCGATACCGGCTGGCAGACGGCGGATATTAAAAGCGGCACACAGAGACTGTTTGGCCGCCGCGATATGAACCTGTTGCTCGGTTATCACTATGGTGATTATCAGCTTGAGCTGGAAAAAGGCGCCTACGATTATGCCGCCGGACAAAGTGCCGGACAGACACCGTTATCGGGTGGTGAAACCCGGATACAGGCAATTTTTGCCGACTATGGCTGGCAATTTACCAATACACTGGATCTGACACTGGGCCTGCGCCATGAGCGCTGGCTGGGGCTGAACGGCTTTAAAGGCAATGATGAAAATCCGGACCGCAACGAAAGCGCCGTATCACCCAAATTTTCCCTTGGCTGGCAACTGGCTCCGCTGTGGCACAGCCGTTATTCCCTTGCCCGCGCGGTACGTTTTCCTATCGTTGAAGAGCTGTACGAAAATGCCAGCAACGACGATGTCCAACAAATTGCCAATGCCAGTCTGAAGCCCGAAACCGGTATCCACCATAACCTCAATATTCAGTTCGATGATGGCCGGCAAAGCCTGCAGATTAATCTGTTTTACGAAAAAATCCGCGACACTATTTTTAACCAGAGCGGCATTTATGCCGATGCTTTCGGTAATCCGCTGACCATCAGTTCGTTTCTGAATATCGACCGCGTATCAACCCGCGGAGCAGATATCAGCCTGCAGCGCCGCGCGCTGTTTATGCCGCAGCTCGATGTGCGTTTTAATGCCACCGCCCTGCGTTCCCGTATTGATAAAAACGACGGTGTGGCTGACAGCGAAGGCAAAGATATGCCACGTATTCCGCGCTGGAGTCAGAATCTGACTCTGACCTGGCATCAGAGTACAGCACTGGATTTCAGCACCAGTGTGCGCCATATCAGCGACAGCTATAACGAACTGGATAACAGCGACCACGAGCAGCGCGTATTCGGTGCGATTGATGCGTACACCTTTATCGATGCCAGGATGCGTTACCAGTTTAACCGCCATGCTCAGCTGTCAGTTGGTGCCGATAATATTACTGACCGGGTAGCCTACGTTCATCACCCTTATCCGTCACGCACACTCTATCTGGAGGGCGGTTACCGCTTCTGATAATGAACCATAATCTCTACCGGAAAATCTGGCGCTGGCATTTTTATGCCGGATTATTTGTACTGCCCTTTATGCTCATTCTGGCCCTGAGCGGAATTGCCATGTTGCTGCAACCACAGCTGGAACAATGGCAGTTTGGCGATTATTTAACCGTTAGCCCCAGCGCTCAGCAGCTATCTGCCGACGACCAATACCAGGCCGTAAAAACAGCCTTTCCGGACGCAGCGATTGAACAGTACCTGCCGGCCAGAACACCACACAGCAGTGCACGTTTTCATATCCGTGAAGGTAACAGCAGCCGTATTGTTTTTGTTGATCCTTACCGGGCCAGCATCATTGGCAGTATGGCGTTAGCGGATACCTGGTATGCTATTGCCGATGATATTCATGGCACCCTGCTGGCCGGATGGTTTGGTGATGCTTTGCTCGAAGCCTCTGCAGGCCTGTGTATTTTTTTATTAATATCCGGGCTCTACCTGCACTGGCCACGCAGCCGTAAAAGTTCTTTATGGCATATTCCGCTACAACTGAATAATAAACGCTCACGCTGGCGCCAGCTGCATGGCGCGCTGGGATTATGGCTGAGTCTGCTACTGGTATTTTTTGCCTTAAGCGGCCTGGCCTGGAGCGGCGTATGGGGGCAAAAAATCGTACAACCCTGGGGCAGTTTTCCCGCAGAAAAATCGGCCCGGTTCTGGCAGCCGGAGAAAAATTCAGCGGTTAATCCTCATGCCGGGCACCACAGCGCCATGCCGGATACCGCGACGTTAAACAGTGGAAATCTGAATGAAATATCATGGAGTGCTGAGCAATTGCCGATTCCTGCAGCAGAACCTGCCGCCGCGCATCCGCTTACAGCGCAACAGATTATAAATATCGGCAAACAACTTCTGCCCGGTTATTTCCGCATCAGTTTTCCGCGTGGCGAACAAGGCGTATACACCCTGATTGCCTCAACCAGCAGCGGTGATATTACCGATCCGATGCAGGACAGAACGGTACATATCAACCCGGCGGATGGTCGGGTGTTAGCCGATATTGGTTGGGATAATTACAACCTGCTGGCAAAAAGCATGGCCGCCGGAATTGCCCTGCATAAAGGTCAGGCGGGGCTGTGGAATCTGTGGCTCAACATTATCGCCTGCCTGTTATTAATGTTGCTGGCACTGGCTGGTCTGGTGTTGTGGTGGAAGCGCCGTTCGCCAAATAAAGGCAGCCTGTTACGCCCGCCGGCTGCGGATAAAACATTAAACCCGTTATGGCTGTTGCTGCTGATCAGCTTTGCGCTACTTTTCCCGTTAAGCGGTCTGGCATTGCTGGGCTTTGCCTTACTGGACTTTGCGCTGCCAGACAGATTAACGGGCAACTTAACGACGGCAACACAGCTGAACAGCTAAACAGCTAAACAGCTAAACATCTGATCCTGACTCAGGCACAGACTCAGACCCGGGCTCAGGCCATAGCAATGGCCTGAGCTACCGTTGCCGGCGTGCTTAATAACGCGGTATCGAACACGCCCTGCCGCCGCGCCGGATCAAGCAGATTCCAGCCAAAGGCGTGCAGGTCATCTTCGTTCGGTTCAATGCGGATAACCCGTTTACCGGCAGCGCGCAGCATGGCTTCTTCACGGTCTACTATGCGTGTCATCCCCCGCCGGGCATAACGTTCAACGGCATTAAAAAGACTGCCGGCTTTACCCGGCCAGCGTGATGCCATCGGCGCGATAATAATGACTTCATCGACGTCTTCGTTAACCAGTAAATCCGCCGACGCCGGTGACATAATGCCGCCATCCAGGTAGGTATTCCCCTGAATATTGACCGGCGGACAACAGCCCGGCACCGCATAGGATGCACACACCGCACGCGATAATGGCACCTGAGTAAAATCATCGGCCTGGCTGCCAATGGCACGGCGCTCGGCGGTTTTTGCATCCACTGCCATCAGCCAGAGTTTTTTCTGTGTTTGCTGTCCGGTCTGTAGTGCTTGTGGCCAGAGATCACCAGCCGATGCCGACTGAATAAGACGCACAAAGCCCGACATATCGGTACGGCCGCGGGGCAAAATTCCGCAGAGTCCGGTTAGTAAACTGACTTCACGGTTTAAGGCTTTTTTAAATAACGCCGGGCCACTGAATTTCCATTGTGGCCAGGGCGGTAATTTACCGCCGGAGTCGGTCGCATGGTTCCAGTAACAGCCTTGCTGCGGCTCATTATTTTGCGCGGCGACTAAGCGCTCCAGACTGACACCACTGGCAAGCAGTGCAGCCAGCACTGCACCCACCGAAGTGCCCACCAGAATATCGGCATCGGCCGGATTCCAGTTCAGCTGTTTGCTCACCGCCTGCAAAGCAGCAATGCTCCAGGCACCTCCGGCGACGGCACCACACCCCAACACCAGCGCCCGTTTTGGCTGACTCATACGCTGACCTCCGTGGCTTTTTTCCGCCGCGCTGTTGTTTTTTTCGTACTGTTGGCTGTTATGTTCTGAGCCACCCAGTCGACCTTAGCCAGACCAACATAAGACGCCATATCAAAACGGCTTAACAGCTGGCGCATACGGTAAGTACTCCAGGGAAAACCGATACTGTTTTTACCATTCTGATCGAGGTAATAACTGGAGCAGCCACCGGTATTCCAGACCGTTCCCTGCAGTTCCTGCTGCACCCGTTGGTTATAACCCTGCTGCACCTCAGCTTTTACTTCCAGCGTCTGCAGCTGATTACGCTGCATGGTTTTTATTGCGCCCATAATGTAATTAATCTGAGCTTCGATCACGATAAAGGCCGAGTTATGACCAATCGCCAGATTAGGACCAAGAATTAAAAAGAAATTCGGAAAATTATGAATACAGGTGCCACGGTAAGCCTCCGGACTGCCCTGCCAGACATCATCCAGCGAACGGCCATCGCGACCGTGCACATGGCGGGCAATAGGCACATCGGACACATGAAAACCCGTGCCAAGAATAATCACATCAACTTCGGCTTCGCTGCCATCCTGACCTACCACGGTATTGCCACGGATTTCTTTAACACCGGTGGCCAGCACCTCAACATTGCTTTGTGCCACCGCCGGATAATAATTATTCGACAGCAATACACGCTTACAGCCCATGGTGTAATCCGGGGTTAATTTACGGCGTAATACCGGGTCTTTAATCTTGCGGTTAATGTGCGCGGTGGCGATTTTTTGCATCCACTTTAATAACAGCGGTTTGCGGAAACCAACGCCAAAGGCTTCAAAACCGGTGTAAATGAGTTTACGCCAGCTGTTCAGGGTTAACGGCAAACGGAAAAATGCACGCTCAACGGCCGGAATACGGTGATCGGGTTTGGGCAGAATCCACTGTGGCGTGCGCTGGAAAATACTCAGCTTGCCAACTTTGGGCTGTATTTCCGGCACAAACTGAATGGCCGAGGCACCGGTACCGATCACCGCCACCCGTTTGCCGCTTAAATCGCAATCGTGATTCCAGCGCGAGGAATGGAACACCTCACCGTTAAATTCCTTAAGGCCCGGCAGCTTCGGCATAATGGGCTCATGCAGATAGCCTACCGCCGAAATGATTTTGTTGGCCGTCAGCTCGGTTTTAACATCGCCCTCTGCGGTTTTAATTAACCACTGCTGTGACTCTTCCTGCCAGAAACTGTCTTCCACCGCGATGCCATAGCGGATAAAAGGCGTTATACCAAAACGCTCTGCTGTGCTGCGCACATAACTGAGAATTTCCGCCTGCGGTGCAAAGGCACGGCTCCAGTCCGGCTTTTGCGCAAACGAATACGAGTACAGCGCCGAGGGTACATCGCAGGCACAACCCGGATAGGTATTGTCGCGCCAGCAACCACCCAGATCCGGGTATTTTTCCAGAATCAGAAAATCGCTGAAGCCCTGTTCCAGCAGTTTAATTGCAGCGCCAATACCACTGACGCCGGCACCGATGATGATGGTATCCCAGTGTGTTTTTTTCATTGTTATTGTTCCCGGCTCAAAGCTGATTACCCATTCCGTTTTAGTGCAGACTACCCAAAGCGGAATAGCTCGTCAATTTTGATAGGGACGCCCAGGTCGTCAGGCAACAGCAGCCACACTTCGCGCCAGAGCCGCGCCGTCTCTGGTCTGGCGGATAATGGCCGCCTGCCTGCGGGTGGATTCGTGTCAGCTCCTTTGTTCTTTGCCACGGTATATTGTCCGCAAAGCACAGGTGCCCACCGTAAAACCCAGCCCTGCTTTGCGCTCCTGCCCCCTGTTTAATAGCTCCGCTGCGGCAGAAACTGGCATTTTTGCCATAAAGACTGCGCCATAAGGCTATTAACCCCGGTCTGTTTTAAATCCATACTGCCACTTCAAAAATAATAACGACGCCAGGGCAACTCTGACCATGCCGATACGCAAAGAATACCGTTACGACAATGGTGAACATTCCGTTACCGGCACCCGTGTCGGTCGTTTTAATCTGGGGATTAATACCACCTTTATTGTCTATCGTATTGGCGACACGCTGATTGATACCGGCCCGTCCAACCAGTGGCGTGAAGTAAAGCAGGTACTGGAGCGCAGCCAGCAACACACGCCGCTGCGCCAGCTGTTAATTACCCATCACCATGAAGATCACAGCGGTAACGCCCGCCGTATCAGTCAGCTGACCGGTGTTCTGCCTTATGCACCGGTTCAGGGGCAGGAAAAACTGGCGCGCGGTTATCGCACCCCGTTGTTGCAAAAAGTCATCTGGGGCAGCCCCCGGCCGGTAGCGACCCAGGCTTTACATAACAACCTGACGCTGAGCGATGGCAGCCCGGTTATTCCTGTGCATACTCCCGGCCACGCCAAAGATTTAACCTGCCTGTTTATGCCAGCGCAGAAATATTTATTCAGCGGCGATATGTATATTTCCAAATCACTGAAATATCTGCGCAGCGATGAGCATCTGGGCGATCTGATTCACAGTCTGGATAAACTACTGGCGCTGGATTTCAGCGTCTTATTCTGTCCACACCGTGGCATTGTTGAAGATGGCAAAGCCGCACTGCAGGAAAAACGCGACAACCTTTACCGGCTGTGTGAACAGGCGCAGCAATTGCAGCAACAGGGGCTGAAAGAAGAGGATATTGTTGTCCGCATACTGGGGCCGGAAGATTTTCTGGCCAAAGCATCGCGTTACAACATCTCTAAAAGTAATCTTATCCGGCAGGCGCTGATCTATCCGCTGTAATCGCTCCATATAACAAATCATTGTGATCTGTTACAAAAAATCCTTACCCATATACCCTTTCGGCGGCTGACAGGATTGCAGCCCGCCGTTGATTTCGTTATAAATTGCGGCCCAATCAAACAAGGACGTATCCGGATGAATCCATCTGTTTCTTCTGCCAACAGCAATGCTGGCGAAACCCGCATCCTGCCGGTTATTTTTTCCGGTAAAAAAGGTGAATACCTGAAACTCTGGCTGGTGAATATGCTGCTCAGCATTCTCACTCTGGGCATTTACAGTGCCTGGGCCAAAGTCCGCAATACCCAATACCTGTATGGTCACACTCAGGTTGAAGGTCATCGTTTACAGTATCTGGCTACTCCACTGCAGATTCTGCGCGGCCGTATTATTGCGGTAATTCTTTTTGGTTTATATGTGATTGTTTCCAGCCTGCATCCGGTTGCCAACCTGGTATTAATGCTGCTGTTACTGATTGCATTGCCATGGCTGCTGATTCAGGGACTGCGTTTTACCCTGCGCATGACCGCCTACCGTAATGTGCGTTTTTCTTTTGATGCCAACTACGGCGGCGTATTACTGCACTTTATTCTGCTGCCTGTTCTCGGCGCTCTGACCTTTGGTCTGGCTATGCCGTGGGTAATTCAGCGTCTGCAAAAATATATTCATGACTCCATCAGCTTTGGCGGTCATAACTTCAGCCTGAATTCTTCGGCCGGTTACTACTACAAAGCCGTTCTGGTCTGCATTGGTCTGTCTGTTCTGTATTTTATTGCTCTGGCCCTTCTGGGTGGTGGCGTATTTGCCGCTCTGGCTGCTGAAAACCCTGCGGCACTGGGCGGCTTGGTCATTATCGCAATCAGCTATTTCATGTTTGGTTATGTAATTGGTGCGGTGTATCAGAGCATGATCCGCAACCATGTAATGAACAACCTGAGCATTGATGGCGTGGTGTCTTTTAATTCCAGTGTGGAAGTGAAGCCTTATATCTGGCTGATGCTGTCCAACTCACTGCTGCTGATCTTTACTCTGGGTCTGGCCTATCCGGTAACCCAGATCCGTAAAAACAAGTTTCTGGCGGATGCCACACTGGTTAATCTGCAACCAGCCGCAGATCATCTGGTAAATACGGTTGATGATAAATACTCCGCCTTTGGCGAAGAAGCCGCCGGTCTGTTTGACGCGGATCTGTCACTGACCTGATTAATCAGTAAACCCAAAGGGAGAAGCCCGCATGGCAACCGATAGCTCACCCATTGCGGGCACCTTCCAGCTGGCCGGTCGTGCAGAAGCACACCCGGCCATTGCCCGTATTAATGATAATGGCAGCGTACAGATTATCGCCGCCAATGATCAGCGCCCACTGCATTACAGTAACGCTCAGGATATGCAGTATGGCGATATTATTCCTGGCCTGCCGGCCGAATTAATCTTTGCCGACGGCGCCCGTTTTATTCCCACCGATGCATCCTATCGCTGGCCGGGTTTATCCGGTGCCAAACGTTTACCGGCCTGGCTTGAAACCCACTGGGTAGCTGTACTGGCCGCAGTTATTCTGGTTCCGGGTTTTATCTGGCTTATGGTACACAAAGTGATTCCTTCCGCCGCCAGTGCCAGCGTGCAGTATTTACCCGAATTTGTTGCCACCGAACTGGGTGAACAAACCCTGGACCTGCTTGACCGGTTTTATATGGAACCCACTCAGGTCAGCAACGAACAACAGGAAAAGATCACCGCCGACTGGCATGCCATTCTGCAGCGACTGGAACTGCCAGAGGATAAATTCCGCTTATATTTCCGTGCCAGCAATATCGGCGCCAATGCCTTTGCCCTGCCCGACGGCAGCGTGATTCTGACCGACGGAATTGTTGAGCTGATGCAGGATCACCCGGAGCAGCTCAATGCGGTTCTGCTGCACGAGATTGGTCATGTTGAACATAAGCACAGCTTGAAAACACTGGCGCAGGCCACGGCGACCACCATGATGTTTGCCATGATGTTCGGCGATATCGACGGTGCCGGAGAAATGATTATTGGTGCCGGCACCAGCTTGCTGCAAAGCGCATTTTCGCGCGATATGGAACGTGAAGCCGATGCTTATGCCTACACCCAATTGCATAAAATCGGTCATTCGCCGGTGGATTTTGCCAATGCTATGCGCGCACTGATGAAATCCCACGGTGCCAGCGATGAACAACTGCAGGGCAATGGGAACGGTGAAGACAATGGTAAGGAATTACTGGAATATCTGAGCTCACACCCGGATACATTAGAGCGGATTAAAGCTGCTGAAGAATGGCAGCCAGAAACAAAATAATGCTCTGATTGCGGTGAAGAAAAAAGCGATACCGGTAAACAGGTATCGCTCTTTCGCAGTTTACTGCGCTCTCTTGCTGCTTATTGCGCTCTCTCTGTTTATTGCGCGGCAATGACGGCCATGGTCAGACGTGAAATACAGCTCAGCTTGCCTTCGGCGTTATTAATACGGATTTCCCAGACCTGAGAGCTGCGGCCTTTGTGTACCAGTCTGGCGATACCGGTTAATTCACCGGAGCGTACGCCACGCAGATGGTTGGCATTAATTTCCTGCCCCACCGCATATTCCTTACTGTTATCCAGACACAGGTTGGCCGCCATGCTGCCCAGAGTTTCGGCAAATAATACGTTGGCGCCACCGTGTACCAGCCCAACCGGCTGAAAGGTGCGCTCATCGGCAGGCATAGTACCGGCAACATAATCATCACCCACTTCGGTAATAACAATGCCCAGATTACTACAGGCGGTATTTTCCATCTGGCGGTTCATATCCGCGATGTCGGGGGTGGCAAACCAGATACTGCTCATCAAAACCTCTGCTTCTGTGTGTTTGTTGTATTTCTGCAGATAAGTTTTTTATCAGAAAGCCCGGGGCCATGCACCCCGACTTTAGCGGCTATTGAAGAACAATCTGTATCAGGCCTGCATCCAGCCCAGATTTTGCTGCGCATAACGCTGCGCCAGCGGCATATCCAGCGCATAAGCTTCGGCCAGTAACTGCGCATCCGCCAGCAACTCCACCGCGCCGCAGGCCAGTACTTCGCCATGGCGTAAGATCAGCACCCGGTCAGCCCAGCAGGCCGCCAAGCTGATGTCGTGCATCACCGCCAGTACGGCCACGCCCTGCCCGGCAAATTCACCGACACGCTGCATAATGCTGTGCTGATGGGCCGGGTCGAGGGCCGAGGTGCATTCGTCGAGCAATAAATAACGCGGCAGTTCGCGGCCATCGCTGTTTTTCTCCGCTTGCCAGATCTGCGCCAGTACCCGTGCCAGCTGCACCCGTTGCTGTTCACCGCCGGATAACCCGGAATAATTGCGCCGGCGCAGATGCCAGACATCAGCACACTGCATGGCCGCCCGCTGCAGCGCGGTGCTGTGCAGTTCGTCACCGTGGGGAGCGCGCCCCAGAGCCACGACCTGATCAACACGGAACGGAAATGCCAGCTCCACTTTTTGTGGCATCACCGCCATCTGCCGCGCACGTTCAGCGCCGTTCCAGAATTTAAGCGATAAATGATCCAGAATAATATCGCCCTGATAATTGCTGAATTCACCACACATGCACTTCAGCAGCGTCGATTTACCAGCCCCGTTAGCACCCAGTACCGCCAGTTTTTCTCCATAACCCAGATGCAGATTAATATCGTTCAGAAGTGTTTTTGATGATCGGCCTGCAGCGCTTCCCAGATTCACACTCAGGTGTTTAACATTCAGCATTATCTGCTCCTGTTGCTGACAGCTCCCCGTTCAGCCACGGTTGTGTTTTACCTGCTGCAACAGCAGGCTTAAAAATACCGGTCCGCCAATCACCGCCATAACCAGCCCCACAGGTAAATCAGCCGGTGCCAGCCAGGTACGGGCAATCATATCGGCAATCAATAACAACGAAGCGCCCAATAACACAGAGGCCGGTAATAACGCACGGTGATCCGGCCCGATTAACAGACGCAATAAATGCGGCACCACCAGACCGATAAAACCAATCATGCCGGCCACCGCAACACCGGCACCAACCATTAACGCGGCTGCCGCAATTAACCAAAGCTTGGCCTGTTGCACGCGATAACCAAGATGGGTTGCTACCGCTTCGCCCAGTAATAATGCATTTAATAACCGCGCAAAACGCGGCAGAAAACATAAAGGCAAAATAATACAGACACTGAGGGCCGCAATTTCCGGCCAGCGACCGTGAGCCAGACTACCCATTGACCAGAACGTCATAGAACGCAATGCCTGATCGTCGGCCATGTAGGTAAGAATGCCGGTTAATGCTCCGGTTAATACGTTAATGGCCACGCCTGCCAATAGCAGCGTTGCTACCTGCGTCTGACCATTACGGGTACCTAAACGGTAAATCACCAGAGTAACTGCCAGACCGCCGAGAAATGCAGCAATCGGTAAGGCCAGAGGCCCCATAACCACGACCCAGAACGCCAGCAGAGAATCTTTTAAAACAATAACGGCAACCGCCGCCAGTGCCGCGCCACTGGCAACACCGATTAATCCGGGGTCGGCCAGCGGATTACGGAAAACTCCCTGAGTAACCGCTCCGGCCGCCGCCAGACCCGCACCGATAAGCACCGCCAGAAGAGTGCGCGGCAGGCGTAATTCACGCACCACCCAGTCGCTCTGTCCCTGAATGTCGGCAAAGGTCACGGCGTTCCATAACGACTGCAGCACCTGGGCATTGGTTAATTCTACCGGGCCGGTACGCAGCGATAATAAAATCAGCAAAAACAGTAACCCGGCGGCGGTAAAAATTAACAGCGCCTGACGCAACGCCGCAGACTGCAACAGGGCCAGGCGTGGCCCTTGCAAACGTATTGCCGCGCCGGGCATCAGGGTTGCTCCGCAGAAGACAGCGTCTGCATTTCAGGCGGATAAAGCAGCGTCACTAATTGCTCTAAAGCGCTACCAATACGCGGCCCAAAACCCAGCACCAATGAAGTATCCAGGGTATGAATACGTTGCTGACGGAAGGCCGGCGTCATCGCCAGTTGTGTATTTAATGCCGCACTCTGTGCCTGCGATGTATCCGCCGCGGCTTCTGTGTTGGCAATAAGTACAACCTCTGGTCCGGCCTGCAATACCGCTTCAGCGCTGACGGGTTTATAGCCGTTGTAAGCCATAACGTTGCGCGCATTTAACAGTGCCAGCATGGCATCGGCCTGGGTTTTACTGCCTGCCGCCATTAACCCGCGATTACCAGCACCGAGAATAAATAACGCAGCAGGCGCTGCTGCATCTGCAGGAATACTCGCCAGTGCTGCATCGGCCTGCTGTTTAATACTGCCCGCCAGTGCGCGTCCTGCGTCCGGTTTATTCAGTGCGTCAGCAACAGCCTGTATTTTATTCAGCACACCGTCGACGGAGTAATGATTACGGACACGTACAATCTTCACACCCGCCTGCTGCAGTTGCTCAAACACGCTGTCAGGTCCGGCATCGGTGCTGGCTAATACCAGTGTTGGCGACAGCGCCAGAATGCCTTCCGCCGATAACTGCCGCATATATCCCACGTCCGGCAGTTCTGTTGCTGCCGGTGGGTAACGACTGGTGGTATCAACCGCAACCAGAGCATCCTGCGCATTCAGCGCGTAAATAATTTCCGTCAGCGAGCCATCAATACTGACCACCCGCTCGGCAGAAAGCACAACGGAACTGAACAAGGCAAACGAGAACAGTCCTGCTGAAAATACCGCTATTCTGCGGAGTTGAATAAAATAACGCATGGTTATTCTCCGCCGGCCACGGACTGAACAGCATCTGCATCAACAACAGAATTAACAGCCAGTGCATGCTTTGCCAGTAATTTATTTAACAACTCGCGCCAGCCTTCAAGCTCCCGCTTACCGGGCTTGCGTTCACCAAATAACAAAGCAACCTGTTTGCCTTCGGCATCAAACATTTCCAGGGCACTGACAACGCCATCCGTTGTGGGTTTACGTACCAGCCAGACCTGATCCAGCAATTGGGTATTGGCGTGCAGATTAAAATCAGGATCGAGGACGTTAAACCATGGGCCGGTACGCAGCAGGGTTTTAACCGGGCCGGTATGAATCTGCACCATGCCTTCACTGCCGACAAACACCATAATCGGCAGCTCACTGGCTGCAGCCTGCAGCAGCGCATCTTCAAAGGCCTGCTTATCCAGCTGCTGGGCATAATCGGCACCGATAGCTCGGTATGCCGGGATGCGTTCCAGCTGATGTTTTTTCAGCATCGCCTGAAAATGATGTACATCTTTCAGTTCGCTCCAGTCTTTACGCAGCTGCTGTACATTAAGCTGTGCCGGTGCCTGCAATAATGCGTTATCCTTTTCTGCCTGATCACCTTCCGGCAGATTTCTTTCCAATACAATAAATGCGCTTTGCTCTGCCGCACGATAACGCTCCACCAGAGCACGGAAGGCCTGCATATCCGTATGAGTGTTGGCATAAATTTTATGCACAGCCTCACCCTGAGCATTAAAGAACTGCAGGCTTTCACGCATACTGTTACCCGCACCCTCCTGTACCGCAAAGCCATAAACAAAACGGCTGAAGAAAATACGCAGATCAATCACGCCCAGCGCCAGACCCATATTGCCGTGAATACTCAGGTCTTTATATTGGCCGGTTTTTTCGTGCACCATAGCGTCATTACGGGTCAGCGCCATAACAGAGCCAAGGCTTTCTACTTCGGTGAACAGTTTTTTAAAATCGCTGTTGAGGCGGGTAACGCCATTACCTACCCTGGTAGCCAGCAATTCCGCTTCGCTCACCCCCAGCTGCTCTGCGGCATTGCGGATACGCAGTTTTTCATTTTCATCACGCAGTGCCTGCCAGCGCCGGGCAAGGTCAGAAAAAAACTGAACAATATCTGCGGCTGTGCTGCTGGCCGATACCGAATTAATAGTTGCTGTTGTCATAATATGTCTCCGGCAGAGTTACTGGGTGATTTTCTTAAAGCGGATTTCCGGGCTGCCAGAGCCGCCCAGGCTGTAGTAGTTACTGATCTGTACAGCGAACTTTTCGCTGTTCTCAGTATTGCTGTCAGCATCGACGATATAAGTACGGAAATTTGGCCAGAGTTTATGAGCGCCACTCAGGTTGTAAGCGTACCAGCTGGACTCGCTGAAAATACTGCTGGCAGAATCGGCACTGTAATGAGCGGCAATACTGGTACTGTCGACCATGGTGGCACTGGTGTAGGCCGCCAGTTCAGCAGCGACGATTGCACCAAAGGCGGCGCCGTTACCGTCGCCATAAACACCACCGTTACTCCATAAATTAATTGCCCGTGCGGCAAGGTTTATTTCATAACGCAGATCCCAGTCAGAGCCGCTGCAATCTGCTGCAGCCTGAGCATCAAAATCCAGACAGAGTTCGGTGGCTCCGTCTGCAACAGCGGCGGTCAGTGTTTTTTCACCACCGGCAAACTGTGTGGTATCCGTTGCCTGAGTTTCATAACGCACAGTGATTTCGCTGTAGCTCACCGCATCAAGGACGAATTTGCTGTAGGTGGTGCCATCGGCATGGCGCAATAACCAGCCATTAGCGCTGTTGGCGCTAATCTGATGGTTGGCCGGGTTATAGATATACCAATCCTGAATGGCCGGAACATAGCTGTCGGCTTTAAACGTCAGGTCAGCCAGATTATATTCCGCACTTAATGCCTGAGCCTGAATGTCCGCATCGGCATTGGTAAATACCGAAGCAACGGCATTACCTTCTGCATCGTAAAAACCATCCGGAGTCGCTGCGAGCGCGCCCTTGCCGTTACCACTGCCGGAGACACCGCCGTTAATTTTGACTTCGGTACGACGCAGAGCAATATGCCAGTCGGTTGAAGTGGCCGCCTGTTCCGCCGTTAAAGTTACCAGCTCGCCACTGCTAAGATTAACGTACTGCCAGTCGGTATAGCTGGCGGCATTAATTTTCAGGCTGGAAAAGCTGTTGCTATCCGTATTGCCATTACTGCTGTCACCATCATCACCGCCACAACCGCTCAGCAATAAAGCACTGCCCGTCGCCAGTGGCAGCATGAGACGTTTAAATGATATTAATCCTGATGGTTTCATATTCTTTTCCTTGGTTAGGGGTGGTTAAAACTGATAAGAGAGACCGGCATAAGGCATACGGCCAAATACCGGGCGGCGGTCATAGGCATCTGCACTGTCGCGTACGGTATCGAACAGATTATTCACACCGCCGTAGACACTGGTGCGTGCGTTTAAAAGCCAGTTGCCTTTAATATCCCAGCGGCTGTACGCCGGACTGACATTCAGCTGGCTGCTGCCACTGTCTGCTTCACTGATACTGCTGATGTGCTCACCCTGATATTCACCGCTCAGCGTTAATTGCAATCGATGGCTGATATCCCACAGCCACAGAGCTTTAGCGTGATGACGGGCACGGTTAATTAATGGCGTATCCAGATCCAGATCGCGGGCATCGAGATAGCCAAATGACAGACGCTGCTGCAGCCCCGGCAGTAATTGCCATTGCAGGCTGAGGTCATAGCCACGGGTCAGGGCATTGGCAAAATTGGCGTAACGATAAATAGCCACACGGCCGCCATCTTCACTTTCGCCGGAATCCTGCGCCTCGATTAAATCCTGAATGCGGTTATTAAACAGCGCCAGTTCGGCATGGAAGTGTTCGTTATCTGTCAGGGAAAATGACATCTGTAAACTGCGGGATTTTTCCGGGGTTAAATCTTCGCTCCCCAGAACTTTGTAGCCGTTTACACTGTGGTCAAAAATAAAATAGCGGTTTTTTAAATTCGGTACGCGGTAACCCAGACCGGCGGATTGCCGCCATTGAAGTTGCAGGTTATGCCACTGAAATATTTGTCTGACACTGATTGTTGGTGAGAAAAATCTTCCGAAATCACTATCGTTCTGCCAACGACCTCCAGTAGAAATATCGCCGTTAACCCCCAGAGGAATAATCAGCTGGGTGAAAAATTCGCCGCTTTTACGCTGCGCATAGGGCACTTCATTGGTGCTGACATCATAGGTACCGTCCGGACGCTGGCTGACCTGATCATTTTCTCCAAGGCCTTCATCGGTCAGTTTAATTTCGTTTTTATCCTGCTCCATGGACTCACGGAAACCTTCGACACCGGCCACCATTTCAGCGCCATAGCCCAGTGCCGAATCCAGACTGTACTGCCATTGCAAAGCGGCTTTCTGCTGCTGATATTGGGTGTCGCGCCACAGATTACCGGCCGGAATTGCACTGTCGTTGTTCAGCTGATCTGACTGGTCATCCTGCATTTCATGCAAAGCCTGCAACTGCCACTGGCCAATACGGCTCTGCCATTCGCCCTGCAGCGCCAGACGATTACGCTGTAATAATTCGTGCTTAACACCATCGCTGCCGCTGCTGCCGGCGCGACGGGTTTCACTGTCTTCCTCAAAACGCTCGGCATTTAATCGCCACTGACTATCACCAAAATGCCGTGCCAGCATGGCGCTGAGATTACTTTTCGAGCCGCTGAAACCATCGCTGCTCCAGCTGTCGGGATTCAGGTCGTAGCCGGAGGAATAGCGCTGATCAAGACCCAGACGCAGCTCACTCTGCCCCAGCCGTTGCGTTACGCTGGCATTCAGATGCTGCTCACCGGATACCCTGCTGTCGTCCAGCTGGCGCGAGCCATAGGTGCCCGAATCCAGAGAAGCATGGCCACTTAAGCGCCGCTCTGAATTCTGGTTTTTACGGGTAATAACATTAATAACGCCGCCCATCGCCGCGCTGCCATACAGGGCCGAAGCCGCACCGGGCACAACTTCAATATGGTCTATATCCAGCATCGCCAGCTGCGAAGTATCCACCGTCGAACCCGTACTGGCGGACACCGGCAGACCGTCAACCAGAATTAATACGCGGTCGCCATTAAAGCCCTGCAGATAGACTTCTTCGCCGCTCTTGCCGTGAATCTCACGTAATTGCACACCGGGCAGAATACGCAGGGCATCGCGCAGATCACGGCTGTGCAGACGCTGAATGGTGGCCTGATCGAGAATCTGGGTACGCACCGGCGTATCGGCCAGCGGCCGTTCGCTGCGGCTGGCCGATACCACCACATCGCTGAGATTAAATACCGCACCGCCCTGAGCTCCGCTGGCATGAGCCGCAGACATAGCCAGCAACAGGCAGCCACAGAATGCATAGCGCCACCACCGCAGATGGCAAAAAACCGGTTCTGCTCCGGCGACCAGACAGCGTGTCATACAAACACCAATTGAGAATCATTATCTTTTGGATAATAAACACAAATGATATTTATTCGCAACAATGCGAAGTGCAAAGTTATGCCAGCTCACACCGCAGCCACGGTTTTGCTATGCTCTGCCGGTCGACAGGAGATCATAAATGGCTGAAAACAAAGGGACTGCGCTGCTGCGCTGGCTGCAGCACAGGGCTGAGCAGGACCGCGCCAATCTGCGCTTATTTGTACTGGGAGCCGCGGTGTTCTTTGCCGGGCTGGGGATTATGCTGATGGCACAAAAGTATCTTCTGCCTTCACTGGTACAGGAAATTATCAGTCTTGCAGGCCTGATATTGGCAGCAGTGGGTGCTCTGTGTGCCGCTCTCGGTTATATTGCGCTGAGCATTCTGCGCATCATAAGGCTGACCCGGAAAAATGACTGAACACTTCCCCGATATTGAAATTTACATCATGAAAGCTGACCCTGCGGCGGTACGCCAGTGGCTGCAGGATGCGCTGCAACAGCCTCTGCAGACGCTGAAAGAGAACGCCGGCAGCCACCACTGGCAGGTGCAGGTGAAAGACAACAGCATGGATATTTTTCTCAACGAAAATGCCGAGAAAAATTTTGCCAGCCTGTGGTTTAAACAGAACCTGACGCCATGGGCAACCGACCTCGACTGTGGCCGCGCTGCCCACGCAGCACTGAGCAGCGAAGTACGCTGCTCTGACAGTGGCTGGCAGGAAGAACATGATGGCGATGAGCCAGGCTGGATTAAATTAATCCGCGGCGAAGAAAAACCCTTCGACTGGGTGTAAAAACCCGCTTTATTGCAGATATTGCTGCGCTTCAACATTGCCCAGATCGACGGATTTCTGGGCATAAAAGCGCATTTTTTCTTTGTCTTTCATATGATAATAAGTCCCGGCAATCTCCAGCAGAGCCTTACTGTCATTCGGTTTTAATTCAAGATACTGCAACCAGTATCTGGCGATCTGGGCAAAATCTTTATTCTTCCGGATCAGGGCATAATCCAGCTGGTAATAGTTGTCGAAATCTTCAGGGTCCAGCTCAATGGCCTTTTTAAGATCAATCTCGGCATTGCGCCAGTCTCCCTGATGACCATAATAAAGTGCGCGGTAGTAATACACTTCATCATTATCCGGGGCTAACTGCAGTGCTTGTTCATAGGCCGCAACCTGTGCACCGGGTAACATCTCTGAGCGTTTTTGATAGGTCTTTCGCGCCAGACTCAATGAAATATCTTTACGCAGGTTCTGATATTTTTCGTTCTCCGGATTCAGCAGGCAGGCCTGACGTATTGCTTTACCGGCAGCACTGTATTCCTCTCGTTTATATTCACTCCAGGCCAGTTGCTGGTAATAGCTGCTTTCATAAGGATACAGAGTGATTGCCCGCTGATGCGCCTGTGCCGCCGCGGAATATTCTTTTTTGTCGTACAGCGTCCGGCCCTTACCATCGAGCGCTTCATCGTTATCACCCAGCTGCAGCGCTGTATCATAATATTTCAGCGAATCGTTATAATGATTCGCGATGCGTGAATCTTTGCCCGCTTCCTGCAGTATAAATCCGGGAATCTGCGCCAGCAGTGAATTGTTGTTTACCTCTGAGACTGCCGCTTCAGCGATAGCCTTCATGCTTTCATAGGAGCCACCCCAGCGTGGAGCCTGAGTGATAATAAAATTACGATAAAGCGTATAGCTGGCCGGTTGTAACTCAATGCCCTGTAAAAAAGCCTGCTGGCTACCCTCGTTATTGCCTAATAATTTTTCTGTCCAGATTAATAACGCATAGGCCGGCAACATATCGGCCTTACGCTGAATAACCCGCTGTAAATCAGCACGGGCCAGTTCTGCATAGGATGTCATACCCTGAATCTGCTGATCACTGGTTTCGGAGCTGACATTACCGCCACGACTGGCCCAGGCCATCGCGTAATAATAATTTGCCCTTGCCATATAGGGCTGCACATTAACCGGGCTGCTGTTCACCCAGTCGTTCAGTTGCTGGAGATAATTTTCGCGGATTACCCGGAAAGCAGCATAGGCGGCAACTTCACTGCGCTCACTGCGAATATCTTTTTCACGCAAACGGCTCAGAGCCTGAAGACGCAGATTCAGGCTGGTGTAATTTTTTTCGGCCAGCATCTGGCGTAAGGAAACGATGAACTGAATGGCATCAGAAGAGGATGAAGAAACAAACTGCGCAGCTGCGCTATCAGGAGCAGTCGACAAATGACTGTTACGCTTCTGAGCTCCGGGATTAACGGTTTCGACTTTAGCAGGCGCTTGACTGGTTGCCGGAGGCTTGTCGCTGAAATGCACCTGACCTTTATCGTCGGTCCATTTATAAACCTGAGCCTGCGCGCTGGCGACCCATAATGAAAACAGCAGTAACGACAGCGTTATGCGCATATAACCCTCCTTGTTATCCTTCATCCGTTATCGTGAAGAGTAACAGTTTGAGGGTTACATGTAACCGCTGCCTGCAGATGAATCAGAGCCAGATAGACCAGGGTCTGTTAACACTAATTAAACAGGCCCGAAGCCTAAGGAATCAGCAGGCGTACCGGGCTGTCTTCCATCTGCAGATGCAGCGGCAGCTCGGCCAGCGAATCGCCATCGGCCTGCACCGGCTCGCGTTCGGTACCGGCATTCAGTAATTCAATCTGCACATGACGGGCGGCAACAGATTTCATACCCGGCATTTTTTCCATAATACCCAGCGGTAAACCCAGCAGAATACCCAGGAATTTCAGCGGATTTCGGCCGGAAATCATCAGCACCTGAGTAGTCGCTTTGCTTAAGTCGGCCTGACGCGAAAGTACAAAAGATCCGGCATAATAACGGCCATTGGTAATCACCACAGAATTGGCCTGATAACGTTCACCATCCACCGTCAGCTGATAGGTTTTCTTACCGAAGTGACGCAGTTGCTTAAGCATCGATAACACATAAGCCAGCTTGCCGACTTTCTTTTTTAACGCCAGGTCAACGTTATCCACCACCCAGGCGTCGTAGCCAACACCAGCCATCAACACAAAACGACGGCCGTTAATATCACCCAGATAAATCGGCTTTTCGCGGCCATTAATAATAATGTCGGCGATCTTATCCGGCGCCTTACCGATACCCAGTTCAGCGGCCAGCACATTGGTCGTACCGGTCGGAATCAGCGCCAGACGATAGCTCTGGTTATCACGCTGGCGCAGACCATTGACCACTTCATTTACAGTACCGTCACCACCGGCAACAGCGACCACATCAAGCGGGCCAGTATATGCAGACAGGTAATGAGTGGCATCGCCAGCACTCTGTGTCGGATACAGGCTGACATCACAACCACGGTTGCTCAGCGCCTGCTGTACAGCTTCAACAATGCGGCGGTTACCGGAGCCGGAAACCGGATTAAAGACGATCAGAACCTGTGTTGCGGCCACGCGGCATACTCCCCATCGGCGCACTGGCGGCAATAAACAGAGGTGGGGCCAGCGCGGCGCGGATTATAGCGGAATGATGACAGCCAGCCTATTGATGGCACTCTGAATGCCTGCAGGAAAAACTTGCAAATGATAATTGTTATCATTAGATTGTTTTACCAGCACCAACAAGGAGGCTGCTATGCCCACTTCTCACTGCGAATCTGCTGCCTGCAGCCCCTGTGCTCTACCCAGTGCACGGGTTATCCGTCCACAACAATTCCGCTCAGCGCAGACCCCACAGGGTGGCAGTCTGGTACCTGTGCATGAGCAGCAGCGACTTGCCCAGCTGGAATTGCAGATACGTTCCCACCGGGGCAACGAACTGCACCCGGAATGGCTGAATGAATATCTGGATCTGGGGCTGGAGCTGGCCTGCCGCGCCGGCGAACGCCAACTGCAGCCGTTGCAGGAAAGCTGGCTGACGCGGCTGTATAACACGCTGCGCGATGCCACGTTCAATAGTCAGGCGGCCAGCTGCTGGCGCTGTCAGTGCCTGGATTATCTGTACCAGCCATTCTTTGCTTTGCAGCATCTTTACCGCAGCCAGCCAGAACGCCGGAATCATCTGAGTGCCATCGTGCATGAATTTTCGCTGGCCAGCCGTTATCTGAATTAAAAACGGGCAGGAGCGCCCGTACCGAAATGGACTGAGGGTAAGCAGGGATGCACTTATCCGCATAGAATTCCCGGTAAAATGACTCAGAGATGCTTTCAGGCACACGGCACTTTCGCCGTTTATTGCTAGGCTGAGGTTATCTGTAAGGATTTCTGAAACTCATGCCTGTTATTGCCAATATTTATCTCAGCGATGCCGACAGCGAAAAGTGTCTGCAACAGATCACCCGGGCCAAAAGCGCTCACTTACGCTGGCGGGCATACGCCCAGGCTCTGCTTGCCGGTCAGGAAATAGAAGAAGGTCAACTGCCGCTGGAGCATACGGAATGCCAGTTTGGCCGCTGGTATTATGGTGCCGGTCAGGCTCTGTCCACGCTTCCGGCCTTCCGCGCCATAGAATCTCCGCACCGGCAACTGCACCAGATCAGTCTGGATTTATTTCGTTTATTAGAACACGGTGAAACACCGCCGTTCTGGCAACAGCTGCTGGGTCTTAAGAAAAAAAGCGATGCCAAGAAAACAGCGCTGATACAGCAGCAGGCAACACAGCTTACCAGGGTGTCGGCTGAACTGTTAAAGGCACTGGATACGCTGGAGCAACAACTGAAATCCGCCGGATAATTCATTTCTGAACGACTTAATTACCGCCAACGGTGCAATAAAAAAGCCCCGGCGATAAACGCCGGGGCTGATTTTACATCCTGTATATTTCTCCCTTAAGATCCCTCAGCCGCGACGACGCAGCGCTGCAATCATTGCCAGCACCAGCAGAGTCAACGGATGCAACGGGCCACCGTTGTTATCATCGTCGTTGTTATCGCCGCTGTTATTATTGTCTCCATTATCTGATCCGTTATCCGGATTTTCGGGATCCGGTTCCGGTGCTTTTTTATCGATACGCAGTGCCACCACAATAGGATCATGATCCGAAGAGCGGTAAGCATCAGCATTGGCATAGTTATCGATTGAGTCGTAATCCTGACCCGTTGCTTCAGTCTCATAATCCATCAGACTGTCTTCTACCGAGTTGATATGCCAGGCATCAACACTGACCACATGGGCATAAAAATCAGCGGTCGCCAGTGCGTGATCCAGGCTGCCAAGGAAACCACCAAAGGAATAGGAATACGGCTGAGTTTCTGTCGATTTTTCGCTGTATTTCAGATTGCTGAAACCGGCATCCAGAATCGTATTAATCGGATCTTCTTTGCTGTAAGCATTCAGATCACCCAGCACCAGCTGCGCACTGCTGTTAACCCCGGTTGGCTGGGTTGCCAGATATTGCACCAGTGCCTGTGCCGCACGATTACGGGTCTGATTACAGTTACCCTGACCATCGGCGCCTTCATTGTCTTCGTTACAGGCGGAGCCTTTGGATTTCAGATGATTAACGGCAACCGTAAAGACTTCATCATTCATACTGAATGACTGAATCAATGCCGGACGGTTTTTAGTATCGAGGAATAATGGCTGATCATTTTCATCTTTGGCTGAATTGCTGCTGTCGAGAATGGCAGCAGTACCAACGGCGGTCACTTTTCCGGCGCGGTAGATCAGCCCCACGGTAATGGCATCGCTGCCAATGGTACTGACGCCCGGATTAATCAGGCTGTATTCATTGCCCGCGGTTTGCTGTTTATTCAGTTCGTTAACCAGAGTCTGAATCGCACTGTGCTCACCGAAACCGTCATTTTCGATTTCCATCAGGCCGATAATATCGGCATTCATGGCGGTTAACGCTGCCACAATTTTATCGCTCTGCATGGTGAAGGCATCATAGGTTTTGGCGCCACGACTGGTAGGAAAGCCACCACCCTGTCCATCACCATTAAAATAATTCAGCACGTTCATACCAACAATCACCAGGTTGGCATCGGCGGCAATCGTGGGGGCGGCTGTACGCGGGTGCGTCGGATCAATGGTCAGTGCAGAAGGAATCACGGTGTAATTATTTTTATAAGCATGCATCACACCATCGAAGGTGCTGACGCTGTCACCGATACGCAGCGGGTTCAGCGCGCTGAAACCACTGTCATCAGGAAACGGAATAAACGCCGGATAGGCCGCGGATACACCATCGTCGATTAATAACACATCCAGTGCGCGGGCAGCGATGGCCGCCTGTGCTTCTGCCGATTGTGGTGCAGCAATTTCGGTACTCTGGAAATGCAGTGCCGATGACACAACAAACTGGCCGTAATTGCCAAAGCCATAACCGGTGCCAAACAGGTCGCTGACAATCAGGTTCTGCGAGCTGTTAATACGCATGCCTTCCAGCGCTTCCAGCTGTTGCAGATTATCAACCGGCAGAGTGACGGTTACCGCGGCCGGCAAGGCATTGGCGGAAGAACAGATCACCAGCTCCTGCACATTTTTCAGCTGGGTAACCTGCTGGTATTCAGCAACCTTGGCCATTACCCGGACTTTGTCTCCGCTGCTAACGGCATTTTTATAGTCATAAATAAAAATACCTTCAGAGGTCATGGCATCGTTATCAGCATCGGTGTCTTCTTCCTGCAGCCAGAAACCACTGTACTGGTAAGAGCTGTCACCGTTAGCCAGCAAACCGCCCTGCTTATCCAGTGTGACGATACCTTCGACAATCACAGTTTCGCCCAGCAGCGGACTGGCATCAGCGCTGACATCAGTAATGCTGCCCTGCACCGCACTGATTAAACGAAATTCTGGCTGGCTGGTTTCTCCGCAGTTACCCAGCACAGGTTCCACGACAACATTACAGGCCGATGCAGCCCCCGGAGTCGGAGTTGCGCTGATAAAACCGGCGCTGTTACGTGCACCTCCGGCACCATTTTCACAGCGCTGCAGCGACTGGTTGTCTTTATCACTATTGGCATTTTCATTTATTTGCGGCTGACCGGCATTCAGCAGTACCAGCAGACCAGAGTCATCATTATCGTCGGTGTCGTATACCAGCGCATCAATCAGGTTGGTGGTGGTGACCGCAGTATTATTCGGGAAGTCAGCGACAGCGGCCTGATATAACGCAACCGCATCGGCACCGTTCTGAATCAGGTTGCTGTCGGGGGAAGTATCCAGATCACAGCCAGCAACGTTAGCGGCATCGCCACAAATAACAAAATAACCCTGAGCGTCGGTACTGTGGCCGCTGAGATCGATCGTCAGATAACTCTGATCATTAGAGCCATTAAATAACACCACAACATGGCCATTCAGAGAGGTATTGCCAGTACCGCCATCATAAAGCTCGATAAATTCGGCAGTATCCGTACCTGTATTATCAGAATCAACTTCGTTAATCAGCAGCGTACTGTCAGCCCAGCTGCTCAGACTGAGCCCCAGCAGACTTATGGTAAAAAGCGCTTTCATCGTATTCCCCGGCCGCAAATGAATGTATTCAGCGGGGCATTAAAGAGGAGGAGTGTTGCAGATAAGATACGGATTATTGACAGATTTATGTGCGTTATATGACAACGCGAAAATCCGGCTAGCGATCGTAAAGGCCATTCATTATGCGCTGATATTCGCCACTGCTTTTCAGCATTCTCAGACCTTCGTCCAGCATTTTGGCATAATTCTGAGCATTGGCATTCTGACGGCTGAAGGCAATATAAATATTGCTGGTATGATTTTCTTCACCGCGGCGAATCAGTGAACGGTCATAGTGGCTGTTCGCCATCGTGTAATCAAACACCCGGTCAAAAAAGATCGCGCCTTCAACCCGCTCATTCAGCAGCATGGCAATCATCTGCTGCTGTTTGGAAACCTCAATCAGTTTTAACCGGTGGCGGTGCTTTTCAAATTCGGCGCCGTATTCATAACCATTAATAACCGCCAGTTGAGTGCCGTCGGGAATATCGGCAGGGCTATGCCAGTTTTTTTCTTTACCCGCTTTAAAATAATAAGAGGCTCTGGCAGTAAATAATGGCTCGTTACCAAACAGATATTGCTCTTCAGTGCTGGGCTGACGGGTCACATTCCAGCAACCATCGGCTTTACCAGCCAGCGTGAGGTTTAATGCGCGCGCGTAAGGCACGGCCTGAATATTGAGTGTGACACCACTGTGGGCAAAAGCCGCAATGGCGAGATCCCGGGAATAGCCGTTGCCCTGTGAATCAGAAAAGGGAGGCCAGGCATCTTCGGCTGCCAGACTCAGCGTCAGCGCATGACTGCCGGCGCTGAACAGCGGAGCCAAAAAAACAGCAAGCCGGAGGCACATTAAAAACACAGGACGCACAATCATCTCCGTCTATTCCGTACAGACCCATGCCTGTGATGTATTTATCTGCGGATTATTGCTCAGCCTTGCAGGCCAGCAATGCCTGCTGCAGCTCCGCAGCTGTTAATGGTTGCGAGTGCAGTAATTCCAGCCGGCTTTCGTCCGGCATGCGCGTTGGCATTTCACTTAACACTGCATCGCGCATATTAAGCACCAGCGGCCCTTCGTCGGTCAGTATAATACCTTTCACCCGCTGCACATCGAGGCTGTTCAGCCAGCCACGTAAAGCCCGTGCCGAAAAGACCCAGTCAGCGCTGATTAACCAGCCAACGGAGTAATACCCCTGGCCATGATTTTCCAGCAGGCGCAGTTTTTCACCGTCGGCCAGTGCATTCTGTGGTGCCAGATCCTCGCGGGCATGCTGATGCGCATGGGCGTCAGGATGCAATGCCAGGCGCTGCGGCTGAGTCCCACCCGCCAATAATTCCAGCGGTATTTCACCATTCACCACCCAGGCGCTGGCGGTTTTAGCCGGCTCAGCGCGCTGCAGTAATTGCTCAAACGCGTTGCGGTCAGCGTCTGTTGCCAGATCCGTTTTGTTTGCCACCAGCACATCGGCCAGCTGAATCTGATCGGCAAAGACGTCATTATCCAGATAGCGCGGGTCACTGAGATGACGCGGATCAAGCACACAGAGACTGGCGCCCGGCTGCAGAATGTCGCGGTAGTGTTCATTACGCAGGGTTTGCAGGATATTGCGCGGATGCCCCAGCCCGGTTGGCTCGATCAGCAGTACATCGGGTTTTTCCCGCGCAATCAGCATATTCAGACCAATCTGGAACGGCAGGCCGGAAACACAACACAAACAGCCGCCGGGCACTTCTTTAACCACTGCACCCTGGCTGGCGAGAATGGCGCCGTCGACCCCGACTTCACCAAACTCGTTGACCAGCACCGCCCACTTTTCGCCGGCCGGCTTTTGTTTCAGCAGGTGCAGGATAGCCGTTGTTTTACCAACGCCAAGAAAACCGGTAATCAGGTGGGTGCGGATCATGACAGGATCTCAAAAACAGTATTGTTACATAATAACACTACTGTCCACCCGCCTGTCACTCCACCAGCTCACGCAATACGGTCAGTGGCGCCACCGTCACGGTGCGCCGCATCAGCCACATACCCGGCAGCGCCAGTAACAGCGCCGCCAGCGGTGGCAGCCATAACCACACCCAGCCCAGACCATCGTATGGCAGCGACAGCAGACCGCGGTACAGGCCAAAGCAGATCGCTTCGGCACCGATAAGCGCCAGCAACGAGGAAATAAAACCGAGCAAAGCAAATTCCGCCAGATGCCCGCGGCGCAATAACGCGGTACCGGCGCCCAGAGTGCGCAACACCGCGCCTTCGCGCAGACGCTCCGGTAACGCCGCCACCAGTGACGACAGCATCACCAGCAGTGCCGCCACCAGCACAAACAGCAGAATCAGCTCCACCGCCAGACTGACCTGACTGAGTAGCGCCTGCACCTGGCCCAGCACCACCTGCATATCCAGCAGGGTAATTCCCGGATACTGACGAATCAGCGCCGTCAGCTGCGCCTGAGATGCCGGTGGCACATAAAAACTGGTGAGGTAATTGGCCGGCAGCTGCGCCAGCACATCGGCGGAGAACATCATGTAGAAGTTCGGCGTCATGGTGCCCCAGTCAACACTGCGGATACTGCTGACCACCGCACTGAATTCCACCCCACCGGCACTGAATGCCAGAGTGTCGCCCAGACCAACACCCAGCCGTCCGGCCAGACGCTGCTCCAGCGATACCTGCCCGCTCTCATCCAGCAGCGTTTGCCAGCTGCCCTCTTCAATCACATTAGCAGCCGGTAGTTGCTGATCCGACGTCAGCGCCAGATCGCGGTTAATCGCCGGGTCATCGGCCACCGCCAGCTCCTGCACGCTGACATCATTAATGCGCAACAGGCGGCCGGGCACCATCGGGTACAGTTTCTGACTTTGCAGTCCGGCGTCCTGCAGTGACTGGCGGAAGTCATCCACTTCATAGGGCTGGATATTAATGGCGAACACATTGGGCGCATCGTCCGGCAGGCTTGCCTGCCAGTCGGCCAGCAGGTCGTTGCGCAGTGCGCCGATCACCAGCATCACCATCATGGTCAGGGCAAAGGCAAGAATCTGCCCGGCACTCTGGCGACTGTTGCGGCTCAGATGCTGCCAGGCAAAACGCCACATCAGGGGTAAATCACGCTGTGCCAGCAGACGACGCAGATACTGAATCAGACCATTCAGCGCCAGCAGCATAATCACCACCAGCAGACTGCCACCGCCCATCATGCCCAGCGTCATCGGCAGATCATGGGTAAACAGGAACAGCAGCAGGGTCAGCGCAATCAACGCCAGCGAGGTAATCAGCCAGCCGGATAACGGCACCGGCTGCAAATCACGGCGCAGCACCCGCAGCGGCGTCACCCGCGCCAGCGGTAACAAATAAGGCAAAGCAAAGCCGAGTAAAGTCAGCAACCCGCTGCTGGCACCCAGCAGCCAGGCCGACCAGGGCGCCGCCGGTAACGGCTGCGGCACCAGTTCACCCAGAACCGCCAATAAGCCCGCCTGCAGCCCAGCCGCCAGCGCCAGACCGGCCAGCGTCGCCACCAACCCCAGCTGCAACAGCTGTAAGGCGTAGATATTCCACACCTGTGCCCGCGCCAGACCAAAGGTACGCATCAGCGCGCTGATATCAAAATGGCGGCTGGCATAGCGCTGGGCACTGATCGCCACCGCCACACTGGCCAGCACCACCGCCAGCATCGCCGCTAAGCCAAGATAACGCCGCGCCTTATCGAGGGCATTGGCCATCGCCTGATTGCTGTCGGCCAGTGATTCAAATTTCTGATTGGGCGCCAGATCGCGGAAGGTCCGCAGCTGCGCCAGTGCCTGCTCATCGCCGAGCAACAGCAAGCGCCAGTTCAGGCGGCTGCCGGCAGCGGTTAAGCCACTGCGTTCCAGATCGGCCCAGTTCATCATCAGCCGTGGTGACAGGTTATAAAAATTTCCGCCACGGTCACTTTCTTCAACGATGACCGCACTGAGGCGCAGGCGGGTCGTACCCAGCTCGACCTCATCGCCCAGTTGCGCATTCAGCAATGCCAGCAGACGCGGCTCCACCCAGGCCTCACCGGGCAGCGGCCCCTGTGTTGCATCCAACGTGGCGGCGTCATCGCCTGCCTGTTCACGGATGCGCAGAATACCGCGCAGCGGATAGCCTTTATCCACCGCTTTGATCGCCGCCAGCGACATATCATCACCATGCAGCACCACCGAGGGGAATGTCAGGGTCTGGCTGGTACTCAGCCCTAACCTCTGCGCTTCTTCCTGCCAGGCCGGATCAATCTGGCTGGTCGACTGCAGGCGCAGATCAGCACCGAGTAAATCGTTGGAGCGGGACTGCATCGCCAGATCGAGACGGGCACTGAACAGGGCAATGGCGGTGGTGGAGGTGACGGCAATCAGCAGGGCCGCGAGAATCAGGGTCAGTTCACCGCTGCGGGCCTCGCGCAACAGCAGGCGCAACGCCAGCAGCCATTGACGGTACAGCGTCATAACGCCTCCAGCCGGCCAGCGTTCATATGTACCCGGCGCTGGCAACGTTGCGCCAGACGTTCATCGTGGGTCACCAGCACCAGCGTGGTGCCGCCGGCCTGATTCAGCTCAAATAACAGATCTTCGATCTGCGCGCCGGTTTTGCTGTCGAGATTACCGGTGGGTTCATCGGCAAACAGAATCGCAGGTTTGCCGGCAAAGGCGCGGGCAATAGCAACCCGTTGCTGCTCGCCGCCAGACAATTGCGTCGGGTAATGCAGCTGCCGTTCGCCCAGCCCCACCTGCGTCAGCAATTGCCGGGCTTCGTCACGGGCGTTACGCACACCACGGATCTCCAGCGGCAGCATCACGTTCTCCAGCGCCGTCAGCCCCGGTAACAGCTGGAAGTTCTGGAACACAAAGCTGACACCCTGCGCCCGCACCGCAGCACGCTGATCTTCATCCAGCGCGCCCAGCTCATGCCCCAGCAGCTCCACACTGCCCGTGGTCGGCAGATCCAGCCCGGCCATAATGCCCAGCAGGGTTGATTTACCACTGCCGGAGGCGCCGACAATGGCCACGCTCTCACCCGACTTGATCTCAATATCCACAGCCTGCAAGATGGTCAGCCGCTGGGCGCCGGTATCCACCACTTTGCCCAGCTGCTGAATACGGAGAGAAAACCCGGTGTCTGCTTTCTTACTGTCTGTCGCTGTTCGGTCACGCCCGCTGGCATCGTCTGTCGTTGCGCGATTCAGGCTGTTGCTCACACTGTCCGTCAAAGTCACTCTCCCTTTGCCGTTATTAATACTTCTGGCTCTGCCCATGAGTGTACAGGCAGAACCGCGGATTCTGGTCGTTGGTGACAGCATTAGTGCCGGATTTGGCGTGCCGGTGCAACAGGGCTGGGTCGCTTTATTACAGGAATCGCTGCAACAGCGCGTTCCCGCGGTTCAGGTGATTAACGCCAGCATCAGTGGTGACACCACCGGCGGCGGCCTGACACGCCTGCCTGCACTGCTGCAGCAGCACCAGCCGGATCTGACCATTATCGAGCTGGGCGGTAATGATGGCCTGCGCGGCACTCCGGTGCGTGTCATCGAAAAAAACCTGCAACGCATGATCATGCTTTCCAATCAGGCAAACAGCGACGTTCTCTTACTGGGCATGCAGATTCCGCCTAACTATGGTGCGCGATATGCCAGCGCCTTTCAGGCGGTGTTCGCTGAATTGGCCACACAACAAAACACCCTGCTGCTGCCATTTCTGCTGGAAGGTATCGCCACCAAAGCAGAGCTGATGCAGCCTGATGGCATCCACCCGACCAGTGCCGCACAACCTCTGATGCGCGATGCCGTACTGTCAGTGCTGAACGGTTGGTTAAGTGAGTATCTGAGCACTAACAACGACTGACTTCTATACTCCATTCCTGAGGGGCCTGCGGCATTCTGCCTGATGCTCCGGATAATCAGGGATCGATGCTATGTTCAGCCGCTATTTGAGCAGACTGCGAGCCATACAGGCACGGCAAACCTACTTGCTGCCAGGACTACTCCTGCTTGCCGTATTGCTTCTGCTCTACCTGTCCGGCAGCTGGGAAACCAACCGCCAGCGCACTCTGGCTCAGCTCGAAGCCCTGGCGACTGTCGCCCAGAGCAACACCCGCCTGCTGCAACAACAGCTGACCTCTCAACTGGTTAGCCTGCAACAGAACCTGCCAGCACAGAGTCTGCAGGACTGGTCACTGTGGGTCCGCCAGCAACATAAACCGCGGCCGTTATACAGCCATATCGCCCTGTATTCTGCCGACGGCCAGCTGCTGGCAAGCTCCTTTGACAGCACAGACATCCAGCAGTCACCACCGGATATCGGTGCTGAGGATCTGAATCTGCTGCAACAACAGCAGAATCCCCGTTTTATCAGCACCATGCTGATTAATAAGGGCCGTTACCTGCCCTACTGTTTACCCGTGTCACAAAAGGTTGCACGGGTTATCTGCCTGCTGACCTCAACCAGTAACAACAACCTGCAGTGGCCAGCTTCCGGCAGTCTGGAACATTCAGCACAGCGTCTGCTCAGCCCTGATGGTATTTTACTGCTCGCATCCCCGTTACCTGTCAGCCGCCAGCAAATCATCGGTACCCGTATCAGTGACCGGCAACAAAAGAACCTGAATATCCCCGCGCCGGGCACTTCAGGTTTTACCTATTTTTCCAATAAGACCGAATTTGATGGCAGTAAACGCCTGGGGGTGGTCAGCTTCGATCCGCAGTCACAACTGCTGCAGATTATCTCACTGCCCATGGCCTCATTGCTCACCCTGTGGCTGGAAGACATCGCCTGGCCGCTGTTGTTTTTCGGCATACTGCTGGCAGCAGCCTGGCGCAGTTACCGCCATACCCTTAAAAATACGCAGCAAAATGAACGCCGCTACTCGCAGGAAGCCCGCGCGCTCAGCGAGAAAGGGAAAATCATCGATATGCTGATGAGTAATATTCCCGGAAGTATTTACCAGATCAGTCTGCCTGAGCATCTGCTTGATTTTATCAGCAATGGAGACCTGCAGATCTTCAGTGATACTGCCAATGAACACGCCGGACGCCACAGCCTGCTCGCGCTTATTCATCCCGATGATCAGGAAAAATACCTGCAGGAAATTGACAGCCATTGCAGCAGTGGCAAGCCCTATAAAATCATCTACCGCATTCAGACGCGGCAACATGAACTGAAATGGATTATGGATCGCGGTCAGGTTGTCTTTAGCAAACAAAATCCCTGCCAACTGGAAGGGCTGTTAATTGATATTACCGACCATACCCTGTCACAGCAGCATGTTGAGTATCTCGCTACCCGAGATCCTCTTACCGAACTGTTCAATCGTTATTATTTCAATGACGAGCTGATGAACTCAATTGAAGAGCTGACCCCAGGCAGCGGAAAAATTGCCCTGCTGTTTATTGATCTTGACCGCTTCAAAACCGTTAATGATTCGCTCGGCCATCAGGTCGGTGACCGTTTATTAAAACTCGTCGCAGATCGTTTACGTCATCTGGTTGGCCCCAAACACATGGTGGCAAGACTGGGCGGTGACGAATTTATTGTCATGATGAACGAGCCGGAAAGCTCGCTGGAAATTGAACATCTGGCGGAACGTATTATCAGTGCGGTCAGCCAGACGTATCAACTTGACCACTATAAATTATCAACCAGTTGCAGCGTTGGCATCAGCGTTTGCCCCGATGACTCCAACGAATCTTATATTCTTCTGCGCAATGCCGACACCGCCATGTATCAGGCAAAATCCCGCGGCGGCAATTGCTATCAGTTTTATACCGAAGAAATGAACCAGAAAGTAAATTCCCGTCTGACGCTGGAAAATGAACTGCGCCGCGCAGTTAAAAATCAGGAATTCGAGCTTTATTATCAACCTCAGGTCAGCACCTTTGATAATCGCCTGCTGGGTGCCGAAGCACTGATCCGCTGGATACACCCAAGTGCCGGTATAGTGTCTCCCGCCGATTTTATTCCGATTGCTGAAGAGACTGGCCTGATCCGGGAAATTGGTGACTGGGCATTACTGGAAGCCTGTAAGCAATTCCGCGAGTGGAATAACACCTTCGCTCTGGATATGACTATTTCAGTTAACGTTTCTGTACGCCAGTTAGATGATGCCTTTGTGTTACGCACACAGGAAATTCTGAACATCAGCCGGCTGGAGGCGAAATATCTGGAGCTGGAAATCACCGAGAGCTTACTGCTGGATAATGTTCAGGAAAATCTGAGGATTCTGGATAACATCAATAAGTTGGGTGTGCGCTTTGCGATGGATGATTTTGGTACAGGCTACTCATCGCTGAGTTATCTGAAGCAGTTCCCGATCAGTAAGCTGAAAATCGACCGGGCTTTTATCAACGAAATTAATAATGACCCGGAAGATGAAGCGATCGTCCGGGCCATTATTGCACTGGCCAAAACCCTGCGGCTTGAACTTGTGGCGGAGGGGGTTGAAAACCACCAGCAACTGGCGCTGCTGCAGGCGCTGGCCTGTGACAGTTATCAGGGATACTATTTCAGCAAACCGATACCAGCGGATGTTTTCCGCCAGCGTTATCTGGAACAGAAACCGCCACTGCAGAAATCATTACAGCAACAGTAGTGTTTTGTGCCGGCTAAAATATCCGGCAGCGGCAAGCGGTTTTAATTATCAATATGAGAATTCCTGAATGGATCAGTCCCAGATCGACAGTCAGACACTGTACGATACGGCCCTGCAGCTTGCGCAAAAGGCCGGCAACGCAATCGCCCAGCAACGCCACCAGCTGGATATTCAGTTTAAACAGGGAACAGAGCTGGTAACTCAGGCCGACGTTGCCGCGGATCAGATTATCCGCGATGGCATTCTTGCTCACTTTCCGGACCACCAGATTCTGTCCGAAGAACTGGCTCCGGATAATCCGACCGACTGTGAGCATCTGTGGGTAATCGACCCTATCGACGGCACGGTGAATTACGCCCACCTGCATCCACAGGTGGCTGTTTCCATTGCCTATTATCATCAGGGCAAAGCTCAGGTCGCGGTTGTGCATAACCCCTTTCTGAACGAGACATTCAGTGCCGTTAACGGTCGGGGGGCATGGCTGAATCAACTCCCGATTCAGTGTGCAACAACACAGGATATGCGCCGGGCACTCATTGCGACCGGCTTTCCTTATGATAAACACGATATTCCCCAGCTGATTCAGCGCCTGCAGGTGGTTTTGACACAGTGTGCGGATATTCGCCGTCTGGGCTCAGCGGCACTGGATATCTGCTGGGTGGCCTGCGGCCGGCTGGACGCTTATTACGAAACGGTTAAGCCCTGGGATTTTGCCGCCGCACAATTAATTGCACGCGAAGCCGGCGTACAGTTCGGCCATATTCATGCCTTACCTGAGGGAGTAAATCCGCAACTGTGCGGAGAGAATATTATATTGGCAGTGCCGGCGTTATTCAGCCCGCTGCAGCAACTGCTGCAACAGGCCGATATGTTATTCGCCAGCGAGAAGCGTTAGGGCCGCGTTCAGGCGTTTTTGCTCAGTATCCGAAAAGTGACGACTGCGATAGGTTCTGAGCAACATCTCACGGTCCTGATTATCCAGCCCCTGCAAAGCCAGTGAATCACGGTATTGCTGGTAATCTTTTAACCGCTGCTGCCACTGCTGCTGTTGCTGATCAACACCGGCCAGTCGCTCGGCGGCCTCTTTGCCATATTGTTGTTCGCGCCATTGCTGAACGACGGCAGCCGAAGCTCCCTGCTGACGCAGCTGTTGCTCCTGCTGTTGTAAGCTCAGCACCTGTTGTGACTGCTCACGCATGTGCTGTAACTCTGGCGGCAGGCTGCTGTCGAGTGCAGCCAGCTGTGCTTCATCGGCACCCTGTGCGCGCAGCTGCTGACGCGCCAGAGTGTAGTTGTCCATAATTTCGTCGGCGTGAAAGAATGCTTCCACGACGTTGGGTTCCAGCCATTCCCGGCGCAGACGCTGTTGCCAGGCAACCCGCGCGGCCAGCTCATCCATACCCGACTGGCTGACACGCTTTTCCGCATCCCGGTCGTAATCACCCAGAGCCGCCAGATATCCAAGATATTCGTCCATGATTTTTAATGCCTGCGCCTGCCCGGGCTCAGGCAGACCTGCAATCTGACTGCGCATGGTCTGCAGCAGATCATCCAGCGGCACTTCTCCCTGAGCCGACAGATAAAAATCCATCCAGTGACGCAGCTGAATATCAACAACCAACTGCCCACGGTGGTCGGTACGCAGATAACCATCCACACTGGCACCGCGGAAGGTCATTACATTTTTGGTATCGACAGTACCTGCCTGCGGTAAAACCAGAGGGGTAGCAATAGCCTGATCGTTTTCCGCTGCAGCGGGCTGAAATTCAGCCCGCTGCACCAGATTGCCGTCCTGCACGGCATAAACCAGCAGGACGACCGCCACTGCCGACAGTGTGATACCCAATGCACCGTGAAGTGGCTTCATGATTTACAGCCCGATGCTTTTCAGACGGTTGGCGTGAGTACGGAAAACGGTCAGCGGATCGGTTTCAGTCAGATCATGCAGACCCAGAGTCTGGTTTACTTCATCCAGATGGTTCATGCGGAAATCATCACGGATCACCATCCCCAGACGACTGGAACAGGAACCCACCAGACCATCGTTTTTCTCTCCCGCCGGGAAGAACAGGCTGGTCGTACCGGTCAGCAGATCAAGCGGGTCGAGTACGTTGGTCAGCGGCTTGGCACCACTCCAGGAGTAATAGCGCACTCCATTGTACTGATAGTCCCCTTCACCACAGGCCGTGGTCGGAATGCCGCCCGGATGCTGCTGGTTAAAGGCTGCGGTTTCCGCAAAGGTCATGGAACGCATAGACATCAGGATATCCTGGTCGTAATCACCGCCGGACAGGAAGTTAATGGTTTCCGCCAGAGCGTTACCCAGTGCCGAGATCAAACCTTCGAACGCCGTCGAACCATTGGCCCAGTCATTCAGGGTTTCAGCCACTGGAGTACCGCGGTTAACCCCCGCAATGGTGGTTACCGAAGCAATCAGATCCGGGCGCACAGAAGCCACATAACGGGTGGTCGGGCCACCATGACTGTGACCGATCAGGTTAACTTTTTCAGCACCGGTAATGGCCAGAATCTGCTCAATCTGCGGAATCAGCTGTTCGCCGCGGATCTCCGGTGAATTGGAGTTAGACACGGTGGTGACAAACACCCGCGCGCCATCCTTTTGCAGGGTTTCCGGGACTTTATACCAGTAATCAACACCCAGCAGACTGTCGAAGCCATACAGGCCATGAGTCAGAACGATGGGGTATTTGGTGGCGGTGTAACCACTTTCCGGGGTTGCCGACATTGCCGACACCTGGGCCGAAAACAGCACGGCAGACAGTGCTGCCACAGAGAGTATTTTGCTTAGCATGAGCGTTCCTTGAATTTGTTATTTTTGTTGGAAACCGCACTTCTGCCCGTACTGCGCTGAACGGGAAGGTTCCCTGATACTGCAAAAGCGAACTCAGTGTAGGTCAGCACCACAAGAGCGGTAGGGCAAGACGGGTCAGCCACAACACCCGAGGCTATGGTCGAAGACGGAGAAGGCCAGCATAGACAAATTGCGCCCAGAAAATTGTTCTATCGTTCCAGACACCCTCAAAAGCAGTCAGGAAAGTCAGGTTAAGGGAAAAGTGTCAGACTGTCCGCGGATGCTGTTTGTCGTGATACATCGCCATATCCGCCACCCGCAACAGGTTGCGCAGATCATAGCCATGAATCTCGGTAAAAGCGCAGCCCAGGCTGGCTGACAGAGGGTAACGTTTGCTGTGCTCGTAGTGGGTATTGGCTATCAGCCTGTGCAGCTTATCGATCACGCTGTTCAACTGATCGTTGTCAGAAATCGGGTCGACGAGTACGACAAACTCATCTCCCCCAAGGCGGGCAGCCATATCGCCACGGCGTATCAGCTTGTTCAGCGCCGCGCCTACGGCAGCCAGCACGCTATCTCCGGCGGCATGCCCCATCTCATCATTGATGCGTTTAAAGCCGTTAAGGTCGATAAACAGAATAGCCAGATGCGTACCGCTGCGCTCGGCACTGGAGAGCAGCCGGCTGGCATAATCTTCAAAATGGTAACGATTGGGCAGACCAGTGAGTTCATCGTAATTGGCTTTGCGGTACAGCAGCTGATGCTGATACTCCAACCCTTCCGCCTGGCGACGATGCACCCGGTACAGCCGCCAGCACAGCAGTAATGACAACGGCCAAGCCAGCACCAGCAAAACCAGCCAGCCCCAGTTAATATCGGTTATGCCAAGCGGACGCTCATACTCCACCAGCAGCTGAAAGCCGGTAAACGGCAGCGTCTGCTGCTGGCGTAATTGTGCCAGCGCGAGGCCGGCAGATGGCAGCGCATGGCTCAACAGCGGAAATGCATCTCCCTGATCCTGCGCGACCTGCAGGCGGAACGACATCCGGCTGTAATAAGATTGCTCCGGCGGCAGCAGGTTGGAAACTTCAACCACCAGCAGGCTCAGATAAGTAATGCCCTGTGCATTACTGACCGGCAGCATCATGACCACGACCGGGTTCTCATCAAGCAGGGTAAACGGCTCAGACAGAGTAATCCTGCTTTGCTGCTGCGCAGGAAGACGACGGGCAATAAAGTCCACCGTAAACAGATCCAGCCCCACCACCAGACTTTCGGCGTTATCCGGAAAAACCATAATCACCGGCAAAGCCTTATGTTCCGACGGGCTGATACTTTCCAGATACCGTCCGCGGCGCAGGCTTTTAACGTTATCCGGTAATTGTTGTTCCTGCATTATCTGGCGGAAGACCTGCAGCGATGATCCGTTCTGCAGATACAGCGCTGACTGAAACATACTGACATGGGGAAAGCGTTGCTGCATGGTCGCGGCATAGCGCTGCACTGCATTTATATCGGGCGATTGCGTGCCGGAGAAGTAGGTCGATAACGCCAGCAACAGCGTCTCATTCTGCAGCATTTTCTCACGGACAAACTGACTGACCACCGAAGTGTCAGCACTGAACTTCTGCTGCAGCCTGCGCCACTCACTCTGCCCGGCTGCCAGCAGCAACAGCAGTAAAGCCAGAGAGGTGAGTACCGCAAACAGCACATAGCTGTATTTCAGGCGCTTGTGTTCCCGGGAGAAGGAGTTAACCATAAATGCCGTAACGTAACGAAATGACTTCAGTGTAGAAGCTTCGTTACGAAACGGCACAAATCCTCACTGCCAGAAGCGTTGTTGCTGCTGATGGATTTCTTCAGCTTCACGCAGCACACGCTGCACGATCTCTTCAACGCCCGGCATATCATGAATCAGGCCCTGAGTCTGGCCGATAAACTGCACGCCCTGCTGCAGGTCACCGTCAATGGTTGCTGCTTTCAGACGCGGCACGCTGGCGCCGAAATAGGCCAGCAGCTTGACCTTATCCATCATCGCCAGCATACCAATCATCACTTTCCATACCGGCTGCTTGACCATACGTGCAGCGCGCGTCGCTTCCCAACAGGCCAGCAGGAAATTCATCGGTTTACGGGTCGCTTTGATCGAGCGTGGTGTGCGCATTACACGCGCCGGAATACCATCAAAGTTTTTCGAATAGATAGTGTCCTGCTCGCTGCGTGCAACCACGGCTTCTTTGGTCTTCTGATGCAGCGGACTTTCTGCACTGGTGGCAAAACGTGAGCCCATGGCTACTGCCTCGGCACCCAGCGCCAGCGCCGCCAGCAGGCCGCGACCATCGGCAAAACCACCGGTAGCAATTACCGGAATACTGACTTTGGCCGCGATGGCAGGCACCAGCACCAGCGAGGTAACGTCACCACCATGGGCCGCTGCTTCATGGCCGGTAACCAGCAAAGCATCGGCGCCAATCGACTGAGCCGACAGCGCATGTTTTTCACTGACGACGGTAGCAATCACCTTGCCGCCATATTCATGGGCGCGCTTAACCAGCCAGTCGCCTTTGCCCAGAGAGAAGTTGATGACCGGTACTTTTTCTTCCAGCGCGACTTCGGCGTTTTCTTTCGCGCCCGGCATCAGCAGGGTAACGCCGATACCAAAAGGCCTATCTGTCAGTTCGCGGATACGCTGAATAGCCGCACGGGTTTCACCGACCGTCAGCGGACCACTGGCAAGAATTCCCAGGCCACCGGCATTGGAGACAGCGGCCACCAGCTCAGGGGTAGAAATCCAGCTCATACCAGGCAGCAGCAATGGATGCTCAATGCCCAGCAGTTCAGTAATACGCGTTTTCATAACCAGATCCGGAAAAATAAAAACACGCATTCTAATGCCTGACCCGCCAACTGGCGACCTGCGCAGATAATCCGGAAAGAGATTGGGAAAAGAAGAGGATCAGCGCCCGGGGGCAAGCTGCTGTTGCTGAACGAAGTTGAGGAATTGTTGCTGACGCTGCTCAGGCGACATGCCGCGCAGCTGTTCGATGCGTTGCTGGCGTTCCATACGCTGTATGGCCTGCTCCTGCACCTGCATGTTCTGTATTGAGCGATAGAAATTATCGAGGGCCTGACGCTGCTCCGGGCGGCTGTTGTTCCATTCCAGCTGCAGTCCGGGATGTTGCACAGGAGGCTGAACAGAGGCGGGTTCTGCTGGCAATATGTGTACATCAGGCGCGGCATGAGCCGTCCAGACGCAACAACATAACAATAAGCCCGATAACCTCACAGACAAACCCCGTAACAAGAATTCATGGATTTTAACGGCAGCCTGCCGCAAATACCCAGCCCTGCAGGCGTAAAAGGGACGTAAAGTGCCATTTCAGCCATCTGCCGCTGACCTCTGCCGGAGCCTGATAGTAACCACCAACCCACCCTGCTCATGATTACTCAGGCGCAGGTCACCACCGTGGTGACGGATAACACGATCAGCAATTGCCAGGCCCAGGCCAAAACCGCGGTGCCCACTGTTCAGGCTGTCGGGGCTACGTTCGCGGGCCTGTTCACTGCGAACAAAAGGTCTTAATAAATCGGCCAGCAGATGCTCCGGCACGCCGGGCCCATGATCACGCACCGCAATCTGTATCTGGCCATCCCTGCTGCTCAGATCAATATCGACCGATGTACCGGCTGCGGTATGCAGCAATGCATTACGGACAATATTTTCAACCGCCGATGTCAGCAGGCGGGGATCACCCTGCACCCTGACGGCATCTGCCGGCACATTCAGTTGCAAGACATTCTGTGGTCGCTCAAAGCGTGCATCAGCGGCGACCTGCTGCAGCAACGCAGTACAATCGACCGTTTGCCAGTGGCTGTAATCCTGCACAGTTTCAAGCCGGGCCATACTCAGCAGGTCTTCAATCAGTTCGTTCAGGCGCTGAGTTTCCAGCTCAATACGGTCCAGATATTCCACCTGTTCCGGTAGCGCATCCAGCCGCGCCAGTTCCAGCGCCACGGCAGTGCGGGCAAGCGGCGAGCGCAGCTCATGGGAAACATCGCGCAACAGCTGGCGCTGATCGGAAATCAGGCGCTGCAGACGCTCGGCCATCTGCCCGAATTCGCGCCCCAACTCGCCGATTTCATCACGCCGCAGTAATAACTTCGGCGCAATCCGCACCGGCCACTGGCCATCGGCAAAGGCGCGCACACTGCGCTGTAAAGACAGTAATGGCCGCGCCATATAGCGCGACAGCACAAAACCCCAAATGGCAAATAACAGCAGCGATGCCAGAAAACCCCAGCCGAGATAGGCCGGCAGGTTAAACACCGCGAGCGGATGGAGGAATTCCACCACCAGCAGATAAACCCGGCCGTCATGACTCTGCAGCGGTGCTTTCACCAGAATTTCAGTTTGCCCAAGCGGGTTAACCCGCGCCTGATAAGAGTCAGAGGCAAAGGCATATTCCAGCACGTCAGCCGGCACATTGGGCAGCAGGCTGATGCCCTGATCATCAAACACATAAGCGTTCACACTGGGATGACGCTCGAAGGTTAACAGCCATTCGAGCAGCAGAGGTTCACCGCCACGCTGCAGAATCAGTTCAGCTGCGGAGATATACCCGCCGGTTGGCGCAATCAGGTTAACGGAGTCGTTCGACCACTGGCGGTAATACATTGCCAGTAACAGGGTCACCAGCGTGGCCACCAGACTGGTGACCATGAAGGCGAGATAGATCCGGATAAAAATGCCGCGCACGAATCAGGCCTGAGCCATCTCCTGTTCCGGAGCGTACATGTAGCCAACGCCACGAATGGTACGGATACGGGCATCGCCGTTACGGTTGGGTCCGAGTTTTTTACGCAAATTGCTCAGATGCATATCCAGACTGCGGTCAAACAGCGTCAGAGAGCGTTGCATGGACTGCTCTGCCAGACGGTTCTTTTCCACCACTTTGCCGGCATCACGGGCCAGCACACTGAGGATATTAAATTCCGTCACCGTTAATTCGACCGCTTCGTTGTTGCGCAATACCTGATGCTGGTCGAGATCAATCACCAGCTCATCCAGCTCAATGTTGGCAGATACCACTTCGGCGGAGCGATTACGGCGTAAGACTGAACGCAGGCGGGCGGATAACTCACGCGGGTTACAGGGTTTGGGCAGATAATCATCGGCGCCGATTTCCAGCCCCTCGATACGGTCCAGTTCGTCCCCTTTGGCCGTCAGCATAATAACCGGCAGGTCACTGCGCTGACGGATACTGCGCAGAATCTCCAGGCCGTTACCACCCGGCAGCATAATATCCAGAATCACTGCCTGGTATTTGCCGGTCAGTGCTTCACTCAATCCTTCGTCTGCGGTGTGTACCGTTGTCACTTTAAATAATTCACGCTCAAGGTAGCGGCGCAGTAATGCGCACAGCTCCTGATCGTCATCAACTAATAACAGATTCATACGTCCCCCCGGGTCCGGGGTCCAGTGTCGGAGAAAAAGTGCTGTAGTTTCAAGCAGCTGGAGTGTTTCTTTACATTATGTAAAGAAAAGGTCACTACTCGTCTTCTTCACGCCGGTGTTTTTCGACGAAAGCGATAGCCTCCGTGACGGCCTCGGTGACACTGTTATTGGTTTTCACCAGTTCATCCGGAGTCATAAAAAACGCCATATCCACCTCAAAGCGGATATAGCGGGGAGGAAGTCGGTTAAGAGCAACACAGGCGATATCAGCCATATGTTCGATGCTGACCGCTGGCGACTGGCCATGTAAACGACGCAGGATCTCTTCGGCAACCAGCTGTTCATAGTAATTACGAATGTGATTATTGATGCTCATACCACCCTCCTTTGAATAGTTTCAGCATAGCACTCCGGCTATTTCCTGCTTTACTGATAAATAATACACAACCACACCGCCGTAGCGGCTGCTCCGTCCGGCGTACTTTTACAGGAACATGCTATGAAACTGGTCAGCGACCTGATGACCCGCGAACTGCTTACTCACCTGCCCGACGATACCCTGCAGGATGCTGAACAAACGATGGGGCGCCATCAGGTTCGCCACATTCCGGTAGTTGATGCAGAAGGGAAAATATTCGGCCTGCTCAGTCAGAAAGAATTTTTAACCGAAGCATTCCGTATTACCGATAAATTTGGCGCGCATAATCTGCAGACGTATCTGGCACAAACCAAACTGAGCTCCTGCATTAATACCGATGTTCAAACCATTCCGGCCGATATGCCACTGACCGTCGCCGGTCAGCAGTTACGCAACAGCCGTCAGGGTTGCTTACTGGTTACTGATAGTGAAAATCATCTGATCGGTCTGCTCAGCTCCAAAGACTTTGTCCGTCTGGCGATTGAATTGCTGGAACAGTCCTGAGCAGACTCAGGACGGGTAGCGTCGCTGAATATCATCAACCTGTTGTGGATGCTTTAACACGGCATCCACACAAGCCTGATCGAGCTCGTTGTGCGCCGCCATTTGCTGTAATTCAGCGAAGACTTTGTCCTGTGGCCAGGCTTCCTTGTAGCTGCGCCGGTTTAACAAGGCATCAAGAATATCGGCCACCGCAATAATCCGCGCTTCCAGCGGTACGTCATCGCCTTCGGCCCCCAGATAACCACTGCCATTCAGTTTTTCATGGTGATACTGAACAATGTTGCGCAGCATTTCGGTGTGCTCCATATCGCCGAGCGCAAAATGCTCCAGAGCCTGGTCGACAATATCGCGCCCGACTTTCACATGGGATTTCATTCGCTCGAATTCGTCCGCCGTCAGCGGGCCGGCTTTGTGCAGAATACTGTCGGGGATGGCAATTTTACCGATGTCATGCAGAGGAGCAAACAGCGCCAGATATTCGATAAAGGCATCGCTTAACTGCAGTTTTTTCTGCAGGGCGCGGGCAATCATGCGCGCATAGGCAGCCATGCGCCGCACATGGGCATCGGTTTCTACCGAACGGCGACCGCTGACGTCGGTGGCAAATTTTACCAGCGCCTGCATACGGGCAACCGCATCATGTTCGCGCACCAGCAACTGGCCAACCAGATGCGCCCACAGGTTGCAGTAGGCAATTTTCTGCTCAGAAAAATAATGCCGCTGCAGTGAGTTCAGAAACAGAAATCCCAGCAAAGCACCATCATGGAATACCGGCATGGTGAGGCTCGCCCGGTAGCCCTGAGACAACAACGCTGCGGTATGAACAGATAAACTCTTATGACGGAAGCAGCGCATGTCATTAACCACCCGCAAAGCCGGTTTATCGGCCAGAGCCTGCAGTGACGGCACGTCATCCAGCCGCACGCTGTAACCTAACAGCGGCGAGGTGTCATCGCTTTCATAAACAAAAGTCGACAGCAGCCCATCTTCAGGGTTGTACAGCACCAGCGCAAAACGCTGCACGCCTTCATACTGCTCGCGCAATACCCGGTAAAGACGCTCCAGTCGCTGCATAAAATGCATTTTCTGTCCCAGAGCCTGATAGGGATCATTCAGATAGAGTGGATCTTCCATAACATGCCTCTCCGCCGTTTGGCACAGTGTAGGCTAAGCCATCCGCCCTCAGCGCAGGAAGTTGCCAGCTTCCTGATGCACATCAAGGAGAAAAACCCTCCTCTGGCCTAGCCTGAAGTAAAGCTAACAAAGGAAAGTGATATGGATACCAGCGCCATCAGACAAGTGTTAACACAGCGTAAAGCCATGCTGGAAAACCGCGCCAGTAAGGTTGAGCGTGATGCCAGTCACCGCGATGAGCCTTTGTCCGCAGATTTTGCCGAACAAGCGGTAGAGCGGGAAAATGACGATGTACTGCATGCCATTGCCGGTGAATCTTTACACGAGATCACGATGATCAATCAGGCACTGGCGCGTCTGGATGCAGGAATTTATGGCGAATGCAGCGAATGTGGAAATACGATTGACGAAAAGCGCCTGCAGGCCGTTCCTTACACAACCCAATGTATCCAGTGCGCAGAACAGACTGATTAACGCTCGCCACCATCCAGGTCGCGTCCCTGTTCACGGCGTTGCTGCTCAGCTTCCAGGGCAATGGTCAGCAGCTGATCCAGTTTGGTTTCCAGCTGCTCCATACGGCTTTCCATTTTAGCCAGCCGGTCAGCATTCGCCGTTTCTTTGGCAATCAGGTCTTCTTCTTCCTGCTGCATAAAAAACGCAGAAAAGCTGGCGGTCATCATCGAAAATAAACCAATTCCCATCAGAATCAGTACCGACCCGAATAAACGCCCGGCGGTGCTGCCCGGCACAATATCACCATAGCCCACGGTGGTTACCGTTACCCAGGCCCACCAGATACCATCCATCGGTGTCTGCACATTGGGATCAATCACCGCCATTAAGGTGCCGGCCATAATGATGATGATAAAACTCACCATCAGGGTCGGCCCGAGGTGATTTCTTCCCATAATTTTCTGGAACGAGCCGGACATATTCATCAGCATGGTGAACATCGCCAGCAATCGCAGTGCACGTAAGCCACCGGCGTGGGGAAAGGCCTGCCAGAGCAACGGCATACCGGCAATCACAATCACCAGATTGCTCCAGTTATTACGTAAATAGCGCGCCTTATCGTCCACCACCGCAGTCAGCACCAGGGTTTCCAGCAAAAAGAAAGTCCATAAAAACCAGTCGGTAATGTAGGTGTACGGCAGTGGGCCATCGGCGCGGGCTTCGAGATACCACTCGAATACAATCCAGAAGGCGATCAGAATCATCGGCCATTCAAACATACGGCCAATGCGCCGGGCGCGGGCATTTTCGTTGTTATCAACGCCGGAGAGGCCGACCATTTTAGAAAAGGAGAGAATCATCAAAGCTCAGTTCAGCACCGTCAGGTAAACCACTTGATAAACATTGGTTACGTAAAAGAGTAGCTGAATCTTAACGGTAAAAGGCGACGCAGATCACCCATAAAGGCAATCGGCGCCGCTTACAGCACTCAGAACAGCGGGTTAACCTGAACGTCGCTGGTAGTGGAGTTAGCAATAAAACAATGCTGGTGTGCTTTATCGTGCATGGCGATCACCGCCGCTTCATCCGGTTGTTTATCGCCGCTGAAAACCACCTTCGGATTCAGACGGATACGGGCAACCCAGAACTTTCCATCGTCGCGCTGCTCCATTTCCGCCACCGCCGAATCGTCATACGACAACACCTGCAGGCGCTTTTTCGCCGCCAGTGCCAGAAAGGTCTGCATATGGCAGCTGGCCATCGCCGCCGCCAGCATCTGTTCAGGGTCGGCACCGAAATCGTTACCGGCCCCGCCTGCGGTCAGACTGAGCTGAGGTAAAAACTGAATACTATGGCGGCGCTCAAATCCCTCATGGGAAAACTCACCCTGTTTTTCCCAGCGAATATCAATACGGTGTTCCGACACGTTATTCCTCCAGTGTTTTACGCAAAGTGAAAGCACCACGCAGATCGCCGGCATTAAAGCCGCGTGCCTGATCGGCAGGATACAACTCGTCCAGCCTGGCGGTTACCGCCGGTGCCAGTTGTGAGCCATGACAGGTCAGACACAGCGGCGCCGTTGGAATGGCTTTCATATAACGGAATTCGCCATCGGCAACGGTCGTCGCTTCAATGCCCGCCGGGTCTTCACCGGCCTGCAGCCGGCGGGAAAAATCTTCCAGCGTCTGCAGTTCCCAATCATCGGCAACATTATCCGGGTTGCGGATTTTTGTTGAGGTGCGCGCCACCTGCCAGCCATTCTGGCTCAGCCCGGCGGCAATGGCCGGAGCTTCGGTATTGCACAGCTGAATCGCCGCTTCAGGGCCGCTCGCCTGAATCCCCTGCTTCAGGGTTTTCTGCAATGCCTGAGCAAAGGCTTTGGTCTGTTGCCGGGCTTCCTGAGTCAGCTGAGTATTATCGGCAGCCACCACCCACACCGGCGCCAGACCAAGCATTGCCGTCAGCAACACACTGCGTTTTAACATTCCCATGGCCTGCAACTCCTCAGCGATACACGCTTGGGTCAACTTCCACTTTATGCACGGTGCCGCTCCAGCCATCGAAGCCACCCACCAGCATTTTCACCTGCTCAAACCCCATGCGTTTCAGGGTGTAGGCTGCCAGTGTGCTGCGGCCGCCATTTTTACAATACAGCAGAATCTCGGCCTGGGGATTGGTCAGCGCCGGGTGATCACCCACACGGAATTCCAGCACACCGCGCGGGACGTTAACCGCACCCGGCAGGTGGCCCATATCAAACTCCGCCGGCTCACGTACATCGAGTACCACTGCGCCGTTCGCCAGCAACGCCTCAGCGGCGGCGGCATCAACAGGATTCACCGCAGAGCGGGCTTCGGCCAATAAATCGTCTTTGCTTAATGCCATGTCAGTTCTCCTTTTACATTTCCGAATAAGCATACAGAAATACAGCCGGTATGGCAGCCCCGACACTCAGACAACAGCTGTCAGACGATCCACCACCAGCCACAAACCAGCATCAGTGGCCAGCCGATATAAGGGCTGAACACCAGGCGCCAGATTTTCATTTCCGGCACATAGCCAACACCATGCACAAAACCAGCGCTGATGCCCCACAGGCACAGCGACAGCAGGCCATGGTCAATATTCATGGTTTCGCTGGCAACCACATGCGGCACCGCCAGCAATAATCCCGATAAACCGAGCGCGGCCAGTAATGACAATGCCCGGGCCCAGCCCGCATACAGCGGGCCGTAAGCTTTGTAATCCACCGGTGCGTTCATGGCTTACTCTTTCAGATCCGCATCGCGGTCAAAGTTTTCGTTCATTTCCAGCCACATGGCGTTAATCAGACCAAAAGAACAGGCCAGCAACACCCCTAAAATCCAGGCGAAATACCACATAAATCGTCTCCTTTCTCAGTAAGTGCTGTATTTATTGTCTTCAATAAAAGCCGTGGTCAAACGACCGCGCATTTTGTAATAGCCCCAGGTGGTATAGAGCAGAATAATCGGTACAAAGAACATCGCCACCCAGAACATAATGCCCAGCGTTTTCTGACTGGAAACCACATCCCATACCGTCAGGCTGAACGAAGGGTCCAGGCTTGATGGCATAATGAACGGAAACAGGCTGAACCCTGCGGTACAGATAATACCGGTCACCGCCAGCGAGCTGCCGATAAAGGCCAGAGCACCACGGTTAGCAGCTGACATCAGCACGGTAATTAACAGGCCAGTAAAAGCGATTACCGGTGCGCTGATCATGAGCGGATAACGGGAATAATTTTCCAGCCAGCCACCCGCTGCGACGTCTACGGTTTTATCCAGTGGCGTCATGGCCGCGGCAGTATTAATCGTACTGGTAATCACCAGCCCGTCGATTCCCGCATAAATCCAGATGCCAGCCGTGGCAAAAAGTACGGCAACGATAATCGCCAGCAGCATGGAGATTTTCCGCGCGCGCTCGTGCAGGTCACCATCGGTACGCATCTGCAGATAGGTTGCACCGTGCATGGCCAGCATACCAAGACTGACCAGACCGGCCACCAGCGCAAACGGATTCAGCAGCGCCCAGAATGAACCGGTATAGGTGGAGCGCATAAATTCATCCAGAGTAAATGGCACGCCGAGGAATAAATTGCCGAAGGCCACACCAAACACCAGTGCCGGAACCGCGCCGCCAATGGTCAGGCCCCAGTCCCAGGCACTGCGCCAGCGCGGATCTTCCATTTTCGAGCGGTACTCAAAACCCACCGGACGGAAAAACAGCGCAAATAACACCAGCAACAGCGCCCAGTAAAAACCGGAAAATGCGACGGCATACACCACCGGCCAGGCCGCAAAAATGGCACCACCGGCGGTAATAAACCACACCTGATTACCATCCCAGTGCGGGCCAATGGTATTCAGCATCACGCGGCGCTCGCTGTCAGTTTTACCGAGCACACGTAACAAGGCACCTACGCCCATATCGAAACCGTCGGTCACTGCAAAACCAATCAGCAGCACACCAATTAATACCCACCAGATTAATTTAAGGCTTTCGTAATCCATGTTCTGCTCCTTATGCCTGATCGGCGACAGCTTGCTGGGGCTGGGCGATAGCCGCACCGGCACCGTGATTCTGTTCAAAATGATAACGTCCGGTATGCAGACTGGATGGCCCCAGTCGGGCAAAGCGGATCATCAGGTACATTTCGACAATTAACAGCAGCGTATAAAAACCGATAAACCCTGCCAGACTCATATACAGATCTTCCACCGAACGGGTTGATACAGATAAATGCGTTGGTAACACTTCGGCAATCGACCATGGCTGGCGACCGAATTCAGCGACAAACCAGCCGACTTCACAGGCAATCCACGGCGCCGGCAACGAAATAATCAGGGCTTTTAACAACCAGGTTTTGGTTTCTACGTTGTGCTGTGTGCTGTAGTAGAACGATAGTGAAATCAGAATCAGCATCAGGAAGCCAAGGCCAACCATAAGACGGAATGCCCAGAACATAGGCGCTACTTTCGGAATGGTATCCTGTGCCGCCTGCTTGATTTGTTCTTCGGTGGCATCGACCACATTGTTGGTGTATTTCTTCAGCAACAGGCCATAACCAAGATCGTCTTTCAATGCATCAAAGGCTGCAACCGTCGGATCGGACTTATCGCCATGACGCATTTTTTCAAGCAAAGCATAAGCTTCGATACCACGACGAATGCGCAGCTCGTGTTCCTTCAGAAGATCTTTAATACCGACAATTTCTTCATCCACCGAACGGGTAGCAATTAACCCCAGTGCGCCCGGAATTTTAACCGCGTAATCGGTTTCCATGGTTTCCTGATTCGGGAAGCCAATCAGGGTGAAATCTGCCGGTGGTTCCTGGGTATGCCATTCGGCTTCAATCGCCGCCAGTTTGGTTTTCTGCACATCACCAATTTCGTAACCGGATTCATCGCCGAGAATAATCACACTGATAATAGAGGCAAAACCGAAGCTTGCGGCAATGGCAAACGAGCGGCGGGCAAAAGGAAGGTCACGTTTTTTCAGCATGTAATACGCTGAAATTGCCAGCACAAACATCGCCCCGGTGACATAACCGGCAGATACGGTATGTACAAATTTAACCTGCGCTACCGGGTTAAAAATCACCTCAGCAAAGTCAGTCATTTCCATGCGCATGGTTTCGTAATTAAATTCTGCCCCCACCGGATTCTGCATCCAGCCATTGGCAATAAGAATCCACAGCGCCGACATATTGGAGCCAATCGCCACCAGCCAGGTCACCATTAAATGTTGTACGCGGGTCAGGCGGTCCCAGCCAAAAAAGAATAAACCAATAAAGGTCGATTCGAGGAAGAACGCCATCAGGCCTTCAATCGCCAGCGGTGCACCGAAGATGTCACCGACATAATGCGAGTAATACGCCCAGTTCGTACCGAACTGGAATTCCATGGTCAGGCCCGTGGTTACACCAAGGGCAAAGTTAATACCAAATAACTTGCCCCAGAATTTCACCATATCCTGATAGACCTGTTTACCGGTCATCACGAAAGCAGATTCCATAATCGCCAGAATAAATGACAGACCCAGCGTTAATGGTACAAACAAAAAGTGATAAAGCGCGGTGATAGCAAACTGCAGCCGCGATAAATCGACGAGACTCTCACTGATCATTGCTGATCCTCCGATTGCGAGGGGGTAATAGTTGAAAGACCGAATTGTTGCGAAACAGCATCCTGCGGATTGGTCATGTCCACAGGGTCAGAAAACCAGAAAATGCGGATGGCAAAAATCAACACCAGCTTGATCAGCAGAACGACCATCAGCTCGCGCACCAGAGGTACAGAAAACAGGGATTTTTTTGCCATAAACGTTCTCTTGCAAAAGTGACACACCGTAGGCCGGCAATGGCCGGCAGACCCTCTGCAGCGCGACAGAAACATAAAACGCCAAAATAACTTCATCAGCATAAAGCAATATATCAGTAGCAGCACTGCGATGCTTTGTCGCAGGGATGCTGACTATCCATATGCCGCGCCGGGCGGCACAGAGCAGAGCAAGGAGCAGGCCAATCCGGATAAACGTGCTAAAAGGCCCGCACCGCAGGATAAATCCCAGGCAATGCTTTACAAATTACTGACGGACTGCCAGATTTGACACACCACCTGCCACAGGCGTCATGTTATGTTCAGCAATCCACATTACCGCTCTCTGCCTGCCATCTCTTCTTTGCTGGATGCCATTGCCGCACCTGCCGTACTGCTCAGTCCGGATTATGAAATCTGTGCTGCCAACGAAGCCTATCGCCACACATTCGCCGGTAATGATGATGTGGTCGGCCGACACTGCTATGACGTATCCCATGGCTACAAGGTGCCCTGCGATCAGGCTGGTGAAACCTGCCCGCTGCGTCAGTGCTTCGAAAGTGGCCAGCGTCAGCGCATTCTGCATATTCACAACACGGCCCGCGGACGTGAGCATGTGGATGTTGAAATCAGCCCGATCCGTGATGAGCAGGGCGAAATCCGCTTCTTCGTAGAAATTATGAATCCGGTGCAGCATGGCGACTGCCCGTTTGAACAACAGATGGTTGGTTACAGCCCAGCTTATACCCAGATGCTGGAACTGCTCAGTCGTGCATCCGCCAGCGATATCAGCGTCCTGCTGCTGGGCGAATCCGGCACCGGTAAAGAACTGGCCGCACAATATCTGCACGGTCACAGTCCGCGGCGTAACAGCCCCTTTGTTACCGTAGAATGCTCAGGACTGACTGAAAGCCTGTTTGAAAGTGAATTATTCGGGCACGAAAAAGGCGCTTTTACCGGCGCCACTCACCGCAAACCCGGACTGGTAGAAGCAGCCCGTGGTGGCACGTTATTTCTGGATGAAATCGGCGATATTCCGCTGCCAATGCAGGTTAAGTTATTGCGTCTGATCGAATCCGGCAGTTACCGTCCGGTGGGCAGTATTACGCCGCGCCATGCCGATTTCCGTCTGATTTGCGCTACTCACCGCCAACTGGGTGATATGGTTGCCGCCGGCACCTTCCGCCAGGATCTGTATTACCGCATCAGCCCTTTCCCCGTGGTTTTGCCCTCCCTGCGCGAGCGGCCGGAAGACATCATTCCACTGGCAACTCACCTGTTGCAGCAACTCAGCCAGCACCGTGTTCTGCAGCTTTCAGAAGAAGCCTGCGACTGGCTGATACAGCAGGATTTTCCCGGCAATATCCGCGAGCTGCGCAACCGCATAGAGCGCGCCATCCTGCTGTGTGACGGCTCACAGATTGAACCCGAACACCTGCGCCTGAATCTGCACCAGTTCAGCCAGCATCAGCATGCTGCAGATAACAATCCTGCAGCCCTGATTGCCCACAATGGCCTGCCGGATATCATGCCACTGGATCAGCTCGAGAGCGCTTATCTTACCCAACTGGCCGCCCGTCACCCGGGAGACAATGCCAGACTGGCTCACAAACTGGGCATCAGTGAACGCACGCTGTACCGCAAACTGAAGCAGGCGCGGGCAGATAATCACCGCAATACGGGGTCTGCTGACAGCGATTAAACGGGTGTCTGTACGCCGTAACCTTCTGATACTTTGGCCGTAATAACAGTAGGCGCAGCCATGGATTCAGATAAAATATGCGTTTACAGATATATTCCTGCCGGCCCCCTATACTGCCACTGCACTGGCTGGTATTCGTGCGCCCGAACGCAGGTAATGCCGGGATATAACAGCATTACTGCACAGAACAGGAAGGGATGGAGCGACGGACTATACTGATAATCCGGGCTCCAAAACCGGGGTCAGCTCAAGCTGCCCCGCATAAATGGACTGAAACATGGCTGTCGAACTGAGAGAACACCCGCGATTTTCCACCTACGTTAACGCACGCCTGTTATTTGCCGATGGCACCGAGCTCGACTGTCAGGTACTGGACTATTCGCAAAGCGGCATGCACCTGCTCTGGCCACACGGCCAGCCACAGAATACCAATGGCACCCTGACACTGGAGCTGTCACTGGATCAGCAAAAAACCAATGTCAAAGTAGAATGGGTATTCTGTAACGAGCAGCACGCCGGAGTACGCCTGCATCAAGCAGACGACCGTCTGTTTCTGCAGCTGCAGGAGTTCAACCAGAATCACCGCAATGTAAAGAAGCTCAGCCCCGAGCAGCGCAAAAAATATCTGGAGCTGTTCCATCAGGAAGCCAACGCCCTGATAGACCGCCTGCCCAAACTCTGGCTGCCGGAATTTCTTGAAGGCACCTTTACCAAAGCCAACATGGCGCGCAACACCACTGAGCAGCAACAGTGGCTGCGACTGGAAAAACAGTCGAAAGACAAAGCTGCGGCACTGCATCAGAAATTTACCCAGAACCTGAAACGTCAGCTTGAACTCTGGTCCGAAGGCAAGCCGGAATACAGCGCCGAAAATCAGCAGGCCAGTGGCGATATGCGCCTGTCGCTGGTACAGCAGGCAGAATTTGAAGACTGGTTACTGGCCAAAGTAACCTCCTCCCACCTGCAGTCACGACTGGCCCACATGACCTTCGAGCTGCGTCAGCTGCTCGACACACTGTCCGACGCCAGTATCGAAAACTGCTTTAACCCGATTGGCCCGGGCACGGTTACCGAAGCCTTCCGCGATGCGCTGGAAAAACTGCAGCTGCCACAGGAAGCACGGGCACTGGCCTTTGAAACCTTTGAACAGATTGCCGGTGGCAACCTGCAAACCACGTATCAGAATCTGGTTAAACAGATCGATATTCCACTGACCTTCCGCTACCGGAGACCCACTCCGGAAAAGCAGGAAAACTCCCCGCAACAGAACCAGAATAACGGCGGAGGAAGTGGTTCCGGCAACAACGGCTCCGGTAACAACGGTTCTGGTAACAACAGCGGTTCCAGTAACAGCGGCGCAGGAAATATCTCTCCCATCAGTAGCTCCGCTGGCTCAGGTCCAGCTGCGCGTAATATGCAGCCGGCTCACTATAACGAACAGACCCTGCAGAACTTCCAGCGCCACCAGGAAGAAGCCCGCCAGGCCTATTCCAATATTCAGAATCTGCTGCAATTGCGCTACCAGCGCTTTGAACAGGCGGCTCTGGCACAGGATGCCTTACCGGCAGCGGAGCCTGAACTGATCAGCAATGTTCTGAACCATGTCGCCCAGCAGCAGAGCCTGGCTCAGGGACATGTACGCGAGCACGTTGAAAAAGCCCTGGCCGAGAAAGACGTCAGCCTGCCAGCCGAATCCCGTGACGCCATCGACACACTGGAACACGTCACCCAGCACCTGCTGTCGAGCGATCAGGTTGCCGAATTTATCAAACCCTTTATTGAACGTCTGGGCTGGCCATTACTGCAGCTGATGCTGAAAGACGCCAGCCTGCTGTTCAACCCTGACCATCCCGGCCGGCAGGTACTGAACCAACTGGCCAAGCTGGGTCAGCTCACCACCAGCGGCGAAGCTCAGATAACAGCCCGTCTGCAAAGCCTGGTTGACCCGGTTGTGCACAACATCAGCAATGATGAAAGCTCACTCGACGAATTACTCGAAAGCCTGCAGGGGCTGGTCAGCGGCGCAGAACGCAAAGCCCGGCAAAATGCCGAACGCGTCGCTCAGGCTGCTGAGGGCGAGCATAAATTACAGAAGGTCCGCCGCCAGATTGAACATCTGGTCGGTAAAGACAGCTCCGACCGGACGCTGCCATCCTGTGTCGTTGAATGGCTGCAGCAGGGCTGGCAACAGATACTGGCATTGCTGCTGTTGCGCGAAGGTCCGGACAGCAAGCGCTTTAAAGGTGCGGTTAAGCTCTACCGTCAGGTGCTTGCGCTGTTTAATCCCGACAACAGTGGCCGGCGGGAATTACTACAGCGCTTTCAGCCGATGATGGAGCTGGCCCGCGCCGAGCTTGATCGGCTGAATGGCAGCCTGCCGGAGCACCAGCGCTGGTACGACGAAATTATGGCCGCCGCCGAAAGCCATCTGAATCAGGGCGAAATCCGTGAAGCCATCGACCTGCCAACCTTCGTCGCCAAGCCCGCCGAAGTGGTGCCCGAAGGTCGCGGTGTGCGCCGCGCCATGAATCTGCAGATTGGCGACTGGCTGTTACTGGTGGAACAGGATCAGGCGGTGTCTGTGGTGTGGATTGCGCAGGATGCGTCCAAGTTTGCCTGTGTTAATCACAGCGGTATGAAAGTGATCGACTTCACGCTGGCCGAACTGGCCCGCGCCTTTGATGAAGGCCGGGTGAAACGGATGTACGAACAGGACGAATCAGCGGTCGATCAGGGCGTTGATAAACTGGTGCAACAGATTTACCGCGATCTGTCTGAGCAGGCCAATATCGACGCTCTTACCGGCCTCACCAATCGTCAGCATTTCCTGCGTCAGTTACAGGAACGCTTCCAGGCCAGCCTGCGCAACCCGGCACCCTGCACTCTGGCCATGATCGATATCGACCAGTTCAAACTGATCAACAAAAACTACGGCGTCGATGGCGGGGATACCTGCCTGCAGGCCGTAGCGACCATGCTGGAAGAAGAGTGCAAAGACGCGTTGTGCGCCCGTATCGGCAGTAACGAGTTTGCCGTACTGCTCAATCACGCGGATATGGAGCAGGCCGAAGCCAGCATCAAACTACTGAAGAAAAATATAGAAGGCACTGCCATCAGCAGTGGCTCAGACAGTTTCCATATTCATATCAGTGTCGGCCTGGCCGCCATGAATGCCGATATCACCGACGCATCCGATCTGGTTGAGCAGGCCGAATCTGCCTGCCTGATTGCCAAAGAAAAAGGTGGCTCACGTATCGTTCAGTACGAATTCGATGACGCCGGCCGCCTGCGTCACGATGAGTTTATGGCCTGGGGCAACAAACTCAATCAGGCGCTGGCCAACAACCAGTTACAGGTGCTGTGCGTACCGATCACCGCCATTCAGGAACGCCACAAAGGAACCCGTCAGTACGAAATCATTATCAGCATCCGGGATAAAAATGGTGCTCAGATTCCGCCACTGGAATATCTGCAGGCTGCTGAAAACTACAACCGTATGTATATGCTCGACCGCTGGACGCTGGAGCAACTGGTGCAGTGGCTGCATGATCACCCCAATGCCGCCCAGAGTATCAGCCGTTTTGTGCTGCGCCTGTCGGGTCATGCCATCAATGATGAAAGCCTGCTGGCCTATATTTTTGAGCAGGCGCGTGAAAAAGATGTTCCGGTGAAGAAACTCTGTTTTGAGCTGAACGAGACATCCGCTATCCGCAATCTGGAAGATGCCGCCGACTTTATGCATGAAATGCGCAGTCTCGGCTGCCAGTTTGTGCTGTCGGATTTCGGTACCGGACAATCGTCATTCGAATACCTCAAAGCCCTGCCGGTTGACTATGTGAAGATCGATCACAGCTTTATTGACGGGCTGCATACCAGTTCAGCCGATTATGCGCTGGTGAAATCCATCCAGGAAATCACCCATTTTATGGCCAAAAAAACCATCGCCGAATACAGCGCCAACAATAACGTCTGGGAAATTCTGCGTTCCATTGGTATCGACTTTGTCGTCGGCGCACCCGCTGAATATCAGCCGCTGGAGAAGCTTGGCTGACACACCCGGGGTTTATGGCCTGAGCAGGTAATGAAACCGCAAGGATAACCAGTGTACAATCCGCGCTCCTGAAAGCAGCGCTCTGGTTCTGAAAGCGGTATGAAAACACTAGTCAGTCTTATGTTATTCGGGTTACTCAGCGCCTGCTCGGTGAGTAACCTGCCCGGCAACCTCTCCCGTTCAATGATGAACCAGGATGACCCGGCCATCGTCGCCGCCGGTGCTCCGGCCTATCTGTTGTTACTTGATGCCCTGATTCTTACTTACCCCGAAAACGAAGACTTCCTGCTCGCCGGCTCCCGCCTGTACGGCGCTTATGCCGGCGTCTTTGCTCAGGACCCGGATCAGGCCAAACGCATGGCCGACAAGGCCATCGGCTACGCCCGCCGCGCCCTGTGCGAATACGATGAAGATGCCTGCACCTTAATCGACGGCCCACAGAATGATCTGCTGGCCGGTCTGGAAGAAGACTACGACGCCGACGATATCGCCGTGTTCTACGCCATGGCTGCTGCCTGGGCCGGCTGGATTCAGGCCAACAGCGACGACTGGAATGCCATCGCCCAGCTCGGCAAGGTCAAAATTCTGATGCAATGGGTCGCAACCCAGGACCCCGCCTACGATCACGCGACCGTGCAGGTTTACCTCGGTGTACTGGAAACCCAGCTCCCTCCGTCACTGGGCGGTAAACCGGAACTGGGACGGGAATATTTTGAACGCGCCATCGACATGACCCGGGGCGAAAACCTGATGGCCAAGGTGCTGTACGCCAAGCAATACGCCCGCCTGATGTTTGAACAGGAATTGCACGACCGCTTATTACAGGAAGCTCTGGATGCCGACCCGCACAGCGAGGGGCTCACCCTGATTAACCGTCTGGCCCAGCGCCAGGCAGCCGTTCTGTTAGCCGAATCCTCTGAATACTTTGAGTGAGATCCTATGAAACTGATCACCGCCCTGGCGCTGACCCTGAGTCTGCTGAGTCCTCTGGCTCAGGCTGCCACCACCCTGAAAATTGCCACTCTGGTTCCTGATGGCACCAACTGGATGAAACTGATGCGTCAGGCTGCTGATGACATCAAGCAGGAAACCGACAGCCGGGTAAAAATCAAATATTTCCCCGGTGGCGTACAGGGCAGCGATAAAAGCGTGCTGCGTAAAATGCAGATCCGTCAGCTGCAGGGTGGTGCCGTTTCTACCGGTGCAATGTCACACATTACCAACGTGACGCAGTTGTACAGCCTGCCATTTACGTTCCGCAATCTCGATGAAGTACGTGCTGTGCGCGCCGAGTACGACCAGTACATCGCTGCAGCGCTGCAGGAAAAAGGCTACATCCTGCTGGGCCTGTCAGAAGGTGGTTTTGCTTATCTGATGTCCAACAAGCCACTGAAATCATCGGTGGATGTTCGCAGCCAGAAAGTCTGGGTGCCGGAAGGCGACATCATCAGCCAGACCACTTTTGAGAATGGTCAGGTAGAGCCGATCTCCCTGCCGGTATCCGATGTTTATACCAGCCTGCAGACTGGTTTGATTGATACCGTTGCCGTCAATGCCACCTCGGCGATTGCCCTGCAATGGCACACCAAACTGAGCTATGCCACCGATTTTCCACTGGCCTTTATCTTCGGCATGCTGGTCGTTGACGAACGCGCCTTCAGCAAAATCGACGCTGCTGATCAGGCCGTTGTGAAACGCATTATGGCTGCAACCTTCCGCGCGATGGATGTACAGAACGAAAAAGACGAGCAGGGTGCACGTGCGGCACTGGCACAGAATGGCATGCAGTTTGTCGAGCTGACCGAAGAAGATAAGCTGGCCTGGCGCAAGATGGCGCAGGACAGCATTAACACCCTGCGCGAGAAATCGGTTTACCCGGTTGAGCTGTACAACAAGCTGAAGCAGAGCCTGAACAACAACCGTCAGGCGGCTGCGCAGTAATGAAGAAATGGCTGTCTACCCTGCACCGCATCGAAGATGCTGTACTGGTGCTGTTACTGCTGGCGATGATTATTCTCGCCGGCGTCGATATTCTCGCCCGTACACTGTTTGGTGGCGGGGTGGTCTGGGTGCAGCCATTGCTGCGGGTTATGGTACTTTGGCTTGGCCTGCTCGGTGCCCTGCTTGCCACCCGCTCACGCGAACATATCGCCATTGATCTGATCAACCGCCTCGCTGGTCCGCAAACCAAACGCTGGCTGGCAGTACTGACCTCGGCCTTTGCGGCCTTTATCTGTCTGGTTGTAGCCTGGAATGCTCAGGCCTTTGTGCGCTTTGCTTTCGAGTTTGGCGATATCGCATTCGGACGTGTGCCCGCCTGGCCGCTGCAACTGGTGATTCCGTTAAGCTTCGCGCTGATGGGATTACGTTTCAGCCTGCAGGCCGTGCAGGAACTGCTCGGGCAGACCCGGGAGGCTGAAGCATGAGCATTCTGGTTCCGCTGTTACTGTTATTTCTGGCACTGGCCGGCGCGCCATTGTTTACCGTGATCGCCGCCAGTGCGATGTGGGGCTTCTGGCAAACCGATGTTGATCTGCAGACCATGGCTATCAGCATCTATCAGATTGCTGAAATGCCAGTGCTGATTGCAATTCCGCTGTTTACCTTCGCAGGTTATCTATTGGGCGAAAGCAAGGCTCCACAACGCCTGGTACGCATTACCGATGCCTTCCTTGGCTGGATGCCCGGCGGTCTGGCAATTGTGGCTCTGGCAGCCTGTGCACTGTTTACCGCCTTTACCGGCGCCTCCGGGGTGACCATCGTCGCTCTTGGCGCGCTGCTGGTGCCTGCGCTGCAGAAAGCAGGCTACAAAGAGTCGTTTAATCTGGGTCTGGTTACCACTTCCGGTAGTCTGGGTCTGTTATTCGCACCATCGCTGCCACTGATTCTGTACGGTGTGGTTGCTCAGCAAATGGCGCTGGACACGCCGGTCAGCATCGATGACCTGTTCCTCGCTGGTCTGCTGCCAGGCCTGCTGATGTTGTTTGCCCTGTCGCTCTACAGCGCCTGGCAGTCACGAGGTATTGAGCGCGATCATCATCCTTTTGATAAAGCAGAAGCCTGGGCGGCGATTAAAGACAGCGCATGGGAAATTCCGCTGCCTTTTGTAGTATTGGGCGGTATTTACAGCGGCTTTTTCGCGGTATCAGAGGCGGCTGCGCTGACTGCCTTTTATGTACTGATCGTCAGTGTGGTTATCCGCCGTGAAATCAGCCTGACCCGGCTGCCGCTGGTGATGCGCGACTCGATGAAACTGGTGGGCGCGATTCTGCTGATTCTTGCTGTCTCCATGGCTTCAACCAATTACATGATTGACGCCGGCATTCCGGAGCAGATCTTTGCTTTTATCCAGCAACATGTCAGTGATTCCTTCACCTTTTTGCTGCTGCTGACGATCTTCCTGCTGATTCTGGGCATGATGCTCGATATTTTCTCAGCCATCGTCATTATGATTCCGATCATTCTGCCGATTGCCATTGAGTACGGCATTCATCCGATTCATCTGGGCATTCTGTTCCTCGCGAATATGCAGCTGGGCTACTTTACGCCGCCGGTTGGGATGAACCTGTTTATTGCCAGCTTCCGCTTTAATAAGCCGGTTATGACGCTGTACCGCGCCACCATCCCGTTCTTCTTTATTCTGCTCGCCTGTGTGCTGATTATTACCTATTGGCCTGGCCTGAGCCTCGCACTGCTGTAAAACATGATCACAGACGCTCTGCGGAGCGTCTGACCCTTCTTTACAGCTGCTTGCCCAATCTGACATGGCCCCGGGTTATGGTAGTAACTCATGATCGTGCTCATGGATGAGTATCCTTCCTAAGACGTTGTTTGCGGGTTAATCTTGACCCGCTTTTTTTTTATTCCCATCAGTAAAATCAATAAAAAATCACAGGAAGGCTTATGGCCAGTCTGACCGCCCGCCTGACACGCACTCTTCTGCGTGCTTTGGTGCAACCGACATTCACACCCGAATTCGGCCTTAAACGCCAACGCCAGCGTTTAAATGCCCTGCAACAACTCATGCCGATGCCTTTTGGCGTACGCAAACAGATTACTCCCTGTGGCGGCGTTCCCGCCTGGCGTCTGACACCGGCGACCGTACATGACGTCGGCAGCGCACAAAATACCGGTGCGAGTGTGATGCTGTATCTGCATGGCGGAGGCTATGTCGTCGGTTCTCCGACCAGTCATGGTGAAATGGTCGCCCGTATCGCCCGCCAGTGCAGTATTGATACCTGGCTTATTGATTACCGCCTTGCTCCTGAACATCCGGCACCAGCCGCCCTTGAGGACGCACTCAGCGCTTACCGCACTCTCAGTGCTCAGGGGCCGGTGATAATTGCCGGTGATTCTGCCGGTGGAGGTCTGAGTCTGGCCCTGACTGCGGCTGTTTTGGAACAGCAGCTGCCACGCCCACAGGCTCTGGTTTTATTCTCGCCCTGGTGTGATCTGAGCTGCAGCGGAGCTTCCATCAGTGAAAGGAAAGAACGGGAGGTATTACTGCAGACAGACTGGATTCTCTTCGCAGCGGAGCAGTATGCCGGGCAGCAGGATCTGGACAATCCGCATATATCGCCACTGCATGCCGACTTCAGCGATTTTCCACCTACCCTGATTCAGGTTGGCAGCGAAGAAATTCTGTACGATGACAGCGTGCGCCTCGCTCAGCGTATGCGCCATGCAGGCGCTGAGGTAACCCTGAGTGAATATCCTCAGATGTGGCACGTATTTCAGCTGCACGCCGGTTATATGCCTGAAGCGCGCCAGGCACTGAATGAAATTGCGGCCTTTACCAGACAGCAGCAAAAGCGCGAATAACGGCCAATAAAAAAGGCCAATAAAAAGGCCCGCAGTCTTACGACGGCGGGCCTTTTTATTTAACTGCCGAAATTACTCAGCGGCTTCATCCTGAACTTCAACAACATCCGCTTCTGCTACTGCAACCGGACGGTCTACCAGTTCAACATATGCCATTGGAGCGTTATCACCAGCACGGAAGCCACATTTCAGAATACGAATGTAACCACCTGGGCGGGTTTGATAACGAGGACCCAAATCGCTGAACAACTTACCTACTGCTTCTTTGCTACGGGTACGAGCAAAGGCCAGACGACGGTTAGCAACTGAATCTTCTTTTGCAAGAGTGATCAGTGGCTCAGCTACGCGACGCAGCTCCTTCGCCTTTGGCAGGGTAGTCTTGATAATTTCATGCTCGAACAGGCTCACCGCCATGTTTTTAAACATGGCTTGACGGTGTGCGCTGGTACGATTGAAGTGACGACCACTTTTACGATGACGCATGGTTTTATTCCTTAACTAACTGAACGCTCTGCTCAGGCTAATACTTTGTCGTCGTTACGGAGGCTGGCAGGTGGCCAGTTCTCCAGATGCATTCCCAACGACAGTCCGCGTGAGGCCAGAACGTCTTTGATTTCAGTCAGAGACTTCTTACCTAAATTAGGAGTCTTCAACAGCTCTACTTCTGTACGCTGGATCAGATCACCGATGTAGTAAATGTTTTCTGCTTTCAGACAGTTGGCAGAACGAACGGTCAGTTCCAGATCGTCCACAGGACGAAGCAGGATCGGATCGATCTCTTCTTCTTCGCGGATCTGTTCAACGACTTCGTCGTTCTCCAGATTTACGAAGATAGCCAGCTGTTGCTGCAAGATGGTCGCGGAACGACGGATCGCTTCTTCCGGATCGATGGTACCGTTGGTTTCGAGATCGATAACCAGTTTGTCCAGATCGGTACGCTGTTCCACACGAGCGCTTTCAACGCTGTAAGAAACACGCTTAACCGGGCTGTAGGTAGCATCAAGCTGCAGTTTGCCAATGGCCTTGGTTTCTTCATCGTTCTGGTTACGGGACTCAACAGTCTCGTAGCCACGACCGGAAGCAACTTTCAGGGTCATTTTCAGTTCAGCGCCTTCACCCAGATGGGCGATAACGTGAGCTGGGTTAGCAACCTCAACACCATGATCCAGTTGAATATCGGCAGCTGTTACTGTTGCCGGGCCAACTTTCGCCAGGCTCAGAATCGCTTCGTCACGTTCATGTAATTTGACCGCAACACCTTTCAGGTTCAGCAGGATTTCAATTACGTCTTCCTGTACACCTTCGATCGCGCTGTACTCATGCAGAACGCCATCGATTTCGCATTCAACGATTGCAGCACCCGGCATAGAGGAAAGCAGGATACGACGCAATGCGTTGCCTAAAGTGTGGCCGAAACCGCGCTCAAGCGGCTCCAGAGTCACTTTAGCGTGGGTATTGTTTACCTCATCCACCTGGATGTGACGAGGTGTCAAAAATTCATTAACTGCACGCTGCATAGCTGCCCCTTAAGTTCCTCTATTACTTAGAGTAAAGTTCCACGATCAGGTTTTCGTTGATCTCTGCTGGGAGATCAGCGCGCTCAGGAACTGCTTTGAAAGTTCCTTCCATCTTACCTGCATTGACATCAATCCACGCACAATCAGTGCGCTGTGCTGCCAGCTCAAGAGCAGTTTTGATACGATCCTGATTTTTCGCTTTCTCACGAATCGTAACCACATCGCCGCTCTTAACGTTGAACGAAGGAACGTTCACAGTCTGACCATTCACAGCGACTGCTTTGTGAGTGACCAGCTGACGTGATTCAGCGCGGGTAGAGCCGAAGCCCATGCGGTATACAACGTTATCCAGACGAGATTCCAGCAGTTGCAGCAGGTTTTCACCGGTTGCGCCTTTACGACGCGCTGCTTCTTTGTAGTAGCTGCGGAATTGCTTTTCCAGGATACCGTACAAGCGACGTACTTTTTGCTTTTCGCGCAGCTGCAGACCGTAGTCAGACAGACGACCGCGACCAGCACCGTGTACGCCAGGCTTGGTTTCCATTTTGCATTTAGTGTCTAATGCACGAACGCCGCTCTTCAGGAACAGGTCAGTTCCTTCACGACGAGACAGCTTACACTTAGGACCAATATAACGTGCCATATTTCTGCCTCCTTATACGCGACGCTTCTTAGGTGGACGACAGCCGTTATGTGGGATCGGAGTAACATCAGTGATGTTAGCGATCTTGTATCCACATGCGTTCAGAGCGCGGACTGCTGATTCACGACCTGGACCTGGACCTTTAACTTCCACGTCGAGGTTTTTCAGACCGTACTCTTTTGCTGCTTCACCAGCACGCTCTGCTGCTACCTGAGCGGCGAAAGGAGTGCTCTTACGAGAACCACGGAAACCTGAACCACCGGCGGTTGCCCATGACAGAGCATTACCCTGACGGTCGGTGATGGTTACGATGGTGTTGTTAAAAGAGGCGTGGATGTGCGCAATGCCATCGACTACCGTCTTTTTAACCTTTTTCTTGGTTGATCTTTGTGGCTTAGCCATTTTTAAATCCTGCTTTTAATATCAACACTGCAACAAGTCGAATGCAGCTACACTAAAAGACCGACCGTAAGATTACTTACGGATCGGTTTGCGCGGGCCCTTACGGGTACGAGCATTCGTTTTAGTACGCTGACCACGAAGTGGCAGGCTGCGACGGTGGCGGATACCACGATAGCAAGCCATATCCATCAGACGCTTGATGTTCATTTGCACTTCACGGCGCAAATCACCTTCAACCGTATGTTTAGCTACTTCGTTACGAACAACATCCAGCAACTCTTCGCTCAGATCACCGATTTTGGTGGTCTCAGCAATGCCAGTAGCGGCACAGATCTGCTGGGCAGTAGTACGACCAATGCCATAGACATAGGTCAGAGAAATCACTGCATGCTTGTTGTCAGGAATATTGACACCGGCAATACGGGCCATGTCTAACTCCGTTACACTTTACTTGATGAAAGGGCGCGAGATACTACAGGCAGCTCAAAAATAAATCAAGCCATCTGTAATATTCACACCCGACCTTGTCCGGGGATTAACCCTGACGTTGCTTGTGCTTTGGATCTGAACAGATCACGCGCACACTACCGTTACGGCGAATAATTTTGCATTCACGGCAGATTTTTTTAACAGACGCACGTACTTTCATGACAGTCTCCTAAATCTGGCTCAGCGGGCTGAGCCAAAATTCTTCAGATTTGCTTTCTTCATCAGCGATTCGTACTGGTGTGACATCAGGTGCGATTGAACCTGAGCCATGAAATCCATTACGACCACAACCACGATCAATAACGATGTGCCACCGAAGTAGAAAGGTACATCTGCAGCGACTACCAGGAACTGAGGCATCAGACACACCGCGGCAATGTACAGCGAACCGAACAGAGTCAGGCGTCCTAAGACAGCATCAATATACTTGGCAGTCTGAATGCCCGGGCGGATACCCGGAATGAAAGCACCAGACTTCTTCAGATTTTCGGCAACATCTTTCGGGTTGAACATCAACGCCGTATAGAAGTAGCAGAAGAAAATAATACCGGCAGCGAACAGTACGATGTACAGCGGCTGGCTTGGCGCCAGAGCCATACTGATGTCCTGCAGCCACTCCATACCCTCACCCTGGCCAAACCACGTTCCCAGAGACGCAGGGAACAACAGCAGGCTTGAAGCAAAGATCGCAGGAATTACACCGGCCATATTAAGTTTCAGCGGTAAATGACTTGTCTGTGCCGCAAACATCTGACGACCCTGCTGACGTTTTGCGTAGTTAATGGTGATGCGACGCTGGCCGCGCTCAACAAAGACTACGAAACCGATCACCACGACTGCCAGGGCAGCAATAACCAGCAATACCAGAATATTCAGGTCACCCTGACGCGCAGACTCGAAAGCCTGACCAATTGCACTCGGCAGACCAGCAACAATACCGGCGAAGATCAGGATAGAGATGCCATTACCGATACCACGTTCGGTAACCTGCTCACCCAGCCACATCATGAACACTGCACCTGCCACGAAGGAAGGTACGGCTGCGATGTAGAAATCAATGCCCGAAGAGAAAGTAACGCCCTGGCCGGCAAGGCCGGCCGAGACGCCGAAGGCCTGAATCGTTGCAAGCAGTACAGTACCGTAACGGGTGTACTGGGTAATCTTGCGACGACCGGCTTCGCCTTCTTTCTTCAACTGTTCCAGCTGCGGACTCACCGCCGTCAGCAATTGCATGATAATGGAAGCAGAGATATAGGGCATGATGCCCAGCGCCAGAATACTCATGCGCTCCAGTGCACCACCGGAGAACATATTGAACATTTCCAGGATTGTGCCCTGGTTCTGCTCGAATAAACGTGCCAATGCTTCCGGATTAATACCTGGCACCGGGATATGGGTGCCAATCCGATATACTACAATCGCCAGGAGCACGAAGCGGATGCGCGACCAGAGTTCAGTCAGTCCGCCTTGCATGCCCTGTGGGAGTCCTTGCCTAGCCATTAGTCTTCGACCTTTCCACCGGCTGCTTCAATAGCAGCTTTTGCGCCTTGAGTGACTTTCAGACCTTTGATGGTCAAAGCCTTCTTGACTTCACCAGACAGAATCACGCGAGCTTCTTTGATCTTCTCGCCGATAACGTCTGCAGCTTTCAGTGCTGCCAGATCTACAACATCGCCTTCAACCAGAGCCAGTTCGTTCAGACGGATCTCTGCAACGTACTGTGCTTTGCGTGAAGTAAAGCCAAATTTTGGCAGACGACGGTGGATTGGCATCTGACCGCCTTCAAAGCCCGGAGCCACTTTACCGCCTGAGCGTGATTTCTGACCTTTGTGACCACGGCCACCAGTCTTACCCAGACCGGAACCGATACCACGGCCAACACGCTTAGGAGCAGGCTTCGAACCAGGAGCTGGGCTCAATTCGTTGAGACGCATATTACTCCCCTTCTACCTTAACCATGTATTGAACTTGGTTGATCATGCCGCGTACAGATGGAGTATCTTCCAGCTCAACGGTATGACCAATACGACGCAGACCCAGGCCTTGCATGGTTGCACGGTGCTTTGGCAGCTTGCCAATTGTGCTCCGTGTCTGGGTCACTTTTACGGTTTTCTTAGCCATAACGTATTACCCCAGGATCTCTTCTACGGACTTACCGCGCTTGGCAGCTACTTCTTCCGGAGACTTCATTTGTGCCAGACCATTGAAGGTTGCACGAACAACGTTTACCGGGTTGGTAGAGCCATAGCACTTAGCCAATACGTTTTTAACACCAACCATCTCCAGAACGGCGCGCATTGCACCGCCGGCGATGATACCGGTACCTTCAGAGGCCGGCTGCATGTAAATCTGTGCGCCAGAGTGACGGGCACGGACAGGATACTGCAGAGTGTTGCCGTCCAGCTGAACATTGACCATGTTGCGCTTAGCCTGTTCCATCGCCTTTTGAATTGCCAGAGGCACTTCACGGGACTTACCACGACCAAAACCAACACGACCATTGCCGTCGCCAACCACGGTCAGAGCGGTAAAGGCGAAAATACGACCACCTTTTACCACTTTGGCTACGCGGTTTACCTGAACCAGCTTCTCTTGCAGTTCACTTTCGTTACGTTCTACACGTTCATTATTTGCCATGATCTTTACCCTTAGAATTCCAGGCCGCTTTCACGAGCCGCGTCAGCCAGAGCTTTAACACGACCATGGTATTTAAAACCAGAACGATCGAACGCAACTTTGGTGATGCCAGCGGCTTTCGCACGCTCAGCAATCAACTGACCAACTTTGGTCGCTGCATTAACGTTACCAGTAGTGTCACTACGCAGATCCGCTTCAACGGTTGAAGCTGTCGCCAAGACGGTAGCGCCATTGGCAGAGATGATCTGAGCGTAAATGTGTCTGGGCGTACGATGAACGCACAGACGAACCGCGCTTTTCTCACGGATGTTCATCCGTGTTTTGGTGGCACGGCGCAAACGAGCTTTTTTCTTCTCATTCATGGCCTAGACCTTACTTTTTCTTGGCTTCTTTACGACGCACATTTTCATCAGCATAGCGAACACCCTTACCTTTATAAGGTTCTGGTGGACGGTAGCCACGGATCTCAGCAGCAACCTGACCTACTTTCTGCTTATCAATACCTTTGATAACCACTTCGGTCTGGCTTGGCGTCTCGACAGAAATGCCTTCCGGCAGTTCATAGTCGATTGGGTGAGAGAAGCCCAGAGTCAAATTTAATGACTTGCCGGATGCTTTGGCACGATAACCAACACCCTGCAGAATCAGTTTCTTTTCGAAACCAACGTTAACACCGGTAACCATATTGTTTACCAGGGCGCGGAAAGTACCGGCCAGAGCGTTGGCTTGCTTGTCGCCAGTTTTAGGAGCGAAGGTCAGTACATTTTCTTCCTGTTTGATTTCAACAGAAGAATGCACATCCAGTTCTAACTGGCCTTGCTTGCCTTTGATGGCGATTTTGTCTGCAGCCAGTTTAACTTCTACGCCGGCTGGGATTTGTACAGGAGCTTTTGCTACGCGAGACATCGTAATTCCCCTTAGAATACGGTCGCAATAACTTCACCGCCCACGCCCGCAGCACGAGCAGCGCGATCAGTCATAACGCCTTTAGAGGTGGATACGATAGCCACACCCAGACCTGCTTCAACTTTAGGCAGCTCTGTGGTGCCACGGTACTGACGCAGACCAGGGCGGCTAACGCGCTGGATACGTTCAATAACTGGCTTACCTTCGTAGTATTTCAGATCGATGGTCATGGTCGGCTTGACCGCTTCATCGATAGAAAAACTGTTGATGTAACCTTCAGCTTCGAGAACCTGGGCTACAGACTTCTTAATTTTTGAAGACGGCATGCTTACATTCTTATGACCAGCTTGCTGGGCATTACGAATGCGGGTGAACATGTCCGCCAACGTATCTTGCATACTCATTAATAGTTACCTCTGTTGTACAGCGCCCCCCCTCCGGTTCTACCCGAAAGGGGGAATTGCTTACCAACTAGCTTTTTTCAGGCCTGGCACATTACCCTTCATGCCTTCTTCGCGCAACTTAATACGTGAAAGCTTGAATTTACGGTATACGCCGTGTGGACGACCTGTCATTTGACAACGACGCTGCAGACGGCTCGCGGATGAATCGCGTGGCAGTTTCTGCAGAGCTTGTTGTGCATTCCAACGCTCTTCGTCAGAAGAGTTAACGTTGCTCACGATCGCTTTCAGTTCAGCGCGCTTGGCGGCAAACTTGGCAACCAGTGCTTCACGCTTCAGTTCACGATTCTTCATGCTAATCTTAGCCATGCTTAACTCCTTAGTTACGGAACGGGAACTGCAGCGCTTTCAGCAGAGCGCGGCCTTCTTCGTTGGTTTTTGCGGTAGTTGTGATGGTCACATCCATACCACGGACCTTGTCTACTTTATCGTATTCAATTTCCGGGAAAATGATCTGTTCCTTCACACCCATGCTGTAGTTACCACGACCATCGAAAGACTTAGGGTTGATACCACGGAAGTCACGAACACGTGGCAGAGCCACGTCGATCAGACGATCCATGAATTCCCACATACGCTCACGACGCAGGGTAACTTTACAGCCAATTGGCCAGCCTTCACGCAGTTTAAAAGCTGCGACAGACTTACGCGCCTTGGTGACAACAACTTTCTGACCGCTGATGGCTTCCATTTCGGCCACAGCGTTGTCCAGCAGTTTCTTGTCGCCCAGTGCTTCACCAACACCCATGTTCAGGGTGATTTTGGTGACTTTAGGCACTTCCATAATGTTTTTGTAACCAAACTCTTCTTGCAGCTTGGCTACTACTTCGTTTTTATACAGTTCTTGTAAACGTGACATAGTAGTATCCAACTCCAATTAGGCGTCGACTTGTTCGCCTGTGGATTTGAAGATACGTACCTTGCTTTCGCCTTCAACTTTGAAGCCAACGCGGTCAGCTTTCTCAGTTTTCGGGTTCCAGATGGCTACGTTGGAAACCTGAATACCGGTTTCTTTTTCAACGATGCCGCCTGGCTGCTGCAGGTACGGGTTTGGTTTCTGGTGTTTTTTCACCACGTTAATGCCAGATACCAGCACACGGCCATCCTGCAGAACTTTCTGCACTTTGCCACGCTTGCCTTTATCTTTACCGGCAATAACAACTACTTCGTCATTTTTGCGAATCTTTAACATATCTCGTCCCCCTCCCTTAGAGCACTTCTGGTGCCAGGGAAATGATTTTCATGAACTGCTCAGAGCGCAGCTCACGAGTCACAGGGCCAAAGATACGGGTACCGATTGGCGCCAATGAAGCATTCAGCAGAACGGCAGAGTTTACATCAAAACGGATAATAGATCCGTCCGGACGACGTACACCTTTACGGGTACGTACTACCACGGCGTTCATTACCTGACCTTTTTTCACTTTACCGCGAGGAATTGCTTCCTTAACGGATACTTTAATCAAATCACCGATGCCGGCATAACGACGATGAGAACCGCCCAGTACTTTGATGCACTGTACGCGCTTCGCGCCGCTGTTGTCGGCAACGTCGAGCATTGATTGAGTTTGAATCATGCCTCTCGCTCCTAACTAACTGCGCCCGGTCCTCAGACCTTGGCGGCGCGCTCGTCGATATTTACCAGCGCCCAGGTCTTGTTTTTAGACATTGGGCGTGACTCTTTTACTGTAACGATATCGCCAATCTGGCATTCGTTATTTTCATCGTGGGCCATCACTTTGGTAGAGCGTTTCACGAACTTTTTATAGATCGGATGCTTAACAAAGCGTTCAACCAGAACAGTGACGGACTTGTCCATCTTGTTGCTCACGACACGACCACTCAGGGTACGAACGGTTTTTGTGTTCTCAGTCATGATTATTCACCTGCCTTGCTAGCCAGCACGGTTTTTACGCGAGCGATATCACGACGGGTCTGGCCGATCAGATGAGTCTGACCCAGCTGACCTGTCGCTTTCTGCATACGCAGTTTAAATTGATCGCTCAACAGTTCTTCCAGCTGAGATTGCAGCTCAGCCACTGATTTATTTTTCAGTTCACTTGCTTTCATCACAGCACCGTCCGTTTAACAAATGCGGTTTCAAAAGGCAGTTTCGCAGCAGCCAGAGCAAAGGCTTCACGAGCCAGCTCTTCTGGTACGCCTTCGATTTCGTAAAGAACGCGACCTGGCTGAATCTGGCAAACCCAGTACTCAACGTTACCCTTACCTTTACCCATACGAACCTCAAGAGGCTTCTCGGTAATTGGCTTATCCGGGAAAACGCGGATCCAGATTTTACCACCACGCTTAACTTTACGAGTCATCGCACGACGTGCTGCCTCAATCTGACGAGAAGTCAGACGACCACGTCCAGTAGCCTTCAGAGCGTACTCACCGAAGCTCACTTTAGAGCCACGGATCGCCAAACCGCGGTTGCGGCCGGTCTGAACTTTACGGAACTTTGTACGTTTTGGTAACAACATAACTAATTCCCCTTATGAACGACCGGTTTTCTTTTTGCCCTGGTTCTTAGCGCGGTCACGTACCTCTTGGATACCACCGAGGATCTCGCCTTTGAAGATCCATACTTTTACGCCAATAACACCATAGGTAGTGTGTGCTTCATAAGTTGCGTAGTCGATGTCTGCACGCAGTGTGTGCAGAGGAACACGACCTTCGCGGTACCACTCGGAACGAGCGATTTCAGCACCACCCAGACGGCCACTCACTTGGATCTTGATACCTTCGGCACCACCACGCATTGCATTCTGTACAGCACGCTTCATAGCGCGACGGAACATCACACGACGCTCCAGCTGACTTGCAACGCTCTGGGCTACCAGCTTGGCATCCAGATCCGGTTTACGAACTTCTTCGATGTTGATGTGTACCGGGATACCCATCAGATCGCTGAGATCTTTACGCAGAACTTCTACGTCTTCACCTTTTTTACCGATCACGATGCCTGGACGGGCAGTGTGAATGGTTACTTTGGCGTTTTGCGCTGGACGCTCAATAACGACCTTGCTCACTGAAGCCTTTTCCAGGCGCTTTTCGATCAGAGATCGAACAGCAATGTCAGTCAGCAGGTTGTCGGCGTACTTATCCTTACCGGCATACCAGATCGAGTTATGATCTTTAGTGATACCTAAACGGATACCGGTTGGATGAACTTTCTGACCCATCTGACCAACTCCTATTTTTCTGAAACTTTCACAGTGATGTGACAAGTGCGTTTCATGATGCGATCGGCACGACCTTTCGCACGTGGACGAATACGCTTCATTGTCATACCTTCGTCAACGAACACGGTAGAAACCTTGAGTTCGTCTACGTCGGCACCGTCGTTGTGCTCAGCGTTGGCGATGGCAGATTCCAGTACTTTCTTGATGATGTCTGCGCCTTTCTTACCTGAGAAGGAAAGAATGTTCAGAGCTTCATCAATCTTCTTGCCGCGGATCTGATCCGCAACCAGACGTGCTTTCTGTGCAGACAAGCGAGCACCACGTAATACAGCGGCTACTTCAGACATATTTCACCCCTTATTAACGTTTGGCTTTCTTATCCGCCACATGACCCTTGTAAGTACGGGTCAGCGCGAATTCGCCGAGTTTATGTCCTACCATGTCTTCAGTTACGAAAACTGGCATGTGTTGTTTGCCGTTATGAACAGCGATTGTCAGCCCCACGAAATCTGGAAAGATTGTGGAGCGGCGAGACCAGGTCTTGATCGGACGTTTGTCGTTCTTCTCAAGAGCAGCCTCTACCTTCTTCATCAAGTGATGGTCAATAAATGGACCTTTTTTCAATGAACGTGGCACAGTTCTATCCTCTCTAATTATTTCGCAGAACGACGACGTACGATAAGTTTATCGGTACGCTTATTCTTACGAGTCTTGTAGCCCTTGGTTGGAACGCCCCATGGAGTAACAGGATGACGACCACCAGAGGTACGACCTTCACCACCACCGTGTGGGTGATCAACAGGGTTCATTACCACACCGCGAACGGTAGGACGAACACCGCGCCAGCGCGAAGCACCAGCCTTACCCAGTTCACGCAGAGCGTGCTCATTGTTGCCAACTTCACCGATAGTGGCACGACAATCAGACAGAACCTTGCGCATTTCGCCAGAGCGCAGACGCAGAGTGCAGTATGCACCTTCACGCGCTACCAGCTGAGCAGAGGTACCTGCAGAACGTGCGATCTGACCACCTTTACCAGGCTTCAGTTCTACGTTGTGAATTACGCTACCAACCGGTACGTTGCGCAGAGACATCGCGCTACCTACTTTGATCGGTGCATCTTCACCAGACACAATCGCATCGCCAGCACTCAGGCCTTTAGGAGCCAGAATGTAACGACGTTCGCCGTCGGCGTACTTCAGCAGTGCAATGTTTGCGCTGCGGTTAGGATCGTATTCCAGACGTTCTACAACTGCTGGGATACCGTCCTTGTCACGTTTGAAGTCGATCAGGCGATAATGCTGCTTATGACCACCACCAATGTGACGGGTAGTAATGTGACCGTTGTTGTTACGACCACCGCTTTTTGACTTCTTCTCAACCAGAGCTGCGAAAGGCTTACCTTTGTGCAGTTCGTTGTTGACGACTTTCACCAGATGGCGACGGCCAGGAGAAGTCGGTTTAGTTTTCACCAATGCCATGACTTAAACCCCTTATTCCGCGTCTGCGAAGTCGATGTCCTGACCTTCAGCCAGGCGAACGTATGCTTTACGCACATCGTTACGTTTGCCTGTACCGCGAGCAGTACGCTTGGTTTTACCTTTGATGTTGACGGTCTGTACGGAATCAACTTTCACTTCGAACAGAGCTTCAACAGCCTTTTTGATTTCAGGCTTGGTGGCATCCGGAGCAACACGGAATACATACTGGCCGTGCTTTTCAGCAACCAGAGTTGCCTTCTCGGAAATATGCGGAGCTACCAGCACTTTATAGATACGTTCACGGTTCATGCGTAGGCCTCCTCAAGTTTCTTCAGGGCGGGCACAGTCACCAGTACCTTTTCAAAAGCAATCAGGCTTACAGGATCGATAGCTGAAGCTTCGGTAATACCAACATGAGGAACGTTACGGGCAGCCAGATACAGCTTTTCGTCGATCTCATCGGCAACGATCAGGACATTGCTCAGTTCCATCTCTTTCAGCTTGGCAACGAATTCTTTGGTCTTGTGGGATTCCACAGCAAAAGAATCAGCAACAACCAGGCGCTCCTGACGGACCAGCTCAGACAAGATGGACTGCATCGCCGCGCGATACATTTTCTTGTTTACTTTCTGCTCGTAGTTACGTGGTTTGGCGGCGAAAGTTACACCACCTGAACGCCAGATAGGGCTGTTAGAAGTACCGGAACGGGCACGGCCTGTTCCCTTCTGACGCCATGGCTTAATACCACCACCGCTAACTTCAGAGCGGGATTTCTGTGCTTTGGTACCCTGACGGCCACCGGCCATATAGGCGGTAACGATCTGGTGAACCAGAGCTTCATTAAATTCACGACCAAATGCAGCTTCAGAAACAGCTACTGCGGTACCAGTGTTAGTTTTCAGTTCCATTGCTTACCCCTTAGCCTTAACAGCTGGTTTAACAATCACATCGGAACCAGTAGCACCTGGCACAGCACCTTTGATCAGCAGCAGATTGTTTTCTGCGTCCACACGAACAACTTCCAGGTTCTGAGTAGTAACCTGTTCAGCGCCCATGTGACCTGCCATCTTCTTGCCCTTCCAAACACGACCAGGAGTCTGACACTGACCGATAGAACCAGGGGCACGATGAGACAGGGAGTTACCGTGGGTAGCATCCTGGGTACGGAAGTTCCAGCGCTTAACGCCACCCTGGAAGCCTTTACCTTTAGATGAACCAGTCACGTCAACTTTCTGACCAGCTTCGAATTGCGCAACGGTCAGCTCATCGCCATTGGCCAGAGCTTCTTCGGTACGGAATTCCATAACGCCACGACCTGCCTGAACGTTTGCTTTCGCAAAGTGGCCTGCCTCAGCTTTAGTTGTGCGAGAAGCTTTCTTCTCACCAAATGTAACCTGCAGAGCACTGTAGCCGTCAGTTTCAACGGTTTTCACTTGTGCAACACGGTTAGGTGTTACGTGAACTACAGTAACAGCAACAGATTGACCTTCTTCGGTAAAGACACGAGTCATGCCCGCTTTCTTACCGACAATACCAATTGCCATTTTCCAATTACCTCTCGTGTACGGGGCTTAACCCACTATGGCCGCCCTCTTCTCCGACATGGACAAGGGCGTTACACAGAGCCTTACGGATAAATCCTGACGGATTAACCCAGGCTGATCTGAACTTCCACGCCGGCAGCCAGATCCAGTTTCATCAGCGCATCAACTGTTTTTTCAGTTGGCTCAACAATGTCGAGCATGCGCTTGTGTGTACGGATTTCGTACTGATCACGCGCGTCTTTATTAACGTGCGGGGAGATCAGAACGGTATAACGCTCTTTACGAGTAGGCAGTGGGATAGGACCACGTACCTGAGCGCCCGTACGTTTGGCAGTATCAACAATTTCCTGAGTCGAGGTATCGATCAGTCGATGGTCAAATGCCTTCAAACGGATACGGATTCGTTGGTTTTGCATTACCAAACTCCAAGTTTATGTGCAAGAGCTCACTTTCCCCGGATTAAGGGGACGCGAATTGTATGCGGCTGTACAAAAAGTGTCAACCACGGAATAACAGACGACTTCCGAAGCCGACAAAGCAGGCCGACACCGGAATCAAACTGACAAAAAAGCCCGCACAGAGCGGGCTTTTCAGCACAGACCCTAAGGCCTGTAATTTGTATTCAGATCACTCGATGATCTTGGCTACAACACCAGCACCAACAGTACGACCGCCTTCACGGATCGCAAAGCGCAGGCCTTCATCCATCGCGATAGGAGCGATCAGAGTGATGGTCAGCTTAACGTTATCACCTGGCATTACCATCTCAACGCCTTCTGGCAGCTCACAAGCACCAGTTACGTCAGTGGTACGGAAGTAGAACTGTGGACGGTAACCTTTGAAGAATGGAGTGTGACGACCACCTTCATCTTTACCCAGTACGTATACTTCAGATTCGAACTTGGTGTGAGGAGTGATAGAACCTGGCTTCGCCAGAACCTGACCACGCTCAACTTCGTCACGCTTGGTACCACGCAGCAGAACACCTACGTTCTCACCGGCACGGCCTTCGTCCAGAATCTTACGGAACATCTCAACACCGGTACAGGTAGTCTTGATGGTCTCTTTGATACCAATGATGGACAGTTCTTCACCAGTGCGAACGATACCACGCTCAACACGACCGGTAACAACAGTACCACGACCCTGGATAGAGAATACGTCTTCGATTGGCATCAGGAAGGCACCGTCGATAGCACGCTCTGGCTCAGGGATGTAAGAATCCAGAGTTTCTACCAGCTTCTTAACAGCGGTAGTACCCATTTCGTTCTCATCTTCGCCGTTCAGGGCCATCAGAGCAGAACCCGGGATGATTGGAGTGTCGTCGCCTGGGAAGTCGTATTCAGACAGCAGGTCACGCAGTTCCATTTCAACCAGTTCCAGCATCTCTGCGTATTCTTCAGAATCGGCACCGCCGCAATCTTCAGCCAGCAGGTCAGCTTTATTCAGGAATACAACGATGTAAGGTACGCCAACCTGACGGGACAGCAGGATGTGTTCACGAGTCTGAGGCATTGGGCCGTCAGTAGAACCACATACCAGGATCGCGCCGTCCATCTGCGCAGCACCGGTGATCATGTTTTTAACATAGTCGGCGTGGCCCGGGCAGTCTACGTGTGCGTAGTGACGGTTCGGAGATTCGTATTCTACGTGGGAGGTAGAAATGGTGATACCACGCTCACGCTCTTCAGGAGCATTGTCGATACCGTCGAACGCTACCGCTGCACCGCCCCATACTTCGGAACATACGCGGGTCAGAGCCGCAGTCAGAGTGGTTTTACCGTGGTCAACGTGACCGATAGTACCAACGTTTACGTGGGGTTTTGAACGTTCAAACGTTTCCTTTGCCACAGCCAAGTCCTCATAAAAGTCTGATGATCCGGCGGGCAGGATCCGTAATCCTGGCACGCCCATAAGGGCCGCAATCATACCCCGGAAGGCAAAACTGTCAACTCCCGGCCTGTTATTTCACAGCAGATACGTCAGCCGATGGACCCGGCAGCGGCGCAACACGGATAACTGAGCGGCTGAAATTGCTTATTTTTCAGTCTGCAGCGCAAATTTCTTGGTAAAACCTGCCTCTGCAGATCAAAAACGACGAGAAAAAGGAGGAGAAAACAGGTAAAGTAGCGCGCGAATTTTGTCTCTGCTAACCGAGTAATGTTATGACAGATCTTTCCTTATACAGAAACATTGGTATTTTCGCCCACGTTGATGCGGGCAAAACGACCACCACCGAACGTATCCTGAAGCTGACCGGTAAAATCCACCGTCTGGGCGAAGTACACGATGGCGAATCCACCACCGACTTCATGGAACAGGAAGCTGAACGCGGTATTACCATTCAGTCTGCGGCGGTAAGCTGTTTCTGGAACGGCCACCGTTTCAACGTTATTGACACCCCTGGACACGTTGACTTCACCGTTGAAGTATATCGTTCCCTGAAAGTACTGGACGGCGGTATCGGCGTATTCTGTGGTTCCGGTGGTGTTGAGCCACAATCTGAAACCAACTGGCGCTATGCGAACGACTCAGAAGTATCCCGTCTGATCTTCGTTAACAAACTGGACCGTCTGGGCGCTGATTTCATGCGCGTTGTTGACCAGGTACGTAACGTACTGGGCGCAAACCCGCTGATCATGGTTCTGCCTATCGGCCGCGAAGATGAGTTCGTTGGTGTTGTTGACCTGCTGAGCCGCAAGGCGTTTGTATGGGACGATTCTGGCCAGCCAGAAAACTACACCGTACAGGACGTGCCAGCCGACATGGTTGACGACGTTGAAATGTACCGTGAACAGCTGATTGAATCTGCTGTTGAAATGGACGACGACCTGATGATGGCTTACATGGAAGGCGAAGAGCCATCTATTGAAGACATCAAGCGCTGCATCCGTATCGGTACCCGCGACCTGAAATTCTTCCCGACCTACTGTGGTTCTGCCTTTAAGAACAAAGGCATGCAGCTGCTGCTGGACGCGGTTGTAGACTACCTGCCGGCTCCTACTGAAGTTGAGCCTCAGGATCTGACCGACGAAGAAGGTAACCCGACTGGCCAGAAAGCTATCGTTTCTGCTGATGAGCCACTGCGCGCCCTGGCGTTCAAGATCATGGACGACCGTTTCGGCGCCCTGACCTTTATCCGTATTTACTCTGGTGTAATGCGTAAAGGCGATACCGTACTGAACAGCTTCACCGGTAAAACCGAGCGTATCGGCCGTATGGTTGAGATGCAGGCTAACGAACGTAACGAAATCGATTACGCTCAGGCTGGTGACATCCTTGCCGTTGTTGGTATGAAGAACGTTCAGACTGGTCATACCTTGTGTGATCCTAAGCACGAATGTACTCTGGAAGCCATGGTGTTCCCTGAGCCGGTAATCTCTATCGCAGTACAGCCTAAAGATAAAGGCGCTGTTGATAAGATGGGTATTGCGATCGGTAAAATGGTTGCTGAAGATCCAACCTTCCAGGTTGAGACTGACGAAGACTCAGGCGAAACCATTCTGAAAGGTATGGGCGAACTGCACCTGGACATTAAAGTCGACATTCTGAAGCGTACCTACGGTGTTGAACTGATCGTTGGTCAGCCACAGGTTGCTTACCGCGAAACCATCACCAAGCCAATCGAAGACAGCTACACCCACAAGAAGCAGTCTGGTGGTTCTGGTCAGTACGGTAAGATCGATTACCGCATCCGTCCTGCTGAGCCAGGTACCGGCTTCAAGTTCACCTCTTCTGTTGTGGGCGGTAACGTACCTAAAGAATTCTGGCCTGCGGTTGAGAAAGGCTTCCGTCTGATGATGGCTGAAGGTCCTCTGGCCGGCTTCCAGGTTCTGGACGTTGAAGTTGAACTGTTCGACGGTTCTTACCACGCGGTTGACTCCTCGGCGATCGCGTTCGAAATCGCTGCGAAAGGCGCTTTCCGTCAGTCCATGCCAAAAGCTGGCGCTCAGCTGCTGGAACCAATCATGAAAGTGGACGTGTTCACTCCGGAAGATCACGTTGGTGATGTTATCGGTGACCTGAACCGTCGTCGCGGCATGATCAAGGATCAGGAAGCTGGCGTGACTGGCGTTCGCATCAAGGCAGACGTACCGCTGTCCGAAATGTTCGGTTACATCGGTCACCTGCGTACCATGACTTCTGGCCGTGGCCAGTTCTCCATGGAATTTTCTCACTACATGCCATGCCCGGCTAACGTAGCAGAGAAAGTGATTGCTGAAGCCAAAGCACGTAAAGAAGCAGCTAAGTAATTAGCCGCTGAATAAAGAACCCGCCCGGCGTAAGCCGTGCGGGTTTTTTATTGCCTGCGCAGCGAAGCAAAAAAACGACGAAGCGACAAATCACAGGCATAAAAAAGCCCGCATAATGCGGACTTCAGACCTACTATGCCAGCCAGCCTACAGACTCGGGCGGTCACAGATAATCCGCTCAGATTCCAGAGGCAGGCATAAAAAAACCGGGCAGAGCCCGGTTCTTTTTATAGCAGGATATCGAATTATTCGATGATCTTGGCTACAACACCGGCGCCAACGGTACGACCGCCTTCACGGATCGCAAAACGCAGACCTTCATCCATCGCAATAGGAGCGATCAGAGTGATGGTCAGCTTAACGTTGTCGCCTGGCATTACCATCTCAACGCCTTCTGGCAGCTCACAAGCACCAGTTACGTCAGTGGTACGGAAGTAGAACTGTGGACGGTAACCTTTGAAGAATGGAGTGTGACGACCACCTTCATCTTTACCCAGTACGTATACTTCAGATTCGAACTTGGTGTGAGGAGTGATAGAACCTGGCTTCGCCAGAACCTGACCACGCTCAACTTCGTCACGCTTGGTACCACGCAGCAGAACACCTACGTTCTCACCAGCACGGCCTTCATCCAGGATCTTACGGAACATCTCAACACCAGTACAGGTAGTCTTGATGGTCTCTTTGATACCAATGATGGACAGTTCTTCACCAGTGCGAACGATACCACGCTCAACACGGCCGGTAACAACAGTACCACGACCCTGGATAGAGAATACGTCTTCGATTGGCATCAGGAAGGCGCCGTCGATAGCACGCTCTGGCTCAGGGATGTAAGAATCCAGAGTTTCTACCAGCTTCTTAACAGCGGTAGTACCCATTTCGTTCTCATCTTCGCCGTTCAGGGCCATCAGAGCAGAACCCGGGATGATTGGAGTGTCGTCGCCTGGGAAGTCGTATTCAGACAGCAGGTCACGCAGTTCCATTTCAACCAGTTCCAGCATCTCTGCGTATTCTTCAGAATCGGCACCGCCGCAATCTTCAGCCAGCAGGTCAGCTTTGTTCAGGAATACAACGATGTAAGGTACACCAACCTGACGGGACAGCAGGATGTGTTCACGGGTCTGAGGCATTGGGCCGTCAGTAGAACCACATACCAGGATCGCGCCGTCCATCTGCGCAGCACCGGTGATCATGTTTTTAACATAGTCAGCGTGGCCCGGGCAGTCTACGTGTGCGTAGTGACGGTTCGGAGATTCGTATTCTACGTGGGAGGTAGAAATGGTGATACCACGCTCACGCTCTTCAGGAGCATTGTCGATACCGTCGAACGCTACCGCTGCACCGCCCCATACTTCGGAACATACGCGGGTCAGAGCCGCAGTCAGAGTGGTTTTACCGTGGTCAACGTGACCGATAGTACCCACGTTTACGTGGGGTTTGGAACGTTCAAACGTTTCCTTAGCCATAGAACACCTCGTTCAATATCGTAAATGATTAAGCTCTTGTAATAATTGCTTCGGCCACACTGGATGGTGCTTCCGAATATTTTTCAAATTCCATGGAATAGGTCGCACGGCCCTGAGAGGCGGAGCGCAGATCGGTTGCATAACCGAACATCTCTGCCAGTGGCACGCTGGCATCAACCACCTTGCCTGAAGGGGTATCGTCCATTCCAGAAATCAAGCCACGACGACGATTCAGGTCGCCCACCACATCACCCATGTAATCTTCAGGGGTTACAACTTCAACTTTCATCATTGGCTCAAGCAGCACGGCTTTGCCCTTCTCTGAAAGTTGCTTTGTGGCTTGTGAGGCAGCAATTTTAAATGCCATCTCATTCGAGTCAACGTCATGGTATGAGCCGTCGATCAGCGTTGCTTTCAGGCCCAGTAATGGGTAACCCGCCAGAACACCGTTCTTCATCTGCTCAGCAATACCTTTTTCAACCGCCGGGATGTATTCACGCGGAATAGCACCACCAACGATTTCGTTAACAAACTCCAGCCCTTCCTGATCGGATGGCTCGAATCTGATAACAACATGACCATACTGGCCACGCCCACCGGACTGCTTGGCGAACTTGTTGTTGATCTCTACCGTGGCAGTGATCTTTTCACGGTAAGCAACCTGAGGCTTACCAACGTTCGCTTCCACTTTGAACTCACGACGCATACGGTCGACGATGATGTCCAGGTGTAACTCACCCATACCGGAGATAATGGTCTGGCCGGTTTCTTCGTCGGTTTCGACACGGAAGGACGGGTCTTCCTGAGCAAGCTTGCCCAGTGCAACGCCCATCTTTTCCTGGTCCGCTTTCGACTTAGGCTCAACCGCAACCGAAATTACCGGATCCGGGAATTCCATGCGTTCGAGGGTGATGCGCTTGTCCTGATCACACAGGGTATCCCCGGTAGTGACATCTTTCAGGCCAATCAGTGCGGCAATATCGCCGGCACGCACTTCTTTAATTTCTTCACGGGCGTTGGCGTGCATCTGCACCATACGGCCAACACGCTCGCGCTTACCTTTTACCGGGTTATAAACAGCATCACCGGAATTCAGTACCCCGGAATAAACACGGATAAATGTCAGGGTACCAACAAAGGGATCGGTGGCAATTTTAAATGCCAGCGCAGAGAACGGCTCTTCATCAGATGCTTCACGAACCGCAACGGTTTCGGCCGCATCATCGAGAATACCTTCGATCGCTTTAACTTCGGTAGGGGATGGCATGAACTCAACAACAGCGTCCAGCACCGCCTGCACACCTTTATTTTTAAAGGCTGAACCACAGGTGACCAATACGATCTCGCCGGCCAGCGTCTGTTGACGCAGCGCAGCTTTAATTTCGTCCTCGGAAAGCTCTTCGCCTTCGAGGTATTTGTTCATCAGCTCATCATTGGCTTCGGCTGCTGCTTCAATCAGCTTCTCGCGCCATTCGGCGGCGACATCAGCCAGTTCTGCAGGGATCTCTTCATAACTGAAGGTCATGCCCTGATCAGCTTCACTCCAGCTGATGGCTTTCATTTTGATCAGGTCAACAACGCCACGGAAATTGTCTTCCGTACCGATGTTGATCTGAATAGGTACAGCATTGGCGTTGAGACGATCTTTAAGTTGCTTAACAACCATAAAAAAGTCTGCACCGGCGCGGTCCATCTTGTTCACGAAGACCATACGCGGTACTTCGTACTTGTTGGCCTGACGCCACACAGTCTCAGTCTGAGGCTGTACGCCCGAGGATCCACACAGCACCACCACCGCACCATCCAGAACCCGCAGGGAACGTTCTACTTCAATAGTGAAGTCAACGTGTCCCGGAGTATCGATGATGTTGATACGGTGTTGCTCGAACTGTTGCGCCATGCCCGACCAGAAACAGGTGGTAGCAGCAGAAGTAATGGTGATACCACGCTCCTGCTCCTGCTCCATCCAGTCCATTGTGGCTGCGCCATCATGCACCTCACCAATTTTGTGAGAAACACCGGTGTAAAACAGTACTCGCTCCGTGGTTGTGGTTTTACCCGCATCCACGTGAGCACAAATACCAATGTTGCGGTAACGCTCAATGGGAGTTGTGCGTGCCACTGTGCAGTCCTCGAATCAATTAAAAGCGGTAGTGAGAGAAAGCCTTGTTCGCTTCAGCCATGCGGTGAACATCTTCACGCTTCTTAACGGCTGAACCTTTACCTTCACAGGCTTCCATCATTTCATTAGCCAGGCGCTGAGCCATGGACTTCTCACCACGCTTACGTGCTGCATCTACCAGCCAGCGCATTGCCAGCGCCTGACGACGTGAAGGACGAACCTCCACAGGTACCTGATAGGTTGCACCACCAACACGGCGGCTTTTAACTTCAACCAGTGGCTGGATGGATTCTAATGCTTTTTCAAACATTTCCAGCGGATCGCCACCTTGTTTCTGAGCCATGGTATCCAGTGCGCCATAAACGATTTTCTCGGCGATGGATTTTTTACCACTGATCATTACGTGGTTCATAAATTTTGCCAGTGTAACGTTTCCGAACTTCGGATCTGGCAGGATCTCGCGCTTCGCAGCGACGCGTCTTCTTGGCATGATAAGCCCTCTTAGGTCTTCAGGTCAGTCTGAGCATCCTGATTCAACGATCAACTCAGCCTTACTCTTATCCAAGTCTTAAGAAATTATTTCTTAGGACGTTTTGCACCGTACTTAGAACGGGCTTGTTTACGATTCGCAACACCGGAAGTATCCAGAGAGCCGCGAACAGTGTGGTAACGAACACCTGGCAAGTCTTTTACACGACCGCCACGGATCAGAACAACACTGTGTTCCTGCAGGTTGTGACCTTCACCACCGATGTAGGAAGACACTTCGAAACCATTCGTCAAACGCACACGACATACTTTACGCAGTGCCGAGTTAGGCTTTTTCGGAGTGGTAGTATATACACGGGTACATACGCCACGACGCTGAGGACACGCCTGCAGTGCAGGTACGTCACTCTTAGCCACTTTGCGTTTACGAGGCTGACGAACCAACTGGTTGATTGTAGCCATTTAGCAAACTCCAATTATCACTAACAAAAACGCCAGAAAATTCTGACGCAATAAAAGGGGCCGGAAGGATAATCCTCCCAGCCCCAGTCGTCAAGCCATTGATTGTTTTACAACCAACGACTTACTTATCGCTGAAAGCTTCGCTGAACTTAGCTTCCATTTCGTCGGCCGATACATTCATACCAGCCGGCGTAGTCTTGAGGCGATCGTTCTCACGGGTCTGACGCTTGCGCTTACGCTCAGCGTGATAAGCAAGACCAGTACCCGCAGGGATCAGTCGACCCACAACCACGTTTTCTTTCAGGCCGCGCAGGTGGTCAACCTTACCGGTTACCGCACCTTCAGTCAGTACACGGGTAGTCTCCTGGAAGGAGGCCGCGGAGATGAAGGATTCGGTCGCCAGCGAGGCCTTGGTGATACCCAGCAGCACACGTTCGCCTTTCGCAGTGATCTTACCGGCTGCTTCCAGTTTCTCGTTTTCTTCGAGGAACGCAGAGTATTCAACCTGATCACCCGGGATAAAGGAGCTGTCACCGTTTTCGGTGATCAGAACCTTACGCAGCATCTGACGCACAATCACTTCGATGTGCTTATCATCGATGCCTACACCCTGGAGGCGATAAACTTCCTGAACTTCGTTGGTGATGTACATCGCCAGATCGCCCACGCTCTTCAGACGCAGAATATCGTGCGGGTTCATTGGGCCGTCAGAGATAACCTCACCCTTCTCGACCTGTTCACCTTCGAACACGTTCATGTGACGCCACTTGTGGATCAGCTCTTCATATGGCTCGCCGCCATTGTTCGGAGTGATCACCAGACGCTTCTTACCTTTAGTCTCTTTACCGAAGCTCACAGTACCGGTGATCTCCGCCAGAATGGCAGGTTCTTTCGGCTTACGGGCTTCGAACAGATCCGCTACGCGTGGCAGACCACCGGTGATGTCCTTGTTACCGGACGATTCCTGAGGAATACGTGCGATAACGTCACCCACGGCCACTTCGGTACCATTTTCATGGTTCACCAGAGCGTTGGCTGGCAGCATGTACTGCGCCGGAGTATTGGTACCCGGCAGGATCACGTCTTTACCGGACGCATCCACCAGTTTCACCATCGGGCGGATGTCCTTACCAGCCGCCGGACGATCTTTAGGATCGATGACTTCGATATTGGACAGACCGGTCAACTCGTCGGTCTGACGGTTGATGGTGATACCTTCTTCCATACCCACGAATTCGATACGACCTTTTACTTCGGTCACAATCGGGTGAGTGTGCGGATCCCAGCTGGCCACTTTCTGACCGGCTTCAACTTTCTGGCCATCCTGGACGCTGATCACAGCACCGTATGGCAGTTTGTACAGTTCGCGCTCACGGCCGTGCTCATCGGCAACAGCAATGGAACCGGAACGGGATACGGCAACCAGATCGCCGTTTTCTTTAACAACGGTCTTCAGGTTATGCAGACGGATGGTACCGCTGTTTTTCACCTGAACACTGTCAGCTGCAGAAGAACGCGATGCCGCACCACCAATGTGGAACGTACGCATGGTCAGCTGTGTACCTGGCTCACCGATCGACTGAGCAGCAATAACACCAACCGCTTCACCTACGTTCACCTGATGTCCGCGACCCAGGTCACGACCGTAACAGGAAGAACAGATACCGACACGGCTCTGACAGGTAATGGCGGAGCGCACACGCACTTCGTCGATACCTTCAGATTCAATGGTCTGTACCCAGGCTTCGTCGATCAGAGTACCGGCTGGCACAACGATGTCGCCTTCAGCACCCGGCTTGTATACGTCAGTCGCAATGACACGACCCAGGATACGATCACCCAGTGCCACAACCACGTCACCGCCTTCGATCAGCGGAGTCATGATCAGACCCTGTTCGGTACCACAATCCTGCTCGGTAACCACCAGATCCTGCGCTACGTCAACCAGACGACGGGTCAGGTAACCGGAGTTCGCAGTTTTCAGAGCGGTATCCGCCAGACCTTTACGCGCACCGTGAGTCGAGGTGAAGTACTGCAGTACGTTCAGACCTTCACGGAAGTTCGCCACAATCGGCGTTTCGATGATGGAGCCGTCCGGCTTCGCCATCAGACCACGCATACCGGCCAGCTGACGGATCTGAGCCGGGCTACCACGAGCACCGGAGTCAGCCATCATGTAGACGGAGTTGAAAGATTCCTGATCCACTTCGTTACCGTCGCGGTCGATCACTTTCTCTTTACCCAGGTTATCCATCATCGCCTTCGCTACCAGTTCGTTAGCGCGCGACCAGATGTCGATAACCTTGTTGTATTTTTCGCCGTGGGTAACCAGACCGGAAGCAAACTGGCTTTCGATCTCTTTTACTTCAGCGTCAGCGTTAGCAACGATTTCTGCTTTCTCATCCGGAATAACGAAATCGTTCACACCGATAGAAGAACCGGAACGGGTTGCATACTGGAAGCCGGTATACATAACCTGATCAGCGAAAACGACGGTGTCCTTCAGACCCACACGGCGGTACGCGGTGTTGATCATGTTGGAGATCGCTTTCTTCTTCATCGGGCGGTTGATCAGTTCAAACGGCAGACCTTTTGGTACGATGCGGAACAGCAGTGCACGACCGATCGTGGTATCAACCACTTTGGTTTCAGACTGCTCGTTGCCCTGCTCGTCAACCAGAGTTTCGGTGATACGCACTTTAACCTTGGCCTGCAGGTGTGCAGAACCGGTCTGATAAGCACGGGTCACTTCGTCCAGGTCAGCCAGGAACATACCTTCGCCTTTGGCGTTGATACGCTCACGGGTCATCCAGTACAGACCCAGTACCACGTCCTGAGAAGGAACGATGATTGGCTCACCGTTAGCAGGAGACAGTACGTTGTTGGTTGCCATCATCAGCGCGCGGGCTTCCAGCTGCGCTTCGATAGTCAGCGGTACGTGTACCGCCATCTGGTCACCGTCGAAGTCAGCGTTATAAGCCGCACACACCAGTGGGTGCAGCTGGATCGCTTTACCTTCGATCAGCTGAGGTTCGAACGCCTGAATACCCAAACGGTGCAGTGTTGGTGCACGGTTCAGCATGACCGGGTGTTCACGGATAACGTCAGCCAGGATATCCCAGACTTCTGCGGTTTCGCGCTCAACCATTTTCTTCGCAGCTTTAATGGTTGTCGCCAGACCACGGTGTTCCAGTTTGCTGAAGATAAAAGGCTTGAACAGTTCCAGAGCCATTTTCTTTGGCAGACCACACTGATGCAGGCGCAGCTGTGGACCAACGGTAATTACCGAACGGCCAGAGTAGTCAACGCGCTTACCCAGCAGGTTCTGACGGAAACGACCCTGCTTACCTTTGATCATGTCAGCAAGAGACTTCAGCGGACGCTTGTTGGAACCGGTGATGGCACGGCCACGACGGCCGTTATCCAGCAGCGCATCCACAGCTTCCTGCAGCATACGCTTTTCGTTGCGTACGATGATGTCCGGAGCATTCAGCTCCAGCAGGCGCTTCAGACGGTTGTTACGGTTGATCACACGACGGTACAGATCGTTCAGATCGGAGGTCGCAAAACGGCCACCATCCAGCGGTACCAGCGGACGCAGATCCGGTGGCAGTACTGGCAGTACAGACATGATCATCCACTTCGGATCGTTACCGGAGTGGTGGAAAGCTTCCAGCAGCTTCAGGCGCTTGGACAGCTTCTTGATCTTGGTTTCAGAGCTGGTTGTCGGAATTTCTTCACGCAGACGCTGAACTTCTTCGCCCAGTTCGATCTGGCCGAGCAGTGCCTGAATAGCTTCCGCACCCATTTTGGCTTCGAACTCGTCGCCAAACTCTTCGATCGCTTCGTAGTACTGTTCGTCGCTCAGCAGCTGACCCACGTCGAGAGTGGTCATGCCAGGCTCGGTCACTACGAATGATTCATAGTACAGAATGCGTTCGATATCGCGCAGCGTCATATCCAGCATCAGACCGATACGGGATGGCAGCGACTTCAGGAACCAGATGTGAGCAACCGGGGAAGCCAGCTCAATGTGACCCATACGCTCGCGGCGTACTTTGGCCTGAGTTACTTCAACGCCACACTTTTCACAGATTACGCCGCGGTGCTTCAGACGCTTGTACTTACCACACAGACATTCGTAATCTTTGATAGGACCAAAGATACGCGCACAGAACAGACCGTCACGCTCAGGCTTGAACGTACGGTAGTTAATGGTTTCCGGCTTTTTAACTTCGCCGAAAGACCAGGAACGAATCATCTCTGGCGAGGCGAGTCCGATGCGGATGGCGTCAAACTCGTCAGCGTTGTTCTGATTACGCAGAAAATTGACTAAGTCTTTCATATTTTGCTCCGTTTGGAGTCAGGCTCAGGCGGCTTCCGCCACCTGAACACTGCTCATCCGCTTATTCGTTTTCCAGTTCGATGTCGATGCCCAGTGAGCGGATCTCTTTAACCAGTACGTTAAAGGATTCCGGCATACCGGCTTCCATACGGTGGTCGCCATCCACGATGTTTTTATACATCTTGGTACGGCCGGCCACGTCATCGGATTTAACAGTAAGCATTTCCTGCAGAGTGTAAGCGGCACCGTATGCTTCCAGTGCCCACACTTCCATCTCCCCGAAACGCTGACCACCGAACTGTGCTTTACCGCCAAGCGGCTGCTGGGTAACCAGACTGTAAGAACCGGTCGAACGGGCGTGCATCTTGTCGTCAACCAGGTGGTTCAGTTTCAGCATGTACATGTAACCTACGGTTACCTGACGGTCGAAGGCTTCGCCTGTGCGACCATCGTACAGCGTCATCTGACCGGAATCAGGCAGATCGGCCAGACGCAGCATACGCTTGATTTCGGCTTCTTTGGCGCCGTCAAACGCTGGTGTTGCCATTGGCACACCGCCACGCAGGTTGTTACCCAGTTCCAGGATTTCAGCATCGCTGAAGCTGTCAAAGTCTTCGACGCGGCCATCACCACCGTTGTAGATCTCGTTCAGCAGTTCACGCAGCTTGGCGATTTCCTGCTGTTCTTTGATCATGCGGTCGATTTTCTCGCCCAGACCTTTGGCTGCCAGACCCAGGTGGATCTCCATGATCTGACCCACGTTCATACGCGACGGTACACCCAGCGGGTTCAGACAGATGTCCACGGCCACGCCGTTTTCATCGTATGGCATATCTTCGATTGGCTTGATCGCAGAGATAACACCTTTGTTACCGTGACGACCCGCCATCTTGTCACCAGGCTGGATCTTACGTTTGATTGCCAGGTAAACCTTAACAATCTTCAGTACGCCAGGAGCCAGGTCATCGCCGGTCTGCAGCTTACGCTTCTTGTCTTCGAACTTGTCATCCAGCTGCTTGCGACGCTCGGCCAGAGATTTCTCGGCCACGTCCAGCATTTCCGCCAGTGCTTCGTCCTGTGGCAGGATCTTGAACCACTGATCGGCTTCCAGAGACTGCAGGTACTCTTGAGTCAGGGTATCCCCTTTCTTCAGGCCAGGAGCGGCATTCACTACAGCACCATTCAGGGCACGCTGCAGACGCTCGTAGGTAGCACCTTTAACGATACGCATTTCTTCGTTCAGATCTTTGCGGACTTCGTCCAGCTGCATCTGTTCGATTTCCAGCGCACGCTGATCTTTTTCCACGCCATCACGGGTGAAGACCTGTACGTCGATTACGGTACCGGTGGTGCCGGTCTTAACGCGCAGAGAAGTATCTTTTACGTCAGAGGCTTTTTCACCGAAGATCGCACGCAGCAGTTTTTCTTCCGGAGTCAGCTGGGTTTCACCTTTAGGTGTTACCTTACCAACCAGGATGTCGCCAGGCTTAACTTCAGCACCGATATAAACGATACCGGACTCATCCAGTTTACCCAGGGCAGCTTCACCCACGTTCGGAATATCCGACGTGATTTCTTCTGCGCCCAGTTTGGTGTCACGCGCCACACAGGTCAGTTCCTGAATGTGGATGGTGGTCAGGCGGTCTTCCTGAGACACACGCTCGGACAGCAGGATGGAGTCTTCGTAGTTGTAACCGTTCCACGGCATGAAGGCGATGCGGAAGTTCTGGCCCAGAGCCAGCTCACCCAGGTCAACGGACGGACCGTCAGCCATGATATCGCCACGCTCAATGCTGTCACCGGCTTTCACCAGCGGACGCTGGTTGATGCAGGTGTTCTGGTTAGAACGGGTGTATTTGGTCAGGTTGTAGATGTCGACACCGGCTTCACCAGCAACGGTTTCGTCATCGTTCACTTTTACCACGATACGGGATGCGTCAACGGAGTCGATCACACCGCCACGTTTGGCCACCACACACACACCGGAGTCAGCCGCTACAGAACGTTCCATACCGGTACCCACCAGAGGCTTCTCTGATTTCAGGGTCGGAACGGCCTGACGCTGCATGTTCGATCCCATCAATGCGCGGTTGGCGTCATCGTGTTCGAGGAACGGGATCAGGGATGCGGCGATAGACACAACCTGCTGCGGAGATACGTCCTGCAGGGTTACGTTGTCCGGAGACATCACGGTGAATTCGTTCTGATGACGAACAGAAATCAGGTCGCCCTGCAGCTTGCCGTTTTCATCAGTTTCAACCGAGGCCTGTGCAATAACGTAATCCGCTTCTTCAATAGCAGATACGTAGATGATCTCATCGGTCACAACACCTTCAACAACACGACGGTACGGAGTTTCGAGGAAACCGTATTCGTTGGTGCGGGCATAAGATGCCAGAGAGTTGATCAGACCAATGTTCGGACCTTCAGGCGTTTCAATAGGACATACGCGACCGTAGTGAGTCGCGTGAACGTCACGCACTTCGAAGCCTGCACGTTCACGGGTCAGACCGCCAGGTCCAAGAGCAGAAATACGACGCTTGTGAGTTACCTCAGACAGCGGGTTGTTCTGGTCCATAAACTGAGACAGCTGGGAAGAGCCGAAGAATTCTTTAACGGCTGCCGCAACCGGCTTGGCGTTGATCAGATCCTGAGGCATCAGGCCTTCAGATTCTGCCATAGACAGACGCTCACGTACTGCACGCTCAACACGTACCAGACCTACGCGGAACTGGTTTTCGGCCATTTCGCCCACAGAACGGATACGACGGTTACCCAGGTGGTCGATGTCGTCAACGATGCCTTTACCGTTACGGATATCGATCAGGGTTTTCATAACCGCGATGATGTCTTCTTTATCCAGCGTGCCGGCACCGGTGATTTCTTCACGGCCGATACGACGGTTGAACTTCATGCGGCCAACCGCAGACAGGTCGTAACGCTCGTCACTGAAGAACAGGTTTTCGAACAGCGCTTCGGCACTTTCTTTTGTTGGTGGCTCACCAGGACGCATCATGCGGTAGATTTCAACCAGCGCTTCCAGAGCGTTACTGGTCGGATCGGCACGCAGGGTGTCAGACATGAACGAACCGCAGTCCAGTTCATTGGTGTAAATGGTTTCAAACTCTTTGATGCCGGAAGCAGCCATTTTGGCCAGCAATTCAACAGTCACTTCACTGTTGGCTGCAGCCAGAACTTCACCGCTCTTCTGATCAATGATGTCTTTTGCCATGGATTTACCCAGCAGGTAATCCACAGGTACTGCCAGCTCTTCAACGTTAGCTTTTTCCAGCTGACGGATATGGCGGGCAGTAATACGACGGGTGCCTTCAACGATCACATTGCCGTCATTGTCTTTGATATCGAACGCAGCAGTTTCACCACGCAGACGCGCCGGGATCAGCTTCAGCATGGCACCGTCATCGGTCAGACGGTAGCTGTCGTTTTCAAAGAAGGTCGCCAGGATTTCTTCAGTAGAGAAGCCCAGAGCGCGCAGCAGAATAGATGCAGGCAGCTTACGACGACGGTCGATACGAACGAAGACCAGGTCTTTCGGATCGAACTCGAAGTCCAGCCATGAACCACGGTAAGGAATAACGCGGGCGTTATACAGCAGCTTACCGGAAGAATGGGTTTTACCTTTGTCGTGATCGAAGAACACACCAGGTGAACGGTGCAGCTGAGACACGATCACGCGCTCGGTACCGTTAACGATAAAGGTACCGTTGTCAGTCATCAGGGGCATTTCACCCATGTAGACTTCTTGTTCTTTAATGTCTTTGATGGCTTTGGTCGAAGATTCTTTATCGTAAATAATCAGACGAACCTTGACGCGCAGCGGTGCAGCGTAGGTAACACCACGCAACATACACTCTTTTTCATCAAAGGTAGGGGTACCGAGGCGGTAGCTCACGTACTCCAGAGCCGCATTCCCGGAATAACTTACAATTGGGAAGACAGATTTAAATGCTGCATGAAGACCAATATCGATACGGTCCTCAGCGAATGCCCCCTCTTGCAAGAATTTGCGATAGGAGTCGATTTGAATGGCCAACAGGTATGGCACATCCATGACACTCGGTAATTTACCGAAATCCTTACGGATACGTTTTTTCTCAGTATATGAGTAAGCCATCAGTTATCCCCGGACTGTTTCCTCGATTGGGCGTTACACCCATGGCTCAAGGACTTGCCTTGCGTTTGAACCCAGCAGTATGCCAGCGTGCTCACGAATTCCATAACGTGAAAAAGGCCGACGGGAAAAACCCGTCAGCCGGTTGCCGCGCTCAGAATCTGGCGCGGCAAAAGCATCTTTGCAATGAATTGCAAATTACTTGATCTCGACCAGAGCACCAGCCGCTTCAAGAGTTGCTTTAGCAGCTTCAGCGTCTTCTTTAGAAACGCCTTCTTTAACAGTTGCTGGAGCACCATCAACCATTGCTTTAGCTTCTTTCAGGCCCAGACCAGTCAGTTCACGTACTGCTTTGATTACGTTAACTTTCTTGTCGCCAGCACCGCTCAGGATTACGTCGAATTCTGATTGTGCTTCAGCAGCACCAGCGTCGCCGCCAGCAGCTGGACCAGCAACTACTGCAGCTGCAGCAGATACGCCGAATTTTTCTTCCATCGCAGAAACCAGTTCTACAACGTCCATTACGGACATTTCAGCGATAGCGTTGATGATATCTTCTTTAGTCAGTGACATGAGACTATTCCTAAATTTAATGGAGCAAAGTGCTCGTTAAATCGTTGTAAGATCCACCTGAAATCAGGCAGCTTGTTCTTTCTGGTCGCGGATAGCAGCAATGGTACGAACCAGTTTGCCTGCAGACGCTTCTTTCATGACGCTCATCAGTTTCGCGATAGCTTCGTCGTAAGTCGGCAGAGTTGCCAGCATGTCGATAGAAACTACGGAACCTTCGAAAGCACCGGCTTTCAGCTCAAACTTGCTGTTCTGCTTAGCGAACTCTTTAAAGATACGGGCAGCCGCACCTGGGTGTTCGGTAGAGAAAGCAATCAGGCTTGGGCCAACGAGGACGTCAGTCAGACACTCGTATGGGGTACCTTCAACAGCACGGCGAGCCAGAGTGTTACGGACGACTTTCATCCAAACACCAGCTTCACGTGCTTCTTTACGCAGAGCGGTCATGGCGCCTACTGTTACGCCGCGGGAATCCGCAACAACAGCAGACAGAGCACCTTGAGCTGCTTCCTGGACTTCGGCGACAATCGCCTTCTTATCTTCGAGTCCTAAGGCCACGATTAACTCCTAAAAAGTTAAATTGAGCTCAGATGAGCCAGTCTCGGTGTGACAATTCAGAATTCTGAAGGGGCCACACACCATCTACGCAGGAAATATTAAGTGAGGACAAACCAGAGGCTCATCCTCACTCCTGCGGTCTTTGACAGCTGCCGCCTGAATAATGTATCCGGCGACAACCCCAAAGATCGTTTGGCTAATCAGTCAGCCCGGATTAAAAATCCAGAGAAGAGTGATCAACCACCAAACCAGGACCCATCGTAGTGCTGATGGTCACTTTCTTCATGTAAACGCCTTTGGCAGAAGAAGGTTTGGCTTTTTTCAGGTCAGCCAGCAGGGCTGTCAGGTTTTCCTGCAGAGCCTGAGCGGTGAAATCCACTTTACCGATGGTGGTGTGGATAATACCGTTCTTGTCATTGCGGTAACGCACCTGACCTGCTTTGGCATTTTTAACGGCGGTAGCAACGTCTGGAGTTACAGTACCTACTTTCGGGTTTGGCATCAGGCCACGTGGACCCAGTACCTGACCCAGCATACCTACAACGCGCATTGCATCCGGAGAAGCAATAACAACGTCAAAGTTCAGGTCGCCGCCTTTGATTTTTTCAGCCAGATCGTCCATACCCACTTCATCGGCGCCTGCAGCTTTAGCAGCTTCAGCGTTTGCGCCCTGAGTGAATACAGCAACGCGCATGGTCTTACCGGTGCCGTTTGGCAGCACGGTAGAGCTACGAACGTTCTGATCGGATTTACGTGCATCGATGCCCAGGTTTACGGCAACGTCTACAGATTCTTTGAACTTAACGGTGGACAGTTCACCCAGCAGAGCAGCTGCATCAGCGAAAGAATATACTTTGCCGGCTTCTACTTTCTCTGCGATTGCCTTCTGGCGCTTAGTCAGCTTAGCCATTACTCAACTCCTTCCACGTTCAGACCCATAGCGCGGGCAGAACCAGCGATGGTACGTACCGCTGCATCCATATCGGCTGCAGTCAGGTCTTTCATTTTAACGTTGGCAATTTCTTCCAGCTGAGCACGGTTAACAGTACCGACTTTCACAGTGTTCGGACGAGCAGAACCACTGGTCAGGCCAGCTGCTTTTTTCAGCAGGTAAGATGCAGGAGGAGTTTTCAGTTCGAAGGTGAATGAACGGTCACTGTATGCAGTGATGATCACTGGAACTGGCATGCCAGCTTCCATACCCTGAGTCTGAGCATTGAACGCTTTACAGAATTCCATGATGTTCAGACCTTTCTGACCCAGAGCCGGACCAACTGGTGGACTTGGGTTCGCTTTACCAGCTGCAACCTGCAGCTTGATGTAGCCTTCGACTTTCTTAGCCATGTGTTTTCTCCGAATGGGTATTAACGCACTGACACACCAATGGGGTTCAGCGCTCCCCGACCGGAAATCCGGTCATTCAACAAATGCTCAACCTGCTTTTTCGACCTGGGTAAATTCCAGTTCGACCGGCGTCGCACGTCCAAAAATCGTTACCGCAACCTGCAGACGGGACTTCTCGTAATCCACACCCTCAACCACACCGTTAAAGTCGGCAAACGGACCATCGGTCACGCGCACAACTTCACCTGGCTCGTAAATGGTTTTATGGGTAGGACGATCCGCACCATCACGCACACGCTGCAGAATGGCATCCGCTTCACGATCAGTGATCGGAGCCGGCTTATCGGCAGTTCCGCCAATAAAGCCCATGACGCGAGGAGTCTGTTTAACCAGGTGCCAGCTCTCGTCATTCATTTCCATCTGAACAAGAACGTAGCCCGGATAGAATTTACGCTCGCTCTTACGCTTCTTGCCTTCGCGAACTTCAACTACTTCTTCAGTAGGAACCAGAATATCGCCGAAAAAATCCTGCATACCATGCAGCTCGACGCGCTCTTTCAGAGCATTCTGTACGCGTTTTTCGTAACCTGAGTAGGCGTGTACTACATACCAGCGCATAGCCATTTAAAGCTCCTCAGCCTACCAGCAACGAAACAAGCCAGCCCAACAGAGAATCAAGTCCCCACAGAACCAGCGCCATCAATACCACAACTACCACAACAATCATGGTGGTCTGCGTCGTTTCCTGACGCGTTGGCCACACAACTTTGCGGCGCTCCACATTGGCTTCTTTCAGCAATTGCATAAATGCTTTGCCCTGAGAACTGGTCAGTGCAAAACCAGCACTGATCGCCATCAGAACAATAACACCCAGAACCCGGTACAGCAGGGGCATGTCAGCGTAGACATAGTTACCCACAACGGCAGCAGCGAGAAAAGCTGCAGCCAGCAGCCACTTCAATATATCCAACGGTGATTTACTTGCTTTGCTATCGGTACTCATCACAATTCCCTGAAGCCAAAAATGGCAGCCGAAGCTGCCATTCAAGAATTTGGCAGGCCAGGAGGGACTCGAACCCCCAACACCCGGTTTTGGAGACCGGTGCTCTACCAATTGAACTACTGGCCTAAAGACACTCAATTAGGGCGCCGTAAGTTACAGCACCCCGATTGAATAATCAAGCCTTAACGGTTGATTATTCAATAATTTTTGCTACAACACCAGCGCCAACGGTACGACCGCCTTCACGGATCGCAAAGCGCAGACCTTCATCCATCGCAATAGGAGCGATCAGAGTGATGGTCAGCTTAACGTTGTCACCTGGCATTACCATCTCAACGCCTTCTGGCAGCTCACAAGCACCAGTTACGTCAGTGGTACGGAAGTAGAACTGTGGACGGTAACCTTTGAAGAATGGAGTGTGACGACCACCTTCATCTTTACCCAGTACGTATACTTCAGATTCGAACTTGGTGTGAGGAGTGATAGAACCTGGCTTCGCCAGAACCTGACCACGCTCAACTTCGTCACGCTTGGTACCACGCAGCAGAACACCTACGTTCTCACCGGCACGGCCTTCGTCCAGAATCTTACGGAACATCTCAACACCGGTACAGGTAGTCTTGATGGTCTCTTTGATACCAATGATGGACAGTTCTTCACCAGTGCGAACGATACCACGCTCAACACGACCGGTAACAACAGTACCACGACCCTGGATAGAGAATACGTCTTCGATTGGCATCAGGAAGGCGCCGTCGATAGCACGCTCTGGCTCAGGAATGTAAGAATCCAGAGTTTCTACCAGCTTCTTAACAGCGGTAGTACCCATTTCGTTCTCGTCTTCGCCGTTCAGGGCCATCAGAGCAGAACCCGGGATGATTGGAGTGTCGTCGCCTGGGAAGTCGTATTCAGACAACAGGTCACGCAGTTCCATTTCAACCAGTTCCAGCATCTCTGCATATTCTTCAGAATCGGCACCGCCGCAATCTTCAGCCAGCAGGTCAGCTTTGTTCAGGAATACAACGATGTAAGGTACACCAACCTGACGGGACAGCAGGATGTGTTCACGGGTCTGAGGCATTGGGCCGTCAGTAGAACCACATACCAGAATCGCGCCGTCCATCTGTGCAGCACCAGTGATCATGTTTTTAACATAGTCAGCGTGGCCCGGACAGTCTACGTGTGCGTAGTGACGGTTCGGAGATTCGTATTCTACGTGGGAGGTAGAAATGGTGATACCACGCTCACGCTCTTCAGGAGCATTGTCGATACCGTCGAACGCTACCGCTGCACCGCCCCATACTTCGGAACATACGCGGGTCAGAGCCGCAGTCAGAGTGGTTTTACCGTGGTCAACGTGACCGATAGTGCCAACGTTTACGTGGGGTTTTGAGCGTTCAAACGTTTCCTTTGCCATGACCCTGTCTCTTTGTCAGTGTGGTTATCGTTTCTTTGTTACATACACAAAAAGGCAGGCCGCCGGCCTACCTTTTATCTGAATAATGGTGCTGATACCCAGAATCGAACTGGGGACCTCATCCTTACCAAGGATGCGCTCTACCGCCTGAGCTATATCAGCGAAATTTGGAGCGGGTAGCGGGAATCGAACCCGCATCATCAGCTTGGAAGGCTGAGGTTCTACCATTGTACCATACCCGCTTATTCAGAAGACTTGCCGGGACAATGGCCACACAGCTCGCCTGCTGGCTCCAACAACCCATTCCTGCGAGTTGTTAAAAGTGGTGGTGGGGGCTGGATTCGAACCAGCGAAGCTTTCGCGTCAGATTTACAGTCTGATCCCTTTGGCCGCTCGGGAACCCCACCGAAGTGGCGCGTATTATGTTGATGGGAGGAATACCTGTCAACACTTTTTCGCTTATTTATTATCAACTTACGAATTTACAGCAAAAACGGCGCCGATTGTGCAGATTACGTACAATCAGCCTGCCTGACTGCATTCAACCAGCTCCCAGCTGATCTCTTTATCGCCCGCCTGAATACGCTCACGCATGCGCTCATTAAGTTGTGAAACTTCGATAACCTCAACCCAGTATTCGCGCACCGACTTGGTAACCACCAGCACCTCTACCGGTATTCCGGAACTCTCCACATCTTTCTGCAGACCATAGGCCGACTCTTTATTGCGGAACAGGCCCAGTGAAACACCTTCTGCCAGATCGCCCTGGGTAATGATGTAACTGTCGAATTTCCGCTTCTGCAGCTCCTTTAAAGTACGCAGGGCTTCTTCGCGGGTGGCCCGTGGCGGAACATGCACCCAGTATTCAGAAGGCTCACCACTGGCGATTTCAACAATATTAATCCGTCCGTGCAGACTCAGTGCCGTTACACGCGCCAGCAGATGGCGCGCATCCAGCTCATCGGCATAAGGGCCTGCTACGTAGCAGAGCGAATCACGGTGATCGCTGGTTGCGCGCGGAGCGGCAGGCTGCAAACTATCTCCGGCCTCACTGACAAGCTGCAGGCGCTTGACCGACCCTGGAATTTCCAGTGCACCAGGTGGCGCCGCATTAACTTCACCCTGCTTTTGCCAGAACGTCGCCAGCAACAGCAGGTTGCCAAACACTAAGGTAAAAAAGATCCAGCGCATAAGGAATCCATACCATCAAATACAAGATCAGGCCGGTACTCACAGCCCAGCTGTGTTGCCAACCATAAACCATCACCACCGGTAATAACCAACAGATGCTGTGGATAATCCTGCTGCACAGAGCGCACCAGTGCAGCCTGCTGGCGGTAAACACCGGAGCTGACACAACCAACAGTGTCCCGCCCAGGCAACAACTGCTGAGCAGCCTGCTCGTCATTATAAGGACGCACACGCTGCGTACTGTTAAACAGCGCCTGCTGCGCCAGCTGTAATCCGGGGACAATAAAACCACCGTCATGGTGATTGCCTGCTGACATTAAATCAACCGTCAGTGCGGTACCGGCATCGGCCACTATTAATGCAGAAGAATAATGACAACGCGCCCCCAGCATAGCCAGCCAGCGGTCGACTCCCAGCCTTGCCGGGTCAGGGTAACAATGCACAAACGCGGGGTAATTACTTACCGGCTGCGCCAGCCAGTGCAGTCTGGCGCCATAATGCGCATGCAGACTCTGATGCAGCCCGCTATTGTCGCGCACACTGGCAACCACAACACGGTCACATTGCGCCGGGAAAAGACGCCCCACTTCAGCATCAGACATCTGTGCCAGATCGGTATGAGCAACGCCCCCATGAGCCTGCACAACACCGGCCTTGCGCCACTGCCATTTTATGCGGCTGTTGCCGGCATCAATCAGCAGGACGGACACTGAGCTCTCCGGCATTAATAACTTCAATCCCGTTATCCGTCTGCAGCATTAATTCACCTTTACGGTTAACGCCTTTTACCCTGCCGCGCTTTTCATGAGCGGCGGAGATGATGCGCACATCCTGCTGATGGTAAATATCACGTTCCGACCAGTATTGCTGGTAGGGAGCAAAACCATTACGCTGAAACTCATCCACAACGGCAAGCAACTCATCAAGGATGGTGGCGGCCACTTCATTACGCGACAGATCCGGCTTAAAGCTGCGCAACTCGGCCCAGGGTTGTTCAATACTTTCCGCATCGCTGTTGCTGAGCGCCAGATTCAGTCCTACACCAATAACAACCTGACAATGGCTGCTGTACTCACCGGTCACTTCCAGCAAAATGCCGGCGAGTTTTTTTCCGTCGGCGTAAACATCGTTCGGCCATTTCAGACCAATGCCATTAATACCCAGCCGGGCGAGTGCTTTTTCGACCGCAATAGCCGTCATCAGACTTAACCCTTCGAGGGCAGCCATACCGCCGGCAAATGAAACCAGCAGTGATAAATAAATATTTTTACCAAAGGGGCTGACCCACTGCCGGCCACGGCGGCCGCGACCACTGACCTGCTTTTCAGCCAGCACGGCATAACGCTTACCCATATGATCGCCGGCACGTTCAAACAGATAGGTATTGGTAGAACCAACATCCAGCAGAATTTCCAGAATATCGAGACGCTGACTCAGGGTTTGCTGAATACGCTCTTTGTCCAGCAACTCGATAGCATCTTGCAGGCGATAACCTTTCCCTTTAACGGACGAATAGGGAATATTCAGCTCGTCGAGTTTTTTCAGTTGCTTCCATACCGCAGCGCGGCTGACGCCCAGCGTTTCGCCCAGCTCTTCGCCGGAATGAAACTGACCATCCGCAAGTAATTCAAGAATCCTGTTGAGCATAGTGCTACCTCCGCGCTGCAATATACCCGATCAGCCTGCCCCACACAGCACACCATAATAAGAAGCAGGTAATTTTACCGGCTGCACAGCGACAGCGCTTTCAGCCATACTTTATGCAATCCGGATAATCAGGAACCGCGCACGCCGGTTCACCATCAGAGGCAAACATGGTCAAACCCCTGCTGATACTGTGCCTGTTGATAAGCAGCTCCGCCTTTGCCGCCGAAGCGATACGTGTTCAGCCACAACGGACTGCCGTCGATGGCAGCTACCTTTATTACACCGACCTGTTACGCCTTGTGCTCAATAACACCAGCAAAGAATATGGCGACGCCGAGCTGGTCAGCATCAGCCGCCTGACCCAGGCGCGGGCATTTCAGGCGCTGCACGATAATCTGATCGATGTGTTCTGGGCCGGCACCAGCCGCGAACGTGAAGTCTTCGTACAGCCTATCCGCATCCCCCTGCATGCTGGCTTGCTTGGTTTCCGTATTCCGGTTATCCGCAAAGCCGATCAGGCACGCTTCGATGCCCTGCACAACCTCAGCGACCTGCAACAGCTAGGCGCCTGCCAGGGTGACCACTGGCCGGACTCGGACATCCTTGAAGCCAACGGTTTTAATGTACAGAGAGCAACCAAATTTGAAGTGATGTACCAGATGCTGCAGGCCGGCCGTTGCGACTACTTTCCGCGCGGTATTAATGAAGTTTATGCCGAGGTCAGCCACGTCAGCCGTAACGACCTGATGGTGTACGAGCGCATCATCCTCAACTACCCCTTTCCGATGTACTTTTTTGTCAGCCATGACAACCCGCGCCTTGCCGAACGGCTGACCAAAGGTATGGAGCAACTGGCCGCCAGTGGTGAACTGCTGAACTTCCTGCAACAACATCCGACAACGCGTGACATATTCCCCCTCAGCCGGCTCAGCAACAGCTGGGTTATTCCACTGCACAACCCACTTCTGCCCGAGCGGACCCCCTTGTCCAACAAACGCCTGTGGATTGAACTTCCCTCCAGCACCAGGCAATCACCAGCCACTCCCTGAGTCGCGCAATCAGCTGCCAGCCTTTGGCCCGGGTTCTTCTCACATCACCAGAAAAAATGTCCGGTATAAAGAATATGCGTTCTCTCTATGCAGACAGCGCCGGTGGCCGGAACTGACTCGCCCATAAGAATGAGCGCCGCGGCACACGCAGTGCGGGATACAGCCGCATGCTGGCAAAAATACTGGTAAAAAATTGATCGAAATCAGGGCATCTGAAACCACCTTGTGAGCCTGAAATACAGCATCACCCCCACCGGGCCTGCATTGCGACTAAAGCCCAACATGTGTATAAAACGCCCGTTTGAATTCTGGCCGGCAGACACAATGAGCCACAAGCTCGCGCTGGCAGGCACCAACAGTGCCGAACTGTGTACAGATTTTTACCTACAGGCGAAATCGAATGGCAACAAACAAGGTAGATGTACTGCTTGTTGGTGGCGGGGTTATGAGTGCCACTCTGGGCACCCTGCTCAACAAGCTTGATCCTTCCCTCCGACTGACCATGGTGGAACGCCTGGATCATGTCGCCCATGAAAGTACCGATGGCTGGAACAATGCCGGTACTGGCCACGCAGGCTATTGCGAACTTAATTACACTCCGGAAAACGAGCAGGGCGATGTCGAAATCAACCGCGCCCTGACCATCAATGCCAACTTTGAAGTATCCCTGCAGCTGTGGACTTCTCTGGTTGGCTGTGGCGACCTGCCGGCACCGGACAACTTTATCAATCCAACCCCGCACATCAGCTTTGTCTGGGGTGAAGATAACGTTGCTTTCCTGCGTCAGCGCTGGGAAAAGCTGTCCGCGCATCATCTGTTCAAAGATATGCAGTACAGCGAAGACCACGATGTGCTGCGCCAGTGGATGCCACTGGTGATGGAAAACCGCGACCCTGCTGAAAAGATTGCTGCTACCCGTATTAACTACGGCAGCGACGTCGACTTCGGCTCCCTGACCCGCAATCTGGTCGAAACGCTGAAAAAGCGTGAAGCCTTTGAGCTGCTGCTGAACCACGAAGTCAGCGAACTGGAGCAGAACAAAGACGGTAACTGGAAAGTACGCCTGAAAGACCGCGCCTCCGGTAAGAGCAAAACCATCGAAGCCGGTTTTGTCTTCCTTGGTGCCGGTGGTGGCGCCCTGCCGCTGCTGCAGAAATCCGGCATTCCGGAAAGCAAAGGCTACGGCGGCTTCCCGGTTTCCGGTCAGTGGCTGGTCTGTAAAGACGAAGCCACCGTTAAGCGTCATTACGCCAAGGTCTATGGCAAAGCCGCGATCGGTGCGCCACCGATGTCGGTTCCGCATCTGGATACCCGCATCATCAACGGTACTCCGGCGCTGCTGTTCGGACCTTACGCTGGTTTTACCACCAAGTTCCTTAAGGCCGGCTCCAAGCTGGACCTGATCAAATCCGTACGTGCCAATAACCTGCTGCCGATGATGGACGTGGGTATGAACAATATGGATCTGACCAAATACCTGATCGGTGAAGTGCTGCAATCCCACGAAGACCGCATGAAATCCCTGCGTGAATACTTCCCGGGCGCTGACTCCGGCAAGTGGACACTGGCCGAAGCCGGTCAGCGTGTACAGATCATCAAAAAAGACGGCCGCGGCCGCGGCAAGCTGGAGTTCGGTACCGAACTGGTGGCTGCCAAAGACGGCTCGCTGGCGGCCCTGCTGGGGGCGTCACCCGGTGCTTCGGTTGCCGCGCAGGCGATGATCGAAGTGATCGAACGTTGCTTTAAAGAGCGCCTGGAGAACGGCTGGAAAGCCCGCCTGCAGGAGCTGGTGCCATCCTATGGTGAATCTCTGGTCAACAATGCCGAACTGCTCGGCAGCATCCGCCAGAACACCCTGAGCACCCTTGGCCTGCTGCGCGATTAACGCGCGCAGGTCAGCTGACAATTTCAAGATAATCCAACAGGAGTTTTACCTATGTTGATTGGTGTACCTAAGGAAATCTATCCTGGGGAAGCCCGGGTCGCCCTGATCCCAGCCGGGATTCAGACCCTGCTGACCGCCGGCTTTGAAGTCGTGGTACAGGAAGGCGCAGGCGATGGCGCCCACTTCAGCGATGAAGAATACCGCAGCAGCGGTGCCAGCATCGCCCCGACTGCTGAGTCGCTGTACGAGCAGGCTGACATCATCCTGAAAGTCCGTCAGCCACTGGACAGCGAAGTGCCACTGCTGAAAGAAGGCACCACCCTGATCTGTATGCTGGATGCCTGGTTCAACCAGCCGCTGATTCAGCGACTGGCTGAGCGCAAAGTGCGTTCTTTCGCGCTGGAATTTATTCCGCGCACCACCCGCGCGCAGTCTATGGACGTACTCAGCTCTATGGGTGCGATCTCCGGTTACCGTTCAGTACTGACTGGCGCTATGGCACTGCCACAGTACTTCCCGATGCTGATGACCGCTGCCGGTACGATTCACCCGGCGCGTGTATTCATCATTGGTGCCGGTGTTGCCGGTCTGATGGCCATCTCTACAGCCCGTCGTCTGGGTGCGGTGGTTGAAGCCTACGATACCCGTGCTGAAGTCCGTGAACAGGTTGAATCACTGGGTGCCAAGTTCGTTGAATTCGACCTGCCACAGGAAGAAGGCGGCGCCACCGGTGGTTACGCGACCGAGAAATCGGAAGAGTTCTACCGCAAGCAGCGTGAACAGATGACCGCCAAAGTATCCCAGGCGGATCTGGTTATCACCACCGCGGCGATCCCGGGCAAGATGTCTCCACGCCTGATCACCAAAGAAATGCTGCATTACATGAAGAAAGGCTCTGTGATCGTCGACCTGGCTGCCGAGCGTGGCGGTAACGTCGAAGGCACTGTGGCCGGCGAAAAAGTGTACGTCGATGGCGTCACCATCATCGGTTACACCGACCATCCGGGCCGTGTACCTGTGCATGCTTCTCAGCTGCTGACCAAAAACATCTCCACCTTCCTGCTGAACATGTCCAAAGAAGGCGTGCTCAACGTGAATATGGACGATGACATCGTGGCCGCCACTCTGATTACCGAAGACGGCGAAATCAAACACGCGGGCCTGAAAGCCCAGATCGAGAAGGAATAAATCTGATGGAAATGTTCATCATGAGCCTGACCATTTTCGTACTGGCGATCTTCGTCGGTGTGGAAGTGATCAACAAAGTACCCCCTACGCTGCACACCCCGCTGATGAGCGGTACTAACGCTATTTCCGGCATCGTCGTGGTTGGCGCCATCTTAAGTTCCGGCGGCAGCGAGCACACCACTGTGCTGTCTACCGTGCTGGGCGTCGCCGCCATCGTGCTGGCAACCATCAACATCGTGGCCGGTTTTATGGTAACCGACCGCATGCTGAACATGTTCAAAAAGAAATAAGGTAGCGGGACACAATGGAAATTCTGATTAACTTAGGTTACCTGGCTGCCGCCGTACTCTTTATCTTCGGCATCAAAGGCATGACCACTCCGAAAACCGCCGTGCGCGGTAACCAGATGTCGGCTATCGGTATGCTGGTTGCGGTGATTGCCGCCCTGCTCGACCACAACGTGGTGCGTTTCGAATACATCATCATCGGTGTTCTGGTCGGTGGTGCTATCGGTGCCCTGATCGCCAAGAAAGTCGCCATGACCGACATGCCGGAAATGGTTGCCAGCCTGAACGGTATCGGTGGCGGTGCTTCCCTGCTGGTTGCGGCAGCCAACTACCTGGAAAGCCAGAAGCTGGCGGAAATGGGTCAGTTCACTGCCTCTTACGACTGGTCGCTGGCGGTTATTCTGTCGATCCTGATCGGTGCGGTTACCCTGACCGGCTCTTTCGTTGCCGTCGGCAAACTGAAAGGCAAAATCGGCGACAGCAACAAAGTTATGCTGTTCAAATGGATCGTTAAACTGTGCTTCCTGGTTCTGATCAGTGGTGCGGCGTACTTCGCCATTGTTGATCCGCTGAACTCCGACATGCTGGTTGCCGGTCTGATCATCATCTGTCTGATCCTGGGTGTTTCTCTGGTGATGCCAATCGGCGGTGCGGATATGCCGGTTGTGGTATCCCTGCTGAACTCCTACTCCGGTCTGGCCGGTGCCGCTGCCGGTTTCGTACTGGGCAACAACGGCCTGATCATCACCGGCTCTCTGGTGGGCGCGTCCGGTATCATCCTGACCACCATCATGTGTAAAGCGATGAACCGCTCCCTGACCAACGTTCTGTTCGGTGGCTCAATGGCCGCAACCGCTGGCGTGAGCAAGTCTGAGAACGATGCTTTCTACGAAGGCAAAGTGAAGTTCTCTTCTGCTGACGAACTGGCGATGCTGTTAGACGGCGCGCAGAAAGTGGTCTTCGTTCCTGGTTACGGTCTGGCCGTTGCTCAGGCACAGCACGCTACCCGCGAACTGGCCAACATGCTGGAAGCCAAAGGTTGTGATGTTAAATACGCCATTCACCCGGTTGCCGGCCGTATGCCTGGTCACATGAACGTACTGCTGGCGGAAGCCGAAGTGCCGTACGACCAGCTGGTTGAGATGGACACCATCAACCCTGAGTTCTCTCAGACCGATGTGGCCATCGTACTGGGCGCCAACGACGTGGTTAACCCGGCAGCCTCCAAAGACCCGGCGTCGCCGATCTTCGGTATGCCGATTCTGGACGTACACAACGCCAAGACCGTTGTAGTGGTGAAACGTGGTCTGTCACCAGGTTTCGCCGGTATCCCGAACGAACTGTTCATCCGCGACAACAGCCTGATGGTATCCGGCGACGCGAAGAAAGTTCTGCAGGAAACCATTACTGCGCTGAAAGATCTGTAAGACACTTCAGTACGCAGAAACAGAAAGCGCCCCTTGGGGCGCTTTTTTTATGCCTGACGACTGCCCTGCGGCGACCGTCAACAGCCCGGACACTGCCTGCTGTCATTCGAATCCGGTTGTGCGGTTAAAGCTGCTGCTTCCTGCAGCATGATTCTGTGGATCACCCGGTTGCATGCTTAGCGCGGGTCCGAAGGCGGATGTGCTTTCAGTAAATCGATAAAGTCCTGCAGGTATGGCGGCATATCCTGTTTAAGGGTAACAGCATGCCAGTGACGATTGGCCCATTCGACATTCAGCGAGCGCAATACCACATCCCCCGCATCTGACCAGCGTTTTACTGCCCAGCGGGCCATCAGCGTGATGCCCAGACTGGCACTGCACCATTCCAGAACGGCTTCGGTCAGGGGCATTTCGGTGACGTTAAGTTTGCTGATTTGCGCATCATTAAACATGGCGCGCAGTAAACGACTTTTGCCTGAGGGATACAGCAATAAATGCTGATCAAGCAATTGTGCAGGCTGAACAGAATCTGACCGGGCTAATGCATGGTCCGGTGACATCACCACAACAATGTCATCGTTAAACAGAAGGTGGTTCGTGAATTTTCCAGCAGACGGTGACATCCGGATGGCAATGTCCAGTTCACCGGATTCTAATTGTTGGCAGAGGTTATTGCTGATTTCCGGCTGCAGCTGAATGCGCACATCAGGGTATTGCTGCTGATAAAGGGGAATAATCCGGGGCAGCCAATGGAATGACGTATAACATTCTGTCGCCAGGCGAATGCAGACATCATTGCCCCGTTTCAGATTATTTAAGTCGTCATGCATCGCGGTCAGCTCATCAAATATCGTCCCGGCCGCTTCCAGAACCCGCTGTCCGGCAGGAGTGATCACCATTTTCTTTCCGTGGCGATAAAACAGACTGATAGCCAAGGTTTCTTCAAGCACTTTTAACTGATGGCTTAATGCTGACTGAGTGAGATGCAAGCCACTGGCGGCGGCAGAAAGGCTGCCGCTGCTGGCAATCGCCCGTATCAGGCGCAGATGGCGAATCTCAAGACGCTTGAGCAGAGATTCCATAGGGCTTGCCCCTCAATAAAACCAATTAAACAGATTCATCATTATTACAAAAACAATGAGATAGATTCACCAATTACTCAATTCTACACTGCCCGGGTACTGACCACTACCTGAGGAACTACCTATGTACGCACTGTATTATCAGCCTTTCGCCTGCTCCTATGCGGTTCATATCGCGCTGGAAAAAACCGGTCAGCCCTTTGAGTTGCATAAGGTGAATTTACGCAATGGCGAGCAGCAGTCAGAGGCTTTTCTGGCGCTGAACCCGCAGGGACAGGTGCCCGTGCTGCAATATGCTGACGAGACTCTCACCCAGGCCGGGGCCATTCTGTTGCGCTTGTCTGAACGGCATCCTGAGGCTGCGCTTATGCCAGAGCCTTCTTCACCGCTAAGAAGTACGGCGCTGCAAATGCTCTTTTATATATCGAGCACCCTGCACCCGGCTTTTTCGATGCTTTTTTACCCGGAGCGTATCGCCGCATCTGCCCGTGATGAGGTAAAAAGCAAAGCGCTGGAAAAAATTCAGCTGCAACTGAGCCACTTAGAAAGGCGGCTCGGGCAACATACCTATTGCGCCGGTGAGCAGGTATTTGCGCCGGACTACTTACTGCTGGCAATTTTAAACTGGTGCCGCCTGTTTCAGATTTCTCTCAGCTCCTTTCCCAACATTAAGCGGTTTCTGGCCGATATGAACGAAAGAGCCGAAGTGAAAAAAGCACTGGCGACGGAGCTGCAGGAAATGGCGGCTTAAACAAACCTATCCCCGGCTCCGCTTGAGGTGCTGTGCATAAACAGCATCTCGGCTGCCCGGCTACGGCACCCTTGCCCTGACCTTCCTTTACCCATAAGCCCGCAGCCCTGGGTTAGTATTCATATTTTCATTAATAGTGGAGTCAGAGATGAGCGGCAACCACATCCGCGTCTGGGATATTTTCGTGCGCCTGTTTCACTGGCTGCTGGTCGCGGTGATCGGTTTTGCCTGGTGGACTGGCGAACAGGGCGGCGACTGGATGGAGTGGCATAAACGCTGCGGCTATACCGTACTGGGGCTGGTGATCTTCCGGGTGCTCTGGGGTTTTGCCGGTACGGCCTATGCCCGCTTCAGCCATTTTATCTATTCCCCGAAAGCCACGTTCGCTTACCTTGCCGCCATGCTGAAAGGCCGTGAGCCTCTGTACCTGAGCCATAACCCGCTGGGTGGCTGGGCAGTCGTGGTGTTACTGCTGTGGTGTACTTTACAGGCCGGCACAGGCTTATTTGCCAACGACGATATCCTTACCGAAGGGCCGCTGGTGCATCTGGTTGGCTACGATCTGAGTATTGAGATTACCCGCTGGCATAAACTGCTGTTCGATGGTCTGCTGATCATCGTCGCGGTTCATATCGCCGCGGTGCTGTACCACCAGCTGCTGCGTAAAGAGCCGCTGCTGCAGGGCATGCTGACGGGCAATAAAGCGGCCGGTCATAGCCACAATCAGGCAGCCGACAGAGTGTCTGTGGCAGTAAGCGCTGGCTGGCTGAAAGGCCTTGCGCTGGCAGCGATTGCCGCCGCCAGCGTCTGGGGACTGATCAGTCTTTAAACGGCTCAGTCTTTGAACTTGTCGTGGCAGGACTTACAGGTCTTCGCCACGCTCATAAAGGCCGGGCGGATGGCGTTCATATCGCCGCTGGCGGCGGTTTCTGCCAGGGCTGCGGCGTTGGTTTCAAAGTCGGACATAATGCCGGCAAAGGTTTCCCAGTCTTTTTCAATCGCTGGTAAGGCATCGGTCGAGCCGCTGTAGCTGCCGTTGTAAGTACCGGCAATAAAACCTTCCAGTGGCATCTTGCTCAGCGCTGCCAGGTTATCAGCGCGGCGGGTAAATTCAGCCGCATTGAACTCCTGCTTGCCTTTCACCATGTCGCCCATCGGGCCGAAGTTCCACTTCACTGCCTTGTAGATACCCTGTCGGTATTCCACGGCGTCAGATGCTTTTACTTCAGCCAGGGTTGCTGCACTGATGGCCAGCAGTGTGGCAACGATTCCGGTACGTGTTATCAGGTTCATGCTTTTATCCTCTCAGCATTATCAGTTACCGCTGCAGTGTATCGGTCTGGCCGCCACAGGCTATAAACCATTACCAACCTTTACATTTCTATCAATAAGGCATTAGCCGGCCCACGCAGCAACCGTCATTACCGCTTTTAATCAGCGCCATCGGCAAAACTCATTATCCGGGTGGTTATGCCCGCGCCTATGCTAAAGGTTCAGGCTAAAGGTTCAGGCTAAAGGTTCAGGCTAAAGGTTCAGGCTAAAGGCTCAGACTGACGGCTCAGGGCTAAATGCACCGCGTGGCATTCACCGGAGAAATAGAGGACATCACGAATATGATTAAACAAGCGTTTATCAGTGTTTTCGCCCAGTTAGGCGCTCAGGCAGCGGCCGATTCCTGAGTTTCAGGAGCGGCAGCATCATCCTGCAGTAAGGTGGGGAGCAGAAAAGGCATCAGCGTCTGCGGCGCCAGATCCAGCAACAAACCCGGCAGGGTGACGGTGAGCGGTGGCAGCCAGCGTGGCGGGCTGTAAGCCAGTTCACATAACTGGCACTGCCCTTCACCGCCGTTACCCAGTCGCTCGGCCAGACTGTGTACGCTGCCCAGTACGATCAGGGCAAGACACAGAAGTAGCAGGGTGAAAGACGGGCGACGACGCATAGCACCTCCGCAGTGGTAACCGGTCAGAACAGAGCTAAAGAGAACATCTGTTCAATCCAGCTTAGCCGCATGGATATTGAAGTGCACCTCAATCGCCCGCTGCACATCACGAATGGTCGGTGTTTTTTCGGTATGCACCAGAATAATCAGCGACTGAGCATGCACGTGATGATCACCGTCGGGATGGGTAACCACCTCACCGTCTTTGGTCACATACGCCAGCGGAGTCCCCAGATTGGCCTGTACCACCGCATTCACCACATCGGCCCAGCGCTCGCCTTCCAGCCAGACCGGAAAACGCACCGGGTGATCGTCGGCATGGGTAAACATATCTTCAATCACCAGCTCCACGCCGGGTGCAACCATCGCCCGCACGATGATTTCCGGATAGGAGCGGATCGGGCGCAGCACGGTTTTAATCTGCAGCTTACGCAATCTGGCGCGGTTGCTGTCTTCCACACACTCAACAATAGTGATGTGGCCCAGGTGCAGCTCAAACAGGCGGTAAGCAATATCGAAGGTGTAAGAATCACTGTCGGCGGAATATTCGTCACGCGCCAGCACCACAATATGGCTGGCACGCTCTGCCCCGGCACGTTTTAAATCCTCCGGCCGGCTGGCCAGCCCGGTGGTATGAACGACCCCCAGCTGACGCAGGCTGTCGGGCAAACCATCGGGGAAATCGTCATTCAGCAGCTGGATCGGCGTATCGCGGTATTCGTCGCTTTCACGAATCTGCATGATCATGCGCTGAAAATAGGCTTCGCGGTTATATTTGGGCGAATTAATAATGAGAATATGATCGGCCATGTTCCAGTCCCAGTGTCCGGTGCGGATACGTTCCCGCCGCGCAATGCGGAAATCCACATAATCGCTGATTAAAAAAGTCATAAGTGTGATGCCGCAGATAAACATCAGCAGCATGGTGGCGGCCTGACCGGCCGGGGTAGAGGCAGATACATCACCATAGCCCACAGTAGTAAGCGTGGTCATGGTCAGCCAGATGGCGTGCCAGAGCGCCATTTCCTCCAGCCACACCATGGCCGCCACGTGCAGCGCCGCAAAGCCCAGCAGCACCAGCGCCGAGCGGATCACCGAGCGGCGGATATTGGTATCAGTCTGATACACCGCATGCCGCACACGGCGGTGATGATGGATAAAACGGGTTACTTTATTCATGCCCGCATCATAGCCCGGCCCCAGCGCATCCCCAAGCCATCAGTACCTGAAAAATATGCCGTAATCCGCTACACTCGCGCTATTTCTTACCGCGAGAGTCAGCTTATGGGTTACCACATTTACGGCATCGGCAATGCACTGGTCGATAAAGAGTTTGAAGTCGGCGATGAGTTTTTCGCCAAGGCCGGTATTCAGAAAGGCATGATGACCTTAATCGATGAACAGCAACTGGCCAGCATGCTGGAAACCCTGAGCACGGATTACGGCCTGAAAAAACGCGCCTGTGGTGGCAGTGCTGCCAACACTATTATTGGTGCCAGTTATTTCGGTGCGAAAACCTTTTATACCTGTAACGTAGCCGCTGACGAAGCCGGTGATTTTTACGTGGCCGATTTAAAAGCTGCCGGTGTCGATACCAATATTGGCGGCGAGCGCGATCAGGGTGTAACCGGTAAGTGTCTGGTGATGGTAACGCCGGATGCCGAACGCACCATGAATACCTATCTGGGAATTACCAGCGACCTGCACGAAAAGCACATCCACGAAGATGCTCTCGCACAATCGGATTATGTGTATATTGAAGGCTATCTGGTGACCTCCGACACCTCCCGCGCTGCGGCCGTACGCGTACGCGAACTGGCACGCAAACACGGAGTAAAAGTGGCGATGACTTTCTCCGATCCGGCGATGGTGCAGTTCTTTAAAGACGGCTTGCTGGAAATGCTGGGCGACGGCGTCGACCTGCTGTTCTGTAACGAACAGGAAGCCAAGCTGCTGGCCGATACTGACGATCTGAATATCGCCATCGATGTGATTAAACAACACGCCAAAACCTTCGCCATTACCCTCGGTGCCGAAGGCGCACTGGCGTTTGATGGCGAAACCCTGCATAAAATTGCGCCGCACAGCGTAACCGCCGTCGACAGTAACGGTGCCGGCGATATGTTTGCCGGCGCTTTCCTTTATGCCATTACTCAGGACTATGGTTTTGATGTTGCCGGACGTCTGGCATCCGCCGCTTCGGCTCAGGTTGTCAGCCAGTTTGGTCCGCGTCTGGATGCCGAACAGCACGCGCCGTTAAAAGCGCATCTGCAGGGCTAGGACCTGTCGACACTAATTAAACAGGCCCTAAGAGAAACGACGGGCGCACAGCCTTTACCTGATGTGGGCAGCCGATAAACACGGCCTGCCCGCTTCTCTTTCTTCAGTTCCTTATCCCCTGCGCCGATCCATCAGAAACCGCCGGTCAATCCCGCCCCACCGCGTTATCCAAACAGGATATACCCACAATGATCCGGCCTGCGCTATTGAAGATGCCAGCCGTCCACATAAAATCAAAAATAACTGGTGGCCCCGAAGCTGGGCTTGGTTATGCAGGATTGCTGGTGCTTGTATCATCGGGATAAGAGGGTTGGTGGTACTTTTTGCGGGCAGTCGGGTCATCGGTTTCTTTTAACGCTATTCGATACTGGTGCTTAGATGAATATTGAAAACTATGAGGAACTCATTCTGGCTGCCATGAGCCAGCAGGAGCCACAACGCCTGCTGTTTGTTCTGGCAAAATCAGAGTTGCCCGAGGGATACACAGAAGAGCAGCAGGAACGCTTTGAAAATGGTGAAGGCGGTGTGCTCAGCCCGGTGTTATGCGTTGATAAACTTCCTGGCGAAGTGATGCACTTTCATGAGCTGGTCAGCGAATCGGAAAAAACCGGACAGCAGTGGGACGTGGCATTTATCAGTGCCATGTCTGGCCATGACGGCTTTCCGCCACAACCGGAAGAGGCTGACCAGTACCTGCAGCTTATGGTGAATAAGATCAACGCCGGCATGATATCCGAATACCTGACGTTCAACCGTAGTGGTGAACTGATCGCCCTTTACTGATTTGCCCTTTGCTGATTTATAGCGACTTCTGGCTCTGTTTATGAATGCGGCTGATTAATTTCATAACCGGGGCCGGAATTCTCCCCATCAGTTCCAGACTGTCGATAAAGTTTTTCAGATACAGCCCGAGCTCGGTGTTACCTGTTATTAACAGCCGACGCTGGAAAAACAGCGTATCCGGATCCACTTCGTTATGCAGCATTTCCAGCAACGATTGCTGATCTGTGCGCAGAGTAACCTCTGAGATCTGCGCCGGGATCATCACTTTGATTCTTTTATCATAAGCCGTAACGGTAAATGAGAAGTTCAGATCACGGATATTAACCGTCGCCAGCTTGCGCTCAAGAAAATCAAGTTCTCCGGCAGACAGCTCTTTTCCAAGAAGATGATTAAGTGCAGATGCGATTACCTGCTCAAGAATAAAATCGGGCGTATAACGGGTTATTTTCTCAGGTAGTTTTACCAGCCTGTCACCTGCGGCCCTATGAAATTTCCGGGAAAGCATAACTAACCTTCACACCCCAGCACCTGTATTTCCGCCAGAATAAAAAATTCTTAAGCCAATGAGCAAAGCCCATTAATGGGTAGTTCAAACCTACCTATTCGTGGGCTTAGCGGCGGTCACCTGATTTCATTAACATATCAATAGTGTCTTAGGTCCTATCATGGCGGAAATACTATGGAATTGCTTTGCCCTGCGGGAAGCCTTCCTGCCTTAAAAGCGGCAATAAACCAGGGTGCTGATGCGGTATATGTTGGCCTTCGGGGAGATACCAATGCCCGCCACTTCGCCGGCCTGAACCTGGCAGGTTCAGGGTTAGATGAAGCCGTTGCTTATACGCACAAACATGGGCGGAAAATCCATGTTGCCATCAATACATTTGCGCATACAGACGGCTGGGAGCGCTGGCAGAAATCCGTTGATACTGCAGTAAGAGCCGGGGCTGATGTCCTGATTCTTGCCGATATATCGCTGCTGGCATACGCACATGACCGTTATCCAAAAGTTGAAAAGCATCTGTCCGTTCAGGCTTCTGCAACCAATCCTGCCGCTATTGATTTTTACCGCAATCTGGGAATCTCTCGTGTGGTACTGCCGCGGGTATTATCGATGCAGCAGGTAAAATCATTAGCGCGGATTTCAGATATGCCGCTGGAGGTTTTTGCATTCGGCAGCCTCTGCATTATGGCTGAAGGCCGCTGCTATCTCAGCTCTTATATGACCGGTGAATCACCGAATACTGCTGGCGTCTGCTCTCCGGCTGCCTATGTCCGCTGGGATGAGAAAGCAGACGGATCGCTGGAGTCGCGCCTCAACGGCGTCATGATTGATCGCTTTAATGCTGATGAAAATGCCGGCTATCCCACATTGTGCAAAGGACGCTTTCAGGTCGGAAACGATTTGTACAATGTGCTTGAAGAGCCAACAAGCCTGAATACTCTGGAACTGCTACCGGAATTATTCAATGAAGGCATTGCCTCGCTGAAAATCGAAGGGCGCCAGCGCAGCCCTGCCTACGTGGAAAAAATTACCCGGGTATGGCGCCAGGCAATTGATGCCGTTCAGGAAGATCCGCAACGATTCCGGGTAAAGGATGAATGGAATCAGGTTCTGAATTCATTATCGGAAGGCAGCCAGACCACACTTGGCGCTTACCACCGGAAATGGAAATAAATAATGAAATTTTCTCTCGGTGCAATTCAGTATTACTGGCCTAAAAATACCGTTCTGAAGTTTTATGACGGTGTGGCCGCCTCTGATATCGACATTGTTTATCTTGGCGAAACGGTCTGCAGCAAACGCAGGGAACTGAACTTACAGGATTATCTGGATATAGCATTTAAATTGCGGGAGGCAGGAAAGCAGGTCTGCCTGTCGACAATGACCCTGCTTGAGAGCCCGGCCTTACTGCGGGAAATGGCACGTTATATTGATAACGGTGAATTTGTTATTGAAGCCAATGATATTGGCGCCGTGCAGCTTGCGCAGGAAAGAAACCTGCCGTTTATCGCCGGCCCGGCAATCAACTGTTACAACCAGCACACGCTGAAATATCTGGTAAATTCCGGCCTGAAACGCTGGGTAATGCCTGTGGAGCTTTCCCGTGACTGGCTGAAAACATTGCTCGAACAGGAAGTCGTGCGTGATATCCGCAGTTGTTTTGAAACAGAAGTGTTTGCTTTTGGTCATCTGCCTCTGGCCTGGTCAGCCCGCTGCTTTACTGCACGCTCAGAAGACCGGCAAAAGGATCAGTGCGAACTGTGCTGCATTAATTATCCCAAAGGCAGGGAGGTACACAGTCAGGATGGAAAACAGGTATTTGTTTTAAATGGTATCCAGACCCAGTCAGGCCAGCGTTACAACCTGATCAATGATTTACCTTCCATGCACCGGCTGGTCGATATTGTCCGCCTGAGTCCGGAACCGGAAGGCACTCTGGATTGGCTGGACCGTTTCCGGGAAAACATCCGCGGTAAGCATCCGGTCAAACTCGCAGCAGGAGACAGCAATGGTTATTGGAATCGCCTTGCCGGAATGCTGACGGTTGAAACCTGAGTCAGCACCTGTGCCAATATCTCAGAATGAGTATCTGACATACCTATCTGGTGGGGGCGGAGTATCTCTGCAGCCGAATTGTTTTTGCCCTTAATTCTGTCATCGTAGCCTATTCTATATGGCTTAGTGGCAGGACTTTATATGCCGAATCTGACAGGCTGGAAGCCGGACGATACGGATTTCTGGAAAAATACAGGCAACCGTTATGTACGCCACCTGCCGGTTCTGCAATTAATTCTGTTACTTGCCGGTTCGTCCGTATGGATGGGCTGGTCAGTACTCTCGGCCCTGATGGCCGACAGCAGTTGGGGTTTCAGCCCGCAAGAGCTTTTTTCGCTGATTTATATCGCAGGCTTTTCTGGCGCAGCGCTGCGTCTGTGTGGCAGATTTCTGGTATTTCAGCTGGGTACCCGGGCCGTAATCTGGTCAGGAATTATTGGAATATGGATTTCGCTGATTGCCATATTCTGGGTCTTTAAAGAATCAGACACGCCTCTTTGGGCATTCAGAATAGCGGCAGCCTGCTGTGGCTTTGGCGCTGTTATCCTGCCCCAGATCACCAGCATCAACCGCTATATTTATCCGCGCCGTATGCGTTTTATTTCCCAGGAAATGCCCATTGGACTGGGTGATGCCGGGCTGATTCTGATTATGGTAATGATCCCGACGATCATCTATTGGAATCCACCACTAAAAAATATTTTTACCGAATACGTTCTTATTCATGACAGCAGCAACCTGATCGGTGTCATCCATGAAGGCCACGGGCTTTGGTTTCAGTGGTTAATACTTCCAATTGCCGGAATGTGTCTTTTTGCCGCCTGGCTGAACCGCTTTTCACCGGCAGTTAATATACAGAATATGATGCTGACCCGGTCGGCCAGTATCTCTTCCTGGGGGCGTTCCTGGTTGCTGCTTCTGCTGGTCATATTGGCCAGCATCGGCATCCCCTATATGTCGAATAACAGCATGATTACCGGCGCCTTTCCTGCCGTCAGGGAAATGAGCATTTTTATCGTTATTTTCCTCGTGATTTTTGCCATGCAGAATCTTGCGGGCAATCAGATATTTGCAGAGCAGCAACTGAAAGCCCTGGCTAATCGTGAAGTCCATATACTGGCGCTGATGTACCTGATGGGCCATGGTTCTTTTCTTGGATTATCCGTCAGCCTGCCTCTTCTGACAGACCTGATATTTTCCTATATTCCAACCGATGGACATATCGGCAGCCGGATCAATCCTGCCGCCCCATCCATCCTGTCCTACTGCTGGATAGGCCCTCTGTTAGGGCTTTCGGCCAGAGCTGCGGGAAGCTGGATGTCTAAACACATCAATCCGGGAAAGATTCATCAGGTGGCACTGTTTGCGCTTTTTCTTAGTACCGTCGGCATGGCTTTGACCATAACATCAGCACTCTCTTCATCGAATCCGGAATTCTATTTCTTTCGTTTTTACATGATTACCCTGTTATTTTTCATTGCTTCTGGCATGTCATCCGGAAGCATTACCAGCCTGGCTATTAAGAAGATTCCTGCGAATTACGCCGACCACAGCCTGATATGGATAATCAGTATATCGTCCTTCGGGTTTTTCTATATTCCTGCATTGTTTGCTGATCACTGGCAAAGTGCCGGGCCGGCGGCGGTGTTATCCGGCCTGTCTATTTTTTACCTGACAGGGATGATCATTAACTGGTTTTTTTACTGGCGAAAGGGAGAGGAATCACTCAGCTGAATGACAAGATACAGAATCAGGAATGAATATCGGGGATAATTTTACTTTCTATATGGTTTACCAGATCAAGCAGAACATCGTCGCCATACTCTTCATCCTGACGTTTTTTTAAGCCATATTCAGAAAGCAACAGATGATGACTCTCGGTGACATCAATACTGTTAAGACTACGCTGTACGCAGCGCAGCGGACACCCATCAATTGCCAGAACCGGACGACCCGACTGAGCCAGCCGGATAATAGGTTTAACCTGGCCACCGATACCGGCTATACAGGACATTTCTGCAACACCTGAACGATCCAGATGAACGGCAATCCGGTTGGCAAGCTGTGCCACCTGAGAACAGCCAGAGCAAGAATAAACCAGTGGTTTTTCCGGATCTTTCATAAGAATTCTCCACTGAAAAAATCTGTATACCAGAGTTTTATTTCCAATAAACAGCTGCGTTTTCTAGTAAAAACGGGGATTAATTACGGGGAAGTTTTAATATATCACGCCGGATATTTTTTACTATCAATCTGTTCAGAATAGATGTCGGTCTTATGCGGAAAAGGTGAGGAGCCTGTGAATAATCCGGTACGGATATGATCCGTTATTCAGAGGCTCACTCTTTGGGTATCAGCCATAGTAAAGGCCATTCCCCCTAGCAGGCTGTTGATTTTCTATCTGCTTTGCCACTGCAGTGTTAAAAACCGACTCAAAATGCTCATTTACGACCTGTAAACTGCGCTTTTTCGCCGGTTTTTGCCTTGCATTGACTACCTCAAAAACGAAAATAAACAACCTGACAAGCCTGTTACTTGGCTTTCTGCTGACTGTAATAGGCAGCAAGGTTAGCAATATCCTGATCACTCAGACCTTTTGCCATTGGCGCCATAATGGCTGCATTGCCTCCGGTTCTCTGGCCATCGCGATAAGCCTTGAGTGCATTTTCAAGATAGGCCGCATGCTGTCCGGCCAGTTTTGGATACATTGGGACCATGCTGTTACCATCAGCATTATGGCAGGCTGTGCAAATTCCTGATTTTGCCTGTCCGGCAGCTGCATCGCCGGCCGCCATGCTGGCAGAACTGAATGCCATAGTAACAATGGCGCTTGCCAGAAGTATTTTTTTCATCATCAATCTCCTTAAGGTTGCCCTGAGGCTTATAGCTGCCAGATGGCAGTCAATGTGACTGCAGAAATGGTTATTATTAACCACCCATACAGAATTCTTTGTAAGAAGAGCGGAGCCTGCTTCATCTCCATAAAATACCGGATGATCCAGATACCTTTTATCAGAGCTGCAAACCAGGCTGCAACCGCTAACAGAATCAGATGCTCCGGCTTGCGGAGAACAACAGCCAGTGTCAGCAACAGCATTAACAACCACAAAGTCTTTAATGACGTTCCTGCCATACTGCTCATAGCATCATCCTGTTTCATCTTAGTACATAAAGCGCCGGGAAAAGAACGATCCACACCAGGTCAACCATATGCCAGTAAGAGGCTGCACTTTCCGCCGCTTTTAGTTTCTGCTCATCGTCCGAGTCTGTCTTTTTCAGCCAGTGGCCGAGAATAATAAGAATCATCATTCCGGCAAGCACATGGAGAAAATGAAAGAACGTCGTGAAAAAATAAAACCCGAAGAATATATCGTAGTGCAACGAGTACCCATTGCTATAGAGTGTTTGATATTCACTCACTTTACTAATGACATAGATCATTCCACAGCCGGATGCCGCGAAAAAATAACGCGCATAGCCATCGCCCTGAATGCGGAGCTTATTAACGCCTGTTGCCACCAGGTAACTGCCCGTCAGCAATGCCATCGTATTAATCACCCCGGCATAAACATGCAGCTCCTGCAGACCGGCCTGAAACATCTCCGGCTGCCGGAGGCGAACCAGAGAGAAGCCGGCAATCAACAGGCCAAAAACAGCCAGTTCAGCACAAAGAAAAAACCACAGGGCAATATCACCCGGTATCTTGTCTTTTCCGCTCAGAGTCAGCGGGCTGTTCATATGTTCAGTCCGGTCAGATTAAGATAGAGCTTCGGCAGTATCCGTGGCAGCTGATCCGCACGGTTAATACAGAAGTACCCCTGATGACCAAACACATAAGGAACATAATCAGCACTGTTCTGATCAATGGTGACACAGTGGGTTGTTACCCCTGCACGGTGAGCCTCGGTGATCGATACCCGGGTATCTTCAAGGCCATAACGACCTTCATACAGATCCAGATCATTAGGCTTACCGTCGGTCAGTATCAGCAGCAGGCGCTTTTCTGCCGGATGGTCATTAAGGATATCGGTTGCCTGGCGGATAGCCGCTCCCATGCGCGTGTAGTAGCCGGGCGTTAAGGCTTTAATCCGGCCGTGAACATTTTCACCCCAGTGTTCATTAAAGTTTTTGATCATATTAATCCGCACGTGATCGCGCCGGCGTGATGAAAAGCCATACATAGAAAAGCGATCACCGCTGGCATCCAGTGCCTCCCCCAATAAATGCAGACTGTCGCGGATAACATCGATAACCTGCTTATCATTGTTGGCCCAGGCGTCGGTCGACAGCGACAGATCAGCGAGAACAAGACAGGCCAGATCACGGTTCTGACGACGCTGCTGCCGCCATACCGGCGCCACGCTTTCGGCGTGTCCCTGCAGCCGGCTGGTGCAGTGATCGATCGCAGCATTTATATCCAGCTGCTGCCCCTGAACCTGCCGCCGCAGTTGCACCGGCTGAGTGTTAAAGCAGGCAAACTGCCGGCGCAGACGCTGCGCAGTCTGCTTAAGCTCATCTGGTAAAGGGGCTGGCTCAGCACCGCGTGGCAGCATCGGAATAACCCGGCAGTAATCCTCACGTAAACACTGCTGGCGGTAATCCCACTCCGGATAAGACAGGCCGGAGCCCAGCGGTATGTCATCCTCCGCCGCGCTGGGCAGATCCAGATCGAGACGTATTTTTGAAGCCTGACTGCCACGGGTCCGCGATAGCGTAATCAGATCAAGATCTTCTGCTATTTTTCCGGCATCCGCGTCGTCTGCATCATCTGCGGTACGGTCAACAGGAATAAATTCCGACCACGACAATAAGCTTTCCAGACGAAATAACAGCAGGCCATTACGGCCATCAGGATCATCGGCAAATTCGGCCTGGCGGCGGATATTTGCCGTGCTTTTCTGTTGCACCTCAGACGCTGCGGGCTCCTGTACATCGCCACTGCGCTGAAGCGGAGCCAGATTTCTGCCCGGATATAACCACAGGGGCACAGGATCAGGATCTCCCGGCCCGTCAGGCAGCGCAGTAACAGATCCCGGCTCCTTCAGAGCAGCACGCAATGCCATCTCTCTGGGCAGAGCCGCAGCACTGAGCTTCAGCCGTAAATCTCTCTGTTGCAGCTCGGCCTCAACCAGACGCCGGTAGACAGGGACCAGACCGGGATAGCGTTGCAAACAATGCTGCACGCTATGCTGATTATCAACAAACCACGGGGCAGAGCCGGCAGCTGCCGGAAGCGTGCAGGATGCCAATGCCGCCAGCCACAGATACAGGTCAGCATTCAGCGTCCGCTGCGGATAAAAGTCGATATGATCCGGCAGATATAAATGATTCTGATCACGCCACGCCAGCGCCTGACGCAGACCGGAACCTGCGACCTTCTGCAACCACGAGCGCGACGCTTTAACCCGTTGCTCAGCAGCAACCGAGAGACGCAACCCGGCATCGCCGCCCAGCGCCCTGAATATCATCGCCAGTGTTTTCTGTTCATCGCTGAGCAACACCGCCGCATCCGGATAAGTACGGACAGCCACGCGGGTAATAAAATGATGCCAGCGGATACCAACAGCTTCTTCCATCGCAGTTACTCCTGTTCCCGGGCAATAATTACTGGTAATTGCCGCTCATACTGTCTGGCATCATCGCCACTGGCCCAATACAGCAGTGATCCGGCAGGATTGTGTTTTTGCACTTCAGCACAGGTATCAATACAGAGCCTGCATTGAGTGCAGGTAATCTTCCGCTGCTTATGTGCTCTTGGCGGCAGGCGCATAGGACAGACCTGATCACAGGCATGACAGTCACGGCAGTCTTTTCCCCGCTCTTTGCGGTAACCAATCACCAGGCCACGCGGATTAGCCGCCCAGATCAGACTCTGAAAAATTCCGACTGCGCAGCCATACCGGCAGAACCAGTGACGGGCCAGCGTAAATTCGATAAAAAATAATACCGTTGCCGCACACAGAAAAATCAGCGGATATGTATCAACCTGCAGCCGGAAAATACCCTGCCATAAAGGCAACGGAGGAATCAGATAACTGAGCAGAGAAACCGCCCATAAAAAAGAACAGGCCAGAATCCAGAAAAAAAGGACCGTTCTGGAACCAGGACGCGCCCCGCTGCTGCTCTTTTCCCACAACGAACGCCTGCCAAGCCAGTAATGCATTTTACTGTCCAGCCACTCCAGAACAGAAAAATGCGGGCACAACCAGCCGCAGTAAATTCGTCCCCAGCGCCAGACAAAAACAATAAGTACGATGACCGTCAGCAGGACGGGCAGCGCCAGACGCCAGAATAATTGTGAAAATACTGAAGCAGCACTCTGACCAGCAGCAGGTGCAAGCTCCAGCGTCCAGTCATAACCCAAAAAAATAAAATGGCCGAGCGTCAGATCCAGACGAAAAATATCCAGAACCGGCGCCAGCAGAAATAATAAAAAAAATACGCTGCGGCTGATCAGGCGGTAGCGTTGCACCCCTGAATTCATCAGCCTGTCTTCCTGGCCGCTGCCCGAAGGCAGCGGCTGTGATCTTTGCATATATTCAGGCACTGACAGGTAAAGCAGGTGCATCAGCCTGAGTACGGCTGGCGACAACAAAACTGTATAAGTACAGCATCACGCCACCACCAAAAGCGATACCAGCAACCAGACGCGCCCAATAAATAGGAACAATCAGGTCTTGTGTCGCCATATAGCCCAGGGCAATGCCATCAGCCGGCATACGCTGCTGCATCACCTGAATAATACCCGCCGCAGTCAGCAGCAGAGTAATCATCAGCATGGATACACACATGACCCAGATGGAGGCAATTTCCACTTTCTGCGCCTGCAGACTGTTACTTAAACGTCCCTGCAACTGTGGCCATGCGTAAGAGATAATCGCCAGCACAATCATCACGTAAGCGCCAAAGAATGCCAGGTGACCATGAGCGGCCGTAATCTGAGAGCCGTGGGTGTAATAATTTACCGGCGCCAGGGTATGCAGGAATCCCCAAACGCCCGCACCAAGGAAAGCCATAATGGTACAGCCGGCAGCCCAGGTAACGGCGGCTTTGTTAGGGTGTTCGCGGCGGCGCTGTTTAATCATGCTGAAAGCGAACACCATCATCATGAAGAAAGGTAACGGCTCGACGGCAGAGAAAACCGATCCGATCCATAGCCAGTATTCCGGAGCGCCGATAAAGAAATAATGGTGGCCGGTGCCAAGAATGCCGCTGATCAGAGCCATCGCAATAATCAGGTACAACCATTTTTCCACAACCTCACGATCCACACCGGTGGTTTTGATCAGAATAAAGGCGAGGATACTGCCGAGAATCAGCTCCCACACACCTTCAACCCACAGGTGCACAACCCACCACCAGAAATACTTATCCAGAGTCAGTGATGCCGGATTATAAAAAGAGAACAGGAAGAACACTGCCAGACCGAGAAGACCGGTGATCAGCACCATGTTAATCACGGTTTTACGGCCACGCAGAATAGTCATACCAACGTTAAACAAGAATCCGAGTGCAACAATAACAATACCTATTTTGGTAATAGTTGGCTGTTCCAGAAATTCCCGCCCCATGGTTGGCAGAATATTGTTGTATGTAATCTCCGCCAGCGTTGCATAGGGAACCGATAAATAACCAACAATGGTCAGGGTTCCGGCAATGGCATAAGCCCAGAACAGTATCCAGGCCAGTTTCGGACTATACAGCTCACACTGAGTTTCTTCAGGTACAAGATAGTAAGTCGCGCCCATAAAACCACAGAGCAGCCAGACGATCAGAAGATTGGTGTGCACCATACGGGCAACGTTAAAAGGGATTTCCGGAAACAGGAAATCACCGATGATGTACTGCGTGCCAAGAATCAGACCGAAGACAATCTGACCGACAAACAGCAACATGGCAAAGGCAAAGTACGGTTTTGCAACCGCCTGGCTTTGATATTTCATGATGTTTGATCCTTGAATAATTAAATTGAAATGGTCGTCATGCATCAGCCTTCGATATTTGGTGGCCAATCGTTGGTGTCGATGCGGGAAGTCCAGATCAGGAATTCAGCTAAATCGTTAATCTCCTGCTCTTTTAAATGGAACTGTGGCATTTGGCGGCGTCCTTCAACACCAGTAGGCATTGCCTTCATCCAGGCAGAAAAATACGCCTTGAATACCTGCTCATTTTCCATCCCGCGGCGCTGAAAAACGTTCCCCAGCTCGGGAGCAAAATAGGCCCCCTCTCCCAGCAATGAATGACAGCCGACGCAGTTATTTTTTTCCCAGATTTCTTTGCCATGTGCGACTTCAGCGGTGAGCAGTTCACGATTCTCACGCTTCGGCAGCACCGTAACGGTATCAACCGTCAGAGCAACAAAGAGGAGGAAAAAGAATGCGCCCCCACCGTAGTAAATATTCCGGGCCATGCCCTTAGTGAAACGTTCTGACATAAAATGTCTCCTCGCGGTTATAAAAAGACGGCTCATTCACCAACTGGCATAAGAGCGCGGATAATCTGGCGAACAGCTTGCTGGGCGGCGGGCTCGTCACTCAGGGTTTCAGTCAGAGCCGCTTCCGTTGCGATTTCTGCCGGCAACCCGCTGCGGATCAGACGGGCACAATGAATCAGAAGGCGGGTAGAAGGAGACTCCTCAAGATCGGCGTCATTAAGCTTGCGCAGAGCAGCAGCAACCGCACACAGACGCTGCGCAGTCTGCAGATCGATACCACTTTCCTGCATAACGATCCGGGCTTCCTGCTGTTCATCCGGGTAGTTAAAACCGATGCTGACAAAGCGCTGGCGGGTACTGGGTTTAAGCCCTTTCATAAGGTTGCGGTAACCCGGGTTATAAGACATAACCAGCATAAAACCCGGCGCGGCATGAAGCTGCTCTCCGGTGCCATCAAGCGGCAGAATGCGTCTGTCATCGGTAAGGGGGTGAATAACAACTGTTGTATCCTTGCGGGCCTCAATAACCTCGTCCAGATAACAGATTGCCCCTTCGCGCACAGCGCGCGTCAGTGGACCGTCCTGCCAGAACGTGCCGTTGTTGCCGATCAGGTGGCGGCCAATCAGATCGGCAGCGGTCAGATCATCATGACAGGCAACGGTATAGAGCGGGCGCTTCAGCTGCTCCGCCATATGCTCAATAAAACGTGTTTTACCGCAGCCGGTAGGGCCTTTAATCAGAACAGGAAGCTGATTACGGCTGGCGTGCAGGAAGAGTTCAACCTCACTTCCCTGCGGCTGATAAAAGTGCAGCCGTGAGTCCGCTGGCGACACAGCAGGAGCATTCATATGCCGATCCTATGGGTAACTTTACGGTGCTAATGCTGTCCTTTAGCAAAGAGGTCATAAATACCAAACAATAGAGATCGATATACCCATATATAGGTACTTTTCCTTAAAACAGGCAAAATATACCTCTTAAACCAACTATCAGAATCAAAACAGAATGAAAGTAAGTTATTGTTTATTAAGGATTTTAATTTATTAAGCAGAAACAAAAATCTAAAAATGGTTATTTATTCAATTCAAATGGTTAAATATACCCAAGTATAAAAAATACCAACTCAAGTCAATTTTATAGCCGGGATAAGGCAGTCGTTATTATATTTTTGACCTGAATCAGTTTTTTATCCGCACATCTGGTTGAGCATGCAATTCCATTCAGGAATTAATGGATTTCGGCATGACACGCAAACCTCCGGGTCTCCTCAGCCTGTTATTTGTATTGCCTATGGCATCCCCCGCCCTGCCATCCCGGGCCGATAACACAGCCACAAGCCTGCCACTGATGGTGGTTTCCGCAACCGGCTACCGCCAACAGGCACTGATGAGCCCGGCAGCCATTACCGTGCTGGAACAGGAGCAACTGAATCAGCAACCGGTATCCGACCTCGCCGAAGTACTGCGTGATATTCCCGGCATAGCCATTGTCGACTCCGGGGTTCCCGGCATGAAGCGTCTGTCATTGCGGGGGGAAAGCGCCCGCCGTGTGCTGGTAAAAATTAATGGCCAGCCGCTGGCCGACCATTCCAATTACGGCACGCCATTACTGATCGATATTAATATGATCGAACGTGTCGAAGTCGTTCGTGGCCCATCCTCTGTTGTACATGGCGGCAATGCTCTCGGCGGTGTCATTAATATCATCACCCGCCAGGCATCTGCCGGTGAGCAGGAAGCTATTTTCAGCTCCGGATATTACTCAGCAACCCGCGGACAACGCGTTTCTGCCGGCGTACTGGCTGCCCGGCAAGGGCTGGATATGCGCCTGCAGGCCAGCCGCACATCCCATCAGGATCGCCGTCTGGCTGATGGCACACTGGAGAATTCCGATTCTCTGCAGCGCTCAGTCTCAGCAGAGCTGGGTTACAGCCAGGCACAACACCATATCAGCTGGCAGGGCGACTATTTCAAACAATATGCCAGCGCCTGGGTGGAACCCGACTCGGGTATTGATTATCTGCGCTTTCCGGAGCGCAACTCTCTCCGTCATGCGCTGAATTATGAATACCTTCAGGATCACGGCAGCCTGCAAAAAATTAATGCCCGGATGTATCAACATAATGGCCGGCGCGTTATGGAAAATGCTATCAGCAGTCAGACACCCGTGGTGGCTGTGAATGTTGATAATTTCTCCGATGATGATCTGCTGACCAGTGGCGGCCAGTTAAGTACAGAAGCCCGCTGGCTGGGAAATAACCTGACGGTAGCTGGTATGGAGTATCAGAGCGACCGCCTGGATACAGACAAACGCTCGCAAACAACACTGCGTATGCTGACCCTGCCGGTTCCGCCAACCGTGACAGAAAAAAAATCCGCGCAACAAGCGGAACAAAACCAGTGGTCAGCATTTTTACAGCAACAGATTGTATTAACCGCAGATGCTGAGGCACACGCCGGTCTGCGTTATTACCGCATTAATTCACGCCTGACCGACAGCACAGAGCGCTCTGACAGCGATAACCATGATGATGAAATGGTTGGCTCCGTATCCATGGTCTGGCGCGCCACTCCGGCCTCGGCATTACGCATCAACCTTGCTCAGGGATATTCCTACCCCAGCGTCACCCAGCAATTTGCCGTTACCGCCGGTGGCAGCAATGTGCATTTTGGCAACCCGGATTTAACCGCAGAAAAAGCAACCACACTGGAATTCGGATTCCGCCTCGACAACAAGCAGTGGCTGCTTGACCTCGCGCTGTATTACAACCGCGCACGTGACTTTATCGACCGCGAAGCCCTGACTGCGGCTCCGCCTGAATACACCACAACCACCACAGCATCACAGTCTCTCTGGCGCTGGGTCAACATCAATAAAGCCAAAAGCTACGGTTTGGAACTGGCCGTTTCCCGTCAGCTTAAAACGCTCCGCCCTTACGCCAATATTACCGTACAACGCCGGGAGCTCGATTTCGCCAGCGGCGAAGACACCTGGAACAGCGGCCTGCCCGAATACCAGCTGCAGTCCGGAGTGCAATGGTCAGCCCGGCCAAATACACAGCTGGATATCTTTCTGCGCTCTTACGGTGATGCCCGGCGGGATGACGAAAATGGCGTAAAGACCGCACACAGCGGTGGCTACGCAGAATTCAATATCGCCATGCAGTATCAGCCGGTTAACAACCTGATGCTGACCGCTGCGGTTAATAACCTGACCAATCAAAGCTACCAGAACCCTGAAGAATTACCGGCTGCCGGACGTGCGCTCAATGCCGAAATGCATTGGCGTTTCTGATGACAACCAGACGACCTGAAACTGGGATATATGAGAGAGGAACGATCATGAAATACTGGAAACATCCACTTTGCCTGGCCATTGCCGCGCTCAGCTTAGCGGTTCACGCGGTACCCAACCCGGAAAATGCAGCATCGGCTTATCAGGGCGAAGCGTCTGCTATCGACCCGGCATCGGCTAAAGTTGTGCGCTCACCCGGCGCACCGGATCTGACTGAGGCAGAATTTGAAAAAGCCAAGAAGATTTATTTTCAGCGCTGTGCCGGCTGTCACGGCGTACTGCGTAAAGGCGCAACCGGCAAGCCACTGACACCGGATATTACTCAGCAAAAAGGCCAGGCTTACCTCGAAGCACTGATTGGCTATGGCTCGCCGGCCGGTATGCCAAACTGGGGCTCATCCGGTCAGTTTTCGCCGGAAGAAGTCACCCTGATGGCCAAGTACGTTATGCATGAACCACCGACACCTCCTGAGTGGGGCATGAAAGAAATGCTGAATACCTGGGAGGTATTTGTTAAACCTGAAGACCGCCCGAAAAAACAGATGAATGATCTTAATCTGGATAATCTGTTTTCTGTCACACTGCGGGACGACGGTAAAATTGCATTGATCGATGGTGACACAAAAAAAATCGTAAAAACCATCGAAACCGGATACGCCGTGCATATCTCCCGCATTTCGGCTTCGGGCCGTTACCTGCTGGTTATTGGTCGTGATGCCCGGATCGATATGATTGATTTATGGATGAAATCACCTGGCAAAGTTGCTGAAATCAAAATCGGCATCGAAGCCCGCTCGGTAGAAACATCCAAATACGAAGGCTACGAAGATAAATACGCTATTGCCGGTGCTTACTGGCCGCCGCAATACACCATTATGGATGGCGAAACCCTGGAACCGCTCAAAATTGTTTCGACCCGTGGCATGACCGTCGATAAACAGGAATACCATCCGGAGCCCCGCGTTGCTGCGATTATCGCGTCACATGAACATCCGGAATTTATCGTTAATATTAAAGAAACCGGTAAGGTACAGCTGGTTAACTATCAGGATGTCGATAACCTGACCGTTACCACCATTGGCACCGCTCCGTTCCTGCACGATGGTGGCTGGGATGTAACCCATCGCTACTTTATGACTGCGGCAAACCAGTCGAATAAAATTGCCGTGATTGACTCCAAAGAGCGGAAAATGACTGCACTGGTTGATGTGGGTAAAATTCCTCATCCGGGACGTGGCGCTAACTTTGTGCATCCGGAATTTGGTCCGGTCTGGGTAACCAGCCACCTGGGCGATGAAACTATCTCCCTGATTGGTACCGATCCTGAAAACCATCCGGATCATGCCTGGAAAGTTGTGCAGACTCTGAAAGGACAAGGTGGCGGTTCTCTGTTTATCAAAACACACCCAAAATCGAACCACCTTTACCTGGATACCACCTTTAACCCGGATGCCAAAGTCAGCCAGTCTGTGGCGGTATTTGACATTAAAAATCTGGCAAAAGGCTACACTGTTCTGCCGATTGCTGAGTGGTCCGGAATCAAAGAAGGAGCCAAACGGATTGTTCAGCCGGAATACAATGCCGCTGGTAACGAAGTCTGGTTCTCAGTCTGGAACGGCCAGGAAGAACCGTCCGCGATTGTGGTGGTTGATGACAAAACACTGAAACTGAAAAAGGTAATTAAGGATAAACGCCTGATTACCCCAACCGGTAAATTCAATGTAAAAAACACTCAGCACGATATCTACTGATCATCGTCTTCTGAGCAGAAAAGCGGCACGTTATGTGCCGCTTTTTCTTTTTTCAGGTGCGGAAAATTCAGCCGGATGATGCTCATCAGCATGAGAGCTCAGAGGAAACTTCTGCTCCAGAAGTTCAAGCTCAGGTCGGTGCAGCCAGGCAATCCGACCCGCCAGTTCATCACCGGCAGGCAGCAAATGTATTTCTATGCAGCGCTTATCGGTTATCGATTCACGCCGCTCTACCAGACCCAGCTCACAACAGCGGTCGACCAGCATCACCGTACCATGATGTTTTGCCTGAAGTTTTTCCGACAATTCACTGATTGTGGCCCACTCCCGTCCGGAAAAGCCTTTCAGATGCAGCAATAACAGATACTGCAATGAAGTCAGACCATGGGCTTTGCAGATATTTTCACTGTGGCGCTGGAAGATACGCAGGCGGTAGCGGAAATCCGAAAGGTTCTGATAATCCTGCTTATTCAATTTATCCATAAAGAATCTGATCCTCAGACAGCTTCAGCAATACGGCCCGATATGCTTGCCACCGGATTAAAGGTGATCTAAACCATATATATCATAGCATGATATATATGGAGGTAATTATGAACCTGTCAGAACTGATAATGCCCTGGTCAGCGAAAGGCTGGGAAAAAATGCAATCGATGAATATCTCCATACCGGCTCTGGCCTGGAAGCTGGTTCTGCCACTGTCTTTCCTGCCGCCGGTTCTGCTCTATTATGCCGGAACTCATTACGACAACAGCTACATTCAGAATTTCCCGGAAAAAAACTGGCATTTTATTACCACCACATTTTTCCTCGCAGAATTACTGACCTTTTTTGTAATGGGATGGCTTATTCACTCGGTACTGGAAAGCCACGATCTGGCCATTAACTATCACGACGCCTACTTACTGGCGGCTATTGCCCCCATTCCTATGTGGCTGTCTTCTCTGGGATTACTTATTCCTTCCGCTTTAATTACCGGCATTTTTGCAGGTGTCGGATTAGTCGCTTCCTGTGTCATTCTCTACCTTGGAACCAGCGCGCTCTGTCACCGCAATACGGATGATGTGGTCAGCATGTCCGCAACCTATACGATAATGTCTGCCGCATTTCTCGCCTGGATTATGCTGATGGTTATCGTCTGGGCTTATTAAGACACCTCTGAATAGTTCAGTGCCCGCTTCGGCTTACTGAAAAAGTCCAGCTCGCTGCTGAAAATATATCTGCAGTTTTAATTGGCATTTTGCGCCATGCCAATCCATCGACACGGAAAATTTTTCTTATCCCTGAAGCTGTCAGGCTGTTTTTGCAACGGCTGGCCCAGACTGTCCAAATAACCGGTTTATACATCCCCCTGTAACCTCTGATTTTATGCGCCAAAAAATATTTAATGGCGGGTGACAGGGGTTATTGATTAAAAACACAAAAAATTGACCTGAGTCCTTCAACCTACCTCCGATGGGGTATGTTGGCTGTGTCCGGTGACTGCGACAATTTGACGCATTAGCCAGACTGATGCTCACTCCAGACATCAGGCTGACGCTGAATAGGAATTGTATGATGTCAGCACCTGACAGCCCCCTGAAACATTATTTATGGCCTTTTTTTGTCCTGATTTTTTTTGTCCTCAGTATTTCCGTAGCAGCGGTTCCGGAAGTGGCAGCCTCAGAAAACGCTGGACACAAAGCAGAAAATCGACAGCAGAAACGCCTGCAGGCTCATAAGCCCTCCGATAAATCAGAAGACACCGCACAGCAACGCCTCCGCCTTATTCTGCCTGAGGCGACAGAGATATCGTCTCCCGAAGGTGATTTCGGTATCCGGACCATCAAAGGAAATGACCGTTTACTGGGCTATATGTTTGAAACAATCAACGTAGCCAATATTCCTGCCTACTCCGGCAAGCCAATTAATATGCAGGTTATCCTCAGTCCTGAGGCCGTTATTCTTGATGCCTGGCTGCTGGAACACCACGAGCCAATTCTGCTGGTCGGTATTCCGGAACAGAAGCTGGTTGATTTTGGCGTAGCCTATCAGGGCATCAGGGCTGATCAGCGCGTCGTGGTTGGCAGCACCAATGATGAAAACGCCGTGACCGTCGATGCCATCACCGGTGCCACCGTTACCGTGATGGTTGTGAACGAAATCATCATGAAGGCCACTCACACAGTCGCCGCATCATTGGGACTGGTCGAAGCGCAACTGTCACAGAAACAGAAGCCCGCCAATATTCTGCCAGAGGTTTACAGTAACGCCGGCTGGCAGCAGCTGACCGGAGACGGCTCCATCCGTCGTATGCACCTGTTACGCTCCCAGGTGGACGAATCATTCAGGGGCACCGACGCCGAACAGGTGGAAAAAGCCACAGCGGATCAGCTTAACGATACCTTTATTGATCTTTATGTTGCCTATCTGAACGCGCCAACTATTGGCCGCAACCTGTTGGGTGACAGTCAGTACCGCTTCCTGATGGAAGAGCTGAAACCCGGCGAGCACGCCATTGCTGTGCTGGCCAACGGCATGTTCTCATTTAAAGGATCAGGCTATGTGCGCGGCGGTATTTTTGACCGCATCCAGCTGCGTCAGTTTGGTGATGTTATCTCCTTCCGCGATCTGGACCAGCAACGTCTGTACGATGTCATGGCCGACGGCGCACCGGAGTTTAAAGAAAAATCGCTGTTTATTATCCGTGACAAAAGCCATTTTGACCCTGGCACTGACTGGACCTTTGAGTTACTGGTGCGCCGCCAGACAGGCCCGGTGGATGGCGTATTCACCAGTTTCGAACTGGGTTATCAACTGCCCCAAACCTACTTCGAACGGCCAGCATTAACAGCCGAAGAACTGGCTGCCATTGAAGAAGCCAACCGCCCTCTGTGGCTGAATATCTGGTATCAGAAGAGTTTCCAGATCGGAGTTCTGATAACTGCCCTGGGTGTTTTGCTGGTGATTTTATTCCTGCAGGATTATTTCACCAGCAAGCCTGCATTTCTGCACTGGCTGCGCCGGGGTTATCTGTTATTTACCGTGTTCTTTATTGGCTGGTATTGCCTCGGCCAGCTGTCGGTTGTCAACGTACTGACCTTTGTTCATTCACTGATGCAGGGCTTCCGCTGGGAGCTGTTTCTCAGCGATCCCGTTATATTTATTCTCTGGGCATTTACCGCAGCCACCATCCTGCTCTGGGGACGGGGAGTATTCTGCGGCTGGCTGTGTCCGTTCGGTGCTCTGCAGGAGCTGATTAACGAAGCCGCCCGTAAATTAAAAATCCGCCAGTATGAATTGCCCTTTGCTTTGCACGAACGCTTATGGGCCGTTAAATACATTATTTTATTGGGTTTATTCGGGCTGTCTCTGGAGTCACTTGCTACTGCAGAACGATATGCCGAAGTGGAACCCTTTAAAACCGCCATCATGCTCAAATTCAGCCGTGAATGGGGCTTTGTTTTCTACGCTGTGTTGTTGCTGGTTATCAATATTTTTACGCGCAAAGTCTACTGCCGTTATATCTGTCCTCTGGGAGCTGCCCTGGCAATACCAAGTAAGGCCCGCCTGTTCGACTGGCTGAAACGCCGCAAAGAATGTGGCCAGCCCTGCCAGCTCTGCGCCAATGAATGCGAGATACAGGCCATTCATCCCGATGGTCATATTAATCACAACGAATGTCACTACTGCCTCGATTGCCAGATGACATATCACAACGATCATAAATGTCCGCCACTGGTTGCTAAACGTAAAAAACAGCAAAGAAATAAACCCGTTCCACAGCGTATCCCGGTGGTACAGATGGATCCGCAAAACTGAAGAAGCCAATCTTGTTCAAGGAGATAGACCATGACAGATGACAGCAATAAAAATGTACCCGGAAAAGAAAAAACCGGACTAAGCCGCCGCGGATTTCTCGGTGCCAGTGCTCTGACGGGTGCCGGTGCGGCACTGGTCGGCGCAGCCGGCCTGGGTTCTGCAGTAATGAGCCGCGAGGCCTTTGCCGCAGCCGCTCAGGACGCCAAAAAGAAATACCATGTAGAGCCAGGTGAGCTGGACGATTACATCGGCTTCTGGAGTGGTGGTCATCAGGGCGAAGTGCGCGTACTGGGTATTCCTTCCATGCGCGAACTGATGCGGATTCCGGTATTTAATATCGACTCGGCTACCGGCTGGGGCATCACCAACGAAAGTAAGGCGATAATGGGCGATAGTGCGAAGTTCCTGAATGGTGACTGTCACCATCCGCACATCTCCATGAAAGATGGCAAATACGATGGCAAATACGTTTTTATCAACGATAAAGCCAACAGCCGTGTAGCCCGTATCCGCCTGGATATTATGAAGTGTGACAAGATGCTGACCGTGCCTAATGTTCAGGCGATCCACGGACTGCGTCTGCAGAAAGCACCGTACACCAAGTATGTATTTGCTAATGCTGAATTTGTTATGCCACATCCGAACGATGGCAAACATTTCGATTTGCAGGCCGATTACAGCTACACCATGTTTAACGTCATTGACGCAGAAAGCATGGAAATGGCATTTCAGATTATGGTTGACGGTAACCTGGACAACTGTGATGCCGACTACACAGGCCGCTTTGCTGCTTCCACCTGTTACAACTCAGAAAAAGCCTATGATCTGGGCGGCATGATGCGTAATGAACGTGACTGGGTTGTGGTATTTGATATCCAGGCTGCAGAAAAAGCGGTTAAAGCCGGTAAATTCACCACTCTGGGCGACTCTAAAGTACCGGTGCTGGATGGCCGTAAAAAAGGCGAAAAAGACAGCCAGTTTACCCGTTATATTCCTGTGCCGAAAAACCCGCATGGCTGTAACACCTCATCCGATGGCAAGTACTTTATTGCCAACGGCAAGCTGTCACCAACTGTATCCATGATCGAAATTGCTAAACTGCCTGACCTGTTTAACGGCAAAATCAAAGATCCGCGTGACACCATTGCTGCAGAACCGGAACTGGGCCTTGGACCGCTGCACACTACCTTCGATGGTCGTGGCAATGCCTACACCACACTGTTTATCGACAGTCAGGTCGTGAAGTGGAATATGGCCGATGCGGTACGTGCCTATAAAGGTGAAAAGGTTAACTACATCAAGCAGAAACTGGATGTGCAGTATCAGCCTGGTCACATTCATGCCTCGCTGTGCGAAACCAGCGAAGCTGATGGCCAGTGGCTGGTTGCTTTGTGCAAGTTCTCCAAAGACCGCTTCCTGCAGGTTGGCCCACTGCACCCGGAAAACGATCAGCTGATCGATATCTCCGGTGAAGAAATGAAACTGGTGCACGATGGCCCAACCTTCGCAGAACCGCATGACTGCACCATGGCACGCCGTGATCAGATCCGTACCCGGAAAATCTGGAAACGGGATGATCCTTTCTTTGCCGGCACCACCGCCATGGCGAAAAAGGATGGAATCAATCTGGAAACCGACAACAAGGTTATCCGTGATGGTAATAAAGTCCGGGTTTACATGACCTCGGTAGCGCCAGCCTATGGCATTAACGAGTTCAAGGTAAAACAGGGCGATGAGGTTACCGTAATCATCACCAATCTGGACCAGATCGAAGACGTTACCCACGGTTTCTGTATGGTGAACCATGGTGTCTCCATGGAAATCAGCCCACAGCAAACTGCGTCAGTTACCTTTGTGGCCGACAAAGTGGGTATGCACTGGTACTACTGCAACTGGTTCTGCCATGCTCTGCATATGGAGATGGTAGGTCGAATGCTGGTTGAACCAGCCTGATCGGCTGGCGGCGGGCCGTGATGCCCGCCGCCCCTCCACAACTGCGGGACATTATGATCCTTTCTGTCTTTTTTTTACTGCTGCTGGCCAGTGCCGGTGCGCAGGCCCAGTACCAGTCATTACCGCTGCAACCGCAGGGGGATATTCTGGTTTTACCCGCCGGTCACTATCAGGGGAATTTTCTGATTGATCAGCCCGGCCACATCCGCTGTGCAGCCAACGCTGTCATCGACGCCGGGGCGCAGGGCCATGCGGTGAAAATTACCGCCGCCGAAGTCAGCCTTGAAGGCTGCCATATTATTAACTGGGGACGTAACCTCACCGATCTGGATTCAGCCATATTTGTTGCTGCCCGGGCCGACCATGTACGTCTGCTGAATAATCATCTGCAAGGGGCCGGATTCGGCATCTGGGCCGATACCAGCCAGCATATTGAAATCCACGGCAATCAGATCAGCGGCGATGACACTGTGCGCTCACAGGACCGTGGCAATGGCATTCATCTGTTTTCTGTCCGTCAGGCCAGTGTGACCGACAACGTTATCCGCCACACCCGGGATGGCATCTACATCGACACCTCCAACCACAACACGCTGACCGGTAACGTGCTGGAAGACCTGCGCTACGGAATTCACTATATGTTTTCCAATAACAATGTGGTGCATAACAACACAACCCGCCGCACCCGCACCGGTTATGCCCTGATGCAGAGCCGTAATCTGGATGTACGCAATAATCTGTCTGAAGACGATCAGAACTACGGCATTCTGATGAACTACATCACCTACTCCACCATCAGCAACAACAGAGTGCAGGGGGTGATCAGCGGCAGCACCGGCGACAGTATGATTCAGGGAGCTGAAGGCAAAGCCTTGTTTATCTACAACTCCGTATTCAACACCATCAGCCACAACTACTTTGCCGACAGCGTGATGGGTATTCACCTTACCGCCGGCTCTGAAGACAATAAAATCTTTGGCAATGCCTTTATCGCTAATCAACAGCAAGTTAAATATGTCGCAACCCGAACTCAGGAGTGGTCTGAAAATGGCCGCGGAAATTACTGGAGCGATTATCTTGGCTGGGACCGGAATGTCGATGACATCGGCGATCTGATTTACGAACCAAACGACAATATCGACCGCTTACTGTGGCTTTATCCACAAATGCGTTTATTACTGAACAGCCCGGCCATTGAATTACTGCGCTGGGTACAGCAAGCGTTTCCGGTCGTTAAATCCCCCGGCGTACGGGACAGCTTTCCCCTGATGCGCCCACCGCTGACAGAGGCCCCTTAAAATGAACCTGGTAGAACTGCAGAATGTCAGTCTTGCTTATGGCCGGATGGAGGTTATAAAAAACCTTTCTCTGCATCTGGCAGAAGGTGAAGTACTTGGTTTGTTCGGCCATAACGGTGCCGGCAAAACAACCACCATGAAAATGATCCTCGGCCTGCTCGCGCCCGGCAGCGGCCATGTTCAGGTATTTGGCAATACTCCGGATCATACCGAAGTCCGTAAGCGGCTTGGTTATCTGCCGGAAAACGTTATGTTTTATCCGCAATTAAGCGGAGAGGAAACACTGACTTATTTTGCCCGCCTGAAAGGTGCAGCTCATCATCAGATCGGAGAATTACTGGAAAAAGTCGGGCTGACCCATGCCGCTACACGTAAAGTAAAAACCTATTCCAAAGGTATGCGTCAGCGGTTGGGTCTGGCTCAGGCGCTGCTGGCAAATCCACGTCTGTTATTACTGGACGAGCCGACCGTCGGTCTGGACCCGGTAGCCACGCAGGAACTTTATCAATTACTGAACGAGCTGCGTCAGAACGGTACCGGCATTATTCTCTGCTCTCACGTGTTACCCGGTGTTGAACCTTATATCAGCCGCGCCGCCATTCTTGCCGGTGGTCAGTTACAGGCTGTCGGTACCCTGAGTGAATTACGCCGTCAGGTAGCACTGCCTACGCGCATTCGCCTTGGCAGCCTCTCGGAACCGGAGCACTGGCAAACCCGGTTATCCGGCCTCGGCTTCGATTCCCGCTGTATTGGCCGCGATGCTCTCGAAGTTTTAACGCACAACGGCGCCCGCCGGGAGTTACTTAACACCCTGATAAACAGCAGCGAAGCCGCCGATCTGGAGGTCAGCCCGCCGTCCCTCGACGATCTGTACCGCCATTTTGCGGTCGTTCCGGCACAGGAGAAATCGCAATGATGCAAGTCTGGAATATCGCCATTAAAGAGCTGAATGATGGCCTGCGTAACCGCTGGCTGCTGGCCATCAGTCTGCTGTTTGCCATTCTCGCTGCGGGCATTGCCTGGCTTGGCTCAGCCGCCGCCGGCCAGGTGGGTTTCAGTTCCATTCCGGCAACCATTGCCAGTCTGGCCAGCCTGGCAACATTTCTGGTTCCGCTGATTGCTCTGCTGCTTGCTTACGATGCCATCGTGGGTGAAGAAGAAGGCGGAACCCTGTTGTTATTGCTGACCTACCCGCTCAGTCGCGGGCAGTTACTGCTGGGGAAATTTATCGGTCACGGGCTGATTCTTGCGCTCGCCACCTCTATTGGTTTTGGCAGTGCCGCCGTCGCCATTGCATTATTGGTCAGCGATCTGGATATCTGGCTTCTGATTCAATCGTTCTCACGGTTTATTTTTTCAGCCACGTTACTGGGCTGGGTATTCCTTGCTTTGGCTTATTTTCTCAGCAGCAAAGCCAGCGAAAAATCGACCGCGGCCGGCCTCGCTCTTGGCGTGTGGTTTCTGTTTGTGCTGGTGTTTGATCTCAGTCTGCTGGCACTGCTGGTCTTCAGTAAAGGGCAGCTCAACCCTGACCTTCTGCCATGGCTTTTACTGCTTAATCCCACCGATATATTCCGGCAAATAAATCTGTCCGGTCTTGGCGACGGCAGCGCTATGAATGGTGTTATGGCTTTGGGGCGGGATTTGCCCATCACAAATCCGGGATTGTGGTTCTCATTATTTATCTGGTTGATTGCCAGCCTGGGTATTGCTCATTTCGCCTTACGTCGTCGTGCGATTTAACGTTATAAAGGATAAGTTCATGAAAAAAGTACACTCCATCATTTCTGTTGCTGCCCTGATATTCAGCGCATTACTGGCAGGCTGCAGCCAGCCAACCAACAGCGAAACCACCACACATTCACCGGTAGCCTTTCACTCGTCAGATGAATGCCACGTGTGCGGCATGGCCATCACCCGCTTTCCCGGTCCCAAAGGCGAAGCGATATCGGGCAATGGTGCAACCAGAAAATTCTGCTCATCCGCCGAGATGCTGCACTGGTGGTTACAGCCTGAAAATCAGGTTCAGCAAATGACGTTATACGTTCACGATATGAGCCGCAGCGACTGGAACAGACCGGATGATGCACATCTGATTAATGCCATGCAGGCGTTTTACGTTGTAGCCCCCGATATGGCAGGCTCAATGGGCACGCCAATCGCCAGCTTTGCCAATAAGGAAAGTGCAGCATTGTTTGCCTCTGACAGACAAACCAGCGTGATGACATTCGAGCAGCTGAAAGAAGCCCTGCTGCAGCATCAGCAAATGATGGGCGAAAACCATTCCGAAGATCACAGCATGCACCATTAAGGCGGTACGTATTATGGGAATAAGTCCATGGCAGTTACTGATCGTACTGCTGATTGTAATCGTATTATTTGGCAGTAAACGGCTGCGCTCTCTGGGAGGTGATATTGGTGGTGCGATCCGGGATTTTCGTAAAGCCGCCAATAAACAGCCAGAAGATAACGAGCAATAATCCAGGCCTGTCCGGATGCCGGCAGGCAGCTTCTGAAAATAAATAAAAAGCTGCTATGCCGGCACAAAAAACAGAAAATAATCAGCTCGCCGGACGGAAAATACTGATGACCTCCGGATTACATTCCAGATAGGGCCCATCCATAAGATCAATACAGTAAGGTACAGCGGGAAATACCGCATCCAGACACTGGCGTATTGCTTTCGGCTTGCCCGGCAGATTAATAATTAATGATTGTTTTCTGAGTCCGGCAGTCTGCCGTGAAAGAATGGCGGTAGGCACATACTTCAGAGACTCCATACGCATCAGCTCACCGAACCCCGGCATCATACGATCACAGACCGCCTCGGTTGCCTCCGGCGTCACATCACGCAGAGCGGGCCCTGTTCCTCCGGTAGTAATTACCAGACAGCATTTTTCCTCATCCACCAGCTCACACAGTGTTTCTTCAATCTGTGGACGCTCATCGGCGATCAGACGATAAACCGCTTCCCACTCACCGGATAAATATTCCGTTAATGTTTCACGGATAGCCTGACCCGAAATATCTTCATAAATACCGGCACTGGCTCTGTCGCTGACCGTCAGAATGCCGATACGGATTTTTTTCTGCATGATAACTCCTGAAGTTTTCCGGAAATTCAGTAACAGGGGTAAATATACAACGATATACCGCCGCTATCAGTTATTGTTATGCGGAAACCTGATGTGAACAATAAAGGCGTTTCTTAAATCACTGAGCAATCCGTACGAAGACTGGGCCAGCTCGCACCGGCCCCTCGCAGGTTTTATATTACTGGCAGCTGCCGCAGCAGTCTGAAGACGTTGCTTTAGGTGGTACAAACAGAAAATAATTTTCCAGCGTAATGTGCCGCATAAGATCGTCCACCAGCGTCTGCAGGCCCAGATACAGCGAGCGCCAGCTGTTACAGGCACCGGCCGGAACTTTCATATTATTGGTCAGACTGCACAAGCGGTTAATGGCTTCCAGATGTTCCAGGTGCTCATCCTGCATCACATTAATCGGGCCATTCGGATAAATTCCCCCGGCCAGCATCGGAAACAGGATCTGCTCCTCTTTCATCATATGGCTTTCCAGCTCATGACTCATATCGCGCAACAGATCAGCCAGTCCGGACGGACAGTTGGCGGAATCGCTGTGCACCCGTTCAACTTTGGCAGCCAGGAAGATCAGCTCCGGTAACTGCTCACGATGGCGGGCATGGTAACGCTCCAGGATGTGACCGATCAGTTTCATGCGGGGTTCTTTGCCCCAATCAATGGCGGGATCATCATGATGGTGTTCGGTCATTTCAAGTTCAGCCAGACCGGCCGCCACCTCTTCCGGATCAAGTCCCTTATGTTCCAGTGCCTGCTGCAAGCTCACCATGCCCTGATTGCAGAAATTAATATCCAGCTGACGTAACAAAGCAGAAGCACCGGGAATGGTTGTGGCAATATCACTCAGAGAACGATTCAGAATTTCCATAAACTCTCCTGATATATAAAGGTTTTGATTCAACAGAAGTGATCAGCAAGATGCAGGCCAGCCGCCAGAGCGCATACTTGCTGCCGGTCAACAGAGGGTGGGTATAAATAACCCGGATATTCCCTGTAAAATCTACACTTTGGTAAATACCACCAAGCACATACCAACACAGAGACCTCTCATGCCCGGACAACAGCTGCTTACGGAACTCATCAAAGATATGCCGGCCGGCGAACGCTTTGACCATATCGTTAAAAGTATCCGCACCAGCTTTAACTGTGGCGCTGTCGCTCTGCTGCGCCTGCAGGGTGAATATCTGCGGCCTGTCGCCGTCTCCGGTCTGGTTACCGAAGCGCATGGCCGTAAATTCAGTCTGGCTCAGCACCCACGCCTGTCGGCCGTTATGACCACCAGCCATGCCCTGCGCTTTCCGCCAGACAGCCCGTTACCCGATCCCTATGATGGCCTGCTGGAGACTCAGCCGGGGGAAGCATTGCCGGTGCATGACTGCATGGGAACCAGCCTCTGGCTGAACGGTGAGCGCTGGGGCGCCCTGACCCTCGACTCTCTGACTCCGGGCACCTTTGATCAGAGCCGCATTGACGAGCTGGACAGCTATCGCCCGGTACTGGAAACGGCCATCCGTATCAGCATGCTGGAAGAAGAAATACGCGGTCTGCGCCGTGTCCGGCTGGATGGTGCCGGCAATATCGCCATTGGCACCGAAGCCGACAATGAAATTATTGGCAACAGCAGTGCCATCCGTCAGATTAAAAAAGAACTTGAAGTGGTTGCGGCCTCCGACCTGCCGGTACTGCTGCTGGGAGAAACCGGTGTTGGTAAAGAAATCTTTGCCAGCTACACACACCGGCTGTCAGCACGCGCCGCACGGCCAATGGTATACATCAACTGTGCGGCACTGCCGGAACACCTCGCTGAAAGTGAATTATTCGGCCATGTTAAAGGCGCATTTTCCGGTGCTACCAGTGACCGCGCCGGGCGGTTTGAAACCGCAGATAAGAGCACACTCTTTCTTGATGAGGTCGGTGAATTACCGCTGCCGGTACAGGCCAAACTGCTGAGGGTTTTGCAGAATGGTGAAATACAAAGACTGGGCAGCGATAAGACCCGCCATGTGGATGTCCGTATTCTGGCTGCGACCAACCGCAACCTGAAAGAGCAGATTACCGAAGGCGCATTCCGGGCCGATCTGTATCATCGCCTGTCTGTTTATCCTATCCCGATTCCTCCCCTGCGTGAGCGCGGGCAGGACATTCCTCTGCTGGCCGGGCATTTTCTGGAATTAAACCGCACCCGCTTAGGGTTGCGCAGCCTGCGCTTATCGGCCGATGCCGAGGCAGCACTGCAGACCTATCCATGGCCCGGCAATATCCGTGAGCTGGAGCATGTTATCAGCCGTGCAGCCATCAAAGCGCTGAGCCGGGGAGCACAACGGCACGATATTGTGACTCTGGATTGCCGTTCACTGGATCTTGAGCTGCCGACCTCCCGTCACCATGCACACGCAACAGGCGAAGACAGCAGTGATTCATTACTGAAAGCGGTGCAGGGGATGCAGATGAAAGAAGCTGTTAAATACTTTCAGCAGACTCTGGTTCTGCACGAACTGCAGCAACAGCAAGGCAGCTGGAGCAAAACCGCACGGGCTCTGGGTATGGACCCGAGTAATCTGCACAAGCTGGCACAGAAGCTCGGGCTTAAATAAACCGTACCGCTTTACTCAGGACTGAGCAGCGCAATCGGCACAGTCCGGGCGGCGGGTAATCCGCCATTCATGAAAGCGGCTGGCACGGGCATCAAACGACAGCAGCCGCCCACACAGAGACTCACCAGCCGCGCTCAGCAGCTTCAGGGCTTCCACCGCCTGTAACGTACCGATAACTCCTACCAGAGGCGACAGCACGCCACTCTCACTGCAATTACGCTGGTCCGGCTGCACATCCGGATACAGGCAACGGTAACAGGGGCTGTCGGCCCGGCGCGGATCAAACACCGTCAGCTGACCGTTCATGGCGACAGCGGCTGCACTGACCCAGGGAATCCGGTGTTTCAGCGCCGCTTTATTGAGGGCGTAACGGACCAGAGGCTCGTCGGTGCAATCCAGCACCAGAGAAAACTGCGGTAAAACCTGCTCAAGCCAGGCAGCATCTGCGCGGCGGATTTCGGTATGCACCCGCACATCATGATTCAGCTGCATCACGGTTGCCGCGGCAGACTCGGCTTTGCTCATTCCCACCCGATCCTGCGGATGAATAATCTGGCGTGGCAGATTGCTGAGCTCAACACGATCATCATCCACCAGCGTCAGCTGCCCGATACCGCTCGCCGCCAGATAGGGTAAAGCGGCCGCGCCCAAACCGCCCAGACCAATCACCAGAACATGGCTGTCACACAGGGCCAGCTGGCCATCGATATCAATCTGGGGGAGGAAAATATGCCGGCTGTAACGCAGCAGTTGTTCGTCGTTCATGGTGTTAATTCAATAATGTACCCAAAGGCATTACACGAACCTGCTCGCCCGGCGCGACATGACCGCGCTCCGCTTCAAGTACGGCATACCCCTGAGCATTAGCAAAACCATGCAACAGGCCAGAACCCTGACTGCCACACGGCGAGGCCGTTAAAACACCCGCTTCAGAGTCCAGACGGATGCGCTGAAAGTCCTGCCTTCCCGGTTGTTTTCTGAAGGCTTCAGCAGCGGTTGCCAGCAGCGGCAGTGCCGCCTGAACACGTTCGCCACACAACTGGCGCAATACCGGCTGAGCCAGTTGATCCAGGGTTACGATGGCCGATACCGGATTGCCCGGCAGACCAAAAAACCAGCTGTTTTTTACGCGTCCGAAAGCGAAAGGTTTCCCCGGCTTCATGGCAACCCGCCAGAAATTAACCTCGCCCAGTTCATCCAGCACCTGACGGGTATAATCGGCATCACCGACTGAAACACCGGCGCTGGTGATAATAACGTCGGCTTCCTGTGCTGCTGCAGCAATGGCAGAGCGCATGGCCTCAAGGGTATCCGGCAGCCAGGCAAAGTGGATAATTTCAATCGGCATACGCTCCAGCATCGCCCGTAAAGCAAAGCGATTACTGTCATAAATCTGGTGTGCCTGGCGGGAGTCGCCCGGCTGGCATAATTCATCGCCACTCGAGAACAGGGCAACCCGTAATTTACGGAAGACCTCAGCCTGCGCCAGACCGACGCTGGCTAATAAGCCAATATGCAGCGGAGTTAAACGTTGTCCGGCGGCCAGCATTACCTCACCGCGACGGATGTCTTCGCCGGCATGACGCACATGGCTGCCGGGGTGGAGTGGTACCTGCGAAACAATACGCTCGCTATCTGCCTGCACATCGACCTGCACATCTTCCTGCATGATGACGGTATCGGCGCCGGCCGGCATTTCAGCGCCGGTCATAATCCGTAACGCCTGTCCCGGTTGCAGCACACCACGGAAGGGATGCCCCGCCAGTGCCGCACCAGCCAGCGTTAAACCGGTGCTGCAGAGCAGCTCTGCATCGCGGCTGTGCAGCGCATAGCCATCCATCGCCGAGTTATCAAACGCCGGCACGGTTTCCGGTGCATAAAGAGGTTTTGCCAGAATGCGTCCGTCCAGTTGCTGCAGAGCGACAATCTCTTCACCCAGGGCATATCCGGATGTCGCCGCCAGCATCCCGGCAACAGCATCGGCGACAGACTGCATACTCACCCCTTATCTTCACCCTGCTGGTTCACCATCCAGACCGCCGCTTCCACACGGGAGCGCAGTCCGAGCTTTTTCAGCAAATGCTTCACATGAACCTTGACCGTACCGTCGGAAATATCCAGCTCGCGGGCAATAACTTTGTTGCTCATCCCCTTGGCAATGCATTCCAGAATTTCAACTTCACGTCCGGTCAGGGCATCCAGTTCAGATGCAGGACGCACCGCCGGACGGCGAATAGCAGCAGCCAGAACCTTGGTCACCGCTTCACTCAACACCATTTTGCCGCCGACAGCCTGCTTAATCTGCTCCAGCAGCATATCCGGGTCGGTATCTTTCAGCAGATAACCATCAGCTCCCTGACCAATGGCGGTAAGCACATCGTCATCAGCATCCGAGACAGTAAGCATAACGATTCTGGAGGTAATGCCCCGGTCGCGTAATTTAGTCAGTGTCTGCAGACCATCCATACCCTGCATATGAAGATCCAGAATAATAAGATCCGGCTCATCTTCAACAGCAAGATCAATTGCTTCTGCACCGCTGCTGGCTTCGGCGATAACCTCAAGGTCATCCTCAAATGCAAGCAGCTGCTTTAATCCTTTACGCAACAGGGGATGATCATCAACCAACATGATTGTCGATTTTTTGCTATCCATTTTTTTAACCGTTTTCGCTGATTATCGTTCCATACTAAGGCGCACCCAATCAAAGTCAATTGAGATTAAATCGGGTGAAAATCGTTATACCCTTTATGAGGTATGCGTTCTTTAGTATTGCCTGTGCATAGTATCCGGCCCAATATCACCGTCAGGTCAGAGGCATTCGACATGGCGGGAAATAATAAAAACATTCTTATCATCGGCGACAACAACACTTCACACCGGCTGCAGGACAAACTCTCAGCCAGTAATTGTTTCAGCCATATTCACCTGCTGTCACAATCCGACCACCGGTATTTCCCCCGTCACTGCCTTCCTCAGCTGCTTGCCGGTATATTGCCGATAGCAGAAATGGAAACTCCGCCGGAGTGGTATCACGCACGGAAAATCCGCTATATCTGCCGCCATACAGAACCCGACATAAATTATGCTGCCGTCGTCGATACACGCCCTGATGCCAGGCATGTATCGGTACTGAAAACGGCCGGTGACCGGAGTCTGTATATTCCACTGCACACACCTGAAAATATTCAGCTCGCCCAGAACCATTTACAGAAATCCGGCGGTATAACCATCATCGGCAGCTCTGAACTGGCAATCCAATATGCAACCAGTGTTGCCCGTGCAGGATTTCCGGCATACCTGGTTGCCGACAAAGCCGCCCTTATAAACCCCGGGTTTGACAAACATATTCAGCGGCTGATTTACAGAGAGATAAAAAACTCTGGCGTTAAAATAATTCTGCCTGAAGAAAAAAACACCATCCCCAAAACAATACCTGTAATTTACATGCCGCTGAGCAGCAGAAATAAAGAAATCCGTCATGCTCAGATACAAACCCGGAACATAAAAATCTCTTCAACTGACAGTCTGGATCTGCCCGATGGCGGAGATCATTTCACACCGCCTGAATCAATTCTTAATATGTTTGCCTCCCGCTGCTGGAGAAAAACGAACGAGCATTCCGATCAGTTTTCGTTATTGCGGGAACTCTGGCTTGGCAAACCAGATCTGCCACACCGGATTTCGGTCAATAAATTCGCCATTCATTATGCCGGAAGCCTGAACGCCGAAAAGAACAATCAGTGCCTCACGATGCATATTCCGGAGTGTGGCATCTACCGCAAGATCATCATTGCCGGAGATCGCATTATCGGTTTTATTCTTGCCGGTGATGTGCGCGGCAGCGAAACCCTTGCGGATATGATGCTGACACACCGGGACATCCGTTACTGCCGGGATCAGCTGCTTTTCAGCGGACATCAGGCTGCAGTGACCTACCCATAAAGAGGCATGTCACTATCCCGGGAAGCGGATAGTAGCAGCCCCCTCATACCGCTATATTCAACTGACGCCGAGCTGATCTGCCTAACGCTCACTCCCCTCATCGGTGAGTTATGGCAGCTCAGCCGTGGCAATACTGCCACCGGGATTCAGGGGAAACCCAGCTTCCTCCCATGCTTGGAAAGGTGTCTTATGCTGACCGACCGTTTTGCCCGGCGCTTTACTTACCTGCGCCTGTCGCTGACTGAACGCTGTAATTTCCGTTGTACCTACTGCCTGCCAGAAGGTAATGATTGTGATACAGCTGAGTCTGATCTGAATATCCATGAAGTCCGCCGCCTGCTGACCGCCTTCGCCCGTCTGGGTACCCGTAAGGTTCGCCTGACCGGAGGAGAGCCGGCACTGCGCCGCGATCTCAGCGAAATTATCAGCTTATGCAAATCAGTACCGGGTATAGAACAGGTTGCCCTGACCACCAATGGCTACAATCTGCAGAAAGAAATATCCGGCTGGAAAAAAGCCGGACTGGATGCCCTGAACATCAGCGTCGACAGCCTTGACCCTGCTATTTTTTCACGCATAACCGGGGCCGATCGTCTGCATTATATTTTGCAGGGGATCGATCAGGCCCTGCAGCTGAATTTTCAGAAAGTAAAACTGAACACCGTCTTATTACGCCAGCACAATACCCATTCTCTTCCTGGCTTTTTGCGTTTTATAAAAGACCGGCCTGTATCACTGCGTTTTATTGAATTAATGCGGACCAACGATAATGCCGGTTTCTATCAGGAACAGCATTTAAGCGGTGAATTTATCCGTCAGCAGCTGACCGAGGATGGCTGGCAACTGCAGCCTAAGGCAACCACCGATGGTCCGGCGCTGGAATATGCCCATCCGGATTATGCTGGCCGGGTCGGACTTATCATGCCTTACAGTAAAGACTTCTGCAGCAGCTGCAATCGCCTGCGCGTATCCAGTAAAGGGGAATTATTTCTCTGCTTATTTGCCGACGAGCATCAAAGTCTGCGTGAGCTGTTGCAAAGCGACGACCCCGCACCGGTCGAAGCATTTTTACAGCGGGCCATTGGCGGAAAAGAAGAAAGCCACTATCTGCATCAGCAACGCAGTGGCCAGACCCGTCATCTGGCCATGATCGGGGGGTGAGATATGTTCAGTGCCATTATTCTTGCCGGTGGACGCTCTTCACGTATGGGGACCGATAAAGCGCAGTTGCCGATGAACGGCCTGCCGCTATGGCTGTTGCAGCAGGTACGGCTGCAACAGGCGGGTTGTGACGATATTCAGCTCAGCCATCCGCAACTGGGCACTCCCGACCAGCAGGCAGGGCATGGGCCCCTGTCTGGTCTGCATACTCTGCTGCCATTCTGCAAACATGAGCGTGTACTGGTACTGGCTGTCGACATGCCCTGGATGACGGCAGCACTTTTGCGCACTCTGATACGTCATTCACAGGAACAGCCGGTTTTCTTTAAAGATCATTATCTGCCCTGCGTGCTGCATAACAGCAGCGATTTACAGTCTTATATTGCAAAACAACTGCATGAAAAAGGACGGCGTTCTGTTGGTGCCCTGCTGTCTTATTGTGCGGCCAGAGCAATTCCCTGCCCATCACCACAGCTGTTGCTGAATACAAATACTCCCGAAGACTGGCAGCTGGCCTGCCATGCTTCGCAAGGCGGTCATTAATATGAGTAAACATACCAGCAAAGAATTTTTCCGCTTAAACATTGCCATTCTGACGCTGTCGGATCATCGCACTCCGGCCGAAGACAGCAGTGGCAATCTGCTGCTGGCACTGGCTCAGGAAAGCGGCCACACAATCCGCGCCCGCGCCCTGTTAAAGCATAACCGTTATGACATTCGCGCCTGCATCAGCGACTGGATCGCCAGCCAGGATATTCAGGTCATTATTATTAATGGCGGCACCGGTTTCTCTGAGGGCAACTGCACGCCAGAAGCCATCCGCCCTTTATTTGATGCAGAGGTCGAGGGCTTCGGCGAGCAATTCCGGCAGTTAAGTTTTACCGATATTGGCAGCAGCAGTATGCAATCCCGGGCACTGGCCGGGATTGCCAATAAAACCCTTATTTTTTCTGTTCCCGGTTCTGGCGGCGCCTGCCGCCAGGCCTGGGAAGCGCTGATCGAACCACAGCTGGACAGCCGCACCGGGCCATGTAATTTCGTTGCCCATGTTAAAAACAGCCCTGTTAATGCCTGTCGTTAGGCACTAACAGACCCTGGAGAATTTGTATGTCAGATCTGACCCATATTGATCAGCACGGTCATGCTCACATGGTCGATGTGTCGGCCAAGGAAAGCAGTCTGCGCAGCGCTTATGCCAGCGCCAGAATCATCACCCGCCCGGATGTTATCGCCCGTATTCAGCAGGCTGAAATTAAAAAAGGTGACGTACTGGCAACGGCACGCATCGCCGGCATTATGGCGGCCAAACGTACCAGCGATTTAATTCCGCTTTGCCATCCACTGGCCCTGAGCAAAGTCAGCGTAGATTTTGTTCTTTCAGAACAGGAAATTCATATCACGACCCTGTGCCGTCTGCACGGCCAGACCGGCGTGGAGATGGAAGCGCTCACGGCGGCATCCGTTGCAGCCCTGACCATTTACGATATGTGCAAAGCGGTTGATCCGGCCATGGTCATCAGTGATATCCGCCTGCAGGAAAAGCAAGGCGGTAAAAGCGGCCACTGGCTGCGTAGCGGAGAATCTGATCATGTTTAATATTGTTTTTTTTGCCGCCCTGCGCGAAACCCTTGGTTGCGGGCAACTTAACTGGCAAAGCGAAGCCAGAAGTATTGCCGGTTTAATACAGGAATTACGCGCCCAGGGAGAGAACTGGGACTCAGCACTGGCCAGGCCCGATCTGCTCTGTGCCCGTAATCAGCAACTGTGTACACCTGACGAAGCAATTACTGCCGGTGATGAAATTGCTTTTTTCCCTCCGGTGACCGGTGGCTGATATGGAACATTTAACCCGGATAACAGTGCAGCAGGAAGATTTTAATCTGGCCGACGAATACGCAGCGCTGGGTAATCAGGCTGGCTGCGGAGCCATCGTCAGTTTTATCGGCAGTGTTCGCGAGCTGGCCGGCGACTCGTTATTAAGCATGACGCTGGAGCACTATCCGGGCATGACCGAAAAATCATTATTGCAGATCACCGAACAGGCACGGCAACGCTGGCCCCTCGGCAATATCACCATTATTCATCGCATTGGTAAATTAAGCGTTAACGAGCAGATTGTGCTGGTACTGGTCAGCAGCGCTCACCGCGAAGCCGCTTTCCGCGCCTGTGAATTTATTATGGATTTTCTGAAAACCCGCGCGCCGTTCTGGAAAAAAGAACAGACAACAGCAGCCGGCTATTGGGTGGAAGCAAAAGACAGTGACAACCAGGCCGCTCAGCGCTGGTCGTCGCCGGAATCATAAAGGCTCAGGAATAACATGGTAGGGATTACCGCGTCCATCAATCGCCCGCCACTCCTCTTCGGTCAGCCACAGCGTTGGTTTCTGACCACATAATTCTGCCAGTGCTGCCAGAGCATGAGCCCAGGTGCAGCCGTTTACAAATAACAGCGACTGAGTATCCAGTGTGCCGCCACGGTTGATATACCCCAATGCCCGGGTTCGTTGCGCGCCCAGATCCAGTTGCCGGCAGGTTGCCAGCAGCACCTCAGCCCGGCCATGGGTGAGAAAAACCCGGTAACGCACTCTGGCAGGAAACAATGCGCGCACAACCGCCGGATCAGCCAGCGCTGATTTTTCCCAACGGTCGCGCGCCTGACGGAAACGTCCAGGCTCTAATAAATAAATCAGTGAATGCGCTACACGCTGCTGACGTAAGCGGTCGGAGGCTTTCAGCATTTGCTGCAGTTGCACGGCACCGCAGGCAACCAGCTGCAATTCAGCGCCGCAATGTCCGCGCAGACAGACAGCACCATCCTGAACCAGTTGGGTAGCTTGCCGGGCAGAAAAAAACTGTGGCATCACACTGCGCGTAACCACCAGATTCCAGACCACCCCCAAATCGCCATAGCAGGTGCGCAGACAGGCCATCGCACTGTTGGCATCAGCAGGAAATACTACCCGTGCCATATCGGCCATTTTAAGCATCAGTCCTTCCGATAAACTGGAGTCCTGATGGCTCTGATCATGCTCGCCGTTTTCCCAGATCAACGAGGTGGTCACAACCGGAAAGCCAAGCCAGCCTGCTGCATCCCCCGCTTCTTTTTGTTGGCGTGAAAAAATAATGGCCTGCCGCAAAGCACACAGCATTTTTATGGCAAAGGCTTCATAGGCAACGACCAGATTAATACCCGCCTGATTCGCCAGACAGGCACTGACAACGGCCTCTTCATTCAAAGCCGTAATAACACAGCCATCGATAGCTTCTGCGGCGGTAATTTCCGGACGGGTAACGCGGTGACGAAACTGATCCAGCGTCTGGCTCATACCATTGCCACGCAGCTCATCAGGATTACCAACCCGGACCCGCAAGCGCGGATTAACTTCGGTTAATTCAATAAAATAACGATCGATAGCCGCCATAGCGGATTCCCGCCGGTCAGCCCATTCCGGTTCAGGGCAATTAACGGCCAGCATAGGCGTACTTTTTTGTTTAGGTTGCCCCAATAAAGAAGCGGCTTCGCGCCATTGCGCATCCGGTTGCAATAATGCTTTTGCTCCCCGATGAAAAAAGGCCAGCGCTTCCGGATTTTCTGCCGGATAGGCTCCCAGCGGCAAACCATACGCGGCGCCAGTGCCGGCCGCAGGAAAGCCAAACCCTTTTACCGTTTCAGCAATACAGTAAGGCAAGGCAACCGGATATTGCGCCTCGCCCTGACGGATACGTTCAAACGCCTGGGACAGCTGAATTTCCATATAATAAATGGCGCACATAAAGGCCGCAGGGTCCCGCCCATCAATCACAAAAGGCGCAAAGCCCTGATTACGTAAATGACTGACAAACCAGCTGCAGCCACCCTGTTGGGCAATGGTCGTGCGCTGATCAATACGCCGGCCATTGGCAATCATTACCGGCGCAATCAGGCCGGTGTCTTCTCCACGCCACCAGCGCGCGGCCCAGTCGGTACCGCGCTGTTCTTCAAAGGCTCCGTCACTTAAAAAAGCGACCAGACGCTCTCCCGGCAGCGGCATATGCGCATATTGCATTCCGGCAAAGCCCAGATAACCACCCTCCATTCGCGCACCGGCTGTATGCACGTTAACGTGAGCGCCCAGTGTTGATATCCGCTGCCCGGTATTATCGAGGCGGGTGTCATAACAATCGGCGACAAAGCGACTCAGGCCTTCATCATTTAATGGATACTGCTGACGGCGTTCAGATGCTGCGGTGCCGGTCAGCAATTGCAAAGCATCAATGGCAGCAACACAGTGGCCCTGCCCCATCAGCCAATCCCGCGGCTGGCCGGTAAAATGATTTAACGCCAGCAAACCGGCATAGGCCGGCACCATATTCAGAGCGCCGCCGGTATGTCCGCGTGGGTGGGTTTTAAAATCCTGAGGCGTGAGATTACGGCCATCGGTATAGACTCGGCGGGCATAGGTCATATGCACCACCAGCCACATCGCCTGCTGGGTCAGGCAATCCAGAGCACGCAAACGCTGAAAAAAATATCCGGTATCAGCAATAAGTCCTTTTTGCAGCAATGACTCAGCCATCAGGTGTGCCTGAATCTGAGTAGCCGGGCGGTGTTCAATCACTCCCAGACCGGCAGCCCAGAGCGCCAGTTCCGGATTCTGATCGCGCAGATTCTGCGCTTCATGATCCAGATATTCCGGAGTCATCGGGTGACTGGTTTGCTGGTATAAATTAAGCGTCATAGCAACTCCGTGTCAGGAGTCTCTGATGAAACGCGTTTTGACATCGCCGATCTATACCCCGCAGGGGATAGACCGGCGCAGACCATGACACAGATCAGCTGACAGCCTGTAAACGCTGACGATTACCCGGATTTTCCTGACGTTGCTGACGGTGATAGTGACGGATGGAATGTTCCTTACGGCGCCCGGCACTGAACGCAGAGGTACGTTTCAGGTAACCGATAACCCGGGTTCCATAGTCAATATCGTCAGAGCCGCAGGCCGGACAATATTCCAGCGTCCGCTTATCAATTTTTTCACATTCGTTACAGATGGTGATTTTGACGTTCACGCAGAAATAATTACAGCCGGTACGGGCCGCAATATTCAGTAAGGCCAGATAACCGTCTTCACTCAGTTTTTCTTCCAGATTCAGATGCAGTGCCGATCCGCCATCCAGATAATCGAGTAGCTCACGGCCATGCAACTGGAACTTATCCAGCACATTGGTTTGCTCATCTTCGACCTGATAAAAATAGGAGTTGTAGCAATCCCGCTGCACACGATAGCCATCGGATTTATCCCAGCGGGCATTTTTGATGCCCAGATTTTCAGCCGGAACAAACTCCGTGTTAAACATATATCCATATTCAAGCTTAGCGGCCTTATTGGCCTCATAAATCACTTTCAGATGATCTCTGACAAAGTTTTTATACGCCTGATTATTACCGGCAACCAACCCCTGCGATTCGGCAGCCTCGACCATACCGTTAATGCCGATAGTCAGGAATTGCTTGTCCAGATTAATAAACCCGGCGTTGTAAACCGTCAGCATTCCGGCCTGAAGGTACTCTTCCATTAAGCGACGATAGGCCACCTGATAACGCTGCACCTTACTGATTTCTTCGGCAAGATCACGGCCATCCTGAACCAGCCGGTTCATATTAACTGTAATTACATTAATAGAACCGGTTGCCACACCACCGGCTCCCAGCGAGTAGGAAAATGTATTGTCGCTGATTTCACTGCGTAAGCGGCAGCAGGATGCCAGGCTGTCTGCACTGTCAGAAAGGTAGACAAAGAAAGAGCTGCCCCGATTCAGATGAGCGGCCATACTGCGGGCAAAGTCCTGATCTTTACACTGCCCTTTTTCGGTCAGCATGGCCACGGTGACAACCGGAAAGGTGAGGATGCTTTTGCTGCGCTCAGTATTGAACCAATCCAGGAAAAAATGCTGCAGTTTATCCAGCGTCTTCCAGCAGGGTTTGCTGAAATCAGGGAAGACGAACTCACCAAACATGCTGTCGAAATAGTTTTTGTCGTATAGCGAAAGATTCCAGAACACACTCTGATAACCCCGGGCGGCAGCCGGCTGATTGATAGCATACACGACATGCTGAAGATGGTTGGCAATCTGCTGACGGTGGGTATTCAGATAATCATCGCCGTAATCTTTGCGGGCAAAATAGTCGAAGTAAGTTAAAAATTCGACCGTAGCCACCGCGCCAGCGAACTGGCTGCTGACAGCGAAGACAAAATTTACGAATGAACCACAGAACGATTCAATATGCTTCGGTGCCTGAGATTCGCCACCAAGCTTAGTCAGCCCGTCCAGTAAAAACGGATACATAGTTACCGATACACAATAGGGCTTCAGGCTGGTTTCATCATGTACATAAATCTCATGGTTCTCTATCTGGCGGATATATTCCTGTGCCAGATCATCCCCGAATAAATCGGCAATTTTTGCTGAAACCTGCGCACGGTTAATCTGCACAAAATAATCTTTCATCATCTCCGCTTCGAGCGTGGCGATATTCTTTTCGGTCACATTGGCATTGGCATCCATCCGTGAGCCGTCGGCGGCATTTTGTGCAGCCAGATAATGTTCAATAAAATCCAGCTTATGCTTAATGTGCTCTGCGCTCAGTTTCAGCATGATTCCGCTCCTTCAGAGTAGGCAATTGTTATTGATGAAATTTATGATTCAGGCAGCGATTGCTGCGTAAATCCATAAAACGCTGATTTGTTAAGGGAGACTCCAGCCCCCCGAGATCCCGTAACCAGGGACCGGTTTTCAGATAGGTCAGCTCAGCCTGCAGGCACGGAGCAACCGTATCGAGCCCGGTATAAAGACAGGTATTCAGTCCTTGCCGGCGGGCCAGCTTCAGCAACAGTAACAGCTGCGCTTCATGCCACTCTCCACCCATAAACAGCACGCAGCTGATCAGACCGGCGTATGTCTCCAGACGCTGCCGGAAGTACTCTTCGGACAGCGGTTCACCCGCCATCGCGGGCCAGGTATCGGCACTGTGGCAACCGGGACAACGCAGCGGACAACCGCTGATGGTGTAGGCCAGAGAGACTTCTCCCGGCACTTCCTGGAAGACCACCTGTTCACGACTGAAATACATAAAACCCCATATGTAGTGCCTTAAATGATAAACAGACACAAGATATGGACAGAGACTAACGAGAGGCGGCCGAATAAAATTGATCCAGATCAATTTTATTCGCAAACTACTCCGACATGGGTATCCGATACAGAGAACGGGCGATCAGGAAAAGGGCCGTCAGCGCAATGCCCATTTATGGCGCAGTGGCAATGCAGAAAGAAAAAAGCCGGGTTATTACCCCAATGCTCTTCACTTAAGCAACTTGTCCGCATCCCTGCGGGCAGACCAGACATATCAGCGGTTTCTGCGGCGGCCCCAGAGGCGCAGAAAACCCATCACCGCAATGTCGCTTTTCAGATCAAGCTAATTTTTTAAATATCATGTCTCACACACGGTTTCCTTTGGAGTGCGGCTGAGCGGATTACTTAAACCGGCGATCGTGCGGCGCCAGACAACCAGATGATTCTGCGGCCTTCAGAGCAAAACCCTGCCCCGGAACGCTACAAATGTTTGGTGTTTTAAAGCGTCGTTCCGGGGCGAATTGTTTTGCGTGCCGCATAATCATTGCAGTTGGCTGGATAAAGCCGGACGCGCCGAAAAGAGAGGATCGTAAGGAGATACCTCTCCTTACAGGGGGCCAGGGGCGGAGCCCCGGAAAAGCGTTTCAGATTGAAACACAGTAATCGATTAATGCTGCAGTTTGGAATGACGATGTCACTCCAAACTGTGGGACAGTAGTGAGGTTATTCTTAGGCTAAAGAATATTGGCACAATGACTTAGCCCGCGCGGCCGTCCGGCCGTGGACCAAGCAGAATGCGCGCATAACAAAAGACGAAGAGTATAAAAGCGGTACTCCACAACAAGGCCGACAGGCTGTAAAACAGCAAAGACTGTTGTGGCCAGATAATCACTCCCAGAGAACGCAGCAGTGCAGCCAGCAGCAACAACGCAAACGACAGTGACATTAACGGCCTTGGCTGCAGTGGCCGGCCGGAGTGCCCCAATGACACTCGGGCAATCATGGCCAGAATCATTCCGCCAACCGCTCCGGCGGTCAGTGCATGCAAAGCCGCACTGAAGGTGACCGGCCAGCCAAGGTAGTGCATCGCCAGCAACAAGAGGCCAAGCGGAATAAACCAATAGGCAAGATGCAATGACCACAGCAAGGGGATTTTCCAGGTAACCCCGATACGTAAGCGCGCAATCCGCAGCGCCTGACTGGCTGCCGTCAGCACCAGCAGCAACGCCAGCACAAAGGGTGGTAATAACAGATCAAGACGCAGCAGATAAATCACAAGCAACAACCAACTCGCCCCCAGCACCAGTTTTTCCAGCCAGGGAAGCGCTTCTGTTTTCGGCGTCATACTGCCATTGGCGGTAAACATCGGCATTACCCGACCGCCAATCACTGTAATCATTAATATCAGCATCCAGCTGACACTGTGACTACCCCACTGCACCAGTGACATATCCTGCACCGCATTGCCCCAATGCATCACCGCATTGGCAAAGGTCATCAACAACAACACTGGTACAAAGAAATAATTCCGCTGTTGTTTAACAGCAAACAACAGTCGCCAGAAAAACCAGGCGACCAGCGGCATAAATGCCATATCAACCAGCGCGGTAAACCACCAGGGCAAAAGATCACCGGCTAACATACACAGCCGGCCAGCGAGCCATAAAAGTGTCAGCAATAACAGTGGCCGGCCATGGGTTGCCCGCTGCCCGGTCCAGTTTTGTACGGCGGTCAGTAAAAACCCTGCGACGATGGCCAGGGCAAAACCAAACAGCATTTCATGGCTGTGCCAGAAAACACTGCCGCTACCCGGCAGCAGAATAATCCCCTGTAACGCCAGCCCCCAGAGCAGAATGGCCAGAGCACTGAATGCCGCCCCCAGCAGAAACATCGGCCGGAACGCCTGGCCCCACAAAGGGTGGGCGGGTACAGAGGATATATTCATAACACTCCTTAGAGCTTTGGCTTTCAGGCTTTCAGTTCCTGCTCAATCTGCCTGTCGACTGACGATACATAGTATTCGTCAGAGAAAGCGGATTCCGGTTCTTTCAGCCACATCAGGCAAACAAGCCAGCTGATAAAACCACCGGCAGCGATAATAAAGAAGAACTGATTCGCATCCACAAAGGTATAGATGGTCAGATAAAACACTGCCCCCACATTACCATAAGCACCCGCCATACCGGAGATCTGTCCGGTCAGACGACGTTTAATGGATGGAATAATACCGAAAGTGGCACCTTCTGCTCCCTGTACGAAAAATGAAGTAAATACCGTAATCGCAACGGCAATAACCAACGGCCAGGAAGAATTCAACAGCCCCATCAGTGCAAAGCCTATCGCAATGCCCAGCATATAACTCAGCATCACAAAGCGACGGTTACCCAGACGGTCGGAAACCAGCCCACCCATAGGCCGGGCAACCAGATTAACGAAGGCAAAAGAAGCGGCAATTAAACCCGCAGCGGTCGGAGACAGACTCCAGGTTTTTTCAAAGAACATCGGCAGCATAGAAACAACCGCCAGTTCTGCACCAAAATTAGCGAAATAGGTACTGTTCAGGGCTGCCACACTGTTAAACGGATATTTATCGTCTTCCGGTACACCCTTTTTCAGAATCGGTACATTTACCCGCAGAATCTGCACAATCTGATAAACCACAATGGCAGCAATAACGGCATACGCAATAGCCGCACCTGTCGCATCCAGATAACCCAGTTTCTGGATACGCCATACCAGCACAGCCAGAATACCCACCAGAGGAATGGTCCACAGAATCAACTTAACCATGTCACCCCAGCTGCTGACCTCGAGTGCAGCGGTTTTCCGCGGTTTACGATGCACGGTTCCGACCGGACCATCGGTAATGGCAAACCAGTAATAAACGCCGTAAGCCGCCATCACAAATGCACTCTGTGCAATTGCCCAGCGCCAGCCGTCATCACCGCCATACATAGTGATGGCAATCGTTGGCAAGGTCATAGCTGCTGCAGCCGAACCAAAGTTACCCCAGCCGGCATAAAAGCCTTCGGCAAAACCAATATCTTTAGGTTTGAACCACATTGCAGTCATATGAATACCAACCACAAAACTGGCACCAATAGAACTCAGCACCAGACGGCTGACCAGTAATTGGGTACGGGTTTCGCCAAAAGCAAACGCCAGCGCCGGAATGGCCATGGTTACCAGCAGCACAGAGAATACCCGCCGCGGGCCAAAACGATCCAGCGCCATGCCAACAATAATCCGTGCCGGAATGGTCAGCGCTACGTTACAGATAGCAAAAAGTTTCAGGTCTTCTGCGGTCAGCCAGTTAACGCTTTTCAGCATGCTGCTGGCCAGAGGAGCCATATTGAACCAGACGTAGAAGGTGATAAAAAACGCAATCCAGGTCAGGTGCAGTGCTTTTATTTCAGGATTTTTAAATTTAAAGACGTCTGCAACTTGCATAACGATCTCCTGTAATGATTTCTACATGCTGGGCAGAATGAGTAATGGACACTGCGCCCGTCTGGTTAAAAATGAACTGACGCTGCCAAAGGTCATATAATCGAGTTCATCCACAAAGTAGGTCAGTGAGCGGGCGATAAAGCCGCCGTCCGGTTCATGACTGTGACGGGCAATAACAAGGAGATCCGGGCGTAACTTTTCTGTCGCCGCGAGTAACATCTTCCGCGCGTCACCATCCAGAAGCAGAGTTTCAGCGCTTATTTTCTCGTTCTGACATAACGTCTGAGCCTCAGCCAGAAAGCCTTTCAGCTCATCAACTTCGTCATTAAACAGCGCTTCGTTGTTCTCGGTGATATCGCGGGGATTCTCGGCAACCGCAACCAGAATAAGCTGCGGTTTAAGCTCCCCGAACATGGTAATGGTTCGTGCCAGCGCCAGCTTCGCATTACGCGAACCATCATAAGCAATCATGATTTTCATACCATGCACTCCCGTTCATCAGCGCAGAATTCTGCGCTTCTGTGAAACACAAACCGGATCAGATCCATGGCGGTTATGACCCCCGCGACATTGCCGTCACGGGTAACAAACACGCGGTGAATATGTTTTTCAAGAATGGTATCAGCAACGACTTTGATATCGTCATTGACATCGATAGTAATAACATCGGGAGTCATGATCTGATAAACCATGCATGACTTATTAATGTCTTTTACCCAGTTTTTCAGATCCTCTTCCGGCACTTTCATATCGTATTCGCGCCGGTAAAGACGACTCAGTGCAGCTTCCTTCTCATTAATATCAAGACTATTAAAGCGAAAGACATCACTGACGCTGACAACGCCAACAAGTTTATGGTCATCAGCAACAACAGGAACAGCAGAGATATCATGGCTAACGAAGAAGTCAGCAAGACGCTGTATAGTCCATCCTTCATGGGCAACAAAAACTTCACCATTGATAAGATCTCCGGCTTTTAAACTCTTATTTCTCATAAAGTCACCTGAGTTAAATGTTTAGTATTGAAATCAGAGGTCTTAAGGGTTGTAGATTTCTGAACTTTTTCTCAGATAGAACCACCAGTTAATAACCAGACAAAGTGCGTAGAAAACTGCAAAGCCATACATTGCCAGCTCTGGAGTTCCGGCTTTAATCTGAGCACCCATCACTTTAGGGGCAATAAAAGCACCATAAGCGGCAACCGCGGAGGTCCAGCCAAGAACAGGGCCTTTCATCTGCTGGTCAAAGATCACACCGATACTGCGGAATGTTGAGCCGTTACCAATGCCGCTGGCTGCAAACAACACAATAAACAGCAGCATAAACACCATGAAGTAGTCATTAGGGTTGGAAGAATTGTAGGCCTGCATCATTACATAACCTGTTGCAACCGAGGCTACCACCATTACAGCGGAGATAATCTGCGTAACAATAGAGCCACCGACTTTATCGGAAATCCAACCACCAACCGGGCGGATTAATGCACCAACAAAAGGCCCGATCCATGCCCAGGTAAGAGCGCTCGGAGCGTCAGGATTTACCACACGGATCATTTCGCCATCCACGCCGGCCTGCATCATTTTTCCGAAGATAACGGTAATAGACAGAGGTAAAGCAGCAGAGAAACCGATAAAAGAACCGAAGGTGAGGATGTAGAGCACGGTCATTGACCATGTATGTTTGTTGCGGAAAATTTTGAACTGGTTTTTGATATTAGGCTGAATACTTCCGGGAATCATACGCAGAAGGATCAGAGTCAGAATGATAGTAAATGGCAGAGCCAGCCACATACCAATCATTCCCATCATGTAGATACCAACCGCTGCGGTAAAAAGAGCAATGGCATACAAGCCAATAATTTTTCCGAAGGCAGCTAAAGGATGTCCTGGTTCAGGAGTCACCACGTTCAGATTATTCATACCGAACCAACCGGCAAAGGCCAGTGGAATCAACATTAACAGCCAGATAAAGCCGGCATTCTGAATCCAGGTTTCTGAACCTGCCTCAATACGACCGACCAGAGTTCCGCTGGCAGATTGCAGAACCATAGGATCACCAGCCAGAGGGCCAAACAGACCGACAGTCATCACCAGCGGAATCAATATCTGCATAGTGGTCACACCGAAATTACCCAGCCCGGCATTCATGCCCAGACCATAGCCCTGCTGGCTTTTCGGAAAAAAGGTACTGATATTACTCATGGAACAGGCGAAGTTGCCGCCGCCAATACCAGACAGCAATGCCATTAACTGAAACACCCAGTAAGGGGTTCCGGGCTCCATCAGCGCCATACCGGTACCCAGCGCCGGAACCATCAGCAATGCTGTAGTCAGAAAGACGGTGTTACGGCCACCGGCAATGCGGATCATAAAGGATGCCGGAATCCTCAGCGTTGCCCCGGATAAGCCAGCAATGGCAACCAGAGAAAATAACTGCTCGGTACTGAAATCAAAACCGAGATTTTTCATCTGCGTGGTGATCATTCCCCACATCAGCCAGACAGCAAAGCCAATCAAAAGGCTGGGAATTGAAATCCACAGATTCCGGCTGGCAACCTGCTTCCCCTCCTGCTCCCAGAACGCCTTGTCCTCCACGTCCCATTTTTCAATGTAAGCTGAACCTTTAGTCGCCATGATATTCCCCTGTTAATCAGATCATGACTTCATAATCACCCTGTCTTAATAAGGCAGCAATAGGCGGAAAAACTGCAAAAAAAGCGCTTATTAAAAGCTCTACCCATAAGGGGATTGGGGATTTATGACACAGATCAATCAGATCCGGAGAGTTGATGCTGAAAGCTGATTATCGACAGTATTCAAGGGCATAGGGAGTACCTACTTTGGGCAATATCTACCCAAAAAAAACGCCTGCAGAGCAGGCGTAAAGGAGGAGGCTTCACCTAAAAAGAAAGGCCGCACCAGAGCCAGAATTTTTCTGTATCAGAACCGCTGTCCGCAGCTTCATAACTTGCGTATTTAAGCCCTGAGGAAAGATTCTTCGAGAATGGATACAGCAGCTGAACATTAAGCTCCGAACCAAGATCGTCACTTCCTCTGTCACTTGAGTACTCATGGTACATAACCAGAGCCTTGAGCTTATCTAAGGACCCGGATAAACGGATATAAGTGTCTGAAAGGCCATTATCCGGTGTATTCAGGAACTTATCCGCCCAACCATTAAAAGCATGCTTGGTTGCCAGCGGAGTCTGGAAACCATACTCGCCATCATCACTTCCCAGGGTTTCATTACCAAGAGTAAGGTTGACGCCCTGCAGGGTTGCTCCGGCTTCAACATGATAATAAATCGCGTCTTTATCACCGCTTTTATATGCCGATTGAGTAGCAATCTCAGCCAGATAATTGACCTTGATATCATTCAGCGGTTTCTGCCCACTCAGGCTGGCGCCATAGGTATCGTAGTAAAAATCGGTGTCATCAATATCAACCAGATAGGCATAGGCTACCAGCTTGCCAACCGGAAGTTGGTCAAAGGCAAGATTCAGTGCATGGCCGGAAATATCAGTCTCGGAGAAATCGATACCGTTGACCTGATTAATATAAGCGTAGGCAACCCCAATATTGTCCTTTTTATATTGCAGAAGCGCAGCGTCATAAGTCTGCTCATTCTGCCGCCAGCCTACGTTGCCGATAAACCGGGCGTTATCCAGAATAATACGCTGACGGCCAACAACAGCCGTTAACGCTTCTTTTGTGTAAGACAGCTGTGCCCGGTTGATTTCGGTATTGACCGGATCAGCCACAGGATCATAACCGCTGCTCTCAGGTGCATAGTCGTCAATAATGCTTCTGACATCCTCGATTTCAGCAAGAGCCTTCAGCCCACTGTAGTTATCTGTCTCATAACCAATGCGGCTTCTCAGTGTTAATGCGGTGGCCGACTTTGTCAGGTTGTCTGTGTCATTTGTTTCATAGCGAAGACGGAAATCAGCCGGAAAGTTTCCGGGAACGCCATCAAAGCTCTGAGAAAAAACCACAGGGGAAGCCAGTAATAAAGCACTGGCCAAAGAACTTAGTTTAAAGATCATCGTGCTCTCCTTTTGCAAATGAGCACTGAGTACCATTTTATCACTGCATCAATGGCGAATCTGATACAGAGAAATCGAAACCTTCTAATTGGGTTTCTTGAATAAGGGATTGAATGTACTGAGCCGTTGCTTTTGCTTTTACTTTGTCATTCAAATACTGTCGTATACGGGCCTCGACCTGCTCATAAGGCAATGGATTTCCCGAAATTTTACGTTCAATAAATACCACATGAAAACCATAACGGCTTTCAACAGGTGCAGGTAACAAGCCTTCGTTAGCAGTAAATACCTGACGTTCAAATTCCGGAACGGTTTGTCCGGTACTGATCTGCCCAAGGCTGCCACCCGTTTCTTTCGACGGACAGGCAGAGAACTGTCTGGCCAGGTCAGAAAAATTTTCTCCGGCGCGTAATTTATGCACCAGTGTTTCTGCCAGCGTTTTACTGTCAACACGCTGTACTTCATCATCCGGGGCTGCAGCCAGAAGGATGTGGCGCAATTCCAGCAGCGGTGACGTGGTAAAACGCATGGGATTTTTTTCAAAATACAGACGGCACTCATCCTCCGTTGCTTCCGGAAGATAAACATCCTGATCAAATAATTTCTCAATGAAATCATCCTGGCCGGCCTGACTGCCACTGTCAGAAACAGGCAAACCCAGAGAGCTCGCCCGCTGACGGAGAATTTCACCAATAACCAGGGATTCTGCTGCTTTCAGCATCGCCTGGCGCTTGCTTTCGGCCGGGTGATACTGCATTTCTTCCAGAATGGCCGACTCAGGAATAGTAACATCATTTACTTTAATCATTACTGACTCCGCGAGGCCCGTATTCGTTGTTTTAACAGCGAATACGGGCCTTATCTCATGTATTAACGGGCAAAACGCTTACGTACAATCTGGTGCTGACGGGTGACATATTGCACCGGTGCGCTGAGCATGTGCACCAGACGGCTGAACGGAAAGACAACAAACAGTGTCATCCCCAGCATAATATGCATTTTGAAAATCCAGTGTACGCTGGAAATATTTTCCACAGCGTCAACCAGATCCAGTGTCATAATATTTTGTGCCCACATCATCAGCTTCATCATTTCATGACCGTCGAGATGACCCGCAGAAACACCGATCGAAATCAGCCCAAGAATCAGCTGTGCATACAGTAAGAACAGAATAACAATATCCATTTTTTTACTGGTCGCACGAATACGGGGATTAAACAACCGGCGCTGAATCAGAATGGTAAGACCGATAAAGCAGATCAGACCAAAAAGGCCGCCAGCCCCCATTGCCACAAGCTGCTTCATTGGCGCAGTGACACCAATAGCATGCCAGATTTCAACCGGTGTCAGCAGACCAAATAAATGGCCAAAGAAAATGCCTAATACACCTACGTGAAACAGAATACTGCCCATGCGCAGCTTTTCTTTTTCCAGCAATTGACTGGAGCTGGCTTTCCAGGAGTATTGCTCCCGGTCATAGCGGATCCAGCTGCCGATAAAAAGAATTGCCATTGCGACATATGGATAAACACCGAATGCCAATGTATTGAAATAGCTCATAGTTGACTCCTTTACACCTGGCCCGCTGAAGATGTTTTTAACAGTTCGGTATTCAGCGGAATATACTGATCCCGCCGCTGCCCCTCTGCCGGACGATTGTTACTGCTGCAGGAGGATTCTGCGTTATCCATAAAGTTGACCATTTCCTCTTCCCAGACTTTATCCAGCGCCTTAGGCGTATTGTCCGGAACTTCCCCGGCAATCTGGCCACGCAGATCATTGAGATCCAGTGCCACTTCACTGAGACCAACCAGAGCATGGAATAAAGAAGCGTAATCAGATTCCCGCTGCTCCAGACGACAGGCCAGCAATGCCAGAATATGAGAAACCTCCTGTAAGCCCAGGCGGGCATTGTCATTGCCCTGGGTGCTGAGAAAATCAAGGTACAAAGGAATGTAATCCGGAAGCTCTTTTGTACTGATTTCCAGACCGGCTTCTTTGTATTGATTCATCAGGTCAACCATCGCCTGACCACGATCACGGGATTCACCATGCACGTGTTCAAACAACAATAAGGACAGTGAACGACCACGCTCAAACAGGCCGTCATACTCTTCCTGCCAATCAACGATGTCACCGCGACAACGGTTTTCAATAAAAGTCGATAATGACTCAGCATGTTCCGCCGGCAGTCCGGAGCTGGCCACCACGGCCAGCAACGCATCCTTTTCCGCAATCAGTTCTGCAGTCGGATAATCAATCAGTAATGAAATCAGGCGAAGTATTTTCATGTTTATTCCTCTACCACAACCGGGATAACCTGACGCACACCGGCAGATTGAGATCCGAACAGGTTCACACTGTTGTTACCATCACCACAGCCATTACCGAAGCTGAAACCGCAACTGCTTTTCAGGTCATAAGCGTTTTCGGCATAGGTGGTATGGCTGCTCGGGATAACGAAGCGGTCTTCGTAATTAGCCAGCGCCATATAGCGGTACATTTCTTCCACCTGAACGGCGGTCAGCCCTACCTGTTGCAGCACATCCAGATCTTCCACACCGTCCACCTGCTGTGAACGCTTGAAAGCACGCATAGCGATCATGCGCTCCAGTGCCCGCTCAACCGGTTTTTCATCACCGGCAGTCAGTAAATTAGCCAGATAGCGCAGTGGAATACGCAGTGATTTCAGATCCGGAATCACACCATTCATACCCACATGACCTGCCTGGGCAGCGGTCTGAATCGGAGACAGTGGCGGTACATACCAAACCATTGGCAGAGTGCGGTATTCCGGATGCAGTGGCAGAGCCACTTTCCACTCCATTGCCATTTTATAAACCGGAGAACGCTGGGCCGCCTTAATCCAGTTGTCACTGATGCCTTCTTTACGGGCAGCTTCAATAACTTGCGGATCTTCCGGATCAAGAAACAGATCAATCTGTGACTGATACAGATCTTTTTCATTCGGTGTCATGGCTGCCGCTTCGATTTTGTCAGCGTCGTACAGCAATACACCAAGATAACGGATACGGCCTACACAGGTTTCCGAGCAGACGGTCGGCTGACCGGCTTCAATACGCGGGAAGCAGAAAATACACTTCTCGGACTTACCGGATTTCCAGTTGTAATAAATCTTTTTATACGGGCAGGCCGATACACACATGCGCCAGCCGCGGCATTTTTCCTGGTCGATCAGAACGATACCGTCTTCTTCACGCTTGTAGATGGCACCCGATGGACAGGCCGCAACACAGGCCGGATTCAGGCAGTGTTCACACAGACGTGGCAGATACATCATGAACGTTTTTTCAAACTGTCCGTAAATATCTTTCTGCACAACATCATCAAAGTTTTTATCCGCTTTACGCTTTTCGAATTCGGTACCGAGAATTTCTTCCCAGTTCGGACCCCATTCGATTTTTTCCATGCGCTGGCCGGTAATCAGCGAGCGTGGACGGGCCACAGGCTGATGCTTTTTATCCGGCGCATTGTGCAGATACTGATAATCAAAATCGAACGGCTCGTAGTAGTCGTCAATTTCCGGCAGATCCGGGTTGGCGAAGATATTCGCCAGAACCCGCAATTTGCCGCCAATTTTCAACTGCAGCTTGCCGTTAGCGTCACGCTTCCAGCCACCATTCCATTTTTCCTGATTTTCCCATTCTTTCGGAAAACCAATACCAGGCTTGGTTTCTACGTTATTAAACCAGGCGTATTCGACCCCTTCGCGGGAGGTCCAGACGTTTTTGCAGGTGATGGAGCAAGTGTGACAACCAATACACTTATCCAGATTCAGCACCATGCCGATTTGAGCTCTGACTTTCATATAATTACCTCACTCCACCCTTATTTGGTGTCCAGCCAATCGACTTTATTCATCTTGCGCACGATGACGAATTCGTCACGATTGCAGCCGACCGTACCGTAATAGTTGAAGCCATAGGCCTGCTGAGCATAACCACCGATCATATGGGTTGGTTTCATCACCGCACGGGTAACCGAATTGTGAATACCACCACGGGTGCCTGTTGTTTCTGCTCCCGGTACGTTTACGATCCGTTCCTGTGCGTGGTACATCATGCTCATGCCTTCAGGCACTCGCTGAGAAACAACCGCACGACAGGCAATGGCACCGTTAACGTTGAAGACTTCGATCCAGTCGTTATCTTCAATACCGGCTTCTTTGGCATCGACTTCACTCATCCAGACAATCGGGCCACCGCGTGACAGTGTCAGCATCAGCAGGTTGTCAGAGTAGGTGCTGTGAATACCCCATTTCTGGTGTGGCGTAATCCAGTTCAGAACGATTTCTTTATTACCGTTTGGCTTTTTGTTCAGAACAGGCTCAACGGTTTTCAGATTAATCGGTGGCTTGTAAGCACACAGCTGCTCACCAAAATCGCGCATCCATTCATGATCCTGATAGTACTGCTGACGGCCGGTAACGGTACGCCATGGAATCAGTTCGTGAACGTTGGTATAGCCAGCGTTATAGGACACATGTTCGTCTTCCAGACCAGACCAGGTTGGTGACGAAATAATTTTACGTGGCTGGGCAACAATATCGCGCCAGCGGATTTTCTCTTCTTCTTTCGGTATCGCCAGGTGGGTGTGATCGAGGCCGGTAAATTCACCCAGAGCTTCCCAGGCTTTAACAGCCACATGGCCGTTGGTTTCCGGAGCCAGGGTAAGAATCATTTCACAGGCATCAATCGCGGTATCCAGTTTGGCCATACCTTTATTAATACCTTCATCGGTATGGGTGTAGTTCAGCTGCCGCAGCAGTTTCACTTCATCTTTGGTATCCCAGCTGATGCCTTTACCGCCATTACCTATATTTTCCAGCAGCGGACCGATCGAGGTGAAACGGGCATAAGTATTCGGATAATCACGCTCAACCACATTCAGGTGTGGCATTGTTTTACCCGGTACCGGTTCGCACTCGCCTTTCCACCAGGCTTTTACACCATAAGGCTGCGCCAGTTCTGCCGGTGTATCGTGATGCATCGGAATAGTGACCAGATCTTTTTCCACACCCAGATGGCCAACACAGACGCGGGAGAATTCTTTGGCGATGCCTTTAAAAATTTCCCAGTCAGAGCGTGCTTCCCAAACCGGATCAATAGCGGCACTGAGCGGATGAATAAACGGATGCATATCCGAGGTATTCATATCGTCTTTTTCGTACCAGGTGGCCGTCGGCAGAACGATATCGGAATACAGACAGGTGGTGGACATACGGAAGTCCAGTGTTACCCACAGATCCACCTTGCCTTCTGCACCCTGATCAACCCATTCAACATCTTCCGGTTTCTGACCGCCAAATTCGCCCAGATCCTTACCCAGCAGACCATGCTTGGTACCCAGGAAATGTTTGAGCATATATTCGTGGCCCTTACCGGAAGAACCCAGCAGGTTAGAACGCCAGATAAACATATTGCGCGGGAAATTCTGCGGATTATCCGGCTGTTCACAGGCGAATTTAAGATCGCCTTTCTTCAGCTGATCAACCACATAATCCTGCACTTCCTGGCCAGCCGCTTTGGCTTTCTCCGCCAGGTGCAGAGGGTTGGTTCCCAGCTGTGGCGCAGAAGGTAACCAGCCCATACGTTCGGCGCGGGAGTTAAAGTCGATAATGCTGCCGGTCCAGCGCTCTTTTGGCGCCAGCGGTGAAATCACTTCGCTCATATTGAGCTTTTCATAGCGCCACTGACTGGAGTGGTTATAGAAGAACGAAGTACCGTTCATATGGCGTGGCGGACGCTGCCAGTCCAGTGCAAAGGCTAGCGGAGTCCAGCCCGTTTGCGGACGCAGTTTTTCCTGCCCCACATAGTGGGCCCAACCACCACCAGTCTGACCAACACAGCCACACATCATCAGCATATTAATGAGACCGCGATAGCTCATATCCATGTGATACCAGTGGTTCAGTGCAGCACCAACGATAACCATGGAACGGCCGCGGGTTTTATCGGCGTTATCGGCAAACTCACGGGCAACGCGGATCACATCGGCACGGTTAACACCGGTAATAGCTTCCTGCCAGGCAGGTGTATAAGGCACGTCATCATCATAACTGCTGGCACGGTTGCTATCGCCGATGCCGTTATCCACACCGTAATGCGCCAGCATCAGGTCAAATACAGTTGCTACCTTAGCGGTTGTACCATCGGCCAGTTCAACCGATTTAACCGGTACTTTACGCAGCTGAATTTCGTTGTGCTCAGTGTGCTGGAAATACTGGTATTCGTGCGGTGCACCACCAAAATATGGGAAAGCAACATCAGCAATACCGTCGTTCTGATCTTTCAGTGATAAAACCAGATCAACATCACCACTGCGGTCTTTCTGCTCCAGGTTCCACTTACCTTTTTCGCCCCAGCGATAGCCAATAGAACCGTTCGGACTGGTCATACTGCCGTTGCTGTTAAGGGCAATGGTTTTCCAGTCAGGGTTATTATCTTCGCCCAGATTGTTTACCAGATCGGCTGCCCGCAGGAAGCGTCCACCGGTCAGATGGCCATTGCTTTCTTCCAGCATGACCAGCATCGGCATATCGGTGTAGCGCTTGCTGTAATCGGTAAAATAAGTGCTTGGCTTATCAACGTGGAATTCTTTCAGGATGACATGACCGAAAGCCATAGCCAGTGCCGAGTCGGTACCCTGACGCGGAGCCAGCCAGGTATCGCCGAATTTAGAAGCTTCAGAATAATCCGAAGTAATAATGCAGGTTTTGGTACCCTTATAACGAACCTCAGTCAGGAAGTGCGCATCAGGCGTACGGGTCTGAGGAACATTCGAACCCCAGGCAATAATATAATTGGAGTTATACCAGTCGGCCGATTCCGGCACGTCGGTCTGCTCACCCCATATTTGCGGAGAGGCTGGCGGTAAGTCGCAGTACCAGTCATAGAAACTCAGGCAGTTACCACCGATCAGCGACAGATAACGGGCACCGGCAGCATAGGAAACCATCGACATTGCCGGAATCGGCGAGAAACCGGAAACACGATCAGGGCCGTAAGTTTTGGTGGTATAAACGTTGGATGCCGCAATCAGCTCATTGACTTCATCCCAGCTGGCACGGACAAATCCACCCAGACCGCGACGCTCTTTGTAGCTTTTTGCTTTTACCGGATCAGAAACAATAGATTCCCAGGCTTTTACCGGATCACTGTGCTGCGCTTTAGCTTCACGCCAAAGTTTCATCAGCTGACCACGGACTTTCGGATACTTCAGGCGGTTAGCACTGTAGATATACCAGGAATAACTGGCGCCACGCGGACAACCACGGGGCTCGTGGTTAGGTAAATCCGGACGGGTGCGCGGGTAGTCGGTTTGCTGGGTTTCCCAGGTAACCAGACCATCTTTAACGTAGATTTTCCAGCTGCATGAACCTGTGCAGTTCACACCATGGGTAGAACGCACGACTTTGTCATGCTGCCAACGCTGACGATAACCTTTTTCCCAACTGCGATCCTGATCCGTTGTGGCACCATGGCCATTGGCGAAAGACTCTTTACGAGTTCTGAAAAACCGAAGTTTCTCCAGTAGGTGACTCATAGCTAACTCCTGATGTGTCCCGAAAGACCGGCTATAAACATACGGAGATATACTACTCAGATTGCACCAATTAACGATGGGGCCGGGCCGGCGTCACGGGCCGGAAAACGTCGTCCTGCACACAAAAATACTCACAAAGTGGTAAATGAATTATTTTTCAAACCATTGATTTTAAAGGGTTTTATTTTTTACCCATAAAAAATACTGCGCTGAATCAATCCTGCGAAAGCAAGGGGAGTAGCTAAAAGTAATTCTATCTAATAATAAGCATTCGCATATAGTTCGGTAATAACAGCCATATCCCTGAGTACATACTGCAGGTAAGATAACCTTTCAGTCGTATTTACCGTTTTCAAACTATGAAACAGACATCGGTTATTACCCGGATCAATCTCGCAATGAGCGCCATTATTCTGATGGCGATATCAACAATTCTGGTTTCTTACTGGCTCTCAGATCAGACCGATAATGATGCTTATGCTATTAACAGTGCAGGCTCTTTACGGATGCACAGCTATCGACTGCTGATAGACCCCGAAGCGGTGAATGACAATAAAGAAATTATCCGCAGTATTTTCAATAACCCAATAATGAAAAATGTCGTCAGAAATGCCGAATCAACAGAGTTCTTTAACGAGCTGGGTGAGCGGGGAATATTACTGGCCGATAAAGTCAGTGATTCAGAAACAGAAGCTGAAGAAAAATTAAATCTTGTTCATGCCTTTGTTGATGACCTGAACCGCCTGGTATTGATTATTCAGCATAACGCCGAAGGAAAAATACGGACGTTAAGAACTTTCCAGATTATTGCGTTTTTTATTACCGTGATTCTGTCTGCCATTGTTATCTACTGGATACATCTGCGCTTTACCGTACCGCTGAGTGAGCTGACCAATACCGCCCGCCAGATCAGCCGTGGTGATTTTTCCTGCAATATATCACCACCGGAAGGTACCGATGAATTAAGTGTGCTTTCCCGTTCTTTTGAACATATGTGCAAAGCCATTTCTTATATGTATGAATCGCTGGAGAAACAGGTTGAAGAGAAAACAGCCGAGCTGCAGAACAGCAATAAAACGCTCAGCTTTCTCTACAATCTGGCCAGACGAACCAGTACCCATGAAATCAGGAAAGAAGATTTTAATAACATCCTGAAAGAGCTTTCCGTAGTAACAGGTATCGACAATATTGAACTCTGCCTGCTGACGGAAAGCGGGGATATTCCATATCTGCAGATTAATGGCAGTAAAGAGCTGGATGATGACTGCCGCTCACGCAATTGCCGAGACTGCCTGACGCAAACTACCGACAATGCATCCCAGATTAACTTCCCGATCTCAAGAGAAAGCAGAGACTATGGTGTTCTGGTACTGAACAGTCATCCGGAGTCACTGCTGCGCTGGCAGCGTGATCTGTTTACCTCCGTTGCCAATCTGTTTGCTATTGCAATGAGCCTGCAGAGTGAAGAGGAAAACATCCGCAGGATTACGTTGATGAAAGAACGTAACGTTATCGCCCGTGAACTGCACGACTCTCTGGCTCAGGCTCTGTCTTATCTGAAAATTCAGGTAACCCGCCTTAACCGTGCCATCGGCAGTTCTGACTTTGAAATAATGATGGATGTCTCTGCTGAACTTAAACAGGGTCTGGATTCTGCCTACCGGCAACTGCGCGAACTGCTGACAACCTTCCGCCTTAAAGTCGACGGTAAAGGATTACTTGATGCGCTGCAGAAAACCGTAGATCAGTTCCACGAGCAATCCAATATGGAAATATCCCTGAACTACGATATTTTTAATATCCCCTTATCACCTCAGGAAGAAATTCATTTATTACAGATAATCCGCGAAGCCAGCCAGAATGCCATCCATCACTCTCATGGCAAAAACATACACATCAGCCTTTGCAGTAATGACCAGCAAGAAGTAACGCTGGAAATCGAAGACGATGGCATCGGTATCAATACTGATCCGGAAAAGCGTAACCATTATGGCATGGCGATTATTCAGGAGCGGGCTTATCAGCTTTCCGGCAATGCGGAAATTAAACGACGTAACGAAGGGGGAACCGGCGTCTATTTCAGCTTTACCCCCGAGTCTGTGCGAAAGTCTGAACCTGAAACCGGAGCCTGAAACCCTAGGGCCTGTCGACACTAATTAGACAGGCCTGTTATCTGCTAAAAATTTCACAGGCAAGGCGCTGAGAGTGTGGGATGTTCAGCACATCCCTGTGCTTCACCCCTTCGGGGTTGGCACGCCAATCTGTTCCAGACAGATTGGTAACGGGTTAAGCGAGCGAACAGCAACGCAGGATGAGGAATTTTTAGCCATAACCCTTCGGGCTGAGGCCAGTTTTCCCCATTAACGTCGTCGTTCGTCATTCATTTAGCCCGCTACCCACCTGCCCGGAGCAGATGGGCGCGAAGCCCGCAGGGTCAGGAACATGGATGTTCCTGACAATATCACTCCTCTCTCCTTGTTCTGAGAAAAACTAGCTCTCAGCAGGGCCTATTCAATTAGTGTCGACAGGCCCTGGTCAGGGGTAAATGGGGCTCCACTGCCACGCCCTGTTCAGAAAATGGCAGCGTGCATTTACAAAATCCAGTACAGGGCCTCCAGCGCCACCGCCACCTGAATACGGTTTTCGGCCAGCGGCCGTGGCAGCATATCTTCGGCTTTTGCCAGCCGTCTTAATAAGGTGTTGCGGTGGGTGTGCAGTCGTTTTGCCGCTTCAGTAGCATTACAGCCGCACTCCAGAAAAGCGTGCAATGACTGGCGCACCGCCGCCGGTGCCTGCGCCAGCTCGCCCAGTACATGCCCGGAATAATGCTGAATGGATTTTGCATCCTTGGATAAAAAAGCCATTAAACGCACACGGTCGTAACTCACCAGCTGCACGTTGGATTTTAACCGCCCCAGAACCCGCTGCGCCGCCTGTGCATCCAGATGCGAACGGCGAAAACCATCCACGCCGTTGCCGCCTTCGCCATAACTGATGCGGATGTTTTCTTTTTTCTTTAACGCCATTTCCAGCACTTTTTCGTTCACCGGAAATTCTGCTGCCGCCCACACCCAGATCAGTGATGGGCTGACGATGATTTTTAATGAGGTTTTTTGCTGGCAGGCTTTCTGAAACGCAGTGGCCAGATGCTCCAGATCGGAAATTTCGGTATCAATTTCCTCACTCCAGATAATGGCACTGTGATGAGTCTGCGCAAAAGGATAATTCAGCAGCCGCTCGGCGGCGGCCAGGTCCATCGCCTCGCCGGCCACAATCTGCGAAATAAGCTCGCGCTGTTCTTCCAGCTGGCCGCTTTTACGCGCCTCTGCATCCTGTTTCATACGCTGGATACCAAGCTGCAGACTGTCATCAATAAAGGTGTTGATTGATACCGAAGAAATCTCCAGCAGTTGCTGCAATTCCAGCGGGTCCTGAGTCAGCTGGAAAACAATTTTCATCCAGTATTGCCAGGCAATATCCTGCACCGAGCGCGCATTACTGAGCAGCACCTGAGCAGCCTGAGTCGAAAAAATTTCACTCAGCCCCAGCACCGCCTCTTCCACCAGAAAAGCACTGACCGGTTGATCGGGCCGTTCGATGATGGCGTTCAGCCAGTGAATGGTGCCGGCACGGATAGCACGCCGCTGACGGGCCGATAACAGCGGGTCAACGTACTGAGTCTCTGCCCCCACCGTTTTGAAGTTGCCGCCTTCGAGCTCGTCCAGAACCTCAGGACTGGTCGCCAGTTGCAGCGCCAGCTCTGCGCCGGTGCGCATCAGCTCAAGAATCCGTGGCGATACGCTGGGCCAGCGCTGCCGGCTACTGACGGCCAGTTTCATAAGGTCTCCATTGTTACTGCCTGTGCAAAGTGCACCAAATATACCCACATCAGTGTTGTTTTGTACATTGATGAGCCGGAGTTCCGTTCATAAGATGACCAGACTCAGCGAATAGCCGGATCAGACTGGCGGCCATCTGCCCGGCGTTCTGATGCCTGCAGGTGCTGCAGTACAGACCAGCAGACGCGCGCAGACGTGTAATGGCAAACAATAATAAGAGGCCAAACCGTGAAAAATTTTACCGACAAAGTGGTTGTGATTACCGGCGCCGCATCCGGTATGGGACGGGAATACGCACTGGAATTTGCCCGCCTCGGCGCACTGGTTGCCATCACCGATGTCAACGCCGAACAACTGGCTGAAACCCACAACATGGTGAAGGCCATCACCCGTAAAAACAGCCTGAGTGAAGTGCTGGATATTGCTGCCGAAGAGAGCGTGACGGACTTTGCGGGTAAGGTAAAACGCGAGCTGGGTAATGCCCACATCATTATTAACAACGCCGGTATCGGCGGTGGCGGCGCACCGGTCTGGGTGCAGGATAATGGCCAGTATCACACCACCATGCAGGTGAACTTCTTTGCCGTGGTGTATATCACCAAAGCTTTTTTGCCACAGTTGCTGGCCAATCAGGAAGGTGCAGTGGTGAATGTTTCCAGCGTGTTTGGCCTGTTAGGAACGCCTGGCACCAGTGATTATTGCGCCTCTAAATTTGCCATACGCGGTTTTACCGAATCTCTCATGGTTGAGCTCGCCGACACACCCATTTCAGTACATCTGGTGCATCCTGGTGGTATTAAAACCAATATCGCCAAACATTCGAAAAACGGCGCAGAATTCGAAGAAAAATATCTGAAAACCGATCCGCTGTTTGCCGTACGCGAAGTAATTAAAGGCATCCAAAGCGGTAAGCAACGCATGATCTTTGGTTATCAGTCATCATTGCTGCGTTTCCTTACTTTGCTGCCACTGAAACTGCGCAACCGCATACTGCACCGCGAAATGGGCGATATGCGCGACCCGGAGCACTACGCGGTGCTCGAACAATACTCCACATCCTCACCACGAAGCTGACAGAAAAATAACCAATGGCATCTGTTAAACAGGGAGACATTATGAATAAAAAATTTCAGCCAAGCATTGAAGCGCGCAAAGATATCGACTTCGGTCTGGACGCCGACTTCCCGAAATACTGGAATGGCAACGACCCGTTCAGAACCCGCGTAATGGATGCACTGCAGCTCAGCTTTCCCGATGGTGAGCGCTATTTTATTTCCAGCGTGCGCGCCTTCCGCGACCGCATTACCGACCCGAAACTGCAGCACGATGTAAAAGAATTCACCATGCAGGAAGCGCAGCACGGTATTGCCCATACCAAATTCAATGATCTGCTGGCGGCACAGGGCATGCCGATGGAAACTATTCTGAATGAGCTTAAGGAATACATTAAAAGAGATCAGAAAAAGTATTCCGACGAATTTAATCTAGCGCTGACTGCAGCCTACGAACACTTTACCGCACTGCTGGCAGAAACCTTTTTCTCACGCAAAGAAGTAACCGCCGACATTCATCCGAAAATGCGCGCCCTGCTGGCCTGGCATGCGATTGAAGAAATGGAGCATCGCTCGGTGGCCTTCAACGTAATGAAAACCGTCGCTAAAGTTGGTTATATCAAACGCTGTACGGCAATGGTAATCGCCACCCGCCACACCACCAAAGTGATGTTTGACTACGCCGATGTACTGCTGAAAACCGATGGCTATAACTGGTTCCAGCGCCGCATGATGTTTATTAAAAACCTGAACTGGATGTATGGCCGCAAAGGTATCCTGTCATCCATGCTGCCAAAGCTTTTAATGTACTTTAAGCCGAGCTTCCACCCGGAAGATATTCCGGTAATTCACAACTACGGTGAGTGGGTTCGGGTATACGACTCAACCGGCAACCCGCATCAGGCCTGTGATGCGTTGCTGGCGGCGGCGTATTGAGGAGAACTCAGGAATGGAGTCTGAAGCCCCGGAGATTTGCTCCGGGGCTGAATTTAAAGCGCAATCACTTCAACATCAAAGGTATCCGCTTCATCACAAAATGAAGTTGTTAAAAAGGGAGACTCAATCACTTTAAGCTTCGGCAGGTGACGAATGTCCTGCGCAGAGTGCATATCAAAATAGTCTTCGCTGCCACTCCAGTGCGGAGCCAACTGGCTGTAAATGTCATCACCACCATCTGCACAAAGCTCAGTGATATCGGCTAACAAATGCTGGGGAATACCGAGCTTCTGGAAATAATCTCTGACCTCTGGCATCACCTGACGGGCTTGTTCACTATCAGGATCCATATGAGCGTTTTCCGGTTTTTTGACAAACTCCCAGATATCAAAAGCCGGCCTCAGGGTTTTGTCTTCATACATCAGTTTCTGAATCACCATTAGTTTGAAACCAAAATCAGCAAATACGGATACCAGCCCGGACTTTTGCATCAGTTTTTCCCGCGCACTGCTGTCGTATAAGGCTTTATCTTTAAGATCGATTTTAAGCTTCGACTTTAATTTTTTAAGCGCTGGCGGAAGATCGGTGAATGGATTGTTTCTGACATTCACCTTTTTTAATGCCGGCAGATCGGTCAGCCACTCCGGCAAACTGGCCAACTGACACCCCGACAGATCGATTTCCTCAAGAGCAGTCAGCCTAGCCATACTTTCAGGCAACTCTCGGATCGGATTATCACTGAGATCCAGCGTTTTCAGCGTACTCAGCTGACCAATAACACCAGGCACCTCGCTGAACCGGCACTGTTTCAACGACAGCGCGGTAAGGGCTGCAAGACTTTCCAGCTCATCCGGCAACTGCGTGAGTGGTTGTGCTTCCAGAGTCAGCTCCTGCAGCTGCGACAGCAATGACCAGCAGCCAGGAACAGCCGTCATTGCCGTATCACTGACCGTCAGATAGCGCAGCTCGGCAAAACCGGATATCAGCGCTGCGTCTTCCGCAGGCAGAGACAGCTGGTTGATCGTCAGTTCTGCCAGCGAGCGGTTGGCTTGCAACAGGCTGATAAGCCCCTGCTTTTTACTCAGTGATGAATTGCTGCAGCTAAAGTGCCGAAGCTCCTGCTGTAGTGCCAGACCAGCACAATCAATTACAGAAAAAGCATACGATAAATAATTCAGCCCGGTATAAGCACTGAGGTCGACGCACTCGGCATGATAAGCAACATACAACGCTTTGACGTCGTCCGGGTCTGCGCCAGAAAGTGTATTGGCATAGAAAATATTGTCAGAAAACTGGTCGTACAAATGACTCATTTGAAATCCATTACCGGAGGCATATTTCACGCAGTATATGGGATTTCCATACAGGCATCACAGACTAATCAATAAAGGTATCAGTTATAGGGAGTATCTGGAGGATGACCGTCGTCGCAAGCTTCTCCGTTCTCTCCGCTCGCAGGCTCGCTACGAGCCGAACCTATCAGAGGTTGTTCGTATCGTCCTGATACTCACCCTGCGGGCTTAGCTCAAATCTGCTCCCGGCAGATTTGTCTCGTCCGTCTCGTGCGGGCATAAAAAAACCGACATGACGTCGGTTTCTTTAAATGGCCCAGAGGATGACCGTCGTCGCAAGCTCCTCCGTTCGCAAACTCACACGATTGTCACACAGGCATCCTGCCTTCGTCCCTGCGGGCGCCTGCGGCGGACCAAATTGCTCCCGGCAATTTGTCGAACCTGAGAGTCCGAACCAAGTCTCTCCGTCTGGCGGTAAATAAAAAAGGCTCCTGAATCTGTGCGTTTTATACACACAGATTCAGGAGCCTTTTTTATTTAATGGCCCGCCCGAGAGGATTCGAACCTCTGACCTCTGCCTCCGGAGGGCAGCGCTCTATCCAGCTGAGCTACGGGCGGTTTACGTATGAGCAACTTGAGGCTCAGGTCGTAAGTGCCCGCATTGTATACGTTTTTTTCGGGCGGCTCCATAGGTGGAGCTGGTGCGGCAAAACAAGCGGCAGAGCGGCGGTTATCAGCGCTCTGCCGCGGTCATTACAGCGCCTTCATTACAGCGCCGGGTTACCGCAGCCGGCCGGGATGGTGAGGGTCTTGCCATCCAGCTGAATACGGCAGTCACTGCTTACGTTGTCTGCAGCCTGCATGGCTGGCAGGTTGGCGGTGGTCAGCAGGTCGGCAGCATCGGTCCGTGGTGTGGTGGCAACCACCTGATTACCGGGCAACGGGCTGCCGTTACGCAGGTGGGCATACATCTGGTCGAGTGCCTGGCCAAAGTAATAATGCAGGCCGACGTAGCGGGTTTTATAACCCGGAAACAGGCCATTCAGCAGGTCGAGGTGGTGGGCATTGAGCACTTCGACATAGCGCAGGTCGTTATTGGCTTTGCTGCCCAGACTCTGGTTAATGGCGAAGTACGGCCGTGATGAATGATTCAGCGGAATAATGGCATCGGCACGCCCATGCACAATGACCGTCGGTACGTTCAGCTTACGCGGGTCAGCGCTTACTTCGGCGATACCGGCCGCTACACGCTGGGCTTTGGTCTCGTCAGCAGCGTTAGCTCCTGAAGCCAGATCGCGCAGGCACAGGTGTCCGGCGAGGTTCTGGTCGGCACTGGCGGCGCGATCTTCGCTGCCGGTTTTATTGTCGATCAGCACGATACCGCCGGTTGGTGGAATACCGTTGCCTGAGGCAAACAGGTCGGCCAGCTGGGTGGTGGTGGCGGAAGTCGGCGCCAGGGGCCCAAATGCCATTGAGAAGTCGCACAGATTATCGCTTACACCAAAGCGGCCATAAGCATTGGCGTAGGTAACGGCAATGGATTGCGGCACTTTGATGGTGCTGTTGGCGTGCTGGGTAAAATCCTGTTCCGGCACCAGGCCGTAATCGCGCAGCTGCTGCTGTGCATCGGCTGCCAGTTCGGCATCGTCGGCACCGCTGATCAGACCGGCACTCTGCAGCGCATGGCAACGGGCAACGCTGCCACTGCCCACGGCGGCAGCATCGGCACCCACACTGGCGCAGGGCTGCAGCACACTGAGCAGGCTGGTGTAGTCGTACAGGCTGCGGCCAAGCTGATTCCACTGATAACTGCCCTGCTGCACACTGTAACCGGTAGCCAACGCCTGAGCTGGCTGTACATTAGGTTCCGATACCACCACAGCGTCGATCAGGCCGCTGCTGTCGAGTTCTGCGGCACGCAGTGAAGCCCCACCACCGTTGGATACACTGGCGGCAATCACCAGCGTGTTGTTGCGGCGCAACACCTGCAGGTTTTTACCGGCGTCATTTTCACGGCCGAAATTCTCCGGCAGATTCAGCACGTACATCGCGGCCTGAGCTGCCTGCAGCACAAACAATCCCCAGTCTTTTTCCGGGTTGGCACCAGAGTGCGCGTGTTTATAAGCCACACGGGCAGGATAAGTGGCACTGAAATCATCCAGCCCGGCATCGCTGGCGGTAAAGTGCGAGGCCGTACCAGCTGCCGTTGCACTGGCCAGGGTACCGTCGGCCAGTATCACGGTATCGGAGTCCAGATCGTGTGCGCCGTTACCGGTGCCTTTATCGGTCAGCGCTACCGCACAGCCGTTATTCAGCCCCCATTCGGCCGAGGTGCCGATGGCCCCGTATACCCCACGCGAACCGGATGAAGCGCCCACCACCAGACAGGCATTATGCGGATCAAAGCTGGCAGGAATCTGCACGGCAACGGTCACGTTACGCTGCACACCGTCGCCACTGTCGGTGAGGAAAACGTATTCTTTACCGGCGATTTTTCCGCCGTGGGCCTGCACTTCTCCCCGATAAATATTAGGGCCGTACAATCGCCCGAAGCCGCCTTCGGTGGTGGTATCGAGCAGCGCGCGGTAATTGCTGTAAATGGCTTTACGGCGCAGCTCTGCGGCCGTCGGATGTTGCGCGTCGGCATAGGCCGGTGCAGCACCCTGTAAACCACTGACGCCAAGGCCGGCGGTCAGCAGATCATCACTGACGCCATCGTATTCCACCGCCGTCAATGTGCCCTGAATAAAATCCGGGCGGATATTAAATGGGGTGTTATTGTCATCGCCGCCACAGGAGGCCAGCAGAACAGCACCGGTGAGGGTCAGCAGGTGAATGGGGTATCGGGCAAACATAGGCAATCTCCGTTGTGTTTATTGTTTTCCGGATACCCGCCGGGACAGCACCTCCGCCGGGTATAAACGGTACGGCGAAATCAGAGGCGCAAACCGCCATCAACCTCGACAATGCGGCCACTGATATATTCATTTTCCAGCAGATATTGCAGCGTGTGGGCAATATCATCAGCCTCGCCCATACGCTGCAGCGGAATCTGACGGGTCATTTTTTCCAGCGCTTCCGGTTTCATATGCGCGGTCATATCTGTAGCAATAAACCCCGGTGCAATACCACAGACACGCACGTTGTAACGGGCCAGTTCTTTCGCCCATACCACCGTCATCGACGCCAGTCCGGCCTTGGCCGCCGAGTAATTCGATTGCCCCATATTGCCGGCCATGGAAATACTGCAGATATTAACGATGCAGCCGCCCCGCTTCTGGCCAACCATCTGTGTGGCCGCCGCACGGGTGCAGAGAAAAGGCGCGGTCAGATTAACGTCAATAACCGTCTGCCACTGGCTGAGACTAAGGCGTTCCGTTACCTCGCCATCACGTACTTTCAGCAGCAGACCATCGCGCAAAACACCGGCGTTATTCACCAGCGCATCCAGCTGACCAAAGTCGCGCACGATAGCGGCAAAGGCATTTTCTACCTGTTGTTCGTCCGCCACATTGCACGGATACGCCGCACAGCAATCCGTGCTGTAACCATGCTCCTGCGCGGCTGCCGCACAATGGGTAAGCGCTTCGCTAAGCTTGTCGGCATTTACGTCCAGCAATGCGACACGGGCACCGCGGGCAACAAGACGGCAGGCCATCGCCAGACCGAGTCCCTGGGCGCCGCCGGTAATAGCAACCACTGCATTGGCAATATTCATGAGCTCTCCTTTATCAGGTAATTATTAACTGCGTACTGCTGGCCGCAGCTGCAGACGCATAGGCTGCGAACGGAAAATCGCTGCCGGCATCGGTCGCAGGTCATCAGCAATTAATGGGGTAAATGGCAGAAAGCGCAGTACATCGCGTTCGAGATCAACGCCCGGCGCCAGCTCACATAATTCCAGCCGCGCTGTACCATCGGTTGCACGCTGCAGGCGGAATACACAGCGCTCGGTGATATACAGCACACGCTGATTCCGGCTCAGTGCATAAGCACCGTTAAAAGTCAGGTGTTGTACCTGGCTGACAAACTTGCCCAGCCCTTCACTGCGCTGGCAATCAACCTCGCCATGATGAATCTGCGGTTGCACACCGCCGGCAAAAAAACTGCCGAGGAAAAACACTTCGCGGGTGTTCTGGCTGATATTAATAAAGCCGCCGGCACCCGCCAGGCGTGAGCCAAAACGACTGACATTTACGTTGCCGCAGGCATCGGCTTCGGCCAGACCAAGAAAGGCCTGATCCAGACCTCCGCCATCATAAAAATCAAACTGCGCCGGCTGATCAACCACCGCCTCAGCATTGGCGACCGCACCAAAACTTAAACCGCCGGCGGGCAGGCCACCGATACCACCGGGCTCAATGGTGAGCGTCAGCTGGTTTAAAACCTTTTCTTCGCTGGCCACCCGCACCACACTTTCCGGCATACCAATGCCCAGATTCACCACTGCCTGATCACGTAATTCCAGCGCCGCGCGACGGGCAATAATTTTGCGGATACTGAGTTCATCGCTGGGCAGATGATCCGACACACGCACGTCACCGCTATAGGCCGGATTATAAAATTCAGCAAAGGTCTGAAAATGCTGATCACCACTGGCGAGCACAATGTGATCGACCAGAATACCGGGAATAACCACCTGCGACGGATGCAGCCGGTGCTGCGATGTCAGGCGCTCAACCTGCACAATCACTTTGCCACCGCTGTTACGTACTGCCTGTGCCAGCGCCAGACTTTCCAGTGGCAGCGCTTCTTTTTCCATGGTGATATTGCCGCGCGCATCGGCAGTGGTGCCGCGTAAAAATGCCACGGTAATAGGAAAGCTTTTATAAAACAGAAATTCTTCTTCACCGATGCAGTGCAGCTGCACCAGAGATTCCGGACTATTGGCATTAATACGTCCACCATCATGACGCGGATCGACAAAGGTATGCAGACCAACCCGGCTCAGCAGGCCAGGTTTTCCGGCAGCGATATCACGGTATAAATGCGAAATAATGCCCTGCGGTAAATTGTAAGCCTCGATTTTTCCTTCCACCGCCAGTTTTCCCAGCGCCGGAACCAGACCCCAGTGACCACCAATAACCCGCCGGACCAATCCTTCGTGGGCAAAATGGTTCAGCCCTTTTTCTTTACCATCCCCCTGTCCTGCGGCATAGACCAGCGTCAGCCACTGAGGGGAGTGCTCCTGCAAAAAACGTTTTTCCAGAGCGATGGCAAGCTTCTCCGGAAAACCGATACCCACAAAACCGGAGGTCGCCAGCGTATCGCCATCCTGCACAAGAGCAGCCGCTTCAGTGGCACTGATAAGTTTCGGAAAATCCTGATAGGACACAATAAAGACTCCGGAAAACTGAAAAATGGCAGAAAAATAACGCTCTGCAACATCACTGAATTCTAGTTTCCGGCAATACTGATAAATACCGTACTTTGGTACGACCAGCGAAAATAAATGAAAAATAAAGTCATAAAAAAGCCGGACATATTACTGCCCGGCCTTTTTTATTATGAAAAATTAATTACAACGGCCAGCCTGATACACACCAGCGCTGCCTGATTTAACCCAGGTGTACACACCGGATACCGCTCCCAGAGAATCATTTCCGCCAGTGCTGTAATACCCCATGCTGTAATACGCACGCCCGGCCTGCTGGTGTGCAAGGTTAGTGCTGTACCAGTCATCGCAGGTATCGGGTTGCGGATCGGGGTCAGACGTACCATTACAGGCTGCCGGTTTTTGTGCATACCAAAGCCCCGCTTCACCTTCGGTCAGGGTAACACTGCCCCAGCTGTCGTAAGCGTAACCAATATCCTGCTGGTCACCATTACTGACAGCGCGCAGACTGAAACTGCCGCCTGCAACCGCACGTCCGGCACTGATATGCGCAGCCGGACTGGTGCTTATTTCGCTGCAGGTTTCCAGAGGTGCATCAGGGTCAATCACTGTAATAATACGGCGTACCGATTTACTGCCCGCGTTGTTTTCTGCACTGTAATCGCAGTGGTATTCGCCAACAGCGGCGGTATTTACATTGCAGGTGGCAGTAACCGTTAATGTACCACTGGCATCACTGCAGCCGGCACCGGCATCACTGAATACGGCTCCCAGATTCAGTTGTTGTGGATTATCGCCATAAATAACACACACCGGCTTACCTGTAGTGCCACCGCCATTACCTGTCTGGCGGTTAAAGAAATCCCAGATAATATCCGGATAGCTGGGGCCGACCCGTACCGACCACTTACCGTTATTGCCGTCTTCACCACCAACCCAGTAATGGCCATGATCGGTATCCTGAGTGTTGGGCGTAGCCGCCGGGCCATTCAGAAAAACCGTTTCAACTACCGATGCACTGCCACTGCTGCCATCCAGTGTGTAGGTATTGTGTACACAGCCATAATTATTCTGGTAGTACGGCGAACAGTCCTGGCTATCAGCCAAGGCTGCCGTTGGATTAGTAAAACCGCTGGCACCAAATACCTGCAGGTGGGCATCGCGGATATTACGCCCAGCCTGGGCCAGCACGGTGCAGTCATTTTCATTTTGCAGCACCATCAGAGGAATAACCCGGTTACTGTCTATTTCGTTGCGCATATCCTCAGCCACCCGTGCAACCGAGTGAAACGTGGCATAACCCGGACACTGGCCGCTGAGCGATACCGAAGCAGAATCTTCACCATAAGGCAGACCGGCAACCGTTGCTGCGGCAGTCCAGTATTCGTTATGTGCCGTTGCTGCAACAACGGTCATGGCACCACCGGAAGAAAGACCGGTAATAAAACGGCGCTGCGGATCAATGCTGTAATCCGCTTCAACACTTTCTGCAATACGTTTTAAATCTTCTACTTCACCACCACCCTGATGGCGTTCGTTATCGAACCAGAAACCCCAGCAGTTTTCATTACGCAGGCCGTCGTAACGGGTAATAAAAGGGGTGACCAGAATAAAACCATAACGGTCAGCAGCTGCCGTCAGCCCCCAGTCGTTCAGTACATCATTCTGATTCTGTTTGCAGCCATGCAATGCCATTACCATCGGCGCAGCACTGCTCAGGCCATCCGGCTGATACACACTGTACTGACGATTTTTGGAACCACTGTAGCTTTCAGCGGAAAAGGTATAATCGGTTCTGGTTCCGGCTTCAGCCAGCATACTGCCTCCCAGTAACAGGGCGGCGGTATAAAACCAGGTTATTTTTTTAATCATGATTCTGCTCCATCGTTATATTTATTGGTGCGCACACAAAGAAAGCTTTGGTGTAACTTCATACTAGGAAGCGATGACAGCAGGCACATCTTACTTTGGTAGGTTCTCCTCCGGTCATATCCGGCGAACAACACAGTAAAAAAGCCCCTGGCGAATAAGGAAGGAGAGCTGACACAAACAATGCCAGGGGATGCGACGGGCGCGAAAAATCTGAGCCGGGGGAGACAAATCCCCGGCTCAGTAAAGAACATCAGAATGCCAGTTTGGCGAACAGATGCAGACGACTGAGTTTGCGGTCTTCAGTCTGAGCATTACCTTCAGCCTTGGCCTTGGTCGCAGAAATAATTTCGGCACCATAGCTTAATGGCTTGTATGGGTTGTAAATCAGGTTGGCATGTACCGAGCTGAAATCACCCATGTCTTTACCGTCAATTTCGCTGCTGGTCTGGGCATAGCGCAGAGTAGAACGCAGGGTATCGGTAAATACATGCTGGTAGGCGACTTTAAATCCGGTCTGTTCCGACAGTTCAATGCTGTCGCCAGAGAAATCATAGGCTGCTACATCACCAAAGTTCATATAGCCACCAAGACCCTGACCGGAGATGACTGCAAATTTAACGTTATCGCCTCCCAGATTAACCCGTCCGGAAAAACGCGCCGCAAGAGCCATCGCAGAATCGTCTTTAACGCCGGTATCGTCATTCAGTTGCTGTGCTAAAACACCGGCAGACAGATGTCCAAAAGAAGTTTTCATGGTGTATTTAGCCACCAGATCCGGCATTACCGGGTCTGTGGAGTTTTTCGGTTTTTCTGCTGCCAGATCCAGAGTCGCATCACCCATCTGGATGCTGTAACGGATCAGGGGCTGACGGGTAAAAATACGTGCTGCGGGGCCACCAAAATCAGCTGTTTCCGCCAGCGCGCCCAGATCCATAAAGGTGGACCAGGTCTGACCGATGGTCAGGTTATTATGCTGCATATAGGCATGACGCAGGTTAAACACATTCTGGCTCGGGCCCGAATACATATCGCCTTCGATCACTGCTTTCAGATCACCCACCGGAGTACCGGTGCTTTTTGAGGTGAAATTCAGGCGTGATTCCCAGGCTGACATATACAGATCGCCTTCTTCATCATCGGCTTCATCGGCATTCAGTGTCAGCAGCGCCTGCTCCCGCAAGCCACCCGTGGCGTCATTTTCAGAATTAAACAGCATGTCTGCTTTTACATAGCCGCTGAAGGTATTTTCAGTTTTAACTTCCGCCTGTGCGGCAACCGCACCAAACAGAGCTGCAGTACATACCGCCAGCGCCAGACGGTTGGCCTTATTGTTATTTTGCATCATGTCTTCCTACCCTTTAGATGATGTGAAATTACGGATCACAAACAACCAGTCTGTATCCGCACAGTGCAGGTAATTCCTGCGGAGCACGATTAATATAGGGCGGGGAAAGTAACGGGTATCCCGTAAAATAGTAGGGACTGTTGTGGTTTATGAGCAGAAAATGCCAATCTGCGCCAGACCGTACTTATCATTGAAAATTCGTTACCAAAACAACCTACTTTAGTAGGTATAGGGGGTGTTAGTGTATTGCCTGCAGGTCAGGACGACGGTTAGAGTCATAACCGGATAACGATAAAAACAAGGCGGGCCCATGTATCAGATACTTATTGCGGACGATCATCCGCTGTTCCGTACAGCGTTGCGTGGTGCGCTTGCCGAGCTGAAAGAACCCTGCAACATCAGCGAATGTGAGACTTTCGATCAGGTTCAGGAAAATCTGCGCTCAGGCGATACCGATCTGTTGCTACTCGATTTAAAAATGCCCGGCAACAATGGCCTTATGGGGTTAATGCGTATACGCAGTGAGCACCCGCAACTGGCGGTTGCTGTTGTCAGCGCCAGCGAAGACCAGTCTGTTATCGGCAGTATCCGCAGCATGGGGGCGCTGGGCTTTATTCCCAAGGCATCATCACCAGTGGAGATCCGCGCTGCCGTTGAGCATATTTTTTCAGGTGGTATCAGCTTCCCCGAATTCAGCCACACGAAATCTGATCTGGCCGAAAAACTGCGCCAGCTCACACCGCAGCAATTACGCGTATTACAGTTTATTGCCGAGGGTGCACTGAACAAACAGATTGCCTATGCGCTGAATATCAAAGAAACCACGGTTAAATCCCATATCAGCGATATTTTCCGCAAGCTGAATATTAATAACCGCACTCAGGCCGCGCTGATTGTGCAGGAGCTGGCGATTCCTGACTGAAAACCCGATCCCTCTAAGTGTATCTGGTCTATAGAAAGAGCTTCCTGTATCTAAACCCAATGCCGAGTAGCATTGCTCCAATCAAAATAATACCATCTGTGTGGATATGGCCTTCCCGTTCAAAGGCGGAGTTGGCGCTGATCTGATGATTTCTTATTTCAGGCTGAAACACCTGATGAACTTTTCTGATGCCAGGATGCGTATGACGATACTTAAAGAAGAATCCGCTCTGTTTGAGCGTTGGAAGGGAAGCAGAAAGGGGTTTGTCGCCGATGGCGTTGTATGCGAAGAGGATTACTTAAGCGCGCCCCTTAAACTTTGCTTTGTGCTAAAAGAGGTTAACGACCTTAGTGGCGGAGGCTGGGATTTGCGAGAATTTATTCGCAACGGAGCCCGTCCACAAAGTTGGGATAATATTACACGCTGGATTCGCTGCATTGAAAGCTCCGGGCTGGATATTCACTGGAAGGATCTGAAATCCGTGACAGAAGATCAGCGGAAGTCAGTCCTGACGCGCATATGCGCGATGAATATGAAAAAATCACCAGGTGGACACACGACTGAGCGGGCGAGCTTTCAAGCAGTGGTTGCCGAAGATCGTGAATGCATACGCGAACAGTATGCCTTGTATCAAGCGGATCTTACGATTTGTTGCGGAACTGGATGGGATTTACGTTGGGCTCTGGGACTCGATGATGTGGAGGTTCTGGAAACCACGAGAGGTATCAAATGGTTCCTTAACGCGGAGCAAAAACCAGTCATTATGTATTCGCACCCCGAGGCCCGTGTACAAAATTCGCTTCTGGTGTATGGCTTAGTAGATGCCGTACGAGAAGTTTTTCGTAACCAGAGTGTCGGTCAGATACCTGCACATTAGTTGTCCGTTAAATCTCGCGGATGTAGATCGGCAAGAAAGCAGACCCCTTCTTCGACGAATTACTCCCTATACCCCATTATCTGATTTAACACCGCACGCAACGCCATCGCCTTAACCGGTTTTTTCAGCAGCTGATAATCCAGCGCCTGAATGCGCTCTTTTACGTCATCGGTATAGTCGGCGGTAATGACCAGACAAGGTACCGGCTGCTGCCAGTGTGGTTGCAGTGCGGCCATAGCGTCCAGTCCGGTTTTACCAAAGTCCAGATGATAATCAACAATCGCCAATGCCGGAGTACGCCCCTGCAGCTTCTGTAACGCTTCTTCGTCGTTAATTGCGGCCACAACCTGATATCCCCAGTCAGAGAGCAGCTCGCTCATACCTTCGGTAATCTGCCGCTCGTTATCAATACACAGAATCAGCTGATCCGTCGATAAACTGACCTGTGCTGCGGCAGGAGTTTCCGGCTCAGGCAGCTGCTCAGTAATAGGAATAGCCATTGTGAAGACACTGCCACGGCCAAGTTCAGACTGCGCCTGAATCGGGTGCTGTAACAGTTTGCACATACGCTGCACAATCGACAGCCCCAGGCCCAGCCCCTTACTGCCATTATCTCCCTGACTTTCGACCCGGTGAAATTCTTCAAAAATCATATGCAGGTCATCCGGCGGAATACCACGACCACTGTCCAGTACCTGCAGGCGCACATGATCACGACTGCGGCGGACGCCGATCAGCACACGGCCACGGTCGGTATAGCGTAATGCGTTGGCCAGCAGGTTCTGCAGAATACGGCGTAGCAGTACAGGATCTGATTCGACCATCAGCTGGCAATCAATAAAACGTAACTCAATACCTTTGCGCTGAAATAACGGCCGGAATTCTTCAACCAACGAGCGTAATACGGAAGACAGGCGGAATATCTGCACATTGGCACGCACAATATCGGCATCCAGTTTGGATATTTCCAGCAACTCATTCAGCAGTGATTCCGCAGAGCTGAGTGAGTGTTCCATATTCTGTGCTACCGGCAGAATATCGGTGCTGAGTTCCGGACAGCGGCTTGCGGCTTTCTGTAACTTATTGATGATGGATGCAGAAAATAACGACGCCGAATTCAGCGGCTGTACCAGATCGTGACCGGCTGCGGCCAGAAAGCGGGTTTTATTACGGTTGGCACGCTGCAGGTCAGCATTAAGAGCCGTCAGCTCCTGCGTCCGTTCCTCAACCCGGTCTTCCAGAATTTCGTTGGCCTTACGCAACTCATCTTCAATATTGCGGTATTCGGTAATATCACTGTATACCGTGATATACAGGTTGGTTGAGATCGGGTTACCGATTAATTCAATATAACGGCGATCGGCGGCGCGGCGTACATAATGCAGCGACATTCGGTTTTCAATCTCGCTCATGCGCATCTGCACCTGAGCTTCCACATCACCTTCACCATAACCACCGGAGCGGGCAATAAAGCGCACCACCATTTCTGCAGAAAGCCCTACGTATAAATAACCCGGGGGAAAATCATAAAGATTGGCAAAGCGCTGATTCCAGGCCACCAGGTTATGATTTTCATCGACGACAGTAATGCCCTGCACCAGACTGTGCAGCACGGAGTTAAGCAGGTCGCGGTTAAACAGTACAACTTCGCTCACCTCTTCCATAAGGCTGTTCAGGTGGGCGAATTGCGGCGATTTATCATCCACCAGATTGTGCAACAGCAAATCGGAGCCACGCCGACCAAGCACAGAACTGAGTAAGCGGTCGGCCGCTTTCAGCATCGATTCGCTGACCACGCCACGGGTAATCAGCCGCCCGGTTACCGGATTGGAAAAGTCTTTAAACAGGGCATCGATTTTTGCCGGATTAATAAAGCGCTGCAGCAGTGCTTTAAGATCATCGGTACGGATTGCATAACGCCGTGGAGCAGCACTGCGCTGCCCGGAAAAAGGTTCAACAAAGCGTTGCGCCTGCTCGATATCAGAGAAACCCGGTTTGTAATACAGCGAGAATATTACCAGAGCCAGGGTATTGGCCATCAGACTCCAGAATGTTCCATGCACCACCGGGTTCATATTATCAAAGCCAAGCAATGCCTGGGGACGTAAAAACTCAAGCCCGAAAGGGCCATCCATAAAACCGCTGTGAACCCAGCCTGCATTAGCTAATACAGGTAAGAACAAACAGTAGAACCACAACAGAAATCCACTCAGCAAACCGGCATAAGCGCCCATGCGGTTCGCTCCCTGCCATATCAGACCAATCAGAATCGGAGGGGCAAACTGAGCAATAGCGGTAAACGACAGAAGACCGATTTCCGACAGGCTATGGAACTGCGACAGCATACGGTAATAAACAAAAGCAAAAGCCATAACAATAACAATGGCAATGCGGCGGATATTCAGTACACGTTCTTTAATATCCCGCGAGTCGCCCTGCAGACGCAGCTTAATCAGCAATGGAATAATGATTTCGTTACAGATCATGGTGGCCAGGGTGATAGAGGCAATAATCACCATCGAGGTGCCGGCCGACAAGCCACCAACATAGGCAAAGGTGGCCAGTTCAGTCTGACCAAATGCCAGTGGCAGCTGTAAAGTAATAAAGTTAAAGGATTCCAGCACATCGCCGTGCATAAATGCAGCCAGTGCCAGCGGCAGCAGAAACAGGTTAATCAGCAACAAATACAGCGGAAACATCCAGCGTGCTGTTTTTAAATCCTGCTCACTGCGGTACTCCACCACAGCGACGTGAAACTGGCGCGGCAAAGCAATAATCGCAATACCACCGATAAGGGCATGGGTAAGATAAACGCTTGGGTTCTCATAGGTAGTCAGTACTTCGTGCAGGTGTTCATTGGCTAATGCTTTGCTGAACAGATCGCCGAAGCCATCATACAAACCATAAACCGCAAAAATACCCACGGCACTCAGGGCAAATAATTTCACCAGCGATTCAAAGGCAATAGCCAGCATCATGCCCTGATGGCTTTCACTCGAGTCCACTGTGCGGGTACCAAACAGAATACTGAAAATGGCCATAACGGCGGCAATAAACAGTGTCGGATCGCTGTACCAGCTGAGCTGAACAGAGGTGGTGTCAGTAATAATCTGAAAGCTTCCCGATACCGCCTTAAGCTGCAGGGCAATATAAGGCACTATACCAAGAATACTGAGTACCGAAATCAGTACAGCCAGTCCACGGCTATGACCAAAGCGTGCTGAAATAAAATCCGATATGGTGGTGCTGTTTTCCTGCCGGGCAATCTGAATAATACGATCAAGAATTTTCCAGCCGACGGTAATTAAAACAATAGCGCCCAGGTAGGTTGGTGCCAGCAGCCAGCCATGCCGAACGGTCTGCTCAACCGTTCCATAGAAGGCCCAGGTAGTACAGAATATTGCCAGAGTCAGGCTGTATACATAGGGCTGCCATGAAGATTTCCGGATACGGTCACCCAGAATAGCCAGAACAAACAGAAAACCCACATAAGCCAAAGAAATAAGACCAACCAGCCATATACTGCTCAGATAATCGATCAAGTGGCACCTCATCTTATTCTTTCAGTCCGCCCCTGCACCATATAACAGGCCCGGCGTTTCGTCACAGATATAGTGACAATTATGGCTGACTATTTCCGTATTTTTTTGTGCATGGCGATATCTGACTGCCTGCCACCTACTTTAGTAGGTATTGCACTTATTTTAATTGTCCCTACCAAAGAAGGATGGAGTGAAAGCCAACCGGTTCATATAGTTTTTTTAATCCTGATCTGTCAGATAACTGACTTTTCAGATTAAAGGAAAATAATAAATCCGGAGTCTGATATGAAAACCATGATCAAGCCATTACTGACGGCTTCCGCTCTTGTACTCTGTGCCGCTGCGGTTCATGCAAAACCTGTATTACTGAAAACACCCATTGCTTTCGGCTCCAACCTGCCGGCCCTTGGAACCCCGATCACCTGGGTATCTGAGCAGCTGCCTCTGGTATCCGGCGGTCAGATTAAAATGAAAATTTACGAGCCGGGAAAACTGGTTGCGCCACTGGAGATTCTGGATGCAGTGTCCAGCGGTAAAGTGAACTCCGGTTATTCTATTGCCGGTTACTGGGCAGGAAAAATGCCGGCTGCTGCAATCTTTTCTACCATTCCGTTCGGCCCTGAAGCTCCGGAGTTTGCCGCGTGGATGTATTACGGCAATGGTCTGAAGCTGTACCAGAAAATGTACGATGACGGCGGCTACAACGTACACGTTGAGCCCTGTGCCCTGATCAGTCCGGAAACATCCGGCTGGTTTAAAAAACCGGTAAACAGCGTCGATGATCTTAAAGGCCTGAATATGCGTTTCTACGGCCTTGGCGGCGAAGTGATGCAGAAACTGGGAGTCTCCACCTCTCTGATTCCGGGTGGTGAGATTTTTGGTGCTCTGGAAAAAGGCGCAATTGATGCCACCGAATTCTCACAGCCAGCCATCGACGAAAAGCTGGGTTTCTATAAAGTGGCCAAATATAACTACTTCCCTGGCTGGCATCAGCAGGCCACGGTATTCGAACTGCTGATCAACAAAGATACCTGGAACGGCATGAGCGATAGCCAGCGCGCACAGATTTCCACAACCTGTAAGGCATCCGTAACCAATTCCGTAGCGGAATCTGAGTACATTCAGTTTGAAGCCATGAAGAAAAATGCCGAAGTTCGTGGTGTAGAAATCCGTACCTGGCCAAAAGAAATGATGGATCAGTTCCGTTCCGCATGGGAAGAGGTGGTTCAGGAACAGCGTAAAGACCCGACCTTTGCCGTGGTTTATGACGATCTGAAAAATTTCCGCGACAACTACAAACTCTGGTCAAGCCGCGCCTTTATCAACCGCGACTGAATCCTGCCTTAAACCGGCACAGAACCCTGTGCCGGTATTTCTGTTTTTAAACGGGTAATGTTATGAATAATGATCTCCGGCCACCTTCGACCGTGCTGCTGGCGGATGCGGTCGATCGTGTATTACGTAAAAGCTGCGAATATCTGTCCTGGGTATACGCCATTCTTATTGCCGTTATTCTGTTGCAGATAACCCTGCGCCGTGGTTTCAGCGCCGGTCTGATTGCACTGGAAGAACTGCAATGGCACCTGTATGCCATTGGCGTACTTTTTGGTGTTATTTACGCACAGGCGACCAACAGTCATGTACGGGTAGATGTCCTGCAGGCACGTTTTTCTGCCAGAGCAAAAAGCATGACTGAAATAGCCGGAATTCTGTTACTGGCGATGCCTTTTCTGTTCGTCGTGTTTATTCACAGTCTGGATTTTGTTGCCGAATCCTGGCGCATCAATGAGCGCTCTCTCGCCCCTGCCGGTCTGCCCTGGCGCTGGCTGATCAAGTCGATGATCCCTGTTTCAGTCGGCCTGATGATGCTTACCTTTATCAACCATCTGTATCGCGAGTCTGTATTACTGATACGGGGTAATAACCATGGAAATTAATGAAATTCTGATAGTGGCGATGTTCGCCAGCTTTATCCTTCTGCTATTTTCCGGATTTCCTATTGCCTGGGTTCTGGGTGGTGTCGGCACATTGTTTGCCGCTCTGGCGTATATGAGCGACATGTATCTCGATACCATGATAGGTATCGACTTTAATTCCATCGGCCTGGTCGTCAGCCGTATTTATAAGATCATGGACAACTGGATTCTGGTTGCGCTACCCATGTTTATTTTTATGGGAAATATGCTGGATAAATCCGGCGCGGCAGAAAACCTGATGCAGTCCTTTCAGGAATTATTTGGCCGGGTACGTGGCGGTCTGGCTATTACTGTTATTCTGATCGGGATTATTCTGGCCGCCTCTACCGGTATTGTCGGTGCTTCTGTTGTGCTGCTGGGGGTAATGTCACTACCCGCCATGCTCAAACAGGGCTACTGTAAAACCGTTGCCGTTGGTACCGTTGCCAGCGCCGGTACACTGGGCATTCTGATTCCGCCCAGCATTATGCTGGTTATTATGGCGGATCAGCTGGCACTGTCTGTCGGCGATCTGTTTATGGGAGCCGTCGTCCCCGGTCTTCTGCTGGGCGTACTGTATATTGTCTATGTGCTGGGCTGGGGCATCATCCGCCCGCATTCCATGCCACTGGCAGAAGATGTACAGCCGGTAACATGGAGAGTCTGGGTTAACGTTATGCGTTCCGTGCTCCCCACACTGCTGATGATTATTGCAGTGCTGGGCAGTATTTTTACCGGTATAGCAACGCCAACCGAAGCGTCTGCTGTTGGTGCCGCCGCCGCGATTCTTCTGGCCTGGCATAACGGCCGTCTGAGTATCAATGTGGTGCGTGAATGCCTGCACAATACTTTCAGCGTCAGTGGTTACATTTTTGCGATCTTTATTGGTGCAACCATGTTTGCACTGGTGCTGCGCGAGCTGGGTGGTGATGAGTATATTGAATCTTTCCTGACCTCTTTGCCCTTTGGCCCTTATGGCATCATTCTGTTTGTGCTGGGCATTGTTTTTCTTCTGGGTTTTGTACTCGACTGGATTGAAATTACACTGATCGTATTACCGCTGGTCGCTCCGGTAATTAATGCTCTGGAAATTTCTATTAATGGCTATGGAGTAATTGATCAGCCGATTATGGTGTGGTTTGTTATGCTGGTTGCTGTGACGTTGCAGACATCCTTCCTGACACCACCGGTTGGCTTTGCACTGTTTTATCTGAAGGGTGTATGCCCGCCAGAAATCAAACTCGGCACAATTTACCGTGGTGTTATTCCGTTTATCGTACTGCAGTTACTGGGCCTGACACTGCTGATTATGTTCCCGTCACTGGTGAACTGGTTCCCGGCCATGGTTTACGGTCAGTAAGCCGACGCTGCTATCCCCGGAAGCCTTTGGCTTCCGGGGATATACCAATCTTTTAAATCTTTCCTTCCAGAAAACCCTGAACAGTCTCCAATACAAGCAATCAGCAACAGACGCTGCTGCCCATTCCATGATATTTACTTTCCTGCAGGCGCACATTACCGTCATGTGTTTACTGTCCCAACAGTGAATATTACATACGCAGGAGTCTGTTATGCCGGAAATCGTCCAAACACCCGAGCCACCCTACTACGCTGTTATTTTCAGCAGTCACCGCACCGAAGGAGATAACGGTTACGCTGAGATGGCTGCACGCATGATTGAAGCAGCAGCAAGGCAGCCGGGGTTTCTTGGTATTGAATACGCAAGGGAAGGTCTGGGTATTACGGTATCGTACTGGGACAGTCTTGAGGCTATCCATCGCTGGAAGAACGACGCCGATCATAAAGAAGCACAACGCCTTGGCCGCGGGCAATGGTATTGCAGATTTCGGGTGCGGATAGCAAGAGTGGAACGAGAATACGGAATGTAATGCGGCATCAGGTAACAGTAAAAATGTTCACTCTGAGCCGCTCAGCGGGAATATGCCGGATTTATTCAATAAAGGTGGTCTGCGAAGCCGTCAGCGACGACAGGTGAATGTTCCAGTGCTGCATACCTTTACGGCTGTAAACATAATGACCACTGAGTGAATTCAGAGGCTTAATACTGGATATCGGAGTGCCGTTAAGAATCATCATTGCCAGACGTGAAGCAGTAACGCCTTCCTGATAAGCCGAGACGGTAAAGCCACCGGCGGCTTTATGCTCACCAACAAAAATATCCCACAATGAAAAAATCGGCACTTTCGCCTGTCCCCAGGCTTCATTCATCAGTGCATCCGGGCTGACATGCTGCCCGTTATGATCGTGAATGGTGTGATGGGTGCCGACAATAACAGCATCAATACCGCGCTCAGAAGCAGAGCTTATTGCATGCAGCCATTGCTCGCGGTTATTGGTCATTAGTACATCGACCTGCGTACCATGAATAACCATCGTACGGGCATCACCAAAAAACTCACCGATGGCATTATTCATGGTCGGTGAGTCGTCGGTAAGAATCAGAAAATGTTTGTCGCGTTTCAGAACCTTACGCATATGGCGGACGTTCTGCACAAAGAATGGCCGCTCCAGTACACCGGTAATTAACGGGTTATCGATAAACGGATACTGGGCACGGCCGCCATTAACACCAAGAAAGACCACAGGTATACCCATTCCGGCAATGCTTTCAGCCATCAGCGAGAATGCATTATCGTCACCAATGATCACCAGTTCCGGAGCCAGGCGACGTATGCTTTGCTGTATTTCGGCAGCTTTTTCCGGCCAGTCACTTTTAGCCAGCTGCTTGGTGTCCATTGAATATGCCGTCAGCTGACATTTCTCGCCCATATTATCCTGCAGTGCCTGCAGATACTGCGCATCCCAATTATATTGCGGATGATAACTCTGAATAACGGCCACCTGTTTCAGCGGCCCGGCATTGCTGGTTGCACAGCCAATACAGAGTGCCAGCAGCATATAACGGCTTACTGTTCTTATTGCCATAGTATTCTCTCCGGCAGAAATTAACTCCGGAGTTAACCATGTGACTGCTGGCCTCAGTATCCTGATTTAGTAGGTGAAGGAGGGGTTAATTGAAGGTAAAGAAAGCGGCCCGGGAATCTGAATTATTTCAGACCATTATCCAACGCCAGCCGACAGATCTGCACCGGCCCGGCGGCGGATTCGGCGCGACAGACTGTCGATCAGAATATTCAGTGCGGCAGCGACCACAATCAGGAAGAAGGCCTTATCGTAACGGATTTCTTCAAACGCAGAGTCGATATAAAAACCCAGGGTGGCAATACCGAGAATTCCCATCATCGCGCTTTCGCGCAGGATGACTTCCCAGCGATAAAATAAAAAGGCAAGAAACCCCGGATATAAGCGTGGCGTATGCAGATACAGGTAACGGTTAATCCCCTTCGGATCATCGGCACGCTGTGGCTGCTGTTCGCTGTGGTTGGCGAGCAGGAACGCAATTAAACCACCGTTATGTAATGCCAGCGCCAGCACCGCCGGTAAGCCGGAAGGCCCGAGCAGTAACAGCAGAATAAAGGCGATCATCATTTCCGGCGTAGAGCGCATAATCAGCAGTAATAACCGCCCCGGCCAGCGCATGGCCCTGCCACTGATCGCCTGACTGGCCAGCGGGTAACACAGCAGCGCAATCACACCGGTCAGCACCAGTGCAATCTGGGTAAGGTACAGCGTCTGCAATAATGCCGGCCAGGCCACCTGACTGAATTCGCGCCAGTACCAGATCGCAGCCGCGCTCAGATCACCCTGCTGTAATGCCCGTGGCCAGATATCCTGACTGATAAACTGCCACGCATAGCTGCTGCCCAGTGGCGGCGACTGGGGTAACAACCAGAGTGCCAATGCCGCATAGACAGGTAATAACCAGCCACGTAACCAGAAGCGGATACTGGCAATTAATATAAAAAACACCCAGAGCAAAGCCGCGGCTTCGCTGTACTGCCCCTGTTTAAATGCAGTTTCCAGATGAAAGCCAAGTGTTGGCAAACCAATAAAACCAAGAATGGCACTGGAGCGTAACGCACACTCAAAACGATAGCGGCAGTAGCTGCGCATCTCGCCCAGACTCTGTGGAATTAAGGTGTAGGCATAGCGGCTGATGCGGCTGCTGAAAGGTGAAACAGCCAGCGCAGGCTCTGGCGCCTGGCGGTCAAACATTTCGGCAAATACTTTGGCAAAAACACCGGTGTAAGGAATTAAAATCGCCAGCAACCCGGTGGTGGCGCTGAGGCCATAAAGCTGCATAAACAGCAGCCCCCAGAATATTTCGTGTACTGAACGTACCGCCGCCGCCAGCATACGCACCGGCCGCCAGTGATAAAACACTGCCAGCATTAAGCCCAGCGGTACTGAAATGATCAGTGCCAGTAAGGCAAAGGCAACGGTCTGGCCCAGCGCACTGAACAGCGTACTGCTGTCAGCCCAGTACGGGGTAATAAAGCCCCAGCCAATACGCCCGAGTTCACGCCATGGGTCGGTCGGATAAAGCGCCAGATCGGCCAGAAATATACAAGCCAGGGCAATCGCAATAAATAACAGGGAAATACGGCGTAACAGACGGCCACTGCTGTGCGCCGGGCGCACGCCGGGCAAACGGTTCAGCAGTATTAAGGCGTCGTTATCAGGCCGCATAAAAAGCGTCCAGATCATTGCTGCTTAACGCTGCGGCCGGGCCATCGTAAACCAGTTCACCCGCGCGCAACGCCAGCACACGATCAAAATGGGCAAGTGCCAGACGGCGGTTATGCAGGCTGACCAGCAGGGTGTTATGACGTTTGATTAATAACTGCAGAATATTTTCGGCCTGCAGCGGGTCGAGGGCAGAGACCGGTTCATCGCCAAGAAATACCGGCTGCTTACGATACAGCGCACGACCAACGGCCACCCGCTGACGTTGCCCACCGGATAACCGGTCTGGCGAATGCCAGAGTTTATCTTCCAACCCAAGCTCATTACACAGCTGCTGAATTTCTGCACGCGGGGTATTAAATGAGCGGATTAAATTCAGCAGATTATAAACACTGCTGTGGCGCTCCAGCCCACCCATAAAAATATTGTTATACACCGACAGCATATCCACCAGCCCGCCCTGTTGTGGGCAGAGGGCAATCTGCTGTGACTGCTGGCGGTACAGAACATCCAGCAGGCTGGATTTACCGGCACCGGAGGGGCCGATAATGGCTATTTTTTCGCCCTGACGAACAGTCAGGTTAATGTCATGAAGAACGCGGTGCTTACCCAGCGTCAGATCAAACTGCTGTAACTGAAACAGGATAGCGGCATCCGCGTTCACACTCATGGTTATCAGTCTTCCAGCAGGCCAATCGCACGGGCGGTATTTTCAATCGGCGCGTAATCGTCGTTACTGGCCGGTACAAAAGATTCACGCGGGAAGCTGGCGAGCAGGTCTTTATCTTTCATTTCCAGCAGGGCTTTGCGCATTTTTTCTTTAAAGCCTTTACCGAAACGGGCATCCACATCACCACGGATAGTCCACTGATAATCCGGATAGGTTGGTGTGGTCCAGATCACCTGAATTTTTTCCGGGTCGATATTGCCGGCCGCCAGCTCGTTATCCCAGACGGTGTAATTAACCGCACCGACCTGATAAGCACCTGATTGCACCTGAGCAATGGTACGACTGTGATCGCCAGAGAAACCAACGCGCGAGAAAATATCCTCTGGAGCTGCGTTAAATTGTTCGCGCAGATAAAACTCCGGCATTAAACGGCCGGAAGTAGAACCTTTGGAACCAAAGGTAAAGGTTTTGCCTTTCAGTGCCGCTGAGAGTGTTTCTTCTGCATTCAGGCCGGCGCTTTTATTGGCAATAAAATAGGTTTTAAAGAACTGATCTTCATAGCCCTGAGCAATGGCTTCAGAACCGGCCACCAGCTTACGCGCCTGCACGCCGGATAAACCACCAAACCAGGCCAGCTGTACCTGATCGTTACGGAATGCGGTAATAGCGGCGGCGTAGGATTTTACCGGAATGTACTTCACCTCAGCGCCGGTCTGTGCCGAAAGATAATCGGCCACTTTATTAAAGCGTTGCTGTAAGCGCGATTCATCTTCATCCGGAATGGCGGTAAATACGAAGGTATCGGCGAATGCGGAAAAGGTACTCAGCAGCAGGCCTGCTGCTGCGGCAAACTTAAAGGTCTTTTTCATGGTTTTACTCATTATTTTTCAGGTAGTCGTTAATCTCAGCAGCTGAACCACGGAATTCGACCGGGCCTTTTTTCTGCGTCAGCTGGTATTCGTACATCGGGTCGTAATAGTCGCTGAGCATAATGCGGATCCACTCGCGGTGCAGGCTGTTATCGCCCGTTTGCTCGTGTTCGTTCAGTGCCTGTTGCAATAAATCATCAAGCTGCTGATAGCGCACACCGCCAAGGCGACGCTGAATTTTCTGCAGCGATTTGGTCAGGTCATCACGGAAAGCTGCAAAGCCTGCCTCTTCGCCTTCAGCCTGCTGCCACTCCTGCAGTTTATGCAGAATATAATTACGGAAGCTGTGCTCGACCCGCTGTTCCAGCGAGGCTTCAACAATAATCAGTGGTGCGGCCAGCATACGCAGACGCAGACATTCCGGAATCGCACAGCGGCCAATCAGCATGCTTTCGTCTTCGAGCAGAATACGGCGCCCCGGATGCGCATGATCCTGACGCAATAACGCCACCGCGAGTTTGTTTTCAAAATCAATCTGCGATGGTTGCCCGGCCGGGCGTTTGCCAAAAGTGCTGCCGCGATGATGGGCAATACCTTCAAGGTCAATACTGTGCGGCAAAGCATTTAATAAATCGGTTTTAGCGCAGCCGGTATGACCCGCCAGTACGCGGAACTGGCCATCGGCCGCAATGCGCTCCAGCGTATCAATTAAAAAACGCCGCATGGCTTTGTAGCCACCGGTAATGCGCGGGTAATCACAGCCGGCTTCTTTCAGCCACTGCTGTACGATCTGACTGCGCAGGCCGCCACGGAAACAATAGAGATAACCATCCGGATGCTGACGGGCAAATGCCAGCCATTGCTCCAGCCGCTGTTGTTTTACCTTGCCGCCCACCAGCTGATGACCCAGCACAATAGCGGCATCCTGACCCTGCTGTTTATAACAGGTACCGACTTTCGCCCGTTCGGCATCGGTCATCAGCGGCAGGCTGACGGTATGCGGAAACGCGCCCTTTTTAAATTCCAGAGGCGCGCGGGTATCCATCATTGGCGTATCGGTTAAAAACAGGCGGATAAAATCCTGTGTATCGGGACGGCTCATGCCTGAACCTCGACACGGTAATCGCTGCGTGCGGCGGTTAATTCACCAATGCACTGTGCGTATACCCCGGCGGCTGTTAATACCTGTTCCAGCGCTGCGGCTTGCTCTGGCTGTACGGCAATTAATAAACCGCCGCTGGTTTGCGGATCGCAGAACAGCGCTTTCTGCTCGTCGGTTAACGGCGCCAGTTTATCGCCATAGGAATCAAAATTACGCGTGGTGCCGCCGGGCAGACAACCCTCGGCAATATAGTCGCGTACCGGTGGCAACAGCGGAATATGTTGCTCGTACAACACCGCATTCACACCACTACCTTCGCACACCTCGAGCAAGTGCCCCATTAAACCGAAGCCGGTAACGTCGGTAATGGCTTCCACACCCTCAAGCTGTGCGACTTCGGCGCCGACTTTATTCATCTGGCACATCACATCACGGGCAAGGAATTCATGCTCCGGGCGCAGTTTTTTCTGCTTCTGCGCGGTGGTCAGAATGCCCACACCCAGTGGCTTGCTCAGATAGAGTTTGCAGCCTGCGGTTGCGGTGTTGTTCTGCTTCAGTTTGTCTTTCTGTACCAGACCGGTCACTGCCAGACCAAAAATCGGTTCCGGCGAATCAATACTGTGACCACCGGCCAGCATAATGCCGGCATCCGCGCAGGCCTGACGGCCACCGTCGACCACGCGCTGCGCGACTTCAGGCGGCAGCACATTTACCGGCCAGCCAAGAATCGCAATCGCCATTAACGGTTTGCCACCCATGGCGTAGATATCACTGATGGCATTGGTCGCGGCGATACGGCCAAAATCGAAGGGATCATCGGCAATGGGCATAAAGAAATCGGTGGTGCTTAAAATCACCTGACCATTACCGATATCGTAAGCGGCAGCGTCGTCTTTGCTGCTGTTACCCACCAGCAGATTGGCATCGGTAGGCAATGTCAGCTGCGAGGCAAGAATGCTGTCGAGCACTTTAGGTGATATTTTGCAGCCGCATCCGGCGCCATGGCTGTATTCGGTCAGACGGATATTGTCGGCAGAAACCTGTGAACTCATATTGCCCCCGGTAAAGAAAACTGGGGCCGAATGATACGTTAATGTACCGTTCAGGCACAGGGAGTATGATCCGCCGCCTTTGCCTTTACCGGTCTGCAAACCACGATGAATTTCCAACGCCCTACGCTTCTTTTGCCAATCCTCAGTCTGGCAGTGATAACGCTCAGTGCATGCTCTGTCGCGCCACTGACAACCCCGACCAGCGCCCGCTCACTGGGCAAAGGTAATGTCCAGCTCAGCGCCTATGTCGCACCGGCAACCTCTGTCAGTTTCGCAGCGGCTCTGGGGGAGAACACTGACGCCGGTGTCGCCATTGAACAGCAGATCACCATAAACCAATCCATATGGATAAAGCACAGTCTGTTAAATCAGGCACAGGGCTGGTCAGTAGCCGGATTGGCCGGGCTGTTCAGTGCCACCGACCTGGCGAACAGCAAGGGCTTTTATCTGGGGCCATTGTTCAGCTACAGCAAAGGTAAGGCGGAGTGGTACGGTAATCTGCGCTATAACCGGGTTTACTGGGATGGGCCAGACAACCTGTCGAGCGAAGATAAAGACGATCTGTGGTTCGACATTGTTTCAGACAGCAGCGTTTACTCGTACTGGCAAGCTGATGTCGGCATGAAAATACACCGCAAGCGGATCACCTTTAATCTTGGTGCCACCTGCCTCGAATTGGGTGGCAGCTCCGCTTGCATGCCGATTATGGGTGCTGGCCTGACCTACTGAGCGCTGGCCGTTTTCATCAGTGCCTTTATCTGCGCGGGCATTTCGCCCGCCTGCCATTTGTCGTACAGCGCCTGCAGCTCACCACTGGCTATCAGCTCGGGAATACGGCGGTTATATTCGCTGATCAGATACTCCGACACCGGCCCTTCAGCAAAGGCGACATACACATCGCGGCCGTAGGGCACATCCTGTACCTCAAAATAATCCATGCCCACACCAGCCTCTTCCAGCGCCAGCTGAATGGCATCCCATTCATCCACCATCATGTCGATCTTACCCTGCTGTAACCACTGCAGACCTTCGGCGCTGCTACGGAACTCACGCAGTTTAAAATTACGTTGTTTGCCGGGAATTACGTCATAGCCTTTCATCCAGCCCACGGTTTTGTCTTTTAACGTATCAAGCCCCTTCCAGGTTATGCGGGCCTTGAGTGGGTAAACAACCGACAGGTATTCCACATCGATGGCATAACGGGGATAAAGCAGTGGTTCACTGCTGTTGCGGGTCTCTCCGATGATGGCGTTATACACCCGGTATTCGGTTACCATCTTCAGCGCCCGGTTCCAGGGCACCGTTGCCGGTTTAACGCGGATGCCGGCCGGCTCGTACACCGCGCGCAGAATATCCCAGTACAGGCCGGTGCCATCTTTATTGGTGAACTCCGGCCATTCCGGTGCCACCACGTTCACCATTTTGATATGACTGGCCGTAAACCCGGCCACAGAATCGGCGCCGGCGTTAAGCGCCAGCCCAAGCAAGACACAAAAACACCACGCACGCATAACCACCTCCTGTTACATACCGGCCGACAGACCAATCCATCGGCCATGGCTAATGTTCAGCGGCCGCACAGCCGCAAACAATGTTAAAAAAACAATAGTTCAGCGTTAGGGGATGGAAGGCAAAATACAGGAATGACCGCTGACAAATATCACTCAGGATGAGCGTTGCCATTCCACGGTCAGAGGAGGTAAGCCGGGAGTATGAACTTCGATGCTGATGACCTTATCAGGCTGACGTCTGAGCCAGGCTTCGGCCACCGGACCCAGACGCGCCAGTTCCGCCAGCAGTAACTGCAATTGCTGCTGTTGTGCCGGCGTCATACGGTTTTAAAACGGATAGTGACCTGCGAATACACCGAACTGCTGGTGCTGCTGGGCAGGGGCTTGGCACTGATGCGTACCGGACTGTCGGCCGTGGCCGCGAGGGTTTTATCCAGCGTGGCGCCATCGAGAAACAGGGTCTTCTCCAGTGTTTCAGCATCCACCAGCTCTTTTACTCCGCTGCTCAGCGTGCTGTTGACCAGCGTCGTGTTAAGCACGGCATCGGATGCCGCCAGACGCTTAACGCCGCTGACCGCTGTTTTACCATCATTGCCCGCTGCCGTTTCGGCGGTTGCATCGCTCGCGGTCTGATACAGACTGCTGAGCTCCAGCTTGGCATTAATTTCACCACTGTCGACCACCAGCCGCGCCTGCTCCATACGATTAAGCAGCGCCTGCAGGCTGGCTTTTTGTTCAGCCACCAGCTGCTCATCAATTACTGCGCGCAATGCTTCAAAGCCATAGTTGGTCAGACGGTTTTTAAAGATAACCGACTCTTCCTCAAACTCTTCGGTCAGCTCCAGAATAAACGCCTGCCGCTCGGGCGGAACAATCATCTGCCGGGCAATAGGGCTACCGGCAATGAGTGTTTCGCGCGTGAGCACCAGCTGCGGATCGATAAACTGCAGCAGAAACTGCTCGTCGGGCAGATCGATGGCCGCCTGCAGTTCAGCATAACGGCGCAGCTGGTATTGCTGCGCGTTAATGGTGGCTTCAAAAGTTTCGGTCAGCAGCTGGCCGACAAACTCCGCAAAACCAAGACTGACATACTGAAAGTCAGACACAAATCACCTCACCCGTTCAGCGGCGCATAATCGGTTTTAAAGCGGATCAGCACACGGCCAAAAATATCAACCTTGGTGCCGCTGGTATCACGCTGGTAACTTTTGGCGGTATTCACCGTCACCTGACGCTGACGCTCTTTGCGTCTGGCTTTTTTGAAAGCGCCCAAAGCACCTTTGCGCAGTTTGGTTCTGCTGGCCTGGCGCGCACGGGTTTTGTTTTTGGTTTCCAGTGTGCTTTCACGTTCCTGCCAGGTGGAAAAGGTAATCTTGGTTTCGATTTCACCTTCGGTTACCACCAGACGCATCATCCCCTGCTGCGCCATATTCTGCAGCACGCTGTATTTATTCGAGGAAATCAGCGAGGCAATGGCATCGTGAATCTGCTGATAATTTGGCAGCGTACTGGTAACACCATTGTTATAGGCCGCCAGTGCCTGCAGATCATCGTGCTGTGACGGGTCGGCAATTTTATCGACCAGCGAATCCACCGCCGGCGCCAGTGCATTCATCAACCCACCCCACCAGGTATCGGTTGTGGCTGGCTGGGCCGCATTAACCGGCGAGGATGTGGATGGCGCTTCCAGACTGTTCAGTACGGCTTCCAGCTCGGTTTCGCTGAGCGTCGGCAATTCGTACTTGAGCACAAAATCGCTGATTTCATCAAAGCTGACACCGTCGTTGGTGTTGTTGATATAACTGGATAAATCCTGCGTCAGGGTCTGAACAAATTCGGCATATTCTTCAACCTGCAGAATATGCGCCTCGACCAGCGAGTCGAACACGCCGGTAATCAGTTCCTGGGTAAATTCAACAAAAGGGATGTCGCCAAAGCGGGCGGCTGTATCGATGGCAGAATTAAAATTCGGCATGGTCTCTTCCTTGATAAATGGCAGTTTATTGGCCGGTGCGGAAAATATCCGGGCACTGCTGATGCTTTCCCTGCACCACTGATCGCAGCCAGATTACTGCGCACTATCAGGAATGTCTACCGCGCAGAAATGACAATACAGGCCTTATAATGCTCAACTTCCGGTGGCGCAGGATAACGCTGGAATGACCCCTTTCATTTGCTGTTATCAAACCCAATAGTTATTACTTTTTATTATCACAACTGCGCACATAACAATTACCATTCCCCTGCAACGCGCTGACCCTGCGGTCACGCTCACGTTCGGCATCATCCACTGCATCCAGCTTATGCCAGGCATTAAACAGCTGAGTTTGCTGGCGGCTGATTTTCAGGCCATAGCGGTCACGCATATAGAAATAAATCCGCGCCACATCACCGCGGCGGTCGTCTTTCGGCTCGGCACGGCGCAGTTTGAAATCCACTTCAAAATCACAGCGGCCATAGACACGCGGCTCCCCTTCGAGCATACCGAAACGGAAGTTGGAACGGTCGCCGTTTAACTCGCCAACAGCAGGCACAAGATTGTGCAGGTCGGCTTCCATACGGCGGAATTGCGCATCGTTTTTACTGCAGTTCTTGCGGCCACCGTTCTGCCAGCACTGCAACTGATGGCCAAACTCCCAGGCAGGAACCACATGTTCCCATTCCAGCCGCGCACCGCGTTTGGCATTTTTACGCGCACTGTAACCACAGGCCGAAGCATCAATATCTTTGCCGGAGAAAGCACAGTCACAATAAAAGGTGCGCTGGCCACCCGGCAGACTGGCGTACAGCTTAGCCGCCATACGCTTGGCTTCACGGAAGGATTGCGGACCGGACTGGCGGTCATCGGCCTGACTGGCCTGCTCTGCCTGCAGAGGTAAACAACAGAATAACAGCAGGGCAACCGCACACTGCCTGACAGTAAAACGCATGATCATTTTTGCCCTCCGGTTTCGCAGCGCGCAATGTATCACTGCCGCCCGGAGGGCGTCACGGTTTGCCGTGTGAGCGTGCGTAAAGCCAGCTCATTTAAGCAGCGTCAGCCTCAGAAGCGATAACCGAATACGCCAATATATTCATCAAAGTAGAAACTCTGATCGGCTTTATCGCCTTTATTGCTGGTCAGCACATCATCCATATCGGCATGACCATATTTACCGAGGAACCGGAAAAAGAAGCCTTTCCACAGCGTGGCTTCAACACCCACTTTAACCGTGGTGGCATAACCGGCGACATGCCACTCATCATTACGTTCGCCACTAAGCAGTTTAACGTTGCTTTTCGGATACAGAATGCCGGCACCCAAACCGGCAAATACCGCCAGATCCATTTTATTGCCCCAGGACCACAGCGGCAGAAAACGCTCGGTTTCCAGCGAGATCATGTTAAAGCCGTCGGTATGCTCATAATCGAGAAAATCAGCGCTGAGCTTCTGCTGACCACGGGCCGGGTCGGTGCGCTCAAACCCGGGACGATTAATAGTACCGCTGATATCGACGGTCTGATCCTGCACCATCACATACTTCATATGATCAAAGCCGAGCGATACCGACCAGTTATCAGCAACAAAATAACCAACACGCCAGTTGTACTGTGGAATCGTCAGCCGGCCGGGATTCAGATAAGAATGGAAAACCTCATTCCACGACACCTGATTCTGACGGTCGCGGGCTTTAACGCCGTACAGCGTGAAATCGTGATCATCACCTTTAAAGTGAATATCACTGTTGGAATACGTGGCATTGTTCCAGCCCCAGTAGCCATACCACTGCCCCTGAGTACGCAGAGTGGTGACCGCCTGAACAGAAAACGAGAAAAAAGCCGACGCCAGCAGCGTCAACAGCAGGGCCATCCGCTGGCGCAGAGATTTTAACAACATAAGTAACTACCAGGAAAAAGAAGGTGTGAACAGCAGAGACCGGCGGTACCGGGGAGCCTTGTGCCCGATGAACAACACCGGAGTGAAGCCAAAGGCCACAAAGAGATACCGGCCAGTCTCATTCGCGCGCACCTTAACAGCCGCTATAGAGAGGCGTAACAACGCCTGCCAGAACAGCCTGATCCACCTGCCAGAACAATGTAAAATATCAGCAACAACGGGAGCTGCAGCGCTGTCAGGCCCTTCATAAGGGATTGATGCAAATGCGCAACAGAGTGTTGGGAGGGGCTTGGCAGGCACTGACGCCAGCGCCTGCAATCAGAAACGCACTCCTGCCAATCCTGAAGCAGCCGGTAAAAGTGGCACATTTCGCCTTCAGCTTTCAGCGCAAAGCTCATACACTGGAGTCAAACCACCGAGCTGCCGCGCCTACGTTGCCAACCTGTTTTACAGCCGCAATAGGGCGCGCCAGCCGTGACCGCCACGCACTGCAACCGCACAGCGTCCGGCCACCAGGGTCCGCAAAGAAATGCCCGGGCCTCCCACTCTTGGAAAGGTGAACAATGAAACCGCAACAACCGCTGATTCCCCTGCGGCCTGTTGCCGACATCCCGCCAGCACCGGCGTCTGCCACCGGCATTGTGCCGCAATCATCAGACACCACGCTGCAGGATACCCATGGCCGGCGCTTCAGCTATCTGCGTCTGTCGGTAACCGATGTCTGCAACTTCCGCTGCAATTACTGCCTGCCGGATGGCTACCAGTGCAGTGATACGCCTGCGCCCCTCAGCCTGGATGAAATTGCCACGCTGGCGCAGACCTTTGCCGCTCTGGGCACACGTAAAATCCGCATTACCGGCGGCGAGCCCAGTCTGCGCAAAGACCTGCCAGAGATTATCCGCATCCTGAAAAACACCGCCGGTATTGAGCAGGTTGCGCTCACCACCAATGGTTACCGTTTAAGCAAACAGATTGATGACTGGGTAGCTGCCGGACTCGACCAGCTCAATGTCAGCATCGACAGCCTCGACCCGCAGCAGTTTCAGGCCATTACCGGCCACGACAAACTGCAGGAAATTCTTAACGGTATTGAACGTGCACGCGCCCTTGGCTTAACCCGCATTAAAGTGAATGCGGTGCTGCTGAAAACCTTTAATGAAAGCGACCTTGGCCAGTTTTTAAACTGGTTAAAAGCCACACCGGTAACCCTGCGTTTTATCGAACTGATGCAGACCGGCGACAACGCCGAATTTTTTGCCGCTCAGCATGTGCGTGGTGAAGATATTAAACAGCAGTTACTGCAGGATGGCTGGCAACCGAAATTACGCGGCAGCCACGACGGGCCGGCACAGGAATTTTATCACCCGCACTTCAGCGGACAGATCGGCCTGATCATGCCTTACAGTCAGGATTTCTGTAAAAGCTGCAATCGTCTGCGTATTTCTGCTCAGGGAAAATTACACCTGTGTTTATTCGGTGAAGAAGGCTATGAATTACGGCCACTGCTTCATCATGCCAGTGCTGACATACAGCAGCATATCCGTACCCTGCTCAGCCAGAAAAAAGAAAGCCATTATCTGCAGGCCGGACGCACCGGCGCGATATCTCATTTTGCGATGATCGGTGGCTGAATGAACGCGCCACAGCTTGCTGCCGTATTACTGGCCGGTGGTTCATCACAGCGTATGGGACAGGATAAAGCCCTGCTGCCGGTGAAAGGTTTTCGTCATCTCGGCGAACGCAACTGGCAACAGTTAATTGACCTTAAACCGACTGTGCTCTGGCTCAGCCGCCAGCCGCATCAGGTGGAGCTGGGTTTATCGGCACCCGATGGTTGTCACTATAAAATACTGGCCGATGACATTGCCGGAGCCGGGCCACTGGCGGGAATTCAGGCTGCAGTTAAGGCAGCACTGAACGATCAGATTGACGAATTAATATTGCTGCCGGTCGATATGCCGCATATCCGCAGTCAGGATTTACAGCAACTGATCAGCAGCGGACGAGCAGCCTGTAAAGCCGCCTGTTATCAGCAGGATTCTTTACCGATCTGCCTGCCACTTTATTTGCCGGTCAGTCAGGAACTGCTGCACTGGCTGAACGAACAACTGCAGAATCCGGCAGCACGGCGTTCCGTCGGTTCGTTAATTCATACCTTTGCCAGCGTGCAGCTGCCCTCTCCCGGCACGCATGCACTGACCAATACCAACACACCGGACGAATGGGCGAAATACGCCCGTTACTAGGGCCAGTTAACACTAAGTGAATCGGCCTGCTGAGAGCCAGTTTTTCTCAGAACAAGGAGAGAGGATTGATATTGTCAGAAACATCCATGTTTCTGACCCTGCGGGCTTCGCGCCCATCTGCTCCGGGCAGATGGGTAATGGGCTAAATGAATGACGAACGACGACGTTAATGGGGAAAACTGGCCTCAGCCCGAAGGGTTATGGCTAAAAATTCCTCATCCTGCGTTGCTGTTCGTTCGCTTAACCCGTTAGGCTACACTCTCAGCGCCTTGTCTGAGAAATTTTTAACCAATAACAGGCCTGTTTAATTAGTGTTAACAGGCCCTAGGACATAACATGGCCAAAACCTTTACCGAAGATTTTATTCCGCTGAATATCGCGGTATTAACCGTGTCCGACTCACGCACCGAAGACACCGACACCTCCGGCCAGCTGCTGGTCGAAAAGCTCACCGATGCCGGGCACTTTTTAAGCGATAAAAAAATCGTGGTGGATAACGTCTATAAAATCCGCGCCGCCGTATCCCAGTGGATTGCCGACGATAAGACCCAGGCCGTGCTGATTACCGGCGGTACCGGTTTTACCAGCTGCGACTCCACTCCCGAAGCGGTAACGCCACTGCTGGATAAAACCGTGGATGGTTTTGGTGAGCTGTTCCGCCAGATTTCCTACAACCAGATCGGTACCTCCACCATTCAGAGCCGCGCCATTGCCGGACTGGCCAACCAGACCATCGTCTTCTGCATGCCCGGCTCCACCAATGCCTGCCGCACCGCCTGGGACGATATTATTCAGACCCAGCTCGACAGCCGCCACCGTCCATGCAACTTTGTACCGCAGTTAAAAAATACCGTCCACTGTGGCAGCCGCGGCTAAAGCACACAAATACCGCCAATATTGTGAGTGATTATTTAAGAATGAAAGCTTATGAGTGAATTTTCCCATATTAATCAGCGCGGCGAAGCCAGCATGGTGGATGTCAGCAATAAAGCCGCCACGGTGCGTGAAGCACGGGCCGAAGGTTACGTGCGCATGAGCGCCGACACCCTGCAGAAAATTCTTGCTGGCGAACATCATAAAGGCGATGTGTTTTCCGTCGCCCGTATTGCCGGCATTCAGGCCGCCAAACAGACCAGCCAGCTGATTCCGCTCTGCCATCCGCTGATGCTGAGTAAAGTGGCCGTCGATTTTGAAGCACAACCGGAGCACAACCGGGTGCGCATCACCAGTCTGGCCAAACTCACCGGCCAGACCGGCGTGGAAATGGAAGCGCTTACCGCCGTATCTGTCGCCGCGCTCACCCTGTTTGATATGTGCAAAGCCGTTGACCCGGCCATGGTACTCGAAGGCATTCGTGTGCTGGAAAAACAGGGCGGAAAAACCGGCCACTGGCAGGCCGACAGCACAGGATAAAATCTGTTTATGAATATTCTATTTTTTGCCGCCCTGCGCGAACAACTCGGTTGCGCACACTGTGATATCGACCTGCCGTTACCAGCCAGCCTGGCAACCGTACGCGCTGCGTTAATACAGCATTTTCCACAGCAGGCAGAACGGCTGGCAGTGGGGCACGCACTGGCCGCCATCAATCAGACACTGATCAACGACGAAGACACCCCAATTAACAGCGGTGATGAAGTGGCATTTTTCCCGCCGGTGACCGGAGGCTGACGATGAGTACAGGAAACGCCAGCAACAGCCAACACTATATTGCAGTGCAACAGGCGGATTTCGACGTTGCCCATGAATACGCAGAGCTGCGCAAAGATAACCGCAGCGACGGCGCCGTGGTGTTCTTTACCGGACTGGTACGTGAAATGAATCAGGGGTCACAAGTGAGCGGCCTGACGCTGGAGCACTATCCGGGCATGACCGAAAAAGCGCTGCAGCAAATCGTCGCAGATGCCAGTACCCGCTGGCCCGTTAACCGCGTGCGCCTGATACACCGCGTTGGCACCCTGACGATTTCCGATCAGATTGTATTTGTTGGCGTCAGCAGCTCACACCGTGAAGCCGCCTTCGATGCCTGCTATTACATAATGGATTACCTGAAAAACCGTGCGCCCTTCTGGAAAAAAGAAGTCACCAGCGATGGTGAGCGCTGGGTAGAAGCGCTGGATAAAGACAAGCAGGCGCTGGATAAGTGGCAGTAAGGGTTTCCGACAACGTCACGCCAGCTTCTCCTGCCTTCTCGCCAGCCCGGCACAGGTGTTCAGCTAGGGCCTGTCGACACTAAGTAAATCCGGCCTGCTGAGAGCCAGTTTTTCTCAGAACAAGGAGAGAGGAGTGATATTAGCGGGCTAAATGAATGACGAGCGACGACGTTTATGTGGAAAACTGGCCTCAGCCCGAAGGGTTATGGCTAAAAATACCTCATTCTGCGTTGCTGTTCGCTCGCTTAACCCGTTAGGCCACACTCTCAGCGCCTTGCCTGAGATATTTTTAGCCGATAACAGGCCTATTTAATTAGTGTCGACAGGCCCTAACACAAACTATTGATAACCAAGTCATCTTAAGTGTACCCTCGTTATCCAGCTTAAATCTTTCTCTCGTAGCTAGTTGCTCTGATGCTAGCTACTGCTGCTCACACCGTCTTAACAAAGCACGGCCTTCGCTGGCGCTTGATTTTTAACGGGAGCGATATTTCAGGATTACCAACGAAATGGAGGCGTGCATGCCCAAAGGATTATTTTTTCCGGTTATTGAAACCGAACGCTTATCACTGAAACCTTTGGTGATTAATGATGCGGAAAGCCTGCTGGAAATTTTCTCCGATCCTGAAGTTATGCGCTATTGGAATACGCCCCCCTGGAAAACCCTTCAGGATTCTCTGGACTTTATAAATGCGAGCAATGATTCGATGCAACGCCAGGAATCGCTGGTTCTCGGGGTGTATCTGCAATCCACTGGTGAGCTGATCGGAAAGTGCATGCTATTCAGCTATGACGCAGAATCCAAACGTGCCGAAATCGGTTTTGGTTTGGGCCACGCAGCCTGGGGAAAGGGTTACATTAATGAAGCAGGCGAGGCCCTGATACAGTACGGATTCAGTGTATTGGGGCTGCGCCGGATTGAAGCAGAGATCGATCCAGACAATCAGTCATCTGCAAAAACGCTGGAGAAGCTCGGATTTTCCCGGGAAGGTTTGTTAAGACAGCGCTGGGAAGTCAACGGTATTGTCTCTGACTCAGCCATGTATGGACGGCTGAAGAGTGACCATCCAAAGCCGTAAACCAATCGCGTAATAGCGCAGGATAAGCATGGATAAAATCGCAGAACTGATAAGGGCTCAGGCCAGAGCGCCCTTCACGAATCAACATGGTACTAGACTCCTCTGAAATTCATCAATTTTTATTAAGAAGAGAACCCTATGGAACTTAGTTTGATCAGCATCTTCATTACCGTAGCAATCGCCCATTTCCTTGCGCTACTCAGTCCGGGGCCCGACTTTGTGTTGGTTGTAAAAAGTGCCTTAAAAGGAAATCGTAAAAATGCCATTGGCGTTGCGCTTGGGATTGCCTCTGCCAATGCCGTTTACATTGGCCTATGCCTTATTGGTGTAGGAGCAATTCTTTCAGCTTCAACCTCCATAATGATTGCACTTAAAGTTGTTGGCGGTCTTTTCCTTATGTACATTGCGTTTCATGCATTAAAGGCACCCAGAAGTTCATATCAGAATATGGCAGCCACATCCGAAGGCACTGAAAGATTCTCTCTGATTTCCTTTTCAAAAGAATTCATTACTGGTTTTCTGTCTGGAATTTTAAACCCTAAAAATCTGTTATTTTACCTTAGCCTCTTCACTGTTGCGCTTACACCAGAGATCAGCTTAAAGTTCAAAATTCTTCTTGGCGCCTGGATGACGGCTATCGTTTTTCTATGGGATGTGGCTATTATCTATTTATTATCCAACAACAACGTACGCAATAAATTTACCCGAATGGCGTTCTATATCGACAAAGTGACTGGTGCAATTTTAGGTGCCATTGGCTTTGGCATTGTCAAATCAGTTTGGACTAAACAGTAACAACATGACGGACTGCTGCAGTTTTCCCGGTTAAACTGGCAGCAGAGGATCAGGTACCGAATTTATTGAACCAGGGTTCACCTTCGGTGTACCCTCTCTTTATACAACGGTTCATAAACCCAACTGATATTTTCCAGTACCGCAGAAAATATCAGTCGGTAAAGCTACTGAAATAAGTGAAACCATACCCATGTCTGACAATTACACTTTCTTCGCCAGTGCAACCAACTCCATCGGTACGCTGATAGCTCTGTTTATCCTGTTTGCACCGCTGGCCCTTGCTGTAGCGGCTACGATAAAAATTCATAAACAGTTGGGCGGGGGCGCGGCTCATCTTCTGAGCTTCGGTGTCATCATGTTTTCTCTTTTACCTCTGGATCTTATGATTTCTATGGCCGGAGCTTTTATGGATACTCAGGCTCTGGCCGAATTTATGCTGGTCAAAAGTTATATATCCATGACTCTGACTTATCTGGGCGCAATCTCCACCGGAATAGGGATACTTATCCTCTGTCAGCGGCAGAAGAATGCAACCTGAAGTAAGAACCTGAGCAGAGCGCTGCTCAGGCCACTAGCTAAAGACAGAGATAATCTTTTACGGCAGCACGACGACTGCCGTCACGACGGCGTTCATTCCCCAGCTATCCGCCCCCTTACCTGCCGTTACTATTTTTATCATCTTCACACGCCCTGAGCGGTCATCCTCTGCTATTATCCCTTCTCTTTTGAGAAAGCTATCATTACAACCAGAAGGCACAGTCAGCACAGCATCAGCCTGTGTCTTGTGACACTGCTGCCACTACAGGGAACCGCATGCATCAGTTCGATAAATCTATTTTTATTGCTTTTAATCCACACGACAGTGAATCGGTTGCTGCTGCGCTGTTGCAGTACCAGCAGCATCTGGAAGATGGCAGTGCCTTCAGGAAGCAGGTTTTTAATATCGAATTTGTTGCGCTTGAGAATAATAGCCAGCGCCGTCTGCAACTGAGTGATATCCGCGATGAAACACTGCGTGCCTATGTCAGAGACGCCCTGAGTCTGACGCCGGATGGTTACAGCGAATCTTCCCATGAGGCAATCGCCGAAGATGATCCGGTCTATATTTCTGAGCCCATATTCTTTGCGTTAGCGCTGCAGTTTCCACAACTGCAAGAGCAGGTTATACGCTGTGCCCGCAGTATCGTTGCCTATGCCCGTGACAATAACGATACGGACGATATGTGGCGCGATGATATGGACGTATTCGGCGCCGAAGCCCTGTATTTACTGGCGCGCAGCGATCTGAATAATCTGCCGTTATTGGCTCAGTTTTTTATCCCGTACTGGGATGACGAGCATGCCGGCGAATATCATAAATTTCTTGCCGATATTGTGCATCGCTATAGCTGGTGTCGCGAGGTGATCAGTGCCTATATCTGGTGCGATAACGACCAGTTCCGCTATCAGATGTTTGGCCATGAATGGGGAAGCGACACCCACTATCAGCCATTGGGAGAATACCTGCGTGCCAATCCACAGGAATATCTGTGGTTTAAACAGGCGCTGCAGGAGCGTCTGCTCGACACGCCCAAAATGATGGTGTCGATTCATAATAATGAAGAGGCACATAACCCGGTGCTGGATTTTTATCTGACGCTGTTGCCGATGGATGGTGACCGTTTTGATGATGAAGATTGCGCAGAATTTGCCCAGCAGCATTTTATTCATGCCAGCCTTGAAGACGAAGCACTGGATCTGCAGAACAGAATTCAGGCACAGAGCAGCACGCCGTTATTCTGTTATTCCGCCAGTGATCTGCGCTCACAGGAATCCATGGAGCGGGAAGAAACCAGGGGTGATGGCCTGCGCATGGTTAAACCACTGATTCTCGCTCTGCCTCAGGGCGAAGCACTGTGGCAGTACGTATATGATGGCAGCCAGCAGGATGCGCTGCAGCAATTGCCCGTCACCGAACTTGCACCACTGGCCAAAAAAGCAGCGCCGGAATTTTACCGTGATTTACAGGATGAGCTGATTTTTGGCGACAGCAACAAAGACATCTGCGATGACCTGTTTTCCGTTCTGTACAGCGTACGCCGCGAATTACAAAGCGATGACGAAGACGCCGAAGACTTTGCCGATGTATTAACCTCCGACAGTGAAGAACAGCGCGCCCGGCAATACCTGCGCCTGCTGGATATTTTTTACCGCGTACTGGGGCAGGATGAATTCCCCGATAGTATGCGCGAGCTTCTAGTCGACGACGATGAGCTGTTAACCACTGCCGAATATTTCCGCCGTTTCAGCCGCATTCCGGCCGAAGATCAGGAAAAAGCGCTGCAACAAAAAGTATTGCACAGCCTGCTGAGCGAATTCTGCGATATGGATGAGCGGCTGGGCAAAGCGCTGCTGCAGCGCGCACAACAACTTATTGGTTCAGAGCGTACTCTGGCCAACCCCGCCAGTTGGGCAGACGATGCAGCACAAAGCGAGCTGGAGATCGGCCACTTTACGCTGATGGCCTTTATTCTGCACAACGACTGGCAGCAGAATTTTGCCGATGAGCAGACTCCGGTTCTGGCCGAATACCTGCAGCAGGATAGTTTATGGTTAAAAGCCGCAAACCTGCCACTGAAGCGCTTTGATATTGAAGGCGGCCATTACTGCCCGGAAGGCCGTGGCATGAGTACGGAGCAGGTACAGCTTTTCCGCGATTATTTCTGCGCGCAGCAACCGCTATTAAATCAGCAACAGATGATCGGGCTGATCAACCGCTATGCCCACCGTGACGATTGTACCCGCCGCAGTTCATTGTCGTTTAATCAGTTCAGCGAACTCCAGAATGGCTATTACTTTCTCAACGACCACGACGATGATTACCAGCGCATACTGCTGATCTGCTTCTGGTTGCAGCATCTGCCTCTGCCCTGCAGCGTGCCAGCCAAACGCATCTGGAAACTGATGGTCGCGCTGGCACCGATACGGGTCACACGGCTGGTGATGCAGGCATTTTCCGATGACAGTTACGATGTGGAATTTGCAGATGTATTACAGGAAATCAATCATTACGAAGCACTGGAAAAAGCCGGGATAAACCGGGGCTATTTAATGGCCTTCCAGCTCAGCCAGTGTCAGCCGGCTTACCATACAGAGAAATACATCAGCTGGCTCGATCAGTATGCCGCCATTGATGATGCCGACACCTCGATGTTCGGCAGCCGCAGCCGCAAGCTGGCACAGGAGCTGCAACACGGACTGCGTTATATCAACGAGGCCGATAAAATTCAGTTTTATCGTCTGCTGGAACTGCGTCATCCGCGCTTCAGTTACAGCAATAATGACGAGCTGCAACACGACTTCCGCTACACACTGAAGCGTAACCTGCGCCTCAGCCTGAAACACTGGCACAGTATTCTGGCCAGCGAGAGTGGTTCCTCCCAACTGGATTGCGACAGCAAAGTGCTGAGCAAAAAACCGCTGCGTATCGCAGCGGACTACCACACGCGGGAAGATTTTGTTCCCGGTGATATGACCTGGCTCGGCGTCTGGCTGGTTGAAGATATGGGTGACGACTACGAAATATTCGCCGGCCCTGAACTGCAGAACGCGGAACTGAAAAATTGCCGGGGCAATGTATTATTATTTAAAGGCGGTATTGACCGTGCTCAGATTTTAGCCCGTGCCAATGAACTGCTGGACAGCGAAGCCTGCCTGCAGCAGCTGCATCAGCAGGTTCTGAATTATCTGGACGGTAATGCCGGTTATGAACAAACCGCCACTCTGGCAGAACATTATCTGCTGGGTGAAGGTCTGGAACTGCAAGCTCCTGAGTACACTATGACCGGGGTCGACAGCTTTATCTGGTTGCTGGATGAAGAACAGCGCGACCGTCTGGCGCGACTGTTTTTTAATAACAATTACCGTGGCTTTAAACTGGTACGTGACACCATCGTTCAGGGCTATCTGAGCGATCAGGTTAAGCAGGGCAAGATGAGCTTCAGTGACATGCTGGAGGCCGATGAAGACGACAACGAAGAACAGGCCGCGGCCTTTTTATTGCTGTGGTTGCTGCGTCTGGATATCCGCCCTGAGCATATCCTGCTGTACTGCGTTAAAAACCGTCAGTTCGAAGCCTGCCGGCATTATGTCATTGCGCTGGCCAATGACGGTCTGCTGAAGTCCTGTGCCGCCTTCCTGCATACTGAGAATCGTGCCACTCTGGTGGAAATGCTCGCAGAGCAGAATAATGGCCGTTCTTTCCTCAGTATTTTTGCCAAAGATAAAGCCCGTAAAATACGCGATATCGTTGCGCGTTTTATCGGCTGAAGCAGGTCAGACAAAACAGCGTGCTGCTGTTATCACCCCGGATAACAGCAGCATTCTGTCTGATTCAGCGTTTATTCTTCGGAATACTCCACGGATACAGCCACTGCTGTGCCCATTGCACACTTTTGAATAACACCAGACTGACCACCGCAAGGAATATTAATCCGGCAAATGCCTGCGGAATTTTAAAGAAAGAGGTTGAGAACTGAATAAAGTAACCAAGGCCTTTTTCCGCAGCGACAAACTCCGCCACCACAGCACCGATAATGGCCAGCGTAATGGATACTTTCAGGCCGCTGAAAATATGCGGAATGGCATAAGGAATGCGGATCTGCCAGGTTTCACGATAACGCGGAGCCCGTAATGATTTACTCAGCTCAATCAGTTCTTCCGGTGTTTCCAGCATGCCGGTTGCCGCCGAAACCACCAGCGGGAAAAAGGTAATCAGACAGGTAATCAATACCCGCGACATATCGCCGGTGCCCATCAGTACAATAATCAGTGGTGCAACCGCCACCACCGGAGTCGACTGAATCACCACCAGCGCCGGATAAATAGTGCGCGATAAGACTTCCGAACGAACCATCGCAATGGCCAGCGGAATACTGATACAGATCGACAGTGCAAACCCCATCAGGGCCACCCGCAGTGTTGCCCACAGATGCTCCAGCCAGCGACTGAATTCCACGTCGAAGAAAGCATTCACAATCGATACCGGCGACGGCAGAATATAGACAGGCACCTTACCGAAACGGCAGATCAGTTCCCATAACAGTACAAAGGTAATAAAGAACAGCGCCGCCGCATAACTCAGCAGCCACTGGCGGACAGGAAAAGACGTTGATTTAAGCATGGGCTTCCGGCTCATAAATGTGTTTTCTGATACGCGCGGTCAATTCAGCAAATTGCGGAGTGTTAATGGTGTTGGCGCTGCGCGGCCGCGGAATATCAATATCAATTAAATCCAGTACGGTTCCCGGACGCTGACTCATCACTAATACACGATCAGCCAGCAGCACCGCCTCGGAAATTGAGTGGGTAATAAAGAGAACGGTCTTGGGGTTTTCTGTCCAGATATTCAGCAGATCAAAACCGATCTGTTCACGGGTCATGGCATCCAGCGCCGAGAACGGCTCGTCCATTAATAAAATATCCGGGTTTAATAACAGCGCGCGCACAATACCGACACGCTGCTGCATACCACCGGATAATTCATCCGGCATGCGTGCCGAAAACTGTGATAAACCGGCCATCGCCAGTAATTCTTCGGCGCGGTTTTTATCGGCGGCCGTTACCAGCCCGTATTTATGTTTCAGCGGGAACAGCACATTGTCGCGCACCGTCAGCCAGGGTAATAACGTCGGCTTCTGAAAAACGATGCCGACATCATCACGCGGCTCAGTAACCTGACGATCAAACACGCTGACCTTCCCTGCGCTGGGAATCAGCAGCCCCGCCACCATACGTAACAGCGTGGATTTACCACAGCCGGACGGCCCCACCACCGCTACAAATTCATGGCGGTGAATTTCCAGATCAATCTGTTGTACCGCCATATTGCCGGCAGCCGGATCATAACAATGACCAACCTGTTCCATGCGCACAAAAGCACGCTCTGACGCCTTACTCATATCAGTTCTGCTCCGGCATAAAATCACGGTTAACGGCGATTTCCGGATTCATAGCATCGGCGGCAATATCGTTAGCCTGCGAAACCCACTTCCAGGTTAACGCCATACGCTCTGGTGTTAAGGCACCAAAACCGTCGTTGCTGGTTACTTCGTTATATACCAGGCCGTTAATACTGCGGATTTGTGCACTGGCAACCGCAGCATCCACCTCAGGTACCATGGCGTGAATATCGGCACCGGCTTTATCCGGGTGGGCATAGGTGAATTGCACGGCTTTGGCGTAGGCTTTAACAAAGCGTTTGGCAACGTCCGGACGCTCGCTGAGGAATTTATCGGCGGCCACTAAGGATGAGCTGTATAAATCCAGACCGCCCTCTGTCCAGGGAATAACACGCAGGGTTTTTCCGGCTTCTGCCGCTTGTTTCTCGAATAAGGCAACATTGGTGACCCAGGCGATAATGCCTTCGATATTGCCGGTCATCAACATCGGGCTTAATGCTCCCGGGTCCGATTTCACCAGCGTCACACTGTCTTCGGCCATGCCATTTTCTTTTAAAACCAGCGGTAAAAAGGCATTGGAGGAGGTAAACGGAGAGGTCGCAATTCTTTTACCGGCAACGTCTTTAAGGGTTTTAATCGAGCTGCCTTCAAGGGTGAAAAAAGCATGGGGCGCCTGAGAAAAATACGACAGTACCGCCGATACCGGTACGCCATCGCGCGCTTTGGCTGCCATTAAGGCGCCGATATCTGCAATACCAACGTCCGACTGGCCCGTCGCCATTTTGGTAACGGCATCCGTTGAGCCGCGACCACTGGCAATTTTTACTTCAAGATCTTCCGCGGCAAAAAATCCCTGCTGAATACCAACATAAACCGGTGCTTTATCACCACCGGGCAACCAGTCGAGCTGGAAGGTTACCTTATCCGCCGCCAGTGTCATGGCCGAACAGCCTAACGCAGCCGCCAGTGCGGTAACCTGCAATAAAGGTTTGGTCAGTTTCTTGAACATGGATTTTCTCCTGATTTTTAAGTCGTTTGTCCGCTCCAGAAAATTCTGATCAATCGGACAGGTTTTATTCGCTATCAGCAATAACCGTACCCGAGTTCAGATTTATTTTTCGTAAGCCTGCGCCTTACGCAGAAAACGCCCTGTCGCTGAAAGGAGAGCCTAGGGCCTGTCGAGAAATAAGCTTTCGCCATAGCACCGAGAAAACACTTTATGCTTGCTTGTGGTGCATAAAGGTTGAGTCGTGACTCAATATGGGTGCAAATTTCTGCGCAGTATTCGCAGCTCGTTTGAGTTGTTGATACTTTTTATGGCGGGGAGAATAAAAGAAGGTATTGTCCGCTTTGTCAGCGCACTGCTTTACCGGAAAAAATAAAGGCCTCCTGTGAGGCCTTTATTAATGACGTACTACAGGCTGAGAAATCAGTCCTGCAGCCGCAGATTACGTGTCGCACCATCCAGATGATCGGCGTCGGCTTCGGAGCCGAGTTTAATCATCAGACGCAGATCGTTTGGCGAGTCGGCGTGAGCAATGGCGTCTTCATAGGTGATTTCACCCTGCTCGTAGAGTGCATACAGCGCCTGGTCGTAAGTCTGCATACCCGCTTCGTTGGACTTGGCCATTAATGGCTTCAGTTCGTGCACCTCACCTTTACGGATCAGGTCCGACGCCAGTGGTGTATTCAGCAGAACCTCCACCACCGCGCGGCGTGAACGGCCATCCGGTGTGGCAATTAACTGCTGGGCCACAATAGCGCGCAGGTTAAGGGATAAATCCATCCACACCTGGTTATGACGGTCCGGCGGGAAAAAGTGAATCACACGTTCCAGCGCCTGGTTAGCATTGTTAGCGTGCAGGGTCGCCAGACACAGGTGACCGGTTTCGGCGAAGGTAATGGCGTGCTCCATGGTTTCGGCAGAACGCACCTCACCAATCATGATCACATCCGGCGCCTGACGCAGACAGTTTTTCAGGGCGGTATCAAAACTCTCGGTATCTAAGCCCACTTCACGCTGGGTAATAATGCAGCCATCGTGCTGGTGAATAAATTCGATCGGGTCTTCGATGCTGAGAATATGGCCCTTACTGTTTTTATTACGGTGACCAATCATCGACGCCAGCGAGGTCGACTTACCGGCACCGGTGGCACCGACAAACAGAATCAGGCCGCGCTTGGCCATGGATATTTCTTTAATAATATCCGGCAGGCCGAGCTGATCGACACTCGGAATACGGGTTTCGATACGGCGCAGCACCATACCGGAAACGTTACGCTGATAAAAAGCACTGGCACGGAAACGTCCGATACCACTGGCATTAATGGCGAAGTTGAGTTCTTTTTTCTCCTCAAATTCGTCCTGCTGTTTGCTGTTCATCAGCCCCAGTACCACTTCGCGCGTTTGCTCGGCACTGAGCGGGTTTTTGCTTAACGGCATAATTTTACCGTTTACCTTCATGGAAGGCGGAACCCCGGCTGTAATAAACAGATCCGAGGCGCCTTTTTCCACCATCAGGCGTAAAAACTTATCCATCGCCATGTTCAGTTACCTCAGAAATTATCCGGGATTTTGGCTTTTTCACGCGCCACATCCCGGCTGATCAGACCTTTGTTCAACAGGTTCTGCAGGCACTGATCCATGGTCTGCATACCGTAAGCCGAACCGGTCTGAATGGCCGAATACATCTGGGCAATTTTATCTTCACGGATCAGGTTACGGATGGCCGGTGTACCCACCATGATTTCGTGGGCCGCAACCCGGCCGCCGCCATTCTTCTTCAGCAGAGTCTGGGAAATAACCCCCTGCAAAGATTCCGACAGCATGGAGCGCACCATGGATTTTTCTTCCGCCGGGAATACGTCGACGATACGGTCGATGGTTTTTGCCGCCGAGCTGGTGTGCAGGGTGCCGAATACAATATGACCGGTTTCTGCCGCGGTCAGCGCCAGACGGATGGTTTCAAGGTCACGCATCTCACCCACCAGAATCACATCCGGGTCTTCACGCAGCGCCGAACGCAGTGCTTCGTTAAAGCCTAAGGTGTCACGGTGAACTTCACGCTGGTTAACCAGCGATTTTTTCGATTCGTGTACGAATTCGATCGGGTCTTCCACGGTGAGGATGTGGTCGTATTTGCTTTCGTTGATATAGTCGATCATCGCCGCCAGCGTGGTCGATTTACCGGAACCGGTCGGGCCGGTAACCAATACGATACCGCGTGGAATCTTCGCCAGATCTTTGAACACCTGACCCATGCCCAGCTGGTCCATGGTCAGAACTTTCGACGGAATGGTACGGAATACCGCACCGGCACCGCGGTTGTGGTTAAAGGCGTTTACACGGAAACGCGCCACACCCGGTACTTCGAACGAGAAGTCAGTCTCAAGGAATTCTTCGAAATCCTTACGCTGCTTATCGTTCATGATGTCATACACCAGGCTATGAACTTCTTTATGCCCCAGTGCTGGCAGGTTGATACGGCGCACATCGCCATCAACCCGGATCATTGGCGGCAAGCCGGCCGATAAATGCAGATCCGACGCGCCTTGCTTGGCACTGAAGGCAAGCAGTTCAGTAATATCCATAGCCACTCCTCGTTATTTTTTACTGGCTGGCCCGGCGAAGGGTGCGCCAGCCGACAAGCTTCTATATTATCAGGATTCACCAACCCGGAATGGGTTGCAGGTCAAAAAGATAAACCAAGCCCCTGAAATGTCTACTCTTGAACTGAATTACCAGAATGTGCTGCAACGCCTGCAACAGGCCTGTACACAAAACAACCGCCCTGCTCAGAGTGTACGCCTGCTTGCGGTCAGTAAGACCAAACCCGCAACTATGGTCGAGGCTGTCTACGCCCTCGGCCAGCGCAGCTTTGGTGAAAACTACCTGCAGGACGGCATGGACAAAATCACTGCCCTCAGCCATCTGACCGATATTGAATGGCATTTTATCGGCCCGCTGCAGTCCAACAAGACGCGTCCCGTCGCCGAACACTTCCAGTGGGTAGAAACCGTTGACCGTGACAAAATTGCCCGCCGCCTGAGCGAACAACGCCCCGCTGGCCTGCCAGCGCTGAATGTACTGGTGCAGGTGAATATTTCTGCCGAAGAGCAAAAAGCCGGAGTGCTGCCCGCTGAAGCGCACGCCCTCTGCACTCTGGTCAGCGAACTGCCCAATCTGTGCCTGCGCGGCCTGATGTGTATTCCGGAAGCGACCGGTAATGAAGAGCGCCTGCGCACCCAGCTTGAAGCCATGCAGGCGCTGTATCAGCAGCTGGCGGCAGAATTTCCGGCAATGGATACGCTCTCAATGGGTATGTCCGGCGACCTGGAGCTGGCGATAGCCTGCGGCAGTACCGAGATCCGCATCGGTACCGATATTTTTGGTGCCCGCGACTATCCTGCCAACAACTGATACCGGAATGCCGGAAGAAACGGCAAACTGCTCATAATCGACCAGAATTAATGCAGCACCCGCTCACACCGGGCGCTGCGACTTTATACAAAAGAAGGAACCAGCATGACTCAAATCGCATTTATCGGTGGCGGTAACATGGCCTCCAGCATTATTGGCGGCCTGATCAAACAGGGCGAAACCAAAGCCAGCCTGATTCATGTTTCCGACCCCGGCGCCGAACAACGCAGCAAGCTGGAAAAAGAATTCGGTGTAACCACCCACGCCGATAACCTTGATGCCATCGCCAAAGCCGATGTCGTCATCATGGCGGTCAAACCACAGATGATGAAAGAGGTTCTCGACCCCCTGCAGGCCACCCTGAGCAAGCGTCAGCCACTGCTGATTTCCATTGCCGCCGGTATCAATATGGACAGCCTGGCACGCTGGAGCAGCTGCCGCGCCATCGTACGCTGCATGCCCAACACGCCGTCTCTGCTGGGACTGGGCGCAACCGGCCTGCTCGGCAGCAAAGACGTCAGCCTCGACCAGCGCAACCAGGCCGATTCCCTGCTGCGCGCCGTTGGCCTGACCGTGTGGGTAAAAACCGAAGCCGAAATCGATGCCGTAACCGCTGTTTCCGGCAGTGGCCCGGCGTATTATTTCCTGCTGATGGAAGCCATGATCGAAGCCGGTAAAAAGCTTGGTCTGAGCGAACAGACGGCAACCAAACTGACCCTGCAAACCGCACTGGGCGCGGGTCAGATGGCAATGCAATCCGATGTTGGCCCGGCCGAACTGCGCCGCCGTGTAACCTCTCCGGGTGGCACCACCGAGCGCGCTATTGCCACTTTTGAAGCCGCCCATATGCGCGATATTGTCGATGCTGCCTTAAAAGCCGCCAGCGACCGTGCCGCCGAGCTGAGTGAACAGCTGGGTAAAGCCTGAATAGCCGTACCGGGGTGTGCTGAGGTTTCCTGACAAATAAGACCATTGTCAGGACTGGAAAAGGCGCTGAGGCGCCTATATGTTAAAGGCTGACGGCCATAAGCGGCCGCCAGCCATTAAATATTCACGGAGTTACCATGTCACCGTTCTCTCAGGTCGGACTGTTACTGATCAATACCATCGGCAGCATGGCGCTGTTTATTATTATTCTGCGCTTTCTGCTGCAGCTGGTGCGCGCCGATTTTTACAACCCGATTTCGCAGTTTCTGGTCAAAGCCACCAATCCGGTATTAATTCCGTTACGCCGTATTATTCCGGGCTTTGGCGGACTGGACGTTGCATCACTGGTACTCGCCTATGTTGTTCAGGCGCTGTTGTTTGCCGCTATCTTTATGTTTGCCGGATATGGCCTGCCCTGGGCCAACATTCTCCTGTGGGCGCCGGTCGGACTGTTTGCGCTGCTGCTGAATATCTACTTCTGGGGTCTGGTAATTACCGTGATTGCCTCCTGGATTGCGCCAGGCTCTTACAACCCGGCACTGATTCTTATTAACCAGATTCTCGAACCTGTCGTACGCCCTATCCGCAAAATGATGCCGGATATGGGTGGCCTCGACCTGTCGCCGATTCTGGTTTTTCTGGCAATTAAAATTGTCGAAATAATGCTGCTTGGCCCGCTGGTGCAGATGCTGCAGATTCCGCGCGGACTGATCATCGGCCTGTGAGCACACCCGAACACTCTGTCGCACATTACCAATGGACAGACGGGGATTTACTCCTCGTCTGCCACCTGCAGCCCAAAGCGTCTAAAAGCGAATTCTCTGGCTTACACGGTGATGCCCTGAAAGTCCGTATTCAGGCGCCACCGGTTGAAGGCAAAGCCAACAGCGAACTGGTTAAATTTCTCGCCAAACAGTTTGGCGTCAGCAAAAGTGCTGTCAGCATTATCAGTGGCGAGCTGAATCGCCATAAACGCGTGCGCATCACACAACCGCAAAGGCTGCCGGCAGAAGCCCTGATCACACAGTCTTAATCCCGCACCCTTCTTCTCCCGCCCCTTATTCCAACCCTGCGCCCAACAAAAACCCCACTCTTTGTGTTATAGTGCCGCCCTCTTATCTCCTGCCGGGAGCCCCTGAATGCCGCACCGCGCTCATTTATTTTCCCTGCGCATCGCCAATGCCCTGCGCGAATCCCTGAAAGAATCACCCTACACCGCACAACGTTTTGGCAAAGATATTATTGCCGGCATCACCGTTGGTATTATCGCCATTCCGCTGTCGATGGCACTGGCAATCGCCAGCGGAGTCGCACCGCAATACGGTTTATACACCGCCATGATTGCCGGTTTTATTATTGCCCTGACCGGCGGCTCACGCTTCAGCATTTCCGGCCCGACCGCGGCCTTTGTGGTCATTCTTTATCCCATTGCGGAAAAGTTCGGCCTCGGAGGTTTGCTGATTGCCACCCTGTTATCCGGCCTGATTCTGATTGCCATGGCCTTTGCCCGCCTCGGGCGTTTTATCGAATATATTCCCGAGTCGGTAACCCTCGGCTTTACCTCCGGTATTGCCATCGTGATTGCGACTCTGCAATTAAAGGATTTTTTCGGGCTGACTATTCAATACCCGGAAACCTATGTCGAAAAAGTACACACCCTGGCACAGGCGTTACCCGGCTTTGATAGTGCCAGCCTGACCGTCGGTATCACCACCTTTGCGACTCTGCTGCTGTGGAAAAAAATCAGCAGCCTGCCGCCCCATATTCCGGCACTGCTGGTTGGTGTATTAACCGCCTGGCTGCTGGGCTTACAGGGCCACGAAGTCGACACCATCGGCAGCCGTTTCAGTTATTTATTACCGGATGGTTCGGTTGGCAACGGTATTCCACCAATATTGCCGGAATTTTTCTGGCCCTGGGAACAGCCCGGCGCCGACGGCCAGCCGATTGGTTTGTCCTGGTCGCTGCTGCAGTTATTACTGCCTGCAGCATTTTCCATTGCCATGCTCGGCGCGATTGAATCCCTGCTCTGCGCCGTGGTGCTCGATGGCATGACCAACACCCGCCACAGCGCCAACAGCGAGTTACTGGGTCAGGGCATCGGCAATATTGTGGTGCCATTTTTTGGTGGTATTACCGCCACCGCCGCCATTGCCCGCTCGGCCGCCAATTTCCGCGCCGGAGCACAAACGCCAATCGCGGCAATGGTTCATGCCCTGGTGGTAATGGCCGGTCTGCTGGTACTGGCTCCGGTACTGGCGCATTTACCCATGGCCTCGATGGCGGCGCTGTTATTACTGGTGGCGTGGAATATCAGTGAGGCCGATAAAGTGCTGCACTTTTTCCGCACCGCGCCCAGGGGCGACATTATGGTGCTGGCGACCTGTCTTAGCCTGACGGTACTGTTCGACATGGTGATCGCCATCGGCGTTGGTATCGTGCTCGCCTCACTGTTATTTATGCGCGATATTTCTGAGATGACCAAAGTCAGCGATATCAGCGACAACAGCAAATTAATCAGCGAACCTCTGCCGGCTGGCTGGGCAGTTTATAAAATAAACGGGCCGCTGTTTTTTGCCGCCGCTGACCGGATTTTTTCTGAACTGGCGATTCACAGCCGCGATAAAAAAGCCGTGATTCTGTATATGGATGCCGTACCGGTTATTGATGCCGGCGGCCTGGCCGCCTTGCTGAAATTTTTAGCCGCCAGCGCCAAATACAATACCGAAGTGCGTATTGCCGACCTGCAGTTTCAGCCGCTGAAAACCCTCGCCCGCGCGGGGCTTAAGCCACAGGATAATATATTGTCTTTTTATCCGAGACTGCAGGATTCATTACCATAAAGAACAAGAGCCAACGATTTAAGCACTGCTGATCCGCCGGTTAATCCACGATTAACCGGCTAATGGCTTGTTCCCCGGACGTAGCGGGTTTTATTGTAAACATTGTATTTTCCCGATGGTTTTTTCATTGGCAGGCGCTTGACCTCTTCCAGTGTTTTGGAATCGTAAATAATCAGCTCACCATCATCATCCCATATGCTCAGCAGGGCATAACGACCATCACGGGTAAACTCGACATGGCCGGATGTTTTTCCCGGAGAGGGGCGCAGGGTTTTAACAATTTCCAGTGACTTTTTATCAATAATATTAATCAGGTCTTTATGCGGACCAAAGAACACATCTGACCAGGCATAAGGACTGCCATCATGACTGCGGGTAAAGAAACCCGGCCCCTGAGTATCAAGCTGGCGAATGGTTTTCCAGTTGCTCATATCAATAATGGTTAAGCGGCTGTCTTTCAGGTTTGGCGTCATAAGGACTTCAGTATCCTGGTATTTCCAGGTAATTCCTGACCCCAGATGCGGCATGCCTTCTATGCTGAGGTCTGCCACCGTATTACCGGAATCCAGATTCACGACCTGAGCACTGTTACCCTTTCTTGAAGAGCCGATAAGGTACTGATAATTCTGGTCAAAGAAAAAGTCATCCAGGTATTCACTGGTCGGAATGCGGCGTATTTGGGCATCGGTATCTGACGGGGTAATTTCCCAGACTTCGGCAATATCTTTCAGTGCTGCAACAAAGCTGTGGCGCGGTGGTGCGGTGTATACCGCACTGACACGTGAGGTTGTATCACCACTGCTGGCCGGAATAATCTTAATAAGGCTCAGATCTTTACTGCTCAGCAAAACCAGATTACCCGGCAGGTAGTTAGCGGCGATCAGGTATTGGCCATCTGCCGAGATGGCAAGATTGCGGGTATTGATACCAACCCGGATTTCGGCGAGATAGGTCATGTTGTAAATATCGTATTTACTGATCCAGCCATCACGGGAAGCAAAGTAAACGTAACGCCCATCCGGTGAAAATTTAGGGCCGCCATGCAGGGCGAAACGGGTTTTAAAACGGGTTATGGCTTCAAATTTATCGCCATCCAGCAGAGTGGCAGAATGATCACCCAGCTCCACCACAATAAACAGATTCTGCGGGTCTGCACTGAACAGTGGTTTGTCGTTATCAGGAACCGGATAACTTACCCGCGACTGTGTAATATCTTTTTCTTCCCAGCGCGGAGGTTCGGCCGGCGGGCTGTAAATCAGCTCAATCAGCCGCTGCAGTTTTTCTTCCGGAATCTGTCTGGCAAAGGCCGGCATCTGAGTCAGGACGCGACCGTGCAGCATAACATTCAGTGCCTCTGCTTTACGCAAACGTGCCAGGCTTTCCGGCAGCAGTGCCGGTCCCATGACTCCGGTACGCTGCGCACCATGACAACCGGCACAGTGATCCTGATATATCTGCAGGGCCTCAGAGTCTGCTGCCGTGCTGGTCTGCGCCACACAGCTCAGAATGCTCAGGTTGCCGATAAGCAATGGCAGCAGCCAACGGGAAAGAGGGTTCAACATGCGACTGACTCCTGTACAACCGGCTGGAATTCGTCATAGGCGAGTGCCGTAACGCTGCCAATAATCAGCAGTGATGGCGGACGGATATCTTCGCTGGCAACAAGCCGTGGCAGATCGTCCAGAGTGGAGCGCAGAACCCGCTGTTGTGGTGTCGTGCCACGCTCGATAACCGCAACCGGCGTCTCTGCTGCCAGACCAGCAGCCGTCAGATTCTCAGTAATAACAACCGCACTGTTGACCCCCATATAAAACACCAGGGTTTGTCCGGGCTGGGCCAGCGCCTGCCAGTTCAGGTCAAGTTCGCCATCCTTTTTCAGGTGCCCGGTAACCAGCGTGCAGCTTTGCGCATGATCACGATGGGTCAGCGGGATACCGGCGTATGTGGCACAGCCGGAAGCGGCGGTAATGCCGGGGATGACCCGATAAGGCAGTCCGGCATGACGCAGGTCTTCAATCTCTTCCCCGCCACGGCCAAAAATATAAGGGTCCCCTCCCTTAAGGCGGACAATACGTTTTCCGGTACGGGCCAGACGAACCAGCAACTGGTTGATTTCTTCCTGTGGAAGAACATGGTCTCCGGCGGCTTTGCCCACATAGATGGTCTGACACTGCGGCGGCAGAAGTGCCATGATGCCGGCACCGACCAGGCGGTCATAAATAACCGTATCGGCCTGGGCCAGCAGGCGCAGCGCCCTTAGCGTCAGCAACCCGGGATCGCCGGGACCGGCACCGATCAGCGCGACTTCGCCCGGTTGCAGTGGTGAATCATCAGGCACTGAGGACAACATCTGATTAAGGATTGGCGGGTGCATAATTAGTCTCCAGTTATCCTTCGGCCTGCAGCAGCGGGATCTGCCCGGGCTGATGCGGATTAATTTCGTCATCACTCAGGTAGCAGGCCGGATCTTCAGCCCAGGGATTTCCTGTCATCTGAAAGGCACGTACACGGGTATTTCCGCCACACAGATTCAGGTATTGGCAGGTGGCGCAGCGCCCTTCCAGCGGACGGGGGGTCTGACGCATTCCCTGCATCAGCGGATCTGTGGTATTGCGCCAGATATCACTGAAGGGGCGTTCGCGGACATTGCCGAGGTTATGTTTCCACCAGAAGGTGTCCGGATGAACCTGGCCAAGGTTATCGATGTTGGCGATATTCACACCGGATGAATTCCCTCCCCACTGCACCAGCTTCTGCTGTAGCAGATCGGCACGTTCAGGGTAGTGTTGCCGTGCCCACATAAGCAGCCAGACACCATCGGCATCATTATTACCCGTGACGTACTCACGGTTTCTACCGGCTTTAAGTTCGCTCTGGCAGCGTTCAAATAAATCCGTCATTACCCTGCGGGTAGTGTTCAGGAAGGCATCCTGTTTACGGTTACGCCCTCCCCGTCCGGCATAATTCAGGTGGGATAAATAAAATTTGTCGATATCCAGCTGATCCATAAGATCCAGCATGGCGGGCAGCTGTGGTGCATTTTCTTCCGTCAGGGTAAAGCGCCCGCCCACCCGGATACCGTGTTCACGGCACAGTGCCATTGCATCCAGAGAGGCACGGTAAGCTCCCTTCATCTGCCGGAAGCGGTCATGGGTTTCTTCATCGCCGTCCAGACTGATGCCAACGTAATCAAACCCCGCCGCCGCCAGCTGCTGAATATTGTTACGGTTGATCAGTGTGCCATTGGTGGATAATCCAACATAAAAACCCAGCTCACGCGCCTTCTGCGCAATATCATAAATATCCGGCCGCATCAGCGGTTCACCGCCGGAAAGTATCAGGGCCGGTACCCGAAACTGGCGCAGATCCTCCAGTGTGCGGAATACTTCTTCTGTGCTCAGCTCGCCGTGGAAGTGGGTGTCAGCCGAGGTTGAATAGCAGTGTTTACAGGTCAGATTGCAGCGCCGGATCAGATTCCAGATCACCACCGGGCCCGGCGGCTTGCGTGCCGGAGGCAGCGGCTGATCCGACAGTAGCCACTCCATCTGCTGAGTCAGTCTGAACATAAAAACCTCCGGTTATTGCGATGTGCCGGCCAGACGAAGACCGGTTTTTTTCAGAATTTGACTGCTGTACAGCACATCATGGCGATGACAGCTGTCCCCCAGCAGAGCGCGGATGCGGCTCACCAGTTCTTCAACCTGTTCGCGGCTGGTGCCGTGTACCATGGCAAACAGGTTATAGGGCCACTGTTCACCTTTGGCCGGACGCTGATAGCAGTGGCTGACATAGCCACTGGCGGCCAGTCTGGCTCCGGCTGCGGACAGCTGCTGCGGATCAATTTCCCAGACACTCATGCCGTTAAAGCGGTAGCCGATAGCGTAATGATTCGGCACCAGCGCAATACGCCGGATCACACCGCTATCCTGCATTTGCTGCAGGCTATCCAGCACCTCCTGTTCACTGACACCTAACTGCCGGGCCAGCTGCAGATAGGGTTTTTCATGCAGCGGCAGCCCCTGCTGGGTCAGCTGCATCAGGCGTTGCATCAGAGGACTGAGCGCAGACTCAGACCGGCAGATAGAGCTGCACATAAAACTCCTGCTCCTTGGGAAAATTCAGCATTTCGCAACCGCTGGCTTTTTCCAGCTCGTCCAGTACGCAGGCAACCTGCTGCGGCTGTTCGCAGGCCAGCACAAACCACATATTCAGCCAGTGCTCACGCCGGTAGTTATGGGCAACTTCATGGCGGGCATTAACAAGCGCAGCAACCTCGTCAAATCGGTGTTCATCGACGTGCGTGGCAACCAGCGTAAAAGCGCCACCGGCACGCTCAATCTGAAACATCGGGCCAAAACGGGTGGCCAGGCCGCAGTCGAGAAACTGCGTTATGCGCTCCAGAATCACCGCCGGTGTTGTCTGAAGTTCTTCCGCCAGCTGCTGAAAAGGCTCTGAACAAACAGGTAATCCCTGTTGCAAACGGTTGATCAGCGCCCGGTTCAGCTCATCGCTGAGCAACGCCTGATATGTTTCAGTTACCATTGGCCGCACCTTTTGCATCAGGCTCAAAATAGTCGCCACCACACTGCTTAAACTGCTGCCGGCTGAACAATATTTGAAAAGGGAAAACCGACAGGCCAAGGCTCTGGCGCAGCTGCGCAATCTGCTGCAACACCTGATCGCGACAGCGGCCATGAATCATGCAGAACAGGTTGTAATGCCAGCCGGGACGCCGCGGACGCCGGTAGCAAAGTGACACCCGGCCACTGGCAGCAATGGTTTCACCAACCAGATCGACCTGCTCTGTTGGAATATCAAATACCAGCATGGCATTGGCGTTGTAGCCCAGCTGATGGTGATCGACGATGGCCCCCATACGTCTGATCAGCCCCTCCTGTTGCCAATGCTGAATCCGTTGCAGAACCTGTTCTTCACTCAGCCCTGTTTGTTGCGCCAATACCCGGTACGGGCGGGAGTCGAGAGGCAATCCCTGCTGCAGCAGGAATTTCAGTTGTTGCTCAGCGTTTTGCACAGACATCATCCGCGCCTCCATTCCAGTTCAGCGGAAATCCGAGGTTGATGTGGTAAGCCTGCTCCATTGGCAGCACCAGTACCGGCCACGGATGACGCTCACATATGGCTTCCAGGCGTTGCTGCAAAGCCTGATCATGGCTGGCCGTCAGCACAAACCACAGATTGTATTGATGCTCCCGCTCATAGTTATGATTAATGCCAGCAAAGGTATTCAGGCTGAGCGCTTCCTGTTCCAGCTTGTCAGCCGGAATCGCCATCGCCACCAGCGTACTGGCTCCGGCACGGTGATGATCGAATACCGGGCCAAGACGTCTGATCAGCCCCCGCTGAATTAAATCGTCTATTGCGGCAATAACATCGGCTTCGTTGCTGCCCAGTTCGCTGGCCATATCCTGATATGGTGTCAGTGATGACGGCAGATGTTGCTGGTAACCATCAATAATGGCCCGCTGTAAATCCGTCAGAGCCGGAACCGTCATACTCATCTCCTCTTAAAGACCAATGACATGAGCACGGCGGGTCAGAAAAATACCACTCGGACTATGAACCGGCAGTGTCGCTTTTTTCTCATAGGTGGCAGTGTCATAAAGCTGTACCTGATGATCGTCCCGGACCGATACCCAGACCTGCTCACCACGGGGAGAAAATTCCATATGCAACACTGCAGTACCGGGATTAATGGTGCGCAATAAACTGAAGTTTTCCGCATCAAGAACCTGGACCTGATTATTATCGGGGAAAGCAAAAGAGACCCATATTTCACGGTCATCCGGACGGGCCATAACAAATACAGGTTGTCCGGCAACCGGAATATGTGCCACCTGTTGCCAGGTATCACTGTCAATTACCAGTACCTGATGGTGACCGACTCCCGGTACAAATAAATAATTACCAGACTGAGCCCAGCCCTCAAGATGCGGCATTTTGTATACCGGCAGGCGCTGGTCCTTGTTGCCATAATCCGGCAGAACCCGTACCGGAGCCTGCTGCGGATGCCAGAGATCAAGACGTGCCATTCCGGGCTCGCCAAACAAACCCGCCACATAAAAACGGCCATTATCGGTAATTAATGCGTCGTATGGTTTTTGCCCGATATTTTTATGACGGCGAATATCCCACTCACCATCAACAGCAAAGTGCGAGAAATCCGCGATCCAGATTTCATTGCCATCAAACAGGCTGAAAACAAAGCGGTTACCCGGCGCATCAACCAAACCAACGGTTTTTGACGATTTTTCTGCGCCACTTTCGTCGGTGTAAACCGCCGGAATATCAGCAACAAGTTTCAGTGTTTCTGCATCAAAAACACGTACCCCTCCGGGACTGTAATTGGAGACGGCAATCAGTTTCCCATCCTGAGAAATGGCACCACCAATACTGTTGCCACTCTGCAGAATACGCTTATCGATTTTTTTCAGAATAAGATCGACTTTAGTCAGGCCACCATCACGCCCGAAGACATAGGCGAAACGTTCATCGCGGGAAAAAACAACCGATGCGTGTGATAAATCACCCAGACCATTAATCGTCGCTACAAGGTTCTGCCCGGTACTGTTAAAAACAGCCAGACTTCCGCTTTCCCGTTCAATAATAACGCCGAGATCACCGCTGGCATAAACCGTTGCCGGTTTTTCAGACATTTGACTGCAGGCAGCATTCAGAAGCACCGTTAAGATTAAAATACAGTATTTCATTGTCCGGTCTCCGGAAGAGGGCTGAGAATAATGTTTACCAGATAATTAATTTCATCATCCTGCAGCAAAGGTTCCCAGGGCGGCATAGCCGTACCGCTTATTCCTTTGCTGATAATATGTTGCAGATAATCCGGATCACGGCTGCGCAGATCCTGCGGCAGCAGACTGGGACCAAGCCCGCCTTTAAGCGTCATGCCATGACATGAACCGCAATCATGTTTAAGAAGATGAACCAGCCCTGCCTGCTGTTCTTTTGTAAGATCAGCCCGGGCCGGCATAAACAGCAGACAGAGCAGTGCCAGCAGCAGTATCCGGTTAACGTACATCCTGTTCACCTTGCACCCCGATCCAAACAACTGTTCCGGATACTAGCAGCCTGCTTCTTTCCAAACCTGACTCAACTCAACAACTTAAAGCCATGCATCTGCGCACAGGTGGTATTTATATACCCATTAATTTCCACAAAATCCGGAAAATCACTACCCTAAGCGTATTGCAGAAGAATCCTGAATTACGCTAATGCGATAAGCATTAATAACAATGGAGGCTTACGGTAAGCAGAAATAATGGGGCACTACACGACTTTAAAAAATAAACGCCATTCAGTGGCGACAAGCTAATCAATACTTCTGCATTGCAGATAAGTCATACAACAAACAATAAAAAGCCCGCGTCTAACGCGGGCTTTTTATGTCTGACAACTCGGTAATTACTTACCTTTTAACTGCAGCGTCTCTACCGCCTGCGTTCTAATATCCGCCGCTTTAAACAGCATCGGACGCCACTGCAGGTTGCTGTAGTTCAGCGTCTGGTCGGTGAAGAATTCCGACTCAGGATCATGTGACTGACCGTAGCTCAGGAACATTTCTGCCTCAGGGCCGTTATCACCGTATTGCAGCGCCATCACGAAGCTGGAGCCGTAGTTAATGCGGTAACGCTCGGTCGCACCTGTGCCGTCTTCATCCAGTGATACCAGCGGCGAATCGGCGCGTTTGCTGCCCACCAGATTGGTTGCCAGCTCGGAAGTCGAGCGTGATGGCACCGCACTGGAAGCCATATTAAATACGCCTTCATACGAGTTGGCGCCGGTAATCGCAATCGGATCTTTGCCTGCGGCTTTAATCACGTACTGCACCGAACCCAGCGTCGCATCCAGCGCAATACCGGCATCGGTCAGACGCTTGGCCGCCGCGGCCAGTGCCTGCAGTACCGGGTCGTTATCAACATCACCGGCGTCAATCGCCACCAGACCAGACGGCGTGGTTGCTGCCTGCTGGGCACTGAAAGGTACGGCGAACAGGCTGTCAGACAAATCACGGTGACCGGAAACACGGAAAGCCGCGAGGAATTCACGCATCACCTGCGCACCGGTGCTGTTCAGGTTGTACTTACCATCCCAGTTGGCCAGCGCGGTACAGGCGGCGGTTAAATCAAACGCCGAGCCGTTTACCTGAATGCTGTTGTGGTTGGTACAGCGGGTTACCAGTTCGTTGCGGAAGTCACCGCCAAACAGCGAGCCGTTATGGGTCAGTACGGTTTCCAGCTCACTCAGGGTAAAGCGGTTATCAGCACCGGCCAGACCGGTTCCCGACATATCGCTGATCAGCTGGGCGTTGTAGCGGGTACGCGGGCTGCGCACAATCTGCTCCGGGCCGTACATCAGGCTGTAGCCGGTCAGAGGTTCAGCCACGTTGGTCAGCCAGTGGCTGCTGTTGGCGTTGTATACATAGTCGCTGCGCGTAACCTGTGGCGCCTTGCTGAACGGCACCAGACCCGGCGCTCCGGCATCACCCGTGTCGACCCACTCGTACAGTGAGTTATTACCCGGTAACAGCACGCTGCCGGCGCCGTCCTGCCAGATCGGTGCTAACTGCGGGCTCTGGGATGCCATACCCCAGTAAGCTTCAGCCTGTGGGCTGAGCTGCGGTACCTGAGTGCCGTCGATATAAGAAGCCGTGCCGTCGTCGGCAATCATCAGGGTATTTACCCACGGAATGCCCTGATGATCGGCAAAGGCCTGGAAGAATTCTTCGCGGTTTTTCGCTTTATCCATTGCGATCCACTGTTCCAGCATGCGGGTGTTACCGGCGTTGGCATCGCGGAAGGTGACGGCCGAACTGGTTGTCCAGCCCAGTGCCGGAGACAGTGACGCCAGATTCACCATCGGCCCAAAATGGCTGAAGTACAGGGTGTGCGGCACATCCACCAGCGAGCCGTCGCCCTGCTTCACTTTTACCGTGACGGTTTTGCTGCTGAGCTCGCGGTATTCACCATCAAACTTGTAGCGCAGCGGATCGGCCGGATCGAGCTCCAGCTGATACAGGGTAAAGCGCTTCGACTGCGACACGGTGTGCGTCCAGCCCAGATTCTGGTTGTAGCCGATCACCACCGCTGGCAGACCCACCATGCCTACGCCGTTAACATCCAGCTCACCGGGAATGGTCAGGTGTTGCTGGTAAAAGCGCAGCTCGCCGTCCCATGGGAAGTGAGGGTTTCCTAACAGCGCAGAGCTCGCGCCATCAACACGATCACTGCCCAGCGCCCAGCCATTACTGCCAATACCTTCAGAGGTAAAAACATGACCGGCATCCAGTTGTGCACTGTCGACCGCAGCAACCGTAGCGACCGGCGGCTGTGCCGCAGCCATCGCCGCGAGGAAGTTACGAGCACTCGACAGCCCCGCCAGATCCAACTGATAAGCGAGCAGATCCTGCGCCGTAATGCTGGTTACCCAGTCAGCACCGCGACACGGCGACGGATATTCCTGCGGACCGGCACGCTCACTCAGCGAGCGGTTAAAGCCGGCAGCATAGCCCTGCAGCAGCCCTCTGGTCGTTGCTGATAAACCACTGTACAGCTGGGCGGCTTCAGCCGGATAATCCATGGCTTTGTAGCCCAGATCCGACAGCAGATTGGCATTGCCGCTACCGGCGCCAAAGTATTCGGACTTCTGTGATTTAAGCTTCAGCAGTTGTTCGGACAGGGTGCAGAGGTTTTCTCTGGCCTGCGCATAACCGATACCGTAACCCAGACTGGGATAGTCTTTGGCCTCAATATGCGGCACACCATGGGCGGTATAGGTGATCTGTGCTTCGTAGGAATGGCTTGCATTGCTCTTATCGTCATTGCAGCCTGTTAATAAGGCGCAGCTTAATGCGCTCAGCGCGTACAGGCCGGGCTTCTTCAGGACACTGCCTAAATGCATCGGGGTTTCCTCACTTGTTATGATTATGTGACAGGAAATAGTATTAGACGCCGGAACGACAACAGGATCGTCCGTATCGATAGATCCGACACCAAAGAAAAATAACTTTAAAAACAAACACTTACACGTACGGTTCGATCTATCCGAACTTTAGTTGGTCTCTCTGAGAGGTATTGATGAACTACGAAGCAGGCGCAGCAGCGCTGATCGGACTGTGCCTCAGCAGTGTACTGCTGCTGGCCACCCTGAGCTGGATGGTAAATCATGCCCACACCCGCCTGACCATCGCCTGGCTTTTGGGGCTGGCAACACTGGTGATGCTGCAATCGCTGGAGTTTCTCTATCACGCCACCGATATGTTTCTGCGCTGGCCGTTCTTTCTGAAACTGATCGATCCACTGGTTGTGCTGCTGCCACTCACATTGTATGGCTATCAGCGCGCGCTGCAGGGCGACAATATTTTTCACCCGCGCAGACAAATGCTGCTGCACTTATCTCCGGCCTTCATCGTCGCATTAATGGACGTTCCTTACTGGAACCTGCCCGCGGCCGAACGCATCGACTGGATGCTGAAAGTACGGATCGACGAAAGCCTGTGGCAACCACTGGCCCCTTACGGCAACGACTACCTCGCCATTATCGCCGGACTCAGCCTGCTGTACTGGTGGCGGCAGCGCACTCTGGGCTACCAGGGACGCAAAGCCAGACTCGGCAGCTGGATTAATAAACTGCAGACCGTACAACTGATTATTGCCCTCTCGTTGCTGGGCCGTATTCTGCTCAGCCAGGGCTTTGGCTGGAATCTGTCGGTGGCCTTTGCCCTCGCGCCGACCAGCGCCTACCTGCTGTATCTGATGCTCAGCCACGCCCAGCTGCCGCAAAGCCTGCCACCACGTCAGCCATTGGCAACGTCATCCAAACCAGACAACACAGACCCGGGCAGCGCAGACCCGGACAGCAGCAACGTCACACCAGCCGATACCAGCGCAGCTACCGCCAACAATGCCCAGCAGGAACTCTTCGCCGAGCTGCAGCAGGCACTGGCCAATGGCGCATTCCGCGATAACGAACTGTCGCTCGGCAAACTGGCCGCCATGTGTGGCATGACCACCCATCAGGCATCGGCGGCCATTAACCAGTGTTCGGGCAGTAATTTTTACGACTGGCTCAACCGCTACCGGATTGATGCCGCACAACAGGCACTGCGCAACAGCGATACGCCGGTGTCACGCATTTGTTTTGATGTAGGGTTTAATTCGAAGTCGACCTTTAACACCGCATTCCGCCGCCTGAGCGGTGTTACTCCCAGTGAGTTCCGCAAAAGGCACCAATCATGACCCTGATATTTCATGATCTGGCCCTGATCCTGCTGCTATGTGTATTGCTGGCCAGTGCAGAGACGCTGCAGGGAATTGTCAGAGCTGCGGTGCTGGTGCCGCGGCTGGGTAAAAAAACCGCCCTTAAAATCAGCGCCATTACTGGTTCACTGTTAGCGCTTCTGTTGTGCTCCTGGATGATTCCCAAAACCAGCCTGAACTCTGCCGCAGGCCTGTTGCTGGCGGGTGTCATACTGGCGGCATTTATGGCGCTGTTTGATGTACTGATTGGACGACGGGTAATGAAACTGAGCTGGGAAAAAATCGGCCGGGACTTTAACCCGGCCAATGGCAATTACCTGAGTATCGCGCTGTTGCTGCTGATCACCTACCCATGGGTGGTAATGCAGATACTAGGGCCTGTTGACACTCAGTGAAACAGGCCCTAGCTCTGTAATAATATCGGCGGGGCAGAAAAATGATCGTTCGCTGCAGCGGGCCCAGACGCATACATTCAGGCGCATAAAGTCGGACGCAATATCGGATACAGAATCAGGCTCTGCCATGTAGGAGCGGATCTTATCCGCGACCAGAATTCGCTCATTTTTACTTACTCTAAACTGAATGCCGTACAGCATCGTCCCGTCAACAAATCTGTAAAGCTCGTTTTCCAGCGAGGGATAGCGAAGTTCTGCTTCGTACCAACCTTCGCCTTCTTATTTTGAAAAAGTATCGGGATTAATTTACGGGATCAGCATATCTTAATAATTAAAGCGTGCGGATATCGATCCATTCCGCCTGAGTCAGGGGATTAAAAATATGTTCCGAAAACCAAAACCTACATTCAATCTTATCCCCGTACTTCCCAAAAACTACCGCAGCATTTGCTTGCGCGCGATCGAAGTTTCTCAAGACCCGAAAGTTCTGATGAATAAGCATCTGATTACTGATTTTTCAGATCAGGGGAAGCTTACTCAAAAAGAAATCCGGGAATGTATTGACTTCGAAATCCGTGATGGAAATGTTGGCATTATGGGCTTTCATGATCACCCGGATGAAATGTGGATAAATGAAAATTACCGGGAGTTCGCAGACTACTGTGAACAACAGGGCTGGCTACGTATTGAAGGGCCAGCTTCCTGACTAAAACCTACCCCCTCCCCATAAACCCGCGCTTTAATGTCTCCGACGGGTTTTCACCAAACAGTTGTTTGTAGTCATGGGCAAACTGGCCGGCGTGCCAGAAGCCCCAGTGGCTGGCAATGCGCTGCACGGTTACGTCGTCCTGTTCAACATCAAGAATGGCATCGGGCTGTGACAGTGCACGACGTACAGAATTTAAGCGTGATACGCGTAAATAACGTAACGGGCTAATGCCCAGAATATTTTCAAAACTGTATTGCAGGGTGCGGCGGCTTACATGGGTTAATTCGCACAGTTCGGTCATGGTGACCGGTGCATTGGGGTTGGCGGCGAGGAAATCTTTTACCCGGTCAACCACCGCTTTACGCCGTGCATAGGCCGGCAGCGTACTACTGTTGTTGTCTGGTTGTTGCAGTACTTCGAGTACGGCCATTAACAGCATGTCCTGCTGTAATGGCCCGGCCAGACCGCTGTGTTTCGGTGCCAGTAAACGCTGTAATACATAGCGCAGGGCGTTGAGTTTTTGTTCCTGCCAGCCGCGCCGTGGTGATTGCCATAAGCGCGCATCAAGGTTAATGCCCTGTGCCTCAGCACACTGTGTCAGCGCCTGCTGGCTGACCACGATGCCGTAAATATCAAAGCTTTGCGGTGTTACTAATTCAAAGCCGGTGTTTCCCGGCCGGCACATTAATTCGTTGCTGGCTACTTCCTGGCCGTTAATACGGCAGTCCTGTTCGCCGGCAGCGAATCCCAGCCAGACGGAATCCGGCCAGACGTTGCACTGCTGGCGCAGCGCCTGGCTGGTGTGTTCACGGAATACCTGCAAATGCTCCAGCGCCAGTTCGTCGATGCGGCCATAAAAAGCACCGTCGCTGAGCTGGTCGTACTCCTGTTGCCAGTCTCGCAGGTTGTGGGCGTGCTCGTCCGCATCGGTTGCTTCGGTTATGCACCAATCAGGGGCGGTTGCATGCTGCATCGCTACATTACTGTGCGCACTATCAGATGCGACTGGGAAGAATGGTGACGCTTTCACAATAGTCCTGTGTTACCAGCTCGTGATCTATAAGCTTTTACCATCATTAATCCGCTGATTTAAATAACAAAAACCATATTTGCCAAAATTCGATAGGCCGCCGGAACGCTATTCGCTGAGTTGTTCATAAAGGATAAGGCTGCCAGCAGTATCTGCGTCAGCAATATCTGTTCCGGCCGGGCCCATCTTATTGCCCGCCGCAACACGTCATTGTTTCAGGAAACCGCTATGCATAAAGCGTATCGCTACTCTCTGGGTAGCAAGACTTACGAATTCCGTAATCTGGCCGACCTGATGGCCAGAGCAACCCCTGCCCGCTCCGGCGACCGTCTGGCCGGGGTGATTGCCCGTTCCGCTGAAGAACGTGCCGTGGCACAGATGGCGCTGGCCGAGGTGCCACTGAAAAATTTTCTTAACGAGGTATTAATTCCTTACGAACAGGATGAAGTAACCCGTTTAATTATCGACGAACACGATGCGCTGGCATTTGCACCCATCAGTCATTTTACCGTGGGTGATTTCCGTAACTGGCTGCTTTCAGATCTGGCCAGCAGCGACATGCTGGCCAGTATCCGCAACGGTATTACGCCGGAAATGGCTGCGGCGGTGAGTAAAATCATGCGCAATCAGGATTTAATTCTGGTCGCGCAAAAATGCCGTGTTATTACCGCTTTCCGCAGCACCATTGGTTTACCCAAGCGTCTGGCGACACGTCTGCAGCCGAATCATCCGACCGACGATATGAATGGTATTGCCGCCAGTATTCTCGATGGTCTGCTGTATGGCAGCGGCGATGCGGTGATTGGTATTAACCCGGCCACCGACAACGTTGCCCAAGCCACCCGGCTGATGAAATTAATGGATGAAGTCATCAGCAAATACGAAATTCCAACCCAGTCCTGTGTGCTGACCCATGTCACCAATACGCTGGAATGCATCGAACAGGGCGCACCGGTCGATCTGGTATTTCAGTCGATTGGCGGCACCGAGGCCACCAACTCCAGCTTTGGTTTTAATTTAGCCACACTGGCCGAAGCCGAGCAGGCCGCACTGTCATTACAGCGCGGCACCGTGGGCAATAACGTGATGTATTTTGAAACCGGTCAGGGCAGCGCATTATCAGCCAATGCTCACCACGGGCTGGATCAGCAAACCTGCGAGACCCGCGCCTATGCCGTAGCGCGCAAATTTAATCCGCTGCTGGTGAATACCGTGGTGGGTTTTATTGGCCCGGAATATTTATTCGACGGTAAAGAAATTATCCGCGCCGGTCTGGAAGATCATTTCTGCGCCAAATTACTCGGCCTGCCAATGGGCTGTGACGTTTGCTACACCAACCACGCCGAAGCCGATCAGAACGATATGGATAACCTGCTGACCTTACTGGGCGCTGCCGGTTGTTCGTTTGTGATGGGCATTCCCGGCTCCGACGACATTATGCTCAATTATCAGACCACCTCATTCCACGACGCGTTATCTGCACGCCGTGTTCTTGGCCTCGGGCCATCGCCGGAATTCGAAGCCTGGCTGGAAAAAATGCAGATTATGAGCAACGCCGCCGGTGCCTGCTTAAACGATGCATTACCACCGGCGTTTGCGGCGTCATTAAAAACATTACCGGCCGGTAATTCAGCATCGGAGGTGTCCAATGGTTGATCAGCCAGATATCCACAACGACGACTGGAACGGTGTTATAGATAACCCATGGCGTCGCCTGCGCCAGTTTACCGCAGCGCGTATTGGCCTCGGGCGCAGCGGTGTCAGCCTGCCCACCAAAGAAATGCTGGAATTTCAGTTAGCTCACGCTCAGGCGCGCGACGCCGTGCATACGCCGCTGGATTTTCCGGCGCTGACACAACAGCTGGAAACCCTGGCCGAACAGTATCCGCTGTTAAGCGACGAGCCGCCATTAAAGCTGCACAGCGAAGCCGTTGACCGTATGACCTATTTGCAGCGCCCCGATTTAGGCCGCCGTCTGGATGAAGCATCACGGGTATTACTGCAGCAGGAGCAGCAAACGCCGGAACAGCCCTTCGATCTGGCGCTGGTCATTGCCGACGGTTTATCCGCCACTGCTATTGCCCATAACGCCGTGCCTTTTATTCAGGCCTTATGTGAAGAGTTACAGGCCGATAAACAGCCGTGGAAGCTTGCCCCCATTACCCTGGTAGAACAGGGTCGGGTCGCAGTCGGTGATGATGCCGGCGAATTATTAAATGCTAAAACCGTACTGGTATTAATTGGCGAACGGCCGGGGTTAAGTTCTCCCGATAGTCTGGGGTTATATCTCACCTGGGCACCGGTGCGCGGCCTGACCGATGCCCGCCGTAATTGTATTTCCAACGTTCGGCCAGAAGGCCTGAACTTCAGCGAAGCGGCCCATAAGGCCGGTTATTTACTGCGCGAATCACGCCGGCTGCAGCTATCCGGCGTACAACTTAAAGACCGCAGCGGCTCGCTGACCGGCCCCGCAGACAGCCTGTCAGAAAGTACCGCACAAGCGGCGACCATTGATCATCAGCCCGATTTTCCGGATGAGCATACAACAATAAAACCCGCCTCTTCCCCCGCGGCAGAGACGAAAAATTTTCTGCTCGGCTGATTGTATTTTTTCTGTTTGAGAAAACACCATTTATTCAACGTATGAGGTAATACCATGTCCACATCCCATCAGGACTACCTTGCCAAACGGCAACTGAAAAAAGGCACCGCCGGCTGGATTCTTCTCGCCGGTCTCGGGGTTTCTTATGTAATTTCCGGTGATTTTGCCGGCTGGAACTTTGGTATCGCTCAGGCAGGCTGGGGGGGTTTTGCCATCGCCGCGCTGTTAATGGCGGTGATGTATTTTACCCTGGTGCTGTCACTGGCTGAAATGTCGGCGGCTATTCCGGCCGCCGGTGGCGGTTACAGTTTTGCCCGTCAGGCAATGGGCCCGGCAGGCGGTTATTTAACCGGCCTTGCGGTATTAATTGAATATGCACTGGCGCCGGCGGCGATTGTGATCTTTATCGGTTCGGCGGTTGAAGCTTTACTCGGCTTTAATGGCCCCTGGGTGTATGCCGCCTTTTATTTAGTCTTTATCGGTATTCATCTGGCCGGTGTGGGCGAAGCATTAAAAGTGATGATGGTGATTTCCGGTCTGGCTGTACTGGCCATTATTGCCACCGCGATTGCTTTAATCGGTAATTTTGACAGCGCCAACCTGTTTGATATTGCCGCCAGCGAAGGCGCTTCGGCCATGCTGCCACTGGGCTGGTACGGTGTATGGGCCGCACTGCCTTTTGCTATGTGGTTATTCCTGGCGGTAGAAGGTGTGCCACTGGCCGCCGAAGAATCCAAAGACCCGGCCAAAGATGTACCTAAAGGTATTATCGGCGCCATGGTTTTCCTGCTGTTTACCGCCCTGCTGGTTGTGCTGTTAATTCCGGGCGCGGCTGGTGCACAGGCAATGGGCGCAAGTGCCGTACCTCTGGTGGATGCCCTGAATGCAACCGGTAACAGCCAACTGGCTACCGTCGTTAACGTACTGGGTCTGGTCGGTTTAATTGCATCCTTCTTCTCCATTATTTACGGCTACAGCCGTCTGGTATTTGCCCTGTCGCGTGCCGGCTATTTACCACAAAGCCTGTCGGTAACCACAGAACGTAAAGTACCGGCGCGTGCCCTGATCGTTCCTGGCGTACTGGGTTTTGCTGCCTCGCTGAGCGGTGAAGGCGACCTGATGCTGGCCATGGCTGTGGTTGGCGCAACCGTGTCTTACGCCCTGATGGCACTGAGCCATATTATGCTGCGCGTTAAACAGCCTGAGCTGGTGCGTCCGTATAAAACACCGGGTGGTGTATTTACCTCCGGTATTGCCCTGCTGCTGTCGCTGATTGCATTAACCGGTGTGTATGCCTTCGACCCGCGCGCCTTCTTCTACACGCTGATCCTCTTTGTGATTGGTGCAGCCTATTATTTTGGTTACAGCAAAAACCATCTGGTGGCCAAAACTGCCGAAGAAGAATTCGCCATGCTGGAACAGGCCGAAGCGGATTTATACCCGGAAGAAAACGCAGAAAACTCTGCAACCGCCCAGACGGTGTAATAACAACCATCTGAAAATAAAAAAACGCAGCCATTGGCTGCGTTTTTTTATATCTGCAAAAAGCAGGATTAAAGCTGGAAAGAAATTCCGATACCCAGCCCTGAGCCATCAAAGGTGGCATCAGCAGGCTGATAGTAATATTCAATGTTCTGGTATTTGGCACTGATGGCAAAACGCGGATTCAGGTGGTACTGGTATTCGATCAGACTGCCGGTCGGTGAATCAAAGGTATACTCTGTGCCGTCCATATCCAGTTTCGGATTCATATGATACGTCAGGCCAGCTCCCAGACTGTGCTTGCCCAGCTGGTAGTGCAGCATCAGATCCAGCGGATAGGTCGAAAACTCAATGGTAACCGGATCGTTGTCGTCATCCAGACCATTGGCAGAATCACTCAGCCAGTTCAGGCGGGCTTCAGCACGAAACTGGTTCAGGGTGTAATACACACCGGCACCAAGGTTAATACCGGCACCGGCATTAATATCGCTAGACGTGCCACGTTCGTATTCCATCTCCGCCAACTTATCACCACCCGCCATCAGGTCAGCACTGAAGCTGAACCCTAAGCCTTGCTTTGTTGCGGTAGTGCTTTCCGCGTCAACCGCAGAATCTGTATCGGCATACGCCAGTGTTGTGGCCGAGGCCAGTAATAAAGTCAGCAGGCTTTTTTTCATTCCCTTGTACTCTGTCCATCATTGTTGGATTTAAGCAGCATAGGGTACGAATATTTCAGAAAATAGAAAGTCTTTATCCGTTTTCTTCTTTTCCGGGGAGCCCCGATCATGCACCGAAAGTGCGCTGACAGAGCCTGCTTGTCTGAGCTATGATTGCTGTGTTCTGCAGCCGGATACTCTTATGAATATTACTCCCTGCTTTAACCTCAAGCTGCGCCAGGCCGACCGGGTTCTGACCAGCTACTACGACAACAGCCTGCGCGATCTGGGTATTACCATTGCGCAGTTCTCTGTTCTGCGTGTGCTGTCGATGCTGAAAAACCCATCACAGAAAGAACTGCAGGAAGTTCTGGTGCTGCAGCAAACCACCCTGACGCGTAATCTGAAACCGCTGATCCGCAGCGGCTATGTTCAGACCAATCCCAGCCCCGATGATGGCCGGGTAACTCTGGTGTCTCTGACCGACGAAGGTAAAGCCTTGTTTAATAAGGCAAAAATTCGCTGGAAACAGGCACAGAGCGGCATTTCCCAGCACCTTGGTGACGAGCTTTCTGCACAGCTGTTGCAGGTCGCCGACGCTATTCTCACCCTGCGCAGCTAAAAAAAATTTGCCATTTGCATGCATATACATTTACATATAGATGCATATACATTCATTTGAGGGCAAGTTATGAATACCTACAGGGAAAAGCACTGGCTGCTGTCAGTCGTGAGAAGTGGCATTCAGGCGGGAGTTAATTACCCGAAAACCGTTCTGTTTGCCGGCTTTCTGTTAATGGCACTACTGATAACCGGCCTCGGACAACTGCATAAAGACACCCGTGCCGATGCCTTTCTCGAAGCCGACAATCCGGCGCTGGTGTATAAAAATAAGGTGCGGGAGATTTTTGGTTTAAGTGACCCGCTGATCGTTGCCATATATGACCGTTCGGCAGAAGGCATTTACCGCAAACAGACTCTCGATCTGATCGGGCAGCTGACCGATCAGTTAAATGCCCTGCCGATGATTAATACAGCGCGGACCATCAGTCTGGCCAGTGAAAATAATATCAGCGCCTCGGCCGACGGGATGGATGTTGCACCATTCTATGACTTACGAACTCAGCATGATGCGGCCCTGCGTCAGGCAATAGAAGACTTTCCGCTGTATCACGGCATGCTGGTTTCTGACGACGGTGCGATGAGTATGATCGTGCTGGAATTGTACGATGACAGCCAGGCTGAAACCGCCTACGACGCCATCAATCAGTTGCTGCAACAGACACAGGTGCCTGCAGGTGTCGAACTCCATGTTGCCGGTGAAGGCGCCGTTCTCGGCTATCTCGGTCACTATATCGACCATGATGCCAGCCGTCTTAATCCGCTCGCCGGATTAATTATTACCATTATGCTGATCGTTGCATTCCGCCGTTTATTACCGGCCCTGCTGGGTAATCTGGTGATTGCCGCCTCGGTACTGATGACCCTCGGTTTTATGGCTTACTGCGGTGTGCCTTTTTTTGTTATCACCAACGCTATGCCGGTTATTTTAATTGGTATGGCCGTCGCCGATTCAATTCATATTTTCAGCCACTATTACGAAATGCAGGCACGACATCCGGACTGGTCGCTGCAGGCCTGTATCCGTGAAGCCGTTGCCGTTATGGCGCGCCCGGTAACGCTGACGTCGCTGACCACTATTGCCGGATTTCTTGGCCTGTACGCGTCATCTTATATGCCACCCTTTGAATACTTTGGTTTATTCACCGCCTTCGGCGTGCTGGTTGCCTGGTTTTATTCGCTCTTTGTTTTACCGGCCTGCATCACCTTACTGAAACCCAGAGTCAGCCAGCGCTGGATTCGCCTTGAACAGAACAGCCAGCAGGATACCTTTGCCCGCCTGATGACTTATCTCGGTGGAATCTGTGTACGCCATCCACGCGCCACACTGTCATTCTTTGCACTGCTCAGCATCAGCGGCGCCCTGCTGGCTACCCAGATTAAGGTAAACGAAAACCGCATTAATACCTTTCATCCCAGCGAAGCAATCTATCAGGCTGACAAGGTCATTAATCAGCATCTGGAAGGCACCAATACGCTGGACATTGTGATTACCAGCAGCCGTAACGAAGGGATTTTTTCACCGCAGGTGCTGAATGCCATGGAAGCTCTGCAGGCCTACGCGGAAACCCTGCCGCATGTAAATGGTTCATCATCGGTGGTGGATTATTTAAAGCAGATGAATAAATCCCTGAACGAAGGTCAGGGCGATGCTTACCGTCTGCCGCAGGATGCCGATCTGATTGCGCAGTATTTTCTGCTCTACTCGGCCAGTTCTGATCCTGCCGATTTTTCTGAAGAAATTGACTATGACTACCGTCTGGCCAATATCCGTCTGAATCTCGACAGTGCCGATTTTATTGCCACAAAACCGGTGGTTGAAGCCCTGCAGCAATATATCGATCAGCACTTTAACAATGCCGTTATGGATGAGCCGGTTACTGCCAGCCTCAGTGGTCGTGTCAATGTTAATTACCACTGGATTAAAGATCTGGGCGTCAGCCATTTTTACAGCGTGGTTATTTCGCTGCTCTGTGTCTTTCTGGTCTCGGCGTTATTATTCCGCTCCTGGGCCGCCGGTCTGCTTGCAACCCTGCCGGTAATCTGTTCCATTCTTACGGTTTATGCAGCGATGGCATTGCTGGGGATTAACCTTGGCATCGGCACCTCCATGTTTGCCTCGGTAGCTATTGGCCTGGGTATCGACTTTGCTATTCATACCCTCGAACGCCTGAAAACCCTGGTGGCAGACGGACTGAAAGGCAGCGGATTATTCACCGAATTATTCCGTTCCACAGGCCGGGCGCTGCTGTTTAATTATCTGGCGATTGCCTTTGGTTTTGGTGTACTGATCAGCTCTCAGGTTGTACCGCTGACGCACTTCGGCACCATTGTCGTGTTATCGGTGAGTATGAGTTTTATCGCCGCCATGACGCTGTTACCGGCACTGATTGTATTACTGCAGCCGACCTTTATTTTCGGTGAGAAAAAGGCGTCCGAAGCCAGTGCGATAGCGGCAGAAAAACACGTGACTGGCAGTACAGTTCTGGCATTTTTGCTAACCACAGGACTCAGTACTGCAGCTTTAAATGGCGCCCTGCACAGCCAGCCGTTGCAGGCAGAAGAAGCTTTTAATACGGAATTACTGGCAACACTCAGCGCCGACGATATTGCACAGCGGGTAAACGCGGTGGATGACGGCCAGCACGTCAGCAGCCAGCTGAGCATGTTACTGACCGACAGCCGGGGCAAAGAGCGGCGCCGTGAAACACTGTCTTACCGCAAATATTTTGGTGACGATAAAAAGACCGTATTTTTTTATAAATCACCGGCCAATGTTAAAGACACCGCTTTTCTGACCTTCGACTATGCCGCCACAGATCAGGAAGATGATCAGTGGCTGTACCTGCCGGCACTGCGCAAGGTGCGGCGGATTTCCGCATCCGATCGTGGCGACTATTTTATGGGTACCGATTTTACCTATGAAGATATTAAGCAGAACGGTCATATCAGTATTGCCGACTATCAGCTGCAACGCCTGCCAGACGATGACGGAAAACTGGTGGTAAAAGCCATCCCAAAAACGGCTGCTATTGCTCAGGAACTGGGGTATGGCGAAGTAATCTTTTATATTGATCCGCAAAACTGGATCGTGGTGAAAAGCGACTACCTGGATATTAAACAGGTGCCGCTGAAAACCGTGCAGGTAACGGATATCCGTATGATCGACGGAATCTGGACGCGGCATCAGCTGCTGGCCGAAAACCATATCAGCGGTCACCGCTCGCTGTTTATTTTTTCTGCCGTCGATTACCAACAGGATGTGGCCGACCACCTGTTTACCCAGAATACCCTGCGCCGGGGGCTGTAAATGAATATCCGGCAGCAACTCCGACAGCAGCTCCGACAGCAACTCCGGCTAAGCGCCGGTGCTTTCACCCTGATATTGCTGAGCAGTGCCGTGCACAGCGACTTCAGCTCTGGATTTAGTTCAGAGCTAAGTTCAGAACTGGCCTGGAGCGATGCTCCGGCCGCACTGAGCAAAGCGGAAGTGCAGCTGCAAAGTGAATGGCAATACCGCACGGCCGATACGTCGTTTAATCTGCAGCCACGTCTGCGTGCTGATTTTTCTGACACCCTGTACGCAGAGCAGCCAACCAGCCGGACAGATAATTATCCGGCGGGCAGCCTGCACAGCAGCGGGCCACTGGCACAATGGGATAACGTGCGTTTTGATATTGCCGAAGCCTATGCTGACCAGTATTTCTACGGTGTGTCTCTGCGCAGTGGTAAACAACAGGTCGTCTGGGGTCAGGCCGACGGCCTTCGGGTGCTGGATATTATTAACCCGCAGGATCTGCGCGAATTTAATCTGCCCGATGCCGAAGACTCGCGCATCGCTACCTGGATGTTTAATGCGCATATTCCTCTGCCCAATGAACAGTCTCTGCAATGGTTAATTATTCCCGACTTAACCTTCAGTGAGCTGGCAGAACCAGGCACCGCGTTCGCTATTACCAGCCCCGAGCTGGCTCCGCAGCCGGTCGCCGGAGTCGCGGTTAATCAACGGCCAACCCGGCGCCCGGACGGTAATGACTGGGAGCATGGATTACGCTGGAGTACCTTTGCCGGTGGCTGGGATATCAGCGCCAGCTATTTTAATTTTTACCACGACACCCCCGTTGTTTACCGCAGGTTAAATACAACCGGCAGCACGATTCAGGTCGATGTCGAAGCCGTGTACCGCCGCAGCCGCCTGCTCGGCCTGAGCGCCAGCACAGCCTTCAGCAGCGTAGTGCTGCGCCTTGAAGCCGGGCATATCAGCCGGGCATTTTTTCTGCGCGAAGATCTGCAAAATAACGGCATTAGCCAAAGCCCGGAACTGGCGACGGTAACCGCACTGGATTATCAGGCCCCGGCGGATGTGTTTGTCAGTTACCAGTTTTACCAGAGCCGCATTCTTGCTTACCGGCCGCAGATGATCCGCCGCGAAATCAGCACCCGTCACACCCTGCTGCTGAAAAAAACCTTACTCAACGACACGCTGGAACTGAGCTTTTTTGCTCTGCTTAACCGCGATTACAACGACGGTCAGCTGCGCAGCAAAGTCAGTTACCAGCTTAACGACCGCTGGTCTTTATGGAGCGGTGCCGATTATTTTTTTGGCAACCGCGCCGGGCCATTCGGTCAGTTCTCATCATCCAGCCGCTTTTTAATTGGCTGGCAGAGTACATTTTAAGGAGTAACTCATGAACCCGATTACACTGCTGCGTATGCAGAACTCAGTCCTCGGCCATCTGCTGCCGGCAACCGTTGCCCGCCGTCATGCCCGGATGTTTTTAACACCCAGACAACTGCCACTGAAAGAATGGGAACTGGCCACTGAAAAACAGGCACAGCGCCTGAATTTTGCCGGACATCTCAGTGCTCTGCGCTGGGCTAACAGCGGCCCACGCATTTTACTAATGCATGGCTGGGAAAGCCGGGCAACGCACATGGCAGTTATCGCCAATGCTCTGGTAGCACAGGGGTTTGATGTGTTCGCGCTGGATGCGCCACGCCATGGTCAATCCGGCGGCAATAAGAGTAACCCGATGGAATTTGCCCGTGCCATTATCGAAGCCGATATTGCTTTCGGCCCCTTTTATGGTGCTTTGGGTCATTCAATGGGCGGAGCAGCACTGGCAATTGCCTCTGCTCAGGGCGTACAGACAGAACGCTGCGTACTGATGTCTTCTCCCGCCAGCCTGCTGGACGTATTAAAAGGGTTTGCGCGTTTTATGCGGCTGCCAGCCGCCAGCACGGCACATTTTATCCGCTGCATTGAAGCAGAAGTCGGATGCCCGGCTGGCGAACTCCACAGCGGCCATCTGCTCAGCCAGAGCAGCCCGGTGACATTATTAATTCATGCCCAGAATGATATTGAAATTCCCAGTGCTTCAGTACATGCAATCCGCCAGCACCTGAGCAGTGCCGAGGTATTTTTACCGCCCGCTCTGGGACACCGGAAAATCATCCGCGACCCGATGATTGCCGCGCGCATTCAACAGTTTTTCAGCGATGAATTAATTCAGGAAAGCGAAACAGAACACGGCGAAGAAATAGTGCCGTAACACGATACTCAACGGGTATTTGTCGTGGCAATAAAAAGCCTGAACACCGCAGGTGTTCAGGCTTTTGACTCCGCTGCCAGCAGGCAACAGCGTACTGCTCTATTCAGGCAGTTTCTGTCTGAATAAAACGGCGCATATGGAAAATACCAAAAATAAATATCTGCACCGCATCGGCAATCTGATTGCTGCTCTTATGCTTCAGCGCCATCCAGAAGTACGCCACTTCCAGCACATGAACACCGGCAACAACCATAGCAATGGTTGGCAACCAGCCCAGCAGACCACCCCAGCCCTGCACTCCCGCCATAATAGCCAGAATCCAGAACACCAGAGTGACCACTTTATTTAACAGAATAAACATAGATACCTCGCTGCATGCGTCATTCATGCATTGTTATTGTCGTTATCAAAGCCGCAAGCTTGCACTGCTGCATCGCATTTGCACAGGTGAAAATGCGACAGCCTGCGATAACCCTGCCACAACCCTGCTACACCAGAGAAAAACGAAGAATTATTCAGCGGCCGGGGATACCGTCAGCGTTAATGGCGTGATACGCGGGCAGCGTTGCTTCGGACGCGGCGGGAATTCTTTATTCAGCCGCTGCAACAGCGCTTTAACCCGCTCGTTACGGGCAAACTGAAAGCCCATGGGCGCACAGCCATATACGCGTTTGGAGAAGGTCAGTGGTAAGGCCTGTAATTGTGGCTGTTTGGCCACATACCACTGTGCCACATCGCGCCCGATAATCAGCGCGCGGGCACTTTCCGCCTGGCTGATCAGCAAGGTATTGAGCATGTCCTGCTCGGTGGGTTTATCCAGCCGGATCAGGCTGCCGTTGGCAAAGGCCGGCTGCAGTGCCGGATAGGCATAACCCAGATGAGTGATGATTTCGCCACCCAGCAGGCCGTCTTCCTGCTCCAGATCAAACGGCTGGTCATTGCGGTACACCAGCACATCTTCCAGCCACACCACCAGATCGCTCCACAGATAGTTCTCCGGCTGCTCGATCCAGTAAGGGGATTCCATACGGCCATCGATCTTGCCGGAGTCGAGCATATGCTGAGAGCGCAGCTCTGGCAGATACACAAACTCCAGCTCTATACCGGCACGCTGTGCGGCCTTACGCAGCGGTTCTATCAGTAAGCCCTGTGGCTGACCATCGTGCAGCACAACATAAGGCGGATAGCCGTCATCCGGCACCGATATGCGCAATTGTGGCAGGCCGTCTGCCGCCAGACAGCCCGCTGCCATGGTTAGCCAACAGAGCATCAGCCCTGCGCACTGGCCTATTGCTGTAAACAGCTTACTTTCTGTCACGTGCTTCTCCGCGTTATAACTCTTTAAGTTTAACTCAGGCCCTGCACCCGGCGGCGGCCAAAAGCCGACACAGCGCAAGACTTTCACGACTTGCACCGTTAAAATGGCCGCCCATCTACAGGTCGTCAGCGGGAGAAGATTCGCATGTCCGAGGAAAAAACCACGCATTTTGGCTACAAAACCGTCGCTACCGAGCAGAAGCAGGCCATGGTTGCCGATGTATTCCACTCGGTGGCCGCCAAGTACGACCTGATGAACGACCTGATGTCGTTCGGCGTACACCGCCTGTGGAAACGCATCACCATTGATATGTCGGGCGTACGCCCGGGCGATCAGGTACTCGACCTGGCTGGCGGAACCGGCGACCTGACCAAGAAATTTGCCAAGATCGTTGGCCCGCAGGGCAAAGTGGTTCTGGCCGATATCAACTCATCCATGCTGAACGTCGGCCGCGACCGTCTGACCGATCAGGGCTACGTTGGCAATATCGAATACGTTCAGGCCAATGCCGAATGTCTGCCGTTTGAAGACAACAGCTTTGATGTCATCACCATCGCCTTCGGTCTGCGTAACGTCACCGATAAAGATGCTGCACTGCGTTCCATGACCCGCGTGCTGAAGCCGGGCGGCCGTCTGCTGGTGCTGGAATTCTCCAAGCCGACCAACCCGCTGATGAGCAAAGCCTACGACCTGTATTCGTTCACCGCCCTGCCGTTTATGGGCAAGCTGGTGACCAACGATTCCGAAAGCTACAAATACCTGGCCGAATCCATCCGTATGCACCCCGATCAGGAAACCCTGAAAAGCATGATGGAAAACGCCGGCCTGGTGCGTTGCAGCTTCCACAATATGACCAGCGGCGTGGTCGCCCTGCACCGCGGAATCAAACCCTGATGCTGAGTAAGCTGCCGGCCGAGTTACTGCAGGCTGCCTGTGTGCCCTTTGAAGCGGCCATTAATCATGTGCTGCGTTACGACCCGGCGGCATTAAACTCGCTGCGTCGCCAGCAGGGCCGCTTGCTGTGTGTGCGCATCGACGCCATAAACCCGGTGCTGATCCGCATCGTCGATAACGGCATTGTACTCAGCCTTGTGCCCGCCACCGACGATAACGGTAGCCTGAGTAGCGCTGATGGTCTTAGTAGCGCCGATGGTCTGAACAGCGCCGATGCAACGCTCAGCGGTTCCGCCGCCGATTTCTTTGCCCTCGCCCGCGCCAGTGATAAAGCCCACGCCCTGATCAGCAGTGCCATTGATATGGACGGCGACAGCGAGTTTGCCTTATCGCTGACCCGCGTTGCGCAAAACCTCGATATCGACTGGGAAGCCCTGATCACACCACTGACCGGCGGCCTGCTCGCCCATCAGCTGGGCAAAGGTTTACGCGGCTTACTGAACTGGGGCAAAAGCAGCGCACCGGCTTACCGCAATGCCGTTAAAGAATATCTCGAAGATGAAGCGCAACTGCTGACACCGGAACCACTGGCGGCACAATTTGCCGACGAGGTTGACCAGCTGCGTCTGGCGACCGACCGTTTAGAAGCCCGCACCCAGCGTTTAGCAGCGCGCATGCAACAGAACGATTCGACAAACAAGTCGACGATCACCCCTTCTCTGCCCAAGGAATAATATCGACGTGGCAAACCTCTGGCGTCTGTGGAAAATTCTGTTTGTCTTCACCCGCTACCGGCTCGACAGTCTGGTGCCGACCGAACAGCTGCCGCTGTCGTTGCGCATTGCCCTGTGGCTCGCGCCCTGGCGTTTAAACCCGGTGCCGTCGCGCCTTAACCGTGGCGAACGTCTGCGTTTAGCATTGGAAGCCTTAGGCCCCATCTTTATTAAATTCGGCCAGATTTTATCCACCCGCCCGGATCTGATTCCCGACGATATTGTTAAAGAATTAAAACGCCTGCAGGACGACGTTCCGCCCTTCGCCAGCGATAAAGCCATGGCGTTAATCGAAGACCAGCTGGGGCAGAAAATCAGTGCGTTATTTGCCGAATTTTCCGCCGAGCCACTGGCTTCTGCTTCTATTGCTCAGGTACATGCCGCGCGTTTATTCGATGCCAATGGCGAGGCCGGTCGGGAAGTGGTTGTTAAAGTCGTCCGTCCGGGAATCGAACACACTATCGAGCGCGACCTGCAGCTGCTGGAAACCATGGCCCGCCTGCTGGTGAAATATTCCGAAGACGGCCGCCGTTTAAAACCGCTGGAAGTGGTCGATGATTACCGCCACACCATTTACGGCGAACTGAATTTACAGATCGAAGCCTCCAATGCCACCCAGCTGAAGCGCAACTTTGCCAACTCCGAGCTGCTGTATATGCCGGAAGTATTCTGGGAATACACACGCAGCAAAGTAATGGTCAGCGAGCGTATTTACGGTATTCCGGTAGCGGATATCGACGCCCTGCAGGCGCAGAACACCAATATGAAACTGCTGGCCGAGCGCGGCGTGGAAATCTTTTTTACCCAGGTATTCCGCGACAGCTTCTTTCATGCCGATATGCACCCCGGAAATATTTTCGTCTCCCGTAATAACCCGCAGGTACCACAATACATTGCCATCGACTGCGGTATTGTCGGCAGCCTGACCGAAGAAGATCAGAATTATCTGGCGATGAACCTGCTGGCGTTTTTTAATCAGGATTACCATCAGGTTGCCCAGCTGCATATCGACTCTGGCTGGGTACCGGCCACCACCAAAGTACATGAGTTTTCTGCCGCTATCCGCAGCGTTTGCGAACCGATTTTTGATAAACCGCTGGCCGAAATTTCCTTTGGTCAGGTATTAATTCAGTTATTCAGCACCGCGCGCCGCTTTAATATGGAAGTGCAGCCGCAGCTGGTTTTACTGCAGAAAACCCTGCTCAATATTGAAGGCCTTGGCCGTCAGCTGTATCCACAGCTGGATTTATGGAGCACCGCTAAGCCTTATTTAGAACGCTGGATGCGCGAGCGTTTTGGCCCTAAAGCCGCGTTTAAAGAATTAAAACGCCAGCTGCCGGGCTGGATTGAAAAAGCCCCACAAATTCCCGGACTGGTACACGGCGCCTTAAGCCGCCTGAACCATATGGACGAAAACCAGCAGGCACTGCAGCAGGAAATTGCCGCACTGCGTCAGGAGCTGGCTGCGCAAAAAGCACAGAAGCGCCAGCAGGCGCTGGCAACCCTGGCGGTTGGCAGTGGTTTATTTACCTGGTGGCAGGCCTTTGCTCTCGGAGTACCGGAAGTGGTGGGGCTGAGTCTGGCGGGTGCCGGGATGTTACTGTTGATTGTTCGCGCCTGAGGGCGATAGTTGGTGTGTGTGGTATAAACCGGCGGGTTTATTCTGCAGCCGCTGCGCGGGCTGGCTTTTGTAATTCACTCAAAGCCAATGCGGGGCAAGCCCCTGCGCCCCAATCCGGGGAACTTCTCCCCGGGCCCCTGCTTCGCGCTTTGTGGGCCGTAAATCCTTACTCTCTCGTTTTTTCTGACCACGCGCCCGTACGACGTCCCTGTCGCTGCGCGCTCGCCGGGCATCCATGCCCGGCGGATCAGAAAAATCATCGTTCGTTGCGGCGGCCCACAGGCGCATTAATCGTCACGCGAAGCCTATTTCATCCCATATTTTTGTATGCACTACACAGTTGTGCGGTGCCCATTTTGAAACGCGGCCGTGCGTTATGGTTTTATGCGCCTGCAGGACGCCGGTTTGAATAATTCTGCGCCGGTACGTCCCGGCAGGATGCCGGGCGAGCGAATAGGGCCATGGATGGCCCATTATTCGCGCTACCTAGACCGCAGGATTATTCAGAACGGATAAAGTCCTGCACAGCGCGAAGCAGGGAGTTTGCCCGACCGGCGTGAGGGGTAAGACCCCTCAAAGAGGTCATAGGGCCGGGCGGCAGCCCAAAAAGCCAGCCCGCGTAGCGGCCAGAAAAACACCACTGTCGCCTGCACCTGTAACCAGTTTTATCAATTATTGAACCCATCCCCAATCTTCAGTATTCTCGAACCAAAGCAGGGATGCAGCATATCGTAAGGACACACAGCCCAACGACCGCCTTCCCCGCTTACCATTCCGGTTGTAAAACCACGCAATTCCAGCCTTGCTTTTACAAGGACGGGCGGCAGCGTACCTGGAATGCAAGAGTCATTTGAACGACCTGACTGCTGGAAAATAAATAGCCTGAGCTTTTCTGGCCGTTGATAACGCGCAAAGTGTAAAGAGCATTTCAGGTAAAATCACGCATGCGCGTTTATATCCTGAAAAGAAAGAGAATAACGATGATTTTTACAGCCCGGACAATGGGTTAGGCTGGGAATCTGAATAAGGGCCCAAGCGTGTTAATGATCATGCCTACGAATAAACTGTTATGTGAAACCAGATCACCACCATGCCAAAACAGAAGAATTTATATAGAAATGATAGGTGGTTTGAATTCTCTCAGCGTGTAAAGCTGAGAGATAACAACAAGTGCCTGATCTGTCATAGATCGCCGCCCGATGTAGTGTTACAAGTTCACCACGAATTATATATTCCCAATAAACAACCTTGGGAGTATGCACTAAGTGATTGCTCTACTCTCTGCAAAGGGTGTCATGCGAGGGAACATGGTTTAATTGAGCCAAATAGCGGTTGGTTCTTAATATCTATAGATGATTTAGGCGATCTTGTCGGAACTTGTGAAAGAGAAAACTGCGGCAATGACATAAGATATGAGCATCTTACATATCATCCGCAATGGGGCTATAAAAAATTAGGCAGCACATGCATCGAACACTTGACCAAAAAAGATAAAAATCTTAGTGGTAAAGTTTTGGCCTGCTACAGAAATATTAGCTCTTTTGTTCACAGCTCACACTGGTATAAAGGGAAAACCAAATCTGATAAACCATACATTGGGGCGAAACACAGCCATGATTTAATCCGCATATATGGCAATGAAGGTAACTATGCATTTCAAATCGCCATCAAAGAAAAAGGGCGTAAATTTCACCACTTCAAAGATATTGTGCGCACCCCAAGAAAGGCACTGGATGAGGTTAAAGAATTATCATATATCGCTCTAAAGGGCTTAACTTCAGATGATGAAGAAGAAAAGGAAATGCTTCGTAACCTTTACAGAAGCATCAAGTAAATCACATAACAAATCAATCAACTACGCGCCTTTCAGGCGCCGGACGCAGAAAATCTGCGCCGTTTATTGAGGCGTTAGGCAGTCATTAGAGAAAGCATGAAGAGCTATGGATTTCAGAGAAAAATATAACGAATGGCTTGAACCGGCTGACGATGCACCTCCCACATGGTACCGAAAAAGGGGCTACGCATTTGAGGAAATACTTAAAAGCTGTTTAGAGCATGAGCAGCTAGATCCTCGCGCAAGTTATAAAACCGAAGGAGAGCAGATTGATGGATCATTCTTTCTCGATGGCAGTGTTTTTCTGCTAGAGGCAAAATGGCACAAAGACGAGTTGCCAGCTTCAGCAATTTATCAGTTCAAAGGCAAAGTAGATGGCAAATTAGCTGGAACAATTGGGGTTTTTATTTCCATGTCTGGTTACTCCAAAGATGCAGTTGATGCTTTAACACTTGGAAAGTCTCTAAATGTAATTCTGTTCGGCAAGGAAGATATCGACGCGGCAATAATCGGAGGGAGTAGTTTCAGAAGTGTTCTGAAATCTAAGCTTAGAATTGCGGCTGAAGAAGGTGTTGTCTACCATTCAACTGAAATGGAACAAGTGTCAAAAGATGGTCAAACCATCATCGAAGCTTTCACTTACGACAATATGTCATCGATGCTTGTTAAGCAGGATTCAAATTTTGAAGAAACTTCTGATTTAGTCATTGTCTGTGAAGGAACCACTGACCGAGAACTACTGTCACTTTTGGCAACTAAAATTCTCAATAAGTTTGGTCTGACCAAGAAAATCAATATTATTGTCGCCATGGGTAAAATGACTATTCCCCGTGTTGCCAATGCGGCTAGCAATATCATCACAAACGCTCCCGTTCTAATCGTTACTGACTCAGATAATGACATTGGCAAAACCCGCGATATGCTAAACCGAGGAGTTGAATTGGATAGCTGGAGGTGTTCGATTCCAGATCCAGAAATAGAGTCTTGGCTTGGTTTGGATCCTAAGGAATTCCGTCGCCGGCATAGAGGAGCAGAGATGCGCGAGAAGTTAACTAAGCTTGTTAACGACTTAGACCTTGAAGAGCTATCGGAACGAGATGAATCCTTCAAAACGTTTTATGACTGGATCAAGAATGCCTAACAACGCGCTGCTAAGGAAAATTTACTCGCTGGCGCTCCCAAATTTCCGCAGAGCGAAGCGTTAGGCAAAGGAGTTAGCTTGGATATTTTCTTATTTTTTCTATACGTAATCAGTCTAATCGTAATGGCTGATACAAAACTGAAAGAGTTTCCTTCAGGTCAGCGTTTTTTAAATGGGCTGGAAGATGGGACTGTTAACTTACTCCGTTGGCGTGCTGAAGCTGATGCAGATCTTGATATGATTGGTATTAAAAAATTTCTCCTCATTTCAACATTAATACTATTTGTTACTGCATTCATCATGATGTCAAATGACATAAAGCCGAACATTTATTTCGCATCAACACTTCTCGTAAACTTCCTCCTATTTTCATCTGTTCAATGGTTTTTAGATGTGAAAAAAGAAACATTTAAAATGATTGGTTTTATGTTACTTACAGTGGCTACGCCATGGATTATGCATTTTTTCGGTGAAATATCAGGGATCAGTCCAAGCTTCATAGATATATTCAGAGATCAATTTCAACCGCTAGGGTTTACACAAGATTCAGACTACCTGTTTCTTTCTGAGTTATCGCTAATATTACTTCTCGGCTGCGCTATGATGTTGGGATCTTGGCTAATAATGCTAGCCATACCGAGTGTTACTCTTCTATGGTTAATTAAAATTATCAATAGGGTGTCTTTTTTATTGGTTGGTATTGAGCGGCAAAAAGTACAGCTCTTTTTTATAGGTGTGAATATATTGGTGCCAATATGGTTCTTTGCAAAAGATCGTATTGCCTAACAAGCGCCATCAAAACACCGCTTCGCGGCTCGACTCGCAACAAGTTGCTCCCGTTTGTTGCGGGCGTTACCCCCCCAACATCCCACCTACCGACAACCACAGCACCCGCACGATCAGCGCCAGCAGTACAATCCAGGTCAGCAGGGTGCCGTAGTAACGGCCGAAGTGCATTCCGCCAGAGGCCTGCACAAATCCCCAGGCATGCAAAACACGCGACAGCAGAAAGCCGATGCCGCACACATGCAGGAAGGCGGCGTAGGCGCCGTTCAGTTCGGCTACCATCAGCAGCAGTAAAACCGGTAACGCAGTTTCCAGCGCGTTAGCCTGGGCGCGCATGGCGACGGCGATGGTTTTTTCGCCGCCGTCGAGCAGGCCGATTTTATGTTTCAGGCGAAGGCGCACGACCATGTAAGCCAGTGCCAGTAGCAGTAAAGCGGTCAGAGCAATATAAAATCCACTGATCAATAACATCGGTATACCCCGGTTTTTGTGGCCATTATTTATTGTTGTCAGAACTCTTAAGCCTTGCTGCATTGGGCAAAGCTGCGGCTCATGCTAACCTGCGGCAAACAGTTACGGCAATCATTCCCGGCGTTCAGTCTCTGCCCCGCCGGCAGGAGTTTTCTGTGTTGGTTAAATCTGTGCGTTATTCTCTTCGGCAGCGGCCTGTATCCGTACTGGCGGCTATGCTGATTACCTGTCTGGTGTTGTTCAGCTTACCGGTAAAAGCCTTTGAGTTTTCCGGCCATGCGCAGGTATGCGAAATGGCTTATCAGCTGGTCACGCCGCAAACCCGTCACTGGATTGACCAACAGGTAAAAGCCGGAGGTGAGAAGAGCTTCGCTCATGCCTGCTCCTGGGCCGATGAAGTGCGCGACGAACGCAAATTCCGCCATACCAAACCCTGGCATTATATTAATGTGCCGCGTACGGCGATGTCAGTCCACGCAGATGATTGTGGTGATAAAGGCTGTGTGGTGCAGGCCATTAACGATATGCAGCAACGCCTGATTAATAATAACGATGACTGGCAGGCGCTGTTTTTTCTTGCGCATTTTATGGCGGATGTGCATCAGCCAATGCATGTCAGCTTTGCCGATGACCGTGGTGGCAATAAAGCCGCTGTGCGTTTTAAAGGTGATAAAACCAATCTGCATCAGTTGTGGGATGGTGATCTGCTCGGAAAATTCTCTTATAAAAAACAAAGCACGCTGGCATTAGGGCACATTTCCGCACAGCAGCGCAGCGACTGGTCAGTTGGCCAGCCACTCAGCTTTGCCAATGAATCGTTCACAATCACACGCGAAATTTATCGCCATTATCAGCAGGCAGCGCAGAAACCAGTGGCAATCGATGACACCTATATAAGCCTGTTCCGTCCGCAATTACAGCAACGCCTGCAACAGGCGGCGGTACGTCTGGCGGATTTTCTGGATACTGTTACGGCAAGGGCCGAAGACAGTGCATCCTCCACAAAACCGCCAATCGCTAATTGACAGATTTATGCGAAGGGTTTTTAGTGAACCACGGACAACGGCTCCGGAAATCCATTCAGTATAAATAAGGATATTACGATGAAACCTGTAATTTATATCTCTGCTCTGCTGCCGGTAATCGCTGCAGCTCTGGCTCCTGCCGCTCAGGCCAGCAGTGGTGATCGCACCGTATGCAGCCACGGCAACCAGACCCGGATTATTGAAGTTAAATACACCGGCGAAGGCCAGATTCCATGCGAAGTTCACTACACCAAAGACAGCGGTTCTCAGGTGCTGTGGAGCGCGCAGACCGAAGGTGGCTACTGCGAGCAGAAAGCTGCTGAGTTTGTGGAGAAGCAGCGCGGCTGGGGTTGGGAATGTGAAACAACGGTAGCGGCTGCTGAAGACACAGGCAGCAACGATATGCCGGAGCAGGCAGCTGCTGAAGCTCCTGCTGCTGAAACCACTGCTACTGAAGCCCCTGCGGCAGTAAGCACAAGTGAATCTGGCGCCGGTGAGTTAACGGCCGATGAAGTTCAGGCCGAAGACACTCAGCCAGACAGCATGCAAACAGAAGAAACCGCGGCAACTGCAGAATAATTCTGTACCCGGCCCGGAGCCTGGCTCCGGGTACCTTTCTTAATCACCTCTGTATTTACCTGTCTCTGCCGCCGTATTTCTGTTTTCGTTTCCTGTCTCCTGCTTTCCTCGTATTTTTTCTGTAATACTCCTTTCAGGCCGAAATGGCCCTGATTGTGGTACGCCCAGCCAAAGCCCCGCCGATATACTGCGCACAAAATAATAAAAAGGATCTCCCATGCTGCGCGTACTTTCTGTCCGTTCATTACTGCTGTGTCTGGCTCTGCTGCTGAACACACAACTGGTTTCTGCAATGTCATCTTCTGCTGACAGCAGTGGTTACACCCAGACCCGTCACCCGATTATGCTGGTGCAGGGTATTCTGGCTTTCGACAATATTGCCGGTATTGATTACTGGTACAAAATTGGTACGAAATTACAGGAAGGCGGCGCCAAAGTGTATGTCGCCCATATTAATGCCTTTAATAATTCCATCGACCGTGGCGAGCAGCTGATTCATGAAATGGAAACCCTGAAGGTGCTGCATCCGGGAATTGAAAAATTCAATCTGATTGCTCACAGCCAGGGTGGTCTGACTGCGCGTTATGTAATGTCGGTACGTCCGGATCTGGTGGCCTCGGTTACCACCGTTGGCTCACCCCATCAGGGAGCACCGATTGCCGATCTGCTGAATGGTGTTTTTGCCGACGACACGCTGCTGGGTAATCTGTTTGAAGTGGTTGGCAACGCCGCTGGCAGTCTGATCGATTTACTCTCCGGTGATGATGTTCCTGCCGGCGATGTGCGCTCCCTGACCACCGAATTTACCAGTGCCGGTGCTGCGGCGTTTAATCAGAATTTTCCGGCCGGTCTGCCACAGACAACCTGTGGTGAAGGTCCTCAGCAGGTCAATATTGATGGTAATAACATCCGCCTGTATTCCTGGGGTGGCGATGCCAACCTGACCAATATCCTCGACCCGCTGGATTATCTGTTTGCCACCACCGGCTTACTGTTCGGCAGCGCAGGTAATGATGGTATTACTGGCCGTTGCAGCAACCACTTTGGTAAAGTGCTGCGTGACAATTATCCGCTGAACCATGCCGACCTGATTAATCAGGTACTGGGCTTGCGCGGTTTAACCGCAACGGATCCACTCAGTATTTACCGCAGCCATGCTAATCGACTAAAGAATGCCGGTCTTTAATATTCCACTTACCATACTTGTGCCAGTGCTGCTGTTTGCACTGGCTTGCTTTCTGCTCGCGCCTGACAGCCTGACAGAAAGCAGCACAACCCCAGCAACATCCCCTGCTACAACACCAGCACCTTCCGCCTCCGGAACAGAAGATCCGGCGAAAGACAGTGCAGAACAGCAGCCTGACAAGGCTGCACTCCCGGCATCACTGTCGGGCACTGAACACGGTGTAACTCTCAGTGCACAACAGCAGCAACTGGTGGTGCACAGCAGCCTGCGTGATTTATTCGATTATTATCTCAGCACGCTGGGGGAGCGCGATAATCTCTGGATTGATACTCAGGTACGTGCAGCCCTTGCCAGACAATTAAGCGGCCAGCCGCTGGCACAGGCGGAGCATATCTGGCAGCAATATCTCAGTTACCGGGAGCTGCTGGCATTACTGCCCGCAGCGGCAGAAGATGCATCAACCTACCAGCGCCTGCAGTACTATTTTGACAGCCGTGTTGCCCTGCAGGATCAGATATTTGGCCATGCCGTTGCGGCAGCATTATTTGCCTTTGACCGTGAGCAGGATGCGCTGGCGCTGCAACAGTTGCAGCACAAGGAAATAAATGAACCAAAGGAACAAAAAAAGGAACAACAGAATACCTCCGCCGATAACAGTAACCAGCAGACATTATTAAACGCCAGCTATCAGCAATCGTGGGCTACGCGTCAGTATCAGCAGGAAAATGCAAAAACACAGCAATTGCTGGCCATTGAGCAAAGCAGTGATGACCCGGCCCAGCGCTTTGCACAACGCGCTGCCATTGCCGGAGAACAGCAGGCGGTACAACTGGCCGAACTTGATCAGCAGCGCAATCAGTGGCAGCAACAGTTAACCGCATTTCAGCAGCAGGTACAGGCAATAAAACAGCAGCAATTAAGCGCCGATGAAGAGCAGAAACAAATAGACCTGCAACTGCAGCAGGCCTTTCCTCCGGAACAACACTTGCGCGTTAAAGCACTCAGCGGGCTGTTATAGCGGGCTGTTAAAACGACCCGCTTTTTTTATGCGTTTACAGTTTTGGCTGTGCGCGCTTCATAATGGAATAACAGTCGATGCCGGCATCCAGCGTGCCGTAGTTAAAGGCACCATTACGCACAATACGCGAGCGGATAAAGGCATCGGCAATATTGCTGTCACCCTGCTGAATTAACACACTGGCCTGTAAACCAACCGCAAGCTTATCGACCACCGTGCGTGAGCGGTATTCCAGAGTGCTCAGATCGGTGAATTCATCTTTTAAATTCACCAGGAACTGATCAAACTCACGGTAGTTACCCGCACCTTTCTGCAGCTCAGCCATAAAGGCATCCACCACTTTCGGCTCTTTGCCCATGGCGCGCAATACATCCAGACACTGCACATTACCCGAACCTTCCCAGATGGCATTAACCGGTGCTTCGCGGTAAATACGTGGCAGAATATTGTCTTCCACATACGCCACGCCTCCCACACTTTCCATACTTTCATAGGCCAGATGCGGTGCGCGTTTGCAGATCCAGTATTTGCCCACAGCGGTGGCTAAACGGGCGAATAAATTCTGCTGCTCATCAGCCAGATTATCCAGCGCATGACCAACCCGCATACTGATCGCCAGCGCTGCTTCGCTTTCAATCGCCATATCCGCCAGCACATTCTGCATTAAGGGCTGCTCGTGCAGGTTTTTACCAAAAGCCGAACGGCCGGAGGTGTGGTGAATCGCCTGAGCAACCGCACCGCGCATTAATGCCGATGATCCCACCATGCAATCGAAACGAGTCATAGAAACCATTTCGATAATGGTGCGTACGCCACGGCCTTCGTCACCAATCATCCAGGCAAAGGCACCACGGAATTCCACTTCAGAAGAGGCGTTGGAAATATTGCCCAGCTTGTCTTTTAAGCGCTGTACATACATCTGATTTTTGCTGCCATCAGGACGCCAGCGCGGTAATAAAAAGCAGGATAAACCACTGTCGGTTTGTGCCAGCACTAAAAAGGCATCACACATAGGGGCCGAACAGAACCATTTATGACCGACAATTTCATATTCCGCACCGTTACCCGTGCTGCTGCCAACCGCATAAGCGCGGGTGGTGTTGGCGCGAACATCGGAGCCGCCCTGTTTTTCCGTCATCGCCATACCGATGGTCAGGCCCTGTTTTTCAAAAAACGGGATATTGCGCTCGTCATAATGACGCGCCGTAATTTTCGGCACCCATTCTTTGGCAACGCCGGGAGAATGCTGCAATGCCGGTACAGCGGCAAAGGTCATGGTCAGCGGACAACCGGAACCGGCATCGGCATTCATATGCAGATATTCCATTGCGGCACGGGCCACATGAGCACCGGGCTTTGGTGTTGTCCACGGCAGAGAGTGCATTTCGGCTTCGATCGCACTGCGCATTAATTCGTGATACGCCGGATGGAATTTGGCCAGATCCACACGGTTACCAAAGCGGTCATGGGGATAAAATTTCGGTTTATTTTCGTTGGCCTGAAAACCCGCCTCAATTAAATCACCACCACAACGTGCACCATAAGCACTGAGACGATCGGTAGCCCAGTCACCGCCGTACGCTTTTACCCAATGCTGTAACGCCAGATCACTGTCGTAGGCATTAAAGTTTTCCAGCGCTGTTGGCTGGTTAAAAACCGGATGGGTTTCTGCCTGGGATTTATGCTGCTGGTAATCACCCGCACTGCCCGCAGAAGGGGTTACGGCGTCGGTAATTTGTGGATTAACGCTGGTGTTCATAACTGACATCCTCGGCTATGGAGTTTGCTTCAGCACTGCCCAATGCACGCAGACTGAGCGCACACAGCTGCTGAATTAATTGTTGTTGTTCATCGTTGGTCATCGCGGCGCGGGCCGCCATCTGGGGCAATTCGTTCGCGCTGTTTGTTTTTGCCTGGCCGGGAAATAACGGCCCGATTAACGCTTCGCTTAACAGGCCGACCAGCGCGGCAGCACTGATGGCGGCGTCCTGCGCAGCAAATTCACCACTGGCGATGCCGTCGCGGATCAGGTCTTCAAAAATATCGGCGTAGGCCATGCGATAGCGCAGACGCTCCTGCTCCACGCGCGGATCAACCGGCTCGGCAATTAAGGCATAGGCCAGCTGCGGACCCTGCAACGCACGCCGGGCAAACACCGCCACCGCCCGCGCCAGACGCAGGGCATAAGCATCCCCGACATTACGGCTCTCGCTGGCCGCAGCCACCTGCGCCACTTCGTGTTCGGTGGCGTAGCGGAAGACTTCCGCCACCAGTTCCGGCTTATTCGGGAAATGCCGGTAAATCGTACCCGCCGCTACGCCTGAGCGTTCCGCCACCGCTGCGGCCGTGGCTGCGGCAAAGCCCTGCCCGGCGACTAAATCGCGCGCAGCATGCAGCAGACGCTGGCGGGTGTTCGCCTTACGGGCACGGGTATGTTCGGTTTCGCGGTATGCCATAACGCCGGTTCCGGATTCGCCTTGTGAGTTTGAATCAAACAAGTGAATCATTATTCACTTGTTTGATCAAGGGTGTTTTTTGTACAGAAGCTGAGGCTGTATTGGCTGTACCGGGCTGCCACAGAAGCTTCATCGCTTGTTCACGCCGATGTCATGCCACACACCAATATTGGTCTAGTCCAACAACCAACAACAATGAAGGAGACCACTATGTTTAACCGGGACATTCAACGACTCAGCCGGCTGCTTACCGCCGTGCTCTGCATCAGTACCGGCAGCGCCGCGCTGGCAGCCAGCAAACCGCCTCTCGTCACTGATCCGCAACTGCCACCGGCAAGCGGCAGCGCGCCACGGGTACTGCTGCTGGGTATCGACGGCGTGCAACTGGAAGAACTGCAGCAGATCAGCACGCCCAACTTCAACCGCCTGCAGGTGCGCAAAGCCTATACCGGCGGTGTTGATGGCGAAGCCAGTCAGCAGAAAACCTCCAGCGGACCGGGCTGGTCGACCATTCTGACCGGCGTATGGGCGAACAAACATCAGATCACCGCCAACGATTCCGACCTTGCTAATCCGGAGTTTCCTTCACTGTTTAAACGTCTGCGCGATGCCCGCCCGCAAGCGAAGATCGCCAGCGTCATGAACTGGGGCACGCCCAATACCACCTATTTCCGCAATGAAGTCAGCGGCAACGACATCACCCTGAATGGCCTGAGCGACAGTGCCGTTACCAGTAAAGGCGTAGAATTAATTGCGCAGGATTTCGATCTGGTTTTCCTGCATCTGGACGAGCCGGATCACGCCGGCCACAGCAGTTGTTTTGGTCCGGCCTACAATACCGCGTTGCGCGGTGTCGATGCGCAGCTCGGTCAGCTTTTGGATGCAGTTGAACAAAGCAGCAGCGACTGGCTGGTGCTGGTTACCACCGACCATGGCCGTGAACCGGTACTGGGCTGTAACCACGGCAGCCAGACCCGTCAGGAAAAAACCATTTTTATTGCCAGCAATAAAACACTGAACAGCGAATTCAGCCAGTACACCAGCGATATCAGCAACGGCGAGTTTTCCGCTATTTATGGTAATCCGGCACAAACCAGTATTGCCCCGACGGTACTGCGCTATTTAGGTGTGGAGCCACAAATCAGCTGGCAACTGGATGGCCTGCCATTAGTCGCTGCCGAAGGTGTGCGTAAACTATTACCCGGCGGTGGCAGTAACGATTTCAGCTGGTATGCCGACAGCAGCGCTGAAGTGGAAATTTTCCGTAACGGCACAGCGCTGACCCAGGTTGATGCCCTGCAGCGCGGTTTTGCCGATAACGCCGATGTGCGCGGTATTGTTGACTACACCCTGGTGCAGAACAACACCCCGGTGTCACTGCGTCTGAATAAAGTGGATATCGACGCTGCCGTCGACTGGAGCCTGAGCCGCGCCTATTTTTTCCGCGATGACAGCCGCTATGTGCGCTATAACAAAACCGCCGATCAATCGGACAGTGGCTATCCGGCCAATACCAATAACAGCAGCTGGCCGGGTCTGGGTGATTATGCCGGTTTAATTACCGCCGCCTTCAGCAAAGACAGCAGCCGCAGTTATTATTTTTTAAGCGATGGCCGTTATATCCGTTACAACAACAGCAGCGATCAGGCCGATGCCGGTTATCCGAAAAATGTCGATGACAACAGCTGGCCGGGCTTAGGCGCCTACGCTACGCAAATTACCGCAGCACTGCGCTGGACTGGCGATAAGGTGTATTTTTTCCTGAAAAACGGCACCTATCTGCGTTATGACTTAGGCGATGACCGGGTTGATAGCGGTTACCCGAAAGCGGTTACCGACACTACCTGGCCGGGCCTGGGTGCTTATGCTCAGGATATTACCGCCGCGGTAAAATGGAGCGAAAGCCGCGCGTATTTCTTCCTCAGCAACCAGCGTTATATCCGTTACTCCATCAGCAGCGACAGCGCCGACAGTGGCTATCCGGCCAAGGTTAATGGCGGCACCTGGCCGGGGCTGATGAATCCGTAATACTCAGATACATATTTAACGGCAATAAAAACGGGCAGAAATTCTGCCCGTTTTTTTATGCTGAATTAGCGCGTTTTAAATCTCCCAGAACAGCAACAGAATGGTCAGTGTTGCTGCGCCCACCAGAATATTCATCGGAATACCCACGCGCAGAAAATCGCGGAATTTATAACCGCCCGGACCGTACACCATCAGGTTGGTCTGATAGCCCAGCGGGGTGGCGAAGCTGGCCGAAGCCGCCATCATAATCACCAGAATAAAAGGCTCATGGGCGACACCGGCTTTGTCGGTCATTTCCAGCACGATCGGCAGCATTAATACCGCCGCGGCATTATTGGTAATCACCTCAGTCAGAATGGAAACCACCACATAGGTAAGAATCAGCATCAGCCACGGGCGGTAATCACTGAGCTGCACAATATTTTCGGCCAGGTAGGCGGCCACGCCGGTTTTCTGCAGCGCGGCTCCTAAGGCAAAAGACGCGGCAATGGTAATCACCACGGTTAAATCGATACTGCGCTCGGCCTGTTCCAGCGTTAAACAGCCGGTCGCCAGCATTAAACCGGCGCCGATTAAGGCGGCGTTTAACATCGAAATCCAGCCCAGACCCGCCGCCAGAACCACCACCGTAAGAATGCCCCAGGACAACCAGGCGCGGTTATGACGCGGGGTTTCTTTGCCCAGATCGTTAATTAACAGGAAGTCTTTATTAAAACGCTGACGGCTGACAAAGGCCGGACGCGCTTCCAGCAATAAGGTATCACCGGCCTGCAGTTTAATGGCGCGCAGATTACCCGGAATCCGCTCGCCGTTACGCGCGACTGCCAGCACCACCGCACCGTAACGGTCACGGAAACGGGCATCGCGGATCGCCTGACCAATGGCGGCACAATGCGGTGACACCACCGCCTCAACCAGACAGCGCTCCGGCCGCGCCTGACTCAGCGCCAGCTCACCGGCCATGGCCGAAGGCACAATGCCGTTAATGCGCAGCAATTCTGAAATGGCCTGGGTATCGCCGGCAAACACCAGACGGTCGCCGCCCTGCAGTCGTTCTTCGGAGGATACTGCGGTCAGCACCGTGGCGCCGCGTTCAATCTCCACCAGATACACCCGCTCGAGATCACGCAGACCGGCTTCCAGCACGGTTTTGCCGACCAGTGGCCCGTCGCTGGCGACCGACACTTCGAGGGTAAATTCGCGCAGGTTTTCGAAGCCTTCGCCACTGCGGCGCTGTGGCAGCATGCGCGGAAAAAACAGCCACATAAACAGACCGCCGATAATGGCAACCGGCAGACCAATGGCGGTGATAGAAAACAGCGAGAAGCCTTCGCCACCGGTCAGCGACTGGTACTGACCATTCACAATCAGGTTGGTGCTGGTGCCGATCAGTGTCAGGGTGCCGCCGAGAATGGCGCTGTAGCTGAGCGGAATCATCAGTTTGGACGCACTGATACCAATCTTCTGCGACCAGCTGTTAATCGCCGGAATCATGGTCGCCACCACCGGCGTGTTATTAAGGAAACCGCTGAGCAGCATCACCGGCGCAAAGATGCGCAGCAGCGCCGAACGCAGGGTCAGCGGCCGGCCGAGTAAGCGGTTGACCAGAATATCGATACCACCGGAGGCATGAATACCCGCCGCCACCACAAACATGGCCGCCACGGTGATCAGACCGCTGTTACTGAAACCCGCCAGCGCCTCGCCGCTGCTTAACACACCGCTGACGCTGAGCAGGGTTAACGCTGCCATCATCGCCAGATGCGGCCGTACCGAAGTAAAAATAAGCGTCAGCAGCACCGCTGCGGTCAGTGTGAGAGAAAACCAGCCTTGCCAGTCCACGGCATGCTCCGGATAACAGAAGGTGATGCATATTAACCGGAGTAACCAGAACTCGAAGGAATATTAAGTAATTTAAAGGTAACTAAATTGCATAAGAATACAGACTGCCCTGCGGGCACTAATCCAGCCGTTAGCCCAGCCTTGGTTCGGGCAGCGGCAGCAACTCGGCGGTCGCCAGCGCTCGCGCCTGCTCTTCACTCAGCCCAAGCGCGCGCAGCACCAGTTCGGCACAGTCACTGCCGGCATCACGCCAGGTGCGCAGACCTTCGCGTACCAGATAAATCGCCCCCAGTACCGAGCTGGCGATCATAGTGACCACCGCCGACAGCTGATCTGCCCGTATACGGTACTGGCCACACTGAATACCATCCATCAGCACCTGCACCGGCGCGCCGGCACCCAGACGGCGCAAGGCCGCACTGCTGAAGCCAAAACGGCTGATAAAGTTACCCCAGGCCGGTTCTTCGTGGGCGCGGCGCACATACAGACGGATCGCGGTCGCCAGCTTGGCCGCCGGATCATTCTGCTGGCGGAAGCTGCTGACAATACGCTGGTTCATGTCTGTTGCCAGAGTTACCGCCACTTCTTCAAACAGCCCCTGAATAGAATCGACGTGGTTGTAAACCGTGCCACGGGCAACGCCGGCAATATCCGCCAGCTCGCGCACCGTAACCTGAGTTGCGCCCTTTTCGGCAAACAACTGCAGTGCAGCGTTATAGATACGGCGCTGGGCGGTGGTTAAACCCGGTTGCAACATCATCGGCTCCTGAAACAAATACAGACACCGGACGTAATAACGCCCGGTGAAATAAAAATTCGGTATGCAGGATGGTTTTATCGACACCCTCTCAGTCTGCGGCAGGAGGGTTTAGAAGCCGGAAGGAACCGGCAAAGAAGGTGCGATTGTACCACAAGCGGGTTGATCGCCTGAACGGGGAAAACGGGGCTCAGAGCCGACAATCGGCGTGTTTGGCTGGAACGGGCTGTTGCAGCCGGGAGCTAACAGTTGCATTCCCACGCGGAGCGCAGGAACGAGAACGCTCTCACCTGGCTCCTACGCTCTGCGTGGTAGCCCTTGCTGGCACAGTTACATTCCCACCGGAGCGCAGGAACGAGAAATCTGAGATAGGAACGAGAACGGAGGGCCGAATCCGGCCCTAATTCAGAACAACCGGCACTTCCAGAATGGCCGCTATGGTACGTACGAGATCCAGCTCTATCGGACGCTGCTGGCCATCGCTGTTAATGCACACCTGCATGGCTTTCACTAACCGGCCTTTAATATGCGGGTAGGCTTCGGTCAGTTTGGCCAGCGCCTGATTCAGTGGTTTTAAGCTGTTGCTGCGCGGCTGCAGCACCAGACCATTAAAACCGGCAGCGCTGACGGCGGCATTAAAGGCTTCACTGGCGGCCTCGGCGGTGTCATGACCAAAGTGCGCCAGGGTCGACAGCACAATAGCCAGCTCGTTAGTCAGTGCCCCGGCTTTTGCGTGCTTGGCGGCAACCGGCTGCACCGGTTCAAACTGCGGATTCAGGTACTGCAGCACCAGCCGGTACAGGCACCATTCGAAGATATCGATCTCGCCATCGGCTTTGGCCAGCTGCACCAGCGTCTGCCGGAAGTTCTGATACTGAGTGTCCGACAACTGCTTCAGTGCCGGCATCGACAGTTCCACCAGCGGTAAGCGTTCGGCCGGATTCAGTCCGCGCAGCAACGGCAGAATACGCAGCGTCTGCTGGTAAAAATCCATGCCCTGCTGACTGCGGATCATGTCCAGCTGTTGCTCGTGCACAAAGCGTGAGGGTTCGGCCATCAGCAATGCAAACACCAGCGCGCGGGCGCTGTAAGCATCGCGCGCAGCATCCTGCAGGCGTGGCAGATTCTGTGCGCTGTCGGCGACCGCGGCTGTTGGTTCAGGCGCAGCAGACTGCTGTGCACCAGCGCCACGGTGGGCCATGCTGACGCCCGCTATTCCTGCGGCAATGCCTCTGGCCAGTGCTTCCTGACTGAGGCCGGCGCCGGCAGTCTGGGTGGCAACTTCCGGGGCTTCGTGTTCTGCGGCATCGCGGGTCTGCGGCGGCAGATAGCGGCCGTCCCAGCGCGGATCGACCCGGCGGATACGCTCTTCCAACGGTGGGTGGGTGGCAAACCAGCTCACCCGGAACGGCAGCGCCTGACCAAAAAACAGGTGCGCAGTTTCTTCCCGCTCGGGGCTACTGATTTCGGAACCGGCGCCATAGCCGATCACTTTCAGCGCGCCGCCGATGCTGTCCGGATTACGGGTGAACTGCACCGCCGAGGCATCGGCCAGAAACTCACGCTGACGCGAGACCGCGGCCTTAATCAGATTGCCGAAAAAGACGCCGCTGTAACCGATCACCACCAGCCCGAGTCCCAGACCAAGCAAGGCCGCGCCGCTGTTGTCTTTACTGTCACGGCTGCGGTAGCGCATGCTGCGTGAGGATGATTCGAGCAGAAAACGGCCGATCAGGCCGATAAACAGAATACCGAACAGCACCGCCATCAGGCGGATGTTCAGGCGCATATCGCCGTTAAAAATATGGCTGAACTCGTGCGCCAGTACGCCCTGCAGCTGGTCACGGCTGAGCTGTGTCATACAGCCACGGGTAACCCCGATGACGGCATCGGAAGGCTGATAACCGGCGGCAAAGGCGTTGATGCTGGCATCGTCGAGCACATACACCGGCGGCACCGGCATACCCGAGGCGATGGCCATTTCTTCCACCACATTGAGCAGGCGGCGTTCGTAGAAATCTTTGCTGTTGGGCAGTAACAAGCGTCCGCCCAGCGACTCCGCGACTTTACGTCCGCCACCGCGCAGCATCAGCCATTTCACCAGACTGGCGGCGACGATCACCACGATCACGCCGGCAGAAATCAGCAGCCATTGCTCAACATTCATATAGGCAAACAGACCGGGCTGCTGCGGCAGACCGGTTGACGGGTCAAAGGCCAGTTCGGTCACATCGGTGTAGGTGCCGACAATCTGGGTATCGGTTACCCACAACAGTGCGCTCACCAGCATATTCAGCAGCACAATCAGGCAGATCACAGCACCGGCAAATAACAGCACCAGCTGTTTGCTGCGCTTACGCGCCTGATCCTGATGGGAGAAAAAATCCATGATGTATTCCGGATGGAAAGCCGCGGCTGCCAGCAAAGTGGCAGCCGCCGGCGATGTCAGAAGCTGACTTTAGGAGCGCTCTGAATCTGCGCGCTGTCTTCAAATTCCAGCAGTGTGGCATTGGCCGGATGACCGAATTTTGCTGCCAGAACCACCGGCGGGAATGACTGGCGGTAGGTGTTGTAGGCGGTTACCGCATCGTTAAATGCCTGACGGGCAAAGGCCACTTTGTTTTCGGTGCTGGTCAGTTCTTCCGACACCTGCATCATGTTCTGGTTGGCTTTTAAATCCGGGTAGGCTTCCATCACCACATTCAGACGACCCAGCGCTCCGGCCAGAGCACCTTCGGCACCGGCCAGCTGTTTCATGGCATCGGCGGCACCCGGGTTACCCGCTGCGGCTTTTAAGCCTGCTGCCGCCGCATTACGGGCAGTCACAACCGCTTCCAGTGTTTCACTTTCGTGCTTCAGATAGGCTTTGGCGGTTTCGACCAGATTCGGGATCAGGTCATAGCGGCGCTTAAGTTGTACTTCGATCTGGGCGAAGCCATTTTCATAGCGGTTTTTCAGCGTCACCAGGGTGTTGTAGATATTGATGGCATAGACCACCAACAGCGCCAATACGACCAGAATCACGATGGTTGAAGTCGACATAAATATTCCTTGTAGATTTTCCGTTATTTTCTGAACTGACCCGCAGTTACTTGTACCAGCTGCCGGAGGCATTCTGGTAATACTGACCCGCCGCTGCCGCTTTCTGCGTCAGCTTATCACCGGCAATCTTTTCGATATTGGCCAGCGGGGTGTTCTGCTTGGCAGCAATTTCCTGATATTTGGCTTTGCGCTGCTGGTTGATTTCCACCACCAAGGCGGCGGCTTCGCTGTTACCGCTGGCCACCAGCCCTAAGTAACCATTGGTCTGCTCGCCGACCAGACCCATCTGTTTGGCGCCATCGAGGTCCAGTGCCCAGCTGCTGAGCGATACCAGTAAAGCGGCGGTTAATAATGCGATTTTTTTCATAGCTAATTCCTTCTCCGTCGGTTTCGGCTCAGAACAGTCCGTCTTCTTCTTCAAACAGGTTTTCCAGCTCTTTCTCAACCTTCACCCGCACTTCATGTTCAATCTTCACGTTCAGATTAATGGTGATGGGTTTTTCCGGAGCCGCCACTTTTAACGTGCAGGCGCTGAGTGGCGCCAACAGCAACAGCGCCAGCAGCGTGTTTTTCGCCAGCAGGATTAGTTTCATAGCCGTCTGTCCTTCCGATCCTTCGTTAATTTCGCAGTTACTCTATCTGCCTGTCAGGCCAATGCAAAGCCTGACGGGCTGTGATTGTTCATGCTATTTCTTTTTGCGGATACCGTAAGTCGCCTGCGCTTTGGCCTTTGCCTTGGCTTTGGCCCGTTGCTTACGCGGATTACCGCGGCGCTCCAGACCTTCATCAAAGCTGGGTTCAAAACCCGTCAGCCAGATCATCGGCAGCGGCCGTTTGATCAGCGCTTCGATATCAGCCAGCAGGTTTTCTTCATCCCGCGCCACCAGACTGATGGCATGACCATCATTGCCTGCGCGCCCGGTACGGCCGATACGGTGCACGTAGTCTTCGGCATTAAATGGCAGTTCAAAGTTCACCACATGGCTTAAGGCAACGATATCAATACCGCGTGCGGCTACGTCGGTGGCGATTAAGGCGCGGATTTTACCTTCGCGGAAATCGTCCAGCGCCCGCTGACGTGCGCCCTGACTCTTATCGCCATGCAGGGCATCGGCTTTGATGCCGTCCAGCGCCAGCTCTTTCACCAGTGCATCGGCACCTTGCTTGGTACGCACAAACACCAGCACCTGCTGCCAGTTACCGGAACCGATCAGAAACGCCAGCGCCGCCGCTTTTTTGCCTTTATCCAGCTGGTACAGCGTCTGCTGAATGGCATCGACGGTGCTGTTCTCTGGTGTAACTTCCACCAGCAGCGGATCACTGAGCATACCGTAGGCCAGATCTTTTACCGTTTTGGGAAAGGTGGCAGAGAAAAACAGCGTCTGCCGTTCTTTCGGCAGGGCGCGCAGAATGGCAAAGATTTCATCGCTGAACCCCAGATCGAGCATACGGTCGGCTTCATCCAGTACCAGCGTACTGACCGCATCCAGCGTCAGGGCTTCCTGACGCAGCAGATCCAGCAACCGCCCTGGCGTGGCCACCAGAATCTCCAGCCCCTGAGCCAGAGCATCAATCTGTACCTTCAGGCTGACGCCACCATAGGCCACACCGGTGCGCAGGCGCGTGCCCTGACTGTAACGCACGCTGCTGTCGGCGACCTGCTGTGCCAGCTCTCGGGTCGGGGCAATGACCAGCAGGCGTGGCTGCTTAGCGGCCGCAGGTTCCTGCGCCAGTAAGCGCTGAATCTGCGGCAGCAGAAAGGCGGCGGTTTTGCCGGTACCGGTCTGTGCTCCGGCCAGCACATCGCGCCCGGCCAGCACGGCCGGAATCGCGCCCTGCTGAACCTCCGTCGGCTGTGCATAACCCAGAGCTGCAAGGGTAGAAAGAAGCGGGTCAGTAATACCCAGATCGGCGAACGCCATGGTGAAATTCTCAGGCCAGAAAAGTCCGCATTCTAACACGGGCCAACCTGTCTCAGCCCTGATACTGCGCCAGTGCCGCAGTAACCTTCTGTACGTAGTTGCGTGTTTCTTCGTATTTCAGCCGCGTACGCAAATGGGCGTATACCTGCTTCGGGCTCATGGCATTAATGCGCCGCGCCGCCTCTTTAACCGAGGTGTTACCACTGAAAGCGCGGGCCACGTTACCGGCACCGGTGTTGTAAGCGGCAATCACACAATAAAGGCGGCTTTGCGGATCGGTGACGGCGCTCAGATACTGGCGGTCGAGAATATGCAGATACGCGCAACCCAGCTCAATGTTGGTCTGTGGTTTAAACAGTTCGGCACCGGTGAGCAGGCGCTCTTTGCCATACACCTTTTTCGTCGCATCACGCCCGGCACTGCCCGGCACAATCTGCATCAGACCAAAGGCCGGTACATGGCTCTGCGCCATCGGGTTAAACGCCGACTCGGTCTGCATAATGGCCATGACCAGAGCCGGAGACACCTGCCATTTAGCAGAAGCCGTCTGCACCAGCGGCAGGAAATTCTGTGCCCGTGCCGGTAACGCCCCAGCCTGCAGCGGAATGGTGATGGTAATCACCTTACCTTTGCTGGTGTTCTGCTGTTGCTGTTTGGCCTGACGCAGCAGGGCATCGATGTCTTCCTGACGGATACCACTGACCCCTTGCGAACTCGACGGCGGCTGACTGCCGGCTACTGTGTTCAGCAATGGGTCCTGCTGGTACGACTGGCGGATACTGGCCTGCACCACCTTTTCGAATTCGGCGCGGATGCGCGCTTCACTCAGACGTGCGGCGTCTTCACCGGTAAACGACAGGCGGACTTCGTTATGCTCAAAGTCCACCACACGGCGGGTCTGCAGACGGTTATCGTATTCCACCCAGACTTTCTTATCGGACAGCTCCGGGCGACTCCAGACCCGCCCAAGACGGTTCTGATAATCTTTGTAAGCCGCCAGATAGGCCTGGCGATACTGCAGCCATTCCTGCTGAATCGACGCCGCCCCCTCACGCTGCAGACGCTGATAGCGTTCAAAACCGGTTTCAGCACGTACAACGGCAGGCAGCAGAAAAGCGCCACCAAGAGAGATACTGAAAGCAAGCAGATCACGGCGTTTCATCGGTTTTCCTTTATCTTTCCTGAAGCGGGACACAGCAGAGCGGCTACAGGGTAGTGCATCTGCCAGCGCAAACGAAGTATGGCGGTTTTTTGCGCTGGATCGTTTTTCCGTCAGGCAATCGGAGTTTTAATTTAAACCCCTACAAAATGCCGCTATAATCCCCGCGATTTCAATAACGGTAAGCCGTGAAACCACAGAGTTCGCGCCTTGACTGAAGAATTTATTACCCCCAGGTGCTGCTACCTTGCAGGTAACAGGCCCTATAAGAGGACTCTTCCGTGAAACAACTGAAAGCACTGATCCTGGCAGCCGCCACTCTGCTGATGGCCCAAGCCCACGCTGCAACTGACGCCCAGAACGACAAAATCGCTGAACGCATCAAGCCAGTCGGCACTGTATGTGTTGGCGCTGAGTGTGGTGGCGCGGCGGTTGCTCCGGCAGAACCTCGCTCTGGCAAAGAAGTGTATCAAACCGCTTGTACCGCCTGTCACGGCATGGGTGTTCTGGGTGCTCCGAAGACCGGTGATAAAGATGCATGGGATTCCCGTCTGGCCAAAGGTCTGGACAAAACCCTGCAGAATGCCCTTAACGGCCTGAACTCTATGCCGCCTAAAGGTAACTGTATGAACTGTTCCGATGACGAAATCCTGGCTGCTATCAAGTACATGTCAGGACGTTAATACGTCAGAACATGAAAAAAGCCGCATCGTTGAATGCGGCTTTTTTTTACCCGGAATCTGCCCTGCTCAGCTTAACCCGCCCACCTCAGCCCGCCGATGACACCAGACGGATCACATCCGCATAACCCGGCGGCTTCTGCACCAGACCACGCTGGCGCAGCAGACCGTGCAGTTGCGGTAAACGGTAGTAGGGTACCGATGCCATCAGATGGTGTTCGATATGAAAATTCACCCGCACCGGCGCAACAAAACTGCGTGCCAGCCAACCGGCATGGGTTGTCCGGGTGTTACGCAGCGGGTTATCACTGCCTTCGGTCATGGCATGCTCAGCCATTGCACGGATACGGATAAACAGCGGATAAGGGATCAGCCAGGCTGCCACCCACAGCAGATACAGTTGCGGCCAGCCAGCTGCCCACAACAGCAGGAACAGCAGAGCGTTCACCAGTAACGACGGCAAACTGTTGCGCACAAATGCCGCCACATAGCTGAACAGGCTGCGACCTTCACGGGGCAACCACTGCACATCATTGGCGACGGTCCACTGCAGCATGCCCGCATTCATCAGCGCGACCCCGGCCAGATATTTCAGCCCGGTCAGGCCACTGAGGTCACGGGCAAATTTGCGCAACATTGAAACCCTGCTGGTTGGCAGGCCGCGCACCAGAGACAAATCAGGATCATCATCACGACCGGTAAAACTGTGATGACGCATATGGTGGCTGCGGTAGCGGTACAGATCCAGACTGATTGGCCGCGCGCACAGCCAGTCACTGAGCTGATTATTGCCAAAGCGGCTGTTAAACAGCGTATTGTGACTGGCCTCGTGGGCCAGAATGGCCAGCGCCAGCTGACGCCCGCCCAGAATCATCAGGGCCAGTAACACACCGGGCAATAACAGATACCAGGGCTGCTGCAGAGCCCAGGCCGCCAATATAAAAGCCCCACCAATAATCAGCCAGGTGGATGCAATCGCCCAACCGCCGCGCCAGTCGGAACGCCGGGTCAGAGCGCGTATTTCTTCGCGTGACAGAAAGTCGGTTACTTTCGGACTGCGTTGCTGACGCAGAAGATCATCGTTAGATGCAGACATAGGCCCTCGCACAACAGCAGAATTATTCTTATTCCGCCATAGTACCCACAAAACACTACATTAAAAAACGTATTATTTAATTTTCTGTAATGTTTCTGATCAGGCCTGCGAACGATTGCTCTGCTGATAAAGAGCCTGCCAGATATCGTGACCCACCCGGTCATACTCCAGCAGCACATTCAGATACAGTGCCCGAGCCTCAGCGTCGATCAGCCCGGCAGGCAACAAGGGGTCGAAAACCATCTGCCGGATAGCCTCATCGCCCAGCAGAAACGACTCCCGCGCCGCCTGCTCAAGCGACAGTTCAGGCACCCGCTGCAGCCACTCCTGTAAAATCTGTGTCTGCTGCCGGTAGCCGTTGTTCAGAGCGCTGCAGTCCCAAAGTCCCACAGCCCGTTGCTGACGCACACGATCGAGCCCGGATAACTGAAAAACCATCTGCTCCTCTCCCAGCTTCTGCAGGCGTATACGCAATGCCTCACTACTACCGGCCAGATTATCCGGGCGCAGATACAGTTCCCGCTCCAGCTCGGCGCAGCCACACAACGCCAGCGCCCGTTCACGCACGGCCAGTTGCTTACGATCGCTGCGGCCAAGACCGGCACAGTGCACGGCCAGCCATTGGCCGTTCCAGGGCTGTAACTGTGCCACCGATTCCCGCCAGCCACGGATCTCACCGGCCAGCGTCCAGGCCCTCGGGGTAAGCTGATATTGTCCGCGCGCAGTAGCTTCAATCAGACCTTCTGCCGTCAGACGGGTCAGGGCGACACGGATGTGGTTCTCAGCAATATCAAACAAGGCACCGGCGCTGATGGCATCACGGGCGCTGAGCTGTTGCCCGTCGGCCGCCAGCAGCAGTTTCAGAATCAGGGGTTTGGGTTGCAGTTGCATAGACAGCCTTTATTACAGACAGCGCACCTTAGCGCAGCCGACTGCAAACACCAAGTGCACGCGCCCACCATTGAGTGGCGATTAATAAACATAAATTCAGCGAAACACACTGGCGGAAATCCGTCGTCAGCCGCACGTTATTGTAGAAAAAATGCACTTTTCGCGGTTTTTTTCGTAAAAATTTTTTACACCCTCTGGCGGAAATCTGAGCCTCGGCTATATGTTATGCGAAATAAATTTTCCTCTTCACTTTCCTCAGTAGCGGAGATCAAAACATGGCTGAAGAAGAACTGGATATGCAGGACGAAAACATGGAAGACGATGACGAACTGGAAGCATCTGCCGATGATGACAGCGGCGACGATTCTGACTCTGATTCCGACAGCAGCGATAACGAAGATCTGGCTGCTGCGGCTGCCAGTGCACATTCCTCTCTGGCGGCACGTAATAAAGTACGCGAATCGATGGCGGCCGAAATAGAAGCGTTCCTCGCCCGCGGTGGTCAGATTCAGCAGGTTGACGATAACGTCATGGCCGATCCCCCACGCAAACCACAATCCAGCTACGGCAGTCGTCCGATCTGAGCGGAGCGTCTGTCCGCCACTGGCATTAGGCCGGAGCCGTCAGCCTCTGACGGAGCCGGTCTGCCACTTACGGGCCAGATGATGCCGACCGGTCGACATTTCCCGCGTTTTACTCACACCTCTGTTTTTTTAGCTGGTATGCTCGCCCCAACTTCAGGCAGGAAGCCAGAATTATGTTTATTTATTCAAAGAAGTCCCGGCGCCGTATGCATGCAATTCCCGCAGCCATTGCTCTGTTAGTGGTTACTCTTTTCTGGCTTTTTTCCGGTGCGCATAAAGCACAGGCAGAAACCGTCTTTTCGGCTACTGAGCTATCCAGCTGGTCGGTTGAATGTGAAGACTGCCATCTGGAAGCTCAGTACGATGTTATCGTCGGCGATGTGGTTCGCCTCGAAAGCCGTGAGCATCTGGCGTTACAACGCAGCGTTAAAGAGCAGCCAACACAGCCGCAATTAAGCTGGCGCTGGAGTGTCGACCGCTCTGTCGACAGTGGCCCGCTGGTACGGGTATCGGTCTATCTGCAGGATACCGACGACTGGCCGGAGCGCATTATTCATTACGTCTGGGACAGCAGCCGCGAAGCCGGAAGCCATGAAGCCTTATCCGATTTTGAATATCTGATCGTCGCCACAGGCCTTGGCAGTAAAGCTGAGAGATGGGAAGAGGTCAGCGCTGATCTGAATGCCGACTGGCAGAAACTTTATAACGAACCGCTGCCACCGCTGGATCATCTGGAAGTAGCACTGGGTATGCCGGAGCAGGATATTGTTGCCGGTGCCTTTATCGAAAAAATCAGTCTGACATCCGCTCAGCCAGAGCCGCAACCGCAGCCGGCAATTGCGATAAATGAGTAATTTCCTGATCGGGCTGAACATCTGCTTCTGCCCAGGCAGCATCGCTTAAATTCACCCAGATCGTTTTCATTCCCAGGCGCGCCGCCGCCGCAATATCCTGTTCCTGATGATCACCGATATGAATGCACTCCTGTGCAGTCACGCCGGCATGCTGCAGTGCCGCCTGAAATAAATCCGGTTGCGGTTTCGGTGCACCCAGCTGCTCGGCAGTGAAATACGCATGAAACAGCGTGTTAATGCCGATCAGTTCAAGGTCGGCGTTGCCGTTGGTCAGCGCGATTAACGGATACTGTGCCGCCAGTTGCTGTAATGCCTCAGCGGCGCCATCAAACAACGTAACTTCACTGCGCGCCCGGTAAAACACCTGAAAGGCCTGAGCGGCAAGCGCGGCGGCGCGTTCACGTTCCACACCGCTTTGCATAAACACCCGGCGCAGCACTTCTTCGCGCAGTTTGGAAACCTGAAAGCGCAATTGCGGATAGCACTCAGCAATCTGATTGCGGTACTCACGCAGCGCTTCGAGGCTGTAGAAAGAGGCCGCCTGCGGGCAGTGTTCACTGATCCAGGCGTGGGTTTTGCGCTCGGCCGCGACAATCACCGGGTCGGTTTCCCACAGGGTGTTGTCGAGGTCGAGGGTCAGCAGACGTAACGCCAAACTCAGGCCACCGGAATCTGTGGCAAACGCAGGGCGAGAATATCGGCGATATAGTCGAGGAACAGGGTGTCCATCGAGCTGCGGTAGTAACCCGGGTCGGCACTGGCAATGGTCAGTACACCATTATTGCCCTGACCACGGATCTGCGCTGCTGCCACCGAGCGGGTGTCGGTGGTATCAATTCCCAGCAGGCGGGCAATATCTTCAGCACCCAACTGCCCACAAAGAGCACGGTGGCCTTTGAATAAGCGATGAATATTACGCTGGGTGTCGGCATTGCGGATCGCCACCAGCGGTGCATCCAGATTACGTTCGGTAAAATGCAGCAGCGCCCAGGCATCCACACCAAAGTCTTTGCGCAGAGAATCATCCAGTGCCGCCTGCACCGCCAGCCAGTTTTCTGCTTCCACCAGCGCCAGCACCAGACGACGGCTTTTCTCAAACAGCTGGTCATTACGGCGGGCGTTTTCCAGCAGATCGGACAGGCGCTGACGCAGCTCGACGTTGCGCTGGCGGTGTACCGACAGCTGGCGTTCAACCAGACTGGTCGCCGCGCCGGCATTGTGCGGTACACGCAGATCGGCCAGTAAGTCGTCTTTGCCGATAAAAAAGTCCGGGTGGTCCTGCAGGTACTGCACGACATCGGCATCGGTTAAGCGGGGTTGCTGGCTCATTCCTGTCCTTCCTAAATATTGATCCGGCCTTCGAAGACCGTCACCGCCGGGCCAGTCATGCGTACACTCGACTGACCATCCCATTCTATAAACAAATCACCGCCGGGCAATGACACGGTAACACCGGGCTTCAGCCAGCCACGCAGCTGACCGGATACCACCGCCGCACAGGCACCGGTACCACAGGCGAGGGTTTCGCCCGCACCGCGTTCGTACACGCGCAAGCGGATATGGTGCTCGTCCACTACCTGCATAAAGCCGACATTCACTTTGCGCGGGAACAAACGGTGCGGTTCGATCAGTGGTCCCCACTGCTCAATCGGAGCCGTGTCGATATCCTCAACACGCAGTACCGCATGAGGGTTGCCCATCGAAACAGCCCCCAGCGCCACCTCACCAATGCCTTCGATGTTCACCTGATATTCAGGTGCAAAGCCATCGGCGATAAACGGAATCTGCGCCGGTTCAAGCACCGGCTTGCCCATATCGACCACCACCTGACGATCATCGGTCAGGTGCAGTTCCATAATGCCGCTGGCGGTTTCAACGCGGATATCACGCTTGCCGGTCAGGTGCTGATCGTAAACAAAACGGGCGAAACAGCGCGCGCCGTTGCCACAGTTTTCCACTTCGCTGCCATCGGCGTTAAAAATACGGTAGCGGAAATCCACATCCGGCTTACCCGGTTGTTCAACGATCAGCAGCTGATCGAAGCCGATACCGAAATTCCGGTCTGCCAGTTCACGCACCCGGTCCGGACGGATATGACCACTCTGGGTGACCAGATCGATCACCATAAAGTCATTTCCCAGACCGTGCATTTTGCTGAACTTTAACCACATAGTTGTATTCGCTCAGTTGGCCGGCAGAACAGATTCACCAGCATAGAGGCTGGCAATGGTTTCGCGCTCACGCACCACATGGGCCTGAGTACCATCGACCATAATCTCGGCGGCGCGGCCACGGGTGTTGTAGTTGGATGCCATGACAAAACCATAAGCACCAGCCGACATTACCGCCAGCAGATCGCCTTCGCTCAGTGCCAGCTCGCGGTTCTTACCGAGGAAGTCACCGGTTTCACACACCGGCCCCACCAAATCGTAAGTACGCAGCGGCGCATCGCTGTTCTCAACCACAGGTTTGATGTCCTGCCAGGCGCTGTACAGCGCCGGACGGATCAGGTCGTTCATCGCACCGTCAATGATGGCAAAGTTTTTGTGGTCGTTCAGCTTCAGGTATTCCACACGGGTGAGGAATACACCGGCATTGGCGGCCACAGAACGGCCCGGCTCAAAAATCAGTTTAAAGCGACGCTCGCCCAGACGGGCTTTAACCGCGGCGATATATTCTTCGGCACTGGCCGGTGTTTCATCACGGTACTGCACGCCCAGACCACCACCCAGATCGAGGTGTTCGATGGTGATGCCCTGCTCTGCCAGGGTATCGATCAGCACCAGCAGACGATCCAGTGCGTCGAGGAACGGACGGATCTCGGTCAGCTGACTGCCGATATGGCAATCCACACCTTTCACTTCCAGGCCCGGCAGACTCGCCGCTTTGGCGTACACGCGCGGCGCATCGTTGATATCGACGCCGAACTTGTTGTCTTTCAGACCGGTGGAAATATAAGGGTGGGTCTGGGCATCGACATCCGGGTTAACGCGCAGGGAAACGTGCGCAACCTGACCGCGCTCGGTGGCAACCGCACTCAGACGCTCCAGCTCGGCTTCGGACTCGACGTTAAAGCAGTAAACGCCCACTTCCAGCGCGCGCGCCATTTCATGGGCCTGTTTGCCCACGCCAGAGAACACCACTTTTTTCGGGTCTCCGCCTGCCGCCAGCACACGCTCCAGTTCGCCCAGGCTGACGATATCGAAACCGGCACCCTGTTGCGCCAGCACGTTCAGTACTGCCAGATTGGAGTTGGCTTTAACCGCGTAGCACACCAGATGCGGCCATTCGCCCAGAGCTTTGGTGTACGCGTTGAAATGTTGTTCCAGAGCGGTACGGGAATACACGTACAGCGGTGTACCGTGCTGGCTGGCCAGTGCGGCAAGAGAAACCTGTTCGGCGTGCAGCACGCCATTCTGATAGGTAAACATCGGCATGGTGAGAATTACTTTTCCATAGAATCTGCGGTGGCAGGAGCATCCTCCGGCAGATACAGCGGGCCTTTTTGTCCACAGGCAGACAGTCCGGCTGCCAGCAGCAGGGACAGTAAGATGAAAACAACGGGGCGTGCACGCATCATCGGGAATCTCCGGAATTTGGCGGCATTATACGGGGATTCACGCAGACTGTCGCGGCTGCAGACAGCGGATAAAACTCAGGAACCGGTATCGGCCAGCGCCTGATTCAGGCGGTTTTCGAGGCGTTGTTTTACCTGCAGGTGCTCAATAATGCTCAGGCTGTCAGGCAGCACCACATCGCTCAGGCAAAGAGGATAGGCTTCATGACTGCTGCGCAGACGACGCACCTCAGCCGCCACTTCACGGTAGAGATCACCACCAAATTGCCAGGCACTGTACTCCAGATTATTGCAGTACAGAGTGGGTTGTTGCTGCGCATCCAGCACCGCGCGCAGGTCGATGCTGGCACTCTGCTCCGCCAGCTCCGGCAAGCGGCGGCGCACCATCTCAAACTCATAGCTCTGTGGTTTACGGCGTAATTCAAACAGCATCAGCTTACGTGGCTGCACCCGCCCGCTCTGCTGCTGCCAGCGCTGATCAAGCTGGCGCAGAAAACGCACCAGCGGCAATAACCACTGACTGCTGTTACCGCTATCCGGCCATTGCTGATGCAGCAATGCGCCTTTTTCGTCGAGAAAATAAAAGAACAAGCGCCCGTCTTTGCGCCAGTAAAACAGCTGCCACAAGCCACTGCGGCTTTGCTCGAAAATCAGCCGCAACGGGCTGGAATGCAGCGCCGCACGGTCGAGGATATAGGGCGTAAAATGGGTAAGTGGCCGTTGCAGCAGCGCCAGTAATTTCATCGGGGAATCGGCAATGCGCAGCTGTACACCCTCGCGGCTGTTTTCCAGCAGGTAGTAGGTTTCGGCGGCTTCGATCAGATAAGGCGAGCGCGGCTGTTCGCTGAAGTGGTTAAGCACATCATCGAGCAGTTGCTCGACACGGATGCGGATGGCACTGGAGCGGGTGGCGCAGTGGCACTGAATATTCATCGCCGGCCAGCCAAACTGTTTTACCTGCGGCAGGTACTGCAGCATATGTTGCAGGCACTGCAGCATGGCGGCATCGCCGCTGAAGCGTTCCACCAGCCATTCGCCCCAGCTGTTAATGCTGACCAGATCAATGGTCAGAATCAGGTTTTCGCGCGCAGCACTGTAGCCCAGTGCATCGTCGCGGTTGCTGATTTTCTGCATACCGCGGCGGCTCAGCTGATGCTGCGGATCGACGCCGACATTCACCAGCAAGTGCCATTGCAGCGGTCGCGCCGGGTGACGGAAATCTTCGGCCTGTGGCTGATAAGGCTGCAACGAACGGATTACCTGCAACACCTCTTTCAGCTCGTAGGTACTGAGCGGGTTGTACTGCGGATAGAGCGCAATCCGCGTATGACTCTGCAGCAGTTCATTAAAGCGCGCGAAACACAGCAGTTCGACCAGACTGGGCGATTGTTTCAGCACCTGTTCGCGATCGGGTGCGGCGCCGGGATCAGCCTCGTTACGACGGAACTGACCGGGAATTAACTGCCAGACATTCTTGCGCAGATTCAGCGACAGCTTTTCCTGCCCCAGCGACGGGCTGATACCCGGATTGATGCTGATTATTTTTCCCGGCCGGGTATCGAAGGCAGCGTATAAGCGGTTACCCAGCACCTGCAGATCGCCTTTGCTGATATGCAGGCGCGGCGCGTATTTCTGACTGAAGCCGGCCAGAAAGCGATAGCTGCTGAGCATCTCGCTGATCAGCGCATTACGCTCGCGGGCAATGCGTACCGGCGACCATTGCGGGCGCTGATCCAGTTCGTAAAAATCGTGTTCGCTCCAGCCCCAGCCGGCGCACAGTTTGCGCATCACCCCGGCACGCCAGCTGTTCTGCTGGGCGCTGCTCAGCTCCGACATCGGGAGCCTGGCTTTGTAATAAAATGCGCGCCGTGCCAGCTGAATGCGCACATCGCTGCCTTCACTCTGCAACTGTGCGGTCAGCCGGGTCAGCATCAGCAGGTAGGCATCGTTACTTTCGACATCCACCATGCCCTGATGCACCTGATCTTTCAGGTCCCAGCACAACGGGCGGATTCGCGGATACTGGCTGGCGTAATGGCGGGTCAGCAGCAGTTTAAGCAGCGATTTATAAGGGTCACTCAATCCCTTATTCAGCTGCCATAAACCGGCACCGACAAACTCGGCCGGGGGAATGCTGGGGATGGCACCAAAATCCAGCCAGTGGTCGGCATGCACGCGGTGATGATGAACCAGCCCCTGCCAGAAAGCCTCGGCATTACGCTCTTCTTCATTGGGAATAATCCACCAGCGCGGCTGGCAACCGGCCAGCCACAACGCACTGCGGTAAAACTCATCCAGCAACAGCAGGTGCTGGGTGCTGCCGCAATCTTCACCCTGTGCCGACTGACTCTGGCCACGGCGGAAATCGCTCAGATTCATCAGGAAAAAGTGCAGCTCTACATTCTGGCTTTCTGCCCAGCGCTCAATCAGTTCACACTTTTTTCCCAGCGCACTCAGCTGGCCGTTATCCAGGCTCTCGTCGTAGCACAGCCACACATCCAGATCGCTGGAGCGCGCCTGCGCCAGCGACCCCACACTGCCCATTAAATACAAACCGGTGATCTGGCGGTTGCTGAACCCGCGTGGCGGCTGCACGCCACGGGCAATGCTCTGCAGACTCTGCAATTGCTGCGCGCTGGCGTTGTAATGGGCGATGCCACAGGGCACCTGATGGTCAATGAAACCGGGAAGTTGCTGGTGGTTAAGATGCAGCAGCAGTGGCAGCACATCGAGCACGATCTGCTGGCGGCTGGTCATCAGACTGCGGGTACACTCAAGCCGCGCTTTATTGAGTTGCAGAAACGCGCTGTGCCACTGGTGAACCTGTTGCTGAGAGATCGGACTGGTGATGGCTGGTGTCATCCCCAGAGTATAGATGGCATTTCAGGCCGGGGATGTTTGCGGGCGGACAGAACGCCCTGAACGGAGCAGAAAAAGAAGGGAAATCCCGTCAGCGCAGAAAGCAGAGCCGACGGGATTATGCCGATATAAACCGGCGCTTATTTCATCAGGGCGCGTACATAGTTCGGCAGCGCAAAAGCGGAAACGTGTACGTCGGCATTGTAGAAACGGGTTTCGAAACCGGCAGCGGCAACGCGCTCAGCAATCTGCTCAACGCTCTGCTTGCGCAGCTCGGCATTGTCGGTCGCCCAGGCCAGAGACATCAGGCCACCAATGTAGGTGGGTACCGGCGCCACGTAGAAGCTGGCATCGCTGTACAGCTTGCTCAGACGCTGGAAAGTATTGGTGACTTCCTGACCCTGCATAAAGGGAACACCGTTCTGCGCCACCATAATGCCGCCGGCGTTCAGACAGGTTTTTTCGTCTTTGTAGAAATCGGAGGTGAACAGCACTTCACCCGGACCGATAGGGTCGGTGGAGTCGGAGATAATCACATCAAAGGTATCCTGACACTGAGCCACAAACTCTTTGCCATCGGCAATCACGATATTGGCACGCGGGTCGTCGAAGGCACCATTGGAATGCTTAGGGAAATACTCTTTGCACATGTCGATCACGCTGCCGTCGATCTCAACCTGGGTCACGTGTTCAACATTTTTATGACGCAGCACTTCGCGCAGAATGCCACCATCACCGCCGCCGATAATCAGTACACGCTTGGGTGCCGGATGGGCAAACAGCGGCACGTGTACCATCATTTCGTGGTAAATAAATTCATCACGCTCGGTGGTCTGCACCACGCCATCCAGCAGCATTACCCGGCCCATAAACGGCGTATCAATAATCTGCAGATGCTGGTGCCCGGTTTTCACCTCAAATAACACTTCGCTGACGGTGAAGGACTGGGCATAGCCGTCGTACAGACTTTCAGAAACAACGTTTTTTGCAGACATGGGGATTCCTGTAATGCAGAGCTTAAGTTCGGGCGGGATTATAACGGAATGATGTGCCGGAGTCAGACCGCAGAATTAACGCCGGCGACAGGCGACAGCTTTGACAGGGCGGCAGCTTTGACAGGGGTGGCAAGGGCAGGAAAGAAAACGACACCGGCCAGAGAGCAGACTCTGCTGACCGGTGTGTGCTGAGCATCAGACGTCTTTGCTGACCACTTCCATCAGATCAACATTCTGGAAGCCACGCGGCAATTTATTACCACGGCGGCCACGCTCACCCAGATAGTGCTCCAGATCGGCAAACTTCAGTTTCAGATGACGCTTACCGGCATACACCAGCAGCGTGTCTTCCTGACTGAAGGCTACCGCGCCGACCATCAGCTCTTCGCGTGCCGCGGCTTTGGCGCTGTTGATGCTGATCATCTTGTTGCCCTTACCGCGCGCCATCTGTGGCAGATCGGCGGCCGGGAACACCAGCATACGGCCTTCATTGCTGACCGCCGCAATCCAGGATTTCTCCGGATCGCTGATCTTCGCCGGGGCCAGAATGCGGGCGTTATCCGGCACGGTAATCAGATTTTTACCGGCTTTGTTTTTGCTCTGCATATCGGCAATGGTGCCGACGAAACCGTAACCGGCATCGGTGCTGAGCAGATACTGTTCTTCGTCTTTACCCATCAGGGTGCAGATAAAGCTGCTGCCGGCCGGCGGATTGAGCTTGCCGGTCAGAGGCTCGCCCTGCCCCCGCGCGGATGGCAGGGTATGCGCCTGCAGACTGTAGGAGCGACCGGTGGTGTCGAGGAAAATCGCGTTCTGGTTCGACTTACCTTTGGCGCTGACCAGGAAGCTGTCACCGGCTTTATAGCTCAGGTTTTCAGCATCCACATCATGACCCTTGGCGGCACGTACCCAGCCTTTCTGCGACAGTACAACAGTCACAGCTTCGGCCGATACCAGCTCGGTTTCGCTGAAGGCGCGGGCTTCACCACGAACCACCACCGGCGAGCGGCGTTCGTCGCCGTATTGTTCGGCATCGGCGCTGATTTCTTTCTTGATCAGGGTTTTCAGACGACGCTCAGAGCCGAGGGTTTTTTCCAGATAATCGCGTTCTTTTTCCAGCTCATCCTGTTCACCGCGAATCTTCATTTCTTCCAGTTTGGCTAAATGACGCAGTTTTAATTCGAGGATGGCTTCGGCCTGAATGTCGGAAATACCAAAGCGCTGCATCAGCACCGCTTTCGGTTCCTCTTCGCGGCGGATGATTTCGATCACTTCATCGATATTGAGGAAAGCGACCAGTAAACCTTCGAGGATATGCAGGCGCGCCAGCACTTTGTCGAGGCGGAACTGGAGGCGGCGACGTACGGTTTCGGTACGGTAGCTGAGCCACTCGCTCAGCATCAGCTTCAGGTTTTTCACCTGTGGGCGGCCGTCCAGACCAATCACGTTCATGTTAACGCGGTAGTTCTTTTCCAGATCGGTAGTGGCAAACAGGTGCGCCATCACCGCATCGGTATCGACCCGGTTCGACTTAGGCACAATCACCAGACGGGTCGGGTTTTCGTGGTCCGACTCATCGCGAAGATCGGTTACCAGAGGCAGTTTTTTCGCCTGCATCTGGGCGGCAATCTGCTCCAGAATCTTGGCACCGGAGACCTGATGCGGCAGTGCGGTAATGACGATATCGCCATCTTCAACGGTATAGACCGCGCGCATTTTTACGCTGCCACGGCCATCGCGGTACAGCTTACGCAGATCTTCACGCGGCGTGATGATTTCCGCTTCGGTGGGGAAATCCGGCGCGGTTACGTGTTCGCACAGGGCTTCGATGCTGGCATCCGGATCATCCAGCAGGTGAATACAGGCGCTGGCCACTTCGCGGATATTGTGCGGCGGAATATCCGTCGCCATACCCACGGCAATACCGGTGGTGCCGTTAAGCAGAATATTCGGCAGACGCGCGGGCAGCGTGCAGGGCTCGTCCATAGTGCCGTCGAAGTTCGGCTGCCACTCCACCGTACCCTGACCCAGCTCGCTGAGCAGCACTTCGGCGTAAGGCGCCAGCTTGGCTTCGGTATAACGCATGGCGGCGAAGGATTTCGGATCGTCCGGCGCACCCCAGTTACCCTGACCATCCACCAGTGGGTAGCGGTAAGAGAACGGCTGCGCCATCAGCACCATGGCTTCATAACAGGCGCTGTCGCCGTGCGGGTGGTATTTACCCAGCACGTCACCCACGGTACGGGCCGACTTCTTATATTTGGCGGTATGCTTTAACCCCAGCTCGCTCATGGCGTAGACGATGCGGCGCTGCACCGGCTTGAGGCCATCACCAACGTGCGGCAGCGCACGGTCGAGGATGACGTACATGGAGTAGTTGAGGTAAGCGTTCTCGGTGTATTGCTTCAGCGACTGGCGCTCGACACCATCATCGGTGTAACTGATCTGATCCGTCATAAGTCCTGCAGGGCTGAGTTCTGATGGAATGAATGCCGCCGATTGTGACCGACCCGGCGACAGAGAACAATCTGTGCGGCAGTTCAGCGAAGAATATTCTAAAAATTAGAACGATACCGGCTTATTTTTGTGATTTTCATTCCAACCGGCAGAAATATACTAGGGTCTGTTAACACTAAGTGAATCGGGCCTGCTGAGAGCCAGTTTTTCTCAGAACAAGGAGAGAGGAGTGATATTAGCGGGCTAAATGAATGACGAGCGACGAAGTTAGTGGGGAAAACTGGCCTCAGCCCGAAGGGTTATGGCTAAAAATCCCTCATCCAGCGTTACTGTTCGCTCGCTTAACCCGTTAGGCCACACTCTCAGCGCCTTGTCTGAGGAATTTTTATCCGATAACAGGCCTGTTTAATTAGTGTTAACAGACCCTAATCCTATAACAATCAACGATCTGAACAGATACTGAGGAGCAAGTTATGGCCAGCCTGATCAATGGTGAAACAAAAGACCTCGACGGCTTCAGCGTTACCCGGATTCTGCCCAGTGCAGTGAAGAAAATGGTCGGGCCCTTTATCTTCCTCGATCATATGGGGCCGGCGCTGTTCAAACCGGGTGAAGGGGTGAATGTACGCCCGCATCCGCATATCGGCCTGTCGACCCTGAGTTACCTGTTCAGCGGCAGCATGCTGCACCGCGACAGCCTGGGCAATGTGCAGGAAATCTTTCCCGGCGAAGTAAACTGGATGACTGCCGGCCGCGGCATTGTGCATTCCGAACGCGAAACGCTGGAGGTACGCTCACGAGAACACGAGCTGAATGGTCTGCAGTTCTGGCTGGCGCTGCCACCGGAAAAAGCTGAAATCGAGCCGTCATTCCAGCATGTGAAAAAAGAGCAGCTGCCGCATTATTATCTGGAAAAAACCATCATGCGTCTGATTGCCGGTGAAGCCTACGGCATGACCTCGCCGGTACGCACTCACTCGCCGATGTTTTTTATCGATATTATCAGCGCCGCCGGAGAGCAGATTGCACTGCCGCATCCGCAGTATGAAAGTGCGGTATATATTCAGAGCGGCTCGTTAAATATCAGCGGCCAGCGCTTTAACGCCGGTGATTTTATTCTGCTCGACGGCGATGAAAGCATTCAGGTCGAAAGCCACAGCCGTTTTGTGCTGCTCGGTGGCGAACGCTATGAACAGGTGCCTTATATCCGCTGGAATTTTGTTGCCTACAGCCGCGAGCGCATCGCTCAGGCGGAAGCCGACTGGCAGGCGCAGCGTTTTGCTAAAGTACCTGGGGATGAGCGTGAATATACGCCGTTGCCGGGTAAGAAATAACGCAGAATAATTACGCGAAAAAGTAATAAAAAATCCCGGCATTGGCCGGGATTTTTTATTGCATCAGCCTTCGCTGCACAATCCCTGCATGCGGATCTTATTGGTCCAGTGCAGAAAACCGTGGCTGGTTGAATACTGAGTGGTTACGGCGCTCAGGCGGCCGCTACACTGAGTCATCAACTGCTGTTTTGCCTGATCGACATAGTCAGTATCAAAGACAAAACCCAGCACAACGGTCTGTTCAGTTTCAGCCGTTACCACGCTGCGTTTTTCTGCAGCAGGTACATCATCAAAGTCGCTGACGTGCTGCATATGCACCGAATGGGTACATCCGGTCAGCAGCATCAGTGGCAGTAATATACGGATTTTCATTCCTGCTTACCCCTTGTGGCAGTAGCCAGTGGCAACCACTTCGCGGATTACAACCGGGATAAATACCGTGTGCTGAAACTTGGTCAGAATGCCTTCTACTTTACCGCCGGCGCACTGGCTTTTCAGATCCAGAATGGCTTCATCAACGAAGTCGTTGCTGAATGCAATACCAAGGAAAGTCCAGCTGCTGGAAGTCGCGCTGATTTCGTTGCTGCGCTCGGCCGGTACCTGGGTCAGGGAAACAGAGTTGAGGCTGACACAACCAGTCAGGGCCGTCATTAATACCGCCAGGGTGATAAAACGTTTAAACATATTCTTTATTTCCTTATTTCTCAGCGGATGCAATAAGCATCGACACCAACGATTTCACCCGACACCGGGCCTGCTGTTTTTGCTTCACGAATGGCGCGGATACCGGTCAGGCGGCCACTAGGGCATTCCACCAGCAGGTATTCCTGCAGTCGCTGCGCATAAGCGTCATCAAAAACCGGGTTACCGGTACGCGGTCCCATATTGATCAGCGCCAGAATATCGCGCAGTTGCTTAAAGTTTTCAGCTGTTCTGCCGCGACTGGCAACACGGCCAATTTCGGCAGCGGCCGTTGCATTAAAACCGGTTTCACTCAACCGTACGGAAACGGGTACTAATTCACCCTGAGACTGATCAATACTGCCGATCTGAACATGATCCAGACGCGCGCAGCCAGCCGTCAGGGCAAGCACCAGTAGTGCTGTCCAACGCATATTTGCTCCTAAAGTAAAAGGCAATGAACTATTGCCGGCGCGGATTATAAAGACAAATACCCGCTATGACGAAAAAGAATTCAGCGGAGGCAGGATAGACTTATTATTACTGTTATTGTAATTCGGCGAAGTAACGCTGATAGAAGGCTTCTCCGTCCATAGGCATGGCATAATAATAGCCCTGTACCCATTCGCAGCCGAGACGATGCAGGGTTCCTTCCTGCTCTTTGTTTTCTACCCCTTCGGCGACAACAATAAGTCCGAGACTCTTGGCCATCAGGACAATAGCACGGGCAATTTCGTAATCGTTGATATCGTCATTGATATCGCGCACAAACGACTGGTCAATTTTTAATACGGTTACCGGCATGGATTTAATTTTACTCAGCGAGGAATAGCCGGTACCGAAATCGTCAATCGCAAAATCAACGCCCATAGCCCGTAATTCGCTGATTTGTTGCGAGACTTCCGTAGTGCCGGACATCATCAGGCTTTCGGTGACTTCCAGCTCCAGCCAGCGCGGATCAAAATCCAGATACTGAAGAATATCGGCAACGGTAGAGGCAAAACTGGAGTTAATCTGAATCGGTGATACGTTGACCGAAATTTTATCGAGTATTAATCCCTGCTGACGCCAGAATAAAAACTGCTGACAGGCCGAGCGTAATACCCAATAACCAAGCTCTACGATCATGCCACTGGTCTCAGCCAGCGGAATAAAATCATGCGGCGAAATCAATCCGCGAACAGGGTGTGGCCAGCGCAGCAGTGCTTCAACCCTTCTCGGCATAGCTTCACCAACCCGGAACTGCGGCTGGTAATTCAGCATAAAACTGTGCGATTCCAGCGCCGAGCGTAAGTCCTGCTCCAGCGACATTCGTGAATGAATGCTGTCGGTCAGCTCCCGCTGATAGTGGAAGCTGCGGTTACGTCCCAGCTCTTTGGCTTTATGCAAAGCAGCATCCGCATTACGGATCAGTTCATCCACACTGTTACCGTGCTGCGGATAAATACTGATACCGGCACTAGCAAACACACTGAGCAGATGGCCCTGCAGGCTGTATGGCCGCGAAATAACCTGCAGCAACTGATCGCATTTTTCCTGAATACGTTCTTCACCATCGATACGGCTGAGTACAACAACAAACTCATCACCGCCTAAACGCGCACAGATATCAGAATCACGGACATTGTTATGCAGGCGATGGGCAACATCTTTCAGCAGCAAGTCACCGATATCGTGGCCGATGGTGTCGTTAATATCTTTAAAACGGTCAAGGTCAAGAAAGATTACCGCCAGCAATTCTCCGCCGCGGCGCGCCATATTCAGCGCATATTCGAGTTTCTTATTCAGTGACAGACGATTCGGCAAACCGGTTAATACATCATGGTGGGCGATATGCTCCAGATTCTGCTGGGCTTTTTTCAGTTCGGTAATATCGCGGCTTAAACCAAACACGCCAATGCAGCGTCCGCGTTTGTCATAAATAGGGGTTTTCTGCGTTTCCAGCAGCATGACACTGCCATCCACGCCATGCACCCACTCTTCATTGACATTCATATGCTTACGGGCAACGGCTTCTTTATCTTTGGCGCGGAAAAAGGCTGCTGTTTCCTGATCAAATACATCAAAGTCTGTATGCCCGACCGGATCTTTACCCATCAGATTCACAAACTGTTTATTGCAGAAAACATAAATGCCATTACGGTCTTTATAGAAAATAATGTCCGGAATCGAGTCGAGGATATTTTTGATAAGTTCAGTGCGGTCATCCAGTTGCTGATCACTGAATTTTCGCCGGCGAATCTCCGACCAGATAAATAATCCGATTGAGGTAAAAAATACCGTTACTGACAACAGCAATAAAAAGAGATTGCGATAGTTCTGCCAGAAGCCCGGCGGCTCATGAACAAAAGTGGTTTTTTGCGGAAAGTCATCATGATCAAAACCTGCCCGGGCAGCCAGTTCGGCATCGATCAGAGTCAGATTGGCAGGGTGCCAGTCTACCGCTATACGGTCCGGATTTTCTCCAGCCAGAATCCGTAATGCCATATCTGCAGCCTGCCCGGCACTGTCTGTCATATCGGTTACGACACCGCCCAACAGGCCATCACCAATACCAAAAGGCGACAGCGACCAGAGTGGTGAGCCGGAATGGTTGCTGATAAACAGATTGGATTTTTGCAGAGGTTTAACCTGTTTATCGGCATCCTGATAAGCCGACAGCAGCAGTAAGGGTTCGCCGCGCAGTTCAGACAACTCATCCGCCAGCTGCTGCCAGCTCAGCGTTGCCAGCGAGTGTACGACCAGCTTCTGACTCAGGCTGTCTGCCGCCTGCTGCAACTGCAACAAACGTTGCGCGCTGCGTGGCAGGCCATCATTGATAACGTGTAATTGCTGGAATCCCGGATAGAGGTAGCGCATCAGCGCCATAAATTCGTAGACAGGCAGCGCATCGTAGATGCCGGTATAACCGCCCTGACTCTGTACATGACGGATCATTTCGCTGTCGCTGACACCGAGAAAAACCACCGGCGCCTGTCCCACGACCTCACGTCCTTCGGCAGCAACCAGTTTTAAAGCTCCGTCACCGGCAACAATCACCAGATCGTAACGCTCTCCCTGCTGCTGCTTGGCACGTAAGAGTTGTGCATAGGCGTGGAAGTATTCTTCCGTCGCCTGCAGATCGGAGTCCATAAATTCAACATGCAGGGTTATATCATGCTGGGGATTACGGTTAAGTGCATGCTGAACCGTGTTAACAATGTTGTCGGCGGCAGGAAATAACGGCTCATATGAAAGCAGCAGCAATACATGAGCAGCTGCTAAGGAGGATGCTCCTGCTGTCGCCCCCATGGCAGGAGTCAGGGGCAGCATTAACAGCCATAACAGCAGATGCAGGCGAATCTTCATCCTCTTGTCTCCCTGCCCCGACAAAGGTGCGGTCAGGCAATTTCGGCTTCGTTGCCACGTTGTTCCAGCCAGTTTTTGCGGTCACCCGCACGCTTCTTGGCCAGCAACATGTCCATCATTTCGTTGGTGCCATCACCCGGCTCCAGACCCAGTTGCACCAGACGACGGGTGTTCGGGTCCATCGTGGTTTCGCGCAGCTGCAGCGGGTTCATTTCACCCAGACCTTTGAAGCGCTGTACGTTCACTTTACCGCGTTTGTTTTCCGCTTTGATACGTTCCAGTACACCCTGCTTCTCACCTTCATCAAGGGCGTAGTAAACGTCTTTGCCGATATCGATACGATACAACGGCGGCATAGCGACATACACATGCCCTTCGGCCACCAGCTTGCGGAAGTGGCGGACAAACAACGCACACAACAGAGTAGCAATATGCAGGCCGTCGGAGTCGGCATCGGCGAGAATACATATCTTGCCATAACGCAGGCCGGATAAATCATCTGAGCCCGGATCGATGCCCAGTGCGACCGCAATATCGTGCACTTCCTGCGACGCCAGAATCTCGTTGGAGTCTACTTCCCAGGTGTTCAGGATTTTACCGCGCAGCGGCATGATGGCCTGAAACTCACGGTCGCGGGCCTGTTTGGCCGAACCGCCGGCCGAGTCCCCTTCCACCAGAAAGAGTTCGGTACGCTCGCCGTCCTGACCGGTACAGTCCGCCAGCTTGCCTGGCAGCGCCGGGCCCTGAGTAATCTTCTTACGGGCAACGGTCTTGGATTTACGCAGACGGGTCTGGGCACTGTAAATCGCCATTTCCGCCAGCTGTTCTGCTTCGCCGGTATGCTCGTTCAGCCACAGCGCGAAGGCGTCTTTCACCACGCCGGAGATAAAGGCCGATGCCTCACGCGACGACAAACGCTCTTTGGTCTGGCCGGCAAACTGCGGATCAGCAAGCTTGGCTGACAGCACATAAGAGCAGCGCTCCCACAGATCGTCCGGAGTCAGTTTGATGCCGCGTGGCAGCAGGTTGCGGAATTCACAGAACTCGCGCAGCGCATCCAGCAGACCGGAGCGGAAACCATTCACGTGGGTACCGCCCTGAGCCGTGGGAATCAGGTTAACGTAGCTTTCCTGCAGCAGCTCGCCGCCTTCCGGCTGCCAGTGTACAGCCCAGTCAACGCCTTCGGTGGTGCCGGTCATGGAACCGACAAACGGCTCAGCCGGCAGCACTTCATAACCGGTGCTGTGAACTTTCAGATAATCTTTCAGGCCGTCTTCGTAATACCATTCGGCACTGTCTTCGGCATTCGGCGCGTTGAATTTAATGCGCAGGCCCGGACACAAAACCGCTTTGGCGCGCAGCACGTGCTTTAAACGCGGCACCGAAAAACGCGGGGAATCGAAATACTTAGGGTCCGGCAGGAAACGTACACTGGTGCCGGTCTTTTTCTTCGCACAGGTTTCCACCACCTGCAGGTCGAGGGCTTTGTAGCCATCTTTGAAGCCGATGCGGTGTACCTGGCCATCACGCCAGATAGTAACTTCCAGCACCTGCGACAGAGCGTTAACCACCGACACACCCACACCGTGCAGACCGCCGGAGAACTGATAATTGTCGTTGGAGAACTTACCACCGGCATGCAGCTGACTGAGAATCAGCTCAACCCCGGAGACACCGTGCTCAGGGTGAATATCGGTCGGCATACCACGGCCATCATCAAGCACGGTCATCGAACCGTCGCCATGCAGCGTGACTTCAATGGTCGTGGCGTGTCCGGCCAGCGCCTCATCCACCGAGTTGTCGATCACTTCCTGTGCCAGGTGGTTAGGACGGGTGGTATCGGTGTACATGCCCGGACGTTTACGTACCGGGTCCAGGCCGCTTAAAACCTCAATCGACGACGCTGTATATTGCTTAGACATTCAAACCTCTGGCTGCCAGCGGAAATCCATAATCAACGGCGGAGTATAACGGGAAGGCAGTGGGAAGTCAGAGGGGCACTTCTAATAATTCAGCAATGAAAACGGGCGGCAAAGGCCAGCAACATCGGCATGCGTTCGATAAAGCGCTCAAAACTGTGGTTGCCACCGCCTTCCAGCCAGGCCGGACTGTTGCGGTACAGCTCTGCGGCCAGACGGTAATCGAGGGTTTCGTCGCCGGTCTGCAACAGCAGTAACAGTCGTTCAGGGTGCTGAATCTGCGCACAATCGAGCGCCCGTAACTGCCCGATATGCTCATGGGTCAGCTCATGCACTTCGCCGCTGTAGTAATGGGTGTTTGGCCCCAGATAATGTTCAAACAGATCGAACGGCCGTACCGCCGGATTCACCAGCACCGCTGGCACACCTTCGGTTTCGGCCAAATGGGTAGCGTAAAACCCGCCAAGCGAACTGCCGATGATATACACCTGAGCAAAGTCTTGCTGCAGCCGCTTAAGCTCAGCACGGGCCAGTTCAATGGCATCGGCCGGTGCAAACGGCAGCGTCGGAATAACCAGTTGTTGCGGTGTCAGATGGGTTTCATAAAAACGCAGGAGTTGCTGCGCTTTCAGGGATTGCGGGGAACTGAGAAAGCCGTGCAGATACAGACAGCCAATAGAGGGAGAATACAATCAGTAGCCTTTTACCGAGTAATCGATTTCAAATTCAATGCCCTCAACACGGCTGACGCCGGTATCGATTGAGCCATCGGCATGCAGATCCAGCCAGCGGTAACCGGGCGCCAGAGTATCCACCGAGAACTCTTCGGACTTCGGCGTAAACTGCACGCAGGTTGAAGGCGTTGACATATAACGTACGCCATCAATCATCTGGTCGCTTTCCTGATGTACATGCCCCCAGAGCACACAGCGCACATTACTGTGACGACGGATAACGGCCAGCACCTCATCGGCATTTTTCACACCGATGCGGTCAATCCAGCGGCTGCCCATCGGCAGTGGGTGATGATGAAAGCTGACCAGAGAATGCAGATCGGGACGTTCACTCAGGGCGCGCTCAAGCAACTCCAGCTGATCCGGAGCCAGACGGCCATATACAGAACCTTCGACCTGTGAGTTCAGCAGAATCAGCTGCCAGTGTTTACTGCGTACGATGCGCTGCAGGTGTTCTGTGTCTTCGGCGACTTCCTGCATGCTGGCGGGTACATCATGATTGCCTTCAAACCAGAAGACCGGGCAGGCAAAGGGCTGCAGAGCATTATGCAGATGCTGATAAGCGCGTACGCTGCCATCCTGAGCCAGATCGCCGGTGACAATAATAGTATCGATGTCGGGACGTTCCTGACGCACAATATCAAGCACACAGTGCATGCTGTGCAGCGTTTTCATACCGAGCAAATGACCCTCTTCGGGGCCATTCAGGTGGGTGTCGGTAATCTGTACCAGCCGCAGCGTATTTTCCGTATCCAGTGAATACAAACTGCACCCCTGTCCCTAGTTGTTTTTGTCAGTTTCCAACTTTATCGGCAAATGCGCAAATCAACCGGAATGAAGTTCACAATAAACCTTCATCTGACAGGTAATATGCGGTCCGCAAGCACGATAGGCTGAATGGTCTGACCGTATTTTAAACAGTGATCCAGCCATTCCGCCAGAAAACGATTCAGTTGCACTTTTTCGTCCGGCATACGCATCGCCGGATTGGGATAGGTATAACGCCCATCAAAACGCTGCTGGTTCTGATAACTGAGCACTTCGGCCATGCTGGCATCGTGATACAACCGTACCTGCATCGACAACGGCTGTAACCATTCCGGACTGAGACCTTCCTGTGTCACTGACACCATGGTGGTATAACGGTGATCTTCATCCACACACAGCCGTACCCGCGCACTGTGCAGGTCGTTACTGAGCTGGAAGACGCGTTCTTCCCCGACTTCTGCGCCCGTCAGAAGCTTGAGCAAGCGCAGGTAGTTGGCTTCACACAGTGCCGCCATTTCCTGCAGATCGGGAACATAACGCTGACGTTTTTTAAGCAATCACTTTCTCCTTACCGGTGCGCATCTTCTGAACCGGTGTTCAAACTCAGCGCAGCCTAGCGAATCCGCTCAGGCGCCGCCAGTATCAGAATAAATGAGGCTAACACGGCGCCTGGCTATTACTTTTTCTGCAGCAACTGCAGGTGATGAATATGCAGCCACTGCAGCGCCATGATGGTCGCGGCATTGTTGATGCGGCCATTTTCCACCGCCGCATAGGCCTCGCTGAAGCTCATTCTGGCCAACCGGATATCTTCATTTTCGTCCGCCAGACCGTGAATTCCACCAACACCTTCGCTGTCGATCAACGCACAGTACAGTTGTACCCGCTCGCTGGTGCCGCCGGGAGATACCCAGTAGTTACAGATTGGCAGTAACTCATTAAAGCTGCAGCCTGCTTCTTCTTCCGTTTCGCGCCGTGCTACTTCAGCATAGCTCTCGCCCGGCTCGACCATGCCGGCAACCAGTTCCAGCAACCATGGCGAGTGCTCATCAGCCAGCGCGCCAATACGGAACTGTTCCGTCAGCACCACACAATCACGCTGCGGATCAAACAACAACACACACACCGCTTCACCACGTTCAAACAGCTCTCGCTCGAAATAGCCGCTCCAGCCACCGGTAAACATGCGGTGACGCAGGCGGATTTTTTCTATACGAAAAAAACCATTAAAAGCCACATCACGCGCTGCCACTTCAACATCATTCCGATCAAACGCCACATGACTTCCTGCCATACTTGACCTACCTATATTACTGAATAAGAATATTGCCTGCTTCTGCCATTCCGGCACATCAGGCCGCTGCACGCTGTGTTCTTATTTATGGAACAATCAGCACCATTTTTGCCGGATTTTTTCTGTTAGAATCCGGCAGGACTCAACGAATTCATACCCGCTGCGAAAGGCACCTCTATGAAAAAACTGCTCTCTCTGACGATTGCACTGTTAGCTTCCGGCGCTGCAAATGCGGCGGACCTTAGCACCATCTACCAGCAGGCGGCCAGCAACGACGCGGAAATTGCCGCAGCCCGTGCGATCCGCGAAGCCAACAGCTACAACGTCACTATTGCCCGCGGTGCCCTGCTGCCCCAGGCCCAGATTTCTTACAGCCATACCAGTGTCAGCTCTGAAGCCGAATCCCTCAATCTGGCCAATGGCGGCTACGTTAAAACCAATAAGGATTATGACCTTGGCAGCCTGGAAGTAACCGCTTCCCAGACCCTGTTTAATCTGAACAGCTGGTACACCTATCAGGCCGCCGTCAGTGGCGATGATGCTGCCGGTCTGGAGCTGCAACTGGCGGAACAGCAACTGCTGTTACGCACCGCTCAGGCATACTTCAATGTACTGCGCGCTCAGGACAATCTGTCGACTGCTCAGGCTGAAGAAAAAGCCGTTAAACGCTCACTGGAACAAACCAAACAGCGCTTTGAAGTGGGTCTGATTGCCATCACCGATGTACACGAAGCTCAGGCCGGTTATGACCTGTCTTACGTGAACCTGCTGGGTCAGGAAGCGGCACTGGATATCAGTTACGAAGCTCTGGAACAGCTCACCGGCCAGCGCTTTGAAGATGTATCCCCGCTGAAGGCCGACGTTGCGATGGAAATGCCACAGCCAGCGAACGCCGCTGACTGGGTACAGTCTGGTCTGGATAAGTACGCCGGTGTACTGATCGCTGAAGCGAGCAAAGACGGTGTACGTCTGCAGCGTAATGCCGCACGCTCCAACCACCTGCCAAACGTCAGTCTGTTCGGTAGCTACACCGATGCCGATCAGGCACCTTTTACCGGTGACGATCCGACCGACAGCACTGTTACAGCTATCGGCGTGAAGATCTCCATGCCGCTGCTGGCCGGTGGTTCGCTCTATGGTCAGAGCAAACAGTCTGCCCTGAACTACGCCGCCGCCGATTATCAGCTGGAAAAACAGCGTCGCGATGTTAAGCAGAATATCCGCAGCCTGTTCCGCCAGGTACAGACCGATACGCTGAATATCAAAGCCCGTAAGCAGGCTATTACCTCAGCCCAGAGTGCTCTGGAAGCGACCCAGACCGGCTATAAAGTGGGAACCCGTAACATCGTTGAAGTACTGAACGCGCAAAAGAACCTGTTCAGCGCCCAGCGTGACTACGCCAACGCCCGTTACGATTACATCATCAATCTGCTGAGCCTGAAGTTCTACGCCGGCACCCTGAACGAAGGCGATATCCAGACGCTGAACAGCTGGCTGGCCAGCGCTTAATTCTGCGTATTACAGACAATAAAAAACCCGCCACGGCGGGTTTTTTATTGTCTGTTGTTTGCTCAGCTTACAGCTTCAGATGCGCCCCGCAGAGTTCGGTCAGGCGCTTCACCGCACCGCGGTTGGCATCGACCGCAGCCTGTCCGGCAGCGCCCATACGGCTGCGCAGATCGGTATCGCTCAGATAACTCTGCAACTGCACCAGTAACTCATCTGCCTGATCGCTGACCAGCGCCAGTGCGCCGGCATTCTGCAGGTTATCGACGATCACCGCGAAGTTCATATGGTGCGGGCCAATCAGGGTTGCTTTACCCAGTGCCGCCGGCTCTATCGGATTATGACCGCCGTGGGCAATCAGACTGCCACCGACCAGCACCAGATCGGCAGCAGCTAACAGCTGCAGCATCTCGCCCATGGTGTCGGCAACGTAAACCTGCGTTTGCTCAGAGGCACTGCCGGTACTGCGGCGCTGCACCCGCAAGCCACGGCTGCGTACCGCATTGGTTACGGCTTCAAAGCGTTCCGGATGACGCGGAATCAGCAGCAACAGCAATTCCGGGCAAACGGTCTGCAAACGCGGATACAGATCAAGCAGCAGTTCATCTTCACCGGCATGGCTGGAGGCCAGCGCCAGCACCGGACGCTCAGAGCCCCACTGTTCACGCAATGCCGCCCCCTGTACCGGCACCATCGGCGGTACATCCATATCGAATTTAACACTGCCGGTTACTTCCAGCCGCTCTGACGGCAGACCGAGATCGAGAAAGCGCTGGCCATCGGCGGCATTCTGTACCGCTACCGTCGTCAGGCGCTGCAGCATCGGTTGGGTCAGTGCGGCAAATTTTTCATAACCACGGGCTGATTTTTCTGACAGCCGGGCATTGGCCAGCATCACCGGAATACGGCGCTGCTCGCAGCAGGCCAGCAGGTTAGGCCAGAGTTCAGTTTCCATCACCACCAGCAAACCGGGACGCAGGGCATTGAGAAAGTTACGCCAGAACCAGGGCAGATCGTAAGGCAGATACATATGGTAAACACCGGCACCAAACAGGCGCTGCACCTGCTCCGACCCCGTTGGGGTTGTGGTGGTGACAATCACCGGAATATTCGGGTGACGCATCTGAAAGGACTTAACCAGAGGTGCCGCCGCCAGCGTTTCGCCTACCGATACTGCATGTATCCATAACCCATTGGCCGGCGGACGATGCGGCAGAATACCGAAACGCTCACGCAGACGCTGGCGATATCCCGGATTCAGCCGGCCACGCCACCACAGGCGCAACACCAGCACGGGCAGTAAAAAAGCGTACAACAGAGAATAAAAAAAACGCGCCACAGAACTCCCGCCGTTAACCCGGATCAAAGCGCGGCATCATACCACAGGCTGACTTCCCGGCAGTGACTGGCGCAATTTAAGACATACAAAACCGTGAGACAGCATAAGCAAGGAGTAGCACACCGCCGCCTGGCTCTATGTTAAACTCCCCGCTCATTTTTCTGACAGCTGCAGACGTGTAAAACCACTATGGATGTAACCGTTCCCGATTTTCATCAGGCCCGCGTGCTGGTGTTTGGCGATGTAATGCTCGACCGCTACTGGCAGGGCCCGACATCACGTATCTCGCCGGAGGCACCGGTTCCCGTAGTAAAGATTCAGGATGTGGAAAACCGCGCCGGCGGTGCCGGTAACGTTGCCCTGAACATTGCCACTTTAGGCGCCGGTGTCGATCTGCTGGGCATTACCGGTAACGACGAAAACGGCAAAGCGCTGGCCGCCATGCTCGAACTGGCCAATGTGAACTGCAGCTTCCTTGAACACCCGAGTCACCCGACCATCACCAAATTACGGATTATGAGCCGCCACCAGCAGCTGATCCGTCTCGACTTTGAAGAAGCCTTCGACGCCACCGATCTCAGCAATCTGTACACCGACTTCGATCAGCGTCTAGCCGCCGCCAACGTCGTGATTCTGTCCGACTATGGCAAAGGCGCACTGAGCAATCCGCAGGGCCTGATTAACGCCGCGCGGAAAATTTCTGTCCCGGTTCTGGTCGATCCCAAAGGCACCGACTTTGAGCGCTATCGCGGCGCTACCCTGATCACGCCGAATCTGAGCGAGTTTGAAGCCGTGGTTGGCCCTGCCGCCGACGATGACACCCTGGTTACCAAGGCCCGGAAACTGATCAGTGATTACGACCTGCAGGCCATTCTGGTGACCCGCAGCGAAAAAGGCATGACCCTGGTACAGCGCGAACAGGAACCTTTCCACCTGCCGGCGCGGGCACGTGAGGTTTACGATGTCACCGGTGCCGGCGACACCGTAATCTCCGTACTGGCCGCCGCGCTGGCCGCCGGCCAACCGCTGGAAAAAGCCACCGTACTGGCCAATACCGCTGCCGGTATCGTGGTCGGCAAGCTGGGTACTGCCACGGTAACCACGGAAGAATTGCGCCGCGACCTGCGCAGCGAAAACCGTCTTGGTGCCGGTATTTTTGACGAAGACAGCCTGCAATTACTGGTAGAGGAAGCCCGCAGCCGTGGCGAAACCCTGGTAATGACCAACGGCTGTTTCGACATTATTCACCCCGGCCATGTGCAGTATTTAAAAGAAGCCAAAGCGCTGGGCGACCGTTTACTGGTGGCCGTAAATTCCGATGAATCCGTCAGCCGCTTAAAAGGCCCGACCCGGCCGATTAATCCGCTCGACCACCGTATGGCCGTACTGGCCGGACTGGAAAGTGTCGACTGGGTTGTGCCCTTCGCCGAAGATACCCCGGAGCGTTTAATCTGCCGTATTCTGCCGGATATTCTGGTGAAAGGCGGCGACTACACCATCGAGCAGATTGCCGGTGGTCAGTGTGTACAGAACAACGGCGGCGACGTAATTATTCTGAGCTTTAAAGACAACTGCTCAACGTCCGCGATTGTGAAAAAAATTCAGGAGACCGAAGCATGATTATCGTAACCGGCGGCGCCGGCTTTATTGGCAGCAACATCGTTAAAACCCTGAACGAACAGGGCCGTAAAGACATTATCGTGGTCGACGACCTGAGTGATGGTAAAAAGTTTTATAACATCAGCGACTGCGATATCGCCGACTATCTGGATAAAGACGATTTCCTGCAACGGGTAAAAAATAACGACGGCATCCTTGATAACGTCGAAGTGATTTTCCACGAAGGCGCCTGCTCCTCCACCACCGAGTGGGACGGCAAATTCATGATGGAAAATAACTACGAATATTCCAAAGTGCTGCTGCACGCCTGTCAGGCTAAAGGCATTGCCTTTTTATACGCCTCCAGCGCTTCCGTTTACGGCGGCAGCGATGTGTTTAAAGAAGAACGCAGCCACGAAAAACCGCTGAATGTTTACGGCTACAGCAAATGGCAGTTCGACCAGTATGTGCGTTCCATTCAGCACACGCTGACCAGCCAGGTCGTTGGTTTCCGTTATTTCAATGTGTACGGCCCGCGCGAGCAGCACAAAGGCTCGATGTCATCGGTGGCTTTCCACTTTAATAACCAGCTGAAAGACAACGGCGTGTGCAAACTGTTCGGCGGCAGTGGCGGTTATGGTGATGGAGAACAGCGCCGCGATTTTGTCTTTGTCGGCGATGTGGTGAAAGTGAACCTGTGGTTCTGGGCCAACCCGGACAAGAGCGGCATTTTCAACCTGGGTACCGGCCAGTGCCAGAGCTTTAACGACGTCGCCGATGCCGTTATTAAATGGCACAGCGAGCGCCCGGCGGCAGAACAAATCAACGGCAGAAAAGAATACGTTCCTTTCCCCGATCATTTAAAAGGCGCCTACCAGAGCTTTACCGAAGCGGATATCAGCGCCCTGCGCGCGGCCGGTTACAGCGCTGATTTCGCGACCGTAGAACAGGGTGTGTTCAGCTATATGGACTGGTTAAATGGCTGAGCAGCATTTCCCTAAAGCCCTGTTAAAACCGCAACACTGGCCGGTCTGGCTGCTGGTCGGACTGATGGTATGCATTACCCGCCTGCCGTTTGCCGTACAGTTGCGTATCGGCAAAGGTATTGGACTGCTGCTGCATAAAGCAGCCAGAAACCGGCGTAATATTGTCGAGGTCAATATCCGTCTGTGTTTCCCGGAGAAATCTGCGCAAGAACAGCGCGCTCTGGTACGTCAGGTGTTTATCGACAACGGTATCGGCATCATGGAAACCATGATCGCCTGGTTCCGTAAACCGGATTATCTGGTCAACAGAACCACCTTTGTCGGACTGGAAAAAGTAGCCGCTGCCCAGGCGGAAGGACGCGGCATTATGCTGCTCGGCGCACACTACTCCATGCTTGATCTGGCGGGCACGCTGCTCAGTAATAAACTGACCTTTAACGTCAGCTACCGGCCGCAGAATAACCTGGTGATGAATTATCTGATGGAGCAGAACCGTGGCCGTCTGTATAAGCATTGCTTTACCCGCAAAGATATCCGCGGTTTTATCCGCACCCTGAAACAGGGCGATATTCTCTGGTATGCGCAGGATCAGGATTTTGGCCGTAAAAACAGTGTCTTTGTCAATTTTTTTGGCGTACCTGCAGCCACCATTACGGCAACGTCACGCATCGCCAAAGCCGGTAATGCACTGGTGATGCCTATCACCTATTTCCGCAACGACGATAACCGTGGTTACACCATGACCATTCATGATCCGTTGCCGATTCCCGGTGAAGACGACAGCGCCGACGCCCGTATGGCCAATGCTTTCCTTGAAGAGCAACTGCGCCAGCATCCGAGCCAGTATTTATGGCTGCACCAGCGCTTTAAAACCCGCCCGGACGCGAAAGAGAAAAAAGGGATGCTGTACCGTTCGAATTGAGCAGAACCAAGCAGCGGCGTTAACCATAAAAAAACGAGCCACCAGGGCTCGTTTTTTTATGGGCGGCTGATGCCGGATCGCAACGACCGTTAAACCGTACTGGCAGTTACCCGCAAAAAGGTTTCCTGCAGTACCTGCACATCATTAGCCGCACGGTGGCGCTCAATATTCATGGTATGCCAGAGGGATTTTTTGGTGTCGTGCCAGGCTTCCATCTGCTCCGGCGTCAGTAGTTTATTAATGGTCTCAATACGGAAACGCTGCACCAGTTCGGCTTCGTCAAACAGGCGTCCCATCCACGAGCTGTCAAAGCTCCAGGCATCGGAATAGAGGGTTTTGCCGCGCAGAATTTCGTTCATCTTCAGCGCGACTTCGCGCGGGGTCATGCCTTCTTCCTGCAGCTGCTCGCGCGAGATACCGTGAATCAGCTCAGCTTCCACACTCCAGTGCAGCCAGGTCGGTGCCGGCTTGATCAGAAAGCTGTGTACCATGCGGTCTTCCAGCGCAAAGCCCACCTCAATCGGATAGCTGCCCCGTCCGAAACCGGAGGCCTCAAGGTCGATAATGGGCGGTACGCTGATATCCACGAGGGCATTTCCTTACTGTTCTTATTTAAACGTTCATTCTAGTCGCTGCAACGCCGGCTCTCTATGTACCGGCTAACACTTTTACGACTGCATTCTCGACAAAGGTGCCACACGCATCACTTCTGCGACCGTGGTCATGCCTGCGGCGACCTTATGTGCACCGCTTAAGCGCAGGCTGTGCATACCTTCTTTCATTGCCGCCTGACGCAGTTTGATATGATCCATCTGGTCGTTGATCATCATTTCCAGATTCTCGGTCATAGGCATCACTTCATAAATACCCATCCGCCCCATATAACCGGTGCCCCGGCATTCGAGGCATCCTTTGGCGGCGTACACATGCTCCGGCGTTTTCACCAGCCAGGGAGCCGTCAGCTGCTTCCAGGCGTGCTCATCGACTTTTTCTTTCATCTTGCAGTGCGGGCATAACGTCCGCACCAGACGCTGCGCCATCACACCCAGTACGCTGGAACGGATTAAATATGCCGGCAGCCCCAGCTCCATTAAACGGGTAAAGGCCGAGGGGGCATCATTGGTGTGCAGGGTAGAGAGAACCAGATGGCCGGTTAATGCCGCCTGAACGGCAATTTCGGCGGTCTCAAGGTCACGCACCTCACCGACCATGATGATATCAGGGTCCTGACGAAGTAAGGCGCGCACGCCACTGGCGAAGGTCAGGTCGATGCCGGGGTGTACCTGCATCTGGTTAAACGCGGGCTCCACCATTTCGATCGGGTCTTCGATGGTGGACACGTTCACTTCCGGCGTCGCCAGCTGTTTAAGGGTGGAATACAGCGTGGTGGTTTTACCGGAACCGGTCGGCCCGGTAACAAAAATGATGCCGTGGTTGTTGCGCGTCATTTCCGCCCAGCGGCGATTGTCTTCTTTGCTGAAACCCAGCTCAGAGAAACTGCGCACCAGCACCTGCGGATCAAATACCCGCATCACCAGTTTTTCGCCAAAGGCGGTCGGCAGCGTCGATAAGCGCAGCTCCACTTCCTGACCGGACGGGGTTTTGGTTTTTAAGCGGCTGTCCTGAGGTTTGCGCTTTTCGGCGATGTTCATCCGCCCCAGCGATTTGATCCGCGCCACCACCGCCATCGCAACCTGCGCCGGCAGTTCGTAAACATTGTGCAGCACACCGTCGATACGGAAGCGCACATGGCCGACTTCGCGCCGTGGCTCGATGTGAATATCACTGGCACGCTGATCGAAAGCGTACTGCAGTAACCAGTCAACGATATTGACGATGTGCTCGTCATTGGCGTCCGGCGCGCGGGCTTTGCCCAGCTCCAGCATGGACTCCAGATTCTGCACCACGCTGGCGCCTTTGTGGCTCTGGCGTGCACGATTGACCGAGTTGGCCAGCTGATAAAACTCTACGCGGTAACGTTCGATATCACTGGGCGCAGCCAGCACACGTTTTACCTGACGACGGGTAACGTGCTCAACGTCGGCAATCCAGCTGTCCACTTCCGGCTCGGCACAGGCAACCACCACGGTATCGGTGCTCACTTTCACCGCCAGAATACGGTGACGTTCAGCAAAGGCGTAAGACATCACATCGGTCACTGCCGACACGTCCACTTCCAGCGGATCGATCTGCACGGCTTCCATTTTATGGCGCTCGGCCAGCCAGTCGATCAGCAGATGCTCATTTAACACCCGGCCTTTGTGGCGGGCGTCGGCGAAATTCTGTTTACCCAGCAGGGTGAGGACGTGCAGGCTTTTCTCTTCCGGCTTACGACGGATGCTCAGCGCCAGCTGATGATCTTCGTCGTTGAGCAGCTGGTCGCGGCGCAGATCTTCAATCAGCGATGGTAATGAGAGTTGGCGTTCCGCCTGAGCCTGCATGTGTCATTCCCTAATCCGTGTATTTTTTCTGCGCACCCGCCTCAGAGTTGTCTGGCCAGATGCTGCAGGTGCTCTTCTGCCCAGCCGCTGTAGTCATCGGCCGTGCGTTGTTCAGCGCCAGCAGCCGGGTTCAGTGGCGGCAGGGGCCAGGGTCTTTGTAACAAAGTTTCTGCGTTAAGCATATCAGACAGCGCACGCCACACTGTTTCACCGGGCGCATTCACCTGCGGCAATGCACGGGCATAATCACAGGCCATACACAGCAGAGCCAGCTCGTGTGCCATGCCACGCCACTGCTCGGTCGATTGTGGTCGCTGACGTTTAAGCTGTTCCAGCAACGGCTGATGCTGACGCAGCAGGTGACGCAACCAGTGGCCTGCCTGCTCGCTGCCTTCTTTTAGCGGCGGCAATGCATACAAGGCCGCCGCTGCCTGTGTCAGCGCTTGTGCCAGCACCGCGTCATCACGCAGCTGTTGCAGGCGCTCCATCCAGACCGCCTGCAGGCTGTTTAGTTCGTCGCGCACGTCACTTTCTTCATCGGCAGAGCGCAGATAGCTGAGCAGCTGGGCCGTGGCCGCCAGCTGCTGCAGTGGCTGTTGCAGCTGGTCCAGTGCTTCACGCAGGGCGCGGGTCTGATTACGGCGGATAGCCTTACCGGCCAGCTGCGGCAGGGCACGCAGCGCCTGCCAGTGTGTCCAGGCATCCAGCGCACCATGAATATTGTTGTCCCACAGGCAATGCTCCAGCGCACGCTGCAGGTGTAAGAGTTCATAGCTCAGCCACTGCGGCAGTGCGGCGGCCATATCGTCTTCGGCGCTCACGCCCGGGGTCTGTGCCCAGGGCTGACTGAGGCGCGCCAGACGGTAGCCACGTTCGGCCTTGCTGATATCACTCAGCCAGAGTGGCGCCTGTTCGGCCAGCTGCAGGGCCATTGCCCACAAACCGGCGGCATCGCCCTGTTTTAATTCCAGCTCGACTTCGCACAACGGCAGGGTCTTGCGCCCGCTGCTCACCTCGCCCTGATCCAGCACCACTTCGGCTTCACAGCCATCCAGCTGCCACAGCCAGGCCTGGCGTTCAAAATGGGTGGTGAAGATTTCGCCCAGCTCAGCAACATTGATGCTGGCTGGCCAGTGCTCAGCCACTTCGGCACTCTGCAGTAGGGTACTGTCGAGCTGTGGGGAGGTTAATGGCCAGTTCCATTCACCACGCTGATGTATGCCGGCCTGGCTCTGGCCACGGGTTTTAAGCGTCTGTTCGTAGCCATCACCGTGCTGGCGGATACGCAAAGCCGCACGGGCCGACGATAACGCCGCTGCGGGCGTATCGAGGTACCAGTTTTTCAGCGTAGAATGGCTCAGAGGCCGGGCCTGAGTGTTCAGGAATTGAGTCAGCGCAGGCAAAGATTGCGGGCTGATGCGGAGCTTGAGTTCGGTTTCTTTAGTCATGGCGCTATTGTCATGAGGCGCCCCGCTATAAGCAAGCTCAGTGATGCTTTAAACACTGTTATTAACAGCGTCGTTATTTATAAAAGGCCAGTTATGGATCTGATCAGCCGTCTTACCACCCTTATTGCTCACAACAGCATCAGCTCGGTGTTGCCGGAATACGATGAAAGCAATCTGCCGGTGATCAACACTCTGGCCCAGTGGTTCAGTGAGCTGGGCTTTGCCTGCGAAATTCTGCCGCTGGAAGGCTTCCCCGGTAAAGCCAATCTGATTGCCACCCTGGGGCGCGGTGATGGTGGCCTGGTGCTCAGCGGTCATACCGATACCGTGCCCTGTAATCCGGAACGCTGGCAGTCCGACCCTTTTACCCTGACTGAACGTGACGGCCGTTTTTACGGGCTCGGCACCTGCGATATGAAAGGCTTCTTCGCTCTGGTTCTCGAAGCCCTTAAGCACTATCAGGCCAGCGACTTTAAACAGCCGCTGATTATTCTCGCCACCGCCGATGAAGAAAGCTCCATGTGCGGTGCGCGCGCGCTGGCGCAGCAGGGTAAGCCGAAAGCGCGCTATGCGGTGGTCGGTGAACCCACCAGCTTAAAACCCATCCGTATGCACAAAGGCATCATGATGGAGAGCGTGCGCTTAACCGGTAAAGCCGGACATTCATCCAACCCGGATCTCGGCATCAACGCCCTCGATGCCATGGTGCCGGTGATGAATGAATTAATGAATCTGCGCCGTGATCTGGCCGGCCGTTATCAGAACGCGCATTTTGCAGTGCAGGTGCCGACGCTCAACCTTGGCTGTATTCACGGTGGCGATAACCCCAACCGTATCTGTGGCAGCTGTGAATTGGCCTTCGATTTACGCACCCTGCCGGGTATGAGCAACGACGATCTGCGCGAAGAAATCCGCCAGCGGTTAAACCCCATTGCCGAGCAGAACCGCGTCGAGTTTTCTTTCGAGCCGTTATTTCCCGGCGTGAATTCTTTTGAAACCGCCGCCACCAGCCCACTGGTTCAGGCCGCCGAACGCTTAACCGGCCATATCAGCGCCGCCGTTAATTACGCCACCGAAGCACCTTTTCTGCAGGAACTGGGCATCGACACCATTGTGCTCGGGCCGGGTAATATCGATCAGGCGCATCAGGTGGATGAATATCTGGCGCAGGATCAGATTGAACCCTGTGTGGAATTATTACGCGGCCTGATTGAGCGCTTCTGTCTGCACCCTTCTGTCTGAGCGCGGCTCATGCTTAAATCAACGCCAACATTAAAAACCTGTTTCAGGAGTGAAAAAGCCGAGTGAATCCAGATACCACCGCTTACGTGCAATGGTTCCGTCAATCATCGCCGTACATTAATGCGCACCGCGGTAAAACCTTCGTCATCATGTTCGAAGGCGATGCCATTGCGCACGACAATTTCAATCATGTGGTGCAGGACATCGCCCTGCTGACCAGCCTTGGTGTACGCCTGGTACTGGTGCATGGCGCGCGACCACAGATTGATGCGGTATTAAGCAAGCTGGATATCCAGAGCCGTTTTCACAACGATTTACGCATCACCGATGGCGAAGCCTTAAATGCCGTAAAAGCAGCGGTCGGTATGGTAAAAGCCGATGTCGAATCACGCCTGTCAATCGGCCTGCCCAACTCGCCGATGCACGGTGCACGCATCCGCGTGGTCAGCGGTAATTTCGTCACCGCCAAACCACTGGGTGTGATTGACGGTGTTGATTATCAGCACACCGGCGAAGTGCGGCGTATTGAACATCAGGCCATCAGCGAATTACTGGCGCAGCGTAACGTCGTGCTGCTGTCATCGGCCGGTTACTCGCCGTCGGGTGAAATGTTTAACCTCACGGTCGAAGACGTGGCACAGCACACCGCCGTGGCACTGCGCGCCGATAAATTAATTATTATGGGCGAGCAGTCCGGATTGCTGGATGACGACGGCGAGCTGATTAAAGAATTAACCTGTATGGATCTTGAACCGCGTCTGCAGGCCTGGAAAGGCGAAGTGCGCTGCCATGCCGAAGCGGCGATAAAAAGCGTGCGTCAGGGCGTGCCGCGGGTACACCTGCTGAGTTACGCCGACGACGGTGCCCTGCTGCAGGAATTATTCTCACGCGAAGGGCGTGGCACCATGGTCACGCAATACGCCTACGATCAGCTGCGTAATGCCAGAAGCGACGATGTGGTTGGTATTCTTGAATTACTGCGTCCGCTGGAAGATCAGGGCATTCTGGTGCGCCGTTCACGGGAATTACTGGAAAACGAAATTCAGCGTTTTTATGTGATTGAACGCGACGGCATGATCACCGCCTGTGCGGCGCTCTACCCTTACTCCGACGATAAAGCCGAACTGGCCTGTGTGGCCGTGCATGCCGATTATCGTGGTACGAATCGTGGTCAGCGTCTGCTCGAACAGATTGAGCAGGAAGCCCAGCGGCGTCATTACAAACAATTATTTGTGTTAACCACACGTACCGCCCACTGGTTTATCGAAAATGGTTTTGTTGCCGGTGCCGTTACCGAATTACCGCAGGAGCGGCAGAAGCTGTATAACTTCCAGCGTAATTCCAAGGTATTTTTCAAATCCTTGTGAGTAATAAGCAACCGTGATTTCACTCTCTCACCTGGGGCGCGAAATTCATCGGCGTTACGATGAATTCGGCCCCATTCTGGTGTTCGACGACGGCAATAAACGCTATTTAAGTTTTGGCACCGCCGACGAACAAAGCTGCCAGCTGAAAAGTGCGCCACTGCAGTTACAGCACGAATATGCCCGTGCCATGGTCGCCGTGCTGATGCAATCCGACGCCTCGACACCACCGGCAAATATCACGCTGCTGGGAACCGGCGGCGGTACTCTGGCCAGCACACTGTTCCACTGGCTGCCGCAGGCAACGATTCAGACGGTCGATCTCCGTCAGGCAGTATTTCAGATCGCGCAGCAGTATTTTGCTCTGCCCCGTGACAAGCGTCTGAGCACCCATGTCAGCGATGCCGCCGAATTTTTACGCAACAGCGAGCAGGGACAGTGCGATTTATTAATCTGCGATCTGTATCTGGCCGATGGCCTTGATCCGCTGGTATTGCAGAGCGACTTTCTCGATTTATGCGAACGCCATTTATCGGCTCACGGCTGGCTGGTACTGAATTTGTGGAAAGAACACCGCGAACAGACAGACTGTCTGGCACAGTTAAAACAGCGTTTCCCGCAATTGCTGCAAAGCACCACCACCGATGGCAACTGGATACTCTGGGCCAGTAAATACGCGGAAATTGCCGATAAAAAAACGGCCCGCGAACGCTGCGTGCAGCGCTCCCCACTGGCCGGTTTTAATCTCTGGAGTGTGGTAAAAGGCTTTTACCGCCACCGCTGATACAGCCGCACAGCGCACTGGTGCCTACAAAGAATTACAAACTTCCCGGCTTAGTGACACGAACAGCCGTTGCCGCCACTGCAACCATAGGGTAGCGTGCTGATTACAAGATCAGTACGGAGCAGACCTCTGACTGCCCACGTCTGATCACCAGAATAACAACAAGAGTACTCAGTATGTTGCAGTCGCTTATTCAGATCGGCCTGCCGGTCGCCCTGATTTTAATTATGGTCGGCGTTGGTCTCGGCCTGACTCCGGAAGATTTCCGTCGTGTATTCCGCCAGCCGAGAGGCTTTCTGATTGGTGCCTTCTGTCAGATGTTACTGCTGCCACTGATCGCGATGGCGGTCATCGCCGTGACCGGTCTGCATGGTGAAATCGCCATCGGCCTGTTTATTCTTGCTCTCTGCCCCGGTGGCACCACCTCCAATCTGTACAGTTTTCTCGCCCGTGCCGATGTTGGCCTGTCGGTGTCGCTGACGGCGGTGATTGGTTTTATTACGCCGTTCACCATTCCGTTACTCGGCGTCTGGGCCATTAACCATTACAGCGATGCCGGTTCACACTTTGAGCTGCCGATTGTCAGCACCTGGATCAAGCTGATGATTATTACCGTGATTCCGGTGGTGATCGGTATGGCGATCCGCGCAAAATGGCAGCAGTTTGCCCGCCGTATGGAACCGCTGATCACACGTTTTTCTGTGATTGTGCTGGTTGCGGTGATCGTCTCTATCTGTATTAACCTCGGCGATAAGCTGATCGGCTTTACCCTGCAGGCCGGACCTGCCGCACTGCTGCTGAACATCAGCACCATGGGTCTTGGCTATCTGGCCGGACGCTGGTTCCTGCACAGCGAAGCGCAGGCACGTGCAATCAGTCTTGAAGTCGGTTTACAGAACGGAACTCTGGCCCTGCTGATCACCACCAGCATTCTGCAGAGCGCCGAAATGTCGATCGCACCCAGCGTTTACAGTCTGATCATGTTCGTCAGTGCCAGTTTGTTTACCATTGCAGTCTTACGCCGCGACCGTCGCCAGGTTGCGGTGGCCTGAAGAGAATATTCCCTGACGGACAGCGTGGCCGGGCAAACAGCGTCCGGCCCGCCGTCAGCTGTCTCAGGATGTAACTAAACACATTTTTGTGACTCATCTCTCGGTAAATTGTCTTAGCAAATCCCCAACCAACGTACCATTTACGCTAGAATCCGCGCCTCACTGACGGAGGACTCTATGCGAACCCGAACTTTATCAACCACCAAGAGCCTGTTGCCTTGTGCGTTACTGCTTTGCAGTGCAGGCCAGGCAATCGCTGATAACGGCCTTAACGTTTATGGCTTTCTGAATGCCGGCGCTTACTACCTCGACGAAGACGACATCACCATTGAGTCGTATGAGTCGGGCAGCCCGCAATTCTTCAACCGCGACACCATGATGGGCCTGCAGATCAGTAAAGAGATCAGCGAGCGCACCAGTGCCACTATCCAGCTGACCGCCAAAGGTGAAGAAGATTTCGCGGTACGCACCTCGCTGGCCTTTATCAGCCACGCGCTGAACGACAGCACCGATATCCGTTTCGGTCGTCTGCGTATTCCGTTCTTCTACTACTCCGAATTCCTCGACGTGGGTTACGCCTACAACTGGATCCGTCCAACCGGTGATGCTTACGGTATTCCATTCTCCGATTACAACGGTGCCGACATCATCAAACGCTTCAGTTTTGACAGCTTCGACGGTCAGATTCAGCTGAACTACGGCCGTCGTGACAAAGAAATCGTGTTGTTTAACGAAGCCTATGAGTCCGAGCTGAACAACTTCGCCGGCGCTACCCTGAACCTGTATATGGGTGATTTCGGTCTGCGTGTTGGTATGCAGCAGACGCAGATGACGCTGGATTCTGCCGCAGATATGCAGACTCTGATCGATGTAGGGACAGGTACTAAAACCCCCGATGAGGCCCTGTACGATCTGGCCGCCAGCGGTGCCCGCCGTATCGATATCGCCCAGACCGCCGCCACCCTGCTGACAAACAGCATGAGTGAGGAAACCAAGGAAACGTTCAACTTCGACGACAAGAAAGCGCGTTACTACAACCTGGCAACTACCTGGGATAACGGTGACTGGAGCTTTATCGCCGAGACCGCAATCATCAACTTCGACTCCGGCCTGTATGTGGATAACTTCGCCTGGCTGGCGTCTCTGGCCAAGCGTTTTGACGCTCTGACCATTCACACCACCTACTCTACCTCGCGTGACCGTCTCGACGGCGGCGATGTCGGCAAGGTGCAGGAAATGATGATGCTGCGCGGTGAAGACGAAAGTATCACCCTCGGTATGCGCTACGACCTGGATGAAGCGACCGCCTTTAAACTGGAAGCATCACACCACATAGAGGAAACCAATCAGGGCCTGCCAGGCGCCTCCGGAACTCTCTACCGCGCCGCATTACAGCTGGTATTCTGAGGAGCTAATACGCATGAAATTTATCAAAGCCCTGGGAATGACCACACTGCTGAGCCTGAGCGCTGCAAGCTGGGCTGACATCGCTGTGATCGTCAATCTGAAGAATAACAATACCTACACGGGTATCGATGCCGACCTGATCGAACGTATTTATCTGGGTAAGGCCAGCAAGTTTCCTGATGGGACTGCGGCCGTGCCTTACGATCTGGCCAAAGGCGACAGCGTACGCGAAAAGTTCGGACGTAAAATTCTGAACAAAAACCCGTCACAGCTGCATGCTTACTGGTCACGTTCAATCTTCTCCGGCAAGAAGCAACCGCCACGTGAAGTCGGTGACGCTGATGCCATGAAGGCTGCCGTTGCCGCCGACCTGAACGCCATTGGCTACATCAACGCCTATGCCGTTGATGCCAGCGTTGCGGTGCTTTACACCATTAAAGACTGACACTGGCCCCGGACGCATGCGTCCGGGGCTTTTTTGTAAGCACAACTCGTCTTATTCTTGCCCGCCTAATTTCAACAAGGATGCGAATACATGATCCGAGCATTTCTGATGATCGCTTTACTGACCGGAACCCTGCCGTTCTCTCAGTTACAGGCCGCAGAACTGGTACTCAACGGCAGCGCTTCCTATTACTACCTGACCCGCGAATACTATGTTGCCGGTCTTTATCTGCCCGCTCCGGAACAGGACCCGGACGCCATTCTCTCGCCTGACACTGCCAAACGCATGCAGCTGATTGTCAGTACCGAACGCTGGTCGCCACGTAAATGGGCACAGCAGTGGCAGAACAATATCTCCATCAATAACGATAACCTCAGCGCCGATACTCAGGTACAGCAGGCGGTGATGGAATTTACCCAGTTTCCGCGTGACGACCTGCACCGCGATGACGAAATCCGTGTCGATTATCAGCCCGGCGGCAACACCCGCGTTCTGCTTAACCGCGAACTGGTGATTGAGAGCAGCGGCGTCGAACTGTTTAACTACCTGCTCAATACCTGGATCGGCAAACTGCCGCCATCGCGCGAGTTCCGCCAGCATATCCTGCAGCAGGACACCTCCGCCGCTGCCGAACAAAACCGTCGTCTGCTGCTGACCCATGAAATCCCGGCCGCACGCAACCAGCTGTATTCCGGCTGGCTCAACGCCGAGCGCGCTGCTCAGCAAGCCGAACAGGAACGCCAGCAGCAACAGGCACGGGCTGCCGAGCTGGAAGCCGAAAAAGCCGAACAGGAAGCCAGAAAACAGCGCGAGGCTGAAGCCCGCCGTCTGGCCGAAGAACGCGCCGCACGTGAAGCCGCCGAGAAGCTGGCCAAGCAACGCGCCGAGCAGCTGCGTCAGGCCCAGGCTACCGCCATCAAGGCTCAGGCAGAGCGTTTAGCCAAAGCGCAGAAACCCGCCAGCAGCAAAGCCAGCAACAGCAAAAGCACCGCGAAAAGCGCCGACATTCTCGCCGCCGAACAGGACTACTACCTGCAGCAACTGCAATGGCAGTTACAGCGCCAGCTGGAAGCCGAAGTCAGCTACCCGGCCTGGGCCAAACAGTTTGCTCAGGAAGGTCTGGTGGAAATGGATCTGGAGCTGAACCGTGCCGGTGAAACCTTCAACCTGCGCGCGCGTGATGACAGTGTCGCCAAGCTGTTAGTCAGCGAAGTACAGCGTGCGGTGCAGAGTGCGGCCAGCAAGATCAGTATCAACGACGATCTCGAAGGCCAGCAGTGGCCGCTCAGTGTAAGTTACCGCTTCTCGCTGCAGGGGGCAGAACAGCCAACCATGGCGATGCCACAGCCGCCCAAATCACTGCAGGTGAAAAAAGCGCCGCCGGCACAACAGGGACAGCTGCGTCAGAGTTACGAGGATGTGCAGCGTGAGCGTATTCTGAGTGCGGTTGAATATCCGAAAGCGGCTCAGATTCTGAAGAAAAAAGGTCTGGTGGAATTACAGGTGGAAATTCTGCGCGACGGTAAACTGGGCGAGATTAAAGAACTCAGCAACAACCGTCACCGCGAACTGACTCAGGCATTAATCAACGCCGTCAAACAGAACGCTCCTTTCCCGCCGCTGCCTGCAGAACTCAGCGACAGCAGCCTGAAGCTTAAAGTCAGCCACGACTTCAAACTCTGAGATATGCCCGCCATGCCCGTCTGTTAGCGCAGACAGGCATGGCACCAGCGACCTCACCAGGGCAGAGGTTCGGCCACTTCCGCCCAGCGCTGCTGCTGATCAATATCGGCCAGCTCATCTCCCAACCGCTCACAGGCTGCCAGTGCGATATCCCAGCGCCGGCGGCGCTCGCCGTAATCCGGGTAATCGTAAAAATCATCCAGGTCAGGAATGCGCCCACCGGGCAGCGTCGCTGCAAACTCCCAGGACGGCGCAATAATGATCGTGCGGCGATAATTCTCCCGCGAGGCCGTGCGCCAGCGCAGCTTCTTATCAAACCAGCCGCCTTTCGGGGCTTTGGCAAAATAGTGCGGATAAAGCACAAAGCCCTTTTCCGGCAGCACCGGTAAATCAAACTGATAGTCAGTGATGCCGCCATCACGGTAAGTACCGCGCGGTGCACCGGGAATATTACGTACTCCGGCAATCACCAGCGGAATCGCGCCACTGGCGAGAATCGCCGGCTGCAGATTATCTTCGGTTAAGGTCACATGGCGCGCCGGCAGATGCGGGTAATGATCAATCGGCGCACGCTGCGGATGATGAAACACCACCCGCTCAATCCACGGGCGCATGGCACTGCGGGCGAACAGGTTGGCGGTCATGGCGCCAGCCAGCCCCAGCGTTTGCGGTACCTTATGATCCGCTCCGGCCAGACCACGGCAGCGCGCCACCAGCGTGTGATAACGCACCACCGGGTTATTGATGATCTCCTGCGTACCGGTTGCGCCAAGGATCACATCCAGAATATGACGACAAACCGCTGCCACTTCCTGTGCTGTCGGTTTGGCCGAAGCGTATTGCTGGCTGATATAGGCCTCCTGCAGACGCGCATGGGCCGCGAGCGGATCGTTCTGCGCATAACAGGCCATACGCCAGGCACCGGCTGAGGTACCCAGTACATGCAAAGGCTGCCGGCGGTCGCGTACCCATTCACTCAGCAGGTAACGATCCATCGCCGCCAGCGATAACCATTTGGGGCCGCCGGAAGCACCCAGCATCATTTCGATATCGGATGACTGCAAACCATTGGCGCGGATATGCGCCAGCGCTTCGTGACCGGCAAAGATTTTTAAAGCGGGCTTCATGCCTCATGCTCCAGAACCACAGGAAGTGCTCTTTCTACCCTGTCTGCATGACAAAATTAAGGGGCAAAGATGCTAAGGGCCTGTCAACACTCATTAAACAGGCCCTGAGAAACCTCTGAATAACCTGCTATTCGCTCTGGATTAATGGAAAGTGCACGGCAGCCACAGGACGCGGCTGCCGTAAAACAATGCAGCGTCCGGCTACAGGCGGAACTGCATCATCTGTTTGGCCAGCTGCTGAGCCAGCTTGGCCAGCTCCTGTACTTCCTGCTGACACATGGTCAGACCGTCACTGGAGCGGCTGCTCAGTTCAGCAATGTTCTGCACATTGCGGCTGATGTCTTCGGTTACTGAGCTTTGTTCTTCCGTGGCTGTTGCCACCTGATGGCTGAGGCCCACCACATCACTGACGTTTTCGCTGATGCTGGTCAGCGCTTCGCCCATGCGTTTGGCTGCCGATACCGTTTCTGCGGTCGCGCCTTCACCGGCTTCCATGGCTTTAACGGCTCGCTGCGACCCCTGCTGCAGGCGCTCAATGATGGCTTCGATTTCGCTGGTCGATTCCTGGGTACGGCGGGCCAGATTACGCACCTCATCAGCCACCACGGCAAAGCCACGGCCATGCTCACCGGCGCGCGCCGCCTCAATGGCGGCGTTCAGTGCCAGCAGGTTGGTCTGCTCGGAAATCGCGCTGATCACCTGGATCACCTGACCGATATCGCTGACCTGCTGTGCCAGCTGGCCAATGGCATCGGCCGATTCACGGATGTCCGCCGACATGCTGTTTACCTGGCTTTCCGAGCGCTCCATATCACCGCGGATACGGCCGGCGTCGGTACCGACACTTTCCAGTTTGGTTGCCGTTTCCGTGGCGTTACGCGCCACTTCCTGCACCGTTGCTTCCATTTCGTAAATTGCGGTCGCAACCGAATCGGTCAGTTTGCTCTGCTCAGACGCCCAGCTGTGATTGGTGGTCACCACTTCTTCAATCTGTTCGGTATAGGTTTTTACCTGCTCAGCAGTATCGAGGATGCCGCGAATCATCTGCCGCTGCGATTCCATAAAGTCGTTAAAGCCACGCGCCAGCTGGCCAAGTTCATCGTTACTTTCGACTTTAAGAGTCTGAGTCAGGTCGCCACCGCCCTGGCCTATGCTGATCAGTGCCTGGGTAATACGGCGTAACGGCAGTGTCATCCGGTCAGCAAGGAGCGCAATCAGACCAAGAAAGACCAGTGCCGTCACGATTCCTACACCCAGCGATAACAACGTAGATTTGCGCAGCACACCGTAGATTTCCCCGCGCGGAACCTCCACCACCAGATGCCAGTCCACCTCATCCAGCTGCATGGCAGATGCAATGATCGGTTTACCGTCCCGCTCAAATTCCACCAGATCACCGGCCGTCGCTGCCAGCAACTGCTGGGCGTTAAGCGCCGGCATATGCTGTGCCAGTGGCACACCGGATAACTTCAGATCCGGGTGAATCAGTATATTGCCGCTATTGTCCGTCAGATAAACGATGCCGGTTTCAGCAAAACGGAATTGACGGATGCGTTCGGCCATTTCCTGCAGACCGATGCCTAAACCACTGATGCCCAGTGCTTTACCATTACGTTCGATGCGGACATTAATAAATAAGGTGGGTTTGCCGCTGGTTTTATCCACATCCAGCTGCAGAGCGCGTTTCAGGCCCTTATCGAGAAAGCCAAAAAACCAGCCGTCGTTCTCTGCGGTAACCTTACGGCTGATGCCTTTCTGGGTGTAGTAGTTGCGGCTCAGAGCCGATACAAAGTGAGCACTGTCAGCCTTTTGCCGGCGGGCAATGGCTTCAAGAAATTCCTGATTCAGCGGCCATTCCTCCTGCGGCTCACCACGCTCAATCCAGTTTTGCATCAGCGCGTTATCGGCAATCAGTTCAGAGGAGGTAATAGCGGCGGTCAGGTCTTTTTCGATTTCCTGGGCAATGGCCCGGATGTTCGCCGGCAGGGCAGAACCCAGCCAATAGGTCTCCAGCTGCTGGCGGCTTTGCCAGATGCCAATGCTGACGACCAGCGCCACACTCAGCAGCAGAGCACCGCCCATACTGAGCAGCAATTTCTGGCGAATGGTCATGAGGGGGGCTCCTGAAGGAAAATAGGGTTCCTTCAGATTAGCAGCCGAAAACAAGCCTGATTAGACCAGATACGACAGCTTGCTGTGACCAGCCCCCTTAAAGAGGCATAAACCAGCGGCGCTTGCCTGTCATTACATCAGGCCGGGTCACACGGATTAAACAGGCCTCAGGCAGCGGCCGACTGCAGCTGATAATGCCGCACCCGCCACAGCAACAATCCACCCATCAGCAGATTACCTGCCGCCGCGCCAATCAGCAGGCCCGGATAGCCACCCAGATCTGCACCAATAAAGGCGCCGGGCACATAAAAGGCAAACAGGCGGACAAAGTTAATCACCATCGAGGTCTGGGTACGCTGCAGGGAGTTCAGCGCAGAATTCACGCACAGCACAATACCCATGCCGCCATAGCCCAGAGGCAGCCAGCGTACGTACTCGACAATACTCTGCTGCACCGCCGGATCAGCGGAAAACAGCTGCGCCAGCCAATGACCCGTAACCCAGAAAATCAAACACACCGCTCCCTGCCACAAGGCCAGAAAACGGAAGCTGCTGTACAGGGCCTGCCAGATACGGTCGTACTGAGCGGCGGCATGATTCTGCGCAACAAACACCGGTAAGGTTGAAGTCAGTGCCAGAATGACCACGATGGCGAATGGCTCCAGACGCATGCCGACACCAAAACCAGCCACGGCTTCCGGCCCCAGCGGCGCCACCATCACCAGCAGAATGGCACCGGCTACCGGCACCATCATATTGGTGACCATCGCCGGAACACCCAGCTGCAGCATTCGTTTCCACAATACCCGCACATCGTGCCAGCCCATGCCATGACGGCTGATATAACCTTCACGGCGCTGGCGGGTCATAATCACCAGCAGCACCAGAATCCAGCACAGCGCACTGGCCAGCGCCGCGCCACCAATACCCATTCCCGGCAATGGCCCCCAGCCAAAAATCAGCAGCGGATCGAGTAACGCATTCAGCACCGCAGCCACCATCATCATCTGCGATGGCAGCTTGGTATTACCGGTTGCCCGCATGGCACTGTTCTGCATCATCATCAGCAGCAGTACGATGGCGCCGGGCCACCAGAACACCATAAAGCGGCGGATTTCCGGCAACAGCTCATCACCGGCCCCGAGCAAACGGAACAGGGCGTCATTGCTCAGCCAACCCGCCACGGCAATCACCACGCCCAGCAATAAACTGAGCAGCAAGCCCGCCATCGCGGCACGCTGTGCCTGCAGGTTGTCATCGGCGCCCACCGCGCGCGCAATTAAAGCGGACATGGCAATGCCCAGACCAATCGCCAGATTCATCACCAGCATGGTGACCGGCATAGCAAAGCCCACGGCTGCCAGACTTTCGGTGCCGAGCAGGCTGATAAACCAGGTATCGACCATATTGAAAAAGAAGACCGCCATAATGCCCAGCACCATCGGCTGAGTCAGGCTATAGAGTGTCCGGTTAACCGGGCCGCTGAGAATGGCTTGGCGCACACTGGCATCCTTATGCGTATTGTTTTTCTGCGCACACTCTACACTAAAACCACATAAGCACAGGCTGGCTTTGTGCTACGCACTGTTCCGCCAGCCGGGCCTTTATCCCGTCCTGCCCTTGCACAGATCCCCCCCTGTCGCTAACCTGCCGGCAAGTTTTTTTGCGCAGAGAGGATGCTATGCGTCGCCAAGCCCTGATTGTTTCATCATTCGCCGTATTGCCGCTGTTGCTGTCCGCCATGCAGACCAGCGCCGAAGAAGCCGTTGCTGCAGACGCTGCCGCAGCACCGGAATTCCCGATCTGGGGGGGATCTGCCGAGCTGGGCACCATCCGCACCTCAGGTAATACCGATACCTCCAGCATTAACGGTAAATTTGCTGTTAAGCGCGATGGTGAACTCTGGGATTCCAGCCTCAAACTGGATGCCCTGACCAGTAAAGAAGATGGCGTTACTTCAAAAGAAAAGTACCGCGGCACCGTTCAGTTTGACCGTAACTTCAGTGAGCATTCTTACCTCGCCATCGTCGGTGACGAAGAACGCGACCGCTTCAGCGGCTTTGAGTATCAGGCAACGTTATCCGCCGGTTACGGTTACCGCGCCATCCATGAACAGAATATGGAACTCGACCTTGAAGCCGGTCCCGGTTACCGTCGCGACAAGCTGAAAGAAACAGATGAGATCAATGAAGAAGTTATCGCCCGTCTGGTTGCCAGATACCACTGGACCATTCAGAAAGGCGTCGAGTTTATTGAAGAATTCAGTGCCGAACTGGGCGAAAGCAACAGTATCTATAAATCAGAAACCGGTCTGAAAAGTCAGATCAACGGCAGCCTGGCCACCAAGCTGACCTATAAAGTGAAGTACGTTGATAAGGTGCCGGCAGAAAGCGAAAACACCGATACCGAGTTTGGCGTTACTCTGGTGTACAGCTTCTGATCGGATTGTTCTGCCACCGCAGATAACAAAAAGCCCGCGTTATTACGCGGGCTTTTTGTATCCGATAAAACCGGATTATTTATCGCAGTCTTTATCTTTACGGTGACCATGATGGCCATCCAGGCCGTCTTCATCCGGGTGATGCCATTTGCGCATCTGCTTCTCTTTCAATGCCGTCCATTTTTCCTGCTGTTCGGCAGTCAGCACACTTTGCACCAGTTGTTCAAAGTGCTGGCGCGCCGCTTCACGCTGAGGCTGATCCAGCGGCCACTGATAGTTGTCTTTCTGCTCTTTAACGCCTTTCAGCAAAGTATCTTTCTGCTCATCGCTCAGATCCAGTTTACGGGCCAGTTCTTTAGCGTGTTTTTTCTGCATTTTGGCGTGCTGCTCGCGCATTAAGCTCTGCGCCTGCTCACGCTGTTCGGGGGTCAGCACCTGCTGGATTTCAGCGCGCATCGCCTGCATCAGTTCGTGTGCTTTGGCGCGGTTCTCACTGCGGGGCGTGTCGGCCTTACGCAACTCGCGGAATTTACTTTCGTAGCTGTCTTCAATTTCGTCGATGCGCTCTTCCTGGGCATCGCTCAGTTCCAGCTCATCGTCCCAGTCTATTTCGCGGTGCTTGCCACCAAAGGCCAGCGCCTGACTGGCCAGCAGCAAAGTACAGGCGGCACCAACGGCCTTGATTAGGGTCTGTTTCATCATTCGGTCCTCTGGCAATGCCAGGCAATGTGTACGCTTATCAGTGTACGGATTGCCACACAAAGTTGTGTCCGCCATTGCAAAGAATTGTCACAGGAAAACCATGGATATAATCCCTTATCAGGCGCGAGACGGACGGCGTGAATGTTCGTTATCATAGGGCATTTCTGCTGTACGACGAAGACCATGAGCGATACCAACAACGATCCCGAAGAGCAGCTGTTTCTGCAGGAAATGCAGGGCGTTAAGCCACTGCAAACAAAAGAGCGGGTCGAGCTGCGCAAGGCTGAGACGTCACAGGTCAGTGCTGCGGCACGCCGTCAGGCGGCACAGCAACAGCCCGAAGAACAGGATGGTAACCGCCTGCAGACCAGCGAGGTAAAACGCGTCGGTCCGCACGATGTCATCGGTTATAAACGTCCCGGTATTCAGGATGGGGTATTCCGCAAACTGCGGCTGGGTAAATATGAAACAGAAGCCCGCCTCGACCTGCACCGCCGCACCATCGACGAAGCACGGCGCGAGCTGTACCGTTTTATTCAGGATTGTATGGCGCACGATATCCGCAGTGTGCTGGTGCTGCCCGGCAAGGGTGACCGCAATATCAACGACCCGGCGGTATTAAAAAGCTATCTGGTGCACTGGCTGGAGGAGCTGGACGAAGTTCAGGCCTACCACACCGCGCAACCCCATCACGGCGGCGCCGGAGCTTTTTACGTACTGCTGCGTAAAAGCGAACGGAAAAAACAGGCCGCGCGCGAACAGTTCAGCAAAGGGCGTCTCTGATCACTCACTTGCTGCTGTAGTAATCCGCTGTTACCCAATATTCCTTACAATCCGCCAGACTCGCTGTTCCACAACAACAATACGGAGCAGCGCTCATGGCAAATATTCTCATTATTGCCGGCGATTACGTCGAAGATTACGAACTGATGGTGCCGTTTCAGGCATTGCAGATGGTCGGTCACAGCGTCAGCGTGGTATGTCCGGATAAAGCGTCCGGCGACAGTGTCCGTACCGCGATCCACGACTTCGAAGGCGACCAGACCTACAGCGAAAAGCCCGGCCATAATTTTGTACTGAATGCAGATTTCGCCAGCATTAACGAACAGGAATTCGACGCCCTGCTGCTGCCCGGTGGCCGTGCGCCGGAATACCTGCGCCTGAACAGCCGCGTGCTGGAACTGGTGAAACACTTCGCCAGCGCTGGCAAACCCATTGCTGCGGTTTGCCATGGCGCGCAGCTGCTGACCGCTGCTGATGTTATCCGCGAACGCAAAATTTCGGCCTACCCTGCCTGTGCACCGGAAGTCACCATGGCCGGTGGCATCTATGCCGATATCGCCGTCGATCAGGCTGTTACCGACGGCAACATCGTTACCGCTCCGGCCTGGCCTGCCCACCCGCAGTGGCTGGCGCAGTTTAATGCCCTGCTGCAGTAATCAGTACCTGTCAGAATCGGCATGATGCTGACTGCGCGTAAAGGAGGGTGCAATCACTTTCCTTTGCGCGACATAATGGGCACCGGACTGATTGCCTCAGGAAGCTTTCCATGTGTGAAATTTATTCAGGTGCCGAACCGGAACTGTTTGAACTGAAGACCCGTTCCATCCGTATCGATGGCGTCGTCACCAGTATTCGTCTGGAGGCTGTCTTCTGGCAATTGCTGGAGCAGATCGCTGCCGATGCCGGGCTGACACTGGGTACTTTTATTACCCGTATCTATCGTGAAGTGCTGGAGCGCCGCGGCGAAACCGGTAACTTTACTTCCTTACTGCGTGTCGCCTGCACGACTCACCTGAATCAGGGGCAGCGTCTGACACTCACCACCAGTGCCTATCAGGACACCATTAACGATAACCAGGAAACGGTACGCAAGGTATCCTGAGAGCTTCAGGCATTATTCGGTATCGGCCGATTTCAGATGCTGCTCTGCCCACAGATACTGGGCCTGCTGCAGCAGCGGCGGCATCCAGTTTTCTTCTTTTGCCTGCACCAGTACATTCTCTATCTGCGCGCGTAATTCCGGCGAATTACAGGCCGACTTTTTCGACAGGGTCAGATACAGCGGCTCGCTGCTGATTTCCTGCGCTAATGGATGGATATTCAGATAGCCATTACGCGCAGCGTAGGCACGGGCAGGATTCTCTTCATACAAAACATAATCAACCCGCTGACCATTCAGCATCTTCAGTCCCTGTTCCAGACTGCCAACCTGATGAACGGTGAGGTGCTTGCGGGCAAAATCATCAAACTCCTGACCAAAGCTGTTATGAATAACAGTAACACCCTGGCGGCCGACTAAATCTTCCCAGCGGTTAAACTCAAAGGGTTTTTCATTATTAACCCACACCACGGTACGGGTCAGCTGAAAGGCGGGGCGCAGGTAATCCATGCGCTCAGAGCGGGCATCGGTATAAAAGGCACCGGCAATAAAATCGATACGTCCGGCCGCAACTTCTTCCTGAGTCCGGCCCCAGGGACCGCTGTATTGCAGATCGATTTTTATATCGAGTTGTTTTGAAACTTTGTGTAAGAAGCCGGAGATTGCACCGGTTAACACTTCGGGATTTTGCGGCGACCGCCACAGGTAAGGCGGATATTCGGCATTACCACTGGCGGTAAATAAATGGCAGGCGTCCTGTTCTGCACTGGCGGAAATGCCGGTAATCATTACCAGCCAGAACATAACAATCTGTTTCATGAGTTGCACACCCCAACACAAATATCCGGGATCGGATTCAGTATAGGCGGCCACTAATTAATTGCCTGCTACTTTACTGCCAGCTCCGCATCCAGAGCATCGATTGCCTGCGCCATCCGTTCGCGGGTCATCTCTGCAAGGCGCTTCACATCGTCCTCACCCATACCCTCGGTACTGATCGGTTCCAGATAACGCGCCAACACTTTACCACTATGGAAGCGGTGCAGATCAATATTTTTATGCGTACTGCTGTACACCATTGGCACAACAGGTAAACCGGCTTCAATGGCAAGCGCAAAGGCACCGCTTTTAAAGGGTAATAATCCCTTACCACGCGAACGGGTACCTTCCGGAAAAATGTAAACCGCACAACCGCGTTTTTTTACCGTGCGCGCTACTGTGGCCATCGTTTCCCAGGCTTTGGCTTTATTGGTTCTGTTAATAAAAATATTACCAGCAAGCCAGAACAACAAACCAAATACCGGAATAAAACGCAGACTGCTTTTACCTAAAATGGCGATATTACCGGGCAGCATGCCGGGATAAATAAAAACGTCCAGAGTGTCCTGATGATTACCGACATAAATAGCCTGACCATCACCGACCGGAGATTGATTAAGCACTTTCATATCAATGTTCAGCAGCCAGCGGCCGAAAGAAAATATCTTGGCGCAGTCGCGGGTATTATTACGATGGAAAGGACGAATGATGCACAGCACCAGACCAAGCGTGCAGCCAAACAGAAAATAGCCGGTTAATACGACAGCACGAAAAACAAACAGCATGATGAAGTCTCTTATTATTGTTTATAGGTGCCGCTGAGCTCCATCTCCGGGCGACACATACAGCAGATGCAAAAACGCTATTGTTCTCACAGGACAGGCCGGCAGCAAGGTGCCGGCATGCCATTATTCTGTGAATAACAGGCATGAATGCCCGCTCGCTTGATTAACACAGAAGCAGTTAACGCAGAAACAGCTGGTAGGCCGTATTATCGGTTTCATCCCAATAACCATAGCCCAGCTCTTCCAGAAAACTGTGCAGCTGCTGCTGACGGTCATCAGCAACCTGCAAGCCAACCAGAACACGGCCATAAGCTGCACCGTGGTTACGGTAATGGAACAGCGATATATTAAAGTGCTTGCCCAGCTTGCGCAGGAAATTAAGCAGTGCACCCGGACGCTCCGGAAATTCGAAACGGTAAACCCGTTCATCATTAACGGCTGCCGGCGCATGCCCACCCACCATATGGCGGATATGGTACTTGGCCATTTCATCGTCGGTAATATCCAGCACCGGATAATTATCACCGTGCAGTTCATCCAGCAATGCCTGACGCGCACCGTGCTCAGCGCCAACTTTAACGCCGACATAAATCTGCGCCTGATGGTCATCGCTGTAGCGGTAATTAAATTCGGTAATCGGGCGCTTGCCGATCAGGCTGCAGAACTTCTGAAAGCTGCCAGGCTGCTCGGGAATGGTCACTGCCAGAATGATTTCCCGGCCTTCACCGATTTCTGCAACTTCCGAGATATAACGCAGCCGATCAAAGTTAACGTTGGCACCGCTTAAAATCGCCACCAGGTTCTGTCCTTCACAACCTTCACGCTCAACGTACTTTTTAACGCCGGCAATGCTTAATGCACCGGCTGGTTCACATACCGCACGGGTATCGTCGAACACATCTTTAATGGCGGCGCAGATTTCATCCGGCGTACAGGTGATCACTTCGTCGATATGATCTTTACAGATTTCCCAGGTGTTTTTACCGATCTGGGCCACGGCCACACCGTCGGCAAAAATGCCAACCTGGGGCAGAATAACGCGCTTTTTCGCTGCCAGCGCGGCCGCCAGACAAGCGGATTCGGTGCTCTCAACACCAATCACTTTAATTTCCGGGCGCAGCGCTTTGATATAAGCCGCCACACCGGCTGCCAGACCACCGCCACCGACCGGAACAAAAATCGCATCCACCGGGCCACTGAGCTGACGCAGGATTTCCATACCAATAGTGCCCTGACCGGCAATCACTTCCGGGTCATCGTAGGGATGGATGTAAGTCATGCCTTTTTCTTCAACCAGCTTCTGCGAATAGGCAAAGGCATCATCAAAGGCATCGCCCTGCAGTACCACTTTGGCACCACGGGCTTTAACCGATTTCACTTTAATATCGGGCGTGGTACGCGGCATGACGATGGTAGCTTTAATGCCCAGTTTCTGTGCCGCCAGTGCCAGTCCCTGCGCGTGGTTGCCGGCGGATGCCGCCACCACCCCTTTGGCTTTTTCTTCTTCCGTCAGCTGCACCACTTTGTTGTAGGCGCCACGCAGCTTAAATGAGTACACCGCCTGCTGATCTTCACGTTTTACCCAAATTCGGTTGCCCAGCCGTTCGCTCAGGAAGGGGGCAATATGCAGCGGCGATTCGACAGCAACGTCGTAAACGCGGGCGGCGAGAATTTTCTTCAGGTAATCGTTAAGCATGCCGGGGATTCCAAACAGACTGAAAAAATCGGTGCGGGAAGCACTCAGAGGTGAGCATTGTAACGCATCAGCGCATATAATTCGCTGCATCTGACACATCATAAGCCCGAGCTGCCATCATGACACAAGACGAACTGAAACGCGCCACAGGTATCGCCGCCGCCGACTATATCCGCCCTCATCTCGACGACGACAGCATTGTCGGTGTTGGCACAGGCTCTACCGCCAACTGCTTTATTGATGCCCTGGCCGAACACAAACACCTGTTTGACGGTGCGGTTGCCAGTTCTGAAGCTTCAGCCCAGCGTCTGCGTGATCACGGTATTCCGGTGTACGACCTGAACAGCGTCAGCAACCTCGACTTTTATATCGACGGTGCCGACGAAATCAACGAGCACCTGGAAATGATCAAAGGCGGTGGTGCAGCGTTAACCCGCGAAAAAATCGTTGCTGCGGTCGCCAAAGAATTTATCTGCATCGCCGATGAAACCAAACTGGTGAACCGCTTAGGCGCTTTCCCGCTGCCGGTAGAAGTGATTCCGATGGCACGCTCTTATGTGGCCCGTGAACTGGTTAAGCTGGGCGGCGATCCGGTTTACCGCGAAGGTGTAATTACCGATAACGGTAACTGCATTCTGGATGTGCATAACTTCAGCATCGCCTCTGCCATCGAGCTGGAAAGCAAAATCAACCAGATTACCGGTGTAGTCACCAACGGTCTGTTTGCCCTGCGTCCGGCCGACGTATTGCTGCTTGGCACCCAGAACGGCGTTCAGACCATCAAGGCTAAATAACGGCAATGCACGTGCCTGGCAAAGGATTGCTGTCACGCCTGCGGGGGTGGTTGACGTCTGTCCGCCTGCCCAAACTGCTGGCGCGCCTGCTGCTGATTCTGCTCGCCGCCATTGTGCTTATTATTGTCCTGCTGGCTGCCTTACCGACACTGCTCAAACCCGCCCTGAACCGCTGGTTGCCGGATCTGCTGGCCGATGCTGCCGCCCCTGGCAGCAGCGTGGTGGTGCAGATCGACACTTTCAGCTGGCAGCGTTTTCAGCTGACTAAACTGCAGCTGCCTCTGGCCGATGGCAGCCTGATTCAGCTCACCGATTTTGATCTGCGCTACCGCCCGTCGCAATTACTGCAGGGCCGGCTAAAAACTCTCAGTATTGCCGAATTACACGTCAGCCTGCCCGATGAAAGTGCGCGCAAAGTCGCTGCGGTAGCCGCACAGAATGCCGGTAATGCCGCACGTGAACAGTTGCACCAGCTGCTGGAAATTCCACAATTCAGCCAGTGGCTGCAACTGCCACTGGAACAGGTCAGCATTGACCATATTGTGCTGCAACATCCCGCCGCGGTGGCCGAACTCAGCGCCAGCCTGACCCCGCAGCAGTGGCGTATTCATGGCAGTGCTCAGCTGGATAATCTGCCGCTGCCGTGGCAGATCGAACTGCAATTACAACGCAGTGGCGACTGGCTGCTGCTGGTTTCGGAACAGAGCCAATTACTGTTGCAGCAGTATGGCCATATTGAACAGGACGCCGACAATACCCGCCTGACGCTGGATCAGCGCCTCGACTTTGCCGCCCTGAGTGAACGCTTACCTCAGCTCAGCGGGCTGCCCTTGCCCCTTAACCGGATGCAACTCAATGCCGGGCTGCAATTACCCAACAGCGCCTACCTGCCACAGGATCTGAGCATCAACCTGAGTGCCGGCTTCGATACCCGCCGCCAGCAACTGGCTGACAATATGCACTGGCAAAGCGGCAGCTGGCACTTAACCCTGAATAAAGAAAACCCAGCCGCCGACTGGCAATGGCAGTTGCAGAGCAACAACCAGCAACTGCAGTTCACCGATCTGCTGCCAGCGGCAGGCGGCGATCAGTTGTTTACCCTCAGCAGCAGCCAGCAGTTCAGTGGCTACTGCAACGCCAAACTCAGCAGCTGCGAAGCCGAAGGCCAGCTGAAGAACCTGCTGCACGGCAAAAAAAGTGAGCAGTTACTCGCCAGCCTGAACCTGACCCCGGCGCTGAACTGGCAACAGGGCAGCGCTCTCAGCCTGGTGCTGCCGCTGGCGCTTGATATCAGTGCCAAAGATCCGGCTCTGCCACTGCAAAGCCTGCACAGTCAGGGCGAACTGATCGCCCTGCTCGACGCCAGTGGCGACTGGCAGCTGAGCAGCATTCCCGGCATCAGCAACAGGCTGCAGCTGACAGAACCCGAAGGCTGGCAATTACCAATGCTGGAATTTCAGCTGCTGCCCACGCTGTATATCAATGGCAATCTGCACAGCACAAACAACAACACAAACAGCAGCGGCAGCCTGCACAGCGACCCGCTGCGGATGACCATTAAGCCCTGGCACATACAGCACGGGGCAGACAGCTTCCTGCAATTACAGACCAGCGAATTCAGCTGTCAGCCAGCGCCCGGCAGCTCGTTGCTGGTTGCCCTGCAAAGTGTGTTCAGCGGCCAGTGTGATATCAGCCTGCAACTGGCCAAATCACGCTGGCAGGGCTGGCCGGTTCCCGATCTCAGCGCCAAAGGGCCGATAAAACTGCTGTATTCATTGCAGGACGATCAGCAGAACGGCAAGCCGCAGCAACAACTTAACGGCGAGCTGCAGCTCAGTGGCGCCGCTAACCAACTGCACCTGCGGATGCAATTGCAGCATGATCTGCTGCAACAGCGTGGCAGTATGCAGTGGCACCTCGATGACCTGGCGCTCAACTGGGACAAACTCAACCTGCCGGAAATGACGGCGCTGACCAAACTCGAATTTTTAAATGGTGCACTGGCCGGACAAGGCTGGATTGACTGGCAACAAACCGCTAACACCTGGCAGATCAAACCCGACCTGATGCTGCGCAGCGACAATATCAGCGCCGTTTACGACAACAGCATCGGCCTTGAACAATGGAATGCCCTAATCGCCCTGCGCCGGCCATTCAGCGGTGACTATTTACTCGACGCCCAGATCAGCGGCAAAAGCCTGAACCCAGGTATCGAATTAAAAGACATACTGGCGCGCAGCCAGACGCGTATACCAGCCGATTTTTCTTATGCGCTGGCCGAGATTTATGAAATGCACACCGATGTACTCGGCGGCCGCGTTCATACTCCATTAATCCGCTTTGATACACGCAAAGACATCAATGCCTTTGGTATTGAACTCGAGCATATTCAGCTGGCACAGATAGCCGCGCTGGAAGCCAAGGCTGAAGTTCAGGCAACCGGCACCCTCGACGGTGTACTGCCGATAGTTTTAACCAAAGAAGGCCCGCAGATTCCCGGCGGCAGTTTATTTGCCCGCGACCCCGGCGGCGTTATCCGCTACCAGAACGCCACCTCCGCCGCACTGCAGCAATCTGACCAGACCGTTGGCCTGGCCATGCAATTACTGCAGAACTTCAACTACGACAAGCTGCAATCCAATATTCAGTACCAGCCCGACGGCGCACTGAATTTAGGTTTGCAGTTTCAGGGAAAAAATCCGGATTTCTTTGGCGGCCAGGCAACGCACCTGAATGTGAATCTGGAATATAACTTACTGGATTTGCTGGAAAGCCTGCGCGTTACTCAGGACGTAATCAGCAGGCTTGAAGAAAAATACCAATGAATAAAACGCAAAAATAAATAATCAGGCATATTTTATATCTGCCTGTGTCTGCCTATAAATCTATTAAAAACATAAAACATCCGTACCATATAATAGCCACAAACCCTTAAATATAAGGGCAATTCGTGCCAACTATTTCTTTTAATATATATTGCACTAACCCAAAGAGCGCGCTTATGTTTCAATCCGAGCGCCTGAACTTATCCAGGTTAACAGGCCCCGAAAACTGAGTGTCTGCATTCCTCAGAGGCCAGAATAAAAATGGCCACAATAAAAATAATATTAAATCCGCCAATAAGAGCGGGTAATTATAAAAACTTATTCTCACGGTGATCTCTATGACTGCATTCCAGACTCTGCCACAACGCGAATAGTCGCTGCCATTCCGCGATATACGGCACCATCGTACTTATATTGCATAAAACAATAACCGACCTGACATTGCCGCTATCCGGCGATGCGGATTTGTTTTGCCCTGAATAAGGAATGGATTTCAATGACTCAGAATAAAAGAGCATTAACCTGTCGTTTTCTGCCACTGGAGCAGATTTCAGTTAAACATCTGCGCGATATGTACCGGGTATTTTCCCGTTATTACGCCAATACCGATCTGGAAACCTTTGTCCAGGATATGAACCGTAAAAGCGGTGTATTTCTGCTGGCAGAAAAAGCCGGAAACCGGGTGGTCGGTTTCAGCACCTGGACCGAAGTGGCGCTGAATTATGGCAACGGAAAAGCCATTGGCGTATTCAGTGGAGATACCATTCTGGAAAAAGATTACTGGGGAAATAAAGCGCTGCAGCAGGCGTTTGCATTACGGATGCTGAAGCTGAAGTTAACCCGCCCCGGCACCCGGGTTTTCTGGTTGCTGATTTCCAAGGGTTATAAAACCTACCTGCTTCTGGCCAATAACTTTGTTCGCCATTACCCCAATCACCATAACCGCGATAAAAGCCTGGTCGGTGTTATCGACCAGTACTGCGAAAAATTATTTCCCGATTATTACGACCGTAATAATCGCCTGCTGGATTTTGGTGATAACTCCCAGCACCTGAAAGGGGATGTTGCCGACATTACGGATTGCATGCGTGAAGCCAATGCAAAGATCCGCTTTTTTGATGACACCAATCCATCCTGGCGCCGCGGTACTGAGCTGCCCTGCGTCGGTGAAGTCTGCAGCCGAACCTTTATCGGCTTTTTCCGTAAACAGCTCGGCAGCCGGCGCAGCACACTGCAGTAAGGAGTCATTATGAATATTTCTACCCGCTTACTGCATCAGATTTCCTATCATCTGAGCCGCTATGGTCAGCAACGTTTTATGCGCGCCAGTCATGCACTGAAAGCGGCGCAGCTGGCACGCTTTCAGAACATTATGGCGGTTGTATCCGGCTCAGACAGCGGTTATCAGCGCGGCCTTACGCTGGCGACCAACGTTGAAGAATTTCGCCAGCGAGTACCATTAAGCGATTATGAAGACTGGCAGTATGCCATTAACCGCCAGCGCAGTTCCGGTGAATTTATTCTGACGACAGAGACGTGCCAGCGTTATCAGCCAACCAGTGGCTCAACAGCACAGATTAAATGGATTCCCTATACCCCGGAGTTCCTGCGCGAACTCGATCAGGCCATTAATCCGTGGATGGCCGATCTGTACAGCCGTTATCCCGCCATCCGTAAAGGCCGGCATTACTGGTCACTGTCATGGGTGCCGGGCGAATTACGCAGTGTTGCCAACAGCGTTAATGACGATCTGCAGTTACTGCCGTGGTGGAAGCGTTTATTTATGAACCGCACCATGGCCGTGCCGCAGGCGGTGTCGCTGGCACCAAGCTCAGAATTATCACTGTTCGCATCGCTTTGTTATTTATGCGCAGCCCGCGATCTCACCCTGATGTCTGTCTGGAGCCCCACCTTTCTGCTCAGCCTGCTCGAGCAATTAGGACAGCAACGCATGGCCGTTGCCCAGGTTCTGGAACAGGGTCGCTGGGGAGAACAGCAAACCAGCCTCGGACATTTAAGCGCTCCGCGCAATCGTATTAATGCTGCATTGCTGCGTAACTGGAACGGCAGAATAAACGCCACCATCACCCGGAAATTATGGCCTGAACTGGCGTTGATCAGCGCCTGGGATACATCATCATCCGAACCCTGGGCCAGACAACTGCAGCAGTTATTCAGCCACAGTGATTTTCAGGGAAAAGGCTTATGGGCCACCGAAGGTGTAGTGACCATTCCTTATGGTCAGCAATATCCGCTGGCGCTGGAAAGTCATTTCTACGAGTTTGAAAATCTGGCCAACAAACAGATTTTATTCAGCTGGGAACTGGAGCCCGGTATGCAGGTTCGCCCGGTGATTACCACCGCCAGCGGCCTGTTACGTTACCGCACCAAAGACCGGCTGCTGGTTGATGGTTTTATTAATCAATGCCCTACCCTGCGTTTTATCAGCCGCTTATCCGGCACCGATATGGTCGGCGAAAAAATGTCTCCGCAAGCGGTGCTGAATATATTCAGTACCCTGACTGCCGCCCTGCCACTGCAACCGGTGTCATTACTGGCCGTACCGGCGGAACAGGGTAACCACCGTCCAACCTACGTACTGCTGGCCAGTGGTGGTCAGGAGCTGCAGACAGAAACCCAGCAGCGGCTTGAAGCTTTATTGCAGGAACATTTCCACTATAAGCTCGCCCGCGAACTCGGCCAGCTGAATCCGGCACGCGTAATCATCAGCGACAACGCCATGGCAACTTATACTCACCTGCGGCTGCAGTGTGGTGCGGTGGCCGGCAATATTAAAGTAGAACCGTTATTACTTTGCCCTGCCGCCAGCGAGTTGCTGAATACTCTGCCGGAAGACAGCCCGGCGGAAAGCGGAGCCATCGCGTGAGCAGCTATTGCATCCGGCCGGCCTGTACTCAGGATTCGGCCGGCTTACTGAAACTGCTGGCCGCAACCGCCCAACAGGGAAGTATCCGTCTGACCTTTGAGCGTAATCCTGATTATTTTTATGCCGCGGCAGTCAGTAGCCAGCGACCGGAAATCTGGGTTATGGAAAAACCCGGTCATGGCATTATCGGTACGTTCAGCATCGGCCAGCGCCGGGTATTTATTAATGGCCAGCCAACGTCGGTTCGTTATGGCAGTGATCTGCGTATTCACCCGGATTTTCAGGGTGGCCGTACTCTGTACCGCTTATTCGGCACCTATCGTCAGCAAATGCAGAACGAGTGGATGCAGACCGTTATTCTCGACGAAAACCGTGCCTCACTGAGCACCGTTGGCAGCGGCCGCAATACACTGCCGCAATATCTTCCTGCCGGAATGTTTACCACCTGGCTGATCAGCCTGCGGCGGAAAAAAAATATCGCGGATGATCCGTTAACCCATCCGGCCAGAACGGAAGATATTGCCGAGATGCAGGCATTTTTTGACCGCGAAGCTGCCAGTAAACAATTTTACCCCTGTTACGATTTCTCGCGTATCGGCAGCGATGATCCGTACTACCGCAATATTAAAATCAGTGATTTTTTTATTCTGCGTGAGCATGGGGAAATTACGGCGCTGGCTGGTCTGTGGGATCAGAAGGATTTTAAACAGACCCGGATCAGTGGCTACGCACCGCTACTGCATCATTTGCGGCCATTCTATAACAGCCTTACCTGGCTGACCGGACACCTGGCATTACCTGCCGTTAATTCGCTCAATCATTATCAGATGCTGCACAGCGTGGTGGTTAAAAATAATGATCCCGGGCGCTTTGCGCGGTTATTACGCACCCTGCGGAAAACAGCACAGCAACGTAACGCCCTGGCTCTGGCCTGTGGTTTTGACAGCCGTGACCCGCTGTTAAAAATCGTCCGCCGGCATCCCGGGCACGCCTTAAAAAGCCGGAATTTTATTGCTACCTATCAACCAGAACTGGTGCAGAAGCTGGATTTAACCCGCCTGCAATATCCGGAAATCAGCCGTCTTTAACAGGGAATTTATGCGCAAAGATTATATTGCCCAGTGGTACGAAGTACGGGAAGAACAAGGAATTTCCGACCGTATTCACTGTTTTATACACAACAGTCAGGAGCAGCAGACGCAGTGGCATCATTTCCGCCACCGCGATACCGATGGCATTGGTATGCTGGCTAATGTACGCGAGCAACTGGGCTATCCGGCCAGTTCACTGCCACGCTGCCGCGACCTGACCGAGCCCGGTTTCTGGCAAACCCTGAATAAGGTACGGCGGCAACGCAAAGACCGCACACCGAAAACCGTACACTGGAAAAAAGCCAGTGCAACAAAAGCCGGCGAAACAGCCAGGGCTGTTACAGAACCTGAATTTACCGTGCTTAACACAACCACCGTCAGCCGCTTAAAAACAGTGGCTGCTGCACGGGGAGTCTCTCTGGCAAGCCTTACCTTCGCCAGTCTGAATAAGGTTATTTTTTCCGTCTGCCTGCAACCGGGAAGCCGCGCCTGGTGGTTTTATCCGGTAAATGTCCGTGGCGCTGTCAGCGGGCCGGAACAGAGTAATTTATCATCCGGTTTTTATCTGGCACTGGACGAACACAGCAGTGCCGGACACATTCATGCACAGGTAAAAGCAAAGCTGGTCGCCAGAGAACATTGGTGGTTATGGAAGATGGCTCATATTGGCCGCTGGATTGGTAAAACCGGGGTGCGCTTTATTTACCGGCGCATCAGCGGTTCGCAGTTTTATCTCGGCTCATTCAGTTATCTGGGAGACTGGTCACTGCCACAGCATCCGCACAGTGTTGTTGGTGTCTGTGGTGCCGGCAGCGCGAATTATCCGATTGCCACCGGCGTGACTGAGTGCAACGGGCAACTGACACTGGCACTTAAATTTCACCCTTCAATTGCTCTGGCGCAGGAAACACAGCAGCGCTGCCTGCAGCTGTGGCAACAGTCATTGCAGGAGCTGAGTTATGCCTGATGTATTTTCTGCCAGCAGCACAGATAACAGACGACCGCACAAGATCCGCCATATTGCAGTCTGGCTGACCGCGGTTCTGGCCCTGTTATTAATCGCAGCATTATTGGTACTACAGGCACCGCTGCCGGCCACACAAACGCCTGCCAGCATGGCACCAAGCGTACCGGTTATCAGCGTTGTCGCGCAGGATATAACCATTCCGGTACACAGCCAGGGTCATGTCCGTATGGCGCGGGAGTTTTACCTGAGCAGTCAGGTGCAGGGGCAGGTGCAATACGTCAGCGAGCATTTTATTAATGGTCAGCAGGTACAACAGGGCGAACTGCTGCTGAGTATTGATGCTGCACCTTACGAGCTGGAGGTTCGCCAGCACCAGGCCAACCTCGACAGCCGCCTGCTGCAGCTGGAAGAAATCCGCGCTCAGGCTGAAGTGGCACGCCAGCAGGCCAGCGAAAATGATTTTGCCCGTTATATTCCGCATCTGCGCATGGCCAACAGCCAGGTTGCTGCGGCCCGCGCCGCTCTGCAATACGCACAACAGCAACTGAGTGACACACGTATATATGCGGCGGTCAGCGGACGTATTGCCCGTGCCACAATACAACCGGGGCAACAGGTTTCTCCGGCGATGGTTCTGGGTGTTATTTATGACGATAACTGGCAGGAAATCCGCTTGCCGGTCAGCGATCATGAAGCACAGTTATTAGGCATCCGTCCGGGTACAGAAAATCCATCGCTGGCAGTCACCCTGACAACAGCAGGCGGTACAAAAATACCAGCGCAAATTACCGGCAGCGAAGCCGGCCGTGATGCCTTTCAGCAAATTATTCTGCTGGCCCGGCCACTATATTCTGCGGATATAACGCCACTGTTGCCCGGCACCTTTGTTGAAGCCGAAATTCTCAGTCCGGTCATTACCGGAATCAGTCGTATTCCACGCTCAGCTCTGCAGGCCGGTAATCATTTATTAATGGTTGATCAGCAACACCAGCTGCACGATGTAAATGCCAAGCTTCTGTATGCGGGTAAAGATCAGCTGTATCTGCGCAATGAATTTTCAACGCCGGTTCTGCTGGTTAACAGCAGCCGTCACGCCCTGCTGCCCGGCAGCCAGATTATTCCGGTTAATACCGGCAGCAGAGAGCAACTGGCCACGGCGGCCGGAGAATGAGGCAGCCATGAGTGCAGTAATCCGCTGGTTTATCACCCATCGCGTGGCCGCTAATCTGGTCATGCTCTGTATTCTGGTTCTGGGACTGCTGGCCGTACCGCGCCTGCAGCAGGAATTAATTCCCAATGTTGAACTCGACCGCATCAGTATTCAGGTGCTCTACCCCGGCGCCTCGGTCAGCACCACAGAACAATCACTCTGCACACCACTGGAAAATGCTATCCACAATATTGCCGGTGGCGAAGAATTAATTTCCTGGTCGTATCCCGGTTTATGCAGCCTTACGCTGGATATCGCCGAAGGCTACGATGCCAATGCTCTGCTGGCCGAAATCCGCAGCCGCCTTGCAGACCCGGCGTTGCTGCCCGCACAGGCCGAAGCGCCCGATATTCAGATTCTGCAGGTACGTAACCGCGCGCTGCGTATTATTGTCAGCGGTGATGAAAGCTATGCCAACCTGCTCAGCAGCGCACAAAATTTACGTCGTGAGCTGCTGGCCTTACCCGCCGTTTCAACAGCGGAAATTCAGGACCGGGAAAAGCCCGAAATACGCATTCAGTTTTCGCTGGCCGACCTTTACCGCTACCCACTGCAGCTGCAACAGATCAACCGCCAGCTGATCCAACAGGCAGCACCGGCAGCCGGAGGCCTGCTGGAAACCGGCGACGGTGACATACTGATTGGTAATGACCGTGATTTCCGTTCTGCCAGTGATTATGAGCACTTATTGATTGCCAGCGATGGCGCCGGTAACCGCCTGCGCCTGGCCGATGTTGCCAGCATTCAGGATACCCGTACCGATGCCACAGCACTGGCGCTGCTGAATGGTAAACCCGCTCTGGCGCTGGATATTTACCGCAGTGGCAACGATGACATTACCGCTATATCGGAGGCGGTAAATACCTATCTGCAACAACACCCGGCCAGTGCCAATATCAGTTACTACGTCTGGCAGGACGAAGCGGTTAATTTCAGCGAGCGTTTAAACCTGCTGCTGGACAATGCCCTCAGTGGTTTATTGCTGTTATTTATTGTGCTGTTGTTATTTCTGAATGCACGACTGTCGTTCTGGGTCAGCATGGGCATTCTGGTATCCTTTGTTGGCACTCTGTTTGTTCTGCCGCTGACATCAACATCGGTTAATTTTATTTCGCTGTTTGCTTTTATTCTGGTGCTCGGCATTGTGGTTGATGATGCCGTCGTTGTCGGCGAAGCTGTTTTCGCCCGCCAGGAACTTGGCGAGCATGGCACACAGGCAGCGTTGTCCGGCACACTGGATGTTTATAAGCCGGTATTATTTTCGGTGATTACCACGCTGGTTGCTTTTATGCCGCTGCTGTTTCTCCCCGGCCCTGAAGGCATGCTGATAAAAGCAGTCCCCATTGTGGTTATTACCACACTGTTATTTTCGTTATTTGAGTCGCTCTGTATTCTGCCCGCGCATCTCAGCCATACGCCTGCCAATGCGACAAAGCCCCATCGCCTGCAGCAATACTTCAGCCGCTTTTTACAGCAGGTTGTCGGACATTATTATCTGCCTCTGCTACGGCGGATTGTGCACAACCCTTACCCGGTTATAGCCACCTTTACCGCCGCTTTTATACTGACGTTATTACTGATTAGTCAGGGCTGGATTAAATCGGCATTGTTTTCCGAAATAGAAGGTAATGTCGTCACAGCCAAAGTTACTTTTCCGCAAGGATCGCCACGCGAGGCAACCCAAAAGGCACTGCAGCAGCTCGCGGTTGCCGCCCGTAAAGTCGAAACCAGCGCGGGTTATGCCGAAGGTGAAATGATCCGTCGGATTTATCAGGTGGTCGCGCCCAATACCCTGCCATCGAATCAGAAAGTCTATGCCCGTGCCGACCATACCGGGCTGATAATGCTGGAATTACCGGCGGCAAACAGCCGGGCTTTCAGCGGCCAGGATATGATCCGTTGGTGGCGGGCTGAAAGCGGTGCCATAACCGGTGTCGATAACGTGGAATACAGCGCCACGGTAAACCCTTCCAAGGCCGATATTCAGATTGAATTTTCCGGCAGCGATCAGCAGGCATTAAATACTGCAGCACAACGCCTGAGTGATTATCTGCAGCGCTTTTCCGGTATTTACAGCCTGCAGCGTCAGCCGGATAACAATGCCCAGCAACTGGATATCCGCTTAACCGACGAAGCCATTTCCGCAGGCATCAACCGCGGCCCGGTTCTGCAACAGGTTAATCAGGCGTTTTATGGCACCACTATTCAGCGTTTTTACGACAACGATGACGAGGTGGAAGTACGCACCAGCCTGAATGCAGAAGAACGTGCATCCGCCTGGTATCTGGATAACCTGCCGGTCGAAACCGCACCCGGCCAGATGGTCGCGCTGAAATATATAGCCACACACAGCCAGCAGGCGGTTAACCCTTATATTCGCCATTTTATGCGTGAACCTGTGGTTATGGTTTCAGCCTATGTCGACCCCAGCCAGAATAATGCCGAGAGAATTAAAAAGACCCTGCAGCAGGGCGCCGTACAAAACCTGCTGCACGACCTGCCCGGTGTGCGCTGGGATGTGGGCGGTTATCAGCGCGCGGTACAGTTTTTTCTCGACTTACTGGCGCAGTATTATCTGCTCGCCATTATCGTGATGTATCTGCTGATGGCCGTACTCTTTGCATCTTATGCCCAGCCTTTGCTGGTACTGTTTGCCATTCCTTTTGGTTTACTCGGTGCGGTCGTCGGACACCTGATACTGGGGCTCGACCTGACCCTGTGGTCGTATGTCGGCATGGTCGCCGTCAGCGGTGTGGTGGTAAACGATAATCTGGTGCTGCTCGACCGGCTTAATCAGTTAAAAGCGCAAAAGCTGCCAATAGCAGAAGCATTACTACAGGCCTGCAGCAGCCGTTTCCGGCCGATTCTTCTGACCTCGCTGACAACCTTTGCCGGAGTATTACCCTTACTGAGCGAAACCAGCATTCAGGCAAAACTGCTGATACCTATGGCGGCTTCTTTAGGGTTCGGCGTACTGTTCGCAACCATCATCAGCCTGCTGCTGGTGCCGGCATTATGCGCAGTGTTTAAGCAACCAAACGCAAAAGAAGCCGCCACCGCGGCACAGGCAGGATGACAGATAAAAAAATAACGGGAGATTTTGTGGGAAAACGCAAAGCACAGAGCTGAAGCCTGTGCTTTGCGTCTTAGGATTTACAGCAGGTACTCAGAGAAAGAACTTACAGAAAATCCCGGAAAATACTTACTTATAAAAGGCTTCAACTTCGCCTTTCAGTTTAATAAGAATAGGACGGCCAAAACGGTCTTTTGCCTTAGGGGAAGGGATTTTTACCCAGCCTTCGCTGATGCAGTATTCTTCAACGTCGGTACGTTCCTTACCATTCAGGCGGATACCAATATCGTGCTCAAAACACTCAGCAACGTGATGTGGGCTGCGTGGATTACCCGAGAGATGATCCGGCAAAGCCGGCTTGGCGTTAGTGTCACTCATGTTTATAACCTGACATCAGAAAAAAGTGCCCCATTGTAGACAAGGCAGGTTAGCGACTCAATCTGGCTGACGGGTATTTTCATCGGCACACAGACCTGCCAGCCCCTGACAGACTCCGTGACTGTGTCTCGCTATAAGCAGGACACAGCCCCGGACAGTAAGAACATCAGGCGCCCAGTGCCGGGTCGGTAGCGGCAGCCTGCTCATTCTTTAACAGCTCTTTGCGGACAAACAGCTCAACCGGAATAAAGGCAAAAGGAATCAGCGACGCCAGCAACACCAGCAGCCAGGTAATCACCGACCAGCCCTGCTTATGGGAAGCCGCCAGCGAAAGAACAAAGTACAGCATAAACAGCACACCGTGCGTCATCCCGAGCACGTAAACGAAATCCCGGCTGATCACGCCCAGCGTTACACACAGAATAACCAGATAAGAGACGCCTTCCAGCAGGCTTGAAATCCTGAACAGCTTTAACATGCGATATTCACTCAGATATGGACAGTAAGGCGGTATAGCACCACATTGGCCGGCGAAGGTAGCAAGGCCCGGAAGCCGAGGCAATAAACAATAGGGCCAAAGGTGTAATGTTTGGTAAATCTGGAAAGGCCCAGCACCGCGTTAACGGGTGCATGCACGCGTTACAAAAACTACCGCACAGAGCCTTAATCACTCAACCCGACACATACAAAAAATTCTACTCGTTGCGAATCACTCTCAAACAGTTCGTTATAAACACACCCTACAACTTATTTTCGTATAGATGTTCAACAGGAAAGATCATTGTGTAGTCATCCCAGTTTAAGTTTCCATCAAGCAAATCAAACTGCACAAAGCGAGAGATGTCTTTATATACATCGTAATCAGGATGGCCATCACTAAAGATAAATGGAGCAAAATCAACTACCGAAACATGATTATCACTAAACTCAATTTCTAGAATATGACCCGTAACATGTGTAGCTTTAAGCACTGATAGCTCTGGCATTTATTACTTTCCTTGAAATTTCAGTCGGGCTTAAAAAGTCCGGTAAATTTTAACTGGCGGGGTCACTCCCAATAGCATCAGATTAACCCGGTTTTCTGTAACTGTTGCTTTTGTTCTGTTATATGTTGCTGAATATTTTTTAATAACTGAATGCGGGTTTCAGTGGTTAACTGGCGCAGTTTTTCCGAAGCTTTCGGTGCTTCAAACGGGTTACCGGACAACAGCTGGCTGCGCAGATATTCTGCACGCTGGTAAAAAGCCGAAATACCACTGACGTACTGATGTGGCATTTCAAAAATTGCAGACCCTTCCTGGGCAGCATTCCAGAAAAACGTATCCAGCTGATATTTATCGGGCTGCATACTCATACTGTTACTCTGTGGTGCCTTATCAAATTCATCGACCCAGCTTTGTAAACGTTCGGTATTCACCTGCATTTCTCCCAGCAACGACTGCTGCACATGGTAAACATCCCGCTGATGTTGCAGATTTTCAAATTCGATGGCTTTTTCAAAACCGGAATTGGCTGCCAGATAAACACCAACCACCGTCGCTAATAAAGTAAATAACTGGCCCAACCAGAATTCCTTGTTAACTTTTCCAGACATAAATAGCCTCTTGATTTCCTGAGGAAGTTATTGATATAAAAATGACCTGATACAGGTATGCCGGACTTTAGCATTTTTCCGGCGGCAGGTAAGCGGCCATTTATCGAATCCGTGATCTGCCCAACACAACCTGAATAATTAGAGCGCCTGTATATTTCCTATTTTCTTTCCGCTATTTGCTTTCCGAGCATATAGCGCAAAACTCAGATAAGTCGTCTTCTTCAGAAACTTCAAAGTCACAACCGATTATATCATTAATAGTAATAAAATTGCGCCAATACTCAGAAATCACGGTAGCCCCTAACGCTCAACACAATGCCGCAGTTTACTGCGTCCGCTTCTTTTTTTGTTATAACGCGTTGCCAAGTAACTAAATAACAATGTGGCAACGATGTAAGTGATCAGCTGTATACCTATAGTGGCCAAGAGAACTGCCTGTGACTCTGTATCTTCAGTGACATAGTGAAAACCAACTGAAACTCCATAGACTAGCCCCCCAATGCAGGTAGACATCAATAGCGACAAAAGTGCTGTAGTTATAGCAACACCTTTACCGAGGTGCTTTGTGCTAGCCAGATAAACAGCCAATGCTGACAGAACTATCGGTGTGGCGAACGGGATTAGCCATATGCTTGGCTGCCATCTGTAATCAGGAAGTAAAACGCCCCGAATCAATCCGACCAGTAGTATTAAGAGAATCCATTTCATAAAGAGTTATAACGGTGTATTAGTGTGCTTGCGCACTTATCCCGGGCGACTCTTTCGAGAAACCCCGCGCAACCTATTGACCCCACTGAGAAATCATCCATATCTCGAAAATCCTTTTTGGAAACGTGCACGCCTGTTAACTTAGGTTTTCTACGCAGCTGCATTAACCCTTCAGCTTTTAAACCATATCTGCAAGCTGTTGATGCATTTGATGTTTAACTTACTATCCTCCGGCAAGGCGGGCAAGCACGAATGTAAAGCATGCCTGAGCCGGAAAGCGCCGCTCATCCCAACCGGTGTTAAAGCCTCTGCTGGTGATTTGGATATGCTCACCTCATACTGGCGTACTCACTGGCGGTGACCGGAGCCTGACGAAGGAGCATAAAAATGGACTATCAGACCTTTCAACCCGATGCGGAACTGGATGCCATTATCAGTTGTTACTGGACCCTGGAAGTACCGGCTTCTGAAGATCACCAGAAGCAGCGTATTGTTCCCGATGGCACCATTGAGATGGCATTTATTCTGGGTGACGATATAAAACGTTATGTCTCGGATGACGAGTTTATTATCCAGCCAAGAGCGATGGTTCTGGGTCAGATCACTACCCCGTTTTTTATTGAACCCCTGGGGTATGTTAATACCTTTGCCATTCGCTTCTATCCGCACAGCTTTGCCGGCCTTATCTCCACACCAATTAAAAATCTGGTGAATACCGAAACCCCGCTGGCTGAATTTTTTGGCGAAAAGACGGCTGATGATTTAACCCAGGCAATTGTTCAGGCGAGCGATACATCGTCCAGAATTGCTATTATTGAAGCGTTCCTGAAGTCAAAGCTGAATGAGCAACAGGTTGTCGATAACATCATACAAACAACGATCGATGCCCTGATAGCCTCATCCGGGAATACACCGATTGCTGCGATAACCAAACAGGATCTGGCCCAGAGACGTCGCTTAGAAAGAAAGTTTCAGCAACAGGTGGGTCTCAGCCCAAAGCAACTCGGGAAGGTGATTCGTTTGCAGCAAGCTTTGACAATGCTGCTTAACAATAAAGACGACAAACTGATGGACATCGCCTACGCCAGCAAATACTACGATCAGGCACATTTCATCCGGGATTTTAAAGAGTTTACCGGGGTCAGTCCAAAGGAGTTTCTTGGACATAAGCATATGGAGCTGTCATCGCTGTTTTACCAATAAGCGCTGTCGTATTTGTACAATGAGCTGTCAGGCTGTTGATGTAGTCTCTGAATACGGTTTATCAACTAACCGCCATTCTGCTAATTATCAAAGGCCGACAGTATGAACAGTTATATCGCAATGTTTGAAATCCCTGCCACCGACCTTGCAAGAGCCGTGGCGTTTTATCAGGCGGTACTGGGTGTAGACATCGAATGTCTGGAGATGCCGGATATGGAGATGGGTATCCTGCCTTACGAAGGCCAGCTGGTTCCCGCTGTGATTGTAAAGGGTGAGGGCTATATCCCTTCTTCAGATGGAGTCACTGTCTATCTCAATGCCGGCGATGATTTACAGCCAATGCTGGATAGGGTCGCCGGGAGTGGTGGTCAGGTCATTCTGGAAAAGACGGCTCACGCCGATAACAGTGGATTCTTTGCTTTGTTTCTGGATTCAGAAGGCAACAAGCTGGCGCTGAACTCCGCAAATTAACAGGTGTTGCCGCTCCGGACTATTTGGGCGCCTTTATGATTTTTCAGTGAGAAATCATAAAGGCGAAATTGCTTTGTCATTCATCGCTGCAATAACTGCGCTGGCCTGGCGGGCAATGCCGACCTACATTTCAGTATGAATGAAGTACTCCGGCCTGTCGTGGATAAGATCCACTCCTACAATACAGCGTCTGATATGAAGTACGGCGTTGCGTCTGAATTATGCTCCTGAGACCCGCCACAGCGAGCGATGTTTTTCTGATCTAATCCGTCCAACGGCTACTCTCTGCCTTTCCCCGGCGCATCCATAAATTTAAAACTCACCCACAATAAACACAGAAAGACTAACGGGAAAATCGCCGGAAAAACCTCCGCTATCAGCGAAGATTCACCGCTGATTCCACTATCTGCTTCACTCAATTTATAACAACCAAAAAACACCAGCGGATACAGCAGCGTTCCCCACAAAAAGAACTTGTTCATCAGGCGGTTAAACAAAGGCATTTTTATGCCGGGCTTGCTGGCCAGGCCCATCAGGCTGGCCACCGCCATAAAAGGATACGCCAGTAAGGGTAAGGCACCGGCGGTTAGGAAAATAATTCTGATTAATTCATCCATATACAGCTTCCTGAAAACAAAATACCACCGGGCCTTAATCGCCTGCTCATAATTACGGTGTATTGTTCACTGAAGAAGAAGAGCCGTCAAAGAGACCGGCCCTGCTGTTAAACGGATGTGGTTAGCACAAGAGGCTCAACCCAAAACCAACGACGCAGAACAGCGCTGACAGCAGGCAAGTTCTGTGTCGCTTTCACCGAAATTTATCGACGCTCAAGCACAGAAGCAACAAAATCGGCCATACCTGCCGGGCCGGATGCTCTGTCTTTGATATGAATTGGCAAATCATCCCTGCTTGACCACACCAACAGGCATAGTTCAGCACGCACGGCATCCTCCAGACCGCCTCCCATAATCACTGCGCTGACGTCAGGGTTATCCAGATGAGTGGCCAGCTCCGCAGCATTGGTTGCACCTAAAAAGCGTACATCGTCGCGGCTGAGTTGCTGGGTCAGGTTATTAACAATACTGGGCAGGCGCCCGGCCAGAATAATGCTTTGCATACCATCTCCTTAAATCTGATCGTTTTCCGTAAGAGGAATCTGCAGTGTGAACAATCCAGAAAATGGAATAAACTTTGAAAAATGCAAATAACTAGTGCAATTTCGGGATTATGCTTGATCTGAATGACGTCAGGATTTTCTGCAAAGTAGCCGAAAAAGGCAGTCTGATAGGCGCTGCGAAAGCTCTGTCTTTACCCAGCTCAACTGTCAGCCGGCGTATCGCGGCGCTGGAACAGCAGGCTGGGGTAAAGCTGCTGCAACGGAATACCCGTACCCTGTCACTGACTCAGGAAGGGCAGCGTTTATACAGCGCAATGAGTCCGCCGCTGCGGGAGATTGCCAATGTCCAGCAAACACTTCAAAACGACGGCAACAAACCGCAAGGAGTATTAAGGGTGACGGCGCCACCTTTGTTCGCGCACTTTTTTCTGACCCCCGTTGCCTGCCGTTTTATGGCACTTTATGCAGATACTCAGGTAGAGATCGTTGCCTCACGCAGCCGGCTCAATCTGATTGACGAGGAGCTGGATCTGGCTATTCGGGCCGGAGAGTTAAATGATTCGGCGATGATTGCCCGGCCACTGAAACCATTGCCATTAATTCTGGCGGCAGCACCGGAATATCTGCAGCAGCGCGGACTACCGGGCAGCAGCGCAGAGCTGCAGCAGCACGATTTGATTGTCTTTAATGCCAATGCCAGCCGCCGCTGCCAGTGGCAACTGAACCCGCAGACCGCGCTGAACGTTGAAGGGCGCTTGGCAACCAGCAGCTATGATCAGACTCTGCATGCATGCCTCGCTGGTGCGGGCATTGCTTTGTTGCCGGCGTTTTTGGCCGCAGATTATCTGGCCAATGGAAAGCTGACGTTGCTGCTGCCGGACGTTGTGACACAGCAGCTGTCGCTGCATCTTCTGTACCCCAGCCGACAGCTGCAACCGGCTAAACTGCGGGCCTTTATTGATCTTCTGCTGAGCGAGCTCGGCCCGGAATAAAACTCAGCATACCCGGCATCAGCCGCACAGATAGGTGCCGGTACCCACTGCGATTAACAGCCCTTCTTCGTTATGAAATTCCATACGTGTTACGGCCACTTTATTGCCGATACGCAACAAGGTTGCACTGGCAATAAATTCTTTGCCTTTACCGGGGTGGAGAAAATCCACACGCATATCAATGGTGCCGAGTTTAGCCAGTTGTTTGGGCCGGTCTTCTTTCGGGATTTCATTTTTGTGCATGCGCTGCCAGGTCGCGATTAACGCCATAGCGCCGCCGGTTACATCGAGCGCGGTAGAAATCGCGCCGCCATGCAGAATGCCCTGCAGCCAGTTACCAACCAGATCGTCGCGCATATTCATACTGAATTCACAGCGGGTATCGCTGAGCAGCTTGGGTTTAAGGCCAAGCAGTTTGTTAAACGGAATCTGGTCGAGAAAATTCATCACCAGTGTCAGCTCGGTTTTGCTGAAGCCTTCAGCTTGTGTGGTCATGCCCTCTGCGGTCATGAAGTGCCCCTTTGTCTTTATTGTTATGACTCTGGCCCGCTCTGGTAAAACGGCGGGCAGGGCATTGTTCACAGGGGACAGGGCGGAGTCAAAGAAAACGCTGGCAAAATCTGCTGCCGGCAGCGGGATTCAGGGGTTCCGTTTTTTTGCCATGGTCCATTGACTCATTAGGTCGATTGTCCTAAATTTCATATTAGGACGGATGACCTAGATCATAAATACCCAGTGGAGCACAAACCTGTGGCCAATCAACCAACCAGAGAACGTATCGTTGCCGAGGCCGATCAGCTGTTTTACCAGCAGGGTTTTGAGCACACCTCGTTTGCGCAAATCGCAGAAGTGCTGGGGATTTCGCGGGGGAATTTCTATTACCACTTCAAAACCAAAGACGACATTCTGCACGCGGTCATCAGCCATCGCCTTGCCCGCACCTATTCGATGCTCAGTCACTGGGAGCTGGAAGGGGAAACCCCCACCGACAGAATCCGCAGCTTTATCCATATCCTGCTGACCAATCAGGCCAAAATTACACGTTACGGCTGCCCGGTCGGCACGCTCTGCACTGAGCTGGGCAAGCTCAATCATCCGGCCAGAGATAACGCCAATGAGCTGTTCACCTTATTCCGCAGCTGGCTGCGGCGGCAATTTGAGCAGCTTGGCCGCCATGCCGATGCCGATGAACTGGCAATGCATTTGCTGGCCTGCAGTCAGGGCGTAGCAACATTGGCCAGCGCATTTCAGGATGAAAAATTTCTTCACAACGAGGTTAACCGTCTTGAACACTGGTTAACGTCCATCACAACAACAGAGCAACAGGAGTCGCTTTAATGTTTATCGTGCTGTTACGTTTTTCACAGAATAAGGCACAGGCCGCTGCCTTTATGGATGGTCACAATGAGTGGCTCAGACAAGGCTTTGCTGATGGAGTTTTTCTGCTGGCAGGCAGCCTGCAACCGGGCCTTGGCGGCGCGCTTATCGCTCACGGTATTACACGTGATGCTCTTGAGGCCCGGGTAAATCAGGACCCCTTTGTAGCGGAAAATATCGTCAGTGCAGAAATACTGGAAATTGATCCGAAAAAGGCCGATGAGCGCCTGAGTTTTCTGCTGAATTAGCCCTGAACACCGGAGCGCATTATGAATACGGAAATTAAAGGCCCGGATGGTAAACCGCGCTGTCGCTGGTGTGCTGCCGCCCCTGAGTTTTTTGCCTACCACGACGAAGAATGGGGTTTCCCGGTCGACAACGATATCCGCCTGTTTGAAAAACTCTGCCTGGAAAGTTTTCAGTCCGGACTGAGCTGGCGCACTATTCTGGCCAAGCGGGATAACTTTCGCGCAGCCTTTGCCGGTTTCGATTTCAACAAAGTCGCGCTGTTTGATGAGTCTGACGTTAAGCGCTTATTAGCGGATGAAGGTATTGTCCGTCATCGCGGAAAAATCGAAGCCGTTATTAATAATGCAGCCAAAGCCCGTGACATCGTTGCTGAATACGGTTCACTTGCTGCGTATTTCTGGCGTTTCGAACCCGATAAAAACAGCCTGCCAGAACCTCAGACGGTCTCGGCCTCTGAGGCTTCTGCAGCGCTTTCCAAAGCACTGAAAAAACAGGGGTGGAAGTTTGTAGGTCCGACAACGGTGTATGCATTTATGCAGGCCATGGGGCTTGTTAATGACCATTCCGGCGGCTGCATAATCCGGAAGAAAGTGGAGCAGGCGCGCAAGGGCTTTAAACGTCCCTGATCTGCAGATATCAGACGGTGAGTCTGCCGCCACCCGCTCAGCAGACTCAGCCGGTTATTCAGACGCCGGCTTCTGCTTCGGCACGTTGTGCCGCCGGAGAGCGGGCGATATAAGCCAGTGCCTGGGCGGTATCGCCTTCGGTGATCGGGTGGAAGCGTGGTGATAACCAGCGCAGCGTGGCTTTCAGCAGAAAGCTGAAGCTCGGTACGTGGTCGGTGTTGCGGCCACAGCGCTCCATTTTCCGGGTCATTTTCAGCCAGCCCCAGCGGCCGATTTTCCGCACTTCTGCATCTTTATCCTGTGCTGCCAAAAAGCGCGTACCGGTAAAGACAAAATAAATAAACAACGGAAATACAAAGGCCATCAGCAACTGACGGCTGAGGTAAAAACCGATGCGGGTTTTGCACAGATGACGGTGCAGGTCATAGGCCACGGTGCGGTGTTCAACCTCTTCGGCCAGATGCCATTTAAACAGGTCGGCCATTACCGGGTCGGCTTTATTCCAGCTGGTGTTATCCATCGCCCACTGGCCAAGAATTCCGGTGAAGTGTTCTACCGCACCGATAATACCCACGCGGGTTATCAGCCAGGAGCGCTCGAACATGTTCAGCTGCAGAAATTTCTGCCCCAGCGGCTCATCACCCAGCAGGGTTTTAAACAGAAAGCGCACCCGCTCAAGAAAAGGTTCGCAGTCTATCTCGTGCCGGTTCAGATATTTTTGCGCGGCGCTGTGTACGCGCGAATGCACCGCTTCCTGACGAATAAAACCTTCAACATCGGCACGCAGCTCAGCGTCATTTACCAATGGCAGTGCCTTGTTATACACGCGGCAGAACCACAGCTCACCTTCCGGCAACAGCAGGTGAATGGCGTTGGTCATATAGGAAGCCAGGGCGTCACCCGGAATCCAGTGCAGCGGGGTCTGTTCCAGATCAAAGCGCACCTTGCGCGCTTTCAGTTCGTGGCGCCCGGTTTGTTGTGTGGTTGCGGTGTTCATTGCAGGCTCCTTTTCTGATTCCTTGTTTTCTGTGCCCATTTTTTTCTTCCGGAATATCAGGCCCGTTCCGGTTTATGAGCAGACGTCAGCGGCCTGGCCGAGGCTGGTGATACCCGTACGGCGCGCAGTGCGCTGTCTTCCTGATTGCTGTCGATGGTGTGGGCAAAATCAGCAATCCATTGCGCCACCTGTGGCGCATGGGTAAGCAGCACCCAGTGGGTGGCGTCGATATCGCGGCGGTATAAATGTTCAACCCAGTCGGTTAATTCGCTGAACAACTGAGTGCCGACGTAGTTATCACCGGTTGGCACAATCAGCTGCACCGGGCAGTGCGCAAAGCGCTGCTCTGGGCGGAACATTTTGTTCATAAAGTTGGCGCGGTACAGGCGCACACCAATGGCACCATCGTCACGCTGGGTTGGATTGGCTTCCGGTTCGCTCACGCCTTCGCGCAGGCGCAGATACACCGGCCAGGCCTTGGCCAGTCCGGCCTTCCACATCAATGGCGCCAGCAGCGGCAACTGGAAAAATACGATATACCAGCTGCTGAACAGCTGACGGACGGCCTTGCTGATGTTGCCGAATGACGTGGAGAACAGGTGCTTACGCATCCAGAACCCCATATGGTCGAGACAAGGCCCCGACACGCTGGAAAATGAAGCAATCCGCCCTTTTAAGGCATCGGTGGTTACCGATTCCCAGCTCTGAATCGAGCCCCAGTCGTGCGCCGCCAGATGAAACCTGCGGCCGGGAATCAGCGTATCCACAACCGCCTGAAGATCCTGTGCCAGCAACGGCATACGGTAATCGGCAGTTTTTGTCGGTTTATCTGACTGACCGGCACCGCGCACGTCGTAGGCAATCACATAAAACTGCTGCGCCAGACGTTCAGCCACCGCATCCCATACGCTGTGGTTATCGGGGTAACCATGCACCAGCACCAGCGCCGGATTTTCCGCTTCGCCACGGGTCAGGGCGTGCAGGCGCACAGAGCCCGACTGAATAATGTGTGTGCTTGCTGTCATACCAGCTCCTGTATTTTTATTGTATCGGGGCGGCCCCGCTCAGCAGGCCGGTAAAAGTAGCAAAGAACCGGAACCCGGATGCAGGTTCGCCGACGCCAACTTTGTTCGCCAGAATCAGGCACACTCCTCTCCGGATCTGATCGCGGTGCCAATCAGCAGCAATACGCTTTTGCATAAAAGCTTCATAATCGCCCGGCATACTGCGCAGCACTTTACGGAAGGCTGAAAATCTGCAGAAATCCGCTGTTTAACGCTAAGGCATCAACGCTGTGTTTATGAGCCACCGCTCAATAAAGTTGCGTTATATCAGCACCGATTCAGCTACAATTGGCATACTTTTCAATTCCCTTCCCGATCAGGAGATTCCCCATGGCTTTCAGCGATGCTCAACGCTTTTTCCCGGAAACCCGTCTGCGCCGTAACCGTCGTGACAACTTTTCCCGCCGCCTGATGCGTGAAACTCAGCTGACTGTCGACAGCCTGATCTACCCGATGTTTGTGCTGGAAGGTCATCAGGAACGCGAAGCCATTGCCTCAATGCCGGGGATTGATCGCCTGTCCATCGACCTGATGGTGGCCGAAGTTAAGCACCTGTATAAGCTCGGTATTCCGGCTGTTGCCCTGTTTCCGGTAACACCGGCCAGCGCCAAATCCGAATTTGCTGAAGAAGCCTTTAACCCTAACGGTCTGGCGCAGCGTGCGGTGCGTGCCATTAAAGATGCGGTACCGGAAATGGGCGTGATTACCGACGTTGCTCTCGACCCGTTCACCACCCATGGTCAGGACGGCATCATTGATCAGGACGGTTATGTGCTGAATGACCGCACGGTAGAAACCCTGGTACAGCAGGCCCTGTCGCATGCTGAAGCCGGTGCCGATATCGTCGCCCCGTCTGACATGATGGACGGCCGCATCGGTGATATCCGCCAGGCGCTGGAAGAAGAAAGCTTTGTAAACACCCGCATCATGGCGTACTCGGCCAAATACGCATCCGCTTATTACGGCCCGTTCCGTGATGCCGTAGGCTCAGCCGCCAATCTTGGCAAAGCCGATAAAAAGACCTACCAGATGGACCCGGCCAACAGCAACGAAGCCCTGCACGAAGTGGCGATGGATCTGGCCGAAGGCGCCGACATGGTGATGATTAAACCGGGCATGCCGTATCTGGATATCGTACGCCGGGTAAAAGATGAATTTCAGGTACCAACCTTCGTTTATCAGGTGAGTGGTGAGTACGCCATGCACAAAGCAGCCGCACAGAATGGCTGGCTGGATGATAACGCCGTCATGGCCGAATCCCTGATGTGTATGAAGCGCGCCGGTGCCGACGGTATTCTCACCTATTTTGCCAAGCAATATGCAGAATGGATTAATAAATAAGGACCGAACATGAGTGACGCAGCCGCAGAAAAAAACATCGATTTAAGCAGCAGCGAATATTATATAAATCGCGAATTAAGCCATTTGCAGTTTAATATTCGCGTACTGGAACAGGCACTGGATGACAGCTATCCATTACTGGAACGGCTGTTTTTTCTGTGTATTTTCAGCAAAAATCTCGATGAGTTTTATGAGGTTCGCGTCGCCAACCTGACCCAGCAATTAACCTTTGCGCGTGAGCAGACCGGTGCCGATGGTATGCACCCGCAACAAGTATTAAGCAGTATTCATGCATTATGCAGCGCGACCGTTGAGCGCCAGTATGAAATTCTGAATGACACTTTGCTGCCGGCACTGGAAAAAGAAAATATTCATTTTCTGCGCCGTGCCGACTGGAGTGAAGACCAGCGCAGCTGGGTTCGGGCCTATTTTGAAGACAGTATTCAACCGTTAATCAGCCCGATTGGGCTTGATCCTTCACATCCGTTTCCACGACTGGTTAATAAAAGCCTGAATTTTATTGTCGCCCTTGAAGGCAAAGACGCCTTTGGCCGTGAAACCGGTCTGGCGCTGATTCCGGCACCCCGTTCACTGCCGCGCATTATCCGCGTACCGGACGAGCTCACCAAAGGTGGTGACAATTTTATTTTCCTGTCGTCAATGATTCATGAATATGCCGACGAACTGTTCCCCGGCATGACGGTAAAAGGCTGTTACCAGTTCCGTGTAACCCGTAACGCCGACCTTGAAATTGATCATGATGACACCGCCGACCTGGCATCGGCGCTGGAAGACGAATTGCATTCGCGTAACTTTGGCGAAGAAATGCGTCTGGAAGTCGCCGACAATTGCCCGGAAGAACTGGCGAACTTTCTGCTGAAACAATTCAATCTGGATACCACCGACCTGTACCGCGTAAACGGGCCGGTTAACCTGGGTCGTCTGATTGAAGTGATCGGCCAGATTTCACGGCCAGATCTGCAATACACTCCGTTTACTCCGGGGCTGCCGAAAAATATTAACTTCAACAAAAGTATTTTCGAGAGTATCCGCGACAAGGATACACTGTTGCTGCACCCGTTCGAGTCTTTTACGCCTGTGGTCGATCTGCTGCGTGAAGCAGCCAAAGACCCTAACGTACGCGCGATTAAACAGACCCTGTATCGTACCGGGGCAAAATCAGAAATTGTGAACGCTCTGGTGGATGCTGCCCGTAACGGCAAAGAAGTGACCGTGGTTATTGAACTGCGTGCGCGCTTTGACGAAGAAGAAAACCTCTACTTGGCTAACCGCTTGCAGGAAGCCGGTGCGGTGGTGGTCTATGGTGTGGTGGGCTATAAAACCCACGCCAAGATGATGCTGATTGTGCGCAAAGAAGGCGATAAATATAAACGTTATGTGCATTTGGGTACCGGTAATTATCATGCCGGTAACGCCCGTGCTTATACCGATTACAGCTTCCTGACCGGCGATGATTCCATCGGTGAAGACGTACACAAGGTTTTCCAGCAGTTAACCGGTATGGGCGAAGCACTACGCATTAAAAAATTATTCCATGCGCCTTTTACCCTGCACAAAAAACTGATTGAACTGGTTGACCGTGAGCGTTCCCATGCCGAAGCCGGCAAACCCGCGCTGATCCGCATGAAGGCCAACGGTCTGACCGAGCCAAAATTAATCCGCGCACTGTATAAAGCTTCACAGGCCGGGGTAAAAGTGGAACTGATTATCCGCGGCATGTGCTGTTTGCGTCCGGGTGTTGAAGGCGTGTCGGAGAATATCCGCGTACGCTCGATTATCGGCCGTTTCCTTGAGCATTCGCGTGTTTATTATTTTCTGAATAACGGCAAAGATGAAATCTACGCCGCCAGCGCTGATCTGATGGAACGTAACCTGTTACGCCGGGTAGAAACCGCTTTCCCGATTGAAACCAGCAAACTGAAAGAACGTATGAAAAGCGAGCTGGAAGTGTACATGCTGGATAACTGTCAGGCCTGGGACTTACAGTCCGATGGCAGTTATATTCGCGCGCAACCTGCTGAAGGTGAAGACATGGTGAAAGCGCAGGCGATTCTGCTGGAAACACTGGCGGCAAGTTCGTCGTAAACAATGCCGCTTGGCATTGATAAAAAAAGAGCTTCTGTTGAAGCTCTTTTTTTATGCCTGGTTTACAGAAGCAGCTACAAAAGAAATTACAGCGAAAAATCCCGTCTTAAGGTCAGCATCAGACGATCCTGATCATCAAACTGACCAAACTGCGTATCGTCTTTACCATCAAAGGCAACAGCCGCAAAGCTGACTTTCCACTGTGGTAAAAATTCATAGCTTACGGTTGCGCGCCATAACTGGCTGCTGTCGTCGACCCAGTTAACCAGCCATAACAGCCCTGTGGTTAAGCGGTATCGGCTCCAGTTTTTTTCCACCGAAACAGACGATTCCCAGATATCATCGTGATTGCTTTCTTCGTCGTACCAGTGGGTAGTCGCCAGCTGCAGATTCCAGGTCCATTCATTTTCCACCCGGTCAAATCCGAGCAGTGCCGAGGTACGGCTGCTGTCTTCTATACCTGCCGCAGTCTGCCGTCCTTCGCGCAGGTAATGCGCAATATCGCTGCGCAATACCCAGTCACCCATGGGGCGCGCCAGTGACGTACCCAGCATATCGCGTTTGGCCTGCTCGCGTACCAGCCGGGTATTTTCAGGGGTCAGCATTTCATCGGCGTGATAACCATGAAAGGCATACAGCTCAATATCGTTGCCGCCCCAGAACAGTTTTCCGCGCCAGCCAATATCCACACCATTACCGTCCTCATGTACTGGCGGCAGGCTGGCAGGCATGCCATTGGCAGCAAAATCACTGCCGGCCGGCGCCAGCCGGGTCGCTTTGCGTTGTGCGGCAATAATCAGTTGCTGTTCCCAGACATCACCAAAATAATCGGCAATTAACATTCCCCGCGGTTGCCGGCCGAGTGAATAATTATCGAAATAAGGTAAAAGAAATTCGCGCAGGTCGAGCGGATTCCACACATCAACGATGCGGAAGTAATCCGCGCGGCCCCATGCCTGCTGTTGTTTCCCTGCGCGAATTTCAAAGCGGTCGGCCGACCAGGTCAGGTAGAGCTCGCGCAATTCGGCATCGCTGCGCATTTCATCCCTTACCTCACCTTCGGCGTCGTCATACTGGCTGCGGTAACGGCCCAGTAAAATAGCGTTGGTTTTAAGCCGGCCGGTATTCATTTGCCCTTCCAGCAAACCTTCATAACGCTGACCGGGGTCTTCACCAGTGTTTTTTCCAGCCCTTTCCTGCTGGCGTATTTCTGCATGCCCTTTGCCACTGAACGAAGGTGCGGCAAGCGCCACACCATTCGCCAGTAACAGCGTAAATACAAGTGCAATCCGGATCATTACTGAATCCCGCTGCGCAGCGTACGCTCATTAAACAGGCGGTCGGCAATGCCAACGTTGTAGGTTGTTTCTTTGCGCAGTAAGCGGGTAAAACCACCTTCGACATGGTTGGTCATTACCGCTTCGGTTACTGTCCAGTAGCCGTCGATTTCTTTCAGGCCGGTAACCTCAAAGGTTTTGATATGGCGGCCTTCGCGGTAAAACTCATCACGCATAATCAGCTGACGTTCGGCATCAACATAAATTACGCGCTGGCTGTAACCGGTGCGTGGATTTTCCAGACCATTGGCGGTATGCGCAGCAATTTTTTGCAGCGTTCGGCCGTTTATTTCTGCCGTACCCTGATCTTCGTAGAGGTAATCATCGACGCGCAGACGTTCGATATCGGCGAAGGAAAAATCGGTCCCCAGAAACGGGCCTTCTTTCGAGTTTGTAGCAATACGGCGCGACTGACGCAGTGCCGGTAAATACAGCCACTGGTCATCATCTTTGCCGCTGGCTTCTTCGTAGCTGAACATCAGAATGCCGGTGCCGGCGGTATCGGCCGGGGCGGTGAAATACAGCACGGCTTTACGCTCGGCGCCGAACTTTTTTTCCAGCATTAACAGCTCACGTTCACGCACAAAACCATCACTCATGGTCTGTTCCAGAATCATGCGCGAACGGCGGTCATCACCGTCATCACGGTCACGCACCTGTTCCAGCAGAACTTCCGGTTTAATGGATTTTTCGCTGACGGCATAAGCAGGCAGCATGGTCAGACCCAGCAGCGTAAGTGCGGCACTTTTCAGCAGTAATTTCATTATTCAGTCTCCGACGTCACCAATGCCTGAGCGCGGCAATCCAGCACGCGGTAATCACGCGCAGACGCCTGCCAGACACTGGTATGGGTAAGTTGATATTGAGCAAGAGGAGGGGCGCTCAGTGGTGTTTTATGGCCCAGCACCACCAGCTGCAACTGGCGGAAATCCGGGCGCGCCAGCGCCTGCAGATCACGGCTGCGCAGGCTCTCGGCCATCATGTACATCTGCGCCAGTGCAGCATTGCTTTGCGGCAGGCCATTGGCATCGAGCAGCTCGCCACCCAAAATGCCGCCCAGATACGACAGCAGATTCAGCGCCGAATAATTACGTCCGTGCTGGCTGTCCGGCGCACCCGGTGCGTTTTGCAATTGCTGCTGTGCCGTTGCCAGAGCCTGCAACGCGGCCACGCCATCAGCACGCTGAGGCGTATCGTATTGCCACTGGGTCATATATAAACCGGCCAGCGGCCCCTGGTTTTCCGGCACGCTGACACATTGCGTACCGGCAGCGTTCAGGCTGGCGGCCAGATGCTCACTCAATTGCTGCAAGCCTTCTGCGGTGGCCGGTTTTTTCAGCCGCAGCCACAGATGCGTGGCCTGAGCATCAGCCGATACCAGCCGCCGCTGCACCAGCGGATGCTCTTCCACCAGCGCCTGCAGACGCTGCATACCGGCGGCGTTCAGTTCGCCTTTTTCGATAATACGGCGGAAGCGCACTTCATCCTGCTGGGCGACGATCACATTCATGCTGGCCAGGCTGTCGATGGTGCGCAGCAAGGGCTCACCGGCGCTGTCCTGCACCTGCCACAGCCCTTCAACAGCAGCCACCAGTTGCGGCAACAGCTCCGCCCGATACACGCCGTGCGGCGGGTACAGGCTGATCACCTGCCATTCGTTATCCTGTATGCCCGGCTCTGCCTGCGCCGCCTGCACCGCTGCAAAAGGCAGCGAGCAGGCAAACGAACAGGCCAGCAGCAGACGTTGCAGCCTACGCATTGGCAGGCTCCGCCAGACCATCGTCGGCACCTTCGGCAACACTGGCCTGTGGTGCATCCGGACGATGGAAGGCCGGCAGCACCAGCAACGCAAACAGTGCACTGAACAGCATGGTGAGCGAGATAAAGTAGCCCAGATTCACCAGTGCCTGATAACCCGACAGCGTCAGCACCAGGAAGCCAAAACCCAGCGCCAGGGTGTTGATCAAAATCGGCTTACCGCAGTATTGCAGCGCATTGGCCACCAGCTCGGCCTGATCCTGACCTTTGCTGAGACGCAGCGCCGCGATGGTGTGAATGGCGTAGTCGATGCCGATACCAAAGGAGATAGCCGCAATAATGGATGTGCCGATATCCAGCGCAGTGCCGGTCAGCGCCATCAGGGTAAACACACCCACCAGTGTGAACAGCAGTGGCAGCAACGCCAGCAGACCCAGACGCAGCGAACGCAGAATAGCGACCACCAGCAGCGCAATCAGCACCACCGCCAGCAGCAGACTCTGGATCTGACCGCCAACCACGGCATCGGTGGTGGACACCAGAATTTCACCATAACCGGCGGCGCGGATGCTGACTCCGGCCGGCAGCACAGTGCGGGCTTCGTTCATCACGCGCTCAATAACGGCGCCCACTTCGGATGAGCGGTCACTGTGCAGTACGGTGAGAATGCGGCCATTGGAGAAGCGGCGGTCAACCACATCAAACAGATCCTGACCGTTGGCGTTTTCGTACAGCAGGTAGTACTGCGCCAGCATCGGCTGGGTCAGGTCTGACGGCAGACGGTAATCTGCAGCACTGCCGCTGCTTTCACCTTCACCAGCGCTCAGCACCTGATGCATGCGCTCGATAAAGTTCACCGGCGAAATGGTAAAGCCCACCAGCGGATCGTTATTCAGCTGCTGCTGCAGTTTTTTCACCGCCAGCATCACCTGCGGCTGCTTGAAGGCATCCACGTCTTTGCTTTCCAGCAGGAAGCTGACCACGGTGGAGCCACCGAAGTTGGCGTTGATCGCGGCGTCATCCTGACGGATACGGCTGTCCGGCTCGAAGTAGCCGATTACCTGATTATCCACCGTCAGGTTCTGCTGGGTGTACACCAGCCCCACCACCATCAGTGCCAGCACCGCCAGCACCACGGTTTTACCATGGCCGGCGACGCGGCCGAGCAGGCCCATAAAGCGGCTGATCAGATCGCTGACCAGTAAGCCAAAACGTGGCCGCGGGGCTTTCCACAGAATCACCAGCGCCGGTAAGAACAGCATGGTAACGATCCAGGCGAACATAACACCCAGACCGACGAAGATGCCGAACTCACGGATAAAGATCACCTCGGTCCAGCTCAGGGCGAAGAAACCGGCCATGGTCGTCACGCTGGTTACCAGCATCGGCCAGAACAGCTTGCGCAAAGCATCCGAGGCAGCCTGGGTACGGGCCGCACGGTCCGGGTTATCCGGCAGCAGACGGTAATAGGTGGAGAGGAAGTGGATCGCGTCGCAGACAGCGATGGCGATGATAAACACCGGCAGCATAGAGGTAACGATGTTCTGTTTTACGCCGAAAGCCGCCATGGCGCCCAGCGTCCAGAACAGCGAAATCACGGCAATCAGCAGTGGCGCAACCACGCCCTGCAGACGGCCAAAGCTGAGCAGCAGCACGATAATAATCACCAGTAACACACCCGGCAGCAGGGTCTGGTTGTCCTGCTCCATACTGGTGGCGGTCTGCGCGGCGATCATTGGCGGGCCGCTCAGGTAGACGCGGTCGCTGAAGCCTTCACGCGCGGAGATATCGTTAATAATGCGGCTGATTTCACCGTAGGCCAGCAGCATCGCCGGAGAGTCGTCTTCGGCGATATTAAACTCCACCTGAATGGTGGTGGCGTTACCTTTGGGCGATATCAGGCCGTTAATAAACATCGGGTTGGCCAGTACGGCTTCACGCAGCGCCTGACGCTCGGCATCGGTCTGCGGCAGGGTTTTCATCAGCGGACGAACATCCAGACCGCCGGTAAAGGCTTCGATATGTTCCATGCGCGCCAGGCTGCGTACGCGCTTAACCGGACGCAGACGCACCGCCAGATTTTCCAGCCAGGCCTTATCCGGCACGCTCAGACCTTCCTGCTGCGCCAGACGCTGCAGTACAGGAATATCCTGCGGTGTAAGGCCATCCTGCAGCAGAGCATTGACCTGCGGCGTGGTCAGCACCTCTGCCGCCGCCAGTGCATTCAGGCGCTGGCTATCGGCATCGCTGATCAGCAGCATACGCTCAAAGGCACGGCTCAGTTCCAGCACAGTGGCCAGACTCTGGGCGTTGAAGACATTGCCTTCAGGGTTATCGATAGCGACAAAGGCCTGCTCACCGGAGTTGGAGAACAGACGCTTGGTGTCGTGATCGGCCACCCGGCTGGGATGGCTGTTATCGATCATGTAGGGCGTGCTGTTAATCTGCAGCTGGCCGGCAGCGCCGAGGGCGACAACGGTTACCAGCAACAGACCCAGCATCATCAGCCAGGGATGACGCTGCACCCCGGTAAACAATTGCATTACGGCGTTCATGCGATGGCCTCCTCAGCCGGTTTGCTGAAGGCGGTGGTGCCCTGATTCTGGTACACGCCAAGGTTCAGACCTTCGCGGGCCTGCTCACCACGGCGGAAACCTTCGACCAGATTGGTCCAGATCACATGGCGGTGAATTTCGATGGTGCCACCGGCAAAGAACACGCCGATGGAGTCACGCAGCAGACGCTCAAAATACTTGTCGCGGCGGTAGCCGGAATTACCGTGAATACGGATAGCGTTGATACAGGCTTCGTGCAGGCTTTCGGTGGCGATCATCTTCACCAGCGATGCCAGGCTGGAACAGTCGACACCCTGCTCCATGCTGTCCATAGCCCGCAGCAGTACACTGCGCAGCACTTCAATCTGGCAGTACATTTCGACGATCTGGCCCTGAATATACTGGTTTTCACCAATCGGACGACCAAAGGCCAGACGCTCCTGGCTGTAGCGCAGGCAGTCTTCCATCAGCGGTTCCATACAGCCGGTAATCACCAGACCAGTCAGCACACGCTCGACCAGGAAGGCGAAATACAGCACGTTCAGGCCACCGCCAACGCCGCCAACCACGGCCGATTCCGGCAGCAGGACGTTATTAAAGTTAAAGGCACCGATCGGCGTGCCACGGTTGCCCAGCAGCTCAAAGGGTTCACTGCGCTCCAGCCCCGGCACATCGGTGCCGGTAATAAAACAGGTAACGGATTTATCACCGGCGCCTTCAACATGGGCAAAGGTCATCACCACATCGGCCTGCGGTGCGTTGGTGATGTTCCACTTCTGACCGTTAATACGGAAACCATCCAGCTCCTGAGAAGCGGCGAGTTTCATCGCCCGCACGTCCGAGCCACAGCCCTGTTCGGTGATGGCAAAGGAGCCCAGCAGCTCGCCACGGATCAGCCCCGGCAGCCAGCGCTGTTTCTGTTCTTCAGTGCCGTAGCTGAGCAGACCGGCCTGCACCAGACCGACCTGAGCGACAAAGGACACCAGCACGCCCATGTCCTGACAGCCACGGGCAAAACCTTCAAGGGCGGCGGCGAATTCGCGCAGGCCCAGACCACGGCCACCGAATTCTTCCGGCATATGCAGACCAAACAGACCGCTGGCGCCGAGGTCACGCCAGATCTGACGATCAAAAGTCAGGGTCACATCACGCGAGGCGGCACTCGGGCGCACGCGCTTAAGGGCAACCTGTTCGTAAAAATCACGGATTTCCTGCTGTTGTTCATTCCATACCGATTTCATAACTGAGCCTCCAATTCCTTAGCTGCGTTGCTGCGGCTTGCACTTAAGGCAGCCAGCAGTGCGTTGTCATCCAGATCGAGCAGAGCTTCTACTTCATCGGCACGCGCCTGATTAATGTCCGCCAGCAACAGCCAGAACGGACGCACATCGCGGCCAACATAACGGTGGTGATAGAGATGATCCGCCGGCAGGCAGGATTCGCGCGCCGGCAGCAGTTGCGGGTTAAAACCGAAGAAAGTGAGGTTGCGCAGGGTGACGTTTTTCTCGCCGTCACCAACAAAGGCGCTGATGCCATAACGGCTATCAGAAACCACCCGACGATAAGCGGTCAGCAGCATGATACCGACACGGGCATTGCGTACCGGATCATCCAGCTCGGCTTTGGTTACCCGGCCAATTTCACGCACGGCTGCGGTTGGCAGGCCCTGCAGTTCGCTGACAGCGGCATACAGATCGCGGCCAAACGCCTGCTCAACACCAAAGTGCGGACGCTCTGCGCTGGAAAACGGCAGGCTGTCAGACAACGGCGCTTTCAGCGTGGAATAACCCAGCAGCTGGCCATTGTCGGTATCGATCAACACCAGATGCACATCCTGCGGATGCAGGTTGCTCAGCGGTTCATGGTGCAGCAGACGGCGTGCGGCCTGATCGGGGTTGATAAAACCAACACGGGCGTAATGCACAAAGGCAAAACGCAACAGTTGGCGTGCCAGCGGCCCGGCCAGTTGCTCATGGGGAATAGCAAAGGCCGAGATGCCGGCACGTTCGGTCAGCAGCTGATCGCGGTAGTTATGCAACTCCGGCATCAGCGGCAATTGGTAATGGCGCAGCGAGCGCTCCAGAAAGAACGGATCGCTGTCGCCACCCGGGCCGTTAGCCCAGGCACGCAGACCCGTGCGCAGTTCATTCAGTGCCGCTTCGTCGCGGGCCTGATCATCACTGACCCGGGGCTTGCGCATCAGGCTCCACAGGTCGACGTAGTTTTCGGTTTCAACCGCACGGTCGTTAATAATATCAAGCACCAGCGTCGAACCCAGCACACCAAATAAATTCGCCGCCAGACACAGCTGCGAGGTGTAATCCTTACCCTGCTGGTGACGTGCCAGTTCATCAAACATTTCCACCGGAATAAATTCATCCGGAATAAGCCGGGCACAGGCCTGCAGCGGGTCCAGCGTTGCGACCTCTTCGGCGTTCAGCAGTCCGGCCATTAATGGCAGTGTGCCATCGCGGTAATCAAACACCGGTACGTACTGCGCGGCAGCCATGTCGTAACCACAGATCACGGCTTTTTTATTGCGGTGCGCCACTTCGTGCAGCAGGAATTTCATTTCCAGCCCCGAGCGGCCGGTAACATCCACCGCATCAACAATGACATCCGCCCATTCAACCAGCGCATCGACGTTGTCGGGGGTAATGCCATTGCCGTAACCGTCGATCTGTACAAACGGATTTATCTGGCTCATGCGCTCGTGGAAAACATCCACTTTGGAGCGGCCGACATCGGTCAGTACCATATTCTGACGGTTGGCATTATTCAGTTCATAACTGCCGTTATCGGCCAGCACCAGATGCTCTGCACCGCTGCGCACCAGCACCTCAATAACACTGCCACCGGTCGAACCACAGCCGGCAATCAGGATGTGTGCATTGCGCAAACGCTGTTGTTCTTCATCGCTGATAAAACCCGCATTGCGCAGCGTAAATTCGTGATAAAAACTTTGGGCGTCTCCCGACCAGCCCGGATTTTGCTCTGCCATAATCCCCTCCTGACAAGCTGCCATTCCATCCTGAAAATTAATTCCACAGATCTGCCGGTATTGATGCGGACACGGAAAAACAAGGGTTTTTCGTTGTGTATGCCACACGACCGTTCTGCTCAGGTCTGCGGAGCCCGGATGCTAGGGAGGGCATTCATGACAGCACAACCACCGATTCCGGATTGCTGTCATGAAAAAAACTGCTGAGTTTTCTGATAATAAAAATTGTGTAAAAACTGCAATAAAAGTGACACGACCGTACAGTCAAAATAGGCGGCGGACAACGCAATAAGGTCGGTGAAATACAATACGGAAGTGGTTGATTTTTAAGCGCTGGTAAAATGAAGTTAAAAAAAACAGCGCTCATGGCGCTGTTTTTTATGCTGTATTTTTTTCAGGCCGAAGCCGGTAATAAACGATGCAGATCGGGCGGCACCTGTGCCAGATCCCAAAGGAAACTGTCCAGTTTGAACGTTGCATTACGGATCTGATGATCAATCTGTGTCAGCTCCTGCTGTACCTGTAAAAAACGCTGCTGGCGACGCATAGCCGACAAAGCCAGTTTTACTTTTTCCGGATCGGAACCCACATACTGGCGTTTGCGCTTACCATTTTTCTGCGGCTCAATCAGATACAGATAACGCCCCTGATGCCAGAACGGAGTGGCATCAACCCTTGGCAATTGCCGCATATCATCCAGTTCGCTGAGTAAATGCGTGCGCAATACCTTCAGGCGTTCCAGCTGATCGTGAATACGTTCAACTTTATCGCCCAGTAATTGCTGATCTCCCATTCCCTGTAAATGAATCTGCTGCCGCGATAAATCGGTCACGGTCATCATACAACCACGGAAACTGCCATCACTGCTGGGAATTGCGGTAGCGGAAATCTGCACCCAGTGCATATCGCGGCTGCGGCTGATCAGACGGACGGTAAAACGGCTGCTGCCCTGCATGCTGAATAACCGCTGGCGTAATAATTCGGCGTCGTCGCGCGGCATCAGTTCGGTTAAGGGCCGCCCGGCCAGTTCTGCCGGAGCATAACCACAGAGACGAACCAGATACGGATTCATATAGGTGATATGTCCGCCGGCATTCACCACCAGCATGCCGTCTTCGGCAAGCTCTACCAGTGTTTCATAGCAGCGGCTGCGCTCATTGCTGGTACAGGTAGTGATTTTTGGCAGTGGCGTTTCATCCACTGCGCTGTGCGAGAAAGACACCGGTACTTCCATATCAGGATCGTACTGGCTCAGCAGGTGAATCAGATCTGCGGCACGCATTGGCCAATCCTCCGTGATACTGCGCCAAAAGACTCTGCGGCGGGAGTCACGATGCTGAATCATCTCGTGCATCGTAATCCTGTCGCCAAAAGACAATAGTCACGATGCTGAATCATTTCATGCATCGTAATCCTGTCGCCAAAAGACAATAGTCACGATGCTGAATCAGCTCATGCATCGTAATCCTGTCGCCAAAAGACATTGCCCGCGATGATGAATGAGCCGGACAGGCGACGCAAGCTTCAGGCGATTTCGAGGCTGAAACCTGCACCTTTCTGCTGACTGACTTCCGCCGCCAGATCGCGGGCGGTCAGCGGATGCTCTGCCAGCCAGCCTTCCGGCAATACCAGTTGCAGACGATCGCCCTCGCTGCGCAACAGCGGACAGGGAACCGGATGCGCGCCACGACTGTGATTGAGCACCACCGCCAGACGCAGTAAGCGCGTGATCTGAATCATCGCCGTGCGGCTGGCCGGAGCGATTTCGGAGAAACTCTCAGGCAGAAATTTACGCCGGTGGCTGCGAACCATGGCCGCCAGTTTGGCTTGCCCCTGACGGGTAAAACCGAGTAAATCCGCATGCTGCACTAAATAAGCGCCGTGTTTATGGAAGCCACTGTGCGCAATGCTCAGACCGATTTCATGTAACTGTGACGCCCAGTCGAGCCAGTAACCCCAGCCGTTATCCAGCTTCCAGTCTTTCTGTACCTGAGCAAACAGGGCGCGCGCCATTTCTTTCACCCGCTGCGCCTGAGCAGTATCGACATAAAAGCGCTCGGCCATGGCCTGTACCGTACGTTCGCGGACATTCTCATGGGTAGAACGCCCGACCAGGTCCCACAATGCGCCTTCGCGCAGCGCACCATCGGAATAAATCATGCGTTCCAGACCGAAGGTATCGAACACCGCCTGCAGAATCGCCAGTCCGCCGATAAATACCTGACGCCGTTCCGGTTTCACTCCCGGCAGACTGACATCATCTGTAGTAGCGTATTGCAGCATCTGTTTGCGCAGTTTTTTCAGCCCGGCAGGCGTGATGCCTTCCGCTTCCCAGCCGTTTTCCACCAGAGCCTGTTCCGCTGCACGGATAGTACCGGAGGAACCAACCGCGCTGTGCCAGCCCAGCTGTTTGTAATGGGTTTCGATATTCAGCAGTTCCTGACGCGCCGCATCAACGGCGTCGTCAAAACGCGCTTCGGTTATCACCCCATCCGGGAAAAACTGTTTCGTATAGGAAACGCAGCCCATATGCAGGCTTTCCAGCGCCTTGGGCTCAAAGCGTTCGCCAATAATAAATTCGGTGCTGCCACCGCCGATATCCACCACCAGACGGCGACCGGCATCGTCAGCCAGCGTGTGCGCCACACCGAGATAAATAAGGCGTGCTTCTTCCCGCCCGGCAATGACTTCAATCGGGTAACCCAGAATCTCTTCGGCACGTTCAATAAACTGCTGACGGTTGCGCGCCGCGCGCAGTGCATTGGTGGCCAGCACACTCACCCGGCGTGGTTCCATGCCCTGCATAAACTGCGCAAACTCGCGCAGGCACTCAAGTCCGCGCTGTTGCGCTTCTTCCGACAGAATACCGCGTTCATCCAGACCGGCAGCCAGCTGAACCTTCTGACCACGACGTTCAAGGGTACGTATTTCGCCCTGAAACTCCTGTGCGATGACCATATGAAAACTGTTGGAACCCAGGTCCACCGCTGCGATCAGATCGTTCATCGCGCCAGTGTTATCTGTCATAACTACTTTCCTGAATACTGGTAACCCTGCACCGCGAATACACCGGATGCGGGTTTATGCTCTGCCGGAACAGACTTTAAAAGTGCTGCCGCCGACCCCATTTAGCGAATAAGACTGAATATGCAGCCAGCGACATCCTACGTCCAGCGGAGAATCGGTAATTGATTCCAGACAAAGCCGGCGTACAATGCGGGGCTGCGAAACTTAAATTCCACAGGGGAAACACATGAGCGACAACATCCTGACCGTAACCGACGACTCCTTCGATGCCGATGTACTGGGCTCTGACGTACCTGTACTGGTTGATTTCTGGGCTGAGTGGTGTGGTCCGTGCAAAATGATTGCGCCGGTGCTGGAAGAGATTGCCGAAGAATATGACGGCAAACTGAAAATCGCCAAACTGAACATCGACCAGAACGAAGCCACTGCACCTAAGTTTGGTATCCGCTCTATCCCTACCCTGATCCTGTTCAAAAATGGTCAGGCTGAAGCCACCAAAATTGGTGCGATGAGCAAATCTGAACTGGCTGCTTTCATCGAGCAGGCACTCTGATAAGCCATTGTCTACCTTGGTAGCAGCTTGTTTATAAAAAGGCGCCACAGGCGCCTTTTTCTGTAGACACCCAAAAACAATGTGTCTATAGTCTGTTGATGTTCGGGGTTCCCCCACGCATTCCTCTCTTGATGAATCATCAAAAATCCTTCAATAACTGCAATAAACACCAGCCCTTTATGAATCTTTCTGATCTGAAACTGAAGTCCGTTCCTCAGCTCCTGGAAATAGCCAAGGAGATGAATCTTGAGAACGTCAGCCGCACCCGCAAACAGGACATTATCTTTGCCATCCTGAAACACCACGCGAAAAGCGGTGAAGACATCTACGGTGATGGCGTACTGGAAATTCTTCAGGATGGTTTTGGCTTCCTGCGCAGTGCCAACAGCTCCTACCTTGCAGGCCCCGACGATATCTACGTGTCACCGAGTCAGATCCGTCGTTTTAACCTGCGTAAAGGTGATGAGGTTGCCGGTAAAATCCGCCCACCGAAAGAAGGCGAACGCTACTTCGCGTTACTGAAGGTTAACCAGATTAACGGCGATAAGCCGGAAAACACCAAATCCAAAGTCCTGTTCGAAAACCTTACCCCACTGTTCCCACAAGAGCGTTTTGTCCTCGAACAGGGTAACGGCTCTACCGAAGATTTATCCTCCCGTGTACTCGACCTGGTGGCGCCAATCGGTAAAGGCCAGCGTGGTCTGATCGTGGCACCGCCAAAAGCCGGTAAAACCATGCTGCTGCAGACCATTGCACAGTCAATTACCCGCAATAATCCTGAGTGCGACCTGATCGTTCTGCTGATCGACGAACGTCCGGAAGAAGTAACCGAGATGAAACGTTCGGTACGCGGTGAAGTGGTTGCCTCGACGTTCGATGAGCCACCGGCACGTCACGTTCAGGTTGCCGAAATGGTAATCGAAAAAGCCAAGCGTCTGGTTGAACACAAACGCGACGTGGTGATTCTGCTCGACTCCATTACCCGTCTGGCCCGTGCTTACAACACCGTTGTGCCAAGCTCAGGCAAGGTACTGACCGGTGGTGTGGATGCCAACGCGCTGGAAAAACCAAAGCGCTTCTTTGGTGCTGCCCGTAATGTTGAAGAAGGCGGCTCGCTGACCATTATCGCCACCACGCTGGTTGATACCGGTTCGAAGATGGACGAAGTGATCTACGAAGAATTTAAAGGTACCGGTAACCAGGAACTGCACCTCGACCGTAAAGTGGCCGAGAAGCGTATCTACCCGGCCATCAACATCCGTCGTTCCGGCACCCGCCGTGAAGATATGATGTTTGATGAAATGTCGCTGCAGCGTCTGTGGATTCTGCGTCGCCTGCTGACCGAGATGGAAGATGTTCAGGCCATCGAGTTCCTGCTCGATAAGCTGCGTCAGACTAAAACCAATGACGACTTCTTCGACTCCATGCGCGGTGGTTCAGGCAAATAAGCCTGACCTGCGCGACCAGAAAGGCCTCCCTTGCGGAGGCTTTTTTGTGTCTGCAGGAAACGCGTGCATACAAACAGCGCGCATAAAAAAACCGCCAGCAGGCGGTTTTATAAGAGAGGCGGTTTAATCATAAAACCGCATCGGCATCAGGCTGGCAGTAATGCCCCACCCATAGCTTCTTTCAGTTTCTTCATCGCGTTCTTTTCCAGCTGACGGATACGCTCAGCAGATACCTGATAAACCGCCGCCAGATCGTGCAGAGTGGCTTTTTCTTCACTCAGCCAGCGCTGCTGCAGAATCGCACGGCTGCGCTCATCCAGCTGATCCAGCGCCATATGCAGACGGTCGTTGGAATCCTGCTCGAAGTTATCCGACTCAACCATCAGTGCCGGATCAGCACTGTGATCTTCCAGATAATGAGCCGGAGCCTGATAGGCGGTTTCGTCATCGTCATCGACGCCGGCATCAAAGGCCGCATCGTAAGCATTCAGACGACCTTCCATCTCGAATACGGTTTTGGTTTCCACACCGAGATCTTCGGCAATGGATTTGGCTTCTGCCTGGCTCAGCCAGCCCAGACGTTTCTTCTGGCTGCGCAGGTTAAAGAACAGCTTACGCTGGGCCTTGGTGGTGGCCACTTTAACGATGCGCCAGTTGCGCAGAATAAATTCGTGAATTTCGGCCTTGATCCAGTGCACAGCGAAGGACACCAGACGCACACCCACTTCCGGGTTAAAACGCTTAACAGCCTTCATCAGGCCAACGTTACCTTCCTGAATCAGGTCAGCCTGATTCAGACCATAGCCGGAGTAGCTGCGGGCAATATGGACAACAAAACGCATGTGCGCCATAACCAGACGGCGTGCGGCTTCGAGATCGGCGTGGTAATGAAGTTGTTCCGCCAGATGCTTCTCTTCTTCCGGGGTGAGCACAGGAATCGCATTAACCGTGGCAATGTACGACTCCAGGTTTGCACCAGGGGACAAAGCGTTAACGGCTTGCATACCTTTGTTCATTGAACCTTCCTCTTAATGCCTCTGTGAGGTGCTTTTTGCAGCCTCTGCGAAGTATGTTGGCGACTGAGTTTAGCACTTGCAAAGTCTGACAGCCAATATGCCATTAAGTTCCTTTACGGAACAATACATTCAGTTTTGACCAGATCAGGGCTCTATATGATCTAAATGCCGACTGACCGACCACCAGGCGCCTAACCAACCCAGCAACATCGCCGCCAGCAGCAACACCATCGCGGCTCCTGCCGACAGCGGTTTCAGTTCAAAGCCCGAACCATAAAGCTCAGCCAGATCCGCCACCGGGCCGTTCAGCAACGCCCAGCACAGAATCAGCAATAACCAGGCCAGCAGACCACCCACCATGCCATACCATAAGCCGGTATACAGGAACGGGCGGCGCACATAAGCGTTGGTACCACCGACCAGCTTCACCACGCGGATTTCGTCCACCCGTGCGGCAATCGCCAAACGGATGGTATTGCCCACTACCAGCAGAATCGCCAGCGCCAGCAACACACCCAGCACGCCGATTAAACGCTCGGCCAGTGCCAGCATCGCCTGCAGCCGTTCCACCCAGGCCATATCCAGCTGCACACTATCGACCAGCTGGTAGGATTTAAGTTGCTCAATCAGGCGTAACAACGCAGCCTGTTCGATGCCCAGCGGCGGCTCTACAAGAATGACGGCAGGCAACGGATTTTCCGGCAGAAAATCCAGTGCTGCCTGCAGGCCACTGTTATCGCGGAAATCATCCAGTGCGGTATCGGCATCGATAAATTCGGTATTGGCCACGCTGTCGAGGGCGGCAATGCGGTCACTCAGCTGCTGACCCTGCTGCTCGGTCGCCTTTGGTGTCAGATACAGCGTGATCCGGCCCGATGCCTGAAAGCGGCCGCTGAGCTGCTCCATATTATCCAGCGCCATCCACAGCGCGCCCGGTAAGGTCAGGGCAATGGCAATCACCATCCAGGTCAGCAGGCTGCCCAGCGGTTTGCTCAGCAGACGCATCAGGGTTTCCACCGCCACCAGCTGATGGTTCGCCGCCCAGGCATTCAGCCGTTTGCGCATGCCGATTTCCTGCAGCGATGCACCGGCCTGGGTTTTTACGCTGTTTTTCGGCTCAGCCATAAATACCTCCGGCACCGGCGATCTGACCTTCGTGCAGATGACCGTGATCGAGGATCAGGCGGCGGTGCCCCATGCGTTCAATCAGGGCGATATCGTGGCTGGCAATCAGCACGGTGACGCCCACCTGCTGGAAGCGCAGAAACAGATTCATAATCTCGGCCGACAATTCAGGGTCGAGGTTACCGGTTGGCTCATCCGCCAGCAGCAGTGCCGGCTTGTTCACCACCGCACGGGCAATACCAACGCGCTGTTGTTCACCGCCGGACAGTTCGATCGGGTTGCGTTTTTCCATGCCCAGCAAACCAACCGAATCGAGGGCCGCACGCACACGGCGTCCGGCTTCGGCCGGGGTATAACCGGCAATCTGCAGAGGGAGGGCGACGTTATCAAAGACGCTGCGGTCAAACAGCAGCTGGTGATTCTGGAACACCACGCCAACTTTGCGGCGCAGGTAAGGGATTTGCCCGGCGCGCAGGCGCCCGAGGTTCTGACCATCGACAAACACCTGACCACGGGAAGGACGCTCCATCAGCATCATCAGCTTCAGCAACGTACTTTTGCCGGCACCGCTGTGCCCGGTAAGAAAGGCAAATTCGCCACGGGCCAGCTCAAAGCTGATGCCACTGAGGGCTTCTTTGCCTCCGGGGTAACGTTTACCGACCCGGTCAAACTGCACCATGGTCATATCCGGCTCCTGTTTTTATGTTTGTTATATCAGTCGACTGGATCTGTTCGCGACCGTCAGCCGTTGTCGTTCTGCTCGCGCTGGAACAGTGCACGGGTAAATTCTTCGGCATTAAAAGGACGCAGGTCATCGATACCTTCGCCCACACCGATATAACGTACCGGCAGGCCAAAGTGGCGGGCCAGCGCAAAGATAATACCGCCCTTGGCGGTACCATCGAGCTTGGTCAGGGTCAGACCGGTCACGCCGACCGCCTGCTGGAACTGACGCGCCTGGTTAATGGCGTTCTGGCCAGTTCCCGCATCCAGCACCAGCATCACTTCGTGTGGTGCGCTGTCGTCGAGTTTTTTCATGACCCGCACGACTTTTTCCAGCTCCTGCATCAGGTTGTCTTTGGTGTGCAGACGACCGGCAGTATCGGCGATCAGGACATCGACCTTACGCGCTTTGGCTGCTTCCAGTGCATCGTACAGTACCGAAGCTGAATCGGCGCCGGTGTGCTGGGCAATCACCGGCACATTATTGCGTTCACCCCAGACCTGCAGCTGCTCAACCGCTGCGGCACGGAAGGTATCACCGGCCGCCAGCATGACGTTTTTGCCATCGCTCTGGAATTGTTTGGCCAGCTTACCGATGGTGGTGGTTTTCCCCACACCGTTAATACCAACCATCAGAATCACATAAGGCTTTTTGCTGCTGTCGATCACCAGCGGGGCCTGCACATCGCCCAGCGTGTCCTGCAGCTCGCCAATTAAGGCGTTATAGAGGGCATCGGAATCACTCAGTTCCTTGCGGCTGACGCGGGCGGTCAGGCGGCTCATGATGTCCTGCGTGGCTTCGACACCCACGTCGGCCATGATCAGCTGGGTTTCCAGTTCTTCCAGCAGGTCATCGTCGATTTCTTTTTTGCCCAGCAACAGGTTGGCCAGGCCATCGCTCAGGCCGCTGCGGGTTTTGCTCAGGCCCTGACGGATACGGCTGAAAAAGCCCGGCTTTTTCGTGCCCTGATTATCCAGCGGTTTATCCTGAGTCTGCGGCTGGGCCGGAGCCGGAACTTCAGCAACCGGAGCTTCAACTGGTTCGTCGTCAGCAACTGCTTCATCTTCAGTAACGGGGCTTGCTGCGGCCACCGGCGTCACCACTTCAGCGGCTGGTGCTGCTGCCGCTTCGGTTACGGCTTCCGTACTGTCAGCCTGCACCTGTTCAGGAGACGGTTCAGCAGATTGTTCTGGGGATTCAGATTCCGCCGGGGTTTCTTTGGCGGCTTCCGGAGCATTTTTTTTGCGCTTAAAAAAATCAAACATCGGGGCACTCAGACATCAGGGACAATAATGGATGTTCGTTATGCGCCGGTTTTGCGGGGTGTTGTGGGGTTTTGCGAAACAGTGCAATCGGGCCAAAGCCCATCACGTTATTTCCGCACCCGGCGTCAGGGCGCTATCCTACCATCATTCCGCCGTATGTAATCGGCAGCGGATAAATTTCACCCCGCATTCAGGGCATGTTTGCACCTGAAACCGGCAACCACCATCAAACCGGGATAACCGCCCTATGCTGCACGGCTTCAGCCGCACCACCCTGAGCGCTCTGATTATCATCTGCCTGCTGCTGATCAGCTGGATTAATCTCGGTTGGAAAGATGAAGAGCAACAGCCATTACCGGCGCTGCAGCAACCGCCGCTGGCCGCTGCTGGCTGGCAGTTCTGGCAGAGTCTGGAAGGTGTCGGTGTTTATCTGCGCAGTGCCGGCGATGTGAATGGTGGCTATCTGGCCCTGCGCACCACCAGCGCTGTGTACACACTGAAGCTGCCTGCCACAGACTGGGCCGAAAACCTGAAACAGCAACTGCCGGGTAACCTGAAAGGAGGCCCGGCGCTGCTGCTGATTGCCGGGCCATGGGATGAACTCAGCCAGAAAACTATGGCCGCTTACGTCATCCGCAGCCTGAATCTGCAGCCGCTGGAACCTCTCAGCGGGTCGCTTCCGGCCTGTATCCAGGAGCATCTGGCGGGTGCCTTGTGGCTGACTCAGGCGCTGTTACCTGCTTCGGCGCTACAACCGGCACACGCCTGGGCAACCCTTTACAGCTTGCCGGACAGCCTTGATATGCTGATCAGTCCCGACACACAAACCAGAACCGCAGACCCAACACGCAGCGCCTGGGCCGAATGGCGGCTTGAGCAGGCCCGGTTGCTGCGCCAAAGCTGGCAGGATGACCGTGATCAGATCGACATTCAGGCCGATCTTGCCTACTATCGCCTGCCGGAAGACCTCTACCGCCAGCTGTATCATCAGCTCGGCCAGAGCCAGAAAACCGCTCCCGCTGAATTGCTGCACTGTCTGTCGGCAACTCGGCCGCAGCGCGAACCCAGCCAGCACTGAAGAACTCATGAGCAAAATCCAATCCCAGCAACTGCGTATTATTGGTGGCCAGTGGCGCTCACGCCGCCTGCGTTTTCCCGCCGTCGATGGCCTGCGTCCGACCATGGACCGGGTACGTGAAACCGTCTTTAACTGGCTGCAGTACGATGTCGAAGGCGCACGTGCACTGGACGCCTTTGCCGGTTCCGGCGCACTGGGCTTCGAAGCACTGTCGCGCGGTGCGAAGGAAGTGATTTTTCTGGAGAAGCATCCCAATGCGGCCCTGCAGCTGCGCGAAAATCTGGAAATTCTGCAGGCGCGCAACGCTCAGGTCTGGGCCGGCGATGCCCTGCTGTGGCTGCAACAGAATCCGGAGCCTTTTGATCTGGTGTTTCTCGACCCGCCGTTTGGCAAAGACCTGCTGCAACCGGCCATCGATGCCCTGCGCCTGCTGCCCGGAGCCCTGGTGTATATCGAGCATGAAGTTCGCCTGCAGCCACTGTTTCCGGCCAACTGGCAGGAAATCAAACATAAGGAAACCAAGGAGTTCTGTTTCCGCCTGTTTGAAGTAATGGCGGACCCGGAGCCCTGATTTTTATTGTTTTTTGATTGAGTTATCAAAAGGGCTGAAGAATTCCCGGGCAGGCGATGATAAAGTAGCGCCGCCTGCCATTTAGCGGCAGCTGAATTCTGCTCAATCAGCTATCAATAAGGACATTCCATGCTGAAAACCCTTTCTTTTCTTACCCTTTGCCTGTTAACCGCATTCCGCGCCCAGGCTATTGAAGTCGTTGACTACCCGGTATATCTCGGCGGCGCGCAGTCGCTGAAGGCCGTGATTCTGCCGCTGAAAAACGACGACAGCAAAGCGCTGGTACAGGTTTCCGGTGTTAACCATGCGGTCGACCGGGTGGTCTTTCTGGCAGAAATGCAGGACCGCGGTCAGGGCTCTGTTGCCTACCGCATCGCTTACGATGGCCAGCCAAGAACCCTGATTTTAAAAGGCATGAACTGGGGCAATGAGTACTTTCAGGTATTCCTGCCAGACACCGGCCGTGACGGTGTAAATGTTGGCACGGTTGAGCAAGGTGAAACCGACCCGACCCGTGAAGCACTGGTTGAGCGCTACGGTCTGCAAAACAGCGAAGGCATCCAGAAAAAGCTGGCTCAGTTTAACCGTGATAAACACGTTAAGAACACCGAAGCCATGCTCAGCGAAAAAGACAGCGAAGCCAGCCAGGCCTGCGGCAGCACCATCAAGACCCGTATTGACTGGACCAGCGTGAATGACGGCCTGCTGAAAGATGTCAGCATCGGTGCTTACTGTTCACAGGTTGCCGGCGAAATGGCCCGTATCTGTCAGTATCACCCACAGTTCAAGGCCGACCTGGCGGCACTGCAGACGGTGCAATGCAAGTTTGGTGAGGTTCTGAAGCTGCGCCGTCAGGGCAACGAAGTGACCTTTATGACGGCCAAAGACGCCGCCAACCAGTCTGATTTTGTTAACGCCTACCTGCGTAATTTCTGATTACCGCCATCGTACTTCCGGCCCGCTAACGGGCCGGAACCACGTTAACCGACGGTTTCTTCGTCGGCCTCCAGCCAGCTCGGACGCGGAATAAACTGCTGTTGCAGCTGATTCATCGCCTCGCGGTATTCGTCGGTCAGATAGGGCCGCTCCAGCGTAAACACCTGATAAATACCGCCGCGCAACAGCTCCGGCGAAATCGCATCAACGTCAGCATTGAGCAGATTGCAGCGCAGGAAAGAAAACCAGGACGTCACCACAATCCAGGTATTCAGCGCCAGACTGGCTATGTCAGCTTCGCTGATGCGGATAATGCCAGCCTCTGCCAGCCCACGGAAAATCTGCTGCACCCGTTGCAGACACAGGCGGAAAAACGCGCGGTAACGGGCATGCAGTTCAGCGTCTGCCAGTAACAGATGTTCCATATCGCGGTGCATAAAGCGGTAATCCCACAAACCGGTAAAGATGTCCTGCAGATAACGCAGTTTATCCAGTGGTTGCAGCGCGCGTTCTTCCGGCACCTGCAGAATATCCAGCACCCGGCTTTCATAGCGCTCAAACAGGGCAAAGATAATCGCCTGCTTATTCTTGAAGTGGTAATACAGATTGCCCGGCGAAATCGCCAGATGGGCGGCAATATGATTGGTTGTTACCTTGCGCTCACCCTGCTCATTAAAGAGCTGCAGGCTGGCGTCGAGAATTCGTTCTTTAGTACTCATGCCGTTTCCGCTGTCGCTGCCCGTATTACTGATAAAACGCCGGGCGTCATGTTGTCAGGCGCAGGCTCACACAGATTGGCCGCAAATGCCATGCGCAGAAGGTTGATCTTCGCCATCATTCTTTTACAGTGTTGACCTTTTAGAGTAATGACTCTAATAATACCAACCGACGAAAGCAAACCAATAATAACTATCCCGCAGGAGCCCAGTATGGTCGCGACGGTTACCAGTCTCCACTCTCCCAATGAAGAGCTCGAGCGCATGCACAGCCTGTTCAAACAACAGCAACAGGCGTTCCGTAACAACCCGATGCCGTCCGCCGACGAGCGCATTGCCGATCTGAAGCGTCTGAAGGCTGCCATCCTGAAGTATCAGGATGAACTGGCTGCTGCGGTGAACCAGGATTTCAGCTGCCGTTCAACCGACGAAACCATGATCGCTGAGATCATGACCAGCGTTGAAGGCATCAACTACGCCTGCAAACGTCTGCGCGGCTGGATGAAACCGTCTAAGCGCCACGTCAGCATGCTGTTTGCGCCGTCACACAACCATGTGATGTACCAGCCACTGGGCGTGATCGGCATTATGGTGCCATGGAACTACCCGATTCAGCTGGCCCTGCTGCCGCTGATGACCGCACTGGCCGCCGGTAACCGCGCCATGATCAAGATGTCTGAGTTCACGCCGGTGACCAACAAGGTGCTGAAGAAACTGCTGGCGGAAGTATTCAACGAGAATCAGGTGGCCCTGATCGAAGGTGAAGTGGAAGTATCCTCCGCCTTTGCCGAAATTCCCTGGGATCATCTGGTGTTCACCGGCTCTACCGCCGTTGGCCGCATCGTAATGTCCGCCGCAGCAAAAAACCTGACGCCGGTTACCCTGGAGCTGGGCGGTAAATCGCCAGCCATTATCGCTCCGGGTGCCAGCATGAAAGACGCCGTCGAGCGTATCTGTTTCGGCAAATCCCTGAATGCCGGTCAGACCTGTATCGCCCCGGATTACGTGCTGCTGCCTGCCGGTAAAGAGCAGGAGTTTATCGACACCTATCAGGCTACCTTCGCCCGCATGTATCCGACCATCCGCGACAACAATGATTACACCGCGGTGGTGAACGAACGTCAGCACCAGCGCCTGCAGGCCTGGGTCGCCGATGCGAAAGAGAAAGGCGCCAAAATCACCGTGGTGAATCCGGCCAACGAAGACTTCAGCGGCACCCGCAAGATGCCACTGCACCTGATTGAGAACGGCACCGCCGAGATGAAAGTGCTGCAGGAAGAACTGTTTGGCCCGGTGATGCCGGTGGTGCCTTACCGCTCGCTGGACGATGCCATCGACTACGTTAACGACCGCGACCGCCCGCTGGCGCTGTACTTCTTCAGCTACGACAAAACACAGCAGAAGAAAGTGCTGGAGCGCACCCACGCCGGTGGTGTCACCATCAACGATACACTGATGCACATCGCGCAGGATGATATGCCATTCGGTGGTGTCGGCCCGTCCGGAATGGGTCATTACCACGGCAAAGAAGGTTTTATCGCCCTGTCGAAAGCCAAAGCGGTACACCGTAAAGGCCGCTTCAACAGCGGACAGTTTATCTACCCACCGTACGGCGGCGCGATTCAGGGCCTGATCCGCAAGCTGTTTATCCGCTGAGGAGGCGTTTTATGTTCAACACCTCCCGTCGTGGATTTTTACAACTCAGTGCCAGCTCCGCTGCGGCACTGACCGTGGGCGCCTCGCTGGCCGGCCTGACCGGCTGCAGCAAGGTGCCTGCCGCCGAAGGCTACAAGCTGCTGCGCGCCGGCGATATTGAATTTCTCAGCGCGCTGGCGCCGGTGATTCTGAATAAAAGTTATCCAGGCACTCTGGCCGCCGACGCTCCGGTGCGCCTGACCAAAGCGCTGGACACCCTGATCGGCACCCTCGAAGACTATTCCAGAAGCCAGCTGATACAGCTGCTGGACGTGATGCAGGTTGCTCCGATCCGTGCCGCCATGGGCGCACAATGGGGCAGCTGGAGTGAGGCCAGCGCCGGGCAGATTGAAGCCTTTTTACAGGACTGGAAAACCAGCAGCATCCAGCTGAAGCGCATGGGCTATGGCTCGCTGTGTAAGCTTCTGACCATGTGCTGGTACTCTCAGCCAGAGACCTTTGTCAGCAGCGGCTACCCGGGCGCGCCAAAGAAAATCCCGGCCTGATAACACAGAATAAAAAGAGACAAGGCAATGCAGAATAATAATCAACGCCAGCCCGATATCCCGGTGGTTGCCGGTATTCCCGACCCCATTCTGGACGGTATCGCCAACGGCTGGAACGTACGTGAATCGACCGAAGTCGCCGACGGCAGCGTCATCGAAGCCGACGTCATCATTATCGGTACCGGCGCCGGTGGCGGCACCACCGCAGAGATTCTGGCCAGGGCCGGACTGAAAGTGCTGATGCTGGAAGAAGGCCCGCTGAAAAGCACCAACGATTTCCGCATGGACGAGCGTGAAGCCTACCGCGACCTGTATCAGGAAAGCGCCGGGCGCATGAGCAAAGACGGCGCGATGTCGATCCTGCAGGGGCGCTGCGTTGGCGGCACCACCGTGATCAACTGGACCTCCAGCTTCCGTACCCCGGAGCCAACCCTCGACTACTGGCAGCAGGAGTTTGGCGTGGAAGGTTTCAGCCGCGCTGAAATGGACCCCTGGTTCGAGAAGATGGAACAGCGCCTGAACGTTGCTCCGTGGCAGGTGCCGCCGAATGAAAACAACTCGGTACTGGCCCGCGGCGCCACTCAGCTGGGTATCGACTGGCATGTAATTCCGCGTAACGTATCCGGCTGCTGGAACCTCGGTTACTGCGGTACCGGCTGTCCGACCAACGCCAAGCAATCCATGCTGGTAACCACCATTCCGGCCGCGCTGGATAACCATTCTGAGCTGGTGTACAGCGCCCGTGCCGAACGCCTGATTATGGAAGGCCGCAAAGTACTGGGCGTGGAAGTCACCGCCCTCGGCCGTGATTATCAGCCAAGCGGTAAAAGCTTCGTCGCCAAAGCGCCGCACGTGGTGATGGCCTGTGGTGCGATCAACGGCCCGGCGCTGTTGCTGCGCTCCAAAGCACCGGACCCGCACAAGCGTATCGGTAAGCGTACCTTCTTCCATCCGACCACCTTCTGCTTTGCCGAGTTCGAACAGGTGATCGATCCTTACTATGGCGCGCCACAGTCGATTTACTCCGACCACTTCCAGTGGCTCGAAGTCAGCGGCAAAGTGGGCTACAAACTCGAAGTGCCACCACTGCAGCCGGGGCTGACCTCAGTACTGCTGCTCGGCCATGGTGCTCAGCACTTTGAGGACATCAGCAAGCTGCCGAACCTGCACGCCATGATTGCCCTGCTGCGCGACGGTTTCCACGCCGACAGCGAAGGCGGCAGCATTGAGCTGGCCTCCGATGGCACGCCGATCATCGACTACGAGATCAACGACTACCTGTGGGACGGGGTAATACGCTCCTGGCTGACCATGGCTGAAATTCAGTTTGCTGCCGGTGCCAAAGCGGTACGCGCCTCCCACGTTGATTCGCCATGGTTCCGCAGCTGGGAAGAGGCCAAAGCCGGTATCAGTCAGCTGGAGTTCCGCTCCAATGCCTTTACCGCCGGTTCCGCTCACTGTATGGGTGGCCTGACCATGGGTGAAGATCAGAGCCGTTGCCTGGTCGACAGCAATGGTAAGTACCATCACCTCGATAACCTCTATGTGTTTGACGGTTCGGCCTTCCCGACCAGTATCGGCGCTAACCCACAGCTGTCGATCTATGGTCTGGCCTGCAAGCAGGCCAACAAACTGCTGGAAACCATCAAAGCCAGCGCCTGACGATTCCTCTGTCAGCTGCCGTGGATCATTTGATCCACGGCAAACTTACCCTTGTTATCCGCCCCTGCACGTAACAGCCACCAGCGTTTTATTGTTTGCCGTGCGGCTTTTGTTTACTATGCGGCGCATTTACAGCGCACGCAGAAGGCTCATTCATGAATATTGCTGTCTACCCTGGCACGTTCGATCCGATCACCAACGGTCATACCGATCTGGTCGAACGGGCGGCGCGTATGTTTGACCACATCATTCTTGCGGTGGCCGACAATCCGAAGAAAAAGCCAATGCTGGATCTCGAAACCCGTGTCGATCTGGCACGCAGCGTACTCGGCCATCTGGCCAACGTTGAAGTGGTTGGTTTCAGCAACCTGCTGGCTGATTTCGTTAAAGAGAAAAACGCCAACATCATCCTGCGCGGTCTGCGTGCGGTGTCTGATTTTGAATACGAATTCCAGCTCGCCAATATGAACCGTGTACTGGCGCCGAACGTGGAAAGTCTGTTCCTGACTCCGGCTGAGCACTTCTCTTACATTTCATCTACGCTGGTCAGAGAAATCGCCTCACTGGGCGGAGATGTCAGCAATTTTGTAAATCCTCAGGTAGCCAAAGCCCTGAAGAAATGTGTGAATTAACCCGCCCCTGACGGAGGTAAGTCATGGCCCTGATTATCACTGACGAATGCATCAACTGTGATGTATGCGAACCGGAATGTCCGAACGAAGCTATTTCTGCCGGCGAAGAAATTTACGAGATTGACCCGTCCAAGTGCACCGAATGTGTGGGCCACTACGACGAGCCACAGTGCCAGTTAGTTTGTCCGGTGGATTGTATTCCACAGGATGAAAACCGTATGGAAACCCAGGAAGAACTGGAAGCCAAATACGAAAAACTGACCGGCAAAAAAATCGCCTGATCAGCGCGGAAGCAGACGCGGAGCCTGCACCACGACGGTTGCACCGCTGACTGACCTCCCACACACTAAGGCCTCCCACAAGGAGGCCTTTTTTATGCGCCCGATGTTACATACTGCGTCGCGTCCGCTGACCCTGATTCCACTGCTGTTTGCCCTGTTACTCAGCGCCTGCAGTACACCACAGAACACTGCCGGAGCCGAACGCGGCAGCGCGCCCACCAGCGCAGCCAGCAGCCACAACAGCGCTCCCGGCCAGGCCGCTATTGCCAGTGCACACCCGCTGGCAACCGCCGCCGGTATGGCGGTACTGGAACAGGGTGGCAACGCCTTTGATGCCGCCATTGCCGTGGCCGCCAGTCTGGGCGTGGTTGAGCCTTACAGTGCCGGTATCGGTGGCGGCGGCTTCTGGCTGCTGTACGACGCCAAAACAGCACAGTACCGCTTTATCGACGCCCGGGAGACCGCCCCGGCTGCCGCCCATCGCGACTACTATCTGAACGCCGACGGCAGCGTAAACCGCGACAAAGCGGTCAACGGTGCAACCGCTGCAGCCATTCCCGGCCAGGCCGCCGCCTTTGCCTATATCAGCGAACGCTATGGCGAGCTGTCGTTAAAGAAAACGCTGCGTGCAGCCATTCAACAGGCCCGCGACGGCTTCGCGGTGGACGAGCACTACCGCATGCTGATGGGCTACCGTCTGCAGGCGGTACGCCGCTATGAAGAAAGTGCACGCCTGTTTCTCGATGACAACGACATTCCGGCTGCGGGCTTTGAACTGCAGCAACCCGAACTGGCACAGACACTGGAAGCGCTGGCCAATAATGGCTTCGATGGTTTTTATAAAGGCCCGGTTGCGCAGCGTCTGCTTTCAGCGGTGAACAGCAACGGCGGCGAGTGGACAGCCGCAGACCTGGCCAATTACCGCGTGGTCGAACGCGAGCCGGTACACGTGCGTTACGGTGCACTGGAAGTTATCAGCGCACCACCTCCATCCTCCGGCGGTATCGCCATTGTGCAGATGCTGAATATGCTCAGTCATTTCAGCTGGCAGACCATGACGCCTGTGGATCAGACCCACCTGTTAACCGAAGTGATGCGCCGCGCCTACCGTGACCGCGCCGAGTTTCTCGGCGACCCGGATTTTGTCGATGTACCGGTATCCGGATTGTTATCCGAAGCACGGGCACAAGCCTGGGCCGAAAGTATCGATCCGGTACAGGCCACTCCGAGCCTTGATCTGGCCGGGCCAAAAAACCTTAACGAAGGCTTCCACACCACCCATCTGTCGGTGCTGGATAAAGACGGCAATATGGTCTCGGCCACGCTGAGTATTAACCTGCCCTTCGGCTCGGCCTTTACCGCCGCCGGAACAGGAATTCTGCTGAATAACGAAATGGACGACTTCTCTGCCAAGCCAAGCGCACCCAACGCCTATGGCCTGACCGGTAACGAAGCCAACGCCATCGCCGCGGGTAAGCGGCCACTGTCGAGCATGACACCGACCATCATCAACAGCCCGCAGCAAACCGCGATTATCGGCACCCCCGGCGGCAGCCGTATTATCAGCATGGTGCTGCTGGGCACGCTGGAACATCTGCAGGGCAAAGCGGTAAGTGACTGGGTCAGCCGCCCGCGTTTTCATCATCAGTATCTGCCGGATGTACTGCAACACGAACCCGGCGCTTTCAGCGCGCAGCAGGAGGTTGCCCTGACCCGTATGGGACACCGCCTGCAGACCGCAGGACGCCAGTACGGCAATATGCAGGCGATCCTATGGGATAAGCGCAAACAGCAGGTGACGGCGGCCTCCGACCCGCGTGGCATCGGCAGCGCTGTCGTGAATCCGGAACATAAGCCATGAAGAAGGTTGCTCAAGCACAATGATCGCGTTCACCCTGAAGAAAATCGTCGGCATGCTGCTGATGCCCATTCCGCTGACGCTGATCGCACTGCTGGCCGGACTGTTACTGCTTAAGCACCGTCCGGCGCTGGGCAAAGGGCTGATCAGTGTCGCCGCGTTGTGGCTTGCCCTGACCAGCTGGCATCCGTTTGCAGATCGCTGGCTGGCACCTTTTGAAGATGACTTCCCTGCCTTCGATCTCAGACAACCGGTCAGCATTGTAGTCGTACTGGGCGGATGTCACGCCAGTGATGACAGCATGCCGCCAGCCGCGCAGTTGTGTTCCAGCTCACTGTTCCGCCTGAGCGAAGGGTTGCGCATTCTGGCTGCAAATCCGCAGGCGCAGCTGTTTGTCTCCGGTTATGCCGGCAACGACAGCCGCCCCCATGCTGAGGTTATGCGTGACATCGCACTGAGCATGGGGATCGCTGCGGAGCGCATCCGCACATTCCCGCAAGCCAGAGATACCGAAGAAGAAGCACAGCTGATGACGCCCTTCCTGACCGGGCAGAGCTTTGCTCTGGTCAGCGAAGCCTCGCACCTGCCGCGGGCGCTGGTGTTTTTTCAGCGTCAGGGACTGCAGCCAATACCTGCGCCAGCGGTACGTCTGAGTACCGAGAACAGCGACTGGCGGATTGAAGCGCGGGCAGCACTGAAAAGCGAACGTGCCATGTACGAAGGCATTGGCCAGCTCTGGCAGTGGCTGAAAAGTATCTGAGCCGCACAAAAAGCAGAAACAAAAACGCCGGGCAGTGCCCGGCGTTTTTTATCACAACCTGATGATCAGAACAGGTAGCTGACGTTCAGATCCAGCGTATCGATACCGGCGTCATAGCCGTCGTCTTTGTTTTCCATCGAGTAGCTGGTGTAATCCAGACCTACACGCAGCTTGTCACCCAAGCCTGTATCCAGACCTACACCCCAGAGGAAATCGTTACCGGAGGTGTCGCCCTTCGAGCCAGTGTTCAGCTTGCGCTCGGCCGACCAGTGATGGGCACCCAATTTGAACATCAGATCCACATTGCCGAAGACTTCACGGCCAAAGCGGCTGACGATCTGATAAGAGGTTGCCGAATCTTTGAATGTACCGGTCGAAGCTTTGATCTCTGTTTCCGCCAGACGCTTAGCCCCCAGCATCACATCAAAACGGCTCTTATCGGTCAGCTCAAAATGAGTACCCAGATACAAGCCATAAGTGGCACCGTTACCGGTTTCTCCATCGGTATCCAGCTGCGCAGCACCACCGCTGAGCATAACGAAGTGACGGATACGTTTGCCGTCACCTTCGTTCAGGGAGCCTACTTCGTTTTCAACCTTGCCACAGCCCAGACAACGCACGAAAGCCGCCTGTAAAGGCGTTACTACCAGAGTTTCCGCCGCCTGATCAGCATTGCCGCCGAGCAGGGTAAACGGCAGTGTGGCGCCGTAAATCAATGCACCGGCCTGAGATAATACGAAATACAACGGACGCGCCAACACCGCATCGGCCACCATGGCACCAGCGCTTGGGGTTTCTTCAATCCGTTCAGCGCTGGCAAGAGAACTCATGCCAAGCAATGCGGTGGCCACAGCAATATTTACCGAAGTCCGTAAGGTCGCCATCAGTTGCATTGTTCTTCCTCTTTTGATGCAGATGCGAATAGGCCTGACTATATCAGCACCTGCGCGCCTCGTCACGGCTGGCGGTATGGGCTTTGCAGCAGGTTAACGCTGGCAGACCGGGCAATAAACCGTCGCCCGCTGCCCCTGACGGATTTCTTTCAGCACACTGCTGCACACCTTGCATTGTTCACCCCCACGGCCGTAAACAAAAAGCTGCTGGGCAAAATAACCCGGCTTACCATCGCCACCAACGAAATCACGCAGAGTCGTGCCGCCCTGTTCAATCGCCCGCGCCAGCACCTGTTTAATTTCGCTGACCAGGCACTCATAGCGCGCCAGGCTGATTTTCCCGGCTGCCGTCGCCGGACGAATACCGGCCAGAAACAGGCTCTCGTTGGCGTAAATATTACCGACGCCGACCACGACCTTACCGTCCATCACAAAGGTTTTGATCGCCTGACTTTTGCCACGGGAACGGCGGAACAGGTACTCCGCAGTAAAGTCGCCCGACAAAGGTTCCGGCCCAAGGTGGGTTAAATGATCACTGTCGGTTCCGGGCTCAATCCACAGCAAGGCGCCAAAACGGCGCGGATCGTGGTAACGCAGCACCTTGCCGTTACCCAGCTGCCAGTCGATATGATCGTGTTTACCAGCCGGCGCAGAGGGCTCGACCAGACGCAGCGAACCCGACATACCCAGATGCCAGATGGCGGTGCCGATATCGGTCTCCACCAGAATGTACTTCGCCCGGCGACTCAGACCACGCACGGTCTGGCCTTCCAGCAGTTTTAATTCATCCACCACCGGCCAGCGCAGCTGTGGCTGGCGCACCACCACACGCTCAATACGCTGATTCAGCAGCCAGGGTTCAATACCGCGCTTGGTGGTTTCGACTTCAGGTAGTTCAGGCATAAGGATGTCAGACGTCTGAGTAAAAACGCGATTATGCCAGAAGAGAGAAAGATGAGGCGAAGCAAGCACAGTCCCCAGGATGGCGGCCATAAAAAAACCCGGCACAGGCCGGGTTCTTTTCAAGCGAAAGAAGCTTACTTAATTTTGGCTTCTTTATACATCACGTGCTGACGGATCACAGGATCAAATTTTTTGATCTCCATTTTCTCAGGCATGGTGCGCTTGTTTTTGTCAGTGGTGTAGAAGTGACCGGTACCGGCACTAGACACTAAACGGATCTTATCGCGTGGCATAACAGGTCTCCTTAGACTTTTTCGCCGCGTGCACGCAGTTCTGCCAGAACAGCATCGATACCTTTCTTATCGATGATGCGCATACCTTTGGTAGAAATACGCAGACGCACAAAACGGTTTTCGCTTTCTACCCAGAAACGGTGCTGTTGCAGGTTAGGCAGAAAACGGCGCTTGGTTTTAATGTTTGAGTGGGAAACGTTATTCCCGGTTACAGGACCTTTACCTGTAACTTGGCAAACCTTAGACATTGATCTCGCCCCGATTTTTAACTGTATCGAACAAATTGGAAATTCGTTACCAACCGTGGGCGTTCGTCATCAAAATCTTGATTCGCGACGGCCCTGGCTGAAAAGAGTTGCGCTTTATACCAAAACGCCCCGGCCGTCGCAAGCGAAAGCTTATTTTTTATACGAATGGCAGGCGCGCCCGCGAATTATATCCAGCCGCGTTCGGCAAAGGATACACAGTGCCCGTCACCCACCACCAGATGATCCAGCACGCGGATATCCACCAGCCCCAGTGCCTGCTGTAAGCGGTCGGTCAGTGCCCGGTCGGCGTGACTGGGTTCGGCCACACCGGACGGATGATTGTGCGCCAGTATCACGGCGGCGGCGCCATGACTCAGCGCCAGCTTAACGACTTCACGCGGATACACCGCCGCGCCGTCGATGGTGCCGCGGAACAGCTCGTGGTATTTCAGTACCCGGTGCTGATTATCCAGCAACAGACAGGCAAACACTTCATGATCACGGTCACGCAGCTGAGCCAGCAGATACTGCCGGGTCAGATCAGGACTGGTTAAGGCATCACCACGGGCCAGTTGCTCCGCCAGGTGTCGCCGCGCCATTTCCAGCACCGCCTGCAACTGGGCATATTTGGCACTGCCAAGGCCCAGCGGTTTACAGAATGCGGTTAAATCGGCGGTCAGCAGGGCGCGCAGACTGCCGAATTCCTGCAGCAGCTCACGCGCCAGATCGACGGCACTTTTGCCTTTTACTCCGGTACGCAGAAAAATGGCCAACAGTTCGGCATCCGACAAACTGCCGGCGCCCTGAGCCAACAGTTTTTCCCTTGGCCGCTCAGCGCTGGGCCAGTCACATATTGCCATCCCTACCTCCCTGCAGGTCTGTGATTTACTGAGTCATAAGTCTGACAACCGCACTCCGCTGCGTTGCAGACTTGTCATACGCTTCCTTATATACTCAGGCTCATTCTAGTCAGCGTGAAACCAGCCATGCAACAACTCTGTAATAAGCGTATTTTGCTCGGAATCACCGGTGGGATTGCCGCCTATAAAGCCGCCGAACTGGTGCGGATTCTGAAGAAAGCCGGAGCCGAAGTGCGGGTTGTTATGACCGCCGGCGCCATGGAATTCATCACCCCCCTGACCCTGCAGGCCTTATCCGGTAACCCGGTACATCACGCTCTGCTCGACCCGGAAGCCGAAGCCGGCATGGGCCATATCGAGCTGGCCAAGTGGGCAGACCTGCTGCTGGTAGCCCCGGCATCGGCCAACTTTATTGCCCGCCTGACCCAGGGTTCCGGCGATGACCTGCTGACCACCATCTGCCTGGCAACCGAGGCACCAATAGCTCTGGCTCCGGCGATGAATCAGGCGATGTGGCGCGAACCTATTACTCAGGCCAATATCGCCCGCCTGACCGACCTTAAAGGCAGCAAACTGCATATGTTTGGCCCCGCCGAAGGCGTGCAGGCCTGTGGAGATGTCGGCCCCGGCCGCATGCTGGAGCCGGAGCAGATTGCCGCCCATGCCGCAGATCTGTTTGAAACCGGTCTGCTGGCCGGGCTGGAAGTCGTTATCACTGCCGGTCCAACCCGCGAAGCCATCGACCCGGTGCGCTATATCTCCAATCACAGTTCCGGCAAGATGGGTTACGCCATTGCCGCTGCCGCCCGTGATGCCGGCGCCAGAGTAACGCTGATCAGCGGCCCGGTGGTGATTCCGGCACCGGAACGCGTCAACTGCGTACGTACCGAAAGCGCCCGCGATATGCTGGATGCTTCACTGGCCATGCTTGGTCGCTGCAATATTTTTATCGCCGCGGCCGCCGTCGCCGACTACCGGCCGATGACCGCCGCTCACCAGAAGATCAAAAAATCAGCTGACAGCATGGAACTGACGCTGGTGAAAAACCCCGACGTGGTCGCCACCGTGGCCGCCCACGAACTGCGCCCCTTTACCGTGGGCTTTGCGGCAGAAACCCAGGATGTGGATGTCTACGCCCGCGATAAGCTGGTGCGTAAGAATCTCGACATGATTGTCGCCAATGACGTTTCCCCGAGCGAAATCGGCTTTAACAGCGACCAGAATGCCGTCACTGTTTTCTGGGCAGAAAACCAGCAGAGCTTTGCCCAGATGAGCAAGCAGGCGCTGGCGCGCGAACTGGTCGAGCTGATTGCACACCGCTATCAGCAGACCCAGACACAAAAAATCTCTTAATGCGGACAGAATGACAATGCAAAAGTTACAGGTAAAAGTACTGGATGAACGTCTGGGCAACAGCATCCCACTGCCGGAATACGCTACCACCGGCTCCGCCGGACTGGATCTGCGCGCCTGTCTGGATGCGCCCCTGACCCTGCATCCGGGTGAAACTCAGCTTATCCGTACCGGTCTGGCAATCTATATTGAAGATCCGGGTCTGGCTGCCATGATTCTGCCGCGCTCTGGCCTCGGCCATAAACACGGCATCGTACTTGGCAATCTGGTTGGTCTAATCGACTCTGATTATCAGGGCGAGCTGATGGTCAGCTGCTGGAACCGTGGCAAAGACAGCTTCACCATCGATGTCGGCGAACGTCTGGCGCAGCTGGTGCTGGTGCCTGTTGTACAGGCAGAATTCGAGATTGTGGAGCAGTTTGAAACCACCGAGCGTGGCGCCGGCGGTTTTGGCCACTCCGGGCGCAGCTGAAGCGCCGCACAATCTGCTTGCCTCATACAACAATAAATCAGGGGTAGTGCACAGCCCCGGCCGAAAGGAAGCAACATGAGAACAAAAGCCCGCACGCCCAAACGTACCATCGTCTTTTACAGCCGCCTCACCATCTGGCTGGCGCTGCTGTTTATTGCCGGCGGGCTTTCTTTTCAGAGTATTCAGGTCAACCTGTTTACCCAGTCCGATGTTGATCGTGCCTTTGCCGATGCGATGGCCGAGCAGATGGCACACTCGCTCAGTACCCGCCTGCAGGACACCCGCCGCCTGCAGACAGCTGCCAGTCGCCACCCGCTGACCGTACGCGCACTGGAAGAAAACGATCCGGCCTGGAAGGCAACCCTGCGCCAGTTTTTATCCGGCGTATCCTCATTGCAGCTGATCCGCCGGGAAGATGCGATGGGCCTGCAAAGCAGCCACGGTTATGCCGTACAGGAACTGGTCAGCCGTACTCTCAGTGGTGCCGATATGCGCCTTGAGGCCGTACAGCGCAATGGCAGCCTGCATTTCTACTGGGCTTCACCTATCCGCAATGAACAAAACCAGATCGCCGGCGTGTTACTGGCCGAATACGGCTCAGGCTGGCTGTCGCAGTTTCAGTCCGGCACCAGCCAGACCATGGGACAGATTGTGGTTAACCAGTTTGTCGATAATGACCGCAGCCGTGGTCTGGAAATTTTCCGTATCGGCCAGGAAGTCAAACGCGCCGGCACCATTGTCACCAAGCCAATTAATGATTACTGGTATCTGACCTACATTCCTTCTGACGAGCGCCCGCAACTTGAGCTGGTGCCACTGGCTACGCCCTGGCTCATCGTGCTGGCCGCGACCTTTGTCGGCCTGTTTGTGCTGGTCGGCATGCAGAAGCGCGACATTCTGCGCAACCAGCTGAAGCTGCTGACCTATGTGCGTAACCTCAGCCGCAAAGGCATTGATGAGCAGCCGGTATTTACCCTGGCGCTGTTCCACGAACTGGCGGTCAGTATGCAACATCTGATCAATACCGTACGCCCTGATGTCACCGACAATGGCAAAGCGAATGGCAACAGCCGCGAGCGTCAGGAAATCGCCCTGGAACAGCCAAAGAAAATCACCACCGTCAGCAACGCCAAACGCCAGACACTGCCGGAACTGATGGTCGAAGAAGTTGAACACGAGCACCCGATCGAAGTCGCGCAGGGTATTTTCCGCGCTTACGACATCCGCGGCATCGTCGGTCAGGATCTGACCGGAGATACCTGCTACTGGATCGGCCGCGCGCTGGGGGCTGAAGTACAGGAACGCGGCTTCAGCAAAATCAGCCTTGCCTGGGATGGCCGGGAATCCAGCCCGCAGCTGGCAGCACAACTGCAGCTCGGTCTGAATGACAGCGGCTGTCATGTGATCCGCCTTGGCGCACAGCCAACCGGCCTGCTCTATTTCGCCACCCATGAGCTGGATACGCCGTGCGGTGTAGTCGTGACCGGTAGCCATAATCCGTCGGAGTTTAACGGTCTGAAGATCGTTATCGACCAGCATACCCTGGCGCAGGATGAACTCATGGCGCTGTACCACCGCATCATGCGCCGCGACCTGCCACAAGGGTCGGGCCAGACCGAAGAGCGTGAGCTGGCAGACACCTATCTGCAGCGTATCGAGGGCGACGTGCAGCTCGCCCGCAGCATGAAGATTGTGATTGATGCCGGCAATGGTATCGCCGGCCCTCTGGCCGAAAAACTGATGGCCATGATCGGACTGGAAGCCGAATGCCTGTTCTGCGACGTCGACGGCCGCTTCCCAAATCATCACCCGGACCCAAGCCAGCCAAAAAATCTGCAGGCGTTACAGGATGCGGTTAAAGCTCATAACGCCGATCTGGGCCTGGCGTTTGACGGTGATGGCGACCGCGTGGCACTGGTTGATAATAACGGCAAGATTATCTGGCCGGACCGCCTGCTGATGTTGCTGGTTGACGATATTCTGCCGCGTAATCCCGGCCGCGATGTCATCTACGACGTGAAGTCTTCGCGCCATCTGGCTTCACTGATCAGCCGCCATGGTGGCCGCCCGACCATGTGGAAAACCGGCCACTCGCTGATGAAGCGCAAGATGCAGGAACTGAACGCCGTGGTCGGCGGTGAGTTCAGCGGCCACTTCTATATTCAGGACCGCTGGTACGGCTTTGACGATGGCCTCTATACCGCCGTCCGTTTGCTGGAGATTATCAGCCAGAGAAATCTGCCGGTGGATCAGCTGTTTGCCGCCCTGCCGGAAGATGTCAGTACGCCGGAGATCACCATCGACTGCGATGATGTGCGCAAATTCAGCCTGCTGCAGGAGCTCTCCGCCGACAGCGAACTGACTGCCGGCGCACGGGTATTCAGCACCGACGGTCTGCGCATCGAGTTTGCCGAGGGCTGGGGCCTGATCCGGCCGTCCAATACCACGCCCAAGCTGACCCTGCGCTTTGCCGGCAACAATGCCGAAGCCATTGCCCGGATTCAGCAACGAATGAAGCAGGCACTTACCCGCCACGCGCCGGAACTCAAGGTTCCGTTCTGAGAAAGACGTCAATTCCCGTTGGCAGGGGCGCGCCGTATAACGTTATAATGCGGCGCGGTACATCAGGCTGCTGAGCGATACCGCAGCCTGCCCGACCGTTTCTTATTTATCCGCTCATCAAGGAGCCAGACCATGCCATTGTCGCGTGACAGCGCCATGAATACCGCCAAAGTTCTCAGTGAAGCCTTGCCCTATCTGCAGCGTTTCGTCGGCAAAACCATCGTCGTTAAATACGGCGGCAACGCCATGATCGACGAAGACCTGAAGAACAGCTTTGCGCGCGATATGGTGATGCTGAAACTGATCGGTATTAACCCGATTGTGGTGCATGGCGGCGGCCCTCAGATCGGCGACCTGCTCAACAAACTGAATATCGAAAGTAAGTTTGTGAATGGTATGCGCGTCACCACCGGCGAAACCATGGACGTGGTGGAAATGGTGCTCGGCGGTCTGGTGAACAAAGACATCGTCAACCTGATCAACCAGAACGGCGGCAAGGCCATTGGCCTGACCGGTAAAGACGGCCAGCTGCTGCACGCGAAAAAGCTGCACGTTACCAAGAGCTCCCCAGAGCTGGAAAAACCTGAAATCATCGATATCGGCCATGTGGGCGAAGTATCGCGCATCAACACCCAGGTGCTGGATATGCTGACCAACAGTGACTTTATTCCGGTGATTGCGCCAATCGGTGTTGGCGAAGACGGTGCTTCTTACAACATCAACGCCGATCTGGTAGCCGGTAAAGTGGCAGAAGTATTACGCGCCGAAAAACTGATCCTGCTGACCAATATTGCCGGTCTGATGGATAAAGAAGGCAAGGTACTGACCGGCCTGTCCACCAAACAGGTGGATGATCTGATCGCCGACGGCACCATCTATGGCGGCATGCTGCCGAAGATTCAGTGCGCCCTGGATGCCGTACACGCAGGTGTAACCAGCGCCCATATCATCGACGGCCGGGTTGCTCACTCAACCTTACTCGAACTGTTCACCGACGAAGGTGTTGGTACCCTGATCACCAACCGCCGCAGCTGAGGAAGGTTACATGACTGAGACCGCCGACAAGCTGTCACGACGCGATCAGATTCTGCAGGCGCTGGCGCATATGCTGGAAACCAATCCCGGCGCCCGCATCACCACCGCCAGCCTGGCAAAAGCCGTGGGCGTTTCGGAAGCGGCGTTGTATCGCCACTTCCCGTCCAAGGCAAAGATGTTCGAAGGCCTGATCAGCTTTATCGAAGAAGCGGTGTTCTCCCGGGTCAGCCGTATCCTGCAGGATTTTGAGCAGGCCGATCAGCGCTGCGAACGGACCCTGACACTGGTACTGACCTTTGCCGAGAAGAATCCGGGCATGTGCCGCCTGTTATCCGGCGATGCACTGTCCGGTGAAACCGAACGCCTGCGCCAGCGCATTCAGCAGTTCTTTGAACGTATTGAAATGCAGTTCAAACAGATCCTGCGTGAAGCCGAAATGCGCGAAGGCAAAGTGCCTCTGCAGACCATCAGTGCGGCTGCCAATCTGCTCACCGCCGTACTGGAAGGCCGTATCCGCCAGTATGTACGCACCGAGTTTGACACCCGTCCGACCCAGTACTGGGACGAACAGTGGCAGCTGCTGCAACCACTGTTGCTGCGCGAAAAAAACCTTACCAGCCTGACGGTGTAAACCGCAGGCAAAAAAATCCCGGGACATGCCCGGGATTTTTTTAATCTTTTTTGCCTTCCAGCTCGCGGTCGACTTTATCCAGATCGACATCATCATCCAGCGTACCGGCCGGGTAAACCTGCAGAATGCGCACACGCTCGTATTGCTCAGCAAAATCGCGGGTACTCTCTTTCATTTCCTGCTGACGCGCCTTGATGTTACCTTCGCTGTCACGGATACCATTCTGCAACTGCACAATTTCAAGGCGCATATCGGCAGGAACCTCCTGACCACGGCGCTCAATATTGGCCGCCTGCGCCTGGGCTTTTTCCAGCTTCTGTTCCAGATCAACAATGCGCCGGCGTTGCAGTTGAATGTAGGAGTCGATTTCATCGGCTTTGCGCTGCCGCGCACGTTCCACATCCGAAGGCTTGGCATACAGACGCAGTAAGTCGAGATCCAGCTTGCGCTGGGCAGTAATAGCATCCTGACGGGCTTTTTTCGCAGCTTCTTCAGCGCGACGCTGCGCCAGCTCTTCAGCCGTCGGAGCCGGAGCAACGGTTTTCACCACCATGCCGCTGCTGTTCAGTACTTCGTAACCCAGATGACTGTACTCGGTGGGAATATGATCTTTAACCACCACACGGCCATCGACAGTGAAACGATACAGCTTGTTAGCAAAGCTTGAACCCGAGGCCAGTAAGCAAACAACGGCAAACAGCCCAACCAGTGGCTTCATTGTTACAACACTCCTTTTGGTGCGCTTTATACCCGCACTTTTTTACTCAACCCCGTAACGATCGCGGTAAGCACTGATAGCGGCGGCATACTGCGCCAGCTCTGGTTTTTCAGATACATAATCCAGCACCTGATTCAGGCCCACGATGCTGATCACTTTCATGCCGAAGTCACGCTCAACTTCCTGAATGGCTGACAGCTCACCCTGACCTTTTTCCTGGCGGTCCAGGGCAATCAGGGCAGCGGCCGGCGTTGCACCTTCTGCGGCGTTAATCATAGCCATGACTTCACGGATAGCCGTACCGGCGGTAATAACATCGTCTACGATAAGTACACGGCCGGTCAGCGGTGCGCCGACAAGGTTACCGCCTTCGCCGTGGGTTTTGGCTTCTTTACGGTTAAAAACGTAAGGCATGTCTTTGTTGTAGTGGTCAGCCAGCGCCACCGACAGAGTCGCGGCCAGTGGAATACCCTTATAAGCCGGGCCAAAGACCACATCGTAGTCAACACCGGACGCTTCCAGTGCCGCCGCATAAAAACGTCCAAGCTTGGCCAGCGCGGCACCGCTGTTAAACAGGCCGGCATTAAAAAAATAAGGACTGACCCGGCCGGATTTCAGGGTAAATTCGCCAAATTTGAGTACACCCTGAGCGATGGCGAATTCGATAAATTCTTTCTGATACGTCTGCATACGAAACCTGAGATTCAACCGCCAGCACAGGCCGGCAAAATAGTTCGGACGGAAGGGAGAAATACCGGCAATGCGTGACCAGAAGCACAACATTCTCGCCCATATTTACCCGCTTTCCAAAGGATGCGGTATGATACACGCTTCACCAGTTGGGAACCATGTATGAGGATTATCAGTTTACACGTCAACGGCCTGAAACAAGCGGTCGAAAAAGGGCTGTATACCTGGCTGCAAACCGCGCAGGCTGATGTGGTTGCCATTCAGGGGTTACTGGCCAAGGAATACCAGCTGCCTGATTCCGTCGTGTATCCCGATGGTTACAACGCCTATTTCTTCGATGCCGAAGCCGATAACTATTCCGGTGTGGCCATCCTTACCCGTGAAGTGCCGAAAGCCATTATGACCGGCCTGGCATTCCCGCAGTGCGATATGCAGGGGCGCTTTATTCAGGCGGATTTCGACCATGTCAGCGTTGGCTCCATCCTGTTCCCGACGGTTGATGAGCACAACACCCTGGAAGATAAACTGGCCTTCCAGAAATCCTTCCTGGAGCATCTGAATAAAACCCGGCGCAAACGCCGCGAGTTTATTTTCTGCGGCAACTTTGAAGCGGCGCATAAAACCGTTGATCTGGCCGACTGGCAGAGCAATCAGGACACACCGGGCTTCCTGCCGGAAGAACGCGCCTGGTTCGATCAGATGTTTGGCCCGGCCGGCTACGTTGATGCCTTCCGCGAAGCCAATTTCGGCGAGAACCAGTTTACCTGGTGGCCGGACGCAGAAAGCGCGCGCCGCAATCAGCACGGCTGGCGCAAGGATTATCAGATCTGTACACCGGGCATCCGTCAGTTTGTGGTGGAAGCCAAGCTCGATACCAACCTGCGTTTTGGTGATCACGCCGCGGTCATGGTGGAATACGAGTTCGACGAAGACTGACAACCCGCACCACTGACAGACAATAAAAAAGGCGCCACCGGCGCCTTTTTTATTGCTGCAGACTGATCACTGCAACGATCAGCCAGCCAGCGCTTCCTTCTGTTTCGCGCTCAGTTCGCCGATGGCTTTCTGTGCCAGTGCCAGCATGGCGTTCAGCTCATCCGGTGTGAAGGCTTCACCTTCGGCGGTACCCTGAATCTCTACGAAACCACCGTTCTCGGTCATGATCACGTTCAGATCGGTTTCCGCCGTGGAGTCTTCGGCGTAATCCAGATCCAGCACCGCTTCACCGTTGTAGATGCCCACAGAGACGGCCGCAATCATCTGCTTCAGCGGCTCACCTTTTACTTTGCCTTTGGCTTTCAGCCAGTTAATGGCATCGACCAGCGCTACACAGGCACCGGTAATCGAGGCGGTACGGGTGCCGCCGTCGGCCTGAATCACATCACAGTCGATGGTGATGGTGTTTTCGCCCAGCGCCGTCAGATCAATAGCGGCGCGCAGGCTGCGGCCGATCAGGCGGGAAATTTCCACGGTACGGCCCTGTTGTTTGCCTTTGGCCGCTTCACGGATCATGCGCGAGCCGGTCGAACGCGGCAGCATGCCGTATTCCGCCGTCACCCAGCCCTGACCTTTGCCACGCAGAAACGGCGGCACGCTGGTTTCAACCGACGCGGTACAAATCACTTTGGTGTCACCGAATTCCACCAGTACAGAACCTTCGGCATGTTTGGTGAAATTGCGGGTAATGCGCACATCACGCAGCTGATCGGTTGTACGGCCACTGGGTCTCATAAGCGGAATCCTTGAATCTGATATTGAGTAAAGGCCGGCATTATAGCGGCAAAAAGCCCCAGCCCTTACAATGCAGGGGAATTTATTAACGCGAGAGACTTATGGTTTTCAGTATGACGGCCTTTGCCCGTGCCGGCAGCGAATGCCCGCAGGGACGTTTTACCTGGGAAATCCGCTCGGTGAACAGCCGCTACCTGGAACTGCACTTCCGCCTGCCGGATGCTTTCCGCGATCTGGAACCGGCCCTGCGCGAGCGCCTGAAAAAATCCCTCAGCCGCGGCAAAGTCGAATGCGCACTGCGCTTTCAGCCGTTACAGGGCGAAAACAAACTCAGCGTTAACCACGAACTGGTACACGAGCTGAACCGTGCCGCCGATGAAGTACATGCCATCATCGGCCCCGGCAACGCCATGAATGTGCTCGAAGTGCTGGCCTGGCCCGGCGTAATCAGCAGTGCGGAAACCGACGGCAAAGCACTGCAACAGGCGGCACTGCAGGCGTTCGACGATTGCCTGCGCAGCAGTTGCGATGCCCGGGCACGGGAAGGCGAAGAACTGGCCGCACTGATCCGCCAGCGACTGGAAAAAATGCAGCAGATTGTTGCCAGCGTTGCTGCCGCTATGCCCCAGGCACTGGCCGCCCAGCGTCAGCAGCTGGAAGATAAAATCGCCGAGCTGAATATCACCCTCGACAGCAGCCGGCTGGAAACCGAAATGGTGTTACTGGCACAGAAAGCCGATGTCGCCGAAGAACTCGACCGCCTGAACACCCATATTCAGGAAGTCGGCCGTATTCTCAGCCAGGACGAACCCATCGGCCGCCGCCTCGATTTTATGATGCAGGAGCTGAATCGCGAGGCGAATACGCTATCCTCTAAATCACTGACTACCAGCATTACCCAGGCCGCCGTCGACCTGAAAGTGCTGATCGAACAAATGCGTGAGCAGGTACAGAACATTGAATAACCCAACCCCAACGTCCGGCCAGAACAGCGAGCTTCCTATGATTGGTACCCTGTTTATTTTCTCCGCTCCGTCCGGTGCCGGTAAAACCAGCCTGGTGAAAGCCCTGCTGCAATCCACCGGTTATATCGGTGTGTCCGTATCCCACACCACCCGCGCCCCGCGTCCGGGCGAGGTGGACGGCAAAGATTATCACTTCGTATCCGTGGCCGAGTTTCAGGACATGGTCAGCCGCAGCGCGTTTCTTGAGCACGCTCAGGTATTCGATAACTTCTACGGCACCTCGCAGGAATGGGTCGAATCCGAGCTTTCCGCCGGTCGTGATGTGATTCTGGAAATCGACTGGCAGGGCGCGCAACAGGTCCGTCACCTGATGCCGGATGCCGTCAGCGTATTTATTGCACCGCCGTCTATTGCGGCGTTGCGTGAACGCCTGCAGAAGCGCGGCCAGGACAGCGAAGACATTATCGAACGCCGCATGCGCGATGCGCGTAACGAGATGAGCCACTACGGTGAGTACAACTATCTGATTATTAACGATAATTTTGAAAACACTGTCGAAGAACTGCGCGCTATCGTGATTGCCCGCCGCCATCGTCTGAGCGCCCAGCAGGTGCGCCACGAAGATGTGCTGCAGGAATTACTGAACGGCTGATCACGTCCGGAATCCGCTGGCCTCTTCCCTTGCCGGCGGATTCCGCTACAATACCCGGTTCCACCGAATTCATCTGATTCCACAGGATATCCCATGGCACGCGTTACCGTAGAAGATTGCTTAACCAACGTTGATAACCGCTTTGAACTGGTCATGCTGGCCACCAAACGTGCCCGCCAGATCGCGGTACAGGGTGCCGAGCCACTGGTTGCGGAAGAAAACGACAAGCCAACCGTACTGGCTCTGCGTGAAATCGCTGAAAACCTGGTAACGCCAACCACCATGGCCGCCCAGGAAGAAGCCGCACGAGCGGAACAGTACTAAGCAGACCCAGCCTGAGGTTCTGCTTAAGTGCCCACCATTGATGCCTTATCGGAGCGGCTTTCCCACTATCTGAGCAACCCTCAGATTCAGCAGGTCAGCCGCGCCTATTACTACGCCGAACAAGCCCACGATGGCCAGCGCCGTCGCAGCGGCGAGCCTTATATCATCCATCCGTTAGCGGTCGCCAACATCCTGGCCGACATGCATCTCGACCATCAAAGCCTGATGGCCGCCATGCTGCACGATGTGATTGAAGACACCGGCGTACCCAAAACCGCTCTGGCAAAACAGTTCGGCGATGTGGTCACCGATCTGGTTGATGGTGTGTCCAAGCTCACCAATATTCACTTCGAAAGCAAAGAACACCAGCAGGCCGAAAACTTCCAGAAGATGGCCATGGCCATGGCCAAAGACATCCGCGTCATTCTGGTAAAACTCGCCGACCGCCTGCACAACCTGCGCACTCTGGGCTCACTGAAACCCGAAAAGCGCCGCCGCATCGCCAAAGAAACCCTCGATATCTACGCCCCCATCGCCAACCGCCTGGGTCTGAACAGTATCCGCGTGGAGATGGAAGAGCTGTGTTTCGAAGCCATGTATCCGATGCGTTCGGAGATGATCCGCAAAGCGGTAAAGGCAGCGCGCGGCCACCGTTCTGAGATTGTGAATAACATCGCCACCGCCGTGCGCAACCGCCTCACCGAGGTGGGTATCAGCGCCCGGGTGGTTGGCCGTGAAAAGCATCTGTTCAGCATTTACAGCAAGATGCGCGATCAGCGTAAATCACTGACCGATATTATGGATGTCTACGGTTTCCGCATCATCGCCGACTCCGTCGATTCCTGTTACCGCATCCTCGGTGCCATGCACAGTCTGTATAAGCCGATTCCGGGGCGCTTCAAAGACTATATCGCCATTCCCAAAACCAACGGTTACCAGTCGCTGCACACCACGCTGATCGGTATCGGTGGTGTGCCGATTGAAATCCAGATCCGCACCGAAGAAATGGAAGCCATGGCCAACCATGGTATTGCCGCCCACTGGCTGTATAAGTCGGAAAGCGATCAGGCCAGCGGCACCCAGCGTGCACGGCAGTGGGTGCAGAACCTGCTCGAGCTGCAGAAAAACGCCGGCAGCCCGCTGGAGTTTGTTGAGCACGTTAAAGTCGATCTGTTCCCGGATGAGATTTACGTGTTCACGCCGAAGGGCAAAATTCTCGAATTACCATCCGGCTCCACGGCCATCGATTTTGCTTACGCGGTGCATACCGATGTGGGCAATCACTGCATCGCCTGCCGTATTAACCGCCAGCTGGCGCCACTGAGTGCACGTCTGCAGAACGGTCAGACCGTGCAGATTGTGACCGCACCGGGCGGCCAGCCGAATCCGGCCTGGCTCAACTTTGTGGTCACCGGCAAGGCGCGCTCCAATATCCGTAATTACCTCAAGAGCCAGCGCCGCTCCGAATCGGTGGCACTGGGTGAGCGTCTGCTGAATAAAGCGCTGAATGCGCTGGGCAAAACGCTGGAAGATATCGACCAGCAGCATATTGATCTGGTGTTGCGTGAAACCGGCCTCGATGAACTCGGCGACCTGCTCGAAGATATTGGTGCCGGTAACCGTATGGCGCCGCTGCTGGCGCGCCGCCTGCTGGTTGCTAATAAAGAATCCGACATCGATCTGGAATCGGTTGAACAATCACCGCTGGCGATTAAAGGCACCGAAGGTCTGGTGGTGAATTTTGCCAAATGCTGCAGCCCGATTCCCGGCGACCCGATTATTGGTTACGTCAGTTCCGGCCGTGGTCTGGTGATTCATACCGAAAGCTGTAAAAACGTCGAAGAATTCCGCGATAACCCGGAAAAATGCGTCATTCTCAGCTGGGACAAAGACATCGACAGCGAATTTACCGTCGACCTTAAAGTCTATCTGGAAAACCGCCGTGGCATCGTCGCCGAACTGGCCAGCGCCATTACCCAGGCGGAAGCCAATATCGAAAAAATCAGTGTGGAAGAACGCGATGCCCGCCTCAGCGTTACCCATCTGAGTCTCAGCGTGCATGGCCGTAAACATCTGGCCCGCGCGATCCGCCGCCTGCGCAATATCCGCGGCGTAAATAAAATTGTCCGCAGTAAAAATTAAGGATTGTTATGAGCCGCGAAATCATCGCTACAGAAAAAGCCCCGGCCGCTATAGGCACCTATTCCCAGGCTGTTAAAGTCGGAAAAACCGTTTACCTGTCCGGGCAGATTCCGCTGGTACCGGAAACCATGGAAATGGTTGAAGGCGATATCGAAGCACGCATTCATCAGGTATTTAAAAACCTGAGCGCAGTGTGTGAAGCGGCTGGCGGTTCTCTGCAGCAGATCGCCAAGCTGAATATTTTCCTGACCGATCTGGGCAACTTCGCCACCGTTAATAAAGTGATGGCGGAATACTTTGAGCAGCCATACCCGGCCCGCGCTGCGGTCGGTGTGGCACAGCTGCCACGCGATGCCGGTGTGGAAATGGACGGCGTACTGGAACTCGACTGAGTTTCTTTGCTGCATAAAAAAAGCGCTCACTGAGCGCTTTTTTTATGGCTGTTAACCGCAGGCTAGATCAGCCCCATCTCGGTCAGCAGCTGGTCATAGCCTTCACGATAATTGCTGAATTTAAAATCGTAACCCAGCTCACGCAGACGCTTATTAGAGCAGCGACGGTTAGCACGGCGTGAGGCTTCCGGCACATCGTGATCCGGTTCCACATCACCGATACGGTCTTTCATCCACTCAAGCACATCAAACAGCGTGGCTGGTTCATCGTCGGTGGCCAGATAAATATCATCCAGCGGTTTATCCGTAAGTGCCCGTTCAATCAGCAACTGCAATACACCCAGACAATCATCACGGTGAATACGGTTAGTCCACACCGGTGGTTCCGGATCACAGTGGCTGCCCTGCCGTGCCTGCTCAATCATGCGGGTGCGGCCAGGACCATAAATGCCGGTAAAACGCACAACGGTGCCAGGCAGTTTATCGTTCAGCAGCGCCTGTTCTGCGGCCAGCATTTCTTTACCGGCGAAGCTGGTCGGCGTGGTTTCGCTGGTCTCGTCGACCCATTCGGCGTTCATCTGGTGATAAACACTGGAACTGGAAACAAAGAACGCACGTTTCAGCTTCTGGCCTTTCAGCGCCCGCAGCACATTACGCAATCCTTTGTAGTAATAATCGTGGTAGCCCTCTTTCGAGAACACCGGAGAAGCCACGCTGTAAACCAGGATATCCAGATCCTCAGGTAACTCCTGCAGCGTTTCTGAGTCCGCCACATCGGCCTGAATCAGGCCAATACCGTCACCGATTGGTTTCTCGGAGCGGCGGACACCCCATACCTGATGCCCGTCAGCATGCAGCCGCTGAGCCAGATTACCGCCAATATCTCCTGCCCCCACAATCAGAATCCGAGCCATGTAATTCTCCTCTTGCGCTCAGTCTGGTGCAGCCCTCTGGGCCGCGCATTCATTGTTATTTTAGCCAAGTGACAGCATTCAGCCCCCACGGGCTTTATTCACCCGGATTTAATAGGTAAGCTAAATCAATTTTCCGGCACCCATACAAGGTAACAATTAAGGAACCCTTATGACGCTGACCGAACTCAAGTACATCGTGACTCTTGCCCAGGAACGTCATTTTGGCCGGGCGGCGGAAAAATGCTTTGTCAGCCAGCCGACGCTGAGCGTAGCGATAAAAAAACTGGAAAGCGAGTTAGACATTGCGATATTTGAACGCAGCAAAAGCTCGGTTACCGTTACGCCGCTCGGTGAGCGCATCGTTACCCAGGCGCAAAGGGTGCTGGAAGAAGCCCGCACCATCCGCGAACTGGCCAGTGCCGGCAAGGATCAGCTCAGCACACCGCTGAAGCTTGGCGCTATTTTCACCATCGGGCCTTACCTGTTTCCGCATCTGGTGCCGCAGATTCACCAGCAGGCGCCAACCATGCCACTGTATCTGGAAGAGAACTACACCGGCGTACTGCGCCGCCAGCTGCGCGACGGTGAACTGGATGCCATCATCGTCGCCCTGCCCTTTACCGAAGCCGATGTGCTGACCCGGCCACTGTACGACGAAAACTTCGTCGTGGTGCTGCCGAAAAACCACCCCTGGTGCAAACAGAAAAGCATTGAAGCCGAACAACTGGCCGATGAAGATCTGCTGATGCTGGGCGAAGGCCACTGCTTCCGTGATCAGGTATTCGAACACTGCCCGGCGCTGGCGCGTAAGCATCACACTCGCCTCGGCAGCGTGCTCGAAGGCAGCTCACTGGAAACCCTGAAGCATATGGTCGCCACCGGGCTCGGCATTACCGTGCTGCCGGAGTCGGCGGTCAGTAATCTCGACCAGAATCTGGTGACCACGCGTCCGTTCAAGGCTCCGGCACCTTTCCGTACCGTGGCGCTGGCCTGGCGTGCCAGCTTCCCGCGCGGTCAGGCTATCGATCTGTTGCTGAGCACCGCCCGTCAGTGCCGTCTGGAACCCTGAGGGCAGGTAACGCGTGGCAAAATTCAGCCAGATCACCGAGCTGAAAGGCGTCGGCCCGAAACTGGCCGAACAGCTGCATAAACTGCAGATCCGCAGTCTGGCGGATCTGTTTTTCCACCTGCCTTTCCGCTATGAAGACCGCAGCCAGATCACCCCGATCGGCGCCCTGCAACCGATGCGCCCGGCGGTGATTCAGGGCGAAGTGCGCGGCGCTACCGTGTTGTTTGGCAAACGCCGCAGCCTGCTGGTGAAGCTGCAGGACCACAGCGGTGTCATCAGCCTGCGCTTTTACCATTTCAGCGCCGCGCAGAAAAACCAGTTCAGCACCGGCACCACTATCCGCTGCTACGGCGAACCGCGCCGTGGCGCCAGCGGGCTGGAGCTGTATCACCCGGAATACACCCGGCTGGAAGAAGGCCTCGATTTACCGCTGGAACCGAGCCTGACGCCGGTTTACCCGGCCACCGACGGCATCAGCCAGCAGCGCCTGCGTTTACTACATGAGCAGGCGCTGGAGCTGCTGAAAGCCGATCAGGTCGATCTGACCGATCTGCTGCCCGCCACCTGGCTGCAGCAGTGGCGCCTGCCAACGCTGAAAGACGCCCTGCTGTTTTTGCATACGCCACCACGGGAAACCAATCTGGCATTGCTCGAAAGCGGCCAGCACCCGGCGCAGAAACGCCTGATTCTGGAAGAACTCCTCGCCCACCAGCTGTCTTTGCATAAATTACGGGCACAGGTTCAGGCCGACGAAGCTCCGGCCATCCACAGCGATAAAACCCTGCAGCGGGCGTTACTGCAGCAGCTGCCCTTTACCCCGACCGGCGCCCAGCAACGGGTGGTGAGCGAAATCGAACAGGATCTGACCCAGCCTTACCCTATGCTGCGTCTGGTGCAGGGCGATGTCGGCTCCGGCAAAACCCTGGTTGCCGCACTCGCAGCCTGCGATCTGCTGCAGGCCGGTTTTCAGGTGGCGCTGATGGCACCGACCGAAATTCTCGCCGAACAGCATCTCAACAACCTCTCCGGCTGGTTTGAACCTCTGGGCATCAAGCTTGGCTGGCTGGCCGGCAAGGTCAAAGGCAAGGCGCGCGAGCGCTCGCTGGCGGAGATTGCCAGCGGTGAAGCGCAACTGGTGGTCGGCACTCACGCGCTGTTTCAGGACGATGTGCATTTCGCCCGGCTGGGGCTGATTATCATCGACGAGCAGCACCGCTTTGGCGTGCATCAGCGCCTGTCGTTGCGGGAAAAAGGGGTGGCGCAGAAGTTATCGCCACACCAGCTGATCATGACCGCCACACCGATTCCGCGCACACTGGCGATGAGCGCTTACGCCGATCTGGACACCTCGGTGATCGACGAGTTGCCTCCCGGCCGCAGCCCGATTACCACCGTCGCTATCGGCGAGCAGCGCCGCCCGGAAGTGATTGAACGGGTCAATGGTGCCTGTGCGGAAGGTGCGCAGGCTTACTGGGTCTGCACCCTGATTGAAGAGAGCGAGGCATTGCAGTGTCAGGCGGCGGAGAACACCGCACAGGAACTGGCCGAAGCCTTACCGCATCTGCGTATCGGTCTGGTGCACGGGCGCATGAAAGCGGCCGAGAAAGCCGACATCATGGCGCGCTTTAAAGCCCATGAGCTGGATCTGCTGGTTGCCACCACGGTGATCGAGGTTGGCGTCGATGTGCCCAACGCCAGCCTGATGATTATCGAAAACCCCGAACGCCTGGGTCTGGCACAGCTGCACCAGTTGCGCGGCCGGGTCGGGCGGGGCAGTGCCAAGAGTCACTGTGTGCTGCTGTATAAAGCACCGCTGTCGTTTACCAGCAAACAGCGTCTGCAGGTGATGCGTGACAGCCAGGATGGTTTCTATATTGCCGAACAGGATCTGCAGATCCGCGGCCCCGGCGAGCTGCTGGGTACGCGCCAGACCGGCTTGCAGATGCTGCGCGTCGCCGATCTGCAGCGCGATGGCGATCTGCTGCCACAGGTACGCGATATGGCCCAGCAACTGTGGACGCTGCACCCGCACACGGTCGAACCCCTGATTCAGCGCTGGCTGGGCGACGCCGAACGTTTCGCCAACGTCTGATTTCTCGGCTTTTACCACTGGTCGGAATCATGACCTCAATCACGCTCTCTGCCGCAGCAGATGCAGAAGGCTGGTCTATAGTTATCTCCACCCCTAAACGATCAGCAAACGGATTTCACCATGGCCATCCCTGCCACCGTAATGAAAGTACTGGACGACTGGCACATTGATTACAGCCTGACCGACGACGAGGAGCTGTTCCACCTTATGCAAAGCAATCCACCGGCCTCCTACTCTGCCAAAGTTGCCAATGTCGTCTTCCTTAAGGACGACCTGGGCAAGGTGCAGGTTGTGATCCCCGGCAACCGCATGCTCGACCTGAATCAGCTGGCACATCAGCTCGGCCGGCAATTTACCGCGCTGTCCGCCACCGAGCTGGAACGCCTGAAAAAACAGCACGGTCTGGATGAGTTTCCGGCCCTGCCACAGGTCACCAAGCTGGAGAGTCTGGTCGATGATTCCCTGTTACTGCAGAACGAGCTGTTTATCGTCTCAGGAGCCGGGCACGAGTGGCTGAAGGTGCCGATGGAGCAATTCCGCAACCTCACCACCAGCTCGCGCATCGGCAGCTATACCGCACCGCTGATGACTGACATTCACTACAACGATCCGCAGCAGGATCTGGAAGATGTGCACGCCGCCATCCGCCAGTTCACTCCGCTGCGTATCAAACAGCGTCTGGCCGAAACCCTCGACCTGCCGCCGCTGCCGGAAACCGCACGGCGCATTATCGAACTGCGTGTCGACCCCAATGCCGATACCACTTCACTGGCGCAGGCAGTTGAGCTTGATCCGGGCATGTCGGCACAGGTGGTAAGCTGGGCCCGTTCGCCTTACTACGGCGTGCGCGGCGAGATCAAAACCGTGGAAGAAGCGGTGATCCGCGTGCTGGGCTTCGATCTGGTCATCAATCTGGCGCTGGGTCTGGCACTGGGCCGCACCCTGTCCGTCCCTAAAGAAGGCCCGCATGGCTATGCTCCTTTCTGGCAACAGGCGGTGGTAACTGCGGCACTGTGTGGCGAACTGGCCAAGCTGATGCCCGCCCGTCATCGTCCCAGCCAGGGGCTGGCGTACCTGTGCGGCCTGCTGCATAACTTTGGTTTCCTGATTCTGGGCCATGTATTTCCGCCACAGTTTTCGCTGGTTAACCGCCATATAGAAGCGAACCCGCATATCAACCGCTTCTACGTTGAGCGTCATTTGCTGGGCCTGACCCGGGAACAGATTTCCGCCTGTCTGCTGCAACAATGGCGTATGCCGGAAGAACTGGTGACGGCGATGCGTCAGCAGCACAACCCTTACTACGAAGGCGAGCATGCCGACTATGCCCGCCTGCTGTATGTCGCCACCCGCAGCCTACGCCGTCACGGTTTTGGTGACGGCCCGTTCGAGCAGCCGGAAGACTTTCTGCTGGATACGCTGTACCTGCGCGCAGACAGCGTGGATGAAGTAACGGTGAATCTGCTGGAACGTATGGACGATCTGAGCGAAATGGTGCAGATGCTGAATCACTGAGTGCCTGCCGCCGGGTATAAAAAAAAGCCGCAATTGCGGCTTTTTTTTGCTCAGAAACAGGCGTTACCCAGCCTGCCCGCTCAGGCTTTGTTTCACACCCGCCAGCCATTGCTGCAGTACCGGTTCACGGTAGGCCTGAGCCAGTCGCTGCAGTTCGTCATTCGGGGTGGTGCGGTGAACGTAGAGCAGAAACTCCGTCACGTCGCGCTGCAGACCGGCCTGCCAGTTTTCCGGTGGCTGCCAGTCGCGCAGCACCGCCTGCAGTTGCGGATACACACTGCTGCGGGTAACGCTGAGCAAGGCCGAGAACTGCATGGCTTCGTCCAGCTGTTTAATCAGCGCGACCCGCGCAGGTGCTGGCGGCTGCTGACGCAGACGGCTGATGTAGTCCTGATAGTTACGGCTGTTCTGATCGGCAATGGCACTGAGTTCTTTGTTGCGCGCATTCTGCAGACGACGGCTGTTCAGGGTGCTCTGTAATAACTCGCGCTGCTGATCATCAAGAGAGGCCAGTGCACTGGCCAGGGTATTCTGCAGAGCGTCCGGCGCCCACAGCGGCGTCAGCCGGTCGACCACATCGTACTGAAAACCGAGCGGAGCCTGGGTTTCATTCAGAACCTGCTGTGCCAGATTACGTGCCTGCTCCCCCAGTCCCTGCAGACCGGAAGCGCCGATAATGGCTTCGAGCTGTTGCTGCGCCTGCTCGGCGGCCTGTTGCCTTGCCAGCTCCTCAGCACTCAGCTGAACATCCGCTTCAGCATTGTTTGTCACCGGCATGGAGATGGCACTAATTCCCTGCGCGGCATTAATTCCGCCCTGCTCCGCACTGATTGCCGGCATCGCTATCGTGCTGGCCAGCAGCACTGCCAGCATAGAACCCTGCATCTTCAATTCTGTTCTCCCGCTTTGGGGTTGTTGTAAGTGTCATGGTCAAGCGCCCCTTCACTGCGCGCCACCACCACCGAAACCATAGCATCGCCGGTAACATTCACGGCGGTGCGCATCATATCGAGAATCCGGTCAACGCCGATAATCAGCGCGATCCCTTCAACCGGTAATTGTACCTGTTCCAGCACCAGCGCCAGAGTAACAAGGCCAACCCCCGGCACACCGGCGGTACCGATTGAGGCCAGCATGGCGGTCAGTACCACCAACAGATACTGGCTCAGAGTCAGATCAAAGCCATAGGCCTGGGCAATAAAGGCTGTCGCCACGCCCTGCATAATCGCCGTGCCATCCATATTGATGGTTGCCCCCAGCGGGACGGAAAACGCCGCCACACGATTCTGAACCCCGAGACGCTGCTCAACCGCACGCAGGGTAACGGGCACCGTGGCCGTACTGGAAGCGGTGCTGAAAGCAAATAACTGCACATTGCGCATTTTACGCAGAAAAACTCTCGGTGACAGGCCAGACAGGCCTTTCAGCAATAAGGGGTAAACCACAAAGCCATGCAATAACAACACGCTGGTGACGGTCAGCATATAGAGTGCCAGATCACCGACCTTACCAATCCCCTGTTCGGCAAACAGGGTAAACAGCAAACAGAACACACCGTAGGGCGCGAAGCTCATCAGCAGCGTAACCAGCTTCATCAGCACTTCGTTCCAGTCGTTGAAATGGCTGCCAATGCGCTCGCCGTATTCACCGGCACGGCCAATGGCCACACCGATCAGCAAGGCGAAGACAATCACCTGCAGCATGGTACCTTCGGCCATCGCCTGCACCGGATTGCTGGGGAAAATATTGGCCAGCACGTCGATCAGCGCCATCGGCTGCGGCGGCACATAATCGCCCCCGGTGCTCTTATCAACACCGGCACCGGGCTGCCACCAGCCAGCCAGCAGCAGCGCCAGCGAAATCGCCAGACCGGTGGTCGCCAGATAGAGCACGATGGTTTTCAGACTCAGACGACCGAGAGAACCCTGATCACGCAGATGGCAGACACCACAGACCAGCGATACAAACACCAGCGGCACCACCAGCACTTTCAGGCTGGCAATAAAGATTTTGCCGCCCAGCAGAAACAGCCCATGGGTAAGAAAATCATCAAGGAAATAGTGCAGATACCCCTGCCACACAGGGTCACTCAGCAGGTCAGGAATCAGCAGCAAACGCTGGGTCAGACTGCCCAGCAGAATGGCAGCGGTCATGGCTATCAGAATCTGACGAGTAAGGCTCATACGGATATCCTATTGGCCGGGCCGCCGCGACCGGAGCCGGACGGTAAAGCAAAACCGCGGACGGTGCCGCGGTTTTTATGTTGTTATTTTTTTTTCGGTTTCAGGTATTTGCTCACACCCTGGAACCACATGACCAGTGACAGATCACCGGCAATTTTAATGTCTTTATCCTGAATGCCTTTCATAAAAGCATTTTTGTCTTTCGACGTCAGGATACGCAGACCAGTATCAGCGTTTTTAAAGCTGATGGTAAAGGCCGGATTTTTATGCGCCTTACGCTTGCTGCGTACGCTGTTGTCGGCAACGACATAGTGACGGACGATACCGCCATCTTCGGTCTGCAGCTGAAACGCAAAATCTTTGCCTTCCAGTTGCTTACGGAAATCAGGATTTTTACGCGCCGCTTTTTTCATCAGCAGGCCCAGAGCCCACAGCAGCAGTTGGAACTTGATCATGACACGTCCTCGGAATGGTAGAGAAAAAGAGTCTCTCAGGATTCCGCATGTTCGGTGATGTCGCCTGCATCCTGAAAGAGGCGCGATTGTGCCAGAGCCGGCATACATTGCAAAAGACCTTCTTTGCCTAAGCGGCGCATATGCTGGCGATTACGCTCAGGAATACGTTCCGGACGGCTGACACTGGCCAGCGCCTGCTCGATATCCGCCTCGCGGATAATATGCAGCATCGGGTAGGGGGAGCGGTTGGTAAAGTGGCTCATATCGTCTTCATCCTCACCTTCAAACAGGTAATGCGGATGAAAACTGGCCAGTTGCAGTACGCCTTCATAACCCATCTGAGCCAGCAGATTGTCGCAGATCAGCAGCCAGTTCCAATACAGGTCAAAGTCGTCAAAGCAGGAAGGTACAACGAATAACGCAGTGGGTAATTGCGCCGCATCGGCCTCGGCAACCTCACGCAGCAGTTCCATAAACTGCAGGGTGGCCTGCTCCGGGTCGGAGCTGTCACAGACATCGATACGCAGAGAATCAAAAACAGGAGCGGCAAAGGGGCAGAGCCCCTCGCCGATAACCAGCTGCTTAACCCATTCCCGGGTCAGCAGCTTTGCAGTGCTTATTGCACGGCCTCTTTCAGACCTTTACCAGGCTTGAATGCCGGTACTTTGGCTGCAGCGATGGTGATTGGAGCACCAGTCTGAGGGTTTTTACCCTGACGTTCAGCGCGCTGACGCACTTCGAAAGTACCGAAACCGATCAGGCTGACAGAGTCGCCTTCACTCAACGCTTTAGCAATCTGATCGGTGATCACGGTGATCACTTCTGCTGCTTTTTCTTTGCTCAGATCTGCTTTTTCAGCGATGGCCGCGGCCAGTTCTGGTTTACGCATGGATGATTATCCTTATTGGGCTGTAGTGGTCCCCGATTCCCCGGGGAGAACGTTATCCCCTGCCAATAGCAGGGGAGCGTGAAGTAACGAGAGGTCAGGGCAGAATAGCCGGCAGCTCTTTGTTGAGTGCTACTTTATTCATAACCCTGGCTCCGGTCAAAGCATAGCCGAGCAATTCGCCGTTTTCGTTGCGGAACTCGGCCTGAACGTCGGCTCCGTCACACTCTGTCTGCCACATGCCGGAAACGCCCGGTGCCGGTGGCGAAACCACCACAGGTACAACCGGTGTTTTCACCGTGACCGGCATCACGCCATAGCTCACATCCGTTGCTTCGCCGGCCAGGGTTTTGGCCAGCGCGCGGGCGGATGCCATCAGCGGCAGTACATACAGCAGTACACGGCCTTCGACCTCGGCACAGTCGCCCAGCGCGTAGATATCCGCTTCGCTGGTCTGCAGCTGACGGTTAACCACGATACCGTGATTCACCTGCAGGCCGGCTTTAATCGCCAGATCCAGACGCGGACGCAGACCAATAGCAGACACCACAACGTCGGTTTTCAGTGTCTCGCCATTGCTCAGGGTCGCACTCAGCTCATCGCCATCGTGCACGATACGGCTGACCAGCGGGCCAAGATGGAAACGTACACCCATGCCTTCCAGCCCCTGCTGAACGGCATTGGCGGCTTCCGTTGGCAACAGTGACGGCAGCAGCTGCTCACACGGCGCCACCACGTCGATATCAAAACCACCGTTAGCCATATCGTTGGCGTATTCACAGCCAATCAGGCCGGCACCCATGATCAATACCCGCTTTTTGCCATCGGCAGCGGCACGGAAACGGGCGTAATCTTCGAGGTCATTGATGGAGTAAATACGATCACCGGCATCACCTTCCACCCGCGGACGGATCACTTCCGCCCCCCAGGCCAGCACCAGCTTGCTGTATTCAACCGGCTCTTCGCCGATAAACACTTTATGTGCCGCCGCATCGATATGGGTTACGCGGGTATTGGTGCGGATAACAATATTCAGCTGTTCGGCCATCGCCGCGGCACTGGCCATCGCCAGTTCATCGGCGGTTTTGTTCTTGCCAAAGCCTGTGGATAACATCGGTTTGGAGTAATTACGCCCGTCGTCGGCGGTAATCATCAGAATATTCTGCTGCGGCGCCAGCTTACGCAGTTCTTTGACCAGGTTATAACCGGCCAGCCCGGTTCCGATCACTACAATCGGGGCAGTATTCTCATTCATAGACTTTTATCCGGATGGAGACAGGTGAGAAAAGGACAGGAAGTGCGGAGGCACTTCCCGGATATTGAGCGGGGAGGTATCAGATTTCTACCATCTCGAAGTCTTCTTTACCCACACCGCAATCAGGACAAATAAAGTCTGCGGGTACGTCTTCCCAGCGGGTTCCCGGTGCCAGACCTTCTTCCGGAGCGCCCAGCTCTTCATCATAAATCCAGCCGCAAACAACACATTGCCACTTTTTCATACTATTACCTTAAAAAATACCGATTTTCAGAAAGGCGCTAAAACTACTCAGCCGCCGGGGGAAAATCAACGGTCAATTCCGGGCATTTGCCAGCTGCGCTTGGCCAGCCAGGCCCGCCCGGACTTGCCTGACGCCCCGATTTAGCGCATCCTGCGCGCCTGAAATGATCCCCGGTTTACCGGATGTCTGCGTCTCCACCGAGCCCGTTCATGAAGGCATTGTCCTCCCTGCATACGCCGGCGATTCCGTCTCTGGCACCTGTGCTGCATCCATCTGCTCCGTCCTGGTCCAGCCGTAACCGGCGCCGTGCGTTCTCCCTGCCGCCCGTCTGGCGCGACTGGTTGCTGAACGAACAATCGCTGACAGCGCGCCTCAGCGCCCTGCGCCCGGGCACCTTCAATGTACAGGTGCTGGCGCAGTATTACGGCGAACCGACCACGGTCGAGCGTCAGGCCCTGAAACTGTATGGCAATCAGCGGTTATGGATCAGGGAAGTGATTTTGCATCTCGGCGATGTGCCTCTGGTGTACGCCCGCACGGCGGTTCCCCTGAGCACCCTGACCGGCAGCGAACGGCGCCTGCAGGCACTGGGCTCACGCTCACTGGGCAGTTATCTGTTCAGCCAGCCGTCGCTGCGCCGCACGCCACTGCAGGTCAGCCACTGCAAAGCCAATGCACTGGGGTTAGAATGGTCACGGCGTTCGGTATTTACCCTGCACGGTAAGCCACTCATGGTGTCGGAAGCGTTTTCCCGGCGCCTGACCGAATTTCTCTGAAGGGCAGACCGGCCCCCGGCAAGAAGAAGAACTGTTATGTCCGCATTAACCCAACTGCTTGATCGTCACTGGCCGTCCCGCTGGGCACGCTGGCAGGACTGGATTGCCATTACCCGTCTCGACCGCCCTATCGGTTCTTACCTGCTGCTCGGACCAACGCTGTGGGCTTTATGGATTGCCGCGGCTGGCGTACCCGACCTGAATCTGTTGCTGATTTTCACCGCCGGTGTGTTTCTGATGCGCTCCGCTGGCTGCATCATCAATGACTTTGCCGACCGCAAGGTCGACGGCCATGTTAAACGCACCGCTGACCGGCCGCTGGCCACCGGCCGCATGACCAGCAAACAGGCGCTGACCGGCTTCGCAGTACTGGTGCTGCTGGCCTTCCTGCTGGTGCTGCTGACCAATACCTTCACCATTATGCTGTCGTTTGCCGCCCTTGGGCTGGCGTCGCTCTACCCTTTTATGAAGCGTTACACCCACCTGCCGCAGGTGTTTCTTGGTGCCGCTTATTCCTGCGCCATTCCGATGGCCTTCGCCGCGCAGAGCAACGAAATTCCGGCCGTTGCCTGGCTGCTGTATATCGCCAACCTGTGCTGGACCGTGGCTTACGACACTATGTATGCCATGGTCGACCGCGATGACGACCTGAAGATCGGCATCAAATCCACCGCGGTGCTGTTCGCCGAACTGGATCTGGCAATGATCGGTCTGCTTCAGGGTATAACGCTGTTCTGCCTGCTGGCTGCGGGTAACCAGCTGGCGCTGAGCCGGCCGTTTTATGTTGGTCTGCTGTGCGGCGCGCTCTTCTTTGCTTCGCAGTTATGGCAGATCCGCTCACGCGGCCGCGAAGTCTGTTTTGCGGCTTTCCGCCAGAGTTACTGGTTTGGTCTGATTATCTGGGCCGGCCTCGCAGGCCATTACCTGCTCGCCTGAAGCGCGTTCTCCGAGCACCTCCGCACAGAATGTGCAGAAAGTTCCGCCAATCGGTCGTTACTGAGTCAGTTGTCACATCCCTGTAACATTGCACCAGTGTAATACCAGCGCAATACGGGATTGTGACACTTGCGTGACGACAACTATGACTAAAGCAGGCAAGACGGTATTAATCGTCGATGATGAAGCGCCAATCCGCGAGATGATCGCGGTCGCCCTGGAAATGGCAGGCTACGAGTGTATGGAAGCCGCCAGCGTTCAGGAGGCCCATGCTCATATCGTCGATAATAAACCAGATATGATTTTGCTCGACTGGATGCTGCCCGGCACCAGCGGCGTGGAGTTTGCGCGCCGTCTGAAACGGGATGATCTGACCGCCGAGCTGCCAATTATTATGCTCACCGCCAAAGGCGAAGAAGACAACAAAGTACAGGGGCTGGAAGCCGGTGCGGATGATTACATCACCAAACCCTTTTCCCCGCGTGAACTGGTTGCACGCCTGAAAGCCGTGCTGCGCCGCGCCACACCACAGGGTATTGAAGAGCCTATCGACGTCGGTGGCCTGATGCTGGACCCGGTCTGCCACCGCGTGACCTCACACAGCAGCCCGATTGATATCGGCCCAACCGAATACCGTCTGCTGCAGTTCTTTATGACCCATCAGGAGCGTGCCTATTCACGCGCTCAGCTGCTGGATCAGGTGTGGGGAGGCAATGTGTATGTCGAGGAGCGTACTGTTGATGTACATATCCGCCGCCTGCGCAAAGCATTGGGAGAAACCCACGAGCATCTGATTCAGACCGTTCGCGGCACCGGCTACCGCTTCTCGACCAAAGCGTCCTGAAACCGATGAGCCCGGTCTGGCGCAGGGAATTGCGCCGCCTGTGCTATCTGCTGCTGCTCGCACTGAGTATCGGCTTCAGCTTTCACCAGCCTGGTACAGCGCTAGCACTGGCACTGGCTGGTTATACCGCCTGGCAATGGCTGCAACTGTCGCGCCTGCAGCACTGGTTGCAACAGGGCCAGAGCACACCGCTGCCACGCACCGTCGGCGTCTGGGGCGCGGTTTTCAGCGAAACCCAGAGGCTGCAACAACGCAGCAGCAAGCATCAGCAGAAACTGCAGGCCATTATCAACCGCATTCAGGATTCCACTGCCGCCCTGCAGGATGCCGTCCTGATGGTCGACAGCCACGGCAATCTGGAATGGTGGAATCATGCCGCCAGCAAATTTCTCGGACTGCGGGCGCCGGTCGATGTCGGCCAGCCCATTACCAACCTGATCCGCAACCCGGCTTTTAACGACTACTTTAATCACGGCGAGTATGACGAGCCGCTGGAGATAAAGTCACCGGTTAACAGCCGCATTCATCTGCAATTCAACATTACCCAGTTTGGCCGTAAAGACCGGCTGCTGGTCGTACATGACATTACCCGTCTGAAGCAACTGGAGCAGATGCGCAAAGACTTTGTTGCCAACGTCAGCCACGAATTACGTACGCCACTGACCGTGGTATCCGGTTACGTCGAAACCATGGCCAGTGTCAGCGATCAGCTGCCGCCACGCTGGGGACGTATGCTGGCGCAGATGAGCGAGCAGAGCGCGCGTATGGAAGCGTTAATCAAAGATCTTCTGATGCTGTCACGGCTGGAAACCACCCAGCAGGAACAGCCACAGGCGGTGGCGATTGAGCCACTGCTGGCCAGCATTGCCGCTGATGCCCGGGCATTGAGTCATGAGCGCGGCCACGACATCCGTCTCAGCATCGACTGCCCGGCACAACTACTGGGCTACGCCGACGAACTGCGCAGCGCTTTCTCTAATCTGGTGTTCAACGCGGTAAAATACACGCCGGATGGCGGCAAAGTGGAGTTAAGCTGGTACTGCAACGATGACGGCGCTTTTTTTGCGGTGCGCGATAATGGCAGCGGCATTGAGGCGCATCATTTACCACGCCTGACCGAACGTTTTTATCGCGCGGACCCAAGCCGCAACAAAGCCACCGGCGGTACCGGACTGGGCCTGGCCATCGTCAAACATGTGCTGTTACGCCATGAAGGGGAGTTGCTGATCGAAAGCGAACCGGGCAAAGGCAGCTGTTTTACCTGCCATTTCAAACCGCAGAAGCTGGTTGGCTGTATGCCTGAACATAAAAAAGCGGGCACCGAAGTAAACCCAGTGGAAGCGCTGACTGCTCAGCGCACCTTAGCGATAAAACGTGACAGCGTTGCCAGCTTTTCCGGGTCGTCATCAACGTAGCGGATCAGCATCTGAATGGTCTGAGCATCAGGGTGGGGTTCCTGCGCCTGCATCATGCGTACATAACCGTTAATACGGGCAACATCGCCGCTGTCCTGATCAACAATATCCAGCACGACCTGCTCCAGCAAAGCCGGTAACGGCCCTTCGCGACGGAAGACGCCGATCAGCTCCTGCAGGCTGATATCTTTAATCACCAGCTTGGCGCTGCCACCCGAGCCAAAACGTACACTGGCCAGACCGCGGGCCTTGGCGGCACTTTTGCGGGCTGGAGCGGCCTGCTCACCCATTAATACGGATGCGCCGCCCAGGTCAGCAGCAGCAACGGTTTTCGGTTCAGCCATGGCTTTAGGCGTTGCGCCCATCAGCACGGATGCGCCGCCCAGATCTCCGCCGGCCACCTTGGCTGCTCCGCCAACGCTGGCAGCACCCAGCACATCAGCAGAACCATTGCCGGCAGCCGTTTTACTCTCGCCCTGATTGGGGCGGATTTTCAGATGTTTGTAGACCAGTTTGGCCAGCTTACCGACGAAATTTTCGCGCGTGAAAGGCTTGCCGATATATTCCGAGACGCCCGCCTCCACTGCTTTCAGCACGTGATCGCGTTCGCCGCGGCTGGTGATCATCATAAAAGGGACTTTTTTGTAGCGCTCATCGGCGCGCATCCACTGCAGAACCTCAATGCCGGAAACTTCCGGCATTTCCCAGTCGCACAACACCAGATTGATGCTCTTGCCGTTCATGATGCTGATGGCCTTACGGCCATCGACAGCTTCATGTAATTCACAGCCCGGGTAAGTGTCACGGACTGCTTTTTTTACCAGATCGCGGATAAATGCTGCGTCATCAACGACCAGAATGTTCAGTGCTGCCATCGGCTAACCTTTGCCTGTGGGTATCCCCTTCAGCATAGCCGAATCCGCCGACATTGCCCGGCTGCCCCAACCGCTCAAGACGCAGACGGGTTGCACCGATCACCGCCGCCGGCATAACAAACCAGTTCACCAGCGGAATCATCATCAGAAAGGCCACCACCGCGCCAAAACTCAGCACGGTGAGGTTGTCGCCAGCCATAGCTTTACGCATCTCGGCAAAACTGCGGCCATGATTATCAAAGGAATAATCGATGTACTGCAGCGCCACCACCCAGCTGCCGAACCAGAACCACAGTAACGGGCTGGCCAGATTCAGGCCGGGAATAAAACTCAGCACCAGCAACAGCAGGTAACGCGGCAACAGATAACCAAGCTTGGTCAGCTCGCGGCCAAAGGTGCGGCGGATCATCTTCAGCACAGGCTCTTCCGGCAGCACGATACCCGCACGGCGTTCGACCTGTTCGCTCAGCAAACCATTAAGGGGACTGCCCAGCGTGACCAGCAGGGTACTGAAGAAATACGCCATCACCAGCAGCATGGTCAGCAGTGCCAGTGGCATCAGTAACCAGTACAACCATTCCAGCCAGCCCGGCAGCCAGGCCACCAGGGATTCAATCCAGCTATTCAGCTTGCTTCCGCCCCACCAGCTGGCAGCACTCATCACAACAATATTCAGCAGTAATGGCAAAGCAACAAAGCGGCGCAGGCCCGGTTCGCGTAACGAGAGGAAGCCCTGCCATAAGTAATGCCAGCCAAGAAATGGGTTGCCGTTCATAGATAGCTCCGTGCATCAATCCGGGCGCTTTTATACAATGCATCCCTTTGAATAACCACCCAACAACCCGTGCTGCTGACAGTTAAAAGCGGCCAATCTGAACCGGAGAACCGTGCCCGTGACGCCGCAACGTCTGGAGAGAATTCATCAAACCCTGAGCCTGCGCCAACCCGATTTAACCGTACTGACCGACGAAGTGCATAAAGACCGCAACCTGTCGGCCATCGTCCGTACCTGCGATGCCTTTGCTGTGCCCGAAGTCCACTGTGTCTGGCCCGGAGATCAGTACCGCCTGCGCCGCAACCAGACCGCCGGAGCGGGCACCTGGGTCGATGTACAAACCCACCCTTCTATTGATACCGCCATAGAACACCTGCAGGAGCAGGGCTTTACCGTCTGCGCCGCCCACTTCAGCGACCGCGCAGTCGACTTCCGCGATTATGATTTCACCCGCCCAACCGCACTGATGCTCGGTAATGAGAAAGAAGGTATCAGTGCCCAGGCCGCCGAACTGGCCGACGAGCATCTGATCATCCCGATGCAGGGCATGGTGCAATCCTTTAACGTATCGGTTGCTGCAGCGATCATTCTCAGTGAGGCCCAGCGCCAGCGTGAGGCCGCCGGGTTGTTTGACGAAAACCGCCTGGATGAAGAAACCTACCAGCGCTTACTGTTTGAATGGTGCCAGCCCACCATTACCAAACTCTGCCACAAATATAAGCTGCCTTACCCGGAGCTGGGAGAGGACGGAGAACTGGTGGACCCTCAGGGATTTTCTGCTCTGATCAACGGCCGCAGCTGATATTCCCAGCTCAGGTCACGGCTATTGAACCGCATCTGCGCCAAAGGAATGCGCTGATAGCGGAAATCCTGCTGCCAGAACTGCAACAGGCCCTGCTCAAAGCGGCGCGGAATCTGTGCACCCAGCAAAACCACGCGCAGCGCTTTCGGTGGCAGCCGCAGCAGCCACTGGCGCTGCTGACCAACCTGAATGGACTTATCCACAGTCTCGCGCGCGCAGATCAGGCGCTGCTCTGCCAGAGCCGCCTGACCAACCGGGTCACAGCACAGACTATCGGGCAGCCGTGACGCTCTTGATGTCTGGTAACTGACGGGCTGAAACTGCGCATCCGGCCACTGTTGGGGATCAATCCCTAACCAGATACCGTGAAAACCACCCGTCTGCTGCCAGGCTAACGGACAATAGGGGTCGCTGAAAAAACGTTGCAGCAACCAGTCCTCAGGCTTGCCGATATCCTCTTCTGCCCGCGCTTTACGCTGTGCAACCAATGCTGCTTCTATATCTGCACGCTTGCTCTCCGCCTGACGCAGAAAATCATCGCGGCTGATCAGGCTGCGCAGGTTATCCGGCAGGCGTTCGTATTCGGCATGCATATGTGTCAGATAATCTTCCGCAGCAATGCGTAGCGGAGCTGCCTGAGCAGGAGGCGGCAATAACCAGGGCAGTCCACTGGCGGTTGCCGGTAATAATGGAATAAATCCACGCTTCAGCAGTGGAATGGCCTCTTCTCCTAAAGGCAGATATACCAATTCCGGCGGCAGACTGAGGGTATTACTCATAAAAACGCATGACTCCTGAAGAACCGTCGACAGATAAACGCCACCCCCCTTGTGCGATATATCTCACAAGACAGTGCGACATCTGGGTAAAAAGCACTGGATGTGACGGAAGAAACGACACAGAAAAAATGTAAGGTATTGATTTATAATAACTTTTTAAAAACACGCTATCTCTGATTAACCACAGTATAGAAAACCTGGGCTATCCCAGAAGGTCGATTCTGCTATCTTTAATTCCACAAGGACGAACGCACTGCCGGGATGGCAGTGATCAGGAAGATAGCGCTAAGGATTGCAGTCACGGATAGATAGTCGGCGAAGGATCGCTGGTCAGGGATGAGCAACCGCGAAGGATAGCGGCAAGGATGAACGAAGACTAGGACGCCAGGATGGCGCTAGGGTGCTGTGGCGGTCAGGACAGGATGTCCTGACCGCCCGATTTTTTTGGGGCACGCGAAATTTTTGCTGTACCCACTTCACTCCCTCAATCCCCGGCAACAGCCCAATCGCAGACTTCTTCTGCATTATTAGTCAGCGGCTGTGATAACGCTCTGCCAGTAAACCAACACCGACAAAAGCCCCCACTACCACACTCAGAAACATCCCCGATGACAGCGTGCGTAAATAGCTGTCGATTACGGGCGTCAGCCACACCGACAAGGCACCATAGCCAAACGTACACAACGCGATAAAGACCCCGACACGCACCCAGATAGGATGTGGACGCACTAGCCGGCGTACCAGATCGTTAATCGTATCGCCAAAAATAACCAACAGGGTTGCTACCAGCGCCAGCGCTATATCATCGGTATGTGGCCGGACATGGCTGGCGAGGGTCTGAATCAGGGTCATGCAGGTTCTCCGTCAGGTGAATAAATCTGTCCGCTGAAAGCAAAGCAGACAGGCATCACATTAGTCCGAAAGAACAGCCTGTTCCATTTCTGTTACGAATAAAAACTGAACGTTAACTAAACAGCGTGGTGTTCCATCACCGCTGTGCCATTCTGGAGATGTGCAGTAAAGGACATAATAAGGAACTGCGGACATGAATGAACTTCCTCACCGCCTGGGACAGCTGCTGTTGCAGCAGCAGAGTATTACAGAAGAGCAATTACAACAGGCGTTGAGCTATCAGGTGCAGAACCCCTGTCAGCTCGGGCAGGCATTGATTCAGCTGGGGTTTATCGATGAGCGTGCCCTTCGAGGCGTGTTGCGCCGCCAGCGCTGGCTTAAGCCTTGTGCAGCCTGCTTTGCCCTTATCGCTCCCTTCTCAATGACCTGGGCGGATGAAGACAAAGAAGCCGCTTTCAGCAGTGACTGGCTGGAAGCCAGCCACTGGGATCTGGTTGATGATGAGCGTGTAACAGAACATTCGTCATCGGTTGACCTGATGAAGTTTGTTGCGCTGACCGCCTGGGATATTTATCAGGGCGAACCAGTGCCCGGCGAAGTGCGTTATAACGTCAGCCAGACCAACAATAAAGGCTACAGCCTGGAATTATCGATGCGTTTCTGAATACCACCACGCCCGAAAAGCATAAAAAAAGCCCGTCCAATGGACGGGCTTTTTAATTTGGTGCCGGCACCAAGAGTCGAACTCGGGACCTACTGATTACAAGTCAGTTGCTCTACCGACTGAGCTATACCGGCTAAGTGGGCGGGGATATTACTGACCTGCCTCTGCCCCGTCAACCGCTTTTTTGGCTAAGCCTATGAAAATTATCGCTTTATCGTGTTTTCAGTCAAAACAGCTATATTCCGGCCACAATCCGACGGATTAACACGCCTGATGGGCGGTTTGCTCTGTGCATTGGCAGACATAACCGCCTGCCCGGCCGATTAAATTTAGGGTGAACAGTGCTTAATAAAACTGTCACAATCAGCATCGGAAATTTGCCGTAGAATCGAGGACCCTTATGAGCGGTGGCTATATTCTCGTTGTCGATGACGAGCCTGCAATTTGCGATATGATCCGAACCTGCCTTGAACTCGCAGGCTTCCGTGTGAAGCTATCTGCCAATGGCCATCTGGCCCATCAGATGATCGTCAATGAACGTCCGGATCTGGTAATCGCCGACTGGATGATGCCAATGCTTTCTGGAATTGAGCTGACCCGCCGTCTGAAGCGTGATGAGCTTACCGCCGATATCCCGGTCATTATGCTGACTGCCCGGGCCGACGAAGACGACCGTATCAGCGGCCTCGACAGTGGCGCCGATGACTATATTCTCAAGCCGTTCTCCACCCGTGAGCTGATAGCCCGAATCCGCGCCGTACTACGCCGCACCAATGCGCTGATTGATGACGTGCCGGTGAAGGCCGGTAAGCTCAGCCTTGACCGTTCTTCCCAGAACGCCAGTATCAGCGGTCAGCCTGTTACTCTTGGCCCGCTGGAATTCCGTTTGCTGGAATTTTTCATGCTCCACCCCAATCGCGTATACTCCCGCGCCCAATTGCTGGACCGGGTCTGGGGCGGCAATGTCTACATTGATGACCGCACGGTGGATGTGCATATCCGGCGTCTGCGTAAAGCGTTATCGATCGATGATCAGGAACAGATGATTCAGACCGTACGCGGTGCCGGTTACCGTTTTTCTCCGTCCGATGAAGTAAAGAGCTAAGGGGAAGTGTGTGCAGCAGGTTGCCTGGCAACGTGAGTTTTTCCGCATTCTGGTCGTGGTTGGACTGGGTTTTGCGCTTGGCTGGTCATCGGGCCATGCCATCTGGGGGCTTATCCTCGGCCTGTTAACAGCCCAGGTTATGGCCTTCCGCGCGATGGCCAGCCTGTACCGCTGGAGTTACCGCCAGGGTCCACCACCACAGGACAGCGGCCTGATTGGTTACAGTGTGGATAAACTGATCCGCCGCGAAAAGAACCTGAAAAACAAACTGGCACAGCAGGCCGTGCAACTGCAGCGTTATAATCAGGGCATTGAATCCCTGCATGATGGTGTTGTGATCATCGGTCAGGAAGGCTATATCACCAACTTCAACGGTTCGGCTTCCCGCCTGCTCGGTCTGCGCAAAGAAGACAGCGGCCAGCACATCACCAACTTAATCCGTAATCCACGTTTCACCCGTTATTTTAACGAAGGCGATTACAGCTCCTCTCTGCAGTTTGATGTCAGTCATCGTAAGCAATTCAGCCTGCAGATTCAGATCACCCAGTTTGGCCTCGACCAGAAAGTCATGCTGGTGAAAGACATCACCGAGCGTAAGCGGGTGGAAACCATGCGGCAGAATTTTATTGCCGACGTCTCGCACGAGCTGCGCACTCCCTTAACCGTCATTAATGGTTATCTGGAAATGCTCGGTGATATGGAGTTACCGCCCAGCCTGCAAAAAGCTATCTCGCAGATGAATGGCCAGGGTCAGCGTATGAAGAGTCTGGTCAACGACCTGATTGAGCTGTCCAAGCTGGAAAGCGCCAATACAGAACAGCTGGGTGACTGGTTTAACCTGCAGCAGCTGGGCTACTCGGTGGTTGACCAACTGCAGGCTTACAGCGAAAACCGCATCGTCTTTAAATGCACGCAGCAGATTGAGATTCAGGGCTTCAGTGATGAAATGAGTTCGATACTGACCAACCTGCTGACCAATGCCATTAAATACGGCGGCGAAGGCAAAATTGAATTTGCCATCCGTTCAGGCTTCGACGGCGTAAAAGTCAGTATCAGCGACAATGGCCCCGGCATCCCGGCACAGCATATCAGCCGGCTGACCGAACGCTTTTATCGTGTTGACGATTCGCGTGAATCCACCGTCGGTGGTTCCGGTCTGGGACTGGCCATCGTTAAACACGCGCTGGAGCATCACGATACCGTGCTGGATATCGAATCAACGCTGGGTAAAGGCAGCACGTTCAGTTTTATTATTTCTTCCGACCGCAGCCGGGTTGTGGAAAAAGACTGAGTATTTAACGCCTTAACGCAGAAACAAAAAAGCGCCTTAAAGGCGCTTTTTTGTTTCTGCTTTCGGCATCAATACATGCCGCTATCAGAATTTGTATTCCAGGCCCGCACCGTAGTACTGAGCATTTACGCTTTCGTCATCAGACTCTTCGCTGGTTGCATAAACAAAGGTCTTGGCATTTTTAGCCAGCTTGTAATCAGCACCCAGACTGTAGCTTACGCCACCTTCTTTCTTAATATCAGACGCGCCGTACTGAGCTTTTACAGTAACTGCAGAGGTTGCCTTGAATGCCGCAGAGGCCATCCAGCCTTCTTCAGAGTTGCCATCGGTGTCCAGAGTTTCCCACAGCGCGCCCAGCTGCACCGCGCCCACTTTGTACTGACCAACCACACGCTGAGCGTCAACTTTCTCACCGTTTACTTCGTTGTCATAGGCATAGGCTACGTAAATATCGCCACGGGTATAGGCCAGAGACGCTGACAGGCCGTTGTTTGTGTCTTCATCTTCGGAGTTCAGATGATCGACGGTTGCAACCAGACCGGCAAAAGACGGGGAGGTATACTGCACACTGTTCTTTGAGCGGTTTTCGCTTTTAGAAATGATGTTTTTAATATCACCCTGCAGATCGTTAAACAGATCCACTTTGTTCTGTGCATTTTTAAACGGTGTATCAAACATACCGGCCTGCACACGGCCAAAACCACCTTCGATACCGATAAAGGTATTACGCTGACTGAAAGTCTGACCAGCGGCTTTTTCACCATCATCCTGGAAGGTTTCATACTCAGCCTGGTAGATCCCTTTCAGGCCATGCTCCAGAGCAATCTTACCTTTCACACCCAGGCGGGATGCATTGGAGTTCAGCTGGGAAAAGTTACCGCTATTTTCCGGCTGCACAAATTCCTGAGTGACGTTGATCTTGCCGTAGAATTCCGGCTTTTCAATTTCAAGATTAATGGTTTCAGCCTGAACCAGAACCGGAGAGGCGATAGCGAGAGATAAGGCGATTTTTTTCATAATGAGTCCTGAATAATGTCGTGCAGTGTTATGGCCCATTACCGGTAAGTGCCGTATCAGGCAACAGGCTGGCCGATAGGTGACAATTCTGTTTCAGTTACATTACAGAATTATGACATCGACAACATTTATTGCAGCCAGATGACAATCCCGTGAACGTTTTATGAATATACCTCCCGGCTATCTGTCTAAGTTAAGCCCAGATACGCCACTTTGCTTTATTCCGCTGCGTACAATCCTGACTTGTATCCACAAAAAAGCCCGCACTGAGGCGGGCTTTGGTATTCAGTCAGCGTACAAAAATCACTCTTTGTTGGCTTGCTCTTCTATTTCAGTCAGTGAGCTGTGGCGAACGTCGGTTCCTTTCACCAGATAAATCACCTGCTCCGAAATGTTACGGGCGTGATCACCAATACGTTCGATAGCACGCAGAATCCACAGGATATTGATCGCCTGACCGATAGAGCGCGGATCTTCCATCATATAAGTGATCAGTTCACGCAGGGCCGAAGCGTACTGCTGGTCGACCAGTTTATCGTTGCGCACAACGTCAATGGCGCCATCCACATCGTGACGGGCGAAAGCATCCAGTGCACCGGAAATCATTTTCACAACTTCAGCGCCCATATAACGCATCGCCTGCTGACACAGCTGGTTGCTGCTGTTATCGGCAACTTCCAGAGTGTGAATGGCAATCTTGCTGGCTTCGTCACCAATACGCTCAAGATCGCGCACAACGCGGGATACTGCCAGTACCATGCGCAGGTCAGAAGCAGCCGGCTGGCGACGCACCAGAATCTGCGTGCACTCGTGGTCGATGTTCACTTCCATCTTATCCACTTCGTCTTCACGGCGGATAACATCATCGGCCACACGGGTATCACCGCTGCAGATTGCTTCGATGGCGTTGGCTACCTGACGCTCGACCAGACCACCCATACCCATCATATGGTTGCGGATCGCTTCCAGATCAGCGTTGAACTGTCCGGAAATATGCTGGTTAAAATTCATTTCCATTGTCGCGTCCCCTTACCCGAAACGGCCGGTGATATAGGCTTCTGTTAATGTGTGCTGAGGCGTCGTAAACACCTGATCGGTCGGGTTTACTTCAATCAGCTGACCAAGGTGGAAATACGCCGTACGCTGTGACACCCGCGCAGCCTGCTGCATAGAGTGGGTTACGATGGCGATGGTGTAATTCTCACGCAGTTCGTCGATCAGTTCTTCAATCTTAGCCGTTGCAATCGGATCCAGCGCTGAACAGGGTTCATCCATCAGAATCACTTCCGGATCGACCGCAATAGTGCGGGCGATACACAGACGCTGCTGCTGACCACCGGACAAACCTGTGCCGGGTGAGTGCAGACGATCTTTTACTTCATTCCATAAGCCGGCACGCTGCAGACTTTTTTCCACAATCTCATCCAGATCAACACGCGAATGCGCCAGGCCATGAATACGTGGGCCGTAAGCAACGTTGTCATAAATCGACTTAGGAAATGGGTTTGGCTTCTGGAACACCATACCAACCCGCGCACGTAAAGGCACGACATCCACTTTCGGATCGTAAATATTTTCACCGTCGAGCAGGATTTCACCACTGATACGGCAGATATCGATGGTGTCATTCATGCGGTTCAGACAACGCAGGAACGTCGATTTACCGCAACCGGACGGGCCGATCAGGGCAATCACTTCGTTGGCACCGATATCCAGGCTGACATCAAAAATGGCCTGTTTTTCACCGTAAAAAACGCCAACATCACGGGCCTTTAATTTCGGATTTTCACAAAAAGCGGCGCCATTGGTTTTGTGGTTTTCGATGATGCTCATAATCTATTTAATCCAATCAAATCGTTAATGTGTCAGACCACTTACCAGCGGCGTTCCAGACGACGGCGCAGCATCACCGCGGCGGTATTCATCGTTACCAGGAAGCCCAGCAGCACCATAATGGCACCGGACGTACGCTCCATAAAGGCACGCTCAGGACTGTCTGACCAAAGGAAAATCTGTACCGGCAATACGGTTGACGGGTCATTCACAAAACCCGGTACGTCGACCACAAAGGCCACCATACCAATCATCAGCAGCGGTGCCGTTTCACCCAATGCCTGAGCCATACCAATAATGGTACCGGTCAGCATGCCCGGTAATGCCAGCGGCAATACATGGTGAAAGACCACCTGCATTTTCGAAGCACCCAGACCAAAGGCCGCTTCGCGGATGGATGGTGGTACGGCTTTAATCGCTGCACGACCGGAAATAATAATGGTCGGCAAAGTCATCAGCGTCAGCACCAGACCACCGACCAGTGGGGTGGAACGTGCCACACCGAAAATATTAATAAAAATAGCCAGACCGAGCAGACCAAAAGTAATGGATGGCACTGCCGCAAGGTTATTGATATTAATTTCAACAAACTCGGTAATTTTGTTACGCGGAGCAAATTCTTCCAGATAAATAGCCGCCGCCACACCAATCGGGAACGACAGCAGGAAGGTAACCAGCAAGGTCAGGAAGGTACCGGTAATAGCACCACGGATACCGGCCAGTTCAGGTTCGCGCGAATCACCATTCACAAAAAACAGTTTATTAAACTGCGTGCTCAGAATGCCCTGTTCAATCCACTGTTCCAGCCATTTAACCTGAGTTTCGCTCATGCGGTTATGATGTGATTCGGTACCGCGGTCATGCTTAAACCACTGATCGACATCGTCATCGGCAATCAGGCTGATGCTCAGTTTTTTACCCAATAGTGATGGGTCAGCCATCACCGCTTCCTGCAACTGCCAGGCAGCACCGGCGCTGATCATGCTGTACAGCTGGCGGCGCTCACCGCGCCCCTGTGGCTGCACCATTTCTTTGAAGTGCTGTTTAATCAGACCTTCAAAATCGGCGTTGCGGATTTCCTGATCGTCGGCCTTTTTATTAATCCCCAGATAATCTGCATCGATCATAATTTCGGTGTTAATCACCGTCTGACGAAATGCAGAAGCTCCTTTATTAATAATGTCGCCGAACAGGCCGACCAGGCAGAGCAGACCAAACAACACCGATGCCATGCCATAAACACGGAAACGCTTTTCCGCAGCACGGCGGCGCACCATGCTTTTTTCAACTTTTTCGCGGGTACTCATAGAGGTATTAGTCATATTGTTCCCGATATTTCTGTACGACTTTCAGGGCGACAAAATTGAGCGCCAGCGTCACCAGGAACAGCACCAGTCCCAGCGCAAAGGCAGCCAATGTTTTCGGTGAATCGAATTCCTGGTCACCCACCAGCAGGGTTACGATCTGTACGGTTACTGTGGTCACCGAATCCAGCGGGTTGGCCGTCAGATTCGCAGCCAGACCGGCCGCCATAGCAACGATCATGGTCTCACCAATGGCACGCGATACCGCCAGCATAATGGCACCAACAATACCGGGCAGAGCTGCCGGAATAACCACTTCTTTAACGGTTTCGCTCTTGGTGGCGCCCAGACCGTAACTGCCATCGCGCAGCGATTGCGGCACGGCGTTGATCACGTCATCCGACAACGATGAAACGAACGGAATAATCATAATCCCCATCACCAGACCGGCGGCCAGCGCACTTTCCGACGATACCGTCAGCCCCATCGACTCACCCAGCTCACGGATCACCGGAGCCACCGTTAACGCAGCAAAGAAGCCGTACACAACGGTAGGAATACCGGCCAGAATTTCCAGCGCCGGTTTGGCGTACTGGCGGATAGTCGGCGTGGCGTACTCAGATAAATAAATCGCCGCCATCAGACCAACAGGCACCGCGATAAACATCGCGATTAAAGAAATAAGTAAGGTACCGGCAAACAGTGGTACCGCACCAAAACTGCCGGACGAACCGGATTGGTCGGCACGCAGAGCCACCTGAGGAGACCAGGTGGTGCCAAACAAAAATTCAAACGGGCTGACTTTACCGAAGAACTGCCAGGCCTCGTACAGCACAGAGGCCAGAATACCGAGCGTGGTCAGTACCGCCACACCGGAGCTGGCAAACAGCAGACGGCGGACAATGCTTTCAACCTCGGTACGGGCGCGCATATCAGCTTTAATGCGGCGCCAGGTTAACGCAATACCCAACAGCGCCAGCGACAACACCATGCCACTGTGCAGGATCAGTGTGCGTTCCTGCAGATCAATCAGATGACGCACCGCCGGCTCAAGCTCAGGTGCTGCACTGATACCTGATCCAATAGCCAGGTTATGCACTTTGCTGATGGCCAGCTGAATATCCGACGAGCTGCCCTGCTGAATGGCTTCCGGCAGCTGGGCGATCAGCAGATGATCAATGACCGGCGCTTCGGCCAGCCCCCAGATTAGCAGTAATAACAGTGGCGGCAGGCCCGTCCACAGGGCCATCAACGCACCGTAGTGAGTTGGCAGTGAATGCAGGCGCATGCCTTGGCTGGCAATTGCCCGGGCCCGGTTCCGTCCCAGCAGATAAGCTCCGCCGAGAAGAATCAGAACCGCAATGATCAAGCTACTGTAATTCATGGGTCATTGATCTTTAAGTGGTTGTGACATGCAAAAGCCGAGGCGATTGCCTCGGCTTTTACCGCGGGTCTTCAGACCGCGCTCGCTGCTTACTTAGCGGCCAGCGGTGTCAGATTTTTCACAGTTTTCAGTACGCGGACACGTTCTTCATCCGTCATCGGGATCATGCCCTTATCTGCCAGGTAACCGTCTTCACCCATCGCACGCTCAGAGGTGAATTCAGCCAGATATTCTTCAATACCAGGGATTACGCCAACGTGTGCCTTCTTAACATAGAAGAACAGAGAGCGGCTGACCGGGTAAGAACCATCGGAGATCGCGTCAAAGGTCGGCAGTTTACCGTCAACAGTTGAACCCTGCACTTTATCCTCGTTCTGCTCCAGGAAGCTGAAGCCGAAGATACCGAATGCGTCCGGGTTAGCGACCAGTTTCTGTACGATCAGGTTATCGTTTTCACCGGCTTCAACATAAGCGCCGTCTTCACGCAGACCATGACATACCGCTTTGTATTTGTTCTTGTCGCTGTCTTTCATCGCTTTGATGAATGGGAAAGCCTTACAACCACCTTCCATAGCCAGCTCTACGAAGGCATCACGGGTACCGGATGTTGGTGGTGGTCCCAGAACTTCGATTTTCTTCGCTGGCAGAGCAGGGTTTACGTCTTTCCAGGTTTTGTACGGGTTTTCGACCAGTGTGTCGGAACCGTCTTTAGCCGGAACCATTTTTGCCAGCGCCAGGAAGATATCCTTACGGGTCAGTTCCATATGTGGAGCCGCTGCTGTGTTGGCAAATACGATACCGTCATAGCCAACCATCACTTCAACGATCTCAGTTACACCATTTTTGGCGCACAGTTCGATTTCAGAAGATTTGATCGCACGGGAAGAGTTGGTGATATCCGGTGTCGCATCACCCACACCAGAACAGAACAGCTTCAGGCCGCCACCGGAACCGGTAGATTCAACTTTCGGAGTACGGAAGTTTGTTGCTTTGCCGAAACGCTCAGCCACAACGGTAGAGAACGGGTAAACAGTGGAGGAACCCACAATGCTGATGTAATCACGTTCAGCGTGAGCCGTAACACTTACGACAGAGGCCAGCAGTGCGGCGCCGGCTAACAGAGCTTTTTTCATCTTTGCTTCCTTTTGTATTCCGGTTGTTACCAATCCAGGAACAGCGTTGGCTATTGGATGAACGTGATTATTGGAGCGCAATGTTACAGAAATATGACAGGCAGGCAATTTATTACAACGCCATGACAGTTGTGTGACACAGGAATCGGGCTGCAAGCCGCATATTCTGTGGGTATAATGCGCCGCCCGGGTCATCTCGACCCGTGTTCCGCCGCCAATAATAAGAGCCCCTGATGACTCAAATTTTGCTGAATTCCCTGTTGCAGCTGAACCGGTTAACCCGGCTTATCGGCGAATCCGTACGCTGGCTGTCGCTACTGATGGTTATCTTTTCCTGTCTGGTGGTGGTTCTGCGCTACAGCTTCAGCATTCCGTCTATAGCCCTGCAGGAAGCGGTGATGTATCTGCATGCATCGCTGTTTATGCTCGGTGCCGCCTATACCTGGCAGCAGGGCGGCCATGTGCGGGTGGACGTGTTTTACCGCAACTGGAGCGCACAGCGTCAGGCCTGGGTCGACCGCCTTGGCATTGTGTTGCTGGTGCTGCCGGTCTGTCTGTTTATGCTCTGGGTCAGCTGGGATTACGTGGCCAACGCCTGGGCTATTGGCGAGAAGTCACCTGAAGCCGGTGGCCTGCCCTTTGTTTACCTGCTCAAGAGCCTGATTGTTGCCCTGCCGCTGCTGATTATTCTGCAGGCTCTGGCGGAGCTGGCCAACACCTTCGTGCCGCACACCGATGCACATGAAAGCGCGGAGGTGGAAAAACACTATGGCTGAGTTAATGCCGCTGCTGTTATTCGCGCTGGTCTGTATCGTGCTGATGTGTGGCTTCCCCGTTGCCTTTACCCTGGCCGGCACCTCTCTGCTGTTTGCCGGCATTGGTGTATTAACCGGTACGCTGGATGAGGCCTTTCTGCACGCGCTGCCGAACCGTATGTTCGGCATTCTCAGCAACCAGATTCTGATCGCCGTGCCGCTGTTTGTGTTTATGGGCGTGATGCTGGAGAAATCACGTATCGCCGAACGTCTGCTGCGCAATATGGGCCTGTTGTTCGGCCCGGTACGCGGCGGCCTGGGATTCTCGGTGGTGATTGTTGGCATGCTGATGGCGGCCAGCACTGGCATTATCGGTGCCACCGTAGTGACCATGGGCCTGATCTCACTGCCGACCATGTTGCGTCAGGGCTACAGCCCGGCACTGGCAACCGGCAACATCTGCGCCACCGGCACCCTCGGGCAGATTATTCCGCCGTCCACCGCGCTGATCATTCTGGGCGATGTGCTGTCCAGCTCATACCAGCAGGCACAGCTGAAAATGGGGATTTTCAGCCCGGAAACCATTTCTGTAGCCGATCTGTTTGTTGGTGCGCTGATTCCCGGACTGATGCTGGTTGCCGCTTACCTGCTGTATATCGGCCTGGTGGCTCTGTTCCAGCCACAGGCCGCACCGGCCGTGAGTGACCGGCCGCCGCTGAATAGCGCTTTTGTGCTCGAATTACTCAAGGGCCTGCTGCCACCATTAGCACTGATCATCGCTGTGCTCGGCTCGATTCTGACCGGTATTGCCACGCCTACCGAAGCCGCCGGTATCGGTGCCGGTGGCGCCCTGCTGCTGGCCATTGCCTACCGCGAGTTTGATATTGCGCGCTTAAAAGAAGTGATGGATGCCACCCTGCAGGTGACCAGCATGGTGTTCCTGATCTTTATTGGCGCTGCACTGTTCTCGCTGGTATTCCGTGGTTTTGGTGGCGAAGAGCTGGTGCATTCGGCCTTTACCAGCCTGCCCGGCGGCGTGTTCAGTGCCATGCTGATTGTGATGCTGGTGATCTTCCTGCTCGGCTTTATTCTTGACTTTATCGAGATCACCTTTGTCGTGGTGCCTATTGTTGCACCGGTACTGCTGATGATGGGGGTCGATCCGGTCTGGCTGGGCATTATGATTGCCATTAACCTGCAGACCTCATTCCTCACACCACCCTTTGGTTTCGCCCTGTTTTATCTGCGCGGTGTGGCCCCCAAAGAAATCGCCACACGCACTATCTATCGCGGTGTAATGCCTTTTATTGCCATCCAGCTGTTGATTCTGCTGTTGCTGGCAATCTTCCCGCAATTGGCCACTTGGTTGCCGGAACAGCTCTATGGCTGATCCGGCCTGCCGCTAAAGTCGTATTGGCAGCGGATGTGCTGGAGGCAGAAAACCAGTACACTCCGCACAAAATAATTCCAACCAGGTAGAACCCCATGGACCCGAAAGAGGACGCCGTCGATCATCCACGCGGAGATTCCCTCGAAGAAGCACGCGAAGATTGTGAGCCAACCCCGGAAGGCGAGCTGACCCTGCGCCTGATTCCAACCCGCAGTGAAACCAATGTGCACGGCGATATCAGTGGTGGCTGGGTAGTCGCGCAGATGGACCACGCCGCGGAAAGTGTTGCCAGCCGTTTGGCTCAGGGCCGCATTGCCAATGTGGCACTGGAATCGGTGGTATTTATGTCGCCCATCCGCGTGGGTGCAGCCGTATGCTTCTACACACGTTTGCTGGATATCGGCACCTCATCCATCCGCATCGCTATCGAGGTGTGGACGCAAAACCCGAACGAAGTTGAGCGCCGTAAAGTCGTTGATGCTGTGTTTGTGTATGTTGCGATCGACGAAACCGGGCGTATCCGCCGCGTTCCGCGCTGAGAAAAGCTGAAAGAGCAGGAGCCGGACGGCTCCTGCGGGCGGTATTTACTGCTTAACCGGCCGCGCCCAGCCCGTCACGTTGCGCTGTTTACCCCGTGCCACGGCCAGTTCGCCCTCAGCCACTTCTTTGGTGATCACCGAACCGGCGGCGACCGTTGCGCCTGCGCCAATTTTTGCCGGTGCCACCAGCGACGAGTTGGAACCGATAAAGGCATTGTCGCCGATTTCGGTTTTAAACTTGTTTACGCCGTCGTAATTGCAGGTGATGGTGCCCGCGCCAACGTTCACATCTTTACCAATCTCAGCATCACCGATGTAGGTCAGGTGGTTCACCTTGGAACCTTCGCCAATCACCGATTTTTTCACTTCACAGAAGTTACCGACCTTGGCGCCGTTATGCAGCTCGGCGCCCGGACGCAGACGGGCATAAGGGCCGACATGGCAGTCAGCAGCCAGCAGCGCCTGATCGATCATGGAATAACATTCAATCTCGCTGCCCTGACCGATGCGGCTGTTTTTGATCACACAGTACGGGCCGATCTGTACGCCGTCTTCCAGTACCACATCACCTTCAAACACACAGCCAACATCAATTACCACATCCGCACCCACGGTCAGGGTACCGCGTACGTCGATGCGCGCCGGATCGGCCAGCGACACACCATAACGCAACAGCTGATCCGCCTGCTGGCGCTGATAAACACGTTCCAGACCGGCCAGTTGCAGGCGGTCGTTCACACCCTGCACTTCGTATTCGTCCTGCGGGTGAATCGCCCGCACCGCCACGCCCTGCTCAACCGCCATGGCAATCACATCGGTCAGGTAATACTCACCCTGAGCATTATTGGCGGACAGCTTTGGCAACCACTCATTCAGCAACGCGGCTGAGACTGCCAGAATGCCGGTGTTCACCTCACGGATTTTACGCTGCAGATCGCTGGCATCTTTGTGTTCAACAATGGAGAGAATATTGCCGGCATCGTCACGCACAATACGGCCATAACCGGTCGGGTCTGCCAGCTCAACGGTGAGCAGGGCCAGAGCATGGCCGTCGTGGGTTTCGTCGAGCAGTTTCTGCAGGGTTTCTGTGCGGATTAGTGGCACATCGCCGTACAGCACCAGCACGGTCGCTGCCGGATCAACCTCAGGCATCGCCATCGCCACGGCATGGCCGGTACCTTTCTGCTCACTTTGCAGCGCCCAGGTCACCGGAAAATCCGTGATCTGTTCTTTTACCGCGTCAGCCCCGTGTCCGATCACCACATGCTGCTTCGCCTGTGGCAGCGCCGCAGCACTGTTGAGTACATGCGCCAGCATCGGCTTGCCAGCCAGACGATGCAGTACCTTTGGCAGGTCCGATTTCATACGCGAGCCTTTGCCCGCAGCCAGAGTAACGACGGCCAGTGTCATAACAGCAATATCCACAGAAAATAGTGGCGGCTATTCTAACGGGCCTGCGCTACCTGTCCAGCTACAGTGCGGCGGACAGGCACCCGCTTTGCTGTGCATTTACACGCCCTGCAGCAACACCAGAGCAAAGTAATTTTGCCCATCAGTCCATATCTGGCGGGTTTCAAATCCGGCACTGCGGGCCATGCTTTGCAGCGCATCGGGGCGGTATTTGCAGGAATTTTCGGTGTGAATACTTTCGCCTTTACGCAGTGCTATCTGCTGACCGGCAACATTAATCATCTGATCAACCTCACTGATCAGGTGCATTTCGATGCGCGACTGTTCAGCGTTATAACGCGCTTCATGGCGGAAACGCTGTTCATCAAATCCGGCACTTAAGGTCTGGTTCAGGTGACGCAGAATGTTTTTATTAAAGGCGGCGGTTACGCCCTGCTGATCGTTATAGGCGGCCTCCAGCACGGTACGGTCTTTTACCAGATCAATACCCAGCAAAAAGTAACTGCCTCGCCCCAGTGTCTGGCGTACGCGCTGTAAAAACTGCCGGGCTTCCGGCGGCGTGAAATTCCCCAGACTGGAGCCGGGAAAAAATCCCAGTTTGCGTTCCGCCTGCTCAATCTGGCGCGGCAGGCTGAGCGGCTGGCTGTAATCCACACAGGCTGCATAAATGCTCAGCCAGTCGTAGTCGTCCAGCAGACGCTGCGCGGCGGCCAGTAAAAACCCGCGGCTGATATCCATCGGCACGTAGCAATCCGGGCGCAGCGCTTCGAGCAGCAGGCGGATTTTAAGACTGGCCCCGGCACCATATTCCAGCAGTACACTGCCGGCCCCGACGATACGTGCGATCTCATCACTATGCTGACGCAGCAGGCCAATTTCGGTACGGGTCAGATAGTATTCCGGCAATGCAGTAATCGCCTCGAACAGCTGTGAACCGCGTTCGTCGTAAAACAGCTTGGCCGGCAGCGTCTTCTGCCGTTGCGCCAATCCTTTCAGAACTTCTTCGCGCAGATCCAGCGGTGCAGGCAGATGATCAAAAACCTGCAGAGCCTGTCGTTTCATACCTTATCTCCCGTTAATTGCGGTGAGTGTTCCGGATTGATCAGGGTTAGTGAGTGTCGCGGGCCAGACGCAGGCCGGTGAACTGCCAGCGTTCGTGGGGGTAGAAAAAATTGCGGTAAGTAATACGGCTGTGACCTTCGGGTGTGGCGCAGGAGCTGCCGCGCAATACCATCTGATTGCACATAAATTTGCCGTTGTATTCGCCCACTGCGCCAGCAGCAGGACGGTACCCCGGATAAGCCTGATAAGAGCTGGCGGTCCACTGCCAGCGGCAACCAAACAGCTGCTGCAACTGTTGCGGATATAACCGTGCGGCGCTCTCCCATTCCGCTTCGGTCGGCAGGCGTGCACCGGCCCAGCGGGCGTAGGCATCGGCTTCGTAAAAACTGATATGGCAAAGTGGCGCATGCGGGTCGAGCGGCTGGCGGCCGGCCAGGCCGTAGGTACTCCATTCATTATTGTGCCGGCGCCAGTACAGCGGCTGCCGCTCCTGTGGCGGCAGACTGCTGATCCAGCTCCAGCCATCGGCCAGCCACCATTGCGGCTGCTGATAACCGCCCTGTTCAATAAACTGCAGGCATTCCGCATTGGTGACTAAGCGGCTGGCGATTTCTCCGCCCTGCAGCCACTGGCGGTGACGCGGGGTTTCGTTATCAAAGGCAAAGGCCGGGCCGCTGTGACCGACCTCGGTAACGCCTTCTGTCAGTGACTGCCAGTTCGGCGCTGTCTGTTCTGCAGAGTGCTGTGTGGCCTGCCGATACACAGGTTCCAGCGGATTCTTTGCCCAGCAATACAGCAGGTCGGTGAGCATCAGCTCCTGATGCTGCTGTTCATGATTCAGCCCAAGTTCAATCAGTGGCTGCAGGCGGGCGTCATTCAGCAAGGGCTGCATGGCCTGATCAATATGAGCGCGATAGGCCAGCACCTCATCCAGCGTGGGGCGGGATAACAGACCGCGCTGCGCGCGCGGATAAGGCTGGCCAATGCCGTTGTAATAGCTGTTAAACAGATGGCCGAACAGGGGGTGAAATTCCTGATAATCAGGGCGGTGGGGTTTAAGCAGAAAGGTTTCGAAGAACCAGCTGGTGTGGGCCAGATGCCACTTCAGCGGACTGGTGAATTCAGCGGCCTGCAACTCGTGGTCGGCGGTATTCAGCGGCTGGCACAGAGCGAGTGTCTGTGTCCGGACCTGCTGGTAAAGCTCCATTTACTTTCCTCCATGACGCGCACTGGTCAGACCTTAACCTGACCGAAAGCGCCCGCCATGGCAAGTCCGCATCATGGATTGGCCTGATCAGGACACAGGCCGGTCTGGATCAATCCGGACTTAAACAGGTGGCAAAACGCTGGGCCAGATCCTGGATAAAGTCAGGGTAGCCACTCTTTGTCACAGAAATATGACTGGCCACCGGGTCCAGCTCGCCCTGTTTAACATCCAGACCACGTACCACTGACTGCACCAGCGCCGGTGAGAATTCCGGCTCACTGAACACGCACACCACTTCGCCGGAGGTCAGCTGGTCGCGCATGCGTTGCAGGGTTTTCATACCAGGCTTCTGCTCCGGTGACAGGGTAAAGGCACCAACCTGATTGAGCTGCATGGCCTGCACCCAGTGATCATAGGCACGGTGAAAAACAAAGAAACCACGACTGCGCAACGGCGCCAGTAACTGCTCGGCGCGCTGTAAAGCAGCATCAACATCCGCTGCGAAGTTACCGGCAGGCAGCTCCAGCGCACCGGCCAGCTGCTGCTGGGCGCGTACCATCATGGCCGGCGAAAACCACCAGTGACCATCGTTCGGCTGGCCTTCTTCACGCAGTTTTGCAACATCAATCCAGATTTTGTCCGGCCAGCGGCGGGCAAAACCACTGAGATAAGGCTCAGCATCGGCGCCGGCCCAGATAATGACATCGGCACTCTGGATAACATCAATATCGGATGGGCGCAGGGAAAAGTCGTGTGGCGTCATCCCCGGTGGCAGCAATACGCTGAGTTGTTCAGCTTCCACCAGAGAGGCGGCCATCAGCGCCAGCGGATGAACACTGGCCAACACTTTGTATGGCGGTTCATGGCTGATAGGGGCAGCCTGACCGCTCAGACTGAGACTCAGCAACAGTGAAATCAGCAGCAGCGGCAAATTCTTCATTGTATCGGGGCGTTCCTGTCGTAGAATTGCAACATTATAACCTAATCTCCGAGGCGCGACGATGGCTCAAAACGTCTATAAAGCCCATGACCACCACGCCTGCATCGACAGTGCCGTTTCCCGCGCCCGCACGCTGTGCGAAGAACAGGGCGCACGCCTGACCCCGGTACGCCAGCGTGTGCTGGAACTGGTCTGGGCCAACCACAAACCGGTTGGCGCTTACGATCTGCTGCCGAAACTGGCGGAAGAAGGTTTTAACTCCGCCCCACCGACCGTTTACCGCGCCCTCGATTTTCTGCTCGATCTGGGTCTGGTACACCGCATCAGCTCCCTGAATGCCTTTATTGGCTGCACCCATCCGGGCGAAGCACATCCCAGCTGCTTTTTTGTCTGCCGCGAATGTGGTGAAGCGCAGGAGCTGGATGCCGAGCAGGTGAATAAAATCGCCCGTCAGGCCGAACAGATGCTGGGAGTGAAAGTCGAGCAGCAAATGACCGAACTGATGGGCCTGTGCCCAAGATGCCAGGATGCCGTATGAGCAGCGCCAGTGCCGCAACGATTCTCAGCGCCAGCCAGCTGCAGCTGGTACGCCAGCATAAAACCGTGCTCAACGATATCAGTCTTAACCTTAAAGCCGGCCAGATCATTACCCTGATCGGCCCTAACGGCTGCGGCAAGTCGACGCTGATTAAAGTGCTGCTGGGGTTGGAAACAGCCGATTCCGGCAAGGTCACACGCCGTCCCGGACTGCGTATCGGCTATATGCCGCAGCGCCTGAGCCTTGATCAGCGCATGCCGTTAACCGTCACCGGCTTTCTGCAACTGGCGCGCGGAGCCAGCAACGAGCGCATCCATTACTGGCTGGAACGGCTGGCAATCAGCGCTCTCGCTAGGCAATCGGTACACGACCTGTCCGGCGGCGAATGGCAGCGGGTCTTACTGGCCCGCGCGCTGCTGATCAAACCCGATCTGCTGGTACTCGACGAGCCGGTGCAGGGGGTTGATGTACAGGGCCAGCTGGAGCTGTACAGCCTGATACCGCAACTGCGGGATGAACTCGGTTGTGCGGTACTGATGGTGTCCCACGACCTGCATCTGGTCATGGCCGCCACCGACGAAGTGATCTGCCTGAATGGCCATGTCTGCTGTTCCGGACATCCGGATACGGTTTCTATTGATCCGGCGTATATCCGCTTATTCGGCGCACGCCCACAGGGACAACAACAGGTCCCCATCGCTCATTACACCCATCATCACGATCATCAGCACTGCGCCGACGGCCATGTTGAGCACCACGCACCCGGCAAGGAGATTCTGTGAATCTGTTCGATTACTGGTGGCTGATGCCATTAATGGCGGGGGTTCTGCTGGCTCTGGTGGCCGGACCGCTGGGCAGCTTTGTGGTGTGGCGGCGCATGGCTTTTTTTGGCGACACCCTGGCCCACGGCGCTCTGCTGGGCATTACCTTTGGCGTGCTTACCGATATCAACCTGACGCTGGCTCTGGTGCTCGGCTCGGTACTGCTGGCGCTGCTGTTACTGCCGCTGCAGAACCGCTCGCGCTTATCGTCCGATACCCTGCTGGGCATTGTCTCGCACAGTACGCTGGCGATTGGTCTGGTGACACTGAGTCTGGCCCAGGGCATCCGCGTCGATCTGATGGGTTATCTGTTTGGTGATCTGCTGGCGGTAGAACGTATCGATGTGCTCTGGATTCTGCTGGCGGCCATTCTCATTGCTGTGCTGCTGTTCTGGCAGTGGCGCGCCTTGCTTGCCATTACCGTCAGCCAGGAACTGGCTGCGATCGATGGCCACCCGGTGCAACGTCTGAACCTGATGCTGATTCTGCTGCTGGCGTTACTGGTTGCTCTGGCCATGAAGGTGGTGGGGATTTTACTGGTCAGCGCCCTGCTGATTATTCCGCCGGCCGCAGCGCGCAGTCTGGCGCGCACACCGGAGCAGATGGTCTTTCTGGCCAGCGCAACCGGCGTTATCTCAGTGCTGTTAGGATTGTGGGCATCGTTCCGTTTCGACACCCCGGCCGGTCCCAGCGTGGTGGTTGCGGCTACCGCCCTGTTTGCATTCAGTCTGGTGCTGCAAAGTCTGCGTGACGCCAGACGCCCTGCCTGACCGCAGCACCAAACATAAACCAAACATAAATAACGGACAAAAAAAGACCCGGTCGCCATTGGGGGCAAACGACCGGGTCAACTTCGGATCATTGGGGAAGTACCGAAGAAAAAGAACTACCTGAAAAAGCATCCAGAGAGAAGTCATGCGTCTGGTCATCAATTCCCGAAGGAATGATTAAACTATAGCCACGGATTCGTAATTTGCTGGCTGCAGAGACGCATTTCAGTTGTATTTTCTTATGACGAATAGCTGCGCAATAAATATCAGCAATGACAGTAAGACCGGATGATCTGTAACTCTGCGGCCGCCGTAAACGGCCTCAGAAAAAGGCAGGAGGCCGGCATGGCGCCGGCCATGAGTCAGGCTTCTGGTGTTTCTTCTGTTTCCGCAGCCACATCTTCGGGCGGCAGCAACCAGCTGTTCAGACGCTTTTGCAGTTCGTCGGTGCCTTCACCATTCAGCGATGAGTAAGTCTGCACACTGACCAGCTTACCCAGCGACGATACCGCCTTGCGCACCTGCAGTAAGGCGCTCTGCGCCGGGCCGCGTTTCAGCTTGTCGGCCTTGGTCAGCAGAATATGCAGCGGCATTTCAGAGCGCTTCGCCCACTGAATCATAGCGTTGTCGAATTCTTTCAGCGGATGGCGGATATCCATCAGCAGCACCAGACCAATCAATGCATCGCGGTTCTGCAGATAATTATCCAGCTCGCGCTGCCATTCGTTTTTCACCGCCAGCGGCACTTTGGCAAAGCCGTAACCGGGCAGATCGACCAGTGCCAGCGGCAATTCGCCAATCTGGAAATAGTTAATTAACTGCGTACGGCCTGGAGTTTTACTCGTACGCGCCAGTTTTTTGTGACCTGTTAACCTGTTCAGTGCACTGGATTTTCCCGCGTTGGAACGGCCGGCAAAGGCTACTTCCCGCAAAATATCCATCGGACACTGGCTCAGCTTCGCGGCGCTCTTAACGAAGTGAGTGTTGGTATAGGTCAAGGATTCCTGTTCTATCATGGGGTAAACGTAATGACCGTCCGGAAATTAATGTTATATAATGCTTGGCCTTTGGATGACGCACCCATTCTATCACAGGGCGATGAGTCCGGGGCTAAGCTGTTTTAACCATCTAAAACATGCAATCAGAGAGAGACTCCTATGATTAAAAAATTAGCTGTGATGGCTGCTGTAACCGCAGCGATGAGTGCAAATGTTCAGGCCTTCGACGTAGCGGCTAAATACCAGCAGACCTGCAACGCATGCCACTCAATGGGAGTTGCCGGTGCACCGAAATCCTTTGATAAGGCCGCCTGGGAGCCTCGTATGGCTAAAGGTATGGATGCTCTGATAACCAGCGTCACCAACGGCTTGAATGCCATGCCGCCACGCGGCCTGTGCATGGACTGTACTGCCGACCAGTACAAACAACTGATCAACTACATGGCAGCGCCCAAGTAAGCGCGCCCCTGAGTAGTAGACGAATTCACATACAACCTGGACCTGATGATGAAAAACCTGTTGATTAGCCTGATCGTTTCTGCCGGACTGATGTCTGTTGCTCACGCCGGTGATGCTGAAGCCGGTAAAGCAAAATCTGCTACCTGTGCGGCCTGCCACGGTGCCGACGGTAACAGTCTTGCACCAACTTTCCCGAAAATTGCAGGCCAGGGTGAGCGTTATCTGATCAAACAGATCAAAGATATCCGCGATGGTAATCGTCAGGTTCCGTCAATGGCTCCTTTCGTTACCGGCCTGAGCGATACCGATATTGCTGATCTGGCTGCTTACTTCAGTGCTCAGGTGCCAACTACTGGTGGCGCAAAAGAAGAACTGGTTGAACTGGGCCAGCGTATCTACCGCGCCGGTATCGAAAGCAAAGGCGTTCCGGCTTGTCTGGCATGCCACGGTCCTGACGGTAAAGGTATCGAAGCCGCTGGTTTCCCACGCCTTGCTGGTCAGCACGATGCCTACACCCAGACTCAGCTGACTGCCTTCAGCATGAACCAGCGCACCAATGATGGTGATACCCGCATGATGCGCGATATTGCTTATCGCCTGCATACCACTGAAATCGAAGCCGTGTCTTCGTACATTCAGGGTCTGCGTTAATCCGCAGATAAAAAAGAAGGTGGCCTCGGCCACCTTTTTTTATGCCTGCAGCGCACGGCCCCTTGACCCGTCTTTGCATTTTGACGGTGGGCGATACCGAACCTTTATGCAAAAATGCGTCTAACAAAATCTGATTAATAAGAATGGAGTAACCCATGTTGTCACAGGTAACCAAATGGATGGCAGCCGCTGTATTGCTGATCAGCGCCAGCGCTCAGGCTGCAGAATACGAAGCCGGTAAAGAATATAAAGTACTGGCCGAGCCGGTACCTGTGCTGGCCGATGGCAAAGTGCATGTCGAAGAAGCCTTCTGGTATGGCTGCCCGCACTGTTTCCACCTCGAAGACATCATTACTCCATGGAAGAAAAACCTGCCGGCCGACGTTGCCTTTGAAGGCGTTCCTGCCATGTTTGGCCGCGCCTGGGTGTCCCACGCACAGTTCTATTATGTAGCCGATGTGCTGGGCGTACTGGATCAGGTACACGGCGATATTTTCAAAGCCATCCATGTTGAGCGTCAGCGTCTGCTGGATCGTGATGATCAGCGCGATTTTCTGGTCGCCAAAGCCGGTGTAAAAGCGGCTGATTTCGATAAAGCGTATGAGTCTTTCACCGTGAAAAGCCGTATGAAGCAGGGTGATCAGCGTATCCGCGCGTTCCAGATCTCCGGCGTACCAGCACTGATCGTACAGGGCAAATACATCATCGACGCCACCTCAGCCGGCGGCCAGGACAAAATGCTCGACGTTGCTGACTACCTGATCGCCAAAGAGCGCGCAGCACTGTCCGGCAAGTAACATGACCCATTTCTGCACTCTGCAGGAATTCACAGCGGCACCCCGTGCCGCTGACACCCTTCGTTTACTCTCCTTCAATATGCAGGTCGGCATTCAGACCGGCGGCTATCACCACTACCTGCTGCGCAGCTGGCAGCATTTATTACCCTGCCGTGAACGCGACTGGGCATTAAGCCAGATTGCACAGTTAATAAGCCCCTTCGATATTGTTGCCCTGCAGGAAGCCGATGGTGGCAGCTGGCGCAGCAGCCAGGAAAATCAGGTCGAACGTCTGGCACGGGAAGCCTGCTTCCCGCACTGGTATCAGCAGATCAACCGCAATCTGGGCAAGCTGGCACAACACAGCAATGGTTTACTGACACGACTACCGGCGGCACGGGTGGAGCAACATGCACTGCCCGGCCTGCTACCCGGACGCGGCGTAATGCTGTTGCGTTTCGGTGAAGGCGAGCAGGAACTGGTGGTTGCCATCACGCATCTGGCACTGGGCAAACGCACACAGTTCAGCCAGCTCGATTTTCTCTGCGATCTGGTGGCCGATGCGCGGCGGCTGGTGATCATGGGCGACCTTAATCAGGAGAGTGAAATCCTGCTGCATCAGAGTCCGCTGAAGCGGCTGGCACTGCACCGTCTGGAACAACACCTGCCGACCTACCCCAGCTGGCAGCCCAGCCGCGGGCTCGATCACATACTATTAAGCGACAATATTGAGCTGAAGCGCATCGCCGTTATTGATCATCCGCAGTCAGACCATTTGCCCGTTGCCGCCGAGATTGTCCTGCCCGGATAAGCTGACGCCGGTCATGATTTTTCCGCCATCCGGCGCGGCAACTTCGGTTGCCTTACCTATACTTAGCCTGACTATTTTCAAAGCCCACCAATAGAAGTAACCCGAGGACGCAACATGGCAGAGGGAACAGGGTCGGATTCCGCCCGGCGCTGGCGCGACAAATATCTCGACCTGTTAGACAGCCACGAGAAACTCAAAAACTCTTCAGAACAACAGCACGACCAGATGCGCCGTGGCCTGGTCATGGTTTCCCTGCTGGCCGAAGGCCAGGCAGCCGGTGTCGACAAATCACTGAACGATCTGCGCGAAGCCCTGAAACCCGGCGCCAATGGCATGAACCGGGTAATGGATGAGCTGGAGCGGGCCGTCAAACGTTTTGAAGAACAGAATACCGCCCAGGCCGAAGTTCTGCTGGGACAACTGGCAGACACCGCCGAAAAACTGAGCCTGTGCCCACTGCCCAAACCACTGCTGAAACGCATCCGAGAAATCCGCAAAGGTGCTGCAAACGAGCTGCTGAGCTGGTCCGGCTACATCAACCAGCTGCAGAGCTGGATTCAGATCTTAGGTGAAATTGCCACCCTCGAAGGCTTTGAAGAACAGCGCAGCAGCAAATGGTGGCAGCGCTGGTTTAAGCCCAGCGACAGCAGCAGCGATGAAGGTGACGATAACAATATTGTTTCTGACAGCGATGCAGAACATGACGACCATCCGGAATCTGAACCGGGCTTTTCTCATATCGCTCAGGAAGTCTCTGAAACCCTGCTCAACCTGCTGTCACAACTGGTAATTCCTGACCGTCTGAACCATACAGCCCTGAATCTGCAAAACCGTCTGCAGGAAGGTCTGAACTGGTATGAGCTGGTGCCTCTGCTGGAAGACACCACCGAATTCCTGCTTGAGTGTCTGGGCAACAGCCAGACCGAGCTGGAGCAGTTTCTGCAAAGCCTTGATCAGCGCCTGAAAGCCATTCAGATACTGGTCAGTGAAGCCAGCCAGGGACAGCTGGAGCGCAAGCGCGCCCGCCTTGATCTCGACAGCATGGTGCGCGACCAGATTGCCGATATCCGCTCGGTGGTCACCGGCTCCGGCGATCTCGGCGAGCTGGGCGTCAGTGTGCGTGATCACCTGACCATGATCGTGCAGGCGATGGAGAAATATCAGAAAGAAGAAGAGGAGCGCGAAGAACGCCTCGCCGCCAGGCTGGAAATGCTGCAGGCGCGGCTGAGCGAAATGGAAAAAGAAGTCACCGAAAGCCGGGTTGCCATCGAAGAACAGAAGCGCCGCGCCACCCACGATAATCTCACCGGCCTGCCCAACCGTGATGCCTATCAGGCGCGTCTGGCGGAAGAGCTGCTGCGCCGCAACCGCTATGGGGGTTCACTGGCTTTGGTCGTGGGTGATGTCGATCACTTCAAACGCATCAACGATAATTATGGCCACCTGGCCGGTGATAAAGTGCTGCAACTGATCGCCCGCTCATTGCGCAAAAACCTGCGCGATGTCGATTTTATCGCCCGCTACGGCGGTGAAGAATTTGTCATCCTGATGCCGGAAACCAATACCGCCGATGCGATGATTGCCGCCGAGAAGCTGCGCGCCAAAATCGAAAACAGCCCGTTCAACTTCAAGAAAGAACGGGTTCCTATCACCATGTCCTTTGGTGTCAGTGAGTTTCATGCACTGGAATCACCGGACGCCGTTTTCGATCGCGCCGACAAAGCCCTGTATCAGGCCAAAAACGAAGGCCGTAACCGTATCTGTCAGGGCTGATAGCCCTGACAGATAGCGCCACAATGGCAGAAATCTGGCTATTACTATTGATCTTTTCTTTCGCTCTGATAAATTCCCGCGTCAAATCTTTCGATTCGAAACATAACGATGCCCAAACGCAATACGGTACAACGCCGCCACGGCATTCTCAGCCAGCTGAGCAAGCACGGTCAGGTACAGGTTGAAGAACTGGCGCGGCGTTTTGATACCTCAGAAGTCACCATCCGCAAAGACCTTGCGACCCTTGAGCAAAGCGGTCTGCTGTTACGCCGCTACGGTGGCGCAATTCCGCTGCCAAGCGAGCTGATGAGTGAACCTGCGGGCACGGATGATGGTCAGAGTCCTGCTCAGCAGAAAGTTTCGAAACGAAAGCAGGCAATTGCCCGGGCCGCCGCCAGCTGTATCCGCGACCATAACCGCATCATTATCGATTTCGGCAGCACCACCGCCGCACTGATTCCGGAGTTGCAGAGCAAGCGTGGCCTGGTGGTGATGACCAACTCGCTGAATGTTGCCAACGCTGTGCGCGAGCTGGAAAACGAGCCCACGCTGCTGCTCAGCGGCGGCACCTGGGATGCCCATTCCGAGTCATTTCAGGGCCAGATTGCCGAACAGGTGCTGCGCTCTTACGACTTCGACCAGCTGTTTATCGGCTGCGACGGTATCGACCTCGAACGCGGCACCACCACCTTTAACGAGCTGCTGGGCTTAAGCCGGGTGATGGCCGAAGCGGCGCGTGAAGTGATTGTACTGGCAGAGGCCGACAAGGTCGGACGGCGCATCCCCAACCTCGAATTACCCTGGTCAGCGGTCAATATCCTGATTACCGATGACCGGCTCAGTACTGAGCAACAGACATTAATCGAACAACAGGGCGTGCGCGTAATCATCGCAGCGCCAGACAACGGAGAATAAAAAATGTGTGGCATTGTTGGCGCGGTAGCGCAGCGTGATGTGGCGGAAATCCTGCTCGAAGGCTTAAAGCGTCTGGAATACCGTGGTTACGATTCCGCCGGTCTGGCGATCATTAATGATCAGGCCGAACTGAAACGCCTGCGCCGTCTGGGTAAGGTTCAGGCGCTGGCCGATGCGGTGAAAGCCGATCCGCTGCCCGGCGGTACCGGCATCGCTCACACCCGCTGGGCGACCCACGGCGAGCCCTCCGAAGCCAACGCCCACCCGCATATTTCCGGCGACATCGCCGTGGTGCATAACGGCATCATCGAAAACCACGAAACCCTGCGCCGCGAACTGCAGGCTCAGGGTTATGTGTTTACCTCGCAGACCGATACCGAAGTGATCGCCCATCTGGTCGAGCGCGAACTGAAAAGTGCCGACTCTCTGCTGGCCGCCGTTATGGCTGCCCGCAGCCAGCTGCACGGTGCTTACGGCATGGTGGTGATCGAACGCCAGCAGCCGCAGCATATGATCGTCGCCCGTTCCGGCAGCCCACTGGTGATTGGTTTCGGTATTGGTGAGCACTTTGTGGCGTCTGACCAGCTGGCGCTGCTGCCGGTAACGCGCAAATTCGCGTTCCTCGAAGAAGGTGACGTAGCCGAGATCCGCCGCGACGGCGTCAGCGTTTACGACCGCGACAACAACGCCGTTGAACGCGAAGCCCACGAAAGCACCGTCGAACACGATGCTGGCGACAAAGGCGAATTCCGCCACTACATGCTGAAAGAAATCTACGAACAGCCGCAGGCCATTGCCAACACCCTCGAAGGCCGCCTGTTTAACGGCCAGCTGAACCTCGAAGCGCTGGGCGATCTGAGCGGTATCGAGCAGGTGCAGATCATCGCCTGCGGCACCAGTTATCACGCTGGCATGACCGCCCGCTACTGGATCGAAGATATTGCTGGTGTCGCCTGTAATATCGAAATCGCCTCGGAATTCCGTTACCGCAAATCCGTGGTGCGCCCCAACAGCCTGCTGGTCACCATTTCCCAGAGTGGCGAAACCGCCGACACTCTGGCCGCCCTGCGTCTGGGTAAAGAACTGGGCTTCAGCAAAACACTGACCGTCTGTAACGTGCCCGGCTCTTCACTGGTGCGCGAATCCGATATGGCGCTGATGACCCGTGCCGGTGCCGAAATCGGCGTGGCCTCCACCAAAGCTTTTACCACCCAGCTGGTTGCGCTGCTGCTGCTGACCGCGGCACTGGGCCGTGGCCGTGATATGGATAAAGCCAGCGAACAGCGTATCGCCGACGCCCTCACCAGCCTGCCGGGCTTAATCGATAAAGCGCTGCTGATGAATGCCGACATTCAGAAACTGGCCGAACATTTTGCCGAGAAGCACCACGCCCTGTTCCTCGGCCGTGGTGACCAGTACCCGATTGCGATGGAAGGCGCGCTGAAGCTGAAAGAAATTTCCTATATTCATGCCGAAGCCTACGCCGCCGGGGAACTGAAACACGGCCCGCTGGCACTGATCGACGCCGAAATGCCGATTGTCGTAGTCGCGCCGCACAACGATCTGGTGGAAAAACTGAAGTCGAATATCGAAGAAGTACGCGCCCGTGGCGGCGAATTGTACGTGTTTGCCGACGAAGCCGCGGAAATCAGCCCACAGGCCAATATGCAGGTGATGGCCGTACCGCATTGTGACGACATCGTTGCCCCGGTGCTCTACACATTACCGCTGCAGTTACTGAGTTACCACGTTGCCGTGATCAAAGGCACCGACGTTGACCAGCCGCGTAATCTGGCCAAGAGTGTGACGGTGGAGTAACCCTCCACCCGTCTCCACCGACCGACTCACTGCCCGGACTGTCTGGATATGCTCAGAAAATTACTCACCGCAACACTGCTGTACTGCTTTCTGCCAGCGGTACAGGCCGACCCGGACTTCGCTCAGCTGCGCATTCAGGCGCAACTGTCCGGCGATACTTATCTGGCCGACAGCGAACGTGAAGCACAGCTTCTGCAGCAAGGCCAGACGCTGATTCATCAGGCTACGCTGGCGGATTCGCAGGTCAGTTATTTTCTCAGTCAGGGCAATGGCGTGCAGACCATCGCGATCCGTGGCACCGCTAACCTGACGAATGTGATGGTCGATCTGGATATTGAATTTCAGCCGGACGAGCGTCTGGGCATCACCCTGCACAACGGTTTCCGCAGTGCCGCCGAGGCGGTGTTTAACGATGTCAGGCCACGACTGGTTGCCGGCATGCCGGTGCAGATTACCGGCCACAGCCTGGGTGGCGCCATTGCGGTGGTACTGGCGATGTATTTAAAACACGATACGGCAATGCAGATAACGCAGGTGATTACTTTCGGCCAGCCCAAGGTCACCAACGTTACCGGGGCAGATCTCTACGCCAGTATTCCGCTGACGCGGGTCGTCACCCAGAAAGATCTGGTGCCATTAGTGCCGCCACTCAGTCCGCTGCAGATTAAGGATCTGGATGTTTACTGGCATATGGGCGAAGAAATCATTCTGCTCGGCAGCCAGCAATATTCGCAGACCCGTGGCTTAAAAAGCATGCTGCGCGCAACCAAGCTGAGCACAGCACTGCCGGACGAAAGCAACCTGCAGGCGCATCAGATCACCACCTATCAGGCCCTGATCGATGAGCTGCTGCAGTCGGCCGAAGAAGTGCCTTACCAGATGGAAATCAATCTGTTCGGACTGTCGATTAATTAACCGGCAGCCTTAAAAGCTCCAGCGGATGGTGCTTTCCAGCCGGTTCTGATCATAACTCGCTGCGGCAAAATCAGACTGCCGGTCATCTCGCTGCAAACTGACCGACCACTGCCAGCGCTGACTGAGTTGCCAGCGGCTGCTGATCTCCAGACGCTGGCGCTGCTCCGTCACATCGTCGTACTGACGCTGTTCCAGCCGCGCCCTCAGATGATTCACCACACTGAGCCCAAACCAGCGGCTGCGATGTCTGAGCGACAGCCGTCCGATACCCGCCTGATAACTGTAAACCTGAGCATTCGCCTGTTCATCCACCCCCTGTATCAGGGCGCTGAGCGATAAGCCGCTGCTGCGGAAAAACCAGTAAAGCTGCAGACGGGCAGCGCTGCGTTCACTGTCGCGGGCGCTGTTTTGTTCGTAGGTTTTGCGCATAAAATCGAACTGGGTGCGCACATACAGGGATTCTGACGGGATAAAGCCCAGTGCCGGGCTGATGCGTTCGAGCTGCATATAACTCTGGCCATCCACATCTGCGGTGGCCGCAATCAGCGCCACATCGGTGGCCAGCACATCACCCTGATAACCAAAGCGCAGCAGGCCGGTCTGCAGGCGGTTGTCGTATTCGCTGTAAACCTGCCAGCGCTGTTCTTTCAGCCAGTAGCTGGTCTCAAACTGCACACCACGACGCCCCGCCGTACGCCAGCCAAGCGAAGCTTCCAGTGCATGATAACTGTCACCCAGGCCAGCATTGATATCGGTAACGTCGGGGGCAACATTAGAGTCGTAGCCGGCACCGGCGGCCAGCTCAAGCTGCAGTCCGGCCTTTGCCTGAGCGGCAAACACCAGTAATACGATAAGCAGCAGCCCCCGCTGCCGGAATACTCCGCGCAGGGGGGCTGCTGTTGTGGCTGCTATAGGATTAAGCAAAATATCAGTCATCAATTTCCATCGACTGCACGATCAGTACCTGACCGTCGAATGAGCCTTCAATTTCTACCATACTGCCGCTCACCAGAGAGGACAGCATGGACGGATCCTGCGCGCTGACATCCAGCGTCAGCCCCAGCAACACAACAGTACCGGCACTCAGGTCGATGGCAGACACAGGGGCTTTCAGTTCCACCTTATTGCTGGCGTCAACACGTTCCAGCAACTGTGCACGGTACTGACCGGCCGTGGTTTCTTCGAGCAGCAGTTCAACATGGTCACCGGGCTGCAGCATGCTCAGATTAAAGTACACTTCATCGTCACGGTCATCACGCACGCGGGTACGCAGGTCAGCATTGATAGTAATGCCCATCACCGTCAGGGTGTTTTCAGTTGTCGCCTGAACCATACCTTCGAGTTCAATTTCCGGTGCTTCTTCAAACTCGATTTCTTCAGCCAGCAGCACGCCGTCGGTACCGACAACGCCTTCAACCTCAACCATCACACCCGCCTGTAAAGCCGACTGGTCGCCGTCATCAAATTCGGTCTCGCTGTCAAAACGTACCGTCATACCGTTCAAAACAAACTGGTTGTTGTCGACATCGACCGCGGTAACCGCACCGGACATTTCCAGCTCGGTGTCTTCTTCGAAATCGCTGTCTTCGGCTTCAATTTCGCTGGCAACCAGCACGTCGCCATCCAGGGTACCTTCAACTTCAACCTGCATGCCATCGCTCAGCGTGGCGCCATCCAGATCCAGCGTCGCAACACTGGCATAGCTGATCAGCTGAGAACCGATCAGGAAGGTCTGTGCTGAACTGTCGAGGCCGGCCACAACACCGGTCAGTTCTTCCGGGCTCTGGTCTGCATCGTCCGCGGCGATAAAGCTGGCGATGATGCGTCCTTCACCGGCGCTGTAACCGCTCACTTCAACGCGCTGGCCTACGGTCAGGGTAGCCAGATCAAGGCCTTCGAAAATGGTCATGGCATCAGTAACAACGGTCTGACCCAGCACCGTCAGCGTACCCGAGGCGCTATCAATTGCCGTCACCGTACCTTCCACACTGACGTCATAAATAATTTCGGCAGCAACACCTTCTGCGCCATTGTGGTTGCCAACGATGGTGACCACCTGACCAACACGCAGATCCGCCTGAATACCGGCACGGTCATCCACCGTAAACTGAGTCCGGTCGCTGTTAAAGTGCACGCCGTTAACAATCACGCTGCCAAAGCCGTCGATAACACCGCGTGTTACCTGTTTGCCATTCTCTTTGGCAGAAGAAGAGGAACCACCACAAGCGGTTACCAGCAGCGTACCAGCAAGACAAACGGCAACGGACAGAAGATGTTTTTTCATAGCAATACTCTCTCGTTTATTTCAGTGAACTCACTGGTAAAAACGCCGGGAGCTGAAAAATATTCCATCAAATATTGTTAATTTTCGTTAAAGAGCGACGACATAAGGCCAAAGCCGAAAACCGGATCGCGTCCGGCCTCGCCCAGATCCAGAGCCTGACGGGCTAAACGTTCGCGCTCTGTCTGGCAGTCCTCAGCTGGGCGCGAAGCCAGTACCGCCGTGGCCAGCGCCGTGGCAAATGAAGTACCGGACATCACCCCGTTGCCGTCAGCTGTTACGACCCGGAGGTTTACTCCCGGCAATGCAAACTCAACATGTTCGCCCTGTACTGCCCGGTTAAAAATCCGCTGCTGCTCATCGACCGCGGTAATGGCAATCACCTCCGCATAGGCTGCCGGATAACGCGGAAAGGCGGCCGCACCGTCATTGCCCACCGATGACAACAACTGCACACCACGCGCTTGTACCTGAGTCAGCACCCGTTGCAGCAAGGGGTTAGGTGGGCCGGAGAGCGACATATTGATCAGCTCCACCTCATTCTGTAACAGCCAGTCCAGACCGGCGATCAGCTGACCGGCACTGGCCTGTACCGGCCCGTCCGCCGAGCGGGCAAACACCACCGCATTGACCAGCCGTACCGAGGTCAGCAAACCCGGAACCGCACAGCTGGAGTTGGCCGCCAGCAGACCGGCGATGGCCGTGCCATGGCGGCTGTCGGGCAATGCATCCGCGGCATGAAACTCACGCTGCGCGATATTCACACCGGCAAAGCAGGGGTGCGCCATATCGATGCCGGAATCCATCATACCGATAATACGCTGTGCCGTTCTGGCCTGCGGCCAGCCCAGCGCATCCGCTGCGTGCAGACCGGAATCTGGTGCAGGTTTCTGCGCTGCTTTCGGAACGGCATCACCGTCGAGCCGGTAGTAATGATCCGGCGCAACCGTATCCTGCAACGCTTTCTGCTGCTCTGGCAGCTCCGGCATTTCGTCAAACGTGATCAGATGCAGCCCCAGTGCAGGCAGAGGCTCAGCAGCAACAGCCTTAACCCCCTGTGCCTGCAGGGCCTGCCATTCTTCCGCACTTAATAACGCAATAAAGCGCTCGGGTTCGGTTTCATCAAAGGCCCCTTCCAGCTGCCCTTCCAGCTCGTCCAACTGCCGGGCTGCCAGAATATGCTGCAGCTTATCTTCCAGTTCCTCTTCACGGTCATCCAGAGAATCGTCCAGCTTGTCTTCCAGCTCATCCTCAAGCTCGTCTTCCAAATCATCATCGAGCTCGTCTTCCATGCGTTCCTCAAGAGCATCTTCAAGCCGGTCTTCGAGCTCTTCCTGAGCATCAAGCATCTCTTCCAGCTGTTCCTCCAGACGCTCTTCCAGCAGTTCTTCCTGCTCCTCCAGATCGTCGTCCGCATCACTGTCCGCCAGCAGCGGCAGAGGCATGACTAATAAAATGTACAGCAGCCAAAACACTTTCACTCTAAACTCCCGCTGTCTGTGCTTATTCCGGTATCACCAGCCTGTGTAAAACGCTGGGTTACCCGGTTACTTCTCTCTTTAACGATTAACTGGCCGGAATATTTCCTGCGCATGGAATAAAACTTCATGTCCTGCGTTTACCTGATATGAATATTCAGCATCAACACTTTCAGCAGCAATTACTGGCAGCGCTTCCGGCAATCCGACGCTATTGCCTGGCACTTACCGGTCAGCAACACAGTGCCGATGATCTGCTTCAGGCAACGGTGGAGCGGGCACTGGCTCGCTGGCAACAATATCAGGCAGACACCCACTTTGATCGTTGGTTATACCGTCTCTGCCGCAACCTTTGGATTGATACCATGCGCCGGGAAAAACCAAGCGACAGTCTGGATGAAGAACACGACGCCGTTCTTGCCGGTAACAATATCGCCGAACAATACGAAACCCATACCACGCTGGCCAAGGTTCAGGCACACATGCAGCAGTTAAGCGAAGTGCTGCGCACCACGCTGTACCTGGTCGCAGTTGAAGGCCACAGCTATCAGGAAGCGGCCGACATAATGGAAGTACCGGTCGGTACCATCATGAGCCGCCTTGCCCGCGCCCGCCAACAGCTCAGTCTGGCACTGTAGGAGAACAGTATGCATACCATCAGCGACGAACAGTTATCGGCCTTTATAGATAAGGCTTTATCCGACAGCGAAATGCATCATATCAACAACCAGCTGGCGGAGTCTGCGGAACTCAGGGAACGCCTGCACAGGTTACAACAGGCCGATGAGATGGCACGGCAGTTTTTTGCCAGCCAGGATGAAATCCCCCTGCCCGCCGGCCTGCTGGAGCAGATTAAGGCGCACCGGCCCGAGGCGGAAATCGTCACCCTGCAACCCCGCGCCCGCTGGCCATGGGCCATTGCCGCCAGTGTCGTGCTGAGCGTTGGCCTGGTCTGGCAGATCCTGTCACCGGCGGCCTACACCGCAACCGACCGCGCGTTACTCAGTATGAGTTCCGGCAGCGTGAAAATTATGAGCGCAGGGGAACGCCTTGAAATTACCCGCTCGGAGCTGAACAGCGCAGGTCAGTTCTGCCGGTACTTTATTGTGCATACCCCGGCCAGCTCAGAGGAAAGCAGCGCCTGCTGGCAGGGTGAGCAGTGGCTTTATCAGCCGTCGGGAAGCAGCAGTCTGTACCAGCCTGCCGGCGCCAGCGAACAGCCAGCGCAAAGCCTGAGCGCCGACGAGGAAGAACGCTGGCTGCGTAACCTGTCGCAGCAGACGCAGGCCGACTGAGCAGAGTATTTAAGCCGGGGAGTTTTCCTGCTCCCCGACTGTACCCAGCCGCTGATGCAGCCAGGCCAGCGCCAGCAGCGCCAGACCCAGCCCCATAAAGGACGCCACCCGCCACAGGCCGGTCAGGCCAGCCATATCGATCAGGAACAGCTTGGCCACCACCACCAGCAACAGCACCATACCGCCACGATAAATATCGCGGCTGGATAACCAGCGCCCCAGCGTCAGCGCGCCCGCGGCCAGCAGCATCCACACCACAGAATAGGTGTAGAGTTCGCCATCCGGGGTGTAGTTACTCAGGCTCATACCGGCATCGCCCTGCCAGATCTGACGGATTTCCAGCGAGATAAACCAGAGCGCATTCAGCCCGGCGGCCAGTGCGGCAAAACGGCCGTACTGCGCCGGCAGCTGACGCCACAGCGCCAGCATAATCAGCGTCGGCAGACCGTAGCTGAGCAACAGCAGGTTAAACAGCGGCGTCGAACCTATATTGCCACTGCTCCACAGCGGGTTTTCGGCCAGTAGCAACACAAACAGATAGGTGGCTGCAGCCGCTGCCAGATGCAGCAGACCCACCACCTGATAGAAGCGCGGCAGCTGTTCGCTTAAGCGTGCACGCCACAGGTAAATCACCGCCGCACAACCCCAGATCAGCACGTCGAGGCTGGCTTCGAGAAAGCTGAATTCGTGATGGAAAATATCGCCGTCGTACAGCCAGTAACGCACTTCCGCAGCCAGCGTCAGCACCAGCAGCTGCGCGGCACCACCCTGCAGCCAGGGCTGCATTTTTACTTCATGGCGCAGAATCCAGGCCGCCGCCGCCGCACAAAGCGTGGCGCCGCCGTAGGTCCAGAGTGACCAGTGAGTGCCGGCATCGTAGCTCAGCAGCCAGGGGTTAAAGGTCAGACGCACAACCACCAGCAACAGCACGGCGCGGATAATCCACGCCATCAGCGGCAGTTGATAACGTTGCTGCAGCCAGGCCAGCGACACCAGCTGCAGGGCAAACGCCAGCGTCAGGGTCGCTTCGGCCAGCCAGATCACCGCCGCCAGCGACAGGCCCAGATGCGCTGCGCTGATCAGAATCACGCTGATCAGCGGCCGGGCATCGCCATACTGCAGCTGATTTCTGTTAGCCAGCCACAGATACAGCGTGCCCAGCACCAGCGCCACCAGCCCCCAGGCCCAGTCGAGGCGGAAATCGGTAAACAGGTAATAACCCAGCGCCAGCATCAGCAGTGGTACCGCACAGCCCAACCCGGTCCAGAAAGCGGGGTAAGGTACGCGCATACGCAGCAGCCACAGCGCACTGCCACTGTACAGCAGAGTCAGCCACAGAAAACGCACGCCCAGCTGCGCCTGTCCGGCGGCATCCGGGCCAAGCAGCACCAGCTCATCACCCATGTACGTCAGCATGGGTATAACCGTCGCCAGCACAATCAACAGTAATGGCAGCGCCGCCAGCGGATTCAGTTCCGGGCGACGGCTGGCCCCCAGCAGCATCAGTACCGGCAATGCCAGTAAGGTGAAGTAACCCGATGCGATCACACCTTCGCCAGCGAGGGTAAAACCCTGCGCCAGCAGCACCAGCAACACGCCCGGCAAAGCAGGCCAGTGCGGATCGGCACGCCAGCTCTGCACACGCTGCCACCAGCTGTCTGCGCTGGCTGACTCATCGTCGTTGTTCTGATGACGGTTCTGCAGCAGCCAGTCAAAGTCCGGAACCGCAAGGAACATATAGGCCAGTGCCAGCAGGTAAAGAGAACGCACTCCGTCAGCAGGTTCAGTGGTCAGACTGATCAGCCACCACAAAAGAGAGCCGGCAATCACACCGATCCACAGCCAGCGTTGCTGCACATAGGCCAGCAACCAGAGCGAGAACAGCGTCAGAATGCTGATATACACCAGCGCCAGTTCAATCTGCCCCGAACCACTGCTGAGCAGAATCGGCACCAGATAACCACCGAGCATACCCAGCGCCGCCAGCACCGGGCCATGCCTGAGTGCCAGCGCCAGCGTGGCAAAAGACACCAGCGCCATGCCGGTAAACACCAGTCCGGGCGACGTGCCCGGCAATAATTTGAAGGCTGCAAATAACGCAGAATAGAGAATGATGCTGGCGCCACCGGCCAGAGCAGCAAAGACGTTGTTCTGCCCTTTGTTACGCCGCAGCCACTCGGCGGCAACATGCAGGCCAACACCCGCCAGCAACGACAGCACTACGCGGGTTTCCGGCCCCAGCAGCCCCTGCTCAATGGAGTAGCGCACCATAAACACACCGGCCAGACCTACGCAGATACCACCGAGCCAGACCATCCAGTTGTTGCGGATATTCTGCAGCAGGCGCTCAAGCAGATCCGGTTCGCGGCTTGCAGCCCCGGGAGAGAGAGCAGCAGAAGCTGCCGGCGCCTGATAAGAAGGCGCAGTCGGTGAATACACCGGCAGTTCAGCGGCAGGCTCAGACGCTGGTGCAGATACGGGTTCAGATACTGATTCAGAAGCTGATTCGGAGACCTGGACAGGCTGAACCGCGCTGGCGGCAACCTCAGTCTGTCCGGTTGCCGTAGCAGCCGCTGTTTGTTGCGCAGAACCGACCGCTGTCGGTGGCGGCGAAGTAACCGGGCGCTCAGCTTCTGCTGGTTTTTCCCGGCTGGCCGTCAGGCGGCGCAGAGCGGCTTCCAGCTGCCCGATACGTTGCTCCAGCGTACTGACTTTAAAGAACGCCACCACACCGAGAACCAGCGCTCCCAGCAAGGCGACGGCAAGCAGAAGCGTCAGAGTGACAAATTCATCCATAAACACCATTCACTTTCATTGACTGATAACTCAGCAGGAGACTATACGCAATCCGCCCTGCCGCTGTCCTGATCTTTGCTCAGGAGCCGAAGCGCCAGAGTATAACGCCAGCAGCACGGGAAAAGGTGACCTGAGCCTCAGGCTGATCAGGCAGAGAGTTGTTGTGGCAAATAGCGGGCATAAAAAAAGCGGGCCGGTGTATAAATCCGTGCCCGCTTTTCTTTATCGGCTTGTGCTGCTCACACTCAGAAGTAGTAACCAAACTGCACATTAAAGAAGGTCTGCCAGCCGTTTTCGCCATCGCCTTCTGCAAAGGCTTTGGTGTAATCACCGGCGCCGATGAAAGGTACGTTCTTGGCGCTGGTGACATCGAAGTTGGTGTACAGATTACCGGTTACTACCAGTACGCCCAGCGTGTTGATCTGTGAATCGCGGAAGGCTTCTTTGTTTTTATCCAGCAGGTTGTAGTCGTTGTACAGCTGCACCTGATTGACGATGCCACCTTTCCACGGCAGGTCGTAGCTCAGGTTCAGTACATATACATTCGCCTGTGCGGCGGCCATGTAACGCGCACCAAAACCACCCATCTGGATGGTGTCATCGCTGACGCCATCAGCATTTTCGGCATTGTAGGAATAACGGACCGCTTCCGACTGCACACCAAAGGTACCGTAGGTCGCGGTGTAATGCAGCGCCAGAGCCTGGGCATTACCCATCTTGCCGGTGGTTTCGTTATACAGACCGCCATACTGCAGCGACACACCGGCTTCCGCCTGTTCGCTCAGGGCATAGGCTGCACGCAGGTTGAACTGGTGGGTTTCCTGATTCTGCTGCACACCGGCATCGCCATCGGAGACCACATCAAAAGAGAAACGCTGAGCATCGGTCGGAGCCGCATCGCCGCTGGCGAAGTAAGCCAGCTGCAGATCCCACTTACCCTGCTTGCTCAGTACCTTGATGCCGCTGTCGTAATCATCGTTAAAACCCAGATACAGAGTGGCATCGCCCCAGTAGCTGTGGGATTCGTACGGCAGGATACCGAACGGCACCTTGGTGATACCGACCTGAACTTCGGTGTTATCAGACGCATCGGTAGCAAAATACATATGGTGCACCATGGCGCCATTGCCGCTGTCGTACCAGCGGTACTGGCTCGACAGACGTACGCCCTGATGTTCTGCTTCGATACCCAGGTTGATCTGGTTATAGGTGAAATCGCCACCACGTTCGGTCTGCGCTTCATTCCAGTCTTTGTAGGTGTAATTCAGACGGAAACCACCGGTCAGGCGTACACTTTCCAGCGCGGTTACCCGCTGTTCCAGGCTGTTGGTTTCGTGAGTATCAGCAAAGGCCTGAGGGCCAATCAACAGGGTCGCCAGCAAGGCGCGGGAGAAGGTAGCGTTAGACATGGAATTCTCTGCGATGATTAAAACCTGACCAAGCGGTCACAAAAAGCGCAGCATCATTCCAGAATTGTCCTCTTTGTTGTATGGAATATATGTAACAGAATGTTTCTTCCTGAACCGATGATAGATTTATAACTGAACCTCACCGGAAACCTTTTAAATAACAAAGAGTTAACTTATCAGCCAGAAATCTGTTAAAGGGATACCGGAGAAAAAGTCAGGCGCGTAAAAGCGGCGTATCCGTATATCACCTGCCAGAAATTACTCAGCCAGATAAAAATTAAGCAACTCCCGCAACTGCCCCTGCTTACGCAGCTCACTGAAGCCTTGATCCAGTACTGCTTTCAGTTCCGGACCACGGCGATACAGGCGCGAAATCAGCATTACAAAATCATCGGCCACGATGCCGGGCACCGGTGCAAACAAAATATCATCACCAAGATCAACATCGCCCTGACGGTACAGCCCGTGCAGAACTTCCAGCCGCGTCAGAAACAGTTCGCAACGTCCGCGCCGTACCTGTGCCAGCGCCTGAGCATAATGGTTGGCTTCACGCATAACCCAGCGCGTATCGATTCCGAAACGATTGTAGTCATAGCCCCGTAGGCCACAGATATTGTAGTTTTTCAGATCCATGCTGTTCTGGACCAGCGGTGGAGAGGGAAAGCGGTCGAGCGAGTAGGCATAGCCAGGCTGCACCTGATAATAAGGTTCGGTCGTGAGAAAGCGTACTTTCCGCTCCTTGCTGGCCGAGGCACTGAGAGCAATCTGATAACGGCCTTTTTCTACCTCCAGCAGGCAGCGTTTCCACGGCAACATGCGGATTTCATAATCAAAACCTGCTGCAGGTAAAATCAGCGCCAGTACATCGGCATCGTAGCCACGAACTTCATTGTCCTGCTCAAAGGTATAGGGCGGCCAGCCTGCGGCGTCGCCACATATGCGCAGAATATCGTTAGCCCGTACCGGCAACACCAGCAGCCCGGAGAGAACCAGCCATAACATCCTGCTTTGCCAGATATGCTGCATATTGCGCCCCGCCCCTGCCACGTACGCCATCTGATGAGTGTAGATGGAATCCGTCAATGCATATCAGCACTGAACACATAAGAACATGACTAAAAATCACCGGGTGGCTTCTGGCAAAGAGTACGGAGAAAAAACGCCCGGCATTACTGACGCAATGCCGGGCGTTTTTTAGGCGGCTTGTCAGAAATCGGCCAGCATATTGCGCAGACTGGACAGGGTTTCCTGGCCGCGCTGTTTCTGCTCTTCGGCGGAGGTTTCGGTTTTACCTTCCCAGACGATATCGTCCGGTGGCAGCTCATCGAGGAAGCGCGAATGGGTGGTGTCCATGGCTTCGCCAAACTGACGGCGTTTACCAGCATAGGTAAGAGTGAGGGTGCGCTTGGCGCGGGTAATGCCCACGTACATCAGGCGCCGTTCTTCCTCGATGGTATCGGCCTCGATGCTGTTGCGGTGCGGCATCAGTTCTTCTTCCATGCCCATGATATAGACGTGCGGAAACTCCAGACCTTTGGAGGCGTGCAGCGTCATCAGCTGTACCTGATCGGCTTCGTCTTCTTTTTCCTGCTGCTCCATCATATCGCGCAGGATCAGCTTGGATACCGCATCTTCGATGGTGCATTCATCGCCCAGCTCTTCCGCTTTGGCGATCATCTTGCTGATTGAATCGACCAGGAACCAGACGTTCTTCATCCGTCGTTCGGCCTGATTCGGCGTGCCGGAGTTCTGCAGCAGGTAACCTTCGTAGTCGATATCGCTGATCATCTCTTTGACCGCCGCCACCGGATCATCGGTATAGGCGTTGCGGGTAATGCCTTCGAGCCAGTGACCAAAGCGGCGCAAACGATCCAGCGCCTTTGGCATCAGCTGTTGTTCCAGCCCCATTTCGGTGGTCGCCGCCATCATTGAGATACCGCGCATGGCGGCGTATTCGCCCAGTTTTTCGATGGTGGTCGGGCCGATTTCGCGACGCGGCGTGTTAATCACGCGCAAGAAAGCCGCATCATCGGTCGGGTTAATCAGCAATCGCAGGTAACCCATGATGTCTTTGATCTCGTTGCGGCCAAAGAACGACTGGCCACCGCTGAGTTTGTACGGCACCTGATAGGCCTGCAGTTTCATCTCGATCACACGTGACTGGTGGTTACCACGATAGAGCACGGCAAAATCGCGGTAGCCACAGCCATAACGCAGGCGGCGCTCGACGATTTCGGTGGCAATGCGCTCGGCTTCCACTTCGTCGTTGCGGCATTTAAGAATCTTGATCGGGTCACCGTAGCCCATATCGGACCACAGCTTTTTCTCGAATTCGTGCGGGTTGTTGTCGATCACGCGGTTAGCGGCGTTCAGGATCAGGCCGGTGGAGCGGTAATTCTGCTCCAGCTTGACGATCTTCAGCGTCGGGAAGTCTTTTTTCAGCAGCGACAGGTTTTCCGGACGGGCACCACGCCAGGCATAGATCGACTGGTCATCGTCACCTACCACAGTCAGACCGGTGCGGTGACCCACCAGCAGCTTCACCAGCTCGTACTGACTAGTGTTGGTGTCCTGATATTCATCCACCAGCAGATAGCGGATCTTCTTCTGCCAGCGGGTCAGCACTTCCGGGTGATCACGGAACAGCACCGTCGGCACCATGATCAGGTCGTCAAAATCCACCGCGTTATAGGCTTTCAGCATACGCTGATAAACGCTGTAGGTCTGGGCGATCAGCAATTCCTGCGGAGTCGATGCCACTTTGATGGCATGGTCGGGGGCGATCAGGTCGTTTTTGAGGTTGGAGATGGCGTTCTGCACCAGCTCGATCATATCGCCGTCGTCACCGTGTTCCCGGTGCATCACGTCGCGGATAATGCCTTTGCAGTCATCCTGATCAAGAATTGAGAAACCATTTTTATAACCGGCGGTGGTCAGCTCATGGCGGATGATATTCAGGCCGAGGTTGTGGAAGGTCGATACCGTCAGGCCCTTGGCACCGCCTTTACCCACCAGCGACATCACCCGCTCTTTCATCTCGCGCGCGGCTTTATTGGTAAAGGTTACCGCGGCAATGTGATACGACTTGATACCGCACACACCGATCAGGTAAGCAATCTTACGGGTAATCACCGACGTCTTGCCAGAGCCAGCACCGGCCAGTACCAGCAGCGGGCCATCCACATATTTGGCGGCTTCTTTCTGACGGGGATTGAGCTGACTTAGATCGACCACGGGCTTACCTCTCTGACGGGCGGGCATTCTAACAGCTCAGCGCATGGTTGGAATCCGCCGCAACGTGACTCGGACAGCGAACAGGCACAACTGTCACTGCTTTTATCACCATCGCTGCGGACTCTGGTACGCAAGTCTTTGTCCCTGAAGGATATTTTTCTGCCACAAAAGGAGACACACAACCCGAAATGTCCTATATATAAACACTGATTATTAAAAGAAATGGTTATGGATCGCGTCGTATATTGCCATTCCGGCAACAATACGGAGGTCACACAACCGGGCGTCGCCTTACGGGCAGACACATACCAGACCTAATTCAGTTCGGGTTTTATGGAATTTTCACCACATCAGTCCAGGCTCAATCTGTTGATTCTGAGCACCTGCGAACAGCGCCTCGGAGACCTGCAACACTGGCTGGGTCAACATCAGAGGCAGGACGCTATGCGAACGGAATTCCTGTTCCTGAATCCGCTCTCAACGTCTGTACTGCCCCCCTCAGGCGACGGTTGGCAAGCTGCAGTACTGTTGATAGACACCTTTACAACTGCCCAGCAACAATGGCTTACCCAACTTCCGCCACACCTGCCCTGCCTGATTATTTCCACCACTAAACACCGCGATCAACTGCCTCCGTCCGGACACTGGCTGGCGCTGGATGATTTTAATCGTCAGCGTTTTTTCCAGAGCCTGGGGCCTCTGCAGCAGCAGGTACTCAGAAACATTCCGGCACCTTTACAGCGCAATGAGTTTTTTACCCGCCTGCGCCAGCAACTGACCCAGGCAGACCATGGCTATTATCTGCAGGTGCTGCAATGCCGCTGGTTACGGCATCAGCATGACCGTGACAGCTGGCAGCAACGGGAAAGTATTCAGCAGGAATTTGAACGCACCATCAGCCGGCGCGCCCCCGCCGGAGCCATTATCGGCCGTATCCTGGATGATCAGCTGGTTGTGGTCAGTGACAATTACTACGAACTCCATGCCGACTGGCTGCCACTGCAGCCGGACGATGACGACCGCCCCTGGGTGGTGTACCACAGCTCACCATTGTGTATCAGCGGTTTCTCTGCCCTGAGTGCAGTATTGCAGGAAGGTGTACAACAGATTGCCCGTGAGCGGCTGGTACAGGAAGCCCAGTTCGAATGGCGCCAGCAGGACACCGGCCTGAGCCTGCTGAGCGGTATTCATCTGGCCTTGCAGCGTGATGAGTTTTACCTTGAATACCAGCCCCAGTTTGACAGCCGTACCGGGGCGCTGGTCGGGGCCGAAGCGTTAATGCGCTGGCGCCATCCGGCGCTGGGGGTTATCCCGCCCACAGTGTTTATCCGCGAGGCCGAAAATGCCGGACTGATTCAGGCGCTGGGCCAATGGGCATTGCGCGAAACCATCAGTGCCTGGTGCCGGCTGCAGGAGCTGCTCGACCACCCGCTGCGCATGGCGGTGAACGTCTCTTTTCCGGAGGTTGCCGATCCCTTTTATACCCGGCAGGTACTCGACTTACTCGACCAGTTTGGCATGCCACCACAGTTTCTGGAGCTGGAGCTGACCGAAACCGCCATGATGCGCGACGCCAGCGTATCCTTATTGAATCTGCGCCAGCTGAAAGCCGCGGGCGTGCACATTGTGCTGGATGATTTCGGCACCGGCTTCTCATCGCTGTCCCATTTAAGCGACCTGCCACTGACCGGTATCAAGCTTGACCGTGCCTTTGTCTCACCGTTGCCCGACCACGGACCACAAAGCCATATTGTTACCACCATGCTGGATCTGGCGAACCGCCTGAAGCTGGAAACAACGGCTGAAGGTGTTGAAGACAGTGCCTGTCTGGAAGAGATACGCCGGCTCGGCTGCGACCGTATTCAGGGGTATATTTACGCCCGCCCACTGGCGCTGGGCGAACTGATTTCACAAGCGAAAAGCGGCTTCCCGGAACATTCAGGATTTACTCAGGGACGCTTGTTCTGAGGCGCCGGTGACGGTTCTGCGGGGCGCTCTTTCGGGCCGAAAAAGGCTTCGCCGTCAAAAGGGCTTTCCGTATTGACGTGGTAATACACCATAACTGCCACAGTCAGGGCGATGATGATCAGGAAGACAATCAGTTGCTTTACCATGCTTTATATCCACAGGGTTTCTCCAAGTGTGGCAGATACTGACATCTGTGCAAATAATGCACAAATCTGCAGCCGCCAGCCTTACCCCTGCCGGTAACGATCCAGCGTGCGGTAGCCCAGTGCTTCGAGCAGATGCACACGACCGATGGCCGGCTGGGCATCCAGGTCAGCAATGGTGCGGGCAATATTCAGCAGACGGTGATAACCCCGGGCCGACAGCTGCAGCCGTTCAATCGCCGCCAGCAGCCAGTGCTGATCCTCTTCATGAAGAACACAGACCTGCTCGCGCAGTGTGGGGCTCAGCTCGGCATTAGCGCACCCCTGGCGCTGTTGCTGCAGCGCCTGCGCCGCCATCACCCGCTGCTGTACTGCCGCGCTGCTTTCACCGGCCGGAGCCTGCTGCAGCAAAGCGGTGGCAATGGGAGGCACTTCAACGTGCAGATCAATACGGTCGAGCAGCGGCCCCGAGGTCTGTCCCTGATAGCGGCGGATCTGCTCCTGGGTACAGTGGCAGCGTCCGGCCGGATCACCAAAATAACCACAGGGGCAGGGGTTCATCGCCGCAATCAGCTGAAAACGCGCCGGATAGGTGATCGAACGGTTGGCACGGCTGATAACAATACGTCCGCTTTCCAGCGGTTCACGCAGCACATCCAGCACTTTGCGGCTGAATTCCGGTAACTCATCCAGAAACAGCACACCGCCATGGGCCAGTGAGATTTCACCGGGCTTGGGGGTTGTGCCACCACCGACCAGAGCCACTCCGGATGCGGTATGGTGCGGCGCGCGGAAAGGCCGCACGCGCCACTGATCCTGCCATTGCGACGGCTGGCTGCTGATGGAATAAACCGACGCCGATACCAGCGCTTCTTCTTCACTCATGGGCGGCAAAATGCCGGGCAGACGGCTGGCCAGCATGGTTTTGCCGGTGCCCGGCGGGCCGATAAACAGCAGGTTATGCTGACCTGCTGCGGCAATTTCCAGCGCCCGCCGCGCCTGTGGCTGGCCGCGCACATCGGTTAAGTCGGCCTGTTGCGGACGCCCTGCGGGGACAGCATTGCCCGCTGTTACAGCTGCCAGACTCTGTTGCCCATGCAGATAAGCGGTCACCTCCAGCAGGCTGGCGGCGCTGCGGAATTCACCCTGAGAACACAGTGCCGCTTCGCTGGCATTGGCCTGGGGTAACACCAGCACATTACCCGCACGGGCCGCCTGCAGGGCACAGGGCAATACTCCGGGTACCGGCTGTAAATCTCCGCCCAGACTCAACTCACCGATAAATTCATGACCATCCAGAGCGGTGGCCGGAATCTGGCCGGAAGCCGCAAGAATGCCCAGCGCAATGGCCAGATCATAGCGACCACCTTCTTTTGGCAAATCAGCAGGAGACAGATTGATGGTGATGCGCTTGGCGGGGAATTCAAACTGCGCGTTCATCAGGGCAGAACGCACGCGGTCTTTACTTTCTTTAACGGCGGTTTCCGGCAACCCCACCAGACTGAGCGACGGCAGGCCACTGGACAGGTGCACCTCAACAATGACCGGCGGAGCATCAATACCCAGCTGCGCGCGGGTAAATACGCGGGCTAACGACATAAGCAATCCTTTGCTGTACGGCTGAAACCTCAGGGTAATGCAAAGTGCTGCAATTGCCTATGTGCAGACAAAAGACAACCGGGTCACGCACAGAGCTGCGATTAGCCGCTAAAATACCTGCATCATTATCTGCCGCCTTCCGGAAATCCCATGATCAGCTTCGCACGTCAATCCAGCTTGTTACCCCTGAGTCTGCTGCTGAGTCTTACTCTCAGTGCCTGCGGAGGCAGTAGTGGCAGCAGCAACCCGACAGCCACGTACTCGTTATCGGGCCAGCTGAGCATTGCCACCGGTATTGTTACCGATTCCGATATCAATGATATCTACGCGCCTTATGCCAGTAATGATGATCCCACCAATCCACAACTGTTAAGTAACCTGACGACTGTTCAGGGTTTTGCTTCCGCCAGACCAACAGATGCAGCCGTATCTGAAGACAGTGAATCTGAACGCTATGCCAACAGCGCAGACCGCGACGATTACTTTAAGGCCAGCCTGCAAGCGGGACAGATCATCCGCCTGCAGGTTGTCGACCTCACCTATTTTTACAGCGGCGAAGGCTATCACGGCGACCTTGATTTGTTTCTCGCCGAAGCAACCCCGAATGCTGAGGGCGATTATCTGCTGGCAGACGCATCTCAGCTGGGCCCGGTGGATGGTGCTGCCGGAGCTTTTGAAGAAGTCACCGTTCCGGCCGACGGTGACTACCTGATTAACGTTTATGCCTATTCCGGTATATCCAAATACGTACTGCAGATTCTGCCCGCCAGTGCATCGGCATCCGCAAACAGAATGGATGATTTTGTCGCCGACGAAATCATTGTTAAAGCCAAAGCCGGCAGCAGCATCAGCGCCCAGGCACGTAATGCTGGCTTAAACACCGTGCTCAGTCCTGTGGCTCTGAACCAGCTGAATGCAGCATCGGCAAACGATCCGGACAAACCACAGCTGCTCAGCCTTAACCGCAGCAGCGCGCGGTTAAGCGCCGGCAGTGCCGAGCCCAATCTGCTGCGTGCGTTCAGCGAGGCTCTGTATAACAAACGCCAGACCCTGATCGACAGCAAACGTCTGCGCCAGCAGGAAGGAATCGAATACGCCGAACCCAATTACATCCGTAAGGTACAGGCTACGGCCAACGATCCTTACTACCGTTACCAGTGGCATTATCCGGCTATCAATCTGCCGCAGGCCTGGAATCTGAACAAAGGTGATGGCGTCATCGTGGCGGTCATCGATACCGGTGTGTATCTGGCCCATCCGGATCTGAGTAGTCAGCTGATTGCGGGCTATGACTTTATTGCCAATAGAGACAGCGCCCGCGATGGCAATGGCATCGATAACAATCCTGATGATCCCGGCGACAGCGATATTCCCGGCGCCAGTTCCTGGCATGGTACCCATGTTGCCGGCACCATTGCTGCCGCAAGCAATAACGGCATTGGCGGCGCGGGCGTCGCCTGGAACGCGAAAATCATGCCGCTGCGGGCACTAGGTAAAAATGACGGCACGTCCTACGACATCATTCAGGCCGTACGTTATGCCGCCCGGTTAAGCAATGACAGCAACACACTGCCTGCCCAAAAGGCCGATGTGATAAACCTCAGCCTGGGGGGAAGCAGTTCATCGGCGGCGGAGCAGGCGGTGTACGCCGCGGCGCGCAATGCCGGAGTGATTATTGTTGCCGCTGCCGGTAACGAGGCCACTTCTTCACCATCTTATCCGGCGGCCTATCCGGAAGTGATTTCCGTCAGCGCCACCCGTTACACCGGCACACTGGCCTCGTATTCCAATTATGGCAGCACCATCAGCGTTGCTGCCCCCGGTGGAGAGCTGAGCAATGACGATAACAGCGATGGTCAGAAGGATGGTGTGCTCAGTACCGTTGCTGATGACAGCAGCGGCTCACGCCAACCCAGCTATCGCCTGTTTGAAGGTACGTCCATGGCCAGTCCGCATGTCGCCGGGGTGATTGCGTTGATGAAATCGGCCTATCCGGCGCTGTCTGCCAGCGATGTCGATCAGTTATTGCAGAGCTGTGCCATCACCAATAAGGCCACCAGCTGTAACCGTGACAACCAGTTGGGTTATGGTCAGATTGATGCCTATCGCGCAGTCAGCGAAGCGCTGAAACTGGCTGGCGGCGGCACCCTGCCTCCACGTCCGGTGGCGCTGCAGTCTTCTCCGGCGGAGCTGGTATTTGGCAGCGACAACAGCCTCAGTTTTACCCTGAGCAATGCCGGTGATCTGCAACCGGGGCAACTTACGATCAGTGATGATGCTGACTGGCTGAGCATTACAGCGGTCAGCGTCGACGACAAAAACCTCGGCGCATACAGTGCCAGCGTTAGCCGCAGCGGCCTGAGTGATGGCTACTACAACGCCACCATCAGCGTCAGCGACGGCAGCAACAGCCTGAGTATTCCGGTGTATATGCAAAATGGCGTTATCAGCAGCAACAACGCCATGACCCAGCAGTATGTATTACTCGAAGATGCCGATTGCATTGCCGCCGGGCGCAACGAGAAAGAATGTACAACCAGCATTTTTGCTCAGACGAATGGCCGCTACAGCTTCCCGGCCGTTCCTGCTGGCCGCTACTCCCTGCTGGCCGGCTCTGATATTGATGTGGATAACGTGATCTGTCAGGCCGGAGAAACCTGTGGCGCTTATCCCAGCCTGGGGGCACAACAGATTATTGAGATAAGCGCGAGCCGCAGCGGAGTGAACTTTCTGATAAACCTGAACAGCAATCTGGGCAGCAACAGCCAAAGCACAGCCCATACGCTGCAGCGGCAACAACCCGTTGTCTCCGGCGAAGCGGGCAAAAGTTCTGCTCCATGATGCCGGTAAAGGCGATGCCGCATCATTCAGCTGCGGTTTAGCCGCCGTTCAGCATACTGACGGCTCTGTGCCCGATGGATGTCATGGATGAAACTACCGGATAACGGCCTGCAGCTTGCTGCGCTGACGCTGGTACTGCTGCTCAGCGGCTGCACCGTTTACCCCAGCAAAGTGCCGCTGGATCAGGGCTATGCCCGCTGCGAACTGGTATCACGCCAGCTGGCGCTGAACTATGAGTGGCTGGAGGCTAACACACATGCCAACCTGCTGCGGGGGCTGGGGGATTGTCAGCAAAGCACCGAAGTCTGCCTCGCAGCCTATGTGGTGATTATCGGTGGCTGGACCGCCGGCAGCGCCATCGTCTCCGGCTCAGTATTTCTCGCCGGTAACACCATTCACTGGCTGGAATATCAGGGGCGCTGCGACGACAGCGGATTGCGGCAGCTGATTAAATGGACAAGGCCGCCATTACAAGCAGCGCCCATGCAGGTCAGCCGTTACTGACAACGGGTTATTGAAGGCGGGCACTCAGCGCCTGCAGCAGCGGCACCAGACGTTGTGGATAATGCGGCGGGGCGATATAGCCACGGTAAGCGCCCTGTTTATCCAGAATCACCAGATTGGCACTGTGATCCATCAGATAAGCCACGCCTTCGCCACGCTCCACCTTGCCATACACCGCATTGAGTTCTGCCGCCAGCACGCCCAAACCATTGGCATTACCGGTTAAACCCAGAAAACTCTTATTGAAGTACGCCATATAAGGCTGCAGAGACTGTGGGCTGTCACGCTCAGGATCGACCGAAACCAGCACCACCTGCCATTGCTCGCGGATATCCGCCGGCAACTGTTTCCAGCTGCGGCTGAGGTCGGCCAGTGTGGTCGGGCAGATATCCGGGCAAAAGGTGTAACCAAAAAACAGCAGCACATTGCGCCCCTGCAGTTCTCGCAATGCCATCCGCTGCCCATGCTGATTAATAAAGACCTGATCGCTCACGGCCAGCGCACGCGGAAACAGCATCAGACCATCCTGTTGCAGCAGCTGTGCCTGCTGCCATTGCGGTGCATAAGCAACACCTGCACCGGTCAGCCATGCCGCAAGTAACAGTAAAAACAGTACAATCGCTTTTTTCATCGTGACCAACACCTGCTCAAAGCCTTAACCCCAAATATGTAATCGCAAAACTGAGACGCGGAGTATATCAGCCATGACGGCCAGCCACGCAGTAACAGCCCCTTCTCTGGCTGCGACACAACGCCGCATCTGGATGCTGGCCTGGCCAATTATGCTCAGCAACATCACTGTGCCGTTGCTGGGGCTGGCCGACAGCGCGGTACTGGCACATCTGCCCGACCCGCAACACCTTGGCGCGGTAGCGATAGGCGCGCAGTTATTTACCCTGCTGCTGTGGAGCTTTGGTTTTCTGCGTATGGGTACCACCGCCGTTACCGCCCGCGCCGCCGGAGCACAGCAACAGGCGCAGGTCATTGAAAGCCTGCAACATTCGTTATGGCTGGTGCTGCCAATCTGCCTGCTGGTGATGGCTGCAGCTTTTATCGCGCTGCCGTGGCTGCTGCCGTTAATGGGGGGCAGCGATAATGTGCAGAGCGGAGCGGCAGAATATCTCAGCATCCGCCTGTTATCTGCACCGGCGGTGCTGGCGCAGTATGTACTCACCGGCTGGTTTATCGGTTTGGGAAAAACCCGCATTCCGCTGCTGATTCTGACCCTGGTGAATAGTCTCAATGCCGTGCTGGATTATCTGCTGGTATTTCATGCCGGCATGACCAGCGACGGTGTGGCGCTGGGCAGCGTGCTGGCCGACTACAGCGGCTTAATCGCAGCGCTGTATTTTGCCCGCCGCCATGGTTTGCAATCACTGGGAGTCCGCCCGCCGCTGATAACACTGCGGCCGCTGTTACGCATCAACCGGCACTTATTTGTGCGCACCCTGTGCCTGCTGCTGGTATTTGCCTTTTTTACCGCTCAGGGAGCCCGTATGGGTGAGCTGACACTGGCCACTAATGCATTACTGATTACTGCATTGTTGCTGATATCCAATGCGCTGGATGGCTTTGCCCATGCCGCCGAAAGCCTGACCGGGCACAGTCTGGGCCAGGCAGACAGCGGGCAATTACGCCAGACGCTGCTGCTCACCGGCCTGAACATGCTGGGGCTGGCAGCTACCCTGACTCTGGCCTTATGGCTGGCGGGACCTTACCTGCTCAGTCTGATGACCAGTCAGCCTGAGTTGTTGCCACAGCTGCAGCGCTATCAGCACTACCTGTTCTGGCTGCCTTTAGTGGGGGTGGCCAGCTACTGGCTGGATGGGGTATTTATCGGAGCACAGGCCAGTGCCGCCATGCGCAACGCCATGCTGGCGGCTGCTTTGCTGGTATTTCTGCCAGTCTGGTGGCTGAGCAGAGAGTGGGGGAACGACGGCCTGTGGTGGTCTTTTTACGCCTTCCTCACGACCCGGGCTCTGTTTGCAATTAACACTTTTTTGACACTGTGGAGGCGTCCACAAAATTTTATGTAAATCGACTGGTTGCGGCGTCAAACTTTACTATACTTTCCAAAGTCGACAGAAATTAGATTCGTAAACTATTGATTTTAAAAGATTTTTTAACAAATTAATTTTTAGATCAATTCCGTCTAAGTTGTGCCGTGATTTTCCATTGCGTGTGTAAACCTGAGCTTATAGCTTTACCACACCCTAATCACGGCAGATTGGAAACGAGGCAAACGCATGACCATGGAAGTTATCAACCAGCAAATCCGCAACGCCCTCAGTGATGAAGCCATTACCCTGCAACTGCAGAATGCCCTGAGCTCCCGCGCCGATCAGGTTGCCCGCATCGTCGATCTGCCTGAAGGTGAAGCGGCAGAAAAACTGCTGGAGTTTGTTGTCCGCTATATCGAAGACGTGCCACAAATGCTGCTCGATCTGCAGGCCGCCGCGCTGGAAGCGGGCTTAAGCCACTATGTACAGCCGGTTATCCAGATGGCGACCGAGTTTTTCGTGACGCCTCCGGCCGCGCTCAGCCATGAGGCTGGTCTGGCCGCGCTGATGGACAAAGCCTACCTGGCTCACCGTCTGCTGGAAGAGGTGAACGAAACCTATATCCACCGTGTTGGCCAGCCGCTGATTCCGATGGATATGACGTTGTCGAATGTGATTATCCACACCCTGATTGGCGAGCCATTCGCCAATGATCTGGACCAGCTGGTCGATATTGCCGTGAAGCGTCTGTTCGGCCCGCAGATGGCCTACCAGAGCCCGGAATTCAAAGCCTTTATGAACCGTCAGGAAGCCAGCAATCTGGTGCATATCTGGCGCCAGTGGCCATCTATGTCAAATGAGATGGGCTTAACCAGCACTCTGCTGTAACAGCCGCACATCAGGCCAGCCGGCGTTGCATCTCCGGCAGGCGTTGCAGGATAAACTCCTGCAGCGCCTGTACCCGCGCACTGCGACGCATATCTTTGTGATACACAAACCACATTAATGACGGCTCAGCGCTGAGTCCGAACTCTACCTGCTTCAGACCTGACATACTGTCAGCCAGACGCTGCAAAGCCCCCACCGGGCCAATGCCCATGCCTTCTTTTACCGCCGACAAAATGTCGTTAAAGCTGTTGCTCTGAAAGGCGATCTGGTCCGGATCAAGCTTTTCCAGCAATTGCCGGATACCGGAAATCCGTTGCTTTTCTCCGGTCGGCAACGCCCACCAATGACGGTTAATGTCGGCCATTGAATGCGGCAGGCCATGACGTTCGATATAACTGTCCGCTGCACAGTAATGCATTTGTACCGGCAACAGCGCCCGGGCAATCAGATCCGGTTCCCGCGGCTCGGCGCCCATACGGATGGCCACATGCACATCACCACGCGCCAGGGATAACACATCGTCGGTAGCGACAATCTGCACCCGGATCTGTGGAAATTCCTGACGGAAAGCATGCAGCAACGGCGTAAAAAACGGTGAAAAATCAGACACCGTGGAAATACGCAAAGTGCCGGAAGGTGAAGCATCCAGCGTCGATAATGTCCCCTGCAAACGGCGCATATCGGCCACGATCGGATGCATTTTCTCCAGCAGCAGCTGCCCGGCATCGGTCAGCCGGTAGCCGCGCTGATGGCGGATAAAGAGCTTATGCCCCAGCTGTTGCTCCAGCCGGTTAATGTGGCGCAACACCGTGCTGTGATTCATTCCCAGACGCTCTCCGGCGCGACTGAGACTGCCGGATTCGGCGACCTGATAGGCTATGCGGATATCGTCCCAACTGGTTTCCATGATCAGTTCTCTGAAAATTGTGTGTCGCTACACTCAGGTTGTGCATATTTGCACAACAGTTGTCCGATTATGCGTGTTTTTTTGCTGAACTAAAGTCGCTATGGTGAGTTCTTATCGAGATCAATTCTCAAGGGCACTTCAGGGTCAGGTTTTATGATACGCAACACCACCTCTGCTTACGGCTGGGTCAGCATTGCCTTCCACTGGCTGATGGCGCTGGCCGTTTTCGGGTTGTTTGGCCTGGGGCTGTATATGGTAGAGCTGACCTATTACGACGCCTGGTACCGCGGCTCGCTGGATCTGCACAAAAGTGCCGGCGTCATGCTGGCACTGGCGTGGCTGTTACGTCTTATCTGGAAGTTGCGTAACCCGCAACCGCAGCCACTGGGCAATAAAGTCTGGGAACATAAAGTCGCGCATCTGACGCACATTCTGCTGTACCTGCTGATGCTGGCACTGTTCGCCAGCGGCTATCTGATTTCCACCGCCGATGGCCGTGCCATCGAGGTGTTTGGCTTGTTTGAGCTACCCGCCACCCTGACACACGCCAATCAGGAAGATGTCGCCGGTGTCATTCACTGGGCGCTGGCCTGGAGCATAATGATGCTGGCCGGATTGCATGCCGTAGCTGCTATCAAACACCACTGGCTGGATAAAGACAAAACACTGGTGCGGATGCTTAAACCCGGTGCTTAAGCTCCCATGCAGAACAACTTATTAATGACAAACCGCTTTAAAAACCCAAGGAGCGAACGATGAAAAAACTGATGCTTGCTGCCGGCCTGAGCGCCGCATTGCTGATGCCGTCACTGTCCCAGGCAGCGACCTATAAAATTGATACTCAGGGCGCCCACGCCTTTATCCAGTTCAAGATCCAGCATCTGGGTTACAGCTGGCTGCTGGGTCGTTTCAATACCTTTGATGGCCAGTTTGAATACGATGCCAAGGCACCGGAGAAGTCAGCCATTGAAGTAACGATTGATACCACCAGCCTGGATTCCAATCATGCTGAACGTGACAAGCACCTGAAAGGTTCTGATTTCCTCGACGTCAGCAAATTTCCACAGTCCACATTCAAGAGCACCGGCTTTAAATCCACCGGCGCCGGCGAAGGCGTTCTGACCGGCGATTTCACTCTGCACGGCGTAACCAAGTCGATCAGTTTTCCGGTGAAAATGATTGGTGAAGGTAAAGACCCATGGGGCGGCTACCGCGCTGGTTTTGAAGGTAAAACCACGCTGAAGCTGTCTGACTACGGTATCGATTACAACCTGGGGCCTGCCTCCACAACGGTTGAAATCGGTCTGTTTATCGAAGGTATCCGCCAGTAATCACTGGCACCTGAAATAAAGCAGGCGGAAAAACCACAGGCAGAAAGCGTTACCCGCTTTCTGCCTGTTTTGTTTCAGGCGTCCCCTGTTTTTCAGGCGTCTGTTGGGCGACGACGCTTAAAGATTCCCGGCAAATTGATGACCTGCACAAAGCGGAATACCAACACGGCGTGGATCAGTGCAACAATGCTGCCTACCGCATACTGCCCCGTTCCCATCATTTCCCACACCATCATCGGCAGCACCAGAATCGGAAACCAGGCCAGATAGCGATAGAACACTTTTTCAAAACGTGAACCGGCATCATTGGCCACCGGAGCATCTGTTTTTACCTTCGCATTGCTGCTCTTGTTGTTATTTTTGGACATACCCTGCACCTGTTTCAGCTGAACCTTCAGGGGAGCATATTTCAGCACTCCGGACTATTAGCCCATGGTCGGAATGTCACCACACCAAAGCCACACATTCAGCAGCAGAAAAACCGTAAACTGCTAGGCTTAACAAAGTGTTAGCGAATAGCCGGAGTTACTGTGCGGGGTTGGATTTTAAGGTTGCTGCTCTGCCTGCCATTGGTAGCTACCAGTGGCTGTGACTCGCCGGGATCGCTGCTGCGTGTAGGCACCAACGTCTGGCCCGGCTATGAACCACTTTATCTGGCACGGGAGCAGGGTCTCTACAGTCATCACATCAAACTGGTGGAGCTGCCTTCAGCATCGGATGTTATCGATGCCCTGCGCCTCGGTCATCTGGAAGGCGGCGCGCTGACACTGGATGAAGTGCTAGCACTGGTACAGGAGGGGCAGGATCTGGTCGTGGTGCTGGTGTTTAATATTTCTGCCGGTGCCGACATGCTGATGGTTCATCCTGATATTCACACCCTGAGTGATCTGCGTGGCAAAACCATCGCGCTGGAAACCACTGCCGTGGGGGCACTGATGCTGAAAAGTGCCATGGACTTTGCTGAACTGCCGGACAACTCACTGCGTATCCGCCATATGAACCTGAGTGATCAGCTGAAGGCTTATCAGAACGGCAGCATCGATGCCATGATCACCTACGAGCCCTTCAGCAGCGAACTGGCCCGCGCCGGAGCCCGGGTATTATTCGACAGCAGTGCAATCAAGGGCCAGATCGTCGATGTGCTGGCAATTCGCCGGGAGGTGATGGAACAGCAAACACAGCATATACAGGAGCTGATTGATGGCTATCTGCAAGCCCGCCAGCTGATACAAACCTCTCCGCAGACTTCATTTGCCATTATGAACCAGCGCCTGCGTTTGCCGGACGAGCAGATCAGCGCCATGTTTGATGGGCTGGAATTACCGGATACAGAAGAAAACCGACGCCTGCTCAGCGGCGAACCCTCTCCTTTAAGCCGCAATGCGGACGGCCTTGCTCAGCTGATGGTGAAACAGAAACTGATGCCAGCCCCGCCGCAGCTTAAGCAGTTTACCGATCCCCGTTTTCTGCCGGTGTCACCATGACAGAGAGCCGCAAGCCACATCATAAGCGTCGCCGGAAATACGGCTCTCTGCGCAAAATTCTGCTCAGCTGGTCAGCTCTGGCACTGGGCGTTGCGGCCTTATTGCTCAGCTATTTCCTCTATCAGGCATTGACCCAACAGTTCAGCAGTACCTGGTCAAACAAGCTGGAAGCCGAATTGGGCGGACTGCGTTTAACCCTGCAGCACCAACTGGCGGATGGAGAATGGACGCTCGGCGATCAGACCCTCAGCCGGATGGCAACCCGCCCACACGTCAGCCATCTGTTGCTGCTGGTCGATGGTCAGGTTCTGCTATCAACCCGCAGGGCAGACATTCGCCGGCCTCTGGAAGTTGATCTGGCCAGCAGGCATTTATCTCTGGACCGGCAGCAGTTTCAGTTTTTTCAGGATGGCGGACATTTCTATGGCCTGCAGCCTATTCAGTTCCGCACCCTCGAGCTGCGGGGAGAGCAGCAGGGCTGGCTGTTTGCTCATTACGACGCCAGCGACCAGCGCCAGCAGATGCTGCAAAGCACCGGGCTGCGTATTGCTCTGCTGATCCTGCTGCTGGTGCTTTATACACTGGGTCTGCAGCGCATCGTGCAGCGTCAGGTACTGCGCCCACTGTACCGGCTGGTGCAGTTCACCCGTACCCTGCAGGCCGGACAGCTGGGCCAGACCATTCATTCCGGCTCATCATCCGAATTTGCTCATCTGGAAGGCGCGTTCAACAATCTCAGCCTGCACCTGCAACACTCCATGCAGCAGATCCGTGAACAGCATATGCGTGATCAGGCCTTTACCCGGGCCTTCCCGGATGTGGCTTTTCTGCTTGATAACGACGGCATTATCCGTGGCCGCTATGGCAGCCTCGAAAGTCAGCTGCCAGCCCTGCATGCCGACCTTACCGGAAAGCCTTTCACCTGCTGGTTACAGCCACAGGTAGCAGAGCGCGTTACCGAGAGCCGCGATCAGGCATTGATATCGCAAGATATAGAAATAACCGAGTTCCGCCACGAAGACTTTTATATCGAGTCGCGCATGACGCCACTACTGAGTCAGAGTGAAGAAGGGCAACCACTGGTCAACGGCCTGCTGTGGTTAATCCGTGACATCTCGGAGGTTAAACGCAAGCAGCAGCAGATCGAGTATCAGGCCAATTTCGATTCCCTCACCCGCCTCGCCAACCGCCGCTTTGCCCTGCTGCATATTGAGAAAAAAATGGCCCATGCCCGCCGAGTGGGCAAATTCGGCACGGTGCTTTTTATCGACCTTGATCATTTCAAGAACATCAACGACTCGCTGGGCCACCCGGTTGGCGACAAATTATTGGTGAAAATGGGTGAGCGTCTGAATCAACTGGTACGCGATGAAGACCTGACCGCGCGTCTGGGCGGCGATGAATTCCTGGTGTTGCTTGATGAACTGGCTGACACGCCGGAAGCTGCCGCGCAGTATGGCAGCGACTGTGCCGAACGGCTGCTGGCGGCGATCCGCCAACCGTTCAATATCGATATTCATTGTTTCCATCTGTCGGCCAGTATCGGTATTGCCGTATTTCCTGCGGATCAGGATGAAGCAACCGACCTGGTCCGCCAGTCCGATACCGCGATGTACCATGCCAAGGCGCAGGGGCGCAGCGGCATCAGTATCTACACCCAGAATATGCAGCAGGAAACGCAGGATAAGCTGAATCTGTATAACGACCTGCATCAGGCCATCCAGCAGCAGGCGTTTACCCTGGTATTCCAGCCACAACTCAACGACCACGGTGAAATTACCGGAGCCGAAGTTCTGTGCCGCTGGAATAACCGCGGCACGCCGGTCAGCCCCGATGTGTTTATCCGTGCCGCCGAAGAAACCCGCCTGATTCTGCCGCTGGGGCAGTGGATTCTGACGGAAAGCTGCCGTGTTCTGAAACGCTGGCGACAGGAAAACCGGTTACCCGACAGCTTTCGCCGCCTCGCGGTGAATATCAGTCCGGCGCAGTTTATGGACGAGAACTTCGAGCATTACGTTACTGCTCAGGTCAACAGCCACTCTCTCTGCTCAGCACAGCTGGAGCTGGAAATTACCGAGAGTATTTTCCTCGGCGATAAAGAGATTATCCGCAGTAAAATGGAGCGCCTGAGCAGCCTGGGCTTTACCTTTGCGCTGGACGATTTCGGCACCGGTTATTCATCCCTCAGCTACCTGCAGCACCTGCCGCTGCACAAACTGAAAATCGACCGCTCATTTGTGATGGATATCGAGGACAGTCAGCGCCCTGCACGGATTGTCGACTCCATCATCCAGATGGGACAAAACCTCGGCATGGAGATCATTGCGGAAGGGGTCGAGCATGAAGCCCAGCGCGAATATCTGCAGAACCGGGGCTGCTGTGAATATCAGGGCTATCTGTTCAGCCGGCCACTGGCGGAAGATGAGTTCATTGAATTTGTGCGGCACAATAGGGCATCTTCCGGTCATTAACTGAACGCTGTGCTGCCACTGGTATACCACCCCAACTACTCCTGCCCCTTTCCCGAACAGCACCGTTTTGTGATGTCGAAGTTTGTGCGCCTGCACGATTATTGCCGGCAACAGGGACTGATCGGCCGCAATAACCTGTTCCGCCCTGAAGCTGCAACACTCAGCGACCTCAGCATCGCCCATGCTCCGGAGTATCTGGCCATGCTCTGTGATCAGTCACTGGACCCGAAAGCCTGGCGCCGTATCGGCCTGCCCTGGAGCCAGGGCTTAATCGACCGCACCCTGACCGCGCCCAACGGCACCCTGCTGACCGCCCGGCTGGCGCTGCAGCACGGTATGGCCTGTCATCTGGCTGGCGGGACACACCATGCCCACCGCGATTTTGGCTCCGGTTTCTGTCTGCTCAATGATCTGGCCTACAGTGCTCTGACGCTGCTGGCACAGGGTGAAGTCAGCAAGGTACTGATCTTCGATCTGGATGTGCATCAGGGCGATGGCAGCGCCGCCATACTGGCCAGTGAACAACGGGCCTTTACCTGCTCGATTCACTGCGAGAAAAACTTTCCGTTCCGCAAATCCGCCAGTGATCTGGACATCGGTCTGGATCAGCATCTGAGCGATCAGCCCTATCTGGAAGTGGTGGAAAACACCCTGCTGCGGTTGCTGGACGAGCAGCAGCCCGATCTGGTGCTGTACGATGCCGGCGCCGATGTCTGGCAGGGAGACGAGCTGGGTCATCTGGATATCAGCTGGGCCGGCGTACAACAGCGCGATGAGCTGGTACTCAGTCATTGCCTGCGCCGCCATATTCCGGTGGCGACCGTGATTGGCGGTGGCTATGACCGCGACCATGAACGCCTCGCCCGCCGCCACGCCATCGTGGCTGAAACGGCCGCTCACCTCTATCCGCAGTATCTGGGCTGAATGGCACCCGCCTTGCTAACTCCCTGCTGACCATCCTCTGCCGGTGTCTGAAGCCGGAAAACGCACCCAGGCAGAGCATTTATGCGCTCAGGCGCCTTAATCAGAAGCAGGAGTTATTTATGGATAAAGTCACCATGACGGAAACCATCATCGCCGCCAAACTCAGCAAGGGTCTGAGCTGGGAGCAGATGGGCAAAGATCTGGGCATGTCGCCGGTCTGGCTGACCTCAGCCTGTTTGGGTATGAACAGTGCGCCTGCCGATAAAGCCGCCGCGATCAGCGACTACCTGGGACTGGGCAGCGAAATCAGCAATGCCCTCGCCGCTTATCCCACCAAAATCTGGGATCAGGCCGTTCCCACCGATCCGCTGATTTACCGGCTGTACGAAATTGTCGGCGTCTACGGCGAGACACTGAAAGAAGTGATTCAGGAGAAATTCGGCGACGGCATCATGAGCGCCATCGATTTTTCTATGGAAGTCGACAAAATCGAAGATCCGAAAGGCGACCGCGTTCTGCTGACCCTGAATGGTAAATTCCTGCCGTATAAAAGCTGGTAAGCCGACCGCCATAGTGCGCGCTGGCTGCTCCGGCGCGTAAACAACAGGCAAAGCATCCTGATCTGCATTTACAGAACCAGCGTACAACATTAGGCTCTGTACAAAATAATGATAAGGACAATGCTTTGCGCCATTTACTCGCCTTCTCCCTGATGCTGTTGCTGGCCGCCTGCGGTGGCGACGGCAACTCCGGCCACAGCTCTGCTCCCGACAACAACAATCCCGGCGGCGACGGCGGTGACCCGGGCGACGGCGGTGATCCGGGCGACGGCGGTGATCCGGGCGACGGCGGTGATCCGGGCGACGGCGGTGATCCGGGCGACGGCGGTGATCCGGGCGACGGTGGCGATCCGGGCGATGGTGGAGATCCGACCGATCCCGATTGCGGTTATCAGCCGCCAGCAGAAGTTAATCCGACTCAGACACTGGGCAACACTGCAGCAGCGGCTACCTATGACCTGTCCGCCTACAGCGAACGTACCGAGCTGAATACCGACCTGACCGGCACCTGGGTGATGGTCAGTGACTATGTACGCACGCAGATACCACGCATCCCTACCGAGCAGGAAACCAGGCATATCCGCCGCAAAAGTGTCTTTGTAATCCGCGACAATGCCGGCACTCTGGAAGTTGCCAACTGCGCCGCAGGCAGCAGCACATTCCAAACCCTGCCCGATACAACGGCCGCTTTCTCTTTGCCTCTGTACAGCAACTCTAATGGCAATGAGTCGCAATTTTTTACGCTGACCAGTAACAGCAAAATGGCAGGACAGGCTTTAGCGGGTTACACAACCGGTTTTGGTGAGACCCGTTTCAGTGGTCAGAGTACTGCGGCCATTAAAATATCAGACAGCACCGCTCCCCTTGGCCAGCACTCCCTCACCATCCAATACAATGGCGTCAACATTGATGAGCCGAATCAGCCGGTGTACTGCCTGGTACAGACGCTGGAGCTGAGCGGAACACAGGAATGCGGCGGGGCACCGGCAGCCAGCGAACTGATTCAGCAACTTCAGACCCGAAGCAGCAGCGGCCTTGGCCTGCTTTTTCTGACAGAGCAGAACGGTAACCTGAAAAGTGCACTGGCACGGGATAGCGGCAGCGTGAAGTTGATTTCCCAGTCCGAAGCTCTCGGCAACCTGACAACAACCGCCGATAATCTCCAGCTGATTCTGAGTGCAGATCTGGACTCAGCCTCCGCGTATGTCAGTGGCAGCAACAGCTCTCCTGCCGCCACCGGCAGCTACAGCACAACACTGACCCTGCCCTAACCCGATACTGCGCCGGGCATCAGCCCGGCCATCTGCTCCTTCAGCCACATCACCGCCGGATCACGGCTGGCCTTACGGTGCCAGTACAGATGCATCTCTAACGGTGCCAGAGGCAGTGGTAATGGTAACACGGTGAAATCGGGCTGCCGGGTGGCCATGCTTCTGGCAAAACTGCCGGGCAATGTCAGCAGCAGGTCGGTCTGCTGCATCACCTGAATCGCGGCGTAATAATTCTGGCAGCGCAAAGCCACCTGCCGCACCTTACCCAAACGCGTCAGCGCAAAGTCTTCCACCCCCGGGCCTTCGGCACGGCTGGAAACCAGCACATGACGGGCACTCAGATAGCTATCCAGACTCCACGTATTTCCCTGTAGCGGATGCCCATTGCGCATTGCCACAACCAGCTGCTCTTCGCCAATCGCCTGATGCTCAATGTCATCGCCAACGGGCAGCAACACATCGGCGGCAAAATCGATCTGGCCGGATGATAACGCGCTTTCCATATCACGCCGTGCCAGCCGCACACTGCGCAGCTGAATGCCCGGCGCCTGTTGTTGCAGGCGCGCCATTAACAGCGGCAGTGCCGTCGCCTCCATCACATCTCGCGAGGCCAGGGTAAATACCCGGCTGGCCTGCGCCGGGTCAAAGGCCAGCCCCTCGGTTAACGTGGATTCCAGATCCTGCAGGGCCGCCCGCACGCGACCGATAATGGCTTTCGCCAAAGGCGTCGGGCTCATCCCCTTGCCCGCCCGCTCAAACAGCGGATCGTCAAAGCGCTCCCGCAGACGCCCCAGCGCATGACTGACCGCCGGTTGCGACAGATTCAGCTGCTCGCTGGCGCGGGTCAGATTGCCCTCACGATAAATCACATCAAAGACCACAAAGAGATTCAGATCGACGCGGGATAAATTCATTTTCTGCATACACAGACCCAGCAGTATTCACAAGAACAATAAGAGTACCATGCGAGTCCAGACTGGAGTCAGCCGCTTATTTGACCTGCCACACAGCCTCCCCCTATATTGACGGCGTCAACATAATCAATAACAACTGCCATCAGACAACCATAAGGATCTGCCATGAGTGCCCTGCCTGAATTCCAGAGCTTTAACGTCAGTGTCGAAAACCACATCGCTCACGTGCAACTGTGCCGTCCGGATGCCCTGAACTCCATGAACCAGGCTTTCTGGCTAGAGCTGCCGCAATGCATGCGCGCTATTGAAGCCCAGACCGATGCACGGGTAATTGTGATTTCTTCGACCGGCAAGCACTTCTCGGCCGGCATGGACCTGGGGGTATTCACCAATCCGAAAGCGGTGCCAATGAGTGGCGATGCAGGGCGTATGGCCGAAAATCTGCGCCGTGTCGTGCTGCAACTGCAGGACACCTTAAGCTCACTGGAGCAGATCCGTTTGCCGGTACTGGCCGCCATTCAGGGTGGTTGTATTGGTGGCGCGCTGGATATGGTCTGCGCCGCCGATTCCCGCTACTGCAGCGCCGATGCCTACTTCACCATTAAAGAAACCGAACTGGGTATGACCGCCGACGTTGGTACCCTGCAGCGTCTGCCAAAACTGATGCCGCAGGGTGTGGTACGCGAACTGGCCTACACCGGGCGTAAATTCAGTGCGCAGGAAGCCAAGGCTCTGGGCTTCGTTAATGAAGTGTATGAATCCCAGCAGGCCATGCTGGATGGCGTAATGACCATTGCCGCCCAGATTGCCCAGAATTCCCCACTGGCCGTCACCGGGTGCAAAGAAATGCTGAATTACAGCCGCGACCACAGTGTCGAAGACAGCCTGCGCTATATGGCAACCTGGCAGGCCGGTATGTTCCGCCCGACCGATATGATGAAAACCTTCCAGGCGAAAGCGCAGAAGCAACAGGCAGAATACGATGACCTGTTTTCAGTGAAGGGATTGTTTGAAGAGTAAGAGCGATAAGCGGCGGAGTACATACTCCGCCTCACTCACTAAAACCAATCAGAAAATAATGCGCAATCCGGTATTGAAGTAATTCATACGAGTCGACAAATTTAAGCGCACATCGTTAGTAACCGAATCCATTTCCTGCCATTCAATCCGTTTTTCCTGATAGCCAATTTCCAGCTCAACGTGCTCAGCCAGAGGAGCAAAGATACCAACGCCAATATTGACGGCGGTGCCGCTCAGGTCATCATATCCTTTCACCAGAGATGCAGTATCGTCGTAATCATAGGACCCCAGACCAATCATCAGGTAAGGCCGCACAGGTTTACTACCGATGCTGAAAAACAGATTCAGATCCATACCGCTCAGATCATTCCGCGATGTGCCGACATCCATATCAACCCGGGTTTTGGCAAGCTCCAGCCGCACTGCCGTGGAGAACAGAATGCCCAACTTAAAATCTTTTATATCCTGATCGTAATGTGTGGTGCTGATTTTCTGGTTACTGTAATCCCAGTCGTGCGAGCCATCACCTGTCCCCCAACCGGCACCAACATAAAGGTGTAATGGCCCCTGATTTTCAGAAGCCTGTAATGGCAGAATGGATACAGCAAACAGCAGCAGAGATCTGCAAAGGTGGGTCAGCATTGCCTTTCCTTAGCGACGAATAAAAGGCGGTGATTATAACGCTGATAAATTTATTTTTTATGACAGATGGATCGGAAAAACGGAAATTCCGGCCACAGGGAAATTAAAAATTAAATGAATATAAAACACAGGGCATTTTTCAGAAAACAGGGAAAGCTTAACATTTGCCCGGTTTTTCGCGGATCTGCTGGACTTGTTATGGCCGCAGCTGAGCTGCGTTCCGGCAGAAATCCAGACATAAAAAAACCCGCGCTGTTTGCACAGAGCGGGATTCTTTTGCAGAAAACAGGGGAAGCTTAACGCTTGCCGAGTTTTTCGCGGATCTGCTGGATAGTACGCAGCTGAGCCGCAGCTTCTGCCAACTGAGTCAGTGCACGTGAGTAATCAAAGTCTGCACCCTGATTCTCAATCGCCTGCTCAGCGTGTTTCTTAGCTTCCAGAGCAGCTGCTTCGTCGATGTCGCTTGCGCGCACCGCCGTATCAGCCAGTACGGTTACTGTATTGGGCTGAACTTCCAGATAACCGCCAGAGACGTAAACAATCTCTTCTTCGCCGTTTTGCTTAACAATACGGACCGGACCTGGTTTCAGTGGGGTCAGCAGCGCTGCGTGGCCGGGTTCAATACCCAGATCACCCAGTACACCGGACGCCACAACACGCTCTACCAGGCCAGAGAACAGATTCTCTTCGGCGCTGACGATATCGCAGTGGACGGTAATCGCCATAATCTTTCCCTCAGACTGAGGAGGCCGGGGAGCGGACTACACTACTCGCTCCCTGACCCGCCCAAGTTACATTTTCTTGGCTTTCTCGATAGCTTCGTCGATGGTACCAACCATGTAGAACGCTTGTTCTGGCAGGTCATCGAATTCACCATTGAGGATGCCCTGGAAACCACGGATGGTTTCTTTCAGAGACACGTACTTACCAGGCGCACCAGTAAAGATCTCGGCCACGTGGAATGGCTGAGACAGGAAACGCTCGATCTTACGTGCACGGGCTACCAGCTGCTTATCTTCGTCGGACAGTTCGTCCATACCCAGAATCGCGATGATGTCTTTCAGCTCTTTGTAGCGCTGCAGAACACCCTGAACGCCACGAGCTACGTCGTAGTGTTCGTTACCGATTACCAGTGGATCCAGCTGACGGGAGGTGGAATCCAGAGGGTCGATCGCAGGGTAGATACCTTTAGAAGCGATATCACGTGACAGTACTACGGTTGAGTCCAGGTGGGCGAAGGTGGTCGCCGGGCTTGGGTCAGTCAAATCATCCGCAGGTACGTATACGGCCTGTACCGAAGTAATGGAACCAGTCTTGGTAGAAGTAATACGTTCCTGCAGAACGCCCATCTCTTCCGCCAGAGTTGGCTGGTAACCTACCGCTGAAGGCATACGACCCAGCAGTGCAGATACCTCGGTTCCCGCGAGGGTGTAACGGTAGATGTTGTCTACGAACAACAGTACGTCTTTACCTTCGTCACGGAATTTTTCGGCCATGGTCAGACCAGTCAGAGCTACACGCAGACGGTTACCCGGTGGCTCGTTCATCTGACCGTAAACCATTGCTACTTTGGATTTGACTTTGTCGTCCAGGTTTACAACACCGGATTCAGCCATTTCGTAGTAGAAGTCGTTACCTTCACGGGTACGCTCACCAACACCGGCGAATACAGACAGACCGGAGTGTGCCTTGGCGATGTTGTTGATCAGTTCCATCATGTTAACGGTCTTACCAACACCGGCACCACCGAACAGACCAACTTTACCACCCTTAGCGAATGGACAAACCAGGTCGATTACTTTGATACCAGTTTCCAGCAAGTCGGTGCTTGCTGCTTGTTCGTCGAAGCTTGGTGCTGCACGGTGAATAGAAGCAACTTCTTTCTCACCGATAGGACCACATTCGTCGATTGGACGGCCGAGCACGTCCATGATGCGACCCAGAGTCTCGATACCAACAGGTACAGAGATTGGAGCGCCAGAGTTTGTTACAGGAAGGCCACGTTTCAGACCTTCTGTCGAGCCCATCGCAATAGTACGAACTACGCCGTCGCCCAGCTGTTGCTGAACTTCGAGGGTTGTCTCAGTACCATCTACGGTCAGGGCGTCGTAGACCTTAGGCACCACGTCGCGTGGGAATTCCACGTCGATAACGGCGCCGATGATCTGTACGATACGTCCGCTCATATTCGGTTCCTCTTAACCTTAAAACCTGTGTTCCCGGGCCTTAAACGGCCGCGGCACCGCTAACGATTTCTGAAATTTCCTGGGTGATTGCTGCCTGACGAGCTTTGTTATACAGCAAGTTCAGCTCTTTGATCATGCCGCCAGCGTTATCGGTGGCGTTTTTCATCGCCAGCATACGCGCGGCCTGCTCACAGGCGTTGTTTTCAATCACACCCTGATACACCTGAGATTCTACGTAGCGTACCAGCAGACCTTCGAGGATCTCTTTGGCATCAGGCTCGTAGATGTAGTCCCAATGGTGTTTCAGTGAATCGTCTTGTTGTGCCTTCAGGGGCAATAACTGCACCGCTTCTGGCGATTGGGTCATGGTGTTCACAAAACGGTTATGCATGATGTACAGACGATCGATCTGACCATTGTCAAATGCGTCCAGCATCACTTTTACCGCTCCGATCAGGCTCGCCAACTCAGGAGCATCTCCCAGATGAGACTGGGAGGCTACTACGTTGCCGCCAAAGCTGTTGAAGAACAGACCGGCTTTGGAGCCGATAGCGCAGAAGTCAACTTCCACACTTTTGTTCTTCCACTCTTTGGACTGCTGTGCAACACGCTTGAACAGGTTGTTGTTCAAGCCGCCACACAAGCCACGGTCGGAAGACACCACGATATAACCAACACGCTTGATTTCGCGGTCTTGCAGATAACGGTGACGATATTCAGATGTCGCATTTGCCAGATGACCAATCACATCACGGATTTTATCCGCGTATGGACGGCTCTCCTGCATGCGCAGCTGAGCGCGACGCATCTTACTTACAGCAACTTTTTCCATTGCTGAAGTAATTTTCTGCGTGCTTTTTACACTCGTAATCTGCTCTTTAATCTCTTTTCCGACTGCCATTTAGCTGCCCTACGTTGAGTGAATCCAGCTGGCGGCTACCGTTGCCGGGCCGCCAGCACCGGACTTACCAGGTCTGAGTGCTCTTGAATTTCTCAATACACTCTTTCAGACCGGCGGCGATTTCATCGTTGTAGTCGCCCTTCACATTGATCTTCGCCATCAGTTCAGCGTAAACGCTGTTGGCGTAGCTCAGCAGAGCAGCTTCAAACGCTTGAATCTTGTTCACGTCAACGTCTTTCAGGAAGCCTTCAGTCGCAGCGTAGATCACCAGACCCATCTCAGCGGTGGACATTGGCGCGTACTGCTTCTGCTTCATCAGTTCGGTAACGGCACGGCCGTGTTCCAACTGTTCGCGAGTCGCTTCGTCCAGGTCCGATGCAAACTGAGCGAAAGCCGCCAGTTCACGGTACTGAGCCAGAGCCAGACGGATACCACCGCCCAGTTTCTTGATGATCTTGGTCTGTGCAGCACCACCTACACGGGATACAGAGATACCCGCGTTCATCGCCGGACGGATACCGGAGTTGAACAGGTTGGTTTCCAGGAAGATCTGACCGTCAGTAATAGAGATCACGTTGGTCGGTACGAACGCCGAAACGTCACCGCCCTGAGTCTCAATGATTGGCAGAGCGGTCAAAGAACCGGTTTTGCCTGTCACTTCACCGTTAGTCATGCGCTCAACGTAAGTTGGGTTAACGCGACATGCGCGCTCCAGCAGACGGGAGTGCAGGTAGAATACGTCACCTGGGTAAGCTTCACGGCCTGGTGGGCGCTTCAGCAGCAGGGAGATCTGACGATATGCCCATGCTTGCTTGGTCAGATCGTCATAAACGATCAGAGCGTCTTCACCACGATCCAGGAAGTATTCACCCATCGCACAACCGGCGTAAGGAGCCAGGAACAGCATTGCTGCCGGGTCTGACGCGCCTGCCGCGACGATGATGGTGTGTTCCATCGCGCCGTGTTCTTCCAGTTTGCGTACTACGTTAGCGATAGAAGATTGCTTCTGACCGATAGCAACGTAGATACACTTAATACCAGAGCCTTTCTGGTTGATGATGGCGTCGATAGCCATCGCAGTTTTACCAGTCTGACGGTCACCAATGATCAGCTCACGCTGGCCACGGCCTACCGGCACCATGGAGTCAACCGCTTTGTAACCAGTTTCAACTGGCTGATCAACGGATTGACGTGCAATTACGCCAGGCGCAACACGTTCAATCGGAGCAGTCAGGTTGGTTTCGATCGGACCTTTACCGTCGATCGGGTTACCCAGAGTGTCGACTACGCGACCCAGCAGGGCTTCACCAACTGGTACTTCCAGAATACGGCCAGTACATTTGGCAGTCTGACCTTCAGCCAGACCTTTGTATTCGCCCAGAACAACGGCACCAACGGAGTCACGCTCCAGGTTCATTGCCAGGCCGTATACGCCGCCTTCAAATTCAATCATTTCACCGTACATGGCGTCAGCCAGACCGTGAATACGAACGATACCGTCAGATACAGATACGACGGTGCCCTCGTTCTGGGCTTGTGAAGTCACATCGAGATTTTCGATGCGTTTTTTGATGACTTCACTGATCTCAGATGGATTCAGTTGCTGCATGCATCGTCCCTCAAACTAGGATTTCATCGCTTCGGCTAATTTTGACAGCTTACCGGTTACGGAGCCGTCGATTACCAAGTCCCCGGCACGAATGATGGCGCCACCGATGAGAGACTCATCGACTTCGCTGGTCAAACGTACATCACACTGCAGTTTGGCTTTAAGGGCCTGTGCCAGTTTATCGGCCTGCTCATTGCTCAGTTCGAACGCGGAGGTGACGACTACGTCAACCGTGTTCTGCAACTGGGCTTTCAGCTCTTCATACAGAGCTGCGATTTCAGGCACCAGCATCAGGCGCTTGTTTTCCGCCAGAACGGCTACCAGGTTTTTGGCTGCTTCATTCAGCTTGTCGCCACATACGTCGGTTAAAGCCTGTGCCTGCTGTTGCGCAGTCAGAGACGGATGCACCAGTACTTTTGCCATATCGGCATCGGCAACACAGGCTGCCAGTAATGCCAGGTCCGCAGACCAGGCGTCCAATGCACCTTTCTCACTTGCTTCAGCAAACACCGCTTTGGCGTATGGCCGAGCGAGAGTTGTTAATTCAGCCATGGAAACCTCGCTTACAGCTCGTCAGCTAATTGGTTCAGCAGCTCAGAGTGAGCGGCCGCATCAACTGACTTACCAAGAATTTTGGCTGCACCGGCCACGGCCAGCTCAGACACCTGCTTGCGCAGAACTTCTTTAGCGCGGTTCACCTCTTGCTCAACTTCAGCTTGAGCAGCAGCTACCAGACGCTCACCTTCGGCGCGAGCAGCTTCTTTAGCTTCGTCGACGATTTGGTTAGCGCGTTTGTTAGCCTGTTCGATGATTTCAGCAGCTTTTTCTTTACTTTCACGCAGCTGGGAAGCGGCTTTTTCCTGAGCCAGTTCCAGGTCACGTTCGGCACGGTTAGCTGCGTCCAGACCATCGGCAATTTTCTTTTCGCGTTCTTGCATAGCACCCAGCAGGTGAGGCCATACAAACTTCATGCAGAACCACACGAAGATAGCGAAAGTGATGATCTGGCCGATCAGAGTCGCGTTAATGTTCACGCCAGAGCCCTCATGTTCATTGATTAAGGAAGTTCGTTGTTACATGAACCCTTAGGCAGCGAACATCAGGTACAGACCCAGACCAACACCGATCATTGGCACGGCGTCCAACAGACCAGCGATCAGGAACATTTTACCTTGCAGCATTGGACCCAGTTCAGGCTGACGAGCAGTACCTTCCAGCAGACGACCACCCAGCAGACCAAAACCGATTGCTGTGCCCAGAGCACCCAGACCGATCATCAGAGCCGCAGCCAGGAATACCAGACCTTGTTCCATAGTTATCTCCAAATATAGAAGTTAAGTTAGTGAGTTAAGGGTTAAAAAAATTAATGATCTTCGTGCGCCATGCTCAGATACACGATGGTCAACATCATGAAAATGAACGCTTGCAGTGTGATCACCAAAATGTGGAAAACAGCCCAGGCCCACTGCAGGACACCGCCCAGCAGACCGAGGAAAGCACCAGCAGAGAACATCAGCGCGATCAAGATGAAGATCATCTCACCGGCATACATGTTACCGAACAAACGCAGTGCCAGAGAGATCGGCTTAGCGATCAGTGCGATCGATTCCAGGAAGAAGTTAACCGGAATGAACAGCGCCTGGACAACAGGGTTTTTCGCATTGAATGGGTGCAGCGTCAGCTCGCCCACAAAACCGCCGATACCTTTAACCTTGATGGAGTAGAAAATCATCATGGCAAAAACAGTCAGAGCCATACCCAGGGTGATGTTCACGTCAGTAGAAGGAACAACCTTCATGTAGTGAACGCCCAAAGCACCAAAAATGGTTGGCAGCACGTCAACCGGGATCAAATCCATGAAGTTCATCATGAAGACCCAGGTAAAAATAGTCAGGGAAAGAGGAGCAACCAGTGCATTTTTGCCATGGAATGCTTCTTTAACGGTGTTGTCGATAAACTCGACGATCATTTCCACGAAGTTCTGGAAGCCGGTAGGCACCGCAGTGGTGGCCTTTTTGGCAGCACGCCAGAACAAAAACATCAGCATAGCGCCGAGACCGAAAGACCAGCCAAGGGAATCCACGTGTACCGCAGAAAAGCCCATATCTGCTGCTTCCTGGCCGCTGTGAGCCATAGTCCAGGTCGCTTCAGTCAGTTCAGTTTCAGTACCATCCGCATTATGACGAACATAACCAGCAGGCAGTTTGCCGTAGGTCAGATTGGTTAAATGGTGCGAGATATACTCTTGGGAGTTACCAGCCATTGTTCACTCTCAATTCCAAAGGTTTATAAATTAGCTATCTTTGCTGCGGCCAGATGGCCCAGCTGCACTGTTATGAACGCAGCAAACAGTGCCAGAACATTCAGAGGCTCGACGCGCTGAAAAATCACAGCAAAACTCAGCGCCGTCAGCACAAATTTCCAGGATTCCCCCTGGTAAAACGACTGTACGATCTGTACAGAAGACCGGGCTCCGCTATAACGGAACGCACGCCAGACAAAGTACGCATTAGGCAGGGCGCAGGTTAAGCCCCCCAACAATGCCGACTTGGCGGCTACATCGCTATGCAACCAGGCAACCAATGCGGCCAGAACCGTCAGGATCAGTTGTAAAATCACGATCCGGTAGGCCGGAGGACGCGGTATGCCTGTCATCCTTAGCCCCACAATTGGTCAAAAATCTGCAACAGCCTATTTTAAGGCGCGGTGATTATATTGGCTCGACCCTTCAGCTTCAACCGAAACCGGGGGGCAAAACGAGAATAATTCGACCAATAGGTATGATGCAGGTCAGGCAAAGGCTGAATCCCGCGCCAGTTTGAGCTGCGCGAGTCCCAACGTCAGGATTTGTCAGGCTTACGTAAGAAAGTGATGACTTACTTAATGCTGCCTGAGCGCCACTCTCAGACGCCCCGTGGCATCCTGACGTTTATGCCTCCGAAGGGTACACAGAGTTCTATCAATAGCCATTTGCATTCGCCCTTCACACGCATAGGCTGCCCCTTTTGCTTTTGTCCGGAACAACCAATGAAGAAGGGAATCCTCTTACTGCTGCTATCGCTGCTCAGTGCCTGCGGCGGCGACAATAACTCATCCCAGAGCCCTACGCCACAGCCAGAAAACCCCGACACGCCTGTCGCCGGCCTGACCATCCCGGTGGTGGTTCATATCATGGAGCATCCCGCGTCTGATGACAGCCGTATCAGCGTTGCTAAAGTTCACTCGCAGATAGCCGCACTGAACCGTGCATTCAACCGCCAGAATGATGACCTGAGCCAGGTGCCGGCAGAGTTTCAGCCATTTATCGCCGATATGCAGATCCGCTTTGAACTGGCCACAACCGACCCGCAGGGGCAACCAACCACCGGCATTACCCGCACCACGCAGAATATTGAGCTGGCACCGGAGGAATACCGCTGGGGTTATCGCTATCTGCATTACAGCGCTTTAGGTGGTAAAGACCCCTGGCCACGGGAGCGCTATCTCAATATCTGGGTCAGTGATATGCGCGACCACCATGGCAGAGTTGGGCTGGCCGGACGCGCCAGCCTGCCCGGCGACCCGGCGGAAGAAGATGGTGTGCTTATTGCCACTTTGGCCTTTGGCACAGAACCGCCACTGGAGCAGGGGCTGCATCTGGGCAAAACCACCGCCCACGAAGTCGGCCACTGGCTGGGGCTGAAACACATCGCCGGTGAGCAGGAGAGCTGTAACGTTGATGACGGCATCAGTGATACACCACTGAGCAGCAGCAATTACGGCGGCCTGAACCCCTCCCACCCAAGTTCAACCTGCGGCAGCGCCGATATGTTTATGAACTATATGTCACTGGCCCGTGACGAGAGCCTGCTGATGTTCAGTCAGGGTCAGAAAGCTGCGATCTGGTCGGTACTTAACGAAGGAGGAGAGCGACACTCGCTGTTGCAGAACAATCAACCTCTGCCTGCTCAATAACAGAAAAGTCGGCATTTATCTCGATAAATGACTCCGATATTAATAAACTCCGTCCCTGTTACTTTTTTCAGGGACTGAAATGAAACACCTCATCTTTATCGCCTCAGCCATAGTGCTGGCGGCCTGCAATGGCAACAATAAAGCAACACTGGCCGAGGTTCGGCCGATCGGCAAAATCGGCACAAACACGCCGACTTATGTATTCAAAAGCTCCGCCGGCGGCAAAATCAACTACCGCGGCTCGTGCCGGAGTGACAAGCAATACGCCCACCGTGGCGTAAATGAAATTTCCTTCACACCTTTAAAAGAAGGCATTTACAGCGACTGCTCCCTGCAGCTTATCGACGACAGCGGCAACAGCAGCGAAATTCTCTATATCAGCACCTTTGAAATCGACGCCCCGAAACGCCTGCTTGAGACGCACTCTTTCATCATGGACTACGATGGCAACGGCACAGAAGAGGTCTACCTTTCAACCCGCACAGAAAGTTTTGATGATTACGGAATAGTCACTGCTTATTCTGGCGAGACAAAAAAGAAACCAGAATGGTGGTCAGGCAGGGAGGACCCCTACGCTTACAAGCAACAAAACACTTATCGTGAAGACGGAAGAATATTGTCAAACTTAGAGGATAACGACGGCGACGGTATTTTCGAGCAGCAGAAAAACTGGGAATATTCCCCCGATGGCAGCATTGCACAGATCATCACCCGCAACCTGCCTTCCGGCGAAATCAGTGAGACAGAAACTCATAATTACAGCAACGCTGGTCGCAACCTTTTAATCGAATGGCACAACAGCAATGGCGACCTGGTCAAAACCAAAACCTATACCTACGACCGGCATGGCAACACGCTGGAGGTGGCCGATGACGATTATGCTGACGGCATTATAGATTGGCGCGAAGTCAGTACCTTTGACCGGGACAATAATCAGATAAGCAGGCAAAAATACCGCCGGCAACAAGACTCTGAGACACTGACAGAGAACTGCAGCTACCGTTACGACTATTACCCGCGCCTGATTAAAAGCAACTGCAATAACTCCTGGGGTGCCTCTGAGGATATCTACACCTACGGTCGGTCGGAGTCTGGAAGTTTTATAAAAACGGTGAGTTTCAATAACGGCGAGCTTTCAGGTACTGATATTGAATATCAGAATCAGCGTGGAGAAACAGTGAGAGCTGAAGTTGGCATAGAGAGAGAATTATCCACAATAATAACAAGCGATTATGATGAGCTGGGCAATATCTCCCGTATAGTGTTTAAAGATTCATACTCACTCCAGACAATAACTTTCCAGTATGAATATTAAAGGGAGCACAACTCCCTTTATTTGATATGCGCCAGAATGCTGCCGTCTGATCGGTATTAGAAAAGGACGGAGAGAAGCACTCGCTGCTGCAGAACAGCCAGCTTCTGCCTGCTCAATAACGGAAAAGTCGGCATTTATCTCGATAAATGACTCCAATATTAATAAACTCCATCCCTGTTACTTTTTTTCAGGGACTGAAATGAAACACCTCATCTTTATCGCCTCAGCCATAGTGCTGGCGGCCTGCAATGGCAACAATAAAGCAACACTAGCCGAGGTTCGGCCGATCGGCAAAATCGGCACAAACACGCCGACTTATGTATTCAAAAGCTCCGCCGGCGGCAAAATCAACTACCGCGGCTCATGCCGGAGTGACAAGCGATACGCCCACCGTGGCGTAAATAAAATTTACTTTACCCGTTTGAAAGAAGGCATTTACAGCGACTGCTCCCTGCAGCTTATCGACGACAGCGGCAACAGCAGCGAAATTCTCTATATCAGCACCTTTGAAATCGACGCCCCGAAACGCCTGTTTGAGACGCATTCGTTCATCGAGTACCATGATGGCAGCGGCCCAGAAGAGATCTACCTTGAAACCCGCACAGTCAATTTTAACGATTACGGAATGATCACTGCTTACTCCAGAGAGATAAAAAAGAAAGCAGAAGGGTGGTCAGGTAGGGACACCTCCGCTTACAAGCAACAAAACACTTATCGTGAAGACGGAAAAATCCTGTCCAGCCTGAGGGATGGCGACGACGACGGTATTTTCGAGCAGCAGACAAGCTGGGAATATTCCCCCGATGGCAGCATTGCACAGATCATCACCCGCAACCTGATTTCCGGCGAAATCAGCGAGACAGAAACTCATAATTACAGCAACGCTGGTCGCAACCTTTTAATCGAATGGCACAACAGCAATGGCGACCTGATCAAAACCAAAACCTATACCTACGACTGGCATGGCAACACGCTGGAGGTGGCCGATGACGATTATGCTGACGGCATTATAGATTGGCGCGAAGTCAGTACCTTTGACCAGAACGATAATCAGATAAGCAGACAACTATACCGCCGGCAACAGGGATCTGAGACACCGACAGAGAGCTGCAGCTACCGTTACGACCATTACCCGCGTCTGATTAAAAGCAACTGCAATAACTCCTGGGGTACCTCTGAGACTATCTACACCTACGGCCGGTCGGAGTCCGGAAGTTTTATAAAAACGGTGAGCTTCAATAACGGCGAGCTTTCAGGTACTGATATTGAATATCAGAATCAGCGTGGACAGACGGTTAGACTTGAATCATTTTATGAAGAAGACAACGGACCTACTTTTACTTTTAGCTATGATGAGCTGGGCAATTTTTCCCGTACCGAGTTTGAATTCAGAACAACCTCAATCACAATAACTTTCCAGTATGAGTATTAAAGGGAGCACAGCTCCCTTTATTTGATATGCGCCAGAATGCCGTCCAGCTCATCCAGATTGGTGTAGTTAATCACCAGCTGGCCTTTGCCTTTGGCACTGTGCTTGATGGCGACTTTGGCGCCCAGACGATCGCCCAGTAAACGCTCCAGACGCTGAATATCCGGGTTGGGTTTGCTGGCGGTTTTATCTGCGCTTTTGCCTTCCTGCAGATGACGCACCAGCGCTTCGGTCTGACGCACGGTCAGCGTACGGCTGACAACCTGCGCCGCGGCTTCGCTCTGTTGGCCACCACTTAAGCCGAGCAAGGCGCGGGCATGGCCCATTTCGATATCACCGTGCTCGAGCAGGCGCTTTACGTCTTCGTTCAGGTTCATCAGACGCAGCAGGTTGGCCACGGTGGCGCGGTTTTTACCCACAGCCTCGGCAACTTCCATCTGCGTCAGTTCAAACTCGTGCTGCAGGCGGTGCAGAGCTGCCGCTTCTTCCATCGGATTCAGGTTTTCACGCTGAATATTCTCAATCAGCGCCATGGCAATGGCAGCATCGTCGGCCACGTCACGAATCAAAGCCGGAACGGTATCGAGCTGCGCCAGCTGGCAGGCGCGCCAGCGGCGCTCACCGGCAATAATTTCAAAACGATCGTCGGCACTGGCCAGCGGACGCACCACAATCGGCTGCATCAGACCCTGCGCCTTAATAGAGGCCGCCAGTTCTTCCAGTGCTTCCGGCTGAATGTCTTTGCGCGGCTGATACTGGCCCGGCTGAATCCACTCGACCGGCAGGTGACGCAATTCACCGGCTTCCGCCGGCATACTGCTTTCAATGTTCTCTGCGTTGTCCGGCTGAGTGGCGACGGCGGCCGCCCGCGAGCTGGTCAGCAGGGCGTCGAGGCCACGGCCAAGGCCGCGTTTTTTCTTTGTCATGCGTTCAGATAACCTTATTCAGCTTTCAGGCCGTCGCGGCCTGACGGGTGCGGCGGTTCATTTCTCCGGCCAGGGCCAGATAAGCAACCGCACCACGCGAGGATTTGTCATAACTCAGCACCGGCACGCCGTGGCTTGGCGCTTCGGCCAGACGCACATTGCGCGGAATCACAGTGCCATACACCCGGTCGCCGAAATGGCTGATCAACTGGGTGGAAACATCAACGGTGAGGCTGTTACGCGGATCGTACATGGTGCGCAGCAGGCCTTCGATTTCCAGTTTCGGATTAGAAGTTGCCTTGATCGACTCAATGGTCTGCATCAGAGCACTCAGACCTTCCAGCGCGTAGTACTCGCACTGCATCGGGATAAGTACTCCCTGAGCCGCCACCAGCGCGTTGACCGTCAGCATATTCAATGACGGCGGGCAGTCGATCAGGATGTAGTCGTAATCCGGGCGTATTTCAGCCAGCGACTCACGCAGGCGGCTTTCGCGCCGCGGCAGATCCATCAGTTCCACTTCGGCGGCGGTTAAGTCGCCATTGGCCGGCAGCAGATCAAAGCCAGCCGTCGCTTCGGTTTTCTGAATCGCGGCGGCGGTGCGGCATTTGCCGGTCAGCACATCGTATAAAGAGACATCCAGATCGTGCTTGTCGATACCACTGCCCATGGTGGCGTTGCCCTGCGGATCGAGGTCCACCAGCAGCACGCGGCGCTTGGTCGCCACCAGCGAGGCGGCCAGATTCACCGCCGTCGTGGTTTTGCCGACACCACCTTTCTGATTCGCAATTGCCAGAACTTTGCTCACAACTCAGCTTCCTTCAGTGCCTGACGGCGATCCGCCTTCAATCGTTGGTATTAACCGGCAGCAGGCGCAGCAGATGCCGTTCGCCTTCCACACCGGGAACGCTGATGGCATCGGAAGCCACCACGCGGAATTTGTCGGCGATGGCGGCAATTTCATCCTGTGGATATTGCCCTTTCATCGCCAGAAAGCAGCCCTGCTCAGCGCGCAGATGCTGACACCAGTGGGTCATATCGGCGAGTGAGGCAAAAGCGCGGCTGACAATCATATCGAAAGGCCGGGGGGGATGATATGCCTCGACCCGATCGTTCACTATGGTCACGTTATCCAGCCCGAGTGCGGTGCGCGCCTGAAACAGAAAACGGGTTTTCTTGCCGTTGCTGTCGAGCAGGGTAAAGGTTTTATGCGGGTTCATAATCGCCAGCACAATGCCCGGCAACCCTGGCCCGGTGCCGACGTCGGCGATATTGTCCGCTTCCTGCACAAAGGGATGCACCGCCAGACTGTCGAGCAGATGCAGTGCAACCATACGCTCCGGTTCGCGGATGGCGGTCAGGTTGTAGGCTTTGTTCCACTTCTGCAGCAGATCCAGATAGGCACGTAACGCACTCAGCTGCTCTGCCGTCAGGGCAATCTGCATCTGTTCGGCGCCGTACGCCAGCTGGCGGGTTAAGGAATCTGTTTCAGCGTTCATGGTGCATCAAACCGGCTAGATAGAAGGCCGCGGATATTAGCATATGCCCGCAACAGACGGGAAACACACGCCTTAAGCGCCCATTAAGAGCCCCATTCACCAGACTTGTTCCGGACATAACCTAAGTCGGATTGGGCTTATCAGCACTTAGTCCTATCATGCACATACTCATTAACGGAGCCAGCGTATGAATTCCACTGCCAGTCATCAGCCATCCTCCCACTGGTGGCCTATTATCGCTGCGGCGGTATCGTTGATTGTGGTGCATGGTTTCGGCCGCTTTGTGTACACCCCGTTGCTGCCGCTGCTGGTTGATGATGGCCTGATCACGCTGGCCCAGGCCGCCTCGCTCGCCACCTGGAACTACGTCGGCTATTTAAGCGGTGCCATGCTGGCGCTGTTTCTCTATCAGCGCGGTCACGGCCGCAATGCCCTGGCGGTGATGCTGACAACCAACGCCCTGATTACCCTGCTGCAGGTGTTTGTCAGTCAGTACGAACCCCTCGCCGCCCTGCGCCTGCTGAACGGCATCGGCAACGGTGTGGTCTTTGTGCTGGCACCAGCACTGGTGCTGGAGTGGCTGGTGACACAACAGAAAGCGCAACTCAGTGGCCTGATGTATCTGGGCGTGGGCATTGGCCTGCTCAGCTCCAGTGCGCTGGTTGAACTCAGTGCCGCCTGGCTGGCCGGCCCGCAACGCTGGCTGCCGGCGGCCATCGCCGCCATCCCGCTGGCATTGTGGAGCAGCTGGTATCTGCACCGTTTACCCGGCCACGCACCGGCCGGGCAGGGTGACGATCATTCCGCACTCTGGGACCGCGCCAGCACGCCGTTATTTCTGGCCTATGCCGGTGCCGGGTTAGGCTACATTCTGCCGATGACCTTTCTGCCGGCGGTCGCCGCTGACTGGCAACTGACCATGGTGCCCAGCGCCTGGCTGTTGGTAGCCATTACCTCGCTGCCATCGACCTGGCTGTGGAACCACCTGGGTGCCGCTATCGGTGATAAAACCGCACTGCTGTGGAACTACGCCATTCAGGCGGCGGGGGTCGGAGCGCTGTTGCTATTGCCACAGCAGTCGGCGGGATTGTGGCTCTGTGCGATTCTGGTCGGCGGAACGTTTTTAGGCGCGGTACTGCTGACACAGCGTCTGGCGCGCAGCCTGCACCCGCATCAGGGACCAAGGTTAAGCGCTGCGCTTATTGCACTCTATGGCTTCACCCAGCTGCTCGGCCCCTGGCTGGCAAAACTCGGCATTGAAGGCGGCGCCAGTTTGTCATCCACCTTTATCTGGGGATTTGCAGCATTGGTATGGGCGTTTGTATTAATGTTGTGGGTACCCGCACGCCGCGATCACTGAGGGCACCGATATGTCAGCCAACCAACGCCAGCCGAGTCTCTATATTCCCCACGGCGGCGGCCCGTGCTTTTTTATGGAATGGCCGGGCAACCCGCAGCTGTGGGATAACATGGCCGCCATGCTGCGTTCAATTCCTGCGCGTCTGCCGCAACCACCCAGCGCCATTCTGCTGATTTCGGCCCACTGGGAAGCGCCGGTATTTACCTTTTGCGGTGGCTCACACCCGAAACTGGAATACGACTATTACGGTTTCCCGCCGCATACCTATGAGATCCGCTATCAGGCTTCGGGCGCTCCGGCACTGGCGGAGCGGGCAGCGCAATTACTGCAGGATGCCGGTATCGGAGCGGCGGTGGATAACAACGCGCCCTGGGATCACGGTGTGTTTATTCCGCTGAAGGTCGCCTATCCGCAGGAAGAGATTCCGGTATTGGCGATGTCGCTGAAAAAAGGGCTGAACCCGGCCGAGCATCAGGCTGCCGGAAAAGTACTGGCACAGCTGCGCGATGAAAACGTACTGATCATCGGCAGTGGTCTGAGCTACCACAACCTGCGCGCATTTTTTGCCGACTCAGCCGCCGATGCTGCCGCCGCCAAAGCCTTTGATGACTGGCTGATTGACGCCGCAGCGCAGGACGAAACCCAGCGCACCGCAGCGCTCAATCACTGGAGCGATGCCCCCGGCGCACGCCAGGTACATCCGCGCGAGGAGCACCTGCTGCCGATGATGATGGTGGCCGGAGCTGCGGGCGCGGATCAGGGCAGCACTTTTTATCGCGAAGAAATCATGGGCAAAGCCGTCTCGGCGATTGGTTTCGGGCTTTAACCAGAACTCAGAAATACCAGCGCCAGTTAACGCTGGCGGCATGCTCATATTTGCCATCAACAGCAAGGCGGGATACTTCAGCAATTAAGGCTGATCCCTCCAGTGCAATACTGTGCGTCAGTGTCAGCTGTTGCTGTACTTTGCGGTCCGGGGCAAATCTGGGCTGGTAGCGCAGCCAGCTTTTCATACCAAAGACTTCGTACAGATAAGCTCCCACTTCCGGTTCGGCGTACAGAAAATCGGCATCGTTATTCCGGTACCAACCACCATTCAGCAGTGCATACACGCGCAGGTCAGCTGACGCAGCCAGGGTGATACCGGCACCGCCATGAATATTGAAGGCTGTTTGTCGCTGAAGATTGTCATCCGCCAACGAATAAAAACCGACGCGGAAATCCCCCGAAACGCCACCGGTGAAACGATCCCACGGTGTCAGGGAGCGGGCTGAATACAATTGCAGATGATTAAGACGTAATGCTTCATGCTGTGGTGATGCGCGCAGCGAGAGATCAAACAGTTTTAATTCGTTCTCAGCGAAATACTGTCGATTGTCATCTTCAATGCCATGACCTACCGCCAACCACTGAAGGCTTAACCAGTCGCTTTTTTCTGTACGCTGATAGCCGAATGAGTAATGTGCATCCTCCGGTGTTTTCAGTGGCGAACGATAATTATCGAGTGTCAGTTCATAGTCAGAAAATTCTGGCGAGTCGGGGATACTCTGACGCAAGGCTGCTGTTTTTTTCCTGCTCTTTTCCGTATCGTCAGTGCCAGTCTGCTCTCTGTAATCCAGCACAGCGTTTGCCATTTCCCGCAGCAGAAATCCGTCTTTGCCACTGACCTGAGGCAGCTTATCCATTTCACCCTGTTGCCACTGATAAACCACATCCTGAAATTCCTGCGGCACGGTATCCTCAAGCATGCGTACACGCCATTTGGCTGCCGGCGTTATCTCTATGCTTTTAATTTTTCCGCTGCGGTTTACCGCTTTGACCAGATCAATAGGAGTGACCCAGTCACTGGTTTCCAGTTGCGGAATAACCAGACGGATCAGATCAGCGGATACTGTGGCGCAGTTCTGCGTATGGAAAAAATAATCCATATTAACGGAACGTAATTCCCACAGATGGGCCTGCAACAAGGTACGCTGCCCCTCATCCAGATCAAGTTCATAGCGCCAGACATTGCGCTGCTCTGCCAGATTATAAAATTCGAAATGTGCGCGCAGGGGTTTTACGAGAAAAAAGCCAGGTTTTCCCTCTATTATCGTCTCCCAGATCACCTTAAGCGGATTAATACTGTCGAGTTCGGTAAAAAATGAAACGGAGTGCCGGGCACGAAAACCATCCTCCCGGACACCCTCTATAGCCAGCATTGCATGCCCCATCATACTGCTGGGATTAACCAGATTCTCCGATGCATATACAACACTGATTTCATCAGCAGGAGCGCGGCGCAGAAACTCCTGATACCCCTGGCATGCCGATAAATTCTGCTCCGGCTTAATAAGCCCACGCTTCAACAGATAGATATAACGAGCCGGAAATCGACAATAAGCAACTGATTCTGTCGCGAATAGCTCCAGCGTTGCATTTAACTCGTTACGTAAAGAAAAATTACCTGACGATAAAATAAATTTTGGATCATCAACTGCAAGCTGGTCTTTTTTATAATGCAAAAGAGCCTGCCAAACCGGAGAGGCAGACACATCCTGAACCAGCGTTTTCTGATCAATGGCGTTAGCAGCCATGCACAAAAAAAAGGAAGCCAGCAGGCTTCCTTTTAACAATCTTTTCATCCGCAGATTACTTACAGCTGATTGTAACGTAATCGTCGTAAGTCCACATTGCATCTGTTGCAGAGTCAGTAGTAGAACCGAACAATCCGCCTGATAACAGGTTCACCCAGAAAACACCTTCGACTTTACGGTTCATTGCTGTAGAAGACGCACAATCAGCATCATTGGTGCTGATTATTTTGCTCTGGCCATCCTTTTCCAATTTAACAACACCAGGTACGGTATAATTCTGACCATCGATAGTGATGTCGATTTTCTTACCTGTAGACGTAGCAACATTCACCGTCGCAACATCTTCAGAAAGAATTGTTGCACAACCACTGATTGATGCAGCAACAACAACCGCCGCCAGTTTGATGTATTTCATAATCCCTGTATTCCTTATACATTTATAATTAACGCCTCCTAAGGCGCAGCGATTATATCCAGCCGGGCCAATCCATCAAGTTATTATATTATTATCAGAATATTTATTTTGTATCTTCTGGCAGGTCCGGCTATTACCCAGAGAGCGCAGATATGACCCTGCGCAAACATTATTAATAACCGCCAAATATCAGACCATGAATTACAACTTAAACCCCGATGCATGATGCAGCTGTCCCTGAATCTGCGCGGCATCATCCAGCGCCTGTTCTAAGGTCTGGCTGCGGGCGACATTAAACAGGCGCTTGGTTTCCCGCAGGCAGCGGGCGTCGTTAGTGGCCATCTGCCGCGCCAGTCCAAGGGCACTGCCCAGCAGCTGGGCATGGGGTACCACACGACTGACCAGTCCCATGCGCAGTGCTTCGTCGGCCAAAAATGTGCGCCCGGTGAGCGCCATTTCCAGCGCATGCTGCATACCGATACGGCGCGGTAATAACCAGGCGCCGCCATCGCCGGGAATAATCCCCAGTTTGATAAAGCTTTCGGCAAAGGTCGCCTGCTCACTGGCGATTGCGATATCGCACATACACACCATATCGTTACCGGCACCCACCGCCGGGCCATTAACCGCGGCGATAATGGGAATTTCCAGCTGGGCAAACGCCAGCGGGATACGCTGAATAAAGGCTTTGTAATTGGCGGTCAGCTGTTGTGCATCGCCGGCAAACATACCACTGCGCTGCTGCATCGCCTTGATATTTCCGCCACCGCTGAACACTTTACCGGCACCGGTAAAGACGGCGACTTTAATATCCTGACGGTCATTAACCTGAGCCAGCGTCTGTTCGATAGCGTCGATCACTTCGCCATCGGAAATGGCGTTTTTAATATCCGGCCGGTTCAGCGTCAGCAGGGCGATGCTTTCGGCACCGCTGTCGTCTTTGCATAATTCCAGAGTCAGGTGTGCGCTGTGGTCAGTCATGTTGCAGTTCCTCCAGATCGCGGAAGTGTTGCAGCGCTTCCGGGTTTTTCAGGGCGTCGGTATTTTTAACAGGCAAACCCTGCACCACATTGCGCACCGCCAGCTCCACCAGCTTGCCACTAATGGTACGCGGCAGCTCCGCCACCTGAATAATCTTCGCCGGCACATGGCGCGGCGTGCAGTGACTGCGGATCTGGCTACGGATTTTATCGCGCAGCGCATCATCCAGGGTCAGGCCATTATTCAGCACCACAAACAGCACCACGCGCACATCACCGGCCCAGGGCTGACCAATGGCCAGACTTTCCAGCACCTCGTCCAGCTGCTCGACCTGACGGTAAATTTCGGCGGTGCCTATGCGCACACCACCGGGGTTGAGTACCGCGTCGGAGCGGCCGTGAATAACCAGCCCGGCGGTTTCACCGCTGTCTTTGCCATGATGCGCGACACGCTCGGCATAATCTCCGTGAGCCCAGACGCCATCAGGCTTTTGTGCGCTATAGCGGCTGAAATAAGCATCGTGATATTTCTGCCCGTCGGGGTCATTCCAGAAGCCAACCGGCATCGACGGAAAGGCTCTGGTACACACCAGTTCGCCTTTTTCTCCCGGAGCCAGCGCGCGGCCTTCGTCATCCCAGATTTCGACTGCCATACCTAAACCAGCGCACTGTAACTCACCGCGATAAATCGGCAGCAAGGGGTTACCCAGCGCAAAGCAGGAGATGATGTCGGTGCCGCCGGAGATGGAACACAGCGCGATATCGGCGCCGATATCGCGGTACACATAATCAAAGCTTTCGTGCGCCAGCGGCGAACCGGTGGAGAGCAGGGTGCGCACTTTATGCGGCTTTCCTTGCTGATGTTGTTGCAGATGCAACTGCGCCGGTTTTATGCCGGCTTTCTCCAGCGCCGACAGGTATTTGGCGCTGGTGCCGAAAATGGTGATGCCTTCTTCGGCGGCCATATTCCACAAGACATCGGGCACCGGGTGAAAAGGCGAGCCGTCGAACAGCACCAGCGTGGCACCGGTGGCCAGGCCGGAAACCAGCCAGTTCCACATCATCCAGCCGCAGGTCGTAAAGTAAAACAGCACGTCATCGGCGCGTACGTCGGTATGCAGACGCAGCTCTTTCTGATGCTGCAGCAGCGTCCCGCCAGCGCCATGGACGATGCACTTGGGTACACCGGTAGTGCCGGAGCTGTAGAGGATATACAACGGCTGATCGAACGGCAGCTGGGCGAATTCAATGTCATCCTCAGACCACTGCTGCTGCGACGAGGTGATAAAATCCTGCCAGCTCACTGAGCCCTGAGGTTTGCTCAGCGCCAGTCCCGGATAGGGCACCGAAATCAGCTGCTGCGGTGGTAATTGCAGCGCATCGCGGATAGCGGCCACGCGCTCACCACAGTCGATGGTTTTACCGGCGTATAAATAACCCTGAGTCGCGATCAGCAATTTGGGCTGAATCTGGCCAAAACGATCAAGCACGCCCTGCAGGCCAAAGTCCGGCGAACAGGAGGAGAACAGCGCGCCAATCGACGCTGCCGCCAGCATGGTAATCACGGTTTCCGGCACATTGGGCATAAAGGCCGCCACCCGGTCACCGGCTTCAACACCCGCTGCGCGCATGGCTTGTGCCAGCTGCGCCACCTGAGCATAGAGTTCGGCGTAGCTCAGGCTGCGGCGCTGGGCCGGATCTTCGTTGCGGAATACCAGTGCGGCTTTATTGCGGAACGCGGGGTTCTGCGCCGGTGCCAGCAGGTTTTCAGCGAAGTTCAGCCGCGCGCCCTCAAACCAGCGTGCGCCGGGCATCTTATCGCCATCGCTCAGCACCGCCGTCGCCTCATGGCTGGCGATGACATCGCAGTAATCCCAGATCGCCTGCCAGAAATCTTCGCGTTCGTGAGTACTCCATAAGTGCAGGTCATCGTAGTCGCTGAACCGGTGACCACTGGTGCGCTCCAGCCAGTTAATAAAGCCCTGCATCTGCGAGGCGGTACGGCGTCCTGCGCAGGGCGTCCAGAGCGGTTGTTGGCTATCAGTCACTGACTACTCCTTGTTGTTCTGACGGGCATCATTATTATTTTTCCCGGCTTTCGCCACCAGCGCGCGGCCGTTTTTACTGCCATTCGGGCGCTGCAGCTGGTCGCTGATCCACTGCCCGGTTTCTGCCAGCAACTGCGCGTCGATACCGGTGTGCAGACCGAGTCCATCGACCAGACGCAGCACATCTTCGCTGGCAACATTGCCCGATGCACCGGCGGCATAAGGGCAGCCACCCAGTCCGGCAACCGAGCTGTCGACGGTGCGGATGCCCAGCTCCAGCGCGGCGTAAATATTGGCCAGCGCCTGACCATAGGTATCGTGAAAATGCACCGCCAGCTGCGACACCGGCATATGCAGTGCCAGCGCGCGGATCAGATTCTGCGTCTGCGGCACACTGCCGGTGCCGATGGTGTCGCCCAGAGAGATTTCGTAGCAGCCCATATCCAGCAGCGCCTGCGCCACATCGACCACCGCCTGCACCGGCACCTCACCCTGATAGGGGCAGCCCATCACGGTGGAGACATAACCGCGCACCGGCAGACCGACGGTACGTGCATGTTCCAGCACCGGGCGGATACGTTCCAGACTCTGCGCCACGTTGCAGTTAATGTTCTTCCGGGTGAAGGCATCGGAGGCGGCGGTAAACACCGCTACCTCCGAGGCGTTGGCCGCCAGCGCCGCTTCCAGCCCCTGCAGATTGGGGGTGAGGGCGGCATAGCGCACGCCGGGCTGACGTTTAAGCTGCAGCAGTACGCGGTCGCTGTGCTGCATCTGCGGCACCCATTTGGGTGAGACAAAACTACCAGCCTCGATATGACGCAGGCCTGCGGCGGCCAGCCGTTCAATCAGCTCGCAGCGCAGCTCAACACTGAGCGCCTGCGCTTCATTCTGTAAACCATCGCGCGCGCCGACTTCGACAATGCGCACGCTGTCCGGATGTGCCCGCTGCATCATGCGTCGGCCTCCGCTGCTGCCTCTTCAGTTATCTCCAGCTGCAACAGCTCAGTGCCTTCGGCTACCTGATCACCGGCCTGATACAGCACCGCCTGCACCAGCGCGGCCTGCGGCGCGCGGATGCTATGCTCCATTTTCATTGCTTCCATAATCATCAGCACCTGACCGGCTTCAACCTGTTCGCCCGGCTGCACTTTAACCTCCAGCACCTGACCGGCCATGGGTGCGGTCAGACCGCCATGATCATCCTGTGCCTGCTCGCCCAGCCAGCGGTTACGCACAAAACGCTGACTGCCCTGCGGCAGAAACAGCAGCAGTTCATGCTCGCTCAGTGCCAGCGGCAGCGATTGCTGCTGACCATTTACCCGCGCATCCAGCTGCAGCAGGCGGATATCACCGGCCTGCCCTTTAAGTTCCAGGCGCCCCTGAAGCTGCACACTGTGATCGGCCAGCTGCAGGTTCCAGCTCTGATTTCTGTCCAGACCGTTCGCCTGATCATTCGCCCGCGCCCGTGCCCGCAGCACATCACCGACGGCACTTTCCAGCCGCAGCACGCGCAGCGCAGGCAGTGCCGACTGAAAACCGTCGGCGTGCCACGGGTCATGCGCTTGCGGCTGAGATTGAGAGGCAAGCGTCGGTAACAGCAGCTCGGTTAACGCCGCCAGTTCCCAGAGGGTCGGCAAAGGCTGCGTCAGTTCGTGCTGGTTACGCTCAATAAAGTCGGTGCTCAGTTCGGCATTGGCAAAGGCGTCCAGACTGAGCAGGCGCAGCAGAAAATCGCGGTTGGTTTTTACCCCGTCGACCTGCAGTGCGGCCAGCGCCGTGCGCAAGTTATGCAGCGCTTCGGTACGATCACGACCGTGGGCAATCAGCTTGGCCAGCATCGGGTCGTAGTAAGGGCTGACTTCATCACCCTGCTGCACACCGCTGTCGAGACGAACAGAAGCACTCAGCTCTGGCGCCTGCCACAGTTTCAGGCGGCCAATAGCGGGCAGGAAATGGTTGTCCGGATCTTCGGCGTACAGCCGCACCTCGATGGCATGGCCATTAATCGGCAGGTTCTGCTGGCTGACTTCCTGCGGCAGGCCTTTACCCGCCGCCACACGTAACTGCCAGTACACCAGATCGACGCCGGTAATCATCTCGGTGACCGGGTGCTCGACCTGCAGGCGGGTGTTCATCTCCATAAAGAAGAATTCATGGTTGGCATCCAGCAGAAACTCCACCGTGCCCGCACCGCGATACTGAATGCGTTGCGCCACCGCCAGCGCGGCTTCGCCCATACGCTGGCGCAGCGCGGCAGTCATACCCGGAGCCGGGGCTTCCTCGATCACTTTCTGATGGCGGCGCTGCACCGAGCAATCGCGCTCGAACAGGTAAACGCCATTGCCGAAGCTGTCCATAAACACCTGTACTTCCACATGGCGCGGGCGGATCAGGTATTTCTCAATCAGCAGGCGATCATCACCAAAGGCCGAGCGTGCTTCGCGCCGGGCAGCAGCGATATCGTCGTGCAGCGTGGCTGCGGAGAGCACGATACGCATGCCTTTACCGCCACCGCCGGCACTGGCTTTCAGCAGCAGCGGATAACCGATGCGCTCGGCCTCGGCGCTCAGGCGTTGGTCGCTCTGCTCATCGCCATGATAGCCGGGCACCAGCGGCACACCGCTGTCGGCCAACAGGGCTTTGGCGCTGGCCTTATCGCCCATGGCTTCAATCGCTGCCGCCGATGGGCCGATAAAGGCGATGCCGGCGTCTTCGCAGGCACGGGCAAAGGCGGCGTTTTCACTTAAAAAGCCGTAGCCCGGATGAATGGCTTCGGCGCCGGTGGCACGCGCGGCGTCCAGCACCTTGTGCATATCCAGATAGCTTTCGGCAGCAGTCACACCACCGAGAGCAATGGCTTCGTCGGCCTGCTGTACATGCAGCGCACTGGCGTCGGCATCGGAATAAATGGCAACGGTGCGGATGCCCAGCGCTTTCGCGGTACGCATCACGCGCACGGCAATTTCGCCACGATTGGCGATCAGAATCTTGTTAAACAGGTGCTCAGTCATGGGCTGCTTCCTGTGCATAAGTGGGGGCGCGTTTCTGCAGAAACGCACTTAATCCTTCCTGGCCTTCGGCGCTGACGCGCAGCCGGGCAATCAGTGCCGATGTTTGTTCTTTCAGCTGATCATTGACCGGGCTGCTCTGGCCGGCGATCAGGGTTTTGGTCGCCGCCAGCGCCTGCGGGCCGTTGGCCAGCAACGCCTGACACCAGCGCTGCACCTGCTCATCCAGCTGTTCCGCCGGCACCACTTCATGCACCAGCTGCAGTGCCTGCGCCGTTGGCGCGTCGATCAGTTCTGCGGTTAAAAAGTAACGCCGCGCCTGACGTGCACCCATCGCCGCCAGCACATAAGGGCTGATGGTGGCCGGGCTTAAACCGAGTTTCACTTCGCTCAGACAGAAGCGCGCGTTGTCCGCCGCCACCGCCATATCGCAACAGCAGATCAGCCCCAGCGCGCCGCCAAAGGCTGCGCCCTGCACACGGGCGATGGTCGGTTTGGGAAAGTCGTTCAGATCCTGCAGCAGACCGGCCAGCTGCAGGGCATCGGCATGATTCTCTGCCTCGGAGGCGTCTTTCTGGGCTTTCATCCAGTTGAGGTCAGCGCCGGTGCAGAAGTGTTTGCCCTGACCGGCGAGCACCAGCACCCGCACCGCAGGTTCGGTGGCCAGTACCGACAACTGCGCCCGCAGCTCGGCAATCAGCTCCGCATTAAAGGCATTACCCAGTTCAGGACGGTCGAGGCTCAGCGTGGCTACGCCCTGATGAATTGCGAGTTCCAGCATCTTTATCTCCTACATGCGGAACACGCCAAAGCGCGTCTCTTCAATGGGTTTATTCAGGCAGGCCGACAACGCCAGCCCCAGCACGCGCCGGCTGTCGGCCGGGTCGATAATGCCGTCGTCCCACAGCCGCGCCGAGCTGTAGTACGGGTGGCCCTGCTGCTCATACAACTCACGGATCGGCTGTTTAAAGGCGTTCTCGTCGGCGTCGCTCCAGGGCTCGCCTTTCTTCGCCAGCTGTTCGCGCTTCACCTGCGCCAGCACGCCGGCCGCCTGTTCGCCGCCCATCACCGAGATACGCGCGTTGGGCCACATAAAGAGGAAGTTCGGATCGTAGGCGCGGCCGCACATGCCGTAGTTACCGGCACCAAAGCTGCCGCCGATCACCAGCGTCAGCTTCGGCACTTTGGCACAGGCCACCGCCATCACCATCTTGGCGCCGTGGCGGGCGATGCCTTCGGCTTCGTATTTAGGGCCGACCATAAAGCCGGTGATGTTCTGCAGAAACAGCAGCGGAATTTTGCGTTGCGCACAGAGCTCGATGAAGTGCGTGCCTTTCTGTGCCGACTCGGAAAACAGGATGCCGTTATTGGCAACGATGCCGACCGGCATGCCATACAGTTTGGCAAAACCGCACACCAGCGTAGTGCCGAAGCGCGCTTTGAATTCATCAAACTCCGAGCCGTCCACCAGCCGCGCAATCACCTCGCGTACATCGTAGGGCTGGCGGGTATCGGTCGGAATCAGGCCGTACAGTTCGTGGCCCGGATAGGCCGGTTCTTTCACCTCTGCCGCCGTGTTTTGCGGCTTATGGCGGTTCAGATTGGCGACGGCGTTACGCGCCAGTTGCAGCGCATGCTCATCGTTCTCGGCCAGATGATCGGCCACGCCGGACTGGCCGGTATGCAACTCGCCACCGCCCAGTTCTTCGGCACCGATTTCTTCGCCGGTAGCCATCTTTACCAGCGGCGGGCCGGCAAGAAAAATGGTGGCCTGATTACGCACGATAATGGATTCATCGGCCATCGCCGGCACATAGGCGCCACCGGCGGTGCAGGAACCCATCACCACCGCAATCTGGGCAATACCGGCGGCCGACATATTGGCCTGATTAAAGAAAATACGGCCGAAGTGTTCGCGGTCGGGGAATACCTCATCCTGGCGTGGCAGGTTAGCACCGCCGGAATCCACCAGATAAACGCAGGGCAGGTTGCACTGCTGGGCGATGGTCTGTGCGCGCAGGTGTTTTTTCACCGTCAGCGGATAGTAGCTGCCGCCCTTAACCGTGGCATCGTTGCCCACCACCATGCATTCCTGACCATTGATACGGCCGATACCGGCAACCACACCGGCGGCGGGTACGTCTTCGCCATACACCTCATGGGCCGCCAGCTGGCCGATTTCGAGAAACGGGCTGCCGGCATCGAGCAGCAGCTGAATGCGCTCGCGCACCGGCAGTTTGCCGCGTGCGGTATGGCGCTGCATCGCCACCTCGCCACCGCCTTCGGCAATGCGGGCGACTTTGGCTTTCAGGTCGGCCACCAGCGCCTGCATCTGTGCGCGGTTGGCAGCAAACTGCGGGCTGCGGCTGTCGAGCCGGGACTGGATAAGCGGCATCAGCTCAGCTCCTGAAACAGTTCGCGACCAATCAGCATGCGGCGGATTTCTGAGGTGCCGGCGCCGATTTCATACAGCTTGGCGTCGCGCAGCAGACGGCCGGTGGGGAAGTCGTTGATATAGCCGTTGCCGCCCAGCAGCTGGATCGCATCCAGCGCCATCTGTGTGGCTTTTTCGGCACAGTAGAGAATCACGCCGGCGGCGTCTTTACGCGTGGTTTCGCCACGGTCGCAGGCGGCCGCCACGGCGTACAGATAGGCGCGGCTGGCGTTCATGCTGGTGTACATATCGGCCAGCTTGCCCTGCACCAGCTGGAACTCACCGATGCTCTGGCCAAACTGTTTGCGGTCAACGATATAGGGCTGCACCACATCCATACAGGCCAGCATGATGCCGGTCGGGCCGCCGGACAGCACCACGCGCTCGTAGTCGAGGCCGCTCATCAGCACTTTCACGCCCATGTTCTCGCCGCCGAGAATGTTCTCCGCCGGTACTTCGACGTTATCGAACACCAGCTCACAGGTGTTGGAGCCGCGCATGCCGAGCTTGTCGAGTTTCGGGCTGCGTGAGAAACCGGCCCAGTCGCGTTCAACGATAAAAGCGGTCATGCCGTGCGGGCCTTTGCTCAGATCGGTTTTGGCGTAGATCACATAAACGTTGGCATCCGGGCCGTTGGTGATCCACATCTTGGTGCCGTTGAGCACATAGTGATCGCCTTTTTTATCGGCGCGCAGCTTCATCGACACCACGTCGGAACCGGCGTTGGGCTCACTCATCGCCAGTGCGCCGATATGCTCGCCGGAGATCAGCTTCGGCAGGTATTTCGCCTTCTGCTCCGCCGTGCCGTTGCGGTAAATCTGGTTTACACAGAGGTTGGAGTGGGCGCCGTAAGACAGCCCGACCGAAGCCGAGGCGCGGCTGATTTCTTCCATGGCGATCACATGCGCCAGATAGCCCATATCGGCACCGCCGTATTCTTCACTGACGGTAATGCCGAGCAATCCCTGCTCACCGAACTTGCGCCACATGGGCATGGGGAACTGGTTGTCGCGGTCAACGTCTGCGGCCAGCGGCGCCAGCTCGCGCTGGGCAAAACCGCGCACCTGATCGCGCAGCATATCGAGCGTTTCGCCCAGGCCAAAATTGAATCCGGTCATCGTATGGCTCCTTCCTGTTGTATTTTTATTCTTGGTAGCAGGGCCGGAAATAACGGGCAGTGGCTAAGCGCCTGTCAGTGCCGCCAGTGCCTCGCTGGCTTTCAGCTCGGCGTCGTCCAGGTCCTGCATCATGCGTTCGATATCGTGCAGTTGCTGGCGCAGGTGAGTGCGCCGCTGTTCTATCACCGCCAGCAGTTTTTCCAGCTGCGGCCGGTTGGCCTCCGGCTCCAGTCCGGGGCGGTACATATCAATCAGCTCGCGACTTTCCGCCAGCGATAAGCCCAGGCGCTTACCGCGCAGAATCAGCTTAAGCGTGACCCGGTCCTGCGGCGTATAGATACGGGTCTGACCTTCGCGCTGCGGATTGAGCATGCCCTCCGCCTCATAAAAGCGGATGGTGCGGGTGGTGATATCAAACTCGTCGGCGAGGTCACGGATGCTGTAAGTACGGCTCATGCGGGTTGGGCTATCGGGCTGCTAAGTTACCTTTACGTTAACGTAAACCAACATCGCAAAACAAAGGGCAATTCGGGCCAGAAGAAGATGGACAATAAAAAGCCCGCATCGAGCGGGCGGCGTGCATTTGAACAACCGGCGTGTCAGTGCAGGTACTTATCCACAATAGCCTGATATTCCCCACTGGCCTTCAGTTCTGCCAGCGCCTGATCAAAGGCGGCAACAAACTCCGGAGAGGTGGAGGCTTTGCTGATAAGGAAATAGATGTCGTCGGAATAGACGGTCATATGGCTGATAAAGCGGCCGCCGAGACCTTCCTTCTTAAGCCCTGCCGCGGCGGAGAACGGGTCGGCCAGAAAGCCATCCAGCCGTTTTGCCGCCAGTTTTTTGTAGTTGGTAGCGTCATCACCGGCATCGGCCAGACGGGCTTTGAAACCCGCATCATTTTCCAGTGCCGCATAGTCTTCGCCGTAGTAATAACCGCGGGTAACGCCAAGCGTAAAGTTTTTGCCGATCAGATCCTTCAGCGAACTGATGCCGCCATAGCCTGACGCATCTTCTTTGCGCACCATCATCACCGCCGATTCCGTACGGTATGGCGTGCTGAAATAGCCAAATTCTTCGCGCTCAGCGGTACGTGAGGCACCGCCGGTAAGGTGCAGATTACCGGAAGAAATTTCCGCCAACAGACGCTTCCAGGGCCGGTTTACAAAGGTAAAAGGGCAGCCCATGCGGGTCAGGATGGCGGTCGCCATATCCAGATCCAGGCCGGTAAATTTTCCCTGCTCTTCGTAGGCGTAGGGCAGCCAGGGCTCCCAGCCCACCTTTACACCACCAGCCGGACAGGCTGGTGCGGAATGGGCCGGAAACGTCAGCAAAACGCTGATCAGTGAGGCCAGTATCATCGGAAATTTCAGTGTCATGGTGCCGTCCCTCTGCCTGTGCGGATATTGACCAGTGTAGGTAGTTTTTAACGCAGAGCCGTGCCAATTCAGGCCGCAGGCAGGTATGTCAGCTTTGCCGCATTCCGGCCCGCCGCTGAATAACTTTAAGGTTGGTTTAAGCATGGCCGCTCTACGCTGGGTGCAAATCCTGAGGAGAGGTCGTTATGACACACACAATCAAAGTCTGGGACCCGCTGGTGCGTATCTTCCACTGGTCGCTGGTGCTGTTTTTCTTTATCGCTTATCTGAGTGAAGACGAGTTTGAAACCCTGCATGTCTGGGCTGGTTACAGCGTGGCTGCGCTGGTTGCCTTTCGCCTGCTGTGGGGGCTGATCGGCACACGCCATGCGCGCTTCAGCGACTTTGTGCAATCGCCACGGGGAGTCTGGAATTATCTGGTCGCCATTCCGGCCGGTAAGGCGCGCCGCTATATCGGCCACAACCCGGCCGGTGGTGCCATGGTTATCGCCCTGCTGCTGGCGCTGACCGGCACTGTGGTATTCGGTATGGCAACGCTGGGGGCGGATGAAAACGCCGGGCCGTTAGCAGGCACCTGGCTGGCCTCTTTTAACGAACACACACTGAAAGAAATCCACGAATTCTTCGCCAACAGCACACTGGCGCTGGTCTTCCTGCACGTTGCCGGGGTGCTGTTCAGCAGCCTGCATCATCGCGAAAACCTGGTGCGCTCGATGATTCACGGTCGCAAAGAAGCACGTGCTGACGACACCGACGGCCGGGGAGATCAGCATGAATAACCTGACCCGCCGCGCACTGAGTGCGGCTCTTTTTACCTTAAGCCTGCTCGCCACCAGCCTCAGTTATGCCGGTGCCAGCGCCCAGCTGCAGGCCCTGCAGGCTGGCGGAGCCGGGCCATTCTCAGCCGCCGCCGGCGAGGCCCTGTGGCTGCAGGACAACAACGGGCGCAGTTGCGCCAGCTGCCACGGACGCGATCCGTCTCAGCCCGGCAAACATCAGAAAACCGGCAAGCCCATTGAGCCGATGACAGTGCACGCCAACCCGGAGCGCTTTACCGATGCCGCCAAAACAGAGAAGTGGTTCCTGCGCAACTGCCGCTGGACGCTGGGACGCGAATGCAGCGCTCAGGAAAAAGGCGATGTCATTACCTGGCTCAGCCAGCCATAAAGAAGGAGAAAGATGATGAGTAACCTGAACGCCCTGCGTACTTCTCTCAACGCCCTGCGTTTTGCCACCGGCACACTGCTGCTGGGCAGCGCCCTGACCCTTGGTATTTACGGCCTGAGCACTCTGAATAATCAATCCCTCGCGGATGACGACGATGATGAGCACAGTGAATACCGGCCGCGCCCTGAACAACCCGGTACCGGTATGGCCGCAACACAGCAATACAAACAAGAATGCGGTAGTTGCCATCTGCCTTATCCGGCCAAGCTGCTGCCGGCGCGCAGCTGGCAGACGATGATGGCCAGCCTTGATAATCACTTCGGTGACGATGCCTCGCTGAGTGCCGCCACTCAGGCAGAGATTCTGGCCTACCTGAGTGCTCACAGCGCCGGCAATCAGACGCGCTACCTGAAAGGCATCAGCGACAGCGATACTCCTCAGCGCATCACCGAACTGCCATACTTCAGACGTAAGCACCGGGAAGTACCGGAACGCATGGTCAGCGGCAATCCGCAGGTCGGTTCATTCAGTCAATGCGACAGCTGCCATAAAGATGCCGCACAGGGGAAATTCAATGAACATTCGGTGGTTATTCCTGGCTTTGGCCGTTGGGATGATTAATCCGGTCTTTGCCGGAAAACACCCCGACCAGACCCAGATCAGGGCCTGGGTAGAGCAGGGTGAGATACTGTCCCTTGAAGCCATTCTGCAACGGCATCCGCTCGGCGGTGAACTGCTGGATGCCGAAGTGGAATGGGAAGACGGTGTGCTGGTGTACGAACTCAAATGGCTGGATAGCAACGGTCATCGTCATGAAACCTATATCGACGCCCGCAGCGGTGTCTGGCTGGAGGATGAACGCGATGACGACTGAGGCCCGGCCGCTGTGAAGCTGCTGTTGATCGAAGATGACCAGCAACTGACCGATGCCCTGCAGCCGTTGCTGCGCGAAGCCGGTTACGCGGTAGAGGTCAGCCACGATGGCATTGATGGTGAGTTTCTCGGCAACGAGTTGCAGCCGGATCTGATCGTGCTTGATCTGGGCCTGCCGGGTAAAAACGGTCTGGACGTGCTGCGCAGCTGGCGCAGTGCCGGTAACCGCACGCCGGTGCTGGTGCTGACTGCGCGCGACGCCTGGCATGAACGGGTCGACGGCCTCAAAGCCGGCGCCGACGATTACCTCGGCAAACCGTTCCACAGCCAGGAATTGCTCGCCCGGCTGGAAGCCATCGCCCGCCGGCATGGCGGCCAGGCCAGTAACACCCTGAGCTGGCGCGGTGTGACGCTGGATACCGAACGCCAGCAGGCCACCGCGGCCGATGGCCGCACCATCGAGCTGACCGCCATTGAATTCCGCCTGCTGCGCTACCTGATGCAGCACCCAAAGGATGTGCACTCCAAAACCCGCCTCAGCGAACACGTTTACGAAGAAGAACAGCAGAAAGACAGCAATGTGATTGAGGTCTATATCAACCGCCTGCGTCAGTACTTCGGTAAAGACTTTATCGAAACCCGCCGCGGCCAGGGCTACCAGCTGGCGGCGGACACACACCTATGATGTCACTGCAGCATCAGCTGCGCCGCCAGTGGCTGCTGACCCTGTTACTGCTGATGCTGCCACTGCTGTGGCTGGCCGACTATGGCGTGCGCCAGCTCACCACCCATACCGTGCTCAGCCGTCTGCAACACGATGCCGACAGCCTGATTGCCGCCCTGACACAGGACGCCCGGGGCAACTGGCAGGTGGATGACAGCCGTCTGGGCGCGCTCTATCAGCGTGTCTACTCCGGCCATTATTTTGCCATCCGCGACCAGCAGGGCACCGACCTGCGCAGCCGCTCGCTGTGGGATAAAGAGCCGCCTGCCATTCAGCTGGCCAGCGGCGATATCCGGCACTGGCAGCAACCCGGCATTCAGGGTGACAGGCTGGACGAGCAATGGCTCAGTCAGGCGCAGGGCATCCGCGTACAGAATCACGACTTTACCCTGTGGGTGGCGGAAGACATTGCGCCCTTGCAGAGCGAACTGAACCGCTACCGTCTGGCGGCACTGGCCTTGCTGGTCTTCGCCCTGCTGGCCCTGATGCTGATCCAGCGCCGCCAGCTGAGCCGGGCCTTTGCCCGTCTTGAGCCATTACAGCAGCAGCTGCGCGAACTGCGTTTTGGTGAGCGCGATGGCCTGAATGCCGCCGCCGGTCAGTACCCGCAGGAAGTGCAGCCACTGGCTGAAGAAATCGACCGCCTGCTCAGTCTGTTGCAGCAGCGGGTCAGCCGTTCGCGCAATGCGCTGGGTAATCTTGCCCACGAAATGAAACGCCCGCTGCAACAGCTGCAGCTGCTGGCGGAACAGCTCGATCCACAGCATCAGCAACAACAGCGCGAAGCCCTGCAGCGCCTGCGGCAGCTGGTCGAGCGCGAACTGAAGCGCGCCAGAATCGTTGGCATGTCATCCCCCGGCCGGCAAACCCGGCTGAGCGAAGACCTGCCGCCACTGTTGCAGGTGCTGCAGCAGCTGTACCCGCAGGCCAGCATCCGCGCACAGTTCGACCACAGCGCGGTGTTGCCGCAGGACCGTGACGACATGCTGGAGCTGCTCGGCAATCTGCTCGATAACGCCTGCAAATACGCCGCCGGTGAGATTCTGCTGAGCGTTCGCCATGAAGATAAAGAGTGGCTGATCAGCGTCTGTGATCAGGGACCGGGCATTGCCGCAGAAGCGCGCCAGCAACTGCTGCTGCGCGGTACGCGGCTGGATGAAGCCGGGGCCGGAGGCAGCGGCCTCGGGCTGGCGATGGTCAGCGATATTGTCAGCAGCTATGGCGGCAGCCTGCAGCTGCAGGCCAATCAGCCACAGGGGCTGTGCGTTATTGTGACGCTGCCCGCGACAGCCGGTCGTTAACCGCCAGCCAGTCTTCGGTACCCGGCGGTTGCTCCAGCCAGAGCTGGCGATAACCCAGCTGGTCGGCTTCGTGCAATGTCTGATACAGCGTCTGCGCAAAGGCGGGCGCATTATCAGGCAGAATCAGCGCCCGCTCACGGCCACAGGCCAGGCCAATCAGACGCGGTGACCACAGCAGCAGAGCGGTGTCGTCGCCAACTCCGTCTTTTATCCGCTCAGCCAGTTCATCACTGCTGTACAGCTTAAGCGGTGTACGCGGCTGATAATGCGCCTGCACGTTACCCGGCACCGCTTCGTTGTGTTGCTGCGGTACCTCAACCGGCTGCCCCAGCACCTGTTCTATGGCAATGCGGCTGATCGGCCCGGCGCGCAGGATACGGATGCCCTGCTCTGGCTGAGTGAGATCGACAATGGTCGATTCCAGTCCGAATTCACAGGCACCACCATCCAATACCGCGGCAATACGGCCATCTAGTCCGGCCATCACCTGCGCCGCCGAGGTCGGGCTTAATGCCTTGTAGGGGTTCGCCGAAGGGGCAGCCACACCGCTGCCGAGCTGGCGCAGTAACGCCTGCAGCAGCGGATGCGCCGGGACGCGCAGGCCAATGCTGGGCAGACCACCGGTTACTTCTTCAGGTACATCCGCTGCTTTAGGCAGCAGTAAGGTCAGCGGGCCGGGCCAGAATGCCTGCGCCAGCTGCCAGGCTTCCGCTGGCACACTGGCCGCCCACTGCGGCAGTTGTTCTGCACTGGCCAGATGGACAATCAGCGGATGATTGGCCGGGCGGCCCTTGGCGGCAAAAATAGCGCGCACCGCCGCCGCATTGCGGGCATCGGCGGCCAGGCCGTAAACGGTTTCGGTCGGTACGGCCACGCATTCGCCAGCCTGTAATAACTGCACGGCGCGTTGCAGGCCGCTGTCGCTGAGGTCATCAAGCCATTCTGTTTTCATAGTTGGTCATCGTCTTCAGGGGTTACAGCACGGGCAATCGAACGGATCGGCCAGTGCGCTAACCGGATATGTCCGGGTAAAGCCGCAGGCACAGTATGCCGTGCGGCGCTGAATTTTATGGGTCGTGCGGCGCCGAACTTTATGGGTCGGTGCTGCGCTGAATTTTATGAATCGATGCACCGCAGCAATGAGGCTTCGCAGAGCCCGAGGGTATCAGCCACAGGCTGGCTCCTGCCATGCTCCCTGATACAGACGTGCGGCCACGCCGTTATCGTCCAGGCGGAACAGGTACAGCCAGTCGTTATCCACCAGCTGGCGCACGCTTTCGTGGCGGGCAACGATGGCGGCAATAGCCTCGGCCGGCGCCTGAATGTAGACACTCAGCCGCAGTGGCTCATGCATCCACTGCTTACCATCGTGCACTGACTGCAGCGGCAGGCCGATGCGCAGATCACCGCCGTTGCCTTCAAATACGCCGAGATTCCCCCCCACCACGTTGTGCAGCACTTTGTTGCCACTGCCGTACTTCAGCGGGTCGGTGACCGAGGCGTTGTACTGCATATTGATCCAGTGGGTCACCACCATCGGCGCGGTCATAATCAGTTCCAGCACGCTGAAGGCGCTGTCGTCCTGCCAGACATAATCGTGCAGGAAGGTACGGCCGCTGAAGTTCAGGCTGCGGGTACGGCGGCGCGGCGCGACAATAAAGGCGCTGTTCCCCGCCAGACCCCATTCGGGCCGTACTTCGGACCAGTCGAGGGCGCGCTGACGCAGGGCCGCATCCAGCTGCTGCGGCTGGTTAAGCAGTGCGCTGTCGGCCAGACCCAGCGCCACAGCACGCTCCCGCTGAGCCAGAATACCGGCATCAGCGAGCCACTGCGCAGCCATGTCCGTCACCTTACCGAAGCAATGAATATGATCGGTGGTGGTGTTATGCAGCGCCGCCACAAATCGGGTGCTGTGCGGAATGATGCGGCCACGGTCAGCCAGTACCTTACGCACCGCTTCGTCGTTCAGCAGTTGTGCCAGCACCTGCACGTTCACCGCACCGGTCTGACCGCCACAAGCACCGCAATCCAGCCCGGCGGCATGGGGGTTGTTGGTGGTATGACTGCCATGACCGACCAGCAGCACTTCGCCCGCCAGCCGTTTAAGGCTCATGGCCTGCAAAATGCTGCCGGCCAGATCGGCTTTTTCACTCAGAGTCAGCGGCCGCTCGCCGTTCCACAGGGTCCACTGGCCGCTGACAGCCAGATCATTGACCGGGTGTTCCTCAGCCTGCAGGCCGAAGGTTTTACGCAGCAGCTTGGCGGCGTAGCTCAGGCCCGCCGCTTCAACCATGCTGAACGCGGAGGCCGCACCACGGCTGAAGTCATGCCAGGCGGCGTCTTTCTGCTGCTGCGCCCTTCTGGCAAAACCCAGCGCCTGGGCTTCATGTCCGCCTTCGCTGACGCGCAGACCAGCGGCCAGTAATCCCGGCAACTGTGGCCGCTTAAGATCGGTGCCCACCGGGGTATAAGCCAGCGGCAGACCAAAGAAACCGGCAAATCCCAATGTCTGGATATCTGCGCTCTGGGCCTCCAGGGCGCGCCGCATCACTTCAGAACGCACATCAATACAGAAGACGGCCTGCAGTTTTGGCTGCGGAGAGGTGGCCAGCGGCTTCTGCGCCAGTATCTGCATCTCCTGCTGCTGGCGGGCAATTTCGGCAGCGCGCTGCCATACCCACAGCGGTTTCTGAGCCAGCCGCTGTTGCTCAACCAGCATGCTCAGTTGCGGTAACTGGCTGTACCACTGCTGCTGCAGTTGTTGTGCAGCCTGCTTGTGGCGCAGCTGCCAGTGACGCCACAGCGCCAGCTCCCAGCCGAGACGGATGGCGATCAGCTGTGGCAGGGCATCGTCGCTTGCGCCCTCCAGCCGCGACTGCCAGCGCTCATAGGCAAACCAGGAAGCCCAGCCGTTGATATCGAGCAGCAGGGCATGGCAATAAGTTTCAATCTGCGCGACATGAGTGAGCCCAAGCTCATCCAGCGCGATCAGGGTCAGTGCCTGCGGGTCATCCGGCAGCTCACGGAAGGCTTTGGTCAGCCCGGGTTCGCCCATCAGAATGGCAATACCGCGGTCGGCGCGGATCTGCTTTACCCAGCTCAGGTACAGGTTGTGTGCCGACTGATGGTCCGGCTGCTGACAAAAAGCAGCGCAGAACTGGCTGATCTGATGGCTGATTTCATCGCGCCAGGCCATCTGGTGCTGACGGTCACGGGTGCTGTCGAGCAGGTCCGATACATTGTGCCAGTGGGCTTCTGCTCCCGGCTGTTTCAGCGCCTGCAGCAGGCTGGCGCTGTCTTGTTCCACACCGAACTCAGCAGCGGCCAGTTGCAAATGAGCATCGGTGATACGGCTGCGCTGCCACTGCCGGACGTAATACTCTGCCGGCATCAGACAGTGCATCCGGCCCAGCGCTTCCAGGCGTGCTGCGGCAGCGGTAAATGGCTGATCGCGCAGCTCCCACAAAGGGTTTACCGCGATTAACTGATCCAGCGGCCAGGTCGGAGCCACGCGGTTTCCGGCGGCCTCAACCGCTGCCAGACGTGCAGAACATTGTGCTGATACAGTCAGTGTGCTCATAACAGTTGCTCCTTCCGGCCGGCGGCCAGTACGTGTTGTGGCACTTGGTATTGTGCTAACTGCTTGGGGTTGGCCCGTACCGGCAGGCGTGCAGGCCACAGACGCAGGGTGATACGGGTAAACCATTCATCCAGATACAGGCCGGCAAACAGGGCCAGCGATAAGCGCTGCACCAGCGGCCAGTGGGCGCGGTAACGCAGCAGCCACCAGACAGAGAACAGCAGCAGAAACAGGGCGCTTACCCACAGATCTGCAGCGCTAAACAGTCCGGGACGCAGCGCCGCCGGCAGCTCGCCGCTCAGCGGCTGCAGCAGGATTTTCAGCAGGCTGTAAGCCAGCGCCAGACCAGCTGCCAGCAGCAATGTCCATGCGCCTGACGCGCGCTGTACCAGCAAGGTGGTCAGCGCCAATGCCAGCAGTAACCAGCCGCTGACGGGCTGAATGCCGGTATGCAACTGAGCACTCAACTGAACACTGAACCACCAGGCCGCTGCCACCAGACCAGCCGCTGCTATCAGCGCCGGCAACCAGCGGCGCGCCGCCGCTGGCGGAGCAATCAGCAGTGACTGCTGCACATGCTGCTGTACCGCCGAGCCGGAGCTTAAGAACGCCCAGGCTTTGTAAGCCGAGTGCGCCAGCAGATGCAGCAATGCCAGCTCCACCATGCCCAGAGCACACTCGATCAGCATCAGACCCATCTGCGCACTGGTGGACCAGGCCAGCCGAACCTTGATGCTGATGCGGGTGGTCATAATCAGTGCCGCCAGTACCGTCGTCAGACCGGCCACCACCAGTACCAGCCACTGCGCTGCGGCCACCTGTAAAAACAGCGGGGCAAAGAGAATCAGCAGAAAGCCGCCAAGGTTGATCACCCCGGCATGCAGCAGTGCGGATACCGGCGTCGGCGCTTCCACCACCTGAATCAGCCAGCCGTGCACCGGCAGCTGCGCACATTTGATCAGCGCGGTCAGGGCAATCAGCACGGCGGCAATCTGCTCATTCAGGCTGAGCGCTGCTGACGCCTGATAAGCGCTGATAATGGTGTCGATATTGGCCGTGCCGTGCTGTTGCCAGAGCAGGTAAAAGGCAACCAGCAGAGAGGTTTCCGCCAGCCGTGCCAGCAGGAATTTTTTATGCGCCGCCAGCGCCGCGCGCGGACGTTCAGGGTAGAACATCAGCAACTGATGCAGCGCCAGACTGATGGCAATCCAGCCCAGGGCAAACAGCAGCAAATGATTGCTGATAAACACCAGCGCCACCGCCGCCAGGGTCAGCAACAGCCAGCGCAGATAACGGCCAAAACCCGGATCGGCGGCCAGATAACGGCGTGAGAATTTCACCACCACCAGTGCCATCACGCTGAGCAGCAGTAACAGCGTCAGGCGCAACGGCTGGTCACTCAGCCAGTGCAAACCGGCATCCGGCAACAGCAGTGCCAGTGCGATTGCGCTCAGGGTTAACAGGGTAATGACCTGCGCCGCACGCCAGGCAAAACGCCAGCGCTGGTCATCGTTAAAGGCAAAACGCCGGGTCTGCAGACCGGCAGGAACAGCGGCCAGAATCAGTGTCAGCGGGATCGCCGCCAGCACGATGGCCATCAGCAGAGAGGAAATACTCATGGTACGCAACCTCTGTTATGGGTTCAGGTGCGCGCAGTATCTGCTCACTGGTTGCTATAGGTAAAATAGATATAAACTCACATTTCATTCACTTTTAGAGAACAATCAGATGAGCCGGCTCAATTATCATCATCTGCATTATTTCTGGCGCGTCGCCACACTGGGCAACCTGACCGAAGCGGCGCGTCAGCTGCATGTGTCGCAATCAGCGCTGTCGGCGCAGATCCGTGCGCTGGAAGAAAGCATGGATACCCAGCTGTTTGAGCGCAGCGGCCGCCGCCTGCGGCTGACCGCCACCGGCCAGCGGGTACTGGGTTATGCCAATGATATTTTCAGTCGTGGTGAAGAGCTGGAGTCACTGTTGCGCCATGGGATTGAGCCGGAATATCAGCAGCTGCGGATCGGCGTGTTATCGACCATGTCGCGTAACTTTATCGAGGGCTTTATCGCGCCGCTGATCAGCCAGCCGAAAGTTCGTTTCAGCCTGCATGCGCGCGGTATGGACAACCTGCTGAACGGTCTCGCCACCCATCAGTTCGACCTGATTCTGACCAACAGCAACGTCGCCGCAGAGGGGCCGGAAACCCTGTGGCAAAGCCAGTTACTGGCGCGCCAGCCACTGGCTGTGGTCGGGCCGCCAGAGCAAAAACCAGCGGCTGAATTCCCGCAGGGGTATGAAGGCCGGCGCTGGGTTTTACCGGCCAGCGGTACCGAGCTGCGCAGCGCCTTCGATGGCTTCTGCAGCCGCTGGAATTACGAACCGGACGTCCAGGCCGAGGCCGACGATATGGCGATGCTGCGTCTGCTGGCACGTGACACCGGCGCGCTGACCGTACTGCCAACCGTGGTAGTAAAAGATGAGATTGCGCAGGGCACACTGCAGGAGTTTATGACCCTGCCCAACGTGTTCGAGAGCTTTTATGCGGTAACGGTGAAACGCCAGTTTGTCTCACCGGTGCTCACCGGGTTGCTGGGGCAGCAAAATCTGCGCAGCTGATCTGTCCAGTTTGATCTGTGCAGGCTGGCTGCCGCAGAACATCAGCAGCCGCGGGTAACGACAAACTCATCCTTACTGAGATTGCGCTGCTCAAAATTCAGGTGGTACTGCACCTGATGCAGAATGTCTTTTTCGGTGCGCCGTGCCGCCAGGCGGGTCAGCAGCTGAGTGAACAGAATATCTTCCAGATACGGGCCATTGATTTCATGATTCTGTACCGCTGCGTCATCCAGCAACTGCAGTAAAAAATCGATCACCTGTTGTTCGCCACTCATAACACGACTCCATTTATGTGTTTTAAGAAACCTCGGAATGGCCCAGTGTGGCAGCAGAAACAAAAACGGGCTTGATTCGTATCAAGCCCGTGCGGGTTAAAAGTGACAATCAAAGAGCATCACGCACTCAGCTTGTTTACCGCGTTTTTCTTTTTCAGATGAATCAGAATCTGGCTGATAGCCGCCGGGGTAATACCGGAAATACGTGAAGCCACGCCAAGGGTTTCCGGGCGCAGTGTATTCAGCTTCTGCTTCACTTCGTTCGACAGGCCGCCCATGGCGTCGTAGTCGAGATCGGCCGGCAGTTTGGTGTTTTCATAGCGGCGCAGCTGTTCGATTTCATCAAGCTGACGGGCGATATAACCGTCGTACTTGGCCTGAATCTCAACCTGCTCGGCGACCTGCGGATCAGCCACCGGCTCACCTTTCAGACCAGCCACGTCGTTGTATTCCAGACCCGGACGTTTGAGCAGATCGTGCAGGCTGTATTCGCGCACAAACTTGCTTTCGCCTTTGGCTTCCAGTGCAGCGGCTTCGGCGCTGCCTGGCTGCACCCAGGTGGTTTTCAGGCGCTGCGCTTCCTGCTCGATGCTTTCGCGCTTGGTGCTGAACGCGGCCCAGCGTTCGTCATCGACCAGACCCAGCTCACGGCCGACTTCGGTCAGGCGCAGATCGGCGTTGTCTTCACGCAGCACTAAACGGTATTCGGCGCGGCTGGTGAACATACGGTACGGCTCTTTGGTACCCATGGTGATCAGGTCGTCGACCAGCACGCCGATATACGACTGATCGCGGCGCGGTACCCAGGCGTCTTTTTCCAGCGCGCGCAGGGCGGCGTTGGTACCGGCCAGCAGGCCCTGGGCACCGGCTTCTTCGTAACCTGTGGTGCCGTTGATCTGACCGGCAAAGAACAGGTTGTTAACGAATTTGGTTTCGAGGCTGTGCTTCAGATCCTGTGGATTGAAGTAGTCATACTCGATGGCGTAACCCGGGCGGGTGACGTGGGCATTTTCAAAACCACGGATGCTGTGGATAAGATCCAGCTGTACGTCGAACGGCAGACTGGTGGAGATACCGTTCGGGTAGAGTTCGTTGCTGTTCAGACCTTCCGGCTCAACAAACACCTGATGGCTGGTTTTATCAGCGAAGCGGGTGATCTTGTCTTCGATCGACGGGCAGTAACGCGGGCCGATCCCTTCGATCACACCGGCATACATCGGCGAGCGGTCAAGGTTATTACGGATAATCTCGTGGGTGCGCTCATTGGTGTGGGTGATGTAGCAGTTTACCTGCTCCGGGTGTTCGTCCACCGAACCCATAAAGGACATCACCGGCAGCGGCGCATCGCCCGGCTGCACCTGCATCACGGAGAAGTCGACACTGCGCGCATCGATACGCGCCGGCGTACCCGTTTTTAAGCGGCCAACGTTAAACGGCATTTCGCGCAGACGCTTGGACAGCGCAATCGACGGTGGATCTCCGGCACGGCCACCGCTGTGGTTTTCCATACCGATGTGGATAAGTCCGCCAAGGAAAGTACCGGCGGTGAGCACCACACTGGTGGCGTGAATGCGCATATTGGTGTTGGTGACCACGCCACAGACGGTGGAGCCAACGCCGTCGCCCTGTACGATCAGGTCGTCACAGGCAGCCTGGAAGATATCCAGATTGGGCTGGTTTTCAACAATATGACGAATCGCCGAGCGGTACAGCGCACGGTCGGCCTGGGCGCGGGTTGCACGCACCGCCGGGCCTTTACGGCTGTTAAGAATGCGGAACTGGATACCGGCTTTGTCGGTGGCGCGCGCCATGGCGCCACCCAGTGCGTCGATTTCTTTAACCAGGTGGCTTTTGCCAATCCCGCCGATGGCCGGGTTACATGACATCACACCGACGGTGTCGGTGTTGTGGGTCAGCAGCAGGGTTTTGCAGCCGGTACGCGCCGCGGCCAGCGCCGCTTCGGTACCGGCATGGCCACCGCCAACCACAATGACGTCATAACGCACGGGATAATCCACAAGCCACCTCAGAATTGTTCGTTTAACAGGAATCGGGAAAAAAGGGCGCGCAGTATACCAGCCTTGTGCGGCCAGCGGCAGTAGGCTGAGTAAAATTTAACCAATGGTTTTATACACTTTATCCACATCGGTAAAAAGACTGTTAGCCATTTTTAGTCACTGCTGTGATTTTTTAATTTAATTCCTTAAAAAACAAAGTATTAGTAAGTGCATAAAGCTGTTGATAATTGTGGGTAACTTTATCCTCAGAATGAATAAGGAAAACTGTTCATGCTGAGATCCCAGCTTATGCGGATCTTTATTACGCGTTATCCAGAAGGTTATACACAGGAAGGGGGAAAGAATAACGGCCACTGCAGGCAGCAGCAGCCGTTAACCGCTCAGAGCGTGGTTGTATCCGTCGTTGTGTCTGTTGTATCGGTAGGGGTTTCCACAGGTGTGCTGCTGACCGGCGCGGTAAAGGTCATAAACAACAGGTCGGTATCTTTGCGCAGGTACAACTCCAGCGAGCCATCGCTGTTGATCACGGCATAGCCACTGGCGTTGGTTTCGTTAAATGCCGGGCAGTTTTTGCGCTCGCGCAGGGTAACGGCGTAGAGGGCATCGTTTTTATCCAACAGGGTGATATCACCTTCGAAGGTGCAGCCACTGCTATCAGTGCTGATGCCTTTAAACGAAGCCTTGCTGCTTAATGGCTCTACATAGAATTCATAACCGGTGGCCGTCCACTTGCCCGCCAGCAGACTCAGGGCAGAGTTATTCGGCCAGGTGCCATCATCGGTCAGCACAAAACTGCCGGTGCCGGTGGCGTTTTCAAAGTCACCAACCAGCTGTGGTGAAGCTTCCACGGTGTACAGCAGGCCATTGAGGCTGTAATCCTGATTCAGACCGTCGGCCACATATTGTTTGGCGGCGGTATCATTCTGCGACAGGGTATAACCCGTCAGCGCCAGCGTGGCGGTACGGTTATCGTTATTCAGCAACGCTGTGCCGTAGTAACCACGGCTTTCATCCAGACCGTAAACGTTGCCGTTATAAATCAGCACCCGCAGGCTGCCTGCCTGATCAAACTGGCCGTCCCATAAACCATTCAGGGCCAGAGTCGGATCGCTGACGGTCACTCCCTGTTCGTTGGTGATCTTGTCTTTGTCTTCTTCTGCAATACATCCCACCAGTAAGGTGGCGGCTATCGCCAGAGTTGCTGCGCGCACGGAGTTCTCCTGCCAGAAAGTAATACCTGTAAAGATAGCAATCGGCGGGAAATCCGCTCTCTTTAACCCGCGATCCGATAAAAATGCGCATTGTCTGCCGCTTTACCGGATAGTCAGCCGGATTTGCTGCTTGGGCCGCCACGGCGGAGAGGAATACAATCGTCGGCTATCAACCTGCAGCCCTGCTTTTTCATCAACGAAATACTGTCCGGAGATCCCATGAGCGCCCAACCAACTTTTGAGCCCATCAATATGGATCGCAGCAAAGTGGTGGTTATCCGCCAGGGCGATCAGCCCTGGCTCAGCGCACCGCAGGCACCGATAGAACGTTTCCCGCTGGAACGTGAAGCTCCGGAGCATGGTCAGGTAACCAGTCTGGTGCGCTACCTGCCCGGCGCACGTTTTCCGCAGCATACTCACCCGCTGGGCGAAGAAATTTATGTGCTCGAAGGCGTGTTCAGCGATGAATCCGGCGATTACCCGGCCGGCAGTTATCTGCGCAATTCTCCGGGTTCTGCCCATGCACCGTTTTCCGAGCAGGGTTGTCTGATCTTTGTAAAACTTAATCAGTTTGCTGAAACCGACACTGAAACCGTGCGCATCCGCCCCGAAGATCAGCAATGGCGGCCGGGTATTGGCGGTCTGACCGTGTGCCCGCTGCATGAACATCTGGGAGCCAGTACGGCGTTGGTGCGCTGGCCTGCTGGAGAGGTATTCCAACCGCACCGCCACTGGGGTGGGGAGGAAATTCTGGTAATTTCCGGCTGCTTTAAAGACGAGCACGGTGAATATCCGCAGCATACCTGGCTGCGCAGTCCGCATTTAAGCCAACACCATCCTTTTGTTGATGAAGAGACGCTGATACTGGTGAAAGTCGGTCATCTCTGAGCAATTGCAACAATCCGCCTGCCCTGCCTGCAGGCGGTGATCGAAAGCCACCTGCAGTCACCACCGCACCCGATAATTGTCGTCCGATCACCTGTCAGCGCTGGCCTGATGCGCCTATCCTGTTACGCATAATGAGAATAACGTACCGGTTAATATTTCTTGGTCTGCTTGCCGCACAGAATATTGGATCAGGTACATCATCTGCGAGGCGTTTATGAACAGCAAACTGCAAAAAGCTCAGGCCATCAGTTCTTCTATGGAAATTCCCGGCCGTAAAATGGAATTTGAATTCGACCTCGATGACATTCCCAAATACTGGTACGGCGACGATGTTTTTAAATCGACGTTCATGAATGCGCTTTCCTGTCTGTTCCCGGAAGGTGAGCGCATGTTTATGGATGCCGTGCGTGATAATCAGCACAAAATCAGCGACCCGCAATTACTGCAGCAGATTAAAGGCTTTATTAAACAGGAAGCCATTCACGGCCATGAACATGCGCAGTACAACGACTATCTGAAAAAATGGAATTACCCGATCGACAAAATCATGGCCTTTGAAAAGAAAGAAAAGGTCTGGATGAAAAAATGGCTGCCGCGTAAACACCGCCTGGCAGTTACCTGTGCGCTGGAACATTTTACCGCCATTATGGCGCACCAGGTTCTGACCAACCCGGAATCCACCGAAGGCATGCACCCGCAATTTAAAGAAATGTGGCGCTGGCACGCGATTGAGGAAACCGAACATAAAGCCGTGGCTTACGATGTGTACCAACAGGCAGTTGGCAGTTACTGGCTGCGGGTTCTGACCATGATTAATGTCACCATTCTTTTCTGTCTGCGCACGTCCATTATTCAGGCGATTTTCCTGTGGAAAGACGGCCAGTTATTCAACCCGAAAGTCTGGTGGAAAGGGTTCCGGTTCTACTTCCTGAAGCCAGGATTAGTGCCAACCATCTGGCGTGATTATCTGGATTATTTCCGCCGCGATTTTCACCCATGGATGCACGATAACCGTGAGCTGCTGGGCGAATGGGAAGCGGAACAGCAGAAATATAAAACCGTTTGATCCGCTCATTTCAGGCTGTTTAACGGGCATAAAAAAACCGCGAATATCGCGGTTTTTTTATGCCTGAAAACAATTGCCGGACTGCTCAGAAACCTTGCCCACCGGCTTGTCACTTATGGCTGATTATTTCCCAATACAGAAGCTGCCGAAAATCTCGCCCAGCAGATCATCGGCGGTGAAAGCACCGGTAATTTCGTTCAGCGCATGCTGCGCCATACGCAGATCTTCGGCCAGCAGCTCACCGGCGGCCATGCCTTCCAGTTGCTGGCGACCAAAATCGAGGGCCTGCTGCGCGCGGTTAAGAGCATCGATATGACGGCGGCGGGCAAGGAAACCTCCTTCGGCAGCGGCATCAAACCCCATAATCTGTTTCAGGTGTTCGCGCAGCTCATCGACACCGGCATTCTGCTTCGCCGATAAGGTAATTACCGGGAAACGGCCGTCGTTATTCAGACCAATGGTCTCTGTGGATAAATCTGCTTTATTGCGGATAACTGTTAAGCGGCCGTTATTTAACAGATCGGTCGCGGCTTCCTGCAGACCACGCTCGTCGTACAGCGCGTGCAGTAATTTCTCTGCATCGGTTTCGTTGGTGGTGCTGTCGACCATCAATAATACGCGGTCGGCTTTGCTGATTTCGTCCCAGGCGCGCTGAATACCAATGCGCTCCACTTCGTCCGGCGCATCACGCAGACCGGCGGTGTCGATGATGTGCAGCGGCATACCGTCGATGTGGATATGTTCTTTTAATACGTCGCGCGTGGTGCCGGCAATATCGGTAACGATGGCACGTTCCTGACCGGCCAGTGCATTCAGCAGCGACGATTTACCGGCATTCGGGCGGCCGGCAATCACCACGTTCATACCTTCACGCAGCAGCGCGCCTTGTCCGGCTTCGCGCAGAACCGCTTTCAGCTCCGCATCCACGGCGTCGAGCATGGCGGCTACTTTGCCGTCGGAGAGAAAATCGATTTCTTCTTCGGGAAAATCGATGGCGGCTTCGACATAAATACGCAGCTGAATTAACTGGTCGAGCAGGCTGTGTACTTTGTTGGAAAACTCGCCCTGTAATGAACGCAGTGCACAGCGTGCGGCCTGCTCAGAGGCGGAGTCGATTAAATCGGCAATGGCTTCGGCCTGGGCCAGATCCATTTTGTCGTTTAAGAAAGCGCGCTCGGAAAATTCACCCGGGCGCGCCAGACGACAACCCAGCGCCACCACTTCTTTCAGCAACAGATCAAGCACCACCGGGCCACCATGACCCTGCAGTTCGAGTACGTCTTCACCGGTAAAAGAATTCGGGTTGGGGAAGAACAGGGCGATGCCTTCATCCAGCACCGTACCGTCAGCCGCTTTAAACGGCCCGTAGTGGGCATAACGGGGTTTGGGCTCTATGCCGAGTACGGCCTGGGCCACGGTTAACGCCAGCGCGCCGGATACGCGGATAATGCCAACCCCGCCACGCCCCGGTGCAGTGGCTACGGCAGCAATGGTGTCGTTGTGGATAAGGTTGCTCATCGCGGATTCCTGAAATCTGGGCGCCGTTTTAAATACAGCGGTTTGGCTTGCGCGAATTGTACCTGAGTTAACCCGCCGGATGGCAGGCAATAAAAAAGGCGCCGAAGCGCCTTTTTAAGATTCCTGCAGATCAGCTGTTTTCGATCTGTTTGGTAATCACATACTGCTGACTGATCGACAGGATGTTGTTCACTACCCAGTACAGTACCAGACCGGCCGGGAACCACAGGAAGAAGACGGTAAAGATCACCGGCATAAACTGCATAACACGCGCCTGCATCGGGTCCGGCGGTGTTGGGTTCAGCTTCATCTGAATAAACATAGAAGCACCCATGATTAATGGCAGGATGAAGTAAGGGTCCATCACCGACATATCTTTAATCCACAGGAAGAACGGTGCCTGACGCAATTCCACAGATTCCATCAGTACCCAGTACAGCGCGATAAATACCGGCATCTGCACCAGAATCGGCAGACAGCCACCCAGCGGATTGATCTTCTCTTCTTTGTAGAGCTTCATCATTTCCTGGCCGAGCTTTTCACGGTTATCACCGTATTTTTCTTTAATTTCTTGCATCTTCGGCGCTACTTTGCGCATGTTCGCCATCGAGCGGTAAGAAGTGGCAGACAGCTTAAAGAATGCGGCTTTAATCAGTACAGTCAGCAGAATAATGGCCACACCCCAGTTGCCCACCAGACCGTGGAAGAAACTCAGCAACCAGAACAGCGGCTGGGCAATCCACCATAACCAGCCGTAATCGACAGTCAGATCCAGATGGTCTGCAATTTCGGCCAGACGATCCTGCACTTTAGGACCAACATACAGGCTGGCACCCACTTCAGCGGTTTCACCGGCGGCAACAACCGTAGGCGCATCGTAGAAACCAAAAATGTAGTTTCCTTTAACCGCACGGCCGTTGTAGGTGTGCTGCACATCTTTTGCAGGCACCCAGGCAGCGAGGAAGTAGTGCTGCAGGATTGCGGCCCAGCCACCTTGCTCGACTTTTTTGTACTGGCCGTCTTCCAGATCGGAGAAGGTTACTTTTTCGTAGCGGTTTTCTTTAGTGGTCAGAGCTGCGCCTAAGTAAGCCGCCATGCCCATCTGCGAACCGGCCGACGGGTCAACCGAGTTATCACGCTTCAGCTGCGCGTAGAAAACACCCTGCCAGGCTTCGGCCGAGGTATTTTTGATGCGGAAGTTAACATCCATCAGGTAATCACCACGACGGAAGGTGAATACTTTTTCTACCGTTGCTTTCTCAGTCTGAGTAGTCAGCACAACGCTCAGCTCATCCTGGCCATCCGCCAGCTTATACTGAGTGGCATCCGCGCTGTACAGCGCCGGACCCTGAGCATCCACACCGTCTTTACCCAGCAGACCACTCTGGGCCACATAGGTACGGCGCTGGTTGCGCTCCATTAATACAAAAGGAACGTCTTTCTGATCAACCGCTGCCGGATATTCAGGCAACAGTACTTCAACGATTTCACCACCACGTGGGTCAATCACCAGACGCAGTACGTCGGTATCTACGCGAATCAGCTCCGCCGATGGCTGCACCTTGGCTTCTGTGCTGACAACCGGAGCATCAACCGCTGGTTGCTCAGCCAGCTCGTCGGCACTGGCGGTGGTTACCGGAGCGTCCTGGTTTTCAGCAACCGCAGTTGCTTCAATCGGCGCTGTTACCTGATTTTTCTGACCGTAGTCATCATTCCAGGCGAGGATAAGAAAATAGCTACTGACAATCAGGCCAAGAAATATGACCGTACGGCGGATATCCATGATTAGGGTTTCCGTTGACAACAATTGGAGGAATGGTTGGGTAAATCGGGTACCGGATCCACACCGTGGGAACCCCAGGGGTGACACCGGAGCAACCGTTTGAGCGCAAGATAACCGCCGCGCACAGCACCATATCGACGAACAGCTTCATCGGCATAGGCAGAGCAGGTGGGGTAATAGCGACAACGACTGGGAATAAGGGGACTGAGAGCGTAACGATAGAAAGCAATCAGGGACAGCAACACCTTAGCGCCGGGATGCGCGGCGGTTTTTTCGGCTGCCGTTTGCTTGTCTGTCATTGGAAGGACGCTTTAATCTGAACCAAAGGCCGTCAATCATCTCACGAATTTGCTGGTTGTCCAGTTCGGCAAGACCAGAGCGGGCAAGTAAAACAAAATCCAGCGACGCCATCTCATGCTGATGATGCCGGAACGATTCGCGAACCAGACGTTTAATCCGGTTACGGTCTACAGCCCGTTTGATCTGCTTTTTGGCCAGAACGAATCCGATCCTGGCCTGGTCCTGCTCATTCGGAGTTGCCAGCACCAACAGGTGAGGCGAACTACCGCGTAATTCTGTCTTGTCGAAAACCCGTTTGAACTCCACCGGCTTGAGTAAGCGGGCACGGCGGGGAAATCCGAATTCCGGCATCGACGGCAAACTACGCAGCGTCAGACGGTCGATTAAGCAGTCAGTACGTGACGGCCTTTAGCACGACGACGAGCCAGAACAGCACGGCCGTTTTTAGTAGCCATACGGGCACGGAAACCGTGAGTACGCTTACGTTTCAATACGCTTGGTTGGAAAGTACGTTTCATAACACTGTCACCCAGTTAAGTGAAAAGGGTCTAATTTTTAAGGGCGGCAATTGTATGAGAAAGAATCAGCAATAGCAATGGTGATTTTATGTGCAGTTTCAGAACTTACTCAAACCGGCTTTTCCTGTTCACACGAAAAGATTTTTATACCTGTTATGTTATGTGAAAGAAGAGAAGGAGTAGTTCGTTATTTTTATTCTTAGTCACGTCAATATCTGTGGGTAACCATAAAAAGTCCTTTAAAAACAAATATTTATGGCAAGCATAAGTGGTGTGTTTAACTGCGCTTAAGTTATGCACTAGCTGCCGGTAAGTGAGGTATGGAATGTGTGTGGAATCGACAGAAAAATTCCGGACAAGGTTATCCAGAAAACTATCCGCATGCTTTAGTCCTGTTTATCCACAGGGTTTAAGG